>NZ_CABHOU010000059.1 GCF_902168175.1 uncultured Chitinophaga sp. | reverse complement strand
TTTCTACCTCACCGATTTATCAGAATCCAGGCTGGCCAATGCAGGCAGGGCAGGGCGCGCAATAATTTTTTTAGAGTAGATGATGAATATAGGAATGGTCCCGCTGCTTCGGTAGCGGGATTTTTTTTGCGATGCGGTATAGTATTGATGCAAGGTATGGTCAGAACGCCTAACCCTGGCCATGAGTTTAAGCGAAAAATCGGAATGGTTACTGAAGTCGCGATACAGTAGACTGTACTATTTTTGAAAATCCGTTCTACGTTACGTTTTCATTGTTCATATAAAATGATAACCATGAACTTAACCAAAGAAGAATGCCGACAGCTCCATTTGCTGCGCGAAATGCTGGCTAACAACCCTACCGGCAGGCATGATACGAAAGATCTCATCAAATTCACAGGTATGGGCAGTACCAAACTCAATAACAGTTTCAGGTTTCTTTTCCAGGTATCGATTGGAGAATTCAAAGCACATCAGGCCATGTGTTATGCAGACAAGTTATTGCAATCAGGTGTAAGAATAAAGGAGGTGGCCTTGAGATTAGGATACAGTAATACCAGCAGTTTCACCAGGGCTTATCATCGCATTAAAGGTGCGGTACCTTCAGATTGCACTGCGCAAAAATAATGCGGTCAACAAAGTTTAAAATGTATGCGTGTTTTTTTGTCAGATAAAAAATGAAGTTTTAATTTGCATACAGAAACAAAGACACAACGAAAAACGTTATCCTGAAAGAGTAAGATTAGCCCTCACGTTAAATACGCATTGATAGATTAGCCTTTAGCCCGTAACCATAAAATAAGCTTAATGACAATAACACATGCACTGCTGCCTAACAGATGCATCTGATCTACCTATAGCATACGGCATCTGAGATTAAACCTTTGAAGGTTGCCGTGATGGCATGCCCAATTTACCCTTATACAACATTGGCTTCATTATAAATAGCTTTAGATCACGGAAGTTTGTCCATACCGGGCATACGTGCCCGGTATATTTTAGCCCTAATTGATATCTGCTGATTAAAAGGAAAGGTTCCCGATGAATATAGTAACAACTATTCCAGAAAACAAGGCTCAGAAAGCCCTCGAATCCTCAAGTCGCATCATCCAAAAATGGCGGAAACTCTATGGCGCTGACTCACCTGAAATGGAACAACAGTTTGGAAATAGCCGAACGGGATGGTGGCTGCAGGTGATGGCCTATCCTGAGGATTATGTACCGCTGAAGAGGAAGGTAATGCCAATGCTAAGAAGGGTTCGGGCAATCTTCCTTAGCGTAGAGCCGGATACTTGTCCTATCTCTTTTATCATGGTCTTTCCCAAAAATGCAAAAGACTTTAAAAGATTGGAAAAGCTTCCGGTAAATGTAACCATAGGTTTTCCAAATTCAGGAATGGATACAGACGCGCTATTAGGAGGGTGTTTATATGCGACTCACTTGTCCAAGTCCCGGCGTTATGTCTTTCATTCAACAGTTTAATTATCCGCCAAAACTGGTTTCGTCGTCAATTTAGTGAATTATCGTTGAGCCCTTTTAAATGATAGGCAATGAATTTCAAATATTTGCTATTAGTCTCCTACATTTTACTATCTGCAATACTTGGCTGTAAAAACCCAGAGTATCCGCTGACTATTCCAAATTTCTCAATGACATTGCCTGGCAGCAACAATGTCTTTCATTCAAAAGACATTCCTTTCGGTAAAACTTCTGTTATCATCTGGTTTGATCCAGCATGCAGAGATTGTCAGGAGGAAACTGAATATATCCTTGCAAACATGGATAAGTTTGCCGCCGTAGACTTTTATTTGGTAACGAAGTACTCCTATCAGGATATGATGGTTTTCCACGACCACCTTCGGTTGGATACGTGTCGAAACATAACGATAGGAATTGATACTACTCGAGCCATCCCAAAGCATTTCAAAATAAGGTCAACTCCATTAACAGTTGTTCTCAACAATGATAAGATAGTCCGGGAAGTTTTCTCCGGCAAGCCCGATATGCAAAAGTTTACGACAATTGTAAATCACAAACTGTAAAACATGAATAAGAAATTTGTCCAAATTATCGGTTATGCATTTATCCTTCTATTTGTTTACACAGCACTATCAAAGTGGTTTACATACAATATCTATCTGTATGATCTTAGGAGGTCTCCAGATTTAGGCCGGTTTGCACTACCGATTTCTTTACTGGTTCCAGGTTTGGAATTGTTGGCAGCAGGTTTATTACTATTCGATAAAACATTGCGAAAAGGCCTATGGTTTTCGTTTGTACTGATGCTAATATTCACCGCATATGTAGCCTATGTGCTCATCTATGCATCAGATCTGCCCTGCACATGCGGTGGTATCATTAGGCAACTAAGCTGGCCCCAACATCTTATTTTTAACATTTTCTTTACGATGTTGGCTGCAGTTGGCTTGCACTTGACGAAAAAAGAACCCTCGAATGAGAATAACCAGTTTAGGAGTTTCGCGAGGCAATAAGTGCCAACATCCTGGCTGAGAGCTTAGATTTTCAAAAAAACGAAAGCCTTGAGTGCTATAGAATTCTATTACCAAAGTATGTCAGTCCGTCCATTTGCTTAAAATTCATAAAAATATTACGCGTATAAGGGGAATCCGAAAACCTTAGATAGAGTAGGAAAAATTACTTACAATCAAAAAATAGAAGATTATGAACCGTTCAAAATTAATTTTTGGAGCTGCAGTATGTCTGATCGCTTCTATCGGTGCTTTTGCAACAGCGAAAAATACAACTTTCACTGCCGTATGGTATCAAAATACAAGCGGCGTTTGTCTCCCTGCACAAGCCGAAATTTGCGAACCAGGCGAAGCGTTTTGTAATGACGTTCTTGTTGATCCAGATGCAACAGGAGTTCCCAGTCTGATTACTCAGATCTATGCTGCGCCTAAAGCAAATCCAGCGCAAGGTTGTTTGCAGCCTTATACAAAAGCAGAATAACTATTCTATCTACATCAAGGCCAGAAGTTCTGGCCTTGATGTATAATCTATTTGTCATCGCTAATTACTAACACTTTCATCATTTTTCTTCCATTCACAAGATCAAGGCCAATTTTCTTAAGACCGATCCTAATGCTGTCGATGTTAGTAATGTCCGCTTCGATAGTTAAAGAAACATTACCTGTTATTCCTGTATCATTGTAAGAAAATGCCCTCGCGATTCCTATCTTGTGCACTAAGACATCAGCGACGTACGAGATTGGTATATTGTTAAATATATTAACTTGTTTTTCTGCACTCCAACTGCTTTCTGGGGGTCCCGCTGCTTTTGTTATTTTTTCAGCCTTTTGATGATCTATCACGACAAGTTTATAACATTCTACCTCTCTATCAACGATCTTAACTGTAAAATTAAAGTAGTTTCGGAGGTCGTTTTGCATCATTCGCATTAGCTCGCTTCTGTTAGCTCGAGCCAGCGGAACCTCTAACCCATAATTATAAAGCACCTTTCGAGCACCTTCACCTGAGAAAAGAGAAGAGTCCTTAAGATTAAGAATCGGCCAATGGTAGATTTCCGACGGGGTCATGAAACTGCCAAAGTATGCAACTTTGTAAAGCTTAAAAAGAGACGCGGCCACGGCTTGATATCGCCCCACCTGAAGCGAACTATAAAAATCAATGTCTGGCAATGACGATATTCCCATTCCAGGCTTCCATTCCGCAAGAATAGACCTAAATTGAAAATCCGTATCCTGACCACCGTTACCGTTGATTAACAGAGGTTGCAGCGGGTCGATCCTCTTCTCTGATTTCCTTGATTTAAAACTGATATCACGAAATTCGAAATGCTTACCGCTAATAAACTTCTGTATATTTTCGGGATTCGCATCAGCGGTTGTAGTGACTGCCCGAACAATTCCATTGTTATCTACCCAAACTAAAAAAGGTACTCCAAAATGGACAAATTTTCTAAATGCAGAAGAATCATAGCTGGATGTAAGATTTAAGCGAAATCTATTTTTATAGATATTATAGAATTTCTTTACATCCCTGTTTTTTTCTTCAAGACCGACAAGTATAATTTTAATCTTCTCCTTATACTGTTCTTGTATTTCATTCATTTTAGGAAAACTAGATACGCATGTCCCGCAGCTTGTCGCCCAGAAATCAAGAATGTAATACTTCCCTTCCAAGTCTTCGGACGAAATAGTGCTAGTTTTAGAATTTTCTACGTTATTCAAGACAAATTCAGGGACGTTTTTGTTTATCTCAGGATAGTCTTGATATTGACCGACAGCAGTTTGAGGCCCACTCAAAAGCATAAGAAAAGGTAGAAGCAAATGGCCCGACACTCTCCAGACAAAACTAATTGTATCCCTCATTTTGAATTAAATTTCTGTTGTTTAATATATCGTTTAAAGGAATTGGCCATGCTGACCAATTGGGGGACCAAACGATGCCTTTACGAGCAGCTATTGTCTTCATTAGATCATCCGAAGATATCGATCTTCTAATGTCTAACCACCTAATTCCCCACTCACAGAAAAGTTCTCTTTGTCTTTCCCTGAAGATGCTGTCCAGCAATGCATTCTGACCGATATTAGGGCTGATGTCGCCAATAAGATTAATGTTGGCACGCTTTCTCGTTTGATCTAGGTCTTTAATTGCATCACTCAGGTTATTTAATTGGGTTCGTGCTTCTGCCCTTATTAGGTAGGTTTCAGCTAGTCGAAATAAGACAGTATACTCGTCCGCCGGACTTGCTGTAGATTTATATTTACTCGGGAAAAAATATTTCACATTGGGAATCAACGAAGCATCAGTATACGTTCCAATCCAGTTAATTCTTCTTAAATCCGTCGCTTCAAAGGCTTCTAAAAGGGTACCCGTTATTGATGTAGATCGAAACGTAGAAGTTAAACTCGGCTTGGCCTTTATTGTAAAATAATTGGCTTCAAAGGAATTATTAATAGCACCTTGGGGAAGTTCCAATTGCAGGATCGGCTCGCTGCTTTTTCTTTTGAAAACATTGCCAACCTTTTCAAGTGAATAAAGGCCACTGTTAATGATATCGGTACACTCAGTTTCGGCCTTTTGCCATTTTTCTTGAAACAAATACAATCTAGATAATAATGCAGCGCATGTGAAAACATTGACTCTTATGCGATCCGCAGATTCGTCGACTGAGTTAGCACTCACATATTTTGGGGACAGAAGCGTTTTTGCGCTTAGTAAATCAAGTTCGATCTGATCAAAGACTTTCTGTGCAGAAGTTCTAGGAAGCTTTGAATTTTCTTGGTAGTTTGTCGACGTAACTAACGGTATATCACCATACAGGTTACATAGGTAAAAGTGCCAGAAAGCTCTAAAAAATAATGCCTCACCTAGAAGTTGCGACTTTAGAGATGCCGTAATTTCAGTCGATCTCTTTAGGCCTTCAATAATACTATTACTTTGGTAAATGAAATTGTATCCGTTCGACCATAATGTATTTGTAAGCGCATCCTTCTCATTTAATGAATATTTATACAATGACTGAACAGGAACACTATTCTGCTTATATTCGAGTTCGTCAGAATATAAACCAGTATAGAGAGATATATTGTAAGAAAGTGGAAAGCCGATCTGCATCATATTTGCATACAGTCCAGTCATTGCTGATATAGCGGTCTCATTGTTGTTGAAGACTGTCTTTGTAATTAGCCGTTCTTTGGGTGCATCAACCTCGACAAAGCTTTCGCAGGATGTGCCTTGAAGTACGAAAAAGATTAACGCCGTATATATAATAATTTTCATAATTTTCACTTTAGTTTATATTAGAAAGTCGCATTTATTCCCGCAGTAAACATTTTTAAGGGGGGGATTATAACACCATTAAGTGGCCTTTCTGGATCAAATCCATTATACTTCGTTATCGTAAAAAGATTCTGAGACAGCAGGAATATTTTACCGCTTTTTACGAATCTTTGCAGCCTCTGACCCATATTAATCTGATAAGATAGCGATGTATTTTTCAGCCTAATAAAAGACGCGTCCGATAATGTTCCATTGCTGGAATTCAATAACGAGATTCCGTTAATGATATCCGTGTTGGCCTGAGTGTAGGGTGGTATAGCTTCGGTGAAATCACTCACAATTGGCTGATTTCCAAGGCCGCCATTCATCAAGCCTGGAACTCCATTCATTATGTATGCATTCCCATTCTGTTTAGTAAACTGAAAGAGAAAGTCAAGTTCGAACCTATCAAACTTTATATTGTTTTGAATTCCACCATAATATTTTTGACCAATAAAGTATGGAAGTCGATCAAATGCGGTCGTGATTTTACCATCGTTATTTAGATCAGTAAACGTATAAAGGCCAGTGTTGGAGTCTTTTCCAGTATATTCGTATAAAAACGAAAGAGAGTTTATTGGCTCGCCGACAACGAATTTTCTAGCATAGGTTGAAGCCTCCAAATTGGGGTATGATACTAGTTTGTTTTTGGGAATAGTTAAATTGACATTTGTGCTCCAAGAGAATCTTTTACTGTCAATGTTAATGCAATCAATTCCTATTTCAAAGCCGCTATTCTGCACTACAGCTGGCAAATTGGCTCTAACATTTGGAAAACCTGCAACAGACGGTAGTCCATATAAGACTAGCTGATTTTTTGTTCTATTCCGGTAATAGTCAAAGTTGATAGATAGTCTGTTAGCAATAAAACCAAGTTCTAAACCCAATTCCAACTTATTGACTCTTTCCCAGCCATAAAGAGGGTTGGTAAGTTGGGTAGGTGTCATACTTGTGTTGTTCTGATACTGGGTTGCGTAAACCACGTAGGTATCTAAGAAATTATAATCGCCTATTTGATCATTACCCGTAGTGCCATAGCTCGAACGGATTTTTCCTAAAGAAAGCCAGGGAAAGTTGTTTTTAGCAAATGGTTCTTTTGAAAAAATCCATGCGGCACCTATTGCACCAAAGTTGCCAAACCTACGTGCCGGACCAAATCTGCTGCTTCCATCTCTTCGTCCAGTGAGGTTGAGCACATATTTATCGCCCAACGAGTAACCAAGACGCGCATATAGAGCCTGATATTTATATTCACTACTCATGGCTCCAACACTGTTTATTGACGAACCCGCTGCAAATGATCTAAGCGTTGCATCACTATTAAAGCCATAAGCAATTAAGCCTAGATAATCACTTGAGGTACTTTGAAGCGACATCCCTATCAGAGCGTCGAGCTTTCCGAAAATAAGCTTTGAAGTGAAGGCTAATTGCGGTTCTACTATCCACGATTCGATTTTACTATTTAGTATTTCATGACTTCGTCCATCCGCTGCCGTAATAAAAGTTGTACTAGGGTCATACGACGCCCACGGCGTTAAATTAACCTGATTGAAATCTGTCTTATTGTACCCGAAGCTGCTTTTAAATGATAGACCACCAATGATGTTGTAGCTGATGTTGAAATTACTAATGAGATTTTTGGCCACCTCCTTTGCACTTTTTTGTAATGGTCCTAACGGATTCTCCCATGTTGAATTTTCCCAATTGATAGAACCGTCTTCGTTGTAAAGTTTTGGAGCGACTGGAGATACAGTAATGTATTTCTCGATACCAAATGTGGGTATTTTATTAGTGCTATTTAGGTATGATGTATTTATGGATATAGTTAACTTATCGTTAAGTGCATGATGATCCAAGCTTAACTGTACTGCTGTCTTTGCAGCAGAAAAATCTCCTGGAAAAATGGTTTTTTCGTCTCGATAGGTACTCCCAATCCTGAAAACAGTATGTTGATTTCCGCCAGAAATGCTTAAAGACGCTTCGGTGAGTGGTGCAGAGTTTCCAATAAAGTATTTCTGCCAATCCATGTTACGAGTCGTGTCCCAGGTTCCATTTAGATCATAATCATAAAGCTCAACCTGTGCGTTGTCATTTAAAAACGCTTGTCTTCTAGTCTTCAGGTATTCGACGTTATCCATAAAATTCACTCGACGATCCGCCTTTCCCATTCCGGAATATACACGCGCGTCTACTTGTGTTTTCCCTGTCGCACCTTTCTTTGTGGAAATTAGTATTACTCCGTTTGCTCCTCTACTACCATACAAGGCAGTTGCGTCTGCATCCTTCAATATTTCAATACTCTCAATATCAGCTGGATTTAAGTAGTTAAACGGACTTGCCACACCACCCGCACTTAACGGCAAGCTATTACTAACTGAATTCATGGAATTTGACGTGACTTGTATTCCATCAATGATAAACAACGGATCATTGCCGTTTTCAAGGCTGTTCTGACCTCTCAGACGTATTCTAACTTGCCTGCCCGGTACACCACTTAGTTGCTGTACGACCAGACCTGGCACCCGTCCTTGCAATGCTAGCAAGGGGTCGCTAACAGGCTGTCGCTTGATATCCTGCGCTTTTACTGAGGTTACTGTGCCTGTGTTTAATTCTTTAGTAGTAGTATAATATCCCTTTATGACCGTTTCCTTTAACTGGTTGGGATTTTCCAATAATGCGAAGCTGATTTCTGTCTGGCCGTTTGTTATTAATACCTCATTAGGCTGATAACCAATGTAGGTGAAAACAAGTGTTGCTCCCCGATTTGCCATAATAGAATATCGGCCTTGTTCGTCTGTAACTGTTCCAATGTCGGTTCTTTTAACCCTTACCGTAACCCCAGGGAAAGGCTCACCCTTCTCGTTTGTGATCGTTCCCGTGATTGTTACTGGTGGTATACGTGTTGCTTCAGGCGCTTCCTGGCCGTTCTGCTGAGCCTTCCTTTTAACGATTATAACGCGTTCGGAAATTTTATAAGTTATTGGCAGGTTTTTAAAACAAGCATCTAATGCTTGCTGCAGAGTGACGTTCTGCAACTCAATAGTTAACGTAAGGTCGTCAACGGTTTCTGTTTTATAATTGAAATAGTAGCCGGTCTGTGTCTCTATCTGGTCGAAGACTTTTACCAGCGGGGTCTTTTTTACGGAAAGAGTTACTGATTGCCCTTTGGCAGAGCCAGATGCATGCATCGCTGCCATCAGCATGATTAAGAAAAGAAGCTGGATACGCATAATGATATTGGTTGAAAAAATGCGCCTGTTATAGGCAAACGGCCTCCATGCTCCACTCTTGTGAGTAGATTTTTTCATACTTTTGTTTTGTCGTTGGTGAATAAATGTTTCCTGCTAGGGATGATTTACGCCAAAACTACCACCCTGGGTGCGAGTAGGATCGCATCCGGGGTTCATATAGTTTCACGCGGTTTTTTACGGTTCTTATTTTTTTGACTCCTCCTTTCTGGTTGTACTGGTTTACGGCTATTTTTTTGTTCTTCGTTTGATACGGTCTGTTAGTTTCCCTGGACAATAATTTTTTTGCCTGTTGCTGTTTGTTCGATTTTAAATTCAACACCTATACCCGATAAAAGTTCCAGCACGGTGGCAAGGCGGCTGTTGCGGGGTACTGCGGCGTTGATTGATTCATTAGAAATTTGCCCCTGATAAACTACTTCCAGGTCATACCAGCGGGCAAGCTGGCGCATGACGGTTTTCAGGTCCGCATTGCGAACGCGGATCAGCCCATTTTTCCAGGCGATCTCAGATTCATCTACCGGAACAATTTCAATCTTTTTGTTTTGGTTTAAAAGTGCTTGCTGACCGGGCTTGAGAACGATGCCGGAAGCAAGTGTATGTGGAGTGATGCGTACAGAACCTTCAAGAAGAGAAGTCTTTACTTGTGGTTCATCTGCGTAGGAATTTATCGAAAAGTGTGTGCCCAATACCTCTACAGTTTGGGTCGCTGAACTTACCCTGAAGGGCCTGGATTGATCCCTGGCGACTTCAAAATAAACTTCGCCGGTTATAGACAGTTCCCGCGTTGCGCTGCTGCCTAGATTGGTGGGAAATGAAATAGAAGATGCGGCATTCAGCCATGCTTTCGTTCCATCGGGTAAGGTAAGTTCGTATTGGCCTCCCTTAGGTGTGGTGAGTGTATTAAAGACTGGAGAACCTGTCTTCGATGCTAATTCGGCGTCTGACGCATAAATCAGTTTTCCGGAGCCTGACTTCCGGATTTGAGCGTCTCCCTGAGTGGCTATCTTTCCGTTTGCCTGTTGCTCCAGGTCTACCACACTTCCGTCTGCCAGCTTGAGCGTAGCCCGGTTTGTGCCGGGGGCTACGTCATTGATCCGTACAATTTGATTATTTTCCTTGACTGAAGGATTTTGTTTGGTTGCAAAGACGATGATGGCTCCGATAATTACAGCAGCAGCGGCAGCATAAGGTAATACCCGGTATATACCACCACGCTTTGGTTGGCGCTGGGTAAGTTCGTTCAGGTTATGCCACACGGCCGCTTTATCATCCAATTCCGCTTGCGTCTGATCTTTTATTTCCTGATCATCACCGGGAAAGATGATTGATTCTACCAACGCTACTTCTTCAGGGCTGCATTTGCCGTTTTTGTAACGTTTCAGTAAGTCTGCCAATTCACGTTCATCCATCTGCTTTAGTTTAGAGATACAATTGCCCTCATACTTATTAGGTACCCTTAGTATGGGGGGGCGGGTGTAAAATTTTCATTATTTTTTTATAACGTTGCCGTATAAACGCAAAAAGACAATAGCAGGCCATTTTTTGGCCTGTATTTATTGAGTGAAGTGTCAAAAGCTAATGGAATTTATATTGTCACCAGAACCATGAATTTGCTTTCAGGCCGAAGTCGCGCATGACTCTCAAAGCCTCTTTGAGCAAATGTTTGACGGTATTTTTTGGTATGCCGTAGTACTCGCTGATCTGACCGTTCTGCATGTTTGCAAAACGACTCGATTCAAAAACCATTTTAGTTTTTGGTCTCATGTTTTTTAATGCGCGTTCCATCGTTTCCGTAGTCTCCTTCACCGCGACTATATTATCAGTACTAAAATGCCCTTCTTCATAGAACTTTTGAAAGTGCTGGATGTATGTTTGGACGACCTTACTTTTGCGTTTCGTCTTAAGTAATTGAAAAAGTGAAGCGCGGTAAAGAAAATTAGCAACTTTAAAATGGATATCGATTTCATCGCGTTTCATCCACAGGTAAAGAAACAGGTCCTGCACAATATCGTTAGCGGTATCATCATCTTTCAGGGATGCCGTGACAAAACGCCGCAGCTTAACGAAATAACGGTCATACAACTCCGCATATGCAGAATGATCGGAGCCGGTTTTCACCAGTTCCCATAAATTCTCATCTGTTAAGCGATTGTATTCGTTCATAGCCCTTGGTAATCGTAGCGACAAAAGCTACAACATGTTATAAATAAATGTAAATAGAAGTTCAATTAAATGTAAACATGTTTCAGTGTCAATAGCAAATTGGGAGAAGGTCTCAAACTAAAAGGACAAATCGGGCATGATTGGCCGTCTGTTGGTTGGACGGTAGATCACCGAAAATATTACTGCTACAGGAAAGATAAGAAATCTCATCCTTCCGGCCATCAGTTGCAGCCAGTTTTGAAGGTCATTTGCGATCTGTTAACAATAAACAAGTGTACCCCAGCTATTCTGCGTTTACTCGAACATTCATTTTATATCCCCGAAGGAGGCTTTTTAATTAGGTTATAATTTAAACAACACTAACCGGAAATTGGTTCAATTCCCTGCCCTTAATAGGTAAGATAAGGGCAGATTTTTAATTTTCAAAAATATTTTGTTTGCGCGGTAAGTATTTCGTGGTGCATGGTGTAATAGGAGTACTCCCGCCGCGTCGTCGACGAGATTTTTTTCAGAGATGTTTACCCCAGATGAGCGTGCTTAACTTCCTGACTGTTATTGCGCTATTTGAATTTCGGATTCAAAGAGGCGATGTTTGCATAGGTGTAGGATTGTTACAACAAGTAAGTGATAATGTACACTCGTTTTTACGGATACAATTATTTAGAAAACGGCTGTGATGGATTCTATACTTTGGGATATTTGTTTCGTTTGCAGAGCAGAGGGGCTCAGGCTCATCAAAACAGTCCTGTGGGGATGACAGGACACGTTATTCCCGTGATCACATAAAAACGAAAAAGGCACTGATCTCTCAGCGCCTTTTTGCGGACCGGACGGGACTCGAACCCGCGACCTCCGCCGTGACAGGGCGGCATTCTAACCGACTGAACTACCGATCCATTCCGTAATTCCGGGCTGCAAATATATGGACAAATCATTCAAAAAAACAAATCTTTGCCTAAATTTAATTGATGGCAGTGCCGGCAGTTTATAAAAAAACAAGAATCGCCCCTACGCCCAGTGGATATCTCCACCTGGGTAACATCCTCTCGTTTGCTATTACTGCTACGCTCGCCAAACAAACGAAAGCTGCCACGATGCTCCGCATCGATGATCTTGATCGCGATCGGGCAGCGCCTGAATACATACAGGACATCTTTGACACCCTGGAGTTTTTGGATATCCCGTGGGCGGAGGGGCCAAAAAGCTTCGATGAATATCAATCTGACTTCTCCCAACTCCATCGTCTGTACCTGTACAACGCCGCGCTGGAACAACTACGCCCTTACGTATTCGCCTGTAACTGCTCGCGGGCACAAATAGCACGGCAAAGCACGAATGGCGCTTATCCGGGTACCTGCCTGCATAAAAACATTCCGCTGGATACGGATGGCGTAAGCTGGCGGTTAATTACGGATAACCGGGCTATCACAATAAGAGATAAGCAGGATGTTTTGCCAGCCGATATGCAATACTTTGTTGTTCGTAAAAAGGATGGTTACCCGGCTTACCAACTCTCCTCCGTCATCGATGATCAGCACTTTGGTATCGATCTTATTGTGCGGGGGCTCGACCTTTGGAACTCAACGCTGGCGCAATTGTATTTATCATCTTTACTGCCTGGCAACACATTTCATCAAACCCAATTCTATCATCATCCCCTTTTACTGGAAAAGGATGGCGGTAAATTGTCGAAGTCTGCGGGATCTACTTCTATCCAGTTCCTGCGGAACGAAGGTAAAAGCGCTGCCGATGTATACACCATGATCGCAAATAGGCTGGGTGGTCAATCTGCCGTTAACTGGGAGGAGCTGGGCCAATGGCTGCTATCCATCGCCAGTCCTGTCGCGCCGGGAAATCATTCGGCCCGCGAGTCGGTTTACCGGCCCTAAGAATGTCTTTAACCCGGGCTTTGTTGGAGGCTGTAAAGCCACCTCTTTGATTTCAGTCGCTGGGGCATCTTTCACCACTTTCTCATTATCAACAGCGGTTAACAGCAATGCATTATAACTGTTATTCATCAACGGATAGGTTACACCATGCATCTGCTGCACAAAGTATATTCCAAACGCGACGAACGTGGGCAAACTGCTTCCGGCCGGTAGCTGCATATTGAATTGAATATTGCCTGTAGTCATGGCATCTACGGGTATCAGCGCTGATTCCTGGTAGGCGTTGTGATAACGCATGTTGTCGAAATCGACTGTGGATGCGGAAGCGTGTAATATGAAGTGCGTGGCGCCAGGCGCCGCATATACAAGTTTACTGGCGTTAAAGGAGGCCACATCTACCACTACTTCGCCCGTAAGCTTATTGATGGTTGTGCGATGCGGCGCGAGCAATGTGGTGCCTAATGCACTCTTTGCATTGAATTCAAACTGCTTTAAGAGGCCGGGCTCACCATCCGAAATGCGTCTTGAACCGGCAGCATGCCGCAGGTCTGCCTTCAATACTTTACACACGGTGCTGGTAAGGCGGTTATACATCCCTCTGTCATCTACTTTCAGCAGGCTTTCGCGGAGTGAATTACGCAACAACTTCGCCGATCTGCTTGCTGCTACGAAGTCGCCCAGGCTTCCGCGCGAGCCTTCAAACTCGGGCGCATTCAGTACCTGCTCGCGTTTGGGGCCGCGCTTGCGACGCACCTTCAAACCATCTACGGTCCTCACTACTACGAGGCCGGCGAGGGTTTCTTCGATCTTTCTTCTCAATTGTTTATTTGTCATTGTTGTGGTGTAAGAGAGCGCTTTTACGAGGCCGCCCTTTATACGAAAATAGATGCTGTGGGGAGGCTCGCCAAATTGCGTGTCGTTTTTGTCGTAATTGTCGTATTTAGCTTGTAATGATATAATAATCAGTAGCTTGTATGTTTGGTGCTTCCCTTGTATTCATCTTATCCTCATTGTTACTATTCCCGCTGTTATCCTACATCATTCCTGCATAAATCCTACACCTTTCCTACATCAACATGTAGACAATAAGCTGCTAAGCCGGATATTATCCCGGTATATATTAAAAGAAAACCGCCGCACCTTTACGGTTACGGCGGTACTATGCAGTGCGTTGCGCATAATTTACACTAAAGCTTCGAACAGTATTTCGGCGGGATGCTGAGCCTCCCTGCCCGTACCATCCTTTATCTGGTGCCGGCAACTGGTGCCGGGAGCCGCTACGATCACATCCTGCGCCTGCTGGCGTACAGTGGGGAACAGCACGAGCTCGCCTATCTTCATGGATGTTGCGTAATGATCTTTATCGAAACCGAAAGAGCCTGCCATGCCGCAGCAACCGGAGTTGATCACGGAGGCTTCGTAGTTCGCGGGCCAGGACAATACCTTTTGTGCGAAGTTCACCGATGATAGTGCTTTCTGGTGGCAGTGACCATGAATCACCACCTTACGTTTATCTGCCCGGAAACGTTCTTTAGGAATATTACCCTTGTCTATTTCCGCGGCCATGAACTCTTCGAATAGCATCACCTTCGCGGCTAAACGTTTGGCTTTTTCCTTTTGCTCTCCGACTAGCAGATCGATGTACTCATCCCTGAAAGTGAGGATGGCTGATGGTTCTGTGCCAATAAGCGGGTAGGGGCTGTCGATGATGAACGACAGCAGCTCTATATTTTTAGCGGCAATTGTTTTGGCCCTTTTCACTAATCCTTTCGAAAGATGGGTGCGGCCGCTTTCGATATGGTCGGGGATAATTACTTCATATCCAAGTGCCGTCAGCAGTTCTATGCAACGGATGCCGATCGTAACATCATTATAGTTGGAGAACTCATCACAAAAGAAATAGACTTTTGATGTAAATGTGTTGCCCTGTTGCTGGCGGCGGAATTTTTTATACCACGACTTTAAAGTGAAAGCGTGCATGGCAGGTACTTCACGCTCCTGTGCCATATTCATCATCCCTTTAAGCATGCCCGAAATAACCTTATTGCCAAAAGCAAAATTGTAGAGGCCGGGTGCTATGCTGGCCAGTTTGTTTAAAGCCGGGAACTCACCGATCATACGGGCTTTCAGGGGCGTACCATTTAAATCGTAGTACTGTTGCAGGTATTCGGCTTTTAACTTCGACACGTCTACACTCGATGGGCACTCTGCTTTACAACCTTTGCAGGAAAGGCAGAGGTCCATGGCGTGATGGATTTCCTCGTGGTTAAATGCCTGCGAAGAATTGTCCCGCGACAGGAACTGGCGCAAAACATTGGCGCGCGCACGGGTGGTATCTTTTTCGAAACGGGTGGCCATGTAACTGGGGCACATAGTGCCGCCTGCAAACTGTGTTTTGCGGCAGTCGCCGGAGCCGGAACATTTCTCGGCCAGCGACAGGATGCCACCCTGTTCAGTAAAATCGAAATGTGTTTTAATGCCAGGGCCTTCCGGAAGTTTCTTAAAACGGAAAGCGGTGTCCATGGGCGGTGTGTCTACGATCTTGCCCGGGTTCATGAGTTTCGCAGGGTCCCAGATGCCTTTAACCTGTTTACAGAGGTCGTAACATTTTTCGCCCAGCATAAAACCAATAAACTCACCGCGCAGCCGGCCATCCCCATGTTCTCCGCTAAGAGAACCTTTATATTTTTTTACGATTTCGGCTGTTTTGGCCAGTACGGTGCGGAATACGATGCGGCCTTCATCACTTTTAAGGTTGATGATGGGCTCAACGTGTAATTCGCCTGCACCTGCGTGTGCGTAGTAAGATGCGCGGAGGTTAAGGTTGGCCAGCATCTCCTGTACATCGGCAATGTAGTCGGGCAGTACTTCAGGGGCCACGGCGCAATCTTCAATAAGGTTTACAGGTTGCGCATCACCTTTGATGTTGCGTAAAAGACCCAGTCCTGCTTTACGCAGGTTCCAGGCTTTGTTGATTTCCGGGCCGCGTAATAACGGGTACGCATATCCCAGTCCTGCTCCTTTTACTTCATGAATAAAACTGTTGGTTTGGGAGATGAGATCCGCTTCGCTGTTACACATAAACTCCACCATTAACACTGCCGCCGGATCGCCTTCTATGAAGAAGCGGTTCTGCTGATGTTCAGGATGTTCTTTGGTAAAGTTCATGATCACATCATCCACCAGTTCCGATGCAGTAACAGGATGTCTTACGGCAATCAGGTTGACCAGCAACGATTCACGCAGACTGTTGCAGTGAATACATACCAGGCCGTTTACCTGTGGTGGTAAATCGAGTAGTTTTACTTTGGCTTCGGTGATGAACGCCAGTGTGCCTTCGCTGCCTGCAATGAGGCGCGAAAGATTGAATTTGCCTGTTCCGCCATAAGGTACGGTATCAGCCAGTGCGTCCAGTGCATAACCGGTATTCCTGCGCCTCACGGCTTTTGCAGGATAGCCATCGTGTATGGCCTGCCGGTTATCTTCATTAGATAATAGTTTGTGTATGGATTGATAAATATGTCCTTCGAAAGTAGTTTGCGCGCGTTTGCGGGCGTATTCCTCCTCTTCCATCTCTGCAAAAACGGTTTCCTCACCATTCGTGAGTACAACGTTCACCGATAAGAGGTTATCGCGCGTAGCGCCCCACACCATAGAATGCAGACCGCAGGAGTTGTTGCCGATCATGCCACCTATCATGGCACGGTTGGAGGTAGACGTTTCGGGGCCGAAAAATAATTGATGCGGCAGCAGCAGTTCGTTCAGCACATCTCTTTCAATGCCGGGTTCTACTCTCACCCATTTCTCTGCCACATTTACTTCCAGTATTTTATTCATGTAGCGGCTTACGTCCACTACAAGTCCCTGTCCTACTACCTGTCCGGCCAGAGAGGTGCCGGCCGTGCGGGGGATTAAAGGAATATTATGTTGTTGACTGAACTTAATCAGCAGACTGATATCGTTTTTGTTTTTGGGCAAAGCCACGCCCAGGGGATGCTCCTGGTATACAGAGGCATCGGTGGCGTAGGCCATCAGCACGGTGCTGCTAAGACTGTCTGTACCGAAGAACAGGTCGCCCGCCAGCTGTGGTTTTAAATCACTGAATGCTTTGTCTAATAGCTCCTTATTCATATCCCTGTCGTTTTACCGGCCGCTCATGGCGTTCAGTGCGTTCTTCACCGATCCATGCTGCAACAGTAATGTTTTCGCTTTTTCGTAATCGCCAATATTCGCTTTCTCCATCAGCATCTTAATGCCTCGGTCTACCAGTTTATCGTTGGTGAGCTGCATGTTCACCATCTTATTATCTTCCACACGTCCCAGTTGGATCATTAAAGACGTAGAGATCATATTCAGCACCAGTTTTTGTGCGGTGCCGCTTTTCATACGGGTGCTGCCGGTTACGAATTCCGGGCCCACTATCACTTCGATAGGATAATCGGCTACCTGGCTTACCGGGCTGTTGGGGTTGCAGGCGATGCTGCCCGTCAGCACATTATGTTCTCTGCACGCCTTTAACGCGCCAATCACGTAAGGCGTAGTGCCACTGGCGGCTATACCTATCACCACATCTTTCTCGGTGATCTGCCATTGCGCCAGGTCTTTCCATCCCTGCTCCATATCATCTTCCGCATTTTCCACCGCTCTCCTGATGGCTTTGTCGCCGCCTGCTATCATGCCTATTACCAGGTCAAAAGGAACACCATATGTGGGCGGGCATTCAGATGCATCCAGAATGCCTAACCTTCCGCTGGTGCCTGCGCCCAGGTAAAACAACCTTCCGCCGGCCAGCATTTTATCGGTGGCAGCCAGTACAAAAGCTTCTATTTCGGGGATGGCCTTTTTTACAGCCGCCGGTACGCCTGCATCTTCCGTATTAATGTTGTTCAGCAGCTCGTTCACGCTCATCTGCTCTAAATGACGGTAGTTGGAAGATTGCTCGGTTATTTTTATAAAATCTTTCATGTTCAGGCTTTTCAGTTTCCTTGTAATGCAATTTCATTTTGTTTCCCGGAAATAAGCCAAAGGCCCAGGAATGTAATAAGGCCGTTGATAAACAACAGTTCGAGGCCTATCTGGAAATCACCGAATATCTGTTTCTGGTATTTATCTAAAATAAAACAGAGGATGGGTGATATAATCACAATAACAGGTACCAGTTTGTCCTTCACACTTCTCTTCGTTAAAATCCCGAATGCGAACAGGCCGAGTAGCGGCCCGTAAGTATAACCGGCGATCTTTAATATTAACCCGATCATGCTGGGGTTGTTCATCCATTTAAACACCATCACAAAAAGAAGGAACAATGCAGCAAATGAGAGATGCACGATCTGGCGGGTGGTTTTTTTCTGTTTGTCGGTCATTTGCTGGTTGCGCTGTATACCGAGAATATCTATACAAAAAGAAGAAGTTAAAGCCGTAATAGCACCATCAGCACTGGGGAACAGCGCGGAGATCAGTGCGATAATAAAGATAATGGATACCGCGCCTGGCATATATTGCAAAGCAATAGTGGGGAACAGCGCGTCACCTTTCGCATCAATGCCTTTTGCTTCTGCAAACAAGTGTAACAATCCACCGAGGAACAGGAACAGGAGTACCACGGCCATGAATATCACAGCAAAGGTCATCATGTTCTTCTGCGAGTCTTTCAATGTTTTTACGCTGATGTTTTTCTGCATCATTTCCTGGTCCATACCCGTCATGGTGATAGATATAAAGGCCCCGGCAATGATCTGTTTGAGGAAGAAAAACTTACTCGCCGGGTCGGTGACGAATATGTTGGAATAGCCTTTGTCTGACAATGCTTTTGCGCCATCCAGCAAACTCATATCGAGGTTGCTGAGGATGTACCATACACAAACAATGAGGCCTATCAGCATACAACCGGTTTGCAGGGTGTCGGTCCATACAATGGTTTTTACGCCGCCTTCAAAAGTGTACAGTAATATCATCAGTAATATTACCAAAGCCCCAAACCAGAAGGGGAGGTCAAAGTTTTTAAGAATGGTGAGGTGCAGGATGTTTACCACCAGGTATAACCTGGCCGTAGCACCCAGTATGCGCGACAGGATAAAGAAGGAGGCGCCTGCCTTATAAGAGGCAAAGCCCAGCCTGCCCTGCAGGTAATTATAGATAGAGGTAAGGTTCATGCGGTAGTACACCGGCAGCAGCACAAAGGCCACCACGGCATAACCAATCAGGTTACCAATAATGATCTGAAAATAAGAGAACGACTCAATACCAACGGTGCCAGGTACGCTTACAAAAGTAACCCCGCTAAGCGAAGTGCCTATCATCCCAAAGGCTACCAGCATCCAGTTGGAGCCGCGGTTGCCGATAAAGAACGATTCGTTATTGGCATTACGGGAGGTAAACCATGCTACAACCAGTAAAATCAGGAAGTAAACAATGACGAGAGAAAATAGTAATACTGGTGACATAATTGAATTTAGTTGTTTGTTATAGTTTGTCTCTTAGCCTGTAAATATAGCAGAATAAGGATTTATATATAGCCTGTTATGTTCCTGAACGCCGGTCATGATAAATTGTTGTTACCGGCCTTATTCCTTCCGGCTGTTTAACACCGCCTTGTAAAACACGTCCAGCGCCAGCGGACGTATGTTCACCTTCGCCGGACCGTAGGTTTTTCCATCATCCGGGTACACGCGGTTGGTGAGGCAGATGTAGATCATATTATAAGCAGGGTCGGCCCATACAAAAGTGCCTGTATAACCGCTGTGCCCGAAGGAGCTGGCCGATGCGAGGCCACTGCTGCTCGGCAGATTGTCGGCCACCCTTGCAAAGCCCAGTGCCCGGCTGCTTACTTTTGATTGTCCCGAGGTGAACAGCTCCACCGTGGCTGGTTTGTAAAACGTTTCGCCGCCGTAACTGCCCTTATTTAGCAGCATCTGGAACAGGATGGCCATATCATTGGCATCCGCAAATAGTCCTGCATGACCTTCCACGCCGCCGGCCATCGCAGCGCCGGGGTCGTTTACGTAACCCTGCACCAGCATGTTGCGAAACCAGTTATCGTTTTCGGTAGTAGGAACAATGCGCTGGCGGGTAAAGCGGTTGCGTGGCAGGTAGCCCATAGTTTGCATGCCCAGCCTGGCGTATAAGCCGTTATCCAGGTATTCGTTTAAAGGTTGATGGGTGATGTTTTCTACCACCTCCTTCATCATATACATGCTTACATCGCTGTACACGTATTTGCCCCTCGTTAACACCGGCGAGGCCAGGGTGACGGGCCACATTACACTGTCAAAATAGCCTGCCCGCAGGAAATAGCCATCTGCCACCTTAGTAGGGTAGAGGGCGGAAGAGTCGTGGCTCATATCGCCCGGTTGCAGTTTTTCAAAGAACTTAATATAAGGCGTATATCCCGCTTCGTGCAGCAGCGCCTCTTTGATCTTAATATCTTTTTTGTCGGGGATGTTTTTATTAACCGTTACATATTGGCTGATGGGGTCTTCCAGTTTCAGTAAGCCCTTATCATACAACCCCATTACGGCCTGGGTGGTAGCACTTACTTTGGTAATAGATGCGAGATCGAAAATGTCATCGGGCTGGCTGGCCTGGGAACTGATGTTATAGGTATGGTGGCCATAAGCTTTGTGGAAGATTACTTTTCCATCCTTCACTAATAATATGACTGCAGATGGGGCCGAATGGGCGGCAATGCCTGCAGTTACTATAGAATCGATGTTGTTCAGTTGTTCGCTGTTCAGTTTTACAGATTCGGGGAAAGCGTATCCCAACCGTGTTTTGCTGGTGGTAAAGCCTGCGCCTTTAGGGAACAAGCCGTAAGCTGTTTTCAGCCGGCCACTTGCCGCCATGCCACCAAAAATTATTTGCGCAGCCACCGAAGCATTCATCTCGCTATCGTCTTCATTCCAGATAACCGGCGATCGAAATGCTCCCAATGAAGCCAGGTTTTGTGCGCCGCTGCATACAATTATCAATTGCCGGTTATTTTCTATCTGTTTTAAAAAGTTGATTAAGGGGGTATTAAGGGAAGATAAACGAACGATAACAAGGTTGTAAAACTTCAGTTGATCATGCAGGGCGTGGAAGCTTTCTGTACTGCTAATGGTATCTATATAAAAACTTTTAACGGCTTTATAGCGCCCTGTAATACTATCAAATACAGGCGCCTGGCGGTCGTTGTAATGAAGTACGGCCGCATGATAACGGGAAAGATTTTCCAGCGGTATCAGGTTAGCCTTGTTGTTGAGCAATACAGTTTGCTGTTCCGCCTTACGCAGTGCTTCCGCCTTTGCAAGGCTCGTGGAATGTTGTTGCGCATAGGTAGCCGTGAAACTTAAACAAAGAATAAAAGCCAGGTATTTCTTCATTCCTGATAGTTAGTAATGGAGGCGCTGTAACGCGCCTCCATTATAGTTTGTGTTAAATGGCCGGATCGGCAGGTGTATTCGTATTGTTTAATCTTTCCTGGTCCGGGTATGGATAGAAGTTTCTTGTTCTTTCGTAAGTCGTGGGCACCGGGTTCAGGTTGGCTGGTGGTGCCGGGCGACCAAAACGGCGGCTGTCTTCGAGGCGTAAGCCCTGTAAAAACAGTTCGGCCGAACGTTGTTTGTATACTTCGGTGAGTAAAGCGTCGGCGGTTAATGGGCCGCTGTAAGCCGGCAATGCCGCGTATACCCCAAACGGATCGCCCGTGGTTTGTGTGCGTACTTCATCGATAAATGTTTTGGCCACATTCAGGTCACCATTGCTGCGGATGATAGCTTCTGCTTTTAACAGGCGTACTTCATCGGGCAGGTAAACCGGAATGGGTTTGTCGATGGCATCGAAAAAGCCTTTGATCGTTTTAAGGGTTTCGCCACCAACAACTACATCGGGCGTGGAGAGGTAGAAGTTAAGGCGCGCATCACCGGCCTCAAATAAACCCGCAGGTAAACCAAAGTTCGCACGGGGTTTAAAGTTAGCGGCAATTACTACCTGGTTGTAAATAGGGTTCTGACTTTGTGTGGTATAGTCGAACTGCGATTTGGTAGCCAGGTTTACAAGGTTAGCTGCGGTGAGCGAGGGTGCGTACCTGCCCAGCATCATGTTTATACGGGCGCGGTAGGTATTAATACAATCCAGCAGGATAATATTGCTACCCAATACACGGGTGTTGAACTCGGTAGATGGTGCATTGGCGGCGATAGCAGCAACGGCTGCATCCAGCAGGTCGATGGCGTTTTCGAGCCCTGCCTGCCTGGTAACGAAGCTAACGTTGCCTGCAGTAGAAGTAGTAATCGGGAATTGTTCGTATGCAGTAGCCAGCCCCGTAATGGTCATCGCTTTAAACAAACTGCCAAAGGCAACAAGCCCTGTTTGTGTCGGCAAATCTGCTGCCAGTATCACTTTCGACTGGCTCATCAGGTTGTCGGCCATGCCCATGGCGCGTAATTCAGCGCTCCATAGATTGAGTATGTTGGCATTAAAGGTCGGTAGCGCAGTACCGCCGGCTTCCAGTTCCAGTACGTTGGTAAAGGTGGATACGCCTTTTAATTCACGGCTGGTTACTCCTACTGCGTTAATCAGGTTTTGTACGCAGGACTGTGAATAGTATTGTTTTAAACCCACCGCCAGGGTAATCATACCTTCGCGGGAAGTGAGTATCTGGTTATCGGTAGGCCCGTTGGGATTGGTGTAGTCTAATTTACAACCGCCCATGGCCAGCATCGCTACGGTAAGCCCTATATAAATTGATTTCTTTTTCATGTTGTTCAGCATTTAATCGTCCGGTGAAAATTAGAAGTTAACGTTAAGGCCCAGCTGGAAAGTTCTTGGTAAAGGTACTTCCACGAAGTCGAAGCCTCTTACCGCGTTATCCTGCCCGGCGGCGTTAATTTCAGGGTCGTAGCCGCTGTAGTTATCGATAGAGAAAAGGTTCCTTCCGGAAGCAACAATGCGCAGGTTTTTCAACCTGCCCGCATCTGGAACCAGGTTGTAGGCGAGCGACAGCTCACGCAGTTTCACGAAGTCTCCTTTCTCAATCCAGTTTTCGAAGATGGAGAACAGGGCGGCGCTGGTACCTTTAGGAACCTGGCCTTTCAGTTCTGCTTCATATCCTTTTAATCCACCGTAGTTGGCATTATCGCCCACGCGCCTGGTAAAGTTGAACACATCGAAACCGAGCATACCGTCCCACTGCATACGCAGACTGAACTTTTTATAGTTCAGGTCGTTGATCCAGGAAACAATGTGTTTAGGATTTGGATCGCCGATTACTTTACTGAGGATGGTGCCGCTTGGCTGACCGTTGGCATCGCGTTGTGTGGTGTAAGTACCGTTAGCACCCTGCACACCTCTTTCACGTTGTGGTAATCCTCCGGGCGTAAGCAACAGGGAGCCGTCGGTATTACGCGCATAGAAGGTGCTGTAGAAAGCGCCGAGTGCGTAACCGTTAACAGCGGCTACCTGGCCAAAGCCACCGGCAAAAGGCAATATGCCATTACCTTCTACTCCGTTAATCACGTTCGTATTGTGCGTATAGCTCAATGTAGTTACCCATTGGAAGTCTTTGGAATTTACAGCTACGGCTTTCAACATCACTTCTATACCTTTGTTTTTCATTACGCCCACGTTCTGGAAACGGTTGTTGTAAGCGGTGCTTGGTGCCAGTGTTCTGTTCAGGATCATGTCCTGGATGTCCTTGTTATAATAACTGAACTCCACACTGATCCTGTCTTTTAAGAAAGAAAGGTCGGCACCCACTTCAAACTCACGTTGCCTTTCCGGTTGGATATTCGTATTGCCAAGTAAAGGAGCAGTAATATAACCAGTAGAGCCGCTGTAATTAACCGGGCTATAAAGGGAGTAGCGATCGTAAGCACCAATGGCGGTAAGGTTGCCTGATTCACCCCAGGCTGCACGGATTTTCACCAGTGGCATTACTTCGCCCAGTTTAGAATCGCGCCAAAAGTCTTCTTCGGAAAGCAGGTAAGCGCCGCTCACTTTAGGGTAGAACTGCCAGCGGTTATCAGGACTGTATACAGACGATGCATCGAGCCTGGCCGCACCGGTTAAGTAAATCTTATCAAACAACCCAATCGTTTCCTGCAGGTAACCGCCCATAATGGAACGTTCGGTTCTGTTTTCAGTTACCGTAGCTGTACCGTTGTTCACCGTTTCTCCGAATGTGCCCAGCTGTAACGCTTTTGCCACCAGGGTATTAAGCCTGTCGTACTGCATCGTACCACCAATACCGGTAGTAGATTCCAGCCAGCTGTTCACTTTTTTACGGTAGCTGGCGCTCAGGTCGTTGTTGGTTTGTAATACAGTGGCATTCGCTGTTTGAGAGAAACCTCCATCGTAAGACGGTGTGGTGTTTTTAGGCGGAATATATGCGGTTGATATCTGTGTATAATTATCCAGACCGAAAACATAATCGATGTTCAGGCCTTCGATAGGTTTCGCGTTCAGTTGCAAACTACCGATGAAGCGGTTTACTTTCTGGCGGAACTTAAACCGGTCGATCGCTTCCAGCGGGTTAGTCCTGCGCAAAATAGCGGTAGGGGCGGTGGAAGGATAAATACCTGTCACCGGATCTTTTTCCGGGTTTACAAAGTTGTTGGCAAAAATGAAGCCTGTTAAAGCACCGTAAGCTTCGGTAATACCACCGTTCGGAATTTCGTTGCTGCTGCTTAGTGTATAGTTCGCACCGCCGCTAAGTGTAAAAATCTTACCCAGCTTCTGTGATAAATTCACCCGGAGGCCATTCCTGTTAAAGTTGGTGTTTTTAATGATACCCTCGTTATAGAAGTTCGAAAGCCCTATATAATAATGGGTAGCATCGGTACCGCCGGCAACAGAAAGTGAGTTGTCGGTCCCAATACCAGTATGGAATATATCGTCCTGGTAATCGTAACGCTGCACGGCTGTTTTGGTGGTATCGGTTACAGTGGCATTGTTAAAGCGGAAAGGATATTCGTTGTACTCCAGCTTTTTACGAACGCTGTTGGTTTTAAATGCGGTATTAAACGCTATCTGCGGTGCGCCTGTTTTACCTTTTTTAGTAAAGATCTGCACCACACCATTGCTCGCACGTGATCCGTAAATTGCCGATGCTGCGGCACCTTTAATGACTTCGATCCTGTCGATGTCTGCAGGGTTCAGGTCTACCAGCCTGTTTTGTGCATAACCGCCAAGGTCTATCAGTTGTTTGGATTCATTGTTGACGATAACGCCGTCCACAATGTACAACGGGTCCGAACTGCCTACTATGGAGCTGGGGCCGCGGAGCCTTACCGAAATACCACCTGCCGGGTTGCCCGAGTTCTGACTGATAGTGGCACCTGCCACTTTGCCTTGTAAAGCTCCGTCAATGCCGGTAGCAGCAGTGTTTTGAATTTCTTTGGATGATACGGTAGAGATAGCGTTTGTCAGTCTCTTTTTGGAAGTAGCTACGATGTTACCGGTTACTACAATTTCATCGAGGCCTAACACATCTTCCACCATGCTTGCATCTGCTGTGATAGGTGTGCTGCCATTTACATCGATTTTTTTCTCCACGGGTTTAAAGCCAATACTGGAAAAAATGAGTGTATAGCTGCCGTTCTTCAGGTTACCTGTTAGTTCGTACTTGCCATCGGCGCCAGTAAATGCGCCGGTATTAGTGCCCTGTACCTGTACGGCAATAGTAGGCAATCCCTTGCCATCTGCTCCTGTTACCGTTCCGGAAATCCTGGTCTGCGCGTAGGTAAATAGGGACACCAGCTGCAGGACCAGGCCCAGGGAAAAGAATTTCCCCTTTACCCGCCCGGCCAATAAATTTCTTATCATAAACCCAGTTTTAAAAAGTGAAGAATAGTAAATTGGTTGGATACTTCTCGCTTACATGACTCTTAGATTATTTCGATGCCTGTGGCCTTGTATGGCTGGAGAGTTTCGTGTTCAGGATCGAGTTCTGTAACAAGGGTGTGAATGCAGTTAAGGTCGCAAACCTTAATACGTTGTGCAGTGTTTAATTTTTCGGTGATAGACAGGGAAGCTATGCGGTCTGACGACTCTATCATCGCCTTTTTAACTTCTACCACTTCCCAGTCGTTGTCGGTAATACCGTTTTTGATGTCTATTGCATTCGTGCCCAGGAAACATAAATCGGCCCTGATGCCTTTAATTCTGGAGACCACACTTCCGCCGATAGAGATCTGCGAATTTTTTGAAATTTTGTCGCCAATGAAAATCACCTCGATGTTTGGATGATGAATGTATTCATAAGCCGCTGGTAAACTTACTGTAATAAACGTAGCCGTAAGCTCCGGTGGGAGCGACTTTGCCAGTTCTATTATCGTTGTACCGCCGGATGTAAGTACGAACATGCCATCTTTAATAAGGCGACAGGCTTTGGTGGCGATACGTTTTTTACTGTTTAATGCGTATACGTGATCAGAAGCTATGGAAAGATGGAAGGATTTGGAAAGAGCGCCGCCGTGGGCTTTAATTAATTTACCCTGTTTAGCCATTTCGTTCAGGTCGCGGCGTATCGTATCTTCAGACACCGCCATTTGCTGGCTTAGGTCTACCGACAATACTTTGTTATGCAAATTTACCTGGTGTAAAATAAATGACTGCCGCTCCTTTTTAAGCATAAACAAATGATTTTGGCCTCTCTTACAAACTTACTTTATTTTTCACAAAAACGCAAAAAAGTGCATATTTTTACTTCAATACCTGAATAAAGCTGCAAATAATCCTATTCAAACAACCAAAACACGCATATGAACCAGAACATTTCCCGTTTACACGAAATTGCCGGCCGCGGGCAACGTTTAATTATTGGACTGATGTCGGGGACTTCTGTAGATGGACTTGACGTAGCCTTATGCCGTTTTAGCGGTACGGGCATGGATACGAATATAGAACTGGTTGATTTTGAAACCGTTTCTTACGGAGAAGACTATAAAAAGGAGATCGCCGCCGTGTTCTCGAAGAAGATGGCCGACCTCGAAAAAGTTTGTCTTTTAAATGCCTGGGTGGGCACACAACATGCAGCCATTATATTGGACTGCCTGCGGAAATGGGGCAGGCAACCTTCTGAAATAGACCTGGTAGCCAGCCATGGACAAACGATTTTCCATGCACCTAAATCCCTGCACAAACAAGCAAAATTCGGCAACGCTACCTTACAAATCGGTGATGGCGATCATGTGGCGGTACATACAGGGATTATTACCGTGAGCGATTTCCGGCAAAAGCATATAGCAGCGGGGGGAGAAGGCGCACCACTGGCAGCTTACGGCGATTATCTCATCTTCTCTAAAAAAGATGAAAACAGGATAATGCTAAATATTGGCGGTATTGCCAACTTTACCTACCTGCCTGGTAGTCTTGATGCTGATGCCGTGTTTTGCAGCGACACCGGTTCCGGCAATACGTTGATGGACGCTTACATGCGCATACACTACGGAAAATATTTTGATGAGCATGCAGGTGTGGCGTTACAGGGGAGTGTAAATACATCATTGCTGGCGGCGCTAAAGGATCACCCCTTCTTCCGTCAGCCTTTCCCTAAAACTACAGGCCCTGAGTTATTCAACCTGGCCTACCTGCATCATGCGAAAGAAGTTTCGGGAACAGTTGATATCAGTCATGAGGATACGATGGCCACGCTCAGCCGCTTTTCTGCAGAAACTATTACGGAGGCAATTAAGTCGGTAACTGACAACGGTAAAGGATTCCGGTTTTACGTAAGCGGCGGTGGGATGCATAATCCGCTGTTGATGCGGCATATTACCGAACTGTTGCCTGGTTGTACCTTTTTGAGTACCAAAGATCTGCATATCAATCCCGATGCGAAGGAGGCCGTACTATTCGCTGTGCTTGCGAATGAAATGATATGCGGCGGATCTGTGAACTTCGGGAAAGGAAGAAACGGTATCCCAAACGTATCGATGGGCAAAGTGAGTTTCCCCTCCTGAGTTTTCCGTAAATTTGAGAAAATGTGTAGCTGATGCCGGTACCGAAAAAGATACTTTCCCGTAAAGACGAAATTACTACAGTGTTTCTCCAGATCATGGAAAACCATTTCGAAGACGTTCTCAATGGGAAGGCCGATGATATGTATCATTCAAAGAATTTTGCGGAGTTGATGTTCATTCACCCGGTGCATCTTACCAATACCATTAAACTAACTACCGGAAAGTCGCCGTGCGACTGGATGGAAGAGCGTACTATAGCGGAAGCGCAGAAGATGTTGGTGGAAACAGACATGTCTGTGGCTGACATTGCTTTTAAACTCACCTATAAAGAACCTACCAATTTTATAAAGTTCTTCAGGGGGATGTGCGGTATTACACCGCTGCAATACCGTAAAAAGGTACTCCAGGAGCAAAATACTTAAAAGTGGATCATTTTTAGGGTGTAAATACTTAAGAGTGCATCATTTTACCTACTGCCGCTGTCATAGTTTTGTATTCATAAAACAAAGCATATGGCAACAAATAAAATAGCATTGGTAACCGGCGGCAGCCGTGGTTTAGGTAAAGAGATGGTATTGAGCCTTGCCGCAAAGGGCGTGGATATTGTTCTTACCTATAACAGTAAAAAAGATGAGGCAGAGCAAGTGGTCGAGCAAATTACGTCCATTGGCCGTAAAGCCGCGGCCCTGCAGCTTAATACCGGCGAAATAAAATCCTTTGATAACTTTATTATCAGTCTTTCCAGCACACTGAAAAACACTTTCGGAGCTTCGCACTTCGACTATCTCGTAAACAATGCCGGTATTGGCATTCATGCATCATTCGCAGAAACCACCGAGGAGCAGTTCGATACTTTGATGAATATTCACTTAAAAGGTGTGTTTTTTCTTACCCAGAAGTCACTGCCTATATTGGCCGATGGCGGTGCTATTGTAAATGTATCTACAGGTTTGGCACGCTTTAGCCTGCCGGGCCATGCAGCCTATGCCGCTATGAAAGGAGGGGTTGAAACACTATCGCGCTATATGGCCAGGGAGCTGGGCGCCCGTAAAATAAGAGTGAACGTAATTGCTCCTGGTGCCATAGAAACTGATTTTGGCGGTGGTGTGGTAAGAGATAATGATGAGATGAACGCACATATTGCTTCGCAAACCGCCTTGGGCAGGGTAGGGCTGCCTGATGATATTGGCAAGGTAGTAGCGTTTCTCTGCAGCGATGATGCCAAGTGGGTTACTGCGCAACGCCTGGAAGCTTCGGGTGGTATGTTCCTCTAAAAAAGTAAAGGCGCTCTCGCTTATAACGAGGGCGCCTTTTTTATAGTTGGTTATGCAGTTGCTTCCATTGTGTTCATCAAGGCCAGAGCCTCTTTGGGCGATTGCAAATGCAACTGGTACACATGTTCGGCACCGCCATTGCGGATCTCGAAATTATTTTGTTGCAAGGCATCAACGATGTCCTGTGCTACCACATCCGGCGATAGCTTAGGCCCGTTGAAATCTTTTACCAGCTCGGTATCTACCAGCGGAGGGAAAACCTCGTATACCTGTATGTTGGGCGCAGTTTGTTCCAGCGTAATGCGCAGTGATTGCGAATAGCTGTGTAATGCCGCTTTGGTTGGACCATAGGTAGGAAGTATGGCGCTTGGTACGTAGGAGGCAACTGATTGTACGTTGATGATCGCCGCCTCTTTGCTTTCTTTCAGCGTGGGTACAAACTGGTCGATGAGGTTCAGTACGGCGAAATAATTAATTTCCATTTCATAACGGCCGTTCTTTACTGCCGATTCCCCGTTCAGCAGATTATAAGCCACGCCGGTACCGGCATTATTGATCAGTATATCCAACCCGCCGCCAGCTTTTACTTCCTTTACCAGGTTGTTTACATCGGTTTCGCTGGTTACGTCCGCTACAATGTAAGTTGCATTTTCGAGCTGTGCTACCGCACTTTTTAACCTGCTTTCTGTACGACCTGTGATGATAAGCTGGTTGCCGTTACCGGAAAATGCTTTGGCAATAGAGAAACCAATACCTGCTCCGCCACCTGTTACGAGAATTCGTTTGTTACTTGTTTTCATGATGTTTGTATTTTAAGACCAATCGGTCTTTTGTTAGAGATAAAATATAGACCGTACGGTCTATTATTGGTGAAAAAAATATTATTTCGACTGGATATCTATTTCTTTTTTGAGTGAATCGATGGCCGTTTTAATAGCCCTGGTGCTGTTCTGCATCCTGCTGACCCACATAGCACCTTCGATCAGACTGAAGGCATTAATGGCGAAGCTTTCTGCATCAAACCCCTTTTTAAATTCGCCGGCCTCAATGCCTTTTTTAATAATCTTCGCGATGCGGCTTTGTGTGGCGGTAATAGCCTTCGCGATCTGTTGTTTGATTTCCGGGTTAGTGTCATCGGCTTCCACACCAAAGTTGACCATTGGGCAACCGGATGCGCCTTCTTTACCGGGCTGGCTTTTATAGAACTCCAGTAATTCCAGTAATTGTGCTTTGTAAGATGGAAGTCCGGCCAGTTTTACTTCGATCGCGGTATTTAATTGTTGCAGCAGGTAGTCCAGCGAGCGCGCACATATTTCTTCTTTGTTTTCAAAGTTTCCATAAATACCACCCTTCGCCATTTGCGTAGCCTCCATGATATCACTGATAGAGGTGCCCGCCATTCCTTTTCGGTTGAAGATCGGCGCCGCCTTCTCAATGATAAACTGTTTGGTACGTTCTGCTTTGTTCATGATGTAAAATTAGACCGATTGGTCTTATTTGCCAAATTTATTTTTCATGAGCCTTTTAGACCTTCCAAGGAGTAATAAGCAGAATTCGCTTGAGAAAAGGTTGTTTTTTAGCAAAATAGCGGTTCTCTGTATTTTGTTTTAGATTGATAATTAAATAATTATAGTTCCATTTGACTATGCTAATGAGCGTTTTAGCGTTAGCCGTTCAAAAAAAACTTTTCCCGTTTGTAAGTAATTTCTTCAAATTCGTTGTCCTATCATCGGAAACGGCCAGAAACCGTTTTACTTATTTAAACCACGTGAAGACAGTGATACTGGAATGAGTCCCAACCAAACGGATCATATAAGAGAACTGCAAATGCAGATTGCGCGTTATGGAGATGAGCAGGCCTTTTCCAGCTTGTTCAGGCTGCTGTATGATCGCCTGCTTCGTTTTGCCGTGCAGTATGTGCAATCGCACGAGGCCGGTGAAGAGATTGTATCTGACGTATTTGTAAAAATCTGGAACCGCCGGGCCGGCCTGATGGACGTGGACAACCTGGAAGTATATCTTTTCGTAGCAGTAAAAAACCATTCTCTCAACTATCTTCAGCAATACTCATCGCTTCGCATTACCCCTTTGGATACCGGTTTATCGCAATTGAGCGCATCTGCCGATCCGGAGAAGGAAATGGAGTGGAAAGAAATGCAGGTAAAGCTGGATGTGGAAATCAACCGTTTGCCGGAGCAGTGTCGCAGGATTTTCAGGCTGATAAAGGAAGATGGGTTTAAATATAAAGACGTTGCCGCTATCCTGAATATTTCGCCCCGTACAGTAGAAACGCAGTTGTTTCGGGCCATCCGTCGTTTGAACGAGGCAGTGGCGCCGTTATTACCCTCACGGCCGGGTAAAATAAAACCGCCGTTACTCGTACTGATTTCTCTTTTGTCTTCCTGGATGTAAGGTGTTTCATCCGCCTGAACCTGCCTTTGCTATGGCCGGCCTGCTCATCCACAAAAAAATATTTCATTCCTGTAAGTAGTTTTTCCTTTTTGCCTGTCCTTAATCGGATAACAGCTCTACTAATCATATGATCAACGAAGAACAATTCATTTTTCTGGTTGCCAGGAAACTGGCGGCGGAAGCCACCACGGAGGAATTGCGCGAGCTGGACGAGCTGTTGCGGGATAATGAGCCCCTTAGGGCAAGGTTCCATCTGATGCAACAATATTTTACTTCTTCGGCTGCTCAAACAGCTGCTAATACTGAGCAGGCATTGGAGCGTACGCTGGGTAAAATCAGGCATGGCAGGGAGGAACAATCACTTAAAGTACACAGTAACCGTTGGAAGTGGATGGCCGCAGCGGCCGCCTTAACAGGTATAGTCGTGGCTTCGGTAATGTTCTGGCCCACCGGTCGTACCGCCAACCTCGCTGCTTTAAAAACACCGGCCGACACCGCGTTGTGGTTATCGCGCCAGAACGGCAAGGCTACACGGGCAGTGATTGAACTTGCCGATGGCAGTAAGGTTTGGCTGAATGCCGACAGTAAAATGCAGTATCCTCCGGTATTTGGTAAAAACAGTCGCGAGGTATACCTCAGCGGCGAAGCGTTTTTTAATGTGGCCGCCAATCCGGACAGGCCATTTATCGTACACCTGGCGCAGGGTACCGTTAAGGTATTAGGTACTTCTTTTAACGTGCGTGCTTATGAGAACGAACCGGTGCAAACTTCTGTAACTACCGGCAAGGTAGCTTTCATACCGCGTTATGTGGGAAACAATCAGCCCGATACCATTCTTATTACACCCGACGAAAAAGTGACTTACCGCCACAACAGCGGCGACGTAATCAAGGAAACTACATCTGCCGAAGATGAAAAAGCCTGGACGGAAGGCCGCCTGGTATTTAAGGATGTAGCACTGGAAGACATTTGCCTGGAACTGGAAAGAACATTCGGTAAAAAGGTAAAGTTCCAATCGGATGGGCCTAAGCAGTTCCGGCTCACCGGTTCCTTTAAGGACAATAGTTTACAGGATATTATGTATTACCTGGCCCGGTCAAAAGCGTTCCATTACACGATTACAGACAGCCTGGTCATCATCAATGAGTAACACCACCACAAATAAATAAGTCAACGTAAAAAATCAACTCGCTAAACGTTATGAAAAGACCGCTACCCAATCAGGGGCTTTTCCGTTTGTTGTGTTCCGCGTTTATGACATGCCTGATTACATTTGGCATGGCAGATCTAAAAGCGCAAAATGCCTATGCCGCCAACACGTTGCGCCATACGGCATTTGATCAGCAAGGAAACGACTCCCGTAAACCACTTGAAAAACGTATCAGCCTCCAGGTAAAAAACGCCCGGCTGGCCGAGGTACTTGAAAAAATTGAACAACAGGCACCCTATGTATTCGTGTTTTCGAACGACGATATCAGTGCTGTACAAAAAATTTCCCTTAACGTTAAAGACAAGAGGCTGGCGGAAGTGCTGGAGATGGTTTTATCTCCGCTGGACATCCGCTATGAGCTCATCAGCGACAAGATTATCCTGAAACAGGGAAACGTGTCCGCCGCCGTAAATTCACAGCAGGAGAACGTGACCATTAAAGGTCGGGTGGTGAGTGATAACGGTGAGGGCATTCCAGGAGTAAACGTTCGCCTGCAAAGTATGCCTAACATTGGTACGGTTACCAACGAAGAAGGCAACTTCACCCTTCAGATACCTAACACCGAAGTAAATGGCACATTGCTGTTCTCATCTGTTGGTTTTACAGCCAGTCAGATTGCCATTAACGGCCGTACTACACTTACGGTATTAATGAGCAACGATTCTAAAGAACTGGGAGAGGTGGTTATCACCGCTTATGGTTCTCAGAAAAAGAAACAGGTGACCGCAGCCATTAGTACCATATCCACAAAAGATATTGAGAACAGGCCCGTAACCAATATGTTCCAGGCGCTGCAGGGTAATGCGCCAAACCTTACACTGCAACAGGCCACAGCCGAGCCAGGGGCTCCGATGGTGCTGAACATTCGCGGTGTGGGTAGTCTTACCGGCAACGCGCCGCTGATTATTATCGACGGTGTACAGACTGGTAACGATGGTTTGCAAAACCTGAACCCAAATGATGTGGAAAGCATTTCTGTATTGAAAGATGCGGCTTCTTCCGCGATATACGGCTCTCAGGCAGCAAACGGCGTTATCTATATCACTACCAAAAGAGGTAAACAGGATCAGCCGCCTGCAGTAGCTTATAATGGCATGTACGGATGGCAAATGCCCACAACATTACCCCGCCAGGTAGAAGGTTGGGAATATATGGCACTGAAAAACGAAGCGCTGGTTAACTCTGGCAAAACACCTCAGTATGCGCCACAGGAAATTGCCGACTGGAAAACACGTGGCTCGGAGCCTGCTTATCTGCGTGAAATGATCCGCAGGTATACGCCGCAGCAGAACCACAGCATCAACCTTACCGGTGGTGGTAAAAGCAGCAGCTACCTGCTTTCGCTGGGTTATGTTAACCAGGGCAATATGTTAGCTAACGACTATGTGTCGGACAACCAGGACCTGAACTACAAACGTTACAACGCCCGCGCGAACGTTTCGGTAGATATCAGCAAATGGGTAAAGGCCAGTGTGAACCTGGCGTACACCAAATCGTATTTTAACAGGCAACGCGCCGATATCGGCTTCCTGATGCGCGACGCCATGCGTACGCCGCGTATTTATGCGATTAAAGATTCGCTGGGTAACTATGTGGTGCCTGCCCTGAACAGCAACAACGTGTTCGCGCAACTGCAATATGGTGGGTTTAATAATACTGACAGAGATAATTTGCTGGGTGGATTGGATATCGTGATTTCTCCTGTCAATCACTTCAAAATTAACCTGAACGCTTCCGGCAATTATACGATTAATACGAATAACGCCCGTACCAATAAGTATTCATACGCTCCATATTATACAACGGCTAACCCGCCCATGTACAATTTCTCGGAAGCGTCTTCTTACAAAGACCTTACCACCAACGTGTATGCCACCGCTGAGTATGAAAATACCTTTGGTAAACATTACGTAAAAGGTCAGGTTGGTGTGCGTAGCGATGCAATCAACGAGTTTTACGGCATGCGTGCTTCCCGCGCGGGTGTTACCAACCTGGACCCGGACTGGGCTATTGGAGGCGGATATATTCCGAACCCCGATGGTACCTTTAACTACGACCAGATCGGTACGTACAACGACATTGCCAACCCGGCGCTGTATGCCCTTAACTCGCTGTTTGGCCGGGTTAACTATGTATACAACGATAAATACCTGGCGGAATTTACCTGGCGTTACGACGGCTCCTCTAAACTGGCGCCCGGTCACCGCTGGCAGTTCTTCCCGGCCTTTTCTCTCGGCTGGCGTGTAACAGACGAAGCTTTCCTGGAAGATGTGAAAGACAGGTTCGGTAATGTGAAACTCCGTTATTCTTGGGGACAGGTGGGTAACTCCAATATCGGTGGATTCAACTACCTCGCCCGTGTAAACCTCAGTGCAGCAAAGTATCCGTTTAACAATACCGGTAACGCCGGGGCTGATTTTACCGCGTTCAACGAACTGCTGGAGTGGGAAATTTCAACGATGGCCAACTATGGAGTGGATGTAGACCTGTTCAACAATGCGCTGACTGTTTCATACGACTTCTTCAATAAACGTACTACAGGTATTTACCTGGCGCAGGTAGTGCCTGGTACTGCGGGTATCGGCTCATCTATCCAAAACGTAGGTGAGGTAGAAAACAAAGGTTGGGAACTGGCGGTTACTTACCGTGCGCGTACCGGCAAGTTCAATCACAACATCAGCGCTAACCTGAGCGATAACCTGAACAGGGTGATTAAGTTTGGGCAGGAGTCGATTCGTGGTTCCGATCTCACTTATATTATCCGCGAAGGTTTCCCGATTGCTTCTTACTTCGGTTACAAATCCGATGGCCTGTACCAGAACCTGGACGATATCAAGGGTGCGCCTAAAGTGCCTTTCGCGTTTAACCAGCAGGTACAGCCGGGTGACGTGAGGTATATCGACAGGAATAAAGATGGAACTATTGATGCAGACGATCGTTTTGTGTTCGGTAATCCTTTCCCGCGTTATACATTCGGTTTTACTTACAACGTAAGTTACAGCAACTTCGACTTCACTATGTTCTGGCAGGGTGTGGGTAAACGTACCCAATACCTGCGCGGCGATATCGTGGAAGCATTCCATAATAACGAAGACCACGCCATGGTGCAACACCTGGACCGCTGGACGCCTACTAATCCCGGTGCTTCTTATCCGCGCCTGACCATTGGTACTGCGAATGCGAACAACTTTGCTTACTCCGACTATTGGATGTTTGATACCAAATACCTGAGGTTAAAGAACCTGCAGTTGGGTTATACACTTCCGAAATCGGTAACCGGGGCCGTAAAAATGCAGAGCGCACGTGTGTACTTCACCAGCCAGAACCTGCTTACGTTCATGCCCCGCCGCTTCCGCGAAATTGGTGTAGATCCTGAGTTTACGCAGTTCGATGATAAGCTGGACTTCAGGAACTATAACGCTATTGCAGGCCGTAACTATCCTAATGCCGCGACGTTCGCATTTGGACTGGATATCAAATTCTGATAAACAAAAGTTATTATGAAGAAACTATTATTAATGATAAGTTGCACCGCGATGTTGTTCAGTTGCCGCAAGCTCGATCAGCCGAACACACGCGAGTTCACCGACGAAGCTTACTGGCGTGACAGCCAGGATGCACTGGACGCGCTGGCCAGCTGCTACGAAAATATGTCCAGCGACTTTTACTTTTTCGGTAACGAAGCACTGAGCGATAACGCATTTGTAAACGGTACCGGTTTTAACGGTGTGTCGCTGATTGCAGGTGGTAGTTACGATCAGGCTAACGGCCGTGTGAATGATGAATGGGGGTACCGTTTTCGCGCTATCCGCAAGTGTAACATTGTTACCGAAAACATTAACAGGGTACCGGCCATGGATGAAACGTTGAAGAAACGTATTGTTGCAGAAGCCCGCTTTATCCGCGCTTACTCTTACTTCGAACTGGTAAACTGGTTTGGTGATGTTCCTTTCTATACCAACCTTATCACCATTGATGAAGCTAAAACAATTAGCCGCACTCCCAAAGCCACCATCCTTCAGTTTATATTGAAGGAGCTGTCTGAGATCCGTGCTGACCTGCCTACCAACAAGCAATATGCAGAAAAAGACAGAGGGCGTATTACCCGTGGCGCAGCTATCGCGCTTACGGCAAGAGTAAGGTTGTTTACAGAAGAATGGCCCGAGGTAAAGAAAGAATGTGAACTGCTGATGAACTCCTCCGAGAACGGTACTTACAGCCTGCTTCCTAACTACGCAGACCTTTCGAAAGTATCGTCCGAGTTTAATGACGAAGTGATACTTGATCTGCAATATGGAGGTGGCCGCACTTTTGGTACACAACGTAGCTTCCTTCCGCAAACATTATCCCTGTTGCGCGCCACACTGGTGCCTACACAGGATTTGGTGGATGATTATATCATGACCAATGGCCGGGCCATTGGTGAAGCCGGTTCTGGTTACGATGCCAATAATCCTTATGCTAACAGGGACCCGCGCCTGGATGGTACCATCCTTCGCCATGGTTCTACCATCAGCGATCAGGAAGGTAAAGTGCAGACCATTCTTACGCTCCCAGGTTCTAATCCAGCCACCAATACAGTAGAAGACCAGGGCGCATCGCCTACCGGTTATTACTTCTATAAGTTCAGCGAAGTAACTGCCGCTAACTTCGCTTCTACACTCAATCTGCCTCTTATCCGTTATGCTGATGTGTTGCTGATGTATGCAGAAGCCATGGCAAAAACAGAAGTAATGGATAAGGCTGTTTGGGATAAAACAGTGCGTGCGTTACGCGTTCGTGCCAAGTTCACCGATGCTGCGGCTACAGAGTTTCCAACTGGTGCCACACAGGCACAGTTGCTTACCATCGTGAAACGCGAGAGAAGAGCCGAACTGGCGTTTGAAGGCCTGCGTGCTTTCGATATCCGTCGCTGGAAAATTGCAGCCACGGTGCTTAACGTGCCCGTTCGCGGTATTAAAGTTACTTCCGGCGCTTTCAATAAAGATCCGAATGGCTATATTATCGTAGAATCAAGGCGTTTCATCGATCCTAAACATTACCTCTGGCCTGTGCCTACCTTTGAGCGCGACCAAAACAAAAACCTTGGCCAGAACGACGATTGGCAATAAACACTCTTAAAAATTCTGTTATGAAAAGATATATAGCTGCTTTAACAATGTCCCTGCCTTTACTGGTAGCCTCTATGCTTACCGGCTGTAAAGATGATTACGAACTCAATACGAACATACAGCCCGTTGACAAGCTGACGGCGCCTGTAAACGATAAATTCACCAAACTGCAGCCCGCAACAAGCGCTGCGCTCTCGTTTGAATGGGACCAGGCCCGTGCAGAAGACGGTTCGCTGGTGCTGTACGAAGTGGTGTTTGATAAGGCTGACGGTAACTTTACCACCCCGATCGGTAAAATAGCTTCTGATGGCGGTGGTATTCAGAACAGGCTTACCCTGTCGCACAAAGACCTGAACAGTCTGGCGGGTAAAGCTGGTATTGCTGCACTCGGCACAGGTAAGATCAAATGGACCGTAAACGCTTCTAAAGGTTACAACATCCAGGCTGCCAAAGAAAGCAGGACAATTGAAGTAGAAAGGCCTAACGGTTTTGCTGAAATTCCAGTGGATCTTTACCTCACAGGTGCAGCTACAGAGGGCGGTGCTACCCTGGCCAATGCGCTCAAATTTAAGTCTACCACCGCGGGCGTATTCGAACTGTACACTTCTTTGAAAGATGGTAAATACCAGTTTGCCGACCGCAATACCGGTACGCCTAACTTGTATTCCATGGACGCAGGTTTACTGAAAGAAGGTGGTGATAATACACAGACTGGTACTAAAGTTTATCGCATTCGGCTGGATTTTAACAATGCAACGGCTACCGCTACTGAACTGGGTACAATTGGCCTTTGGTTTGCGCCGGATGACAAGTTCCTGTTTGAAATTCCGTACATCAGCAATGGCACCTGGAGTATTCAGAACCAGGTAATTACATTCAGGGCCGAATCATGGGGTAGGGATGAACGTTACAAATTCCGTATGAAAACGACCACGCCCGCCGGTGTTGCTGCAGACGAATGGTGGGGTAGCGCGAATGCGGATAACCAACGTCCTACCGATGCTACTGCACTTTCTTTCTGGGAGCTGAGATCCGTTTCCAGCGACCGCTGGCAGAACAGCTTTAAGTTTAAAGCCACTGTAGACACAAAAGCCAATGACGTAAACGTTTACTTCAGGGCCGATAAGAATTATACACACGAAGTAATCGTAAAATAACCCGAGTATGCGTAATTACTTAAAACAATTATCCGTAAGCCTGCTGGTGGCTGCATCTTTTAGTTCCTGTTTAAAGGAGCCGGTAGATGATGGTCCGGGCCCCGGCGCCGGTAAAACAGCTTATGTTTATAACTGGCCACTGATCGCGGATTCATCTTATACTTCCCTGCTGGCTAACTTTTACAATGCCTCAGGCAAATATTTTAACGAGAATAATTCAGGCAAAACCACCTTTCATTACTGGCCCAATGCCCATGCGCTGGATGTACTTACCGATGCTTATATCCGTAAAAACGATCCGCAGGTAAAAGCCCGCATGGATGATCTGCTTGCAGGTATGAAGGTAAAGAACGGTAACACCTATATCAATCATTTTTATGATGATATGGAATGGATGGCACTGGCCTGTATCCGCGCATTTGAAGTAACCAGCGATGTGAATTACAAAACCACCGCGGAACTTTTGTGGAACGACATCAAAGGTGGTTGGGACGACAGGTGGGGCGGCGGCTTCTACTGGACCAAAGATCGTGCGAACAAAAATACACCGGCCAATGCGCCTGCCTGTATTATCGCATCCCGCATGTACCAGTTAAACCGCGATCCGGCAGACCTGGATTGGGCGAAGAAAAGCTACCTGTGGCAAAAGAACAATCTTACCGACCCTATGACCGGTTTGGTGTGGGACGGACTGGATGATACCGGTACCAACAAAGCCTGGAAGTTCACTTACAACCAGGGCGTATTTATTGGCGCTGCTGTAGAATTATATAAGATCACCGGCGAAGCCGTGTATATGGCCGATGCGCTGCGTACTGCCAATAATGCACTTACAGGCGATTTTACCACCGGTAATATCATGAAAGATGAAGGTGGCGGAGATGGCGGGTTGTTCAAAGGCATACTGGTACGTTACATGATGCTGCTGATTACCGATGGCAGCCTTAGCAGCACTGATAAAACCAAGTTTGCGAACTTCCTGAAGCTGAATGGGGAAACACTCTGGCTGAAAGGTACTACCCGTCCGGCTGTTGTATACGGTCCTAACTGGAACAATAAAGTAACGAACACCGATCTCACTATCCAGTTGAGCGGTGCGATGCTGATAGAAGCGGTAGCAAAACTTAAAGACCTTGAATTAATAGACTAGTATCCATTTATTGGACGTGATCCGAAGTTGATCATACCTCAAGCAAAAGAGCGGATAAGCCACCAGGTTTATCCGCTCTCTTTTTTATCAAATGTATTGCTACCTGCGTACTTTGAACTTTCGGTCTGCCTGAGCAGTTTCGTTAACAGGTTTGCCAATTTGGGCAACTGTGTACGTTACCAGGTTCTCCTTATCTTGAATTTTCCTTCCACTTTAGCTGTGTTCTGCAAAAGAGGACCGTGGCCTGCCGGTTCAAGGAGGAATGTGCCTTCGAAGAAGCCATTAGGCTCGCCGATGCTGGTAATGGTAATGCCGCCGCCGCTGGCAACCAGCCGTTCGTTATTGATGTAAGAAGCGGTGTAGTTGTCAACACCGGTGATGTGATAGTGGACATGTGTGCCGGTGGGAGCAGTTGGTTCTTTAAACGGGAAGGTGCCTGTGCCGCCGGGCCATCTGCCAAAAACAAATCGCCCTGATGCATCACCATCTGCTTCTGCTATGGAATAATACCCATCGGCAAATTTCACCGAAGGAGATGCAGGCTGTGTAAACCATTCTCCACCGTTTACGCGAACAGAGATTTCGCCGTCCACGATTGTAATATGAGTGATAAGCAGGTAAACACCTTTTTTTCTTAAGTTAATATTTACGGTAATGGCAACCGGGTTGGGTGAACCGGGAACAGTACCAGGAGCGGTATAGGTAGCCTCTTTGTTACCTGCAGCCACTTTGAGCTTACCTGCCCCCGTAAGTTTCCAGCCCTTTATGTAGTCTTCCGTGCCTTTAGCTCGTTCACCAATGGGTTGGGTGTTACCTTGAATTGGTGCCAGCAAATCTGCATCTGACCATACTTCCAGGATCGCGGATTCATTAACAGATAATGTGCTGGCGGTTGTGGTAATTTCGAAAGTTTCAAAAAAGCTCCAGTCGCTGAAGTGATCTGTTTTTACAGATACTGTTTTATTCGTTTTATCGAGTACTGGATCTACGATACGCTGCCACACACCATTTGCATCCTGAAATGCAATGCCCAGAGCTTCCGGGACCGTATTGGTAACATCTTCATCCGTATATGGGAAGGTGATGGTCACCTCTTTCGCAAATGTTACGTTGTGCGGTGTAATGCGGTAACCACTGTGAATCCCCATTGGATTGTTATTGGTAATACGCTGGATGGTAACATTCTGATCGGCAGTAAAAGCGCCAGCCGGAATTGTTACTGTCATTTGTCCGTCGAGGCTGCTCAGTGTTCCTCCGGCGGCTCCGATCGTTTTTTCCGCCTTTGCCGTTTCCTCCGGTGTGCCCACCGGCGTTACTTTGCCAGTACCAGGTGTTACGGGAAGTTCGTTTTCTTCTTTGTTCTTGTCGCAGGCGGTTATGGCTAACAAGCCTGTCAGGAGGTAAACTGCTAAACGTTTCATAATAGGTGTACTTTTGGAGTTTGATCGTGTCGCCGTAAGCTTGGCTCCGGCAATTTAGTTTTTGGGATATTCCGGGATGCAAATTAAAGGAAGGATGTAGTCGGCGGATTGCTTAAGCACCGAAATGACGGTTAGGATGCCCGGGATGTGTAAAAAGGCGTTCGTGAAAAGGTTTGCCAGCAATAGCAGGCCCTGCTTGGTTGGGGTACGGGGCATTTGCCAATGAGTTAGTCGCCTGGCTAACAGGTAACGCTTAAATCTTTTTTATGCTGATGGAACTCCCTGCCCCCAACACTTCTATTGCTGCTTCCATTTTTCCTGTATTTGTAATTGTTCCTGTCTGACGACCGTTCACCTGTACGTTATATTTCCCTGCCGGTAATCCGCTCAGCGTTATAACAGTAGTATGGGCTGTAATAACGGCATGTGTAAGTGTCGCATTCACAAAGTTTTTTCCGATCGTAAGTTTTTCAAACCTGTCGCGGTTGAGCGTAATATCCAGCGGGGCTGCATGTCGGCAATACAACCTGTTCCGCAAGCCATCATGCGGTACAATTTGCAGGCTGTCTTTAAAGGCACGTAATGTTCCGCCATAAGCTACCAGGCCAAATACGGGGTCGTTGGTTACGATGGTGGCGGCTGCACGGGTGGCCCCTCCGTATCCTAAATCTATTTCTCCATCATAAAACCACGGACCACGTCCCTGCTCCTTACGTATCCAGGTGCGTGCGCGCTGTTGTGGCTCGAAGGCCCAACCGCTGGCACCGTCGTTCTCTTTGCCGGGGTACCATGCGCCGTAGTTGCTTTCGGCTGTGCCCGTATTCATCAGCGCGAAGGAACTGAGGTAAGAGGCATAACCAAGCCGCAGGTAATCTGCAGGTTCGGTAGCATAATGGAGCGCGTAATCCAGTATGGCCCAGCCACCCATCTGTGACATATAACTTAATGTAAAGCCATCACTTTTACCACGGAAGTCGCTGCCCAGGTAATAGAACGATGGTTCCAGCCAGCCACGTAATGCAATGTTGGCCTGTATTTGCCTGTCCATAAAACGTCGCGCACTGTCGCGGGTAACAACAGGGTGCGAATACCATTTCTGCAGGTTCTTATCAAACCAAAGATTGCTGTCTGGTTTCATTTCATGATCAGTTCCGTACGCGGCCAATGCCTGGCTCGACTCAAAAGCGGTAGCATCTACTGCATATTCGGAGCGGAAAGGGTAGGGGTCGTCGTATACGAAGTATTTTACTTTCTTTTCCCACTCTTTTCTCAGCCAGTCTGCATCTTCTTTATATCCTTCCTTTTCAAGATCGGCTATGAGCGGCACTATTAGCAGTTCGTTATAACAGCCCCATTTGTAAGTTTCGTACCAGGGTAATATTTGATAGGGATAGATGAAGTAAGCTTTCGCTGTTTCCCTCGCCCTTTCCAGGTAGCCCTTTTTATCGAGATAATGAACTTTGTCGGGGTACATGGCAGCGATCTGGTACATGTGGTAGTACATCATCATCAGGTGCGGATAATCGTACGATCGCCAGATGTGCATTTTGTCCTGGTTCTTGTCGTTTACCATCAGCGAACGGCGTGTGCTGTCGCGGTTCACCCACCAGTTAGGAGTGCCGTAAATTCCGTACGGGTTTGGCGTTTCCTTATCCGTGCGCTGCAGTCCGCCCCATACAAAATGTTCGATGTAATATTCTATGGCGTCTATTTCTTTCTGCTCGGGGTAATAAAGGTTCTTGGCGGCCAGGTACGGTGCTTTGCCCAGCGCCGGATCGTCGCAGGCGAGCACATAACCCCACCAGCCATCAAAACCGTCGGTATTATCGGGGCCACGCAGTACCTGGTTTTTCATGTCCCATACCGATATGAGTCCATTGTACCATTTAGTACTGTCTTTATGTTGCTGATGCGAAACAAGGAACGATGCCCTTTTTTTGTAAAGGGTTTCCAGTGGTTCTGTAACAAAGAATTCCAGGTATGTATTCTCGTTACCGTTATACTTTAACGTCAGTTTATTCTCGCCCAGTTTGCGGAAGCTGATATCATAATGATGATACCCTTTCTGCTTTTCGCCGAGATAAGTGATTTTTGTTTGGGCCGGGAATTCGGCACTGAGTTTATTCAGCGGTACTTTGGTATGCAGTGCCAGTTTTACATGCATATCGGTAGGGATGGTCATGCCTGGCATTACGTGTACATCTATCAATCCATTACCGGCCAGTTTTTCCCGGATGTTGTTGTAATCTTTCACCCACTGCAGAACAAAACTATATGTTTGTTCCTGACCCGGTTGCAGCGTAAGTTTGGTATTAGGCTGGCGCCAGCTTCCCTGTATTTTACCCGACGTGTAGGCAGAATGGATGAAGGCCTGGAAGCCACGGTTGGCGGTGAAGTATTCGAGTCCGGTGCCTTTTTGTGGTGTCATTAAAAGATAGGGACCAACGCCGGTAGGGCGTTGCCAGAAGATGAACGAGTTGTTGCCCGATATAAAATGGTGTTTGATCACCTGCTGCTCAAATATCTCCTTTGGATTTTCACCGCCCTGGCTGTTATAGGGCAGGTCTAGGAAAAGGTCGTCGATAATGAGCAGACCTTTGCCGTTGTTTTTTATCCGGATATTCCAGTAAAGCGTATTGTTCCTAAGGTCGAAACTTTGGGTAAGAAGGTTGGTCAGGGAAGAGTCGCGCCGCCCGTTTTGCGTGTATCGCATGGTTATTTCCCCAAAGTGCCGGTTTGCCCGCACATAATTGGTAGGATAGATATCATGCCGGTTGCGGATAGCGGAAAGCCCCTTCTGGTCCCTGATAATTAAAAAGTCTCCGTTGCTAAGCGTGTCCGTGTGTTGTGCGGTGGCGGCCAGGGAGAAACATCCCAGTGCTGCGCAGATGAAAAGCCAAAACCTCATACTCCGAAGCTAACTGTAATTCAGCAGCAGTGTGTCCTTTATATTAGCGGAGAGTTGGCGGATTTTGACAGGAATGGCGGCCAGCTTTAAGGCCGCTGGTAAACCCTCACATAATCCACCTTAAAAGTCTGTGGTAAAACGGTATCGTCGATAGGGCCGGGCCATTTCGCACCCATAGCCAGGTTGAGCAACAGGTAGAATTCTTTCCGGAAGGCATTGTCATCGCCCTTACCCGCCACCTCCGTAGCAAAACTGAAATACTTAAGATCATCGAAGTACACATCGATCGATTTTTCGTTCCATTCCACTGCGTAGATGTGGAATTTATCGCTGATGGTAGTGTCAAAGGTTTTAGTGCCGGAGGAAGCATGTTTATGTGTGCCCGTATCGGCCCAATGCATAGTGCCATATACATCTTTAGGCATGTTGCCCACAAACTCCATAATATCTATTTCGCCGCATAGAGGCCAGTTTACCTGTTCCCGGTTAATGCCCAGCATCCAGAACGCAGGCCACATGCCGCCGCCTTTGGGCAGTTTGGCTTTCATCTCCACACGGCCGTACTTCCAGGAGGCTTTACCTTCGGTATTGATACTGGCAGAAGTGTATTGCGCCAGGGAGTCTTTCAGTTTCCATTCGGTGGATCCCGGGCGATAGCGGTTGTTACGGTAAGGTTCCTTACGGCCGGTAATCGTCAATACTCCCTTTCCCACCCAAATGTTCTCTTTCCGCTTTACCGTATAGTATTGCTGCTCCATGTTACGAACATGCCCGATTTCATACCGCCATTTGCTACTGTCTGGCAAACCGGTATAATTGAACTCGTCCTGCCACACCAGTTTCCATCCCGGCTTTTGCTGGGCAGCGGCAGGTATTATTAATAAAAGCGAAAGGGCGCAAATGGCGATGCAGGAACGTAACATGGAAACACAGATATTAGTAGACAGGTAAAATACGTATTCCCTCTTTTTTATTCTTACCGGTCATCATTTCGTACGATTATACGAAAATGCCCCCTTTTTATCCGATTTCCCCCTCCTTACGGTACCATTTCTCTCGATAAATTTATAGTACGTTAAAGAAAAACCATCTTGATACAGGCGATAGACACTAAATCATTTTTCCCCTCTCATTTTTATTAATATAAAGAATCCGTTATGAAGAGAATTCAACCCATCTTACTGCTCATGGCCGCAATGTGCCTGGGGCAGTACAACACGAGCGCGCAGGCGCCTGTTTTACCCACAAAGTCGACGTTAGCCAACACCCTGTTTTCGGCTAAAACCTATTCAAGTTCCTCCGCTACCGACACCTCCCTGCGATTTCGCAGCCTGCCGTCGGAGTTTACCCTGCAGGTGGTAGCAAAAGTGACTTCGGCCGCTGGCCGCGGGCTGGATATTGACGCCCGTAACGCACAACTGAAAGGTTTCCGGTTATCGCTGGATGCGGCCAACCTGAAATGGACAGCGCCGTTGGCCAGCGCACAAAACCTCTCGACTTCCAATGCCGGTGAATTTCACACCATCCGTATCGCCGTGAAAAGAGATTCTGCACACATCTACCAGAACGGTGCTTATTTGTTAAGCAAACCACTGGCGGCTATTAAAGACATTATTGCCGGGGTGGAAACCGATTCTGTACTAAATGCCACTATCGGCAGCGACCTGATTCCCGACTGGGACGGTACGGCTGCCAGCACTTCCGGTGCCCCCAGCAGTTATGGATGGGCGTACACGGATGCTACTACCACTACATTATTTAACACCGCCAACGGTGGCAGCGGGTCGAGGTACATGGATGTAAATGCTTCGTCGGGCGGTAACGTGCATACCCTCAATGGCAGCACTTACACAGGCAGGTTGTTGTACATCCGCTGGGATGGCGGCGCCTATCAGAATGCGGTGTATAGTTACCCGGTAACCCTGGCTGCCAATACCACTTACAACTTCTCTATGCTGCATGCTTATATCTCCAATGCTACCGGTTCTAAAACCATCACTGTGGGCATAGGCAAAACTACCGCGGGTTCTGCAAGGTATGCTACCAAAACCTTTGTAACAGATGGTACACGCGCGCTTAAAAGAGAGAGCTTCCAGTTTACCTCACAGGAGGCCGGGCAATATTATCTCACCTTTACCGGCAACTGGGCTTTGTTTTCCATTGCCGAATTAACGGTGAAGCAGTTTACCGCTAACTCCCGTTTCATCTTTGGTAAAAACTATCCTTCGGGGGCGGTGAACATGGAAATCAGTTCCGCCACTTATGAAGACGGAGCCTTTGCACCTACCACCCTGGTGACCGGTACGCGTCAAACGGTTAATCTTACGGGTAGTGCGCAGTACCTGATACCGGCATTCAACACCGATTACGTGGTGGCGGGTAAAACGGATGTACACTTTACGGGCGAGGGTTCACCGTTCGTGAATTCTACCATCACGCTTAATTCCAACGACTCCTGGCTGTTTTTCGATAATGTGAAGCCGTCTCTCATCACTGCCAACTGGTTAAGTAGTGTTAAGATCAACGGTGCTGCTGCTGTTGTAAATTCTAATGTGCGTTTATCCCCCTATAAAAATGGAACGGTGGTGATACCGAATGGTAACCAGACTTCCCTGGCCGCCCTGCAGGTTTATAGTCAGCAAAACCTGTCAGGCACTTCGGCTACTTACCCGATAGAAGTGTATAACAGTCTGGGCGCGCTGGATAATAAGATCCGGTCTTTCAAGCTAAAACGCGGTTATATGGCCACCTTTGGCAATAACCCCGATGGTACCGGTTACAGCCGCGTATTTATAGCCAGCGACTCCGACCTGGTGGTGAATACAATGCCGCAGGGACTTGATACCACGGTTTCTTTTGTGCGTGTGTTAAAGTGGAACTGGGTAAGTAAAAAAGGAAAGGCCGGTGGAGGAACACCCGTCAACCTAACAAATTCGACATGGTATTACGACTGGAACATTGGCGGCAGCACAGCGGCCGATTATGAATACGCAGCTATCAGGCAAACACAGTACTGGCCTGGCTGGGGTGATATCAATTCGAAAAGTAACATCAGTCACCTGCTCGGTTTTAACGAACCCGACAGGCCCGATCAGGCCAATATGAGCGTAGAAACTGCCATTGCACAGTGGCCCGAACTGATGAAGTCTGGCCTGCGTGTAGGCTCACCTGCACCGTCGAACCCACCGGCCTGGCTCGACAAATTCATGGCAAAAGCCGATTCGCTTAACTACCGGGTAGATTATGTGGCTATACATTGTTACTGGGGAGGTATTACACCGCAAACCTGGTACAACCGCCTTAAAGCAATATACGATCAGTTCAAACGTCCCATCTGGATTACAGAATGGAACAATGGTGCCAACTGGACTACCGAAACATGGCCCACAGAACAGAATGCACAGTTCCAGAAACAACTCGAAGACCTGAAAGGCATTCTCAACGTACTGGATACTGCCAGCTTCGTAGAACGTTATGCCATTTACGATTGGGTAGAAAACAAACGTGCGCTTGTATTGGCCGACACGCTTACGCCTGCCGGCAAGTACTATGCCGCCAGCAAATCGGACTTCGCATTTAACCGCAGCAAAGAGTACATACATGCCTGGAAGCTTACTGCTCCTACCATCTTCAGTTCCATTAAAAGCACCGACTATTTTAAAACTACTATTTCCTGGACAGACATCAACGGTGAGTTAGGTTCTAAATACATCCTCGAAAGAAAGATCGATGGCCGCGATGCTGACTTTGTACTGTTGCAGCAATACACCGGTTACGCCGCTGCGGCTGTTATGACGTTCGAAGACAGTGTGTTTGCCAAAGCTACTTACCGCCTGAAAGCTTTCGGTACAAATGGTGTTACGTTCGTTTATTCAGGTACCCACGAAATACTTCGTGATGTTGCACCGGTTGCGCCAACTGTAACAGGCGATGTAGTATCCGCCACTAAACTTCGTATTAACTGGACAGCCGTAACGAGCGCGAGGTCGTATAATCTCAAACGTTCCTTAAGTGCCAGTGGTCCGTTTACTACGATAGCTGCCCGCACAAATGCACTTACGTTCCTGGATGAAGGTTTACAGCCTGCTACGAATTACTATTATGTAGTTACTACACTGAACTCCGCAGGCGAGAGCGCAAATTCAACCGTATTGCTGAAAGCCACACCGGCATTGGTTGTTCCTGCAGGTGCCACTAATCCAAGGATCGCATCCGGGGATGCTAAGATTACGCTCAGCTGGGATTTCATGTACGATGCGAAATACAAGATCTTACGTTCATCTTCCGCTGGTGGTACTTACGATACTCTTGTCAATAACCTCGATGCAGTGAGGTATGAAGACCGTACCCGCGCTAATGGTTCCACCTGGTACTATAAGATTATCGCGTACAATAACGCAGGTTCAAGTCCTGCTTCGGCTGCATTTACCGGGGCGCCCGTTGCTGGTCGCTACCTGCGGATGAACTTTAATGAAGGTGCAGGCACACTGGCGAAAGATAACTGGGGTGGTTACAATGGCACACTGGCTAATGCTGCGGTATGGACAACTGGCAAAGATGTAGGGAGCGGTGCTGTTAACCTGGTTAAAGCATCCGGTTCTTACATTCAGTTGGAAAGTGGTGCCATGAGTGAGCTGGAAGATTTTACCATTGCTACCTGGTTTAAAATGCCTGCTAACCAGGGTTACAACACCAGGTTGTTCGACTTTGGTAACAGCACGTCCGTGTTTATGATGCTTACACCAAGAGTGAGTACTGCAAACGGTCCGTCACTCCGTTATAAAATAACCTGTCCGGCCGGTACCAATGATCGTTACATGGCATACGACCTGCCGCTGGACCAATGGGTGCATCTTGCTATATCCCAGCAGGGCTCAATATTTAAAATGTATGTGAACGGTACTTTGCAATATACCGACAGTAGTGCCACGGTTACACCTTCCGATATGGGGATCACCGTGAATAATTACTTAGGCCGTTCGCAGTACTCCACCGATCCGTATTCTGATCATACTTACGACGACCTGGTAATTTACAATTATGCACTCAGTGCCGCGCAGGTAGATGATTTGTACGATGGTAATATGCTGAACCTGCTGGCCGCAGCGCCTTACATAGCGCCTGTAGAGGCTTCGCCTAAAGCAAAAGTGTATCCTAACCCGGTATCATCCAGGTTGAACATCGAACTGCCTGTTGATGCAGCTGCCGATTTACTGGTGCAACTTTACAACCTTGCAGGTCAGCAGGTGCTGGAAGAAAAGAAAACCGCTAACGGCTCGCGTTTACAATATGTAGATGTGTCTAATCTGCCTGCAGGTGTTTACCAGTTGAGGGTGATAAATGCAGGTAAGGTGTATAATGCGAGAGTATTGAAACAATAATTTGTGATCTGATTGATAGAAGGGCATCTTCCGATAATGGAGGGTGCCCTTTTTTTGTTGAACATCTTACATAAAATAAACTCCTAAAAACACTCCGCTCAAATACGTCCAAAGCAACGAAAACACCACATGCACCGATGTCTCAAACCGCTTGCCCTTCCAAAGCGAAGAAGAGTACCCAAAGAACTGGATAAACAAACGCAATAGCCAAAAAATACCAATGCCCAGCGCCACCTTACGGCTAAAACTGGTGTTGCTTAAGTCTGCGGCAGAAGTCAGGCATAATAAGCCCATCAGCAGCAACACGATCGCCAGGAAAAAAGTATGCACATACATCATTTGCCGGTTGATCAAACTAATCGTAGCCATTTCTTCAGACCAGCGGAAGTATTTCGGGAAGATGGCGTGGATAAGGGACAGTATTACCAGCAGGATGCCGATGATTTTAATGTGTATCTCCATTTTTCACAAGTATAAAAGCAGATATAAATGGTGTTAGTTTTAATTCCTGCCGAACGCGAAAATTCGATTGTGTAAACGTTTGCTGCCAGCTGAACTTTGAATGGAAGTGCAGGAACCCGATGTTATACGTTAAGAAATTGACGGCATCCCTGAGATGCTCTACCACATAAACTATTCCGCCAGGTTTAAGGATGCGGTTAAGTTCCAGGAAGAAATCAATTCTCTCCTGCTCGTCTCTTATTTCGTGCGCGGCGAAAATTACGAATACCTTATCGGCAGTGTTGTTGACTGCAGGCAGGCGTCTAGTTGTTGTCTGAACTGTGCCATGGTAGGGAGGGTAAGCCTTTCTTGCCCTTTTGATAGATACTTCTGTATGTTTGGCGGGATCGTAAAAGTCGAGTACCAACAGTTTGCTGTGTTTAAACCTTTCCGCCAGCAGTGTACTCGTTTCATCAAAGCCGGCGTTTATATTCACCACCATTTCTTCATCCCCGTTTGCCTTTATCCATTTAAAATCATAAAGACCGGAGAAATCGTATATAAGGCAGGATGTTACGAGTGATACAAGGTTGACGTCGATTATTAATAACGCCGCAACGTAAACGTAGGGGTCGGCCGGGTTATCTACAAACCATGCGAACGTTAGCAGTAACGATACCACAACGACAGAGAGTACGTAGAAGTGCCAGTTAAACCGGATGATGTTGAATACGCCCTGGAAGGGTTTTCTTATCTTTCCCATTTTTCTACCCTCCCTTTTTTCCAGTAATAGGGAATGTTTTTGATGATGAACGCATTGGCCAGTACACACTCACTTAAAGCCAGGTCATTTACAAAAGCAACGTGATGGTCCATCACCTTTACAGGCTGTGGTGTCCAGTTTTCTCTTACACCTTCGATGATCAGTACTTCTTTAGTGTTTTGATTATACGTAAATGTAAAAGGAAGCGGCCCCGCATACCTTCTCGCTTCTTTCCAGTCAGCAAATGGCGAACCGGCAGGCAGTGCCGCTTCCGGGTCATCTTCCACCGCTATGGAGAAATCTGATTTACGGGAGTTGATATGGATAATGTTGTTTTGTTTCGTTTGCTGAATATCCGTGGTGCTATAGTTGTAATGCGTAAAAGTATTACCCATCAATTCCATCTTCTTTTTATCCGTCTGCGACTGGATGATGTATAAACCTCTCAGTCGCTTACCTGCATTGGTGGTATATTTTACGAAGATGCGGAAGCCGATCAGGAAAAAGTCATTGCCCATAAATCGTGGAAAACCTTTAGGACGCAAATCTTTTGTTTGTACCATCGCCATGGCTACGAATGCCCATTTATCCTGGAACGTATCCAGTTCCAGGCAGTCAGGAAGAAAGTGTTGTAAATCCTGTTTAGGCGCTGCGAAAGTGAGTACCAGCGAACTTTCGAAGAACGCCTCTACAGAGAAAGGGTGATTTTTCAGGAAGGATATCATGCGGTAAGGGATGTGTGCCTGTTTGGGCGGAGATGGAATTCAGTAAAATAAACGATCAGGATAAAGATAAAGGCAAATACTGAATTGAATTTGCCCCATAGCAACAGTTCCGGCACCAGTATAAATTCAAGCAGGTTCATTACAGCCACTGCAATTATCTGCACAATAGCGTTCAACCGCGACTTCCACCCGCTAATGATCCAGGCAGCCATCCCCATTTCGAGTAAACCAATGCAAATCGTTAGCGGCCTCGAATATTGTTGTCCGAGGATGTTCGCTACAATTTCCTGGTGTCGTGGAACCAGGTTTAATACTTTGCAAAAAAGACCATTAGCCAGCCATACGGCGGAAATAAGACAAGTAATGACGCGGTAAGTACTGTTCATTTAGGTATTGATAGACAGATAACTGCATCAATATAAGAAAAAATGATCCGCATAACGTATATAAATGCCCGTAAATATGTAAATTACAGGTACAAACCTATCCTATGTCAATGCTCACGGCCCATATTGCCATCAACGCCTCTATTGAGGAAGTCTGGAAATGCTGGACTACTCCCACTGATATTATTCACTGGAACACCCCTTCCGCCGATTGGGAAACAACTGGTGCTGAGGTAGATCTGCAAAATGGTGGTCGCTTTTTATATAAGATGATCGCCAGCGATGGGAGTGTAGCCTTCAACTTCGGCGGTGTATACAACAAAGTAGTGGTGAATGAATACATTGAATGCACCTTATCGGATAACCGGAAGGTAATCAACAAGTTTGCTATTGTGGATAATAAGGTAGTGATGACCGAGGACTTTGATCCCGAAAGCCAGACGCCTGTTGATGAGCAGAAAGCGTTTACACAGTCGGTGTTAGATAAGTTTAAGCGATATGTGGAAGGCGAGTAAGTTTATACTTTTTAATTGAGCCTGAATGAGCAAACTCGGGTGATCCATGGTTTTACTGCCGATGGACGTTGCACAAAGTTGGGGGTGTTGCAGATGGCGACAAACCCCGCCCGCCGGGAACGTTAGTAGCTTGCCATATGCAACAACGGACATTACACGTTCGTTGCATTTTATAGGATAATTTACCCGGAGTATCTCGCGCAGTTATAAGAGAACCAGCGTTATTTACCCAAAATACGCCTTTCACCCCACCCCGAAAAGTCACGTATACCAAGCACCAGCAACGTCATTTTTGGAAATTCATGATCTTTGCAACCGCCCATACCGCGAGTTATGCAATTTAATACATCGTTTCGTTTAGCGCTTTCGCTGATCTTTTTCCTGGTATGCAATACATTTAGATTCCTTCTTAGAAAGACAGTTCAGGACAGTATTAATTTTATTTATCATTATGTTTGATTCAAAGAAGACGTTAATCAAATATCATTTTTAATGACAGCCTTAGTAATGAGCTGCCATTATAAGAGCTATATTCTGCGTCCCCTTTGAAAATCAACTTAATATAAGTAATAGTTAAATATGAAAAATCTGATTTGTTTAGCTGGGATGCTAACAATTTTTACCTCTAATTTATTTAGTCAGACCAACAAACCGGCTGGGGTGAATTTCACAAAATATGTCGATCCGTATATTGGCAGCGGTTTCCATGGACATGTTTTTGTTGGGGCCAGTGTACCATTTGGCGCTGTTCAGTTAGGGCCAACTAATATGTCTGAAGGGTGGGATTGGTCGTCTGGGTACCACATATCTGATTCCACCATCATCGGCTTCCAGCATACCCACCTTAGCGGTACAGGCATCGGCGACCTTGGTGATATTTCTTTTATGCCCACCACCGGCGCTATAAAAGTTGTCAAGGGCACTTTAGAAAACCCTCAAGGCGGTTACGTTTCGCTGTTTAGCCATAAGGATGAGGTAGTAAAACCAGGTTATTATAAGGTTAAGCTGCAGCGTTATGATATTGGTGTGGAGCTAACGGCCAGTACTCGTGTAGGAATGCATAAATATACCTTCCCTGCTTCAAAAGATGCGCACGTGGTGATCGATCTCAAGGAGGGAATCGGTTGGGATGAATCTTCGGAAACTTATATTAATCAGGTGGATAAGTACACCATTGAAGGCTACCGCTTTTCTAATGGCTGGGCTGAAGCGCAGCGTATATACTTCACGGCAGTCTTTTCAAAACCGATAATATCGTTCGCTGTGTATGATGATACCGAGAGCAAGCAGGGTACGCAGCTCAAAGGCAAAAAAGTCAAAGGAGTATTAACCTTTGAAACCACAAAAGGCGAGGTAGTTTATGCCAAAGTTGGTGTTTCCCCGGTTAGTTCGGCCAATGCCATGCTGAATATTAAAGCCGAAATCCCTGGATGGGATTTCAATAAAGTAATTAAGGACGCCGATAAAGCCTGGAATGCGCAATTAGCGAAGATCACTATCAAAGCCGATTCATTATCTCAATTAAAAAAATTCTATACTGCTTTTTATCATACGATGATAGCGCCGTCGATATTCAATGACGTTAATGGCGACTATTGGGGTACAGACAAAAAGGTTCATAAGAATGTGGGTTTTAATAATGTAACTACATTTTCTTTATGGGACACCTACAGGGCAAACAATCCGCTGTTCACCATTATCCAGCCCAAACATGTCAATGACATGATCAATTCTATGCTGGCAATTTATCAGCAGCAAGGCAGTTTGCCTATTTGGCACCTCATGGCAAATGAGACCAACACTATGCCGGGAAACAGCGCGCTGCCCGTTGTTGCCGACGCATTGTTAAAAGGGTACAAAGGTTTCGATATCAACCTCGCATACGAAGCCTTGAAAGCCACCGCCATGGGAAATTCCAGAGGCCTCAAGTTTGTAAAAAGCCTCGGATATATTCCGGCTGACAGTGTTGCGGAATCAGTTTCAAAGGGACTGGAATTCGCTATCGATGACTGGTGTGTAGCGCAGGTAGCAAAAAAAATGGGCAAACAGGATGATTACGTTTATTTTAGCAAACGTGCTGAATACTATAAAAATTATTACGATCCACAAACTGGTTTTATGCGCGGTCGCCTTTCGGAAAATAAGTGGCGTACTCCCTACAGCCCTTTCACTTCCATACATGAGAACGGCGATTTTAGCGAAGGTAATGGCTGGGAATATACGTTTATGGTGCCACATGATGTGGAAGGATTAATTAAGCTATTGGGAGGTAAAGACAAGTTTAATACAAAGCTTGATTCGTTGTTTACCGCAGAAGGTGATATGGGTGAATTCAAATCACCGGATGTATCTGGTTTAATGGGCCAGTACGCACATGGTAACGAGCCGGGACACTCCATGGCCTATTTATATGACTACTCTGGCCAGCCCTGGAAAACAGCAGAAAAGGTTAGATTTATTTTAGATAATTTTTACACCGATAAAGTCGATGGTATTATTGGAAATGAAGACGTTGGTCAGATGTCAGCATGGTACATCTTGTCGGCCTTAGGCTTTTTCCCTGTTAATCCTGCAAATGGGTTATACGTTTTTGGCAGCCCGACTATTAACGAAGCTACCCTGGTATTGAACGAAAACAAAACGTTTCACATCACAGTGAAAAACAACGGTCCAAAAAATAAATACATCAACGCCATGAAACTTAATGGCGTTGACTATACAAAAACCTACTTTAAACATTCTGATATCATGAATGGTGGCGAATTGGTAATTACTATGGGGAGCAAACCGGGAACCATTTGGGGCGTAGGGGATGTTAATAAGGCAGTGTCTACTTTATAAAATACTGTTTAAGTAAATGGTATGCTTAGATGCGAGACTCATTTTTAGGGTGCGGTATTGAAGGTCCACAGACTTGTAAATACTTTGACAAGCTGTGGCTTTAAATCTTTGTTAACCTGATTAAATGGCAACCTGCGCTTAAATTTTCTAACATGAATTTCAAAATAAAAGCTGGCTTTAGCATTGCAGTATTTGTACTTGTTTTTATAACTGTTGCCTTCAGCAGGCAGGCAGATTTAAAAGTAACGAATTTAAAGTGCGGGTACTTAATCAATCCTATAGCTATAGAAAGTCAGCATCCAATCATCAGCTGGCAATTAACATCCGTAAACTTCGCCAAAAGGCAAAAAGCATATCACATATTAGCAGCAAGCAGTATCTCTTTATTAGACAAGAATATAGGTGACTTATGGGATAGTCATAAAGTAAATTCATCTAATTCTACGCAAGTGATTTATCAGGGCAAGCCGCTAAGTTCCAGAAAAAAGGTTTACTGGAAAGTAATGGTGTGGGATGAGAAAAACGTTCAGTCTGACTGGAGCTCCGCAGCAACCTGGTCAATGGGCCTGTTAAATGCTGCAGATTGGAAAGCGAAATGGATCGGATCTGTTATTGATCAAAATCCCGACACAGCGATAACTTACCCGGCACCATTTTTCCGAAAAGACTTTACGGTGAAAAAGGAGATAAAGCAAGCCATAGTGTATGTCAGTGGACTTGGTTTTTATGAACTTTTTATAAACGGTAAAAAAGTAGGCGACCAGGTGCTGGCCCCGGCCGTATCAAATTACGACAAAAGGCAGCTTAAAAATTTGCTTTATCCGTATGATGATCAATCGACACAACGGGTTTATTATAACACATTCGATATTACCAGCAGTATTATTCCACAAAATAATGCCTTAGGAATAATATTAGGTGATGGGTGGTATAACCAGCGGGACAGAACGGTGGAGGGTAAGATGTGGTATGACGTCCCGAAATTGATCTTCCAGATGGAGATTACGTATACCGATGGGACATCAGATCTTATTGTGTCAGATAACAAGTGGAAAACAAGTAATGGTCCGCTGTTAAAAAGTGGAATTTTTACTGGCGAAAAGTACGATGCGCGATCAGAACTCGGGGCTTGGAACAAGCCAGCATATGATGATTCGAAATGGAAATACTCAATTATTGCAAAACCTCCTACAGGACCTTTGCATTCGCAAACAGCGCCTTTCGATAAAGTGTTAAGAACTTTAACCCCAGTCTTTGATGGCCGGGTAAAAGATTCTGTTTATCAATATCATCTGGACGAGACGGTAGCAGGCTGGGCAGCTTTGCGCGTGAAAGGTAAGGCAGGAAGTGAAATCAAAATAAGGTACATCAGTGAAGAAGGCGAAGATTACGGGCAATATGATCACTATATATTAAAGGGTGATGGCATCGAGATTTGGGAACCAAAATTCACTTGGCATGCTTTTAGAAAAATAGAAGTTTATTCAAAAGATGTGGTCCTTGACTCAGAAAGCATTAAAGTGAAAGACGTACATACCGACGTGGCATTAAATGGAAGTTTTGAGTGCTCCAATTTTTTCATGAATAAAATTAATACCGCTTATTTAACAACCCAAAAGGCCAATTTCCACGGCAGCATAAGCAGCGATTGCCCGCACCGGGAGCGACTTGGTTACACCGGAGACGGACAAGTAGCTATGGAAAGTGCCCTATTGTCTTTTGATATGCCTCAGTTTTATAATAAATGGCTAATTGATATCGATGATGCTAGAAACCATAAGACAGGGTTTGTTACGCATTCTGCTCCATTTGGAGGCGGAGGCGGTGGTCCTGCCTGGGGATCAGCCTACGTAATTATGCCTTGGTTGTACTATACTTATTATAACGACACAACGATCCTGAAGCAGCACTATGTGGGTATGAAACAGTGGGTAGCATACTTAAAAACACGAACCAATGAAAACGGCCTGATCATCAAAGAAGAACCTGATGGCTGGTGCTTAGGTGATTGGTGTACGCCGTCCGATATTCAATTACCCGAACCCCTGGTCAACACCGCGTATTTCTACTATGTTACAGATTTGATGACCAGGGTCGCCCGTATCTTAGGGGAAAGTGGGGACGAATCTGAGTTTTCAAGCTTAGCCCAAAAGATTAAAATAGATTTCAATAAAGCCTATTACAATGCATCAACAAAAACTTATTGGGAAGGAAGACAGGGCGCTGACGTTTTTGCATTAGCTTTTGGCTTGGTGCCTAAAGCAAAATACGGCGCTGTTTTCAACTCCCTGATCAATCATTTAGCTAAACTTGATTATCATTTTGATACCGGCATACTGGCAACGCCGCTATTGTTAAAAGTGCTTTCCGAGAATGACCGGGATGACATTGCCTATAAAATCATGAACCAAAAAGATAAACCTGGATTTGGCTATCTTTTGGACGGTAAAAACAGTACATTATGGGAAGAATGGGCCGGCGGCGGCTCTCATAGTCATCCAATGTTTGGCAGTGTGATCGAGTGGTTATATTCAGGTATAGCTGGAATAAAACAAGATACGGCAGGGGCTGGAATTAAGCATTTCATTATTAAGCCTAACCCGGTAGGAGATTTGACTTATTGCAAATCATCGTATAATAGCTTATTCGGGATAGTACGTTCCGAATGGAAGATTGGCGAGGGAGGAAACCTGGAAATTCTAATAGAAATACCTGCAAATACTTCAGCAACATTTGTTTTACCAGGAGAACTAATGAAGTTGGTGGATAACTCCGGCAAAAGCATCCCTACAAAAAAAGTCAACAACAAATATGAAGCACAATTTGCATCCGGTGTGTATCATTTTAAAGTGTTATAGAGGAAACAATTAATAATGTAGTTTCTTCTGCTTTTGCAGGTAATGCAGATGGTAATAGGACATTTCCCGTGTTCTCCCTGTTTTCTTTTCTCCAGGTACAGGAGGCGCCGGAGATTAATTTTAACCAACTTCATACAACACATTTGTAGGTGGTCGAATAAATTCGCTCGTTCTAAACCCTCCTTCACAGAAACATGGGTCAGCGAATAGGTCATCTTTTCCGATACTTTAAAAGGTTTTTGTGGTATGCAATTATTTGAAAACAACCGTATATGGGAATATCGCGCATAAAAAAAAAGCACTCGTTATGAGTGCTTTTCTAAATTTTGCGGACTGGACGGGACTCGAACCCGCGACCTCCGCCGTGACAGGGCGGCATTCTAACCAACTGAACTACCAATCCTTCCAGCAACTTCAGAGCAATGCTCTTCCGTTTTGGGATTGCAAAGATAGCAACAAAAAAATCAATTGCGCAAATCTTTTTTTAAAAAAAATCAAACCATACCTTTACACTCTCTTTAACCTTTTTTAAGTCTATTTATGCAATTCCTGGATTTCGAAAAACCTATTGCCGAACTGTACGAGCAGCTCGATAAACTCAAAGAGAATGGCGACAAGTCTGGTGTAGACGTTTCTGCCACCGTGAAAGAGTACGAACAAAAGATCGCGCAAACACGCGAAGACATATACGCCAACCTTACTGCCTGGCAAAAGGTACAACTGAGCCGTCATCCCGACCGCCCTTATACGCTTGCGTACCTGGAACGGATGGTGACCAACTTCGTGGAAATGCACGGCGACAGGAACGTTAAGGACGATAAAGCCATGGTGGGCGGTTTTGCCGACCTCGATGGTGAAACGGTAATGTTCATCGGGCAGCAGAAAGGTATCAATACCAAAATGCGCCAGATCCGAAATTTCGGTATGGCTAACCCCGAAGGTTACCGTAAGGCCCTGCGCCTCATGAAACTGGCCGAAAAGTTCAATAAACCCATCGTTACCCTCATCGACACGCCCGGTGCTTACCCTGGCCTGGAGGCGGAGGAACGCGGACAAGGCGAGGCTATTGCCCGTAACCTGTTCGAAATGGTAAAACTGAAAGTGCCTGTAATCTGCATCATCATTGGTGAAGGTGCTTCAGGTGGTGCTTTGGGCATCGGCATCGGCGACCGCATATTCATGCTGGAAAACAGTTGGTATACCGTAATCTCTCCGGAAAACTGCTCCACCATTCTTTGGCGCAGCTGGAATTTCAAAGAGAAGGCGGCCGAAGAACTGAGACTTACTTCCGACCAGATGAGCAACTTCGGCCTGGTAGATGGTGTGATCAAGGAACCACTGGGTGGCGCACATACCAACCACGACGAAATGGCGGAAATCCTGAAGAACTCTATAAAGGCCACCTTGGCCGAACTTAAGCAGATCGATCCGGAAACAAGGATCCAGCAAAGAATAGAGAAATTCTCCAATATGGGATTTTTCGAAGAGCGTTAAAATTATTCTCAGACATACCATTTCAAATTTCCATCTTTGCACCTCTTTACAGAGCCTGGCAAACAGGATATTTGAAATTTAGTGAATGCAAACTATGTTACAGCAACAACTGAGGGGAACCGGTGTAGCACTGGTTACTCCTTTTTCAGCCAACGGCGCCATCGACTGGAACGCCCTTGAAAGGCTGATCGATCACGTCATTACTGGTGGCGTTAATTATGTAGTGTCTTTAGGAACTACCGGCGAAACACCTACGCTTTCGTCCGAAGAGAAGCTGGACCTCATAAAGTTTACATTCGAAAAGGTAAATAAACGGGTGCCCGTTGTTGTGGGCATCGGCGATTATAATACGCAGGATGTGGTAAAACGTCTGCAATCCTGCCCGCTCGACGAAGCTGCCGCTATTCTTAGCGTGGCGCCTTATTACAGCAAACCTTCGCAGGAAGGTATTTTCCAGCACTATAAAGCGATAGCAGAAGCTTCTCCGAAGCCGATCATCCTTTACAACGTTCCGGGCCGCACAGGCCGTAACATGACTGCAGCTACCACGCTGCGCATTGCGAACGAGGTGGAGAACGTAATAGCCATGAAAGAGGCTTCCGGCGATATGCAGCAATGCATGGAAATCATCCGCAGCAAACCGGAAGGTTTCGTAGTGGTGAGCGGCGACGATGGCCTGGCCTTGTCGCAGATAGCCTGTGGTATGGACGGTGTAATTTCCGTAGCAGCCAACTTCTTCGCGAAAGATTTCTCCGCCATGGTGCAGGCTGCCCTGGCTAATAACTACGAAGAGGCCCGCCGCCTGCATTACAAAATGCTCGAAGGATACGACCTGATGTTTGCGGAAAACAACCCCGCCGGCGTTAAGGCGTTCCTGGCCTACGCCAACATCGTGGAAAACACCTTCCGCCTGCCGGTTGTGCCGGTGAGCGACGAGCTACACGCTAAAATCAAAAAATACCTCGCTGCTTATAAATAGCTGGTTATGACAATATGACACAAGGGCAAACGCCGGTTTATCCGGTGTTTGCCTTTTTCTTTTTTAACCAGCTTCAGTAACCACCCCCGGCCGCCGTTGTGTCACTCCCTTCAGCTGCAACAAAAGGCCCAGCCGGTGTCGATATAATATCACGAATATCCTTTTTCTTCTTTTACCTGCCGTTCGCTCACTCCCTGTCAGCTACCCTGGTTTCTGCAATAGTATTCCTCCTGCTTGTCCCTAAACTGTTATTTTCCGTCCTATTAAAGTGGTTTTCCGGAAAAAGGAGTCCGCGGAAACAACAGTGGGAATAGGCATCTTGCTGTTTTTAAGTGTCTGGAAAGCTTACCAGTAGGCACCCAGGCCCTTTGCCTGCCCTTAAACTGCCCTTTCGCTGCCCTTTCCCCGGGCTTATACGAATGCGGAAAGGGCATCCTCACCGGACGCCCTTTCGGTATTAAAAAGCTATGTTAGCGCTGTTTAGAAGTTAAACCCAATGCTGAGGTTCAGCCCGCGGATGCCTGCGAATGGAGCGTCTATTTTGCCCCTGACACCGTTATTGTCCACGGTGGCGGTAACAAACTTCTTGTCTTCGATGAAGTTCACTACACCTTCGATATCTTCTTTCAACTGTGCCTGGTCGCCTTCGGACAGTTCGCTGAGGTCGGTTTGGCCGTTTACATTGCCGGTCATTTTACCCCAGTGTGCGCCAAGGATGGTGAAATCGATGGTTACACGTTTGATTTGCCATTGCACGCCCATCAGCACACCGCCGCCGAACCCTTTGGAGTCGCCGAGGAACGGTACTGTTTTGGTGATGCCGGCATCGGTAGCCTCGAAATCGTAGGGGAAGTCGTATTTAAAGCTGGAATAGCGACCATAAACACCACCATAAAAGCCCCTTGCACCTGTTTTGCGGGAGCCGGTATAGAAACGCACTTCCGCAGTAATTGCATTGCCCGAAACCTTTGCGTTGTCCAGTTGCTCGCTTATTTCGTCGCCCTCGTCTGCCAGCTGGTCCATTACGGTTTTGGTAAGGGGAGTGGCGTTCAAAGCGGTTTTAGGCATGATGCGGTAGCTGGCCGATGCAGAAATGAAACGGTTCAGCACGCGCTCGTAAGTAAGGCTGTAATTACCCAGCAAAATCGGGCTGAGGCCAAGCTTTACGTTGTTCTTGTAGTAGAAAGAGTTACGGCCTTGTTTGGCAGGCTTTTCACTTTCAAATTCGTTAGTTAATGGCGTCGACGCAGTGTCGGCGCTGGCAACAGGTGAAGCTACGGAATCTGGTACTGCCTCTTGTGCTTTGGCCGAATAGCCGGCAAGCAGGCATACGAGTGCCAGGTAGTGGAATGGCGCTTTTTTCATACAGTATAGGTATTTTATTAATACGTAAAGGTAATACGCAGAAACTACCAAACAATCACTAAATATGAGTATTTTAAAAATTAATAAGATTTTAGTGTAGGAAATTCAGTATCTTATATGATGTAACTCACTCCTTCTTCGGCTAAGTCGGTGTTTGGAAAAACAGGGCGGCATTCGTCGAGGAAGGGCTGCAGTTCGGTGTATTTGCTGGAAAAGTGGCCGATGAGCAGTTTTTTAGCGTTTGCAGCTTTGGCAATAGTGGCCGCTTCAACGCTGGTGCTGTGGAACCGGTCGGCGGCTTTCTGGGTCTGGTCCTGCAGGTAAGTGGTTTCGTGGTACACCATGTCGGCGCCCTGTATGTGAGGGATCATCTCCTCATTATAAATAGTATCGGCACAGTATACGTACCGTTTGCCGGGTTCGGGAGGCAGGGTAACCCAGTCGTTATGCACCAGGGTGCCGTCTTTACGCAGGTAATCGGCGCCTTCCTGGAGCTGGGAATAGAAGGAGGCAGGTATTTCGTAAGCCCTTGCCTGTTCGGGAATGAGTTTGCGTTTACGGCGTCGCATGTTAAAGGAAAAGCCGTAACAGGCAATGCGGTGGCGGGTAGGGAAGAAGCTCACCTCGTAATCCTTTTCCTGGAAAAGCAGTCCGGCGTTTTCGCCCAGCAGGGGTTTAAAGGTAAGGGGGTAGTTAAGCACCGAAGCGGCGCATTGCAGTTGCAGGGCAATGATGGCTTCCAGCTCTGGTGGCGCATACAGGAACAGCGGTTCGGTACGCCCGAGCATACTCAGGGTATTAAGCAGTCCTATCAAACCGAAGTAATGATCGCCGTGAAGGTGACTGATAAGAATGTGCCTGATCCGGCTTCGGCGTATTTTGTACCTGGCCAGCTGCACTTGTGTACCCTCGCCGCAATCTACCAGCACCAACTGTTCGTTGAGGGTGATGATCTGCGCGGTGGGGTGTCTTTCCGGGGTTGGGAGGGCCGAATTATTGCCCAGTATTGTTACCGCAAACATGTGTAATGATAGTATTGTTGATGAACACGGCGCTTATTCCCAGTCGCCGTTGCCGATCTCGCGCTCCAGTTCCTCCATCATCACGAGGTCGACGGCCTCATCAAGAGTAGGTGCAAGATTTAGCACTTCCGGGTGATTTTGGGTGAAAAATTGTGCTAAGTCGGGGTGAAGGCGGGCTAGTGCGCAGGAGCGGTTGTTCTCGTAACAGTGTTGGTAGACTGCTAAAATGGCTTCTTTTCCCTTTGCGTCGGTTTTTTCGATGCCGGCCATGTCCAGTATGAGATTGCGGCCTTCCAGGTCGGGGTAATGGGTGATGCCGGTGATAAACGAAGCTGACAAATTAGCATCCAGGGAGTCGCCTTCAGGACTAAAAATCACTATTTTTTCTTTGGTATCAATTTTGAACTTCATGAGCCCGGATGTTTAATTTTAATCTCTAAAAAAAGGAATCAAGGAAACCATCTGTAAAAAACACTACGAAGTACCTCATACCAAAACATCCTTCTCTCCGTAGATATTATTACACCGCAGGCCTTCCAGGAGCAAAAGTAAATCTTAAGTATAAAATTGCAAGGACAAAAAGGTAAATCAAATTTATTTGCTAATATTGTATAGGCACGCCCCCGTAAGGGTTTTAATCAATAAATAATCTCACAATGGACCAGAATTTTTCACCGCAAGTAAAGGAAATCATTTCATTCAGCAGGGAGGAGGCTTTACGCTTGGGAAATGATTTCATCGGTACAGAACATCTGCTGCTAGGTATTATTCGGGAAGGTGAGGGCACAGCTGTAAAAATTTTACAGGCTCTGAACGTGGATCTTTATGAGCTGCGCAAAGAGGTGGAACTGGCTATCAAGGATAAAACCGGTAAGAATATCGCTAACATCAACAGTTTGCCGCTAACGCGACAGGCAGAAAAGGTGATACGCGTGACCGTACTGGAAGCAAAGGCGCTCAAAAGCCCAACCGTGGAAACAGAGCACCTGATGTTATCCATCCTTAAGAATAAAGAAAACGTTTGTACTCAAATTCTTCAACAGTTTGACGTGGACTACGATACATTTAAAAATGAACTTGGCTTCGTGAAATCAACAGACCCTAAGGCCGAATTTGATGATCCCGGAGAAGAAGAGTTCGAAGACGAAAGAAAAAGTTATGCTTCAAAATCGAAGCAGGCGAATGCAAAATCGAAAACACCTGTACTTGACAACTTCGGTCGCGATATTACGAAGCTGGCCGAAAGTGGCAGTCTCGATCCGATCGTAGGCCGTGAGCAGGAAATCGAAAGGGTATCGCAGATACTTTCCCGTCGTAAAAAGAATAACCCGATCCTGATAGGTGAACCTGGCGTAGGTAAAACCGCGATCGTGGAAGGCCTGGCCCTCCGCATTGTACAACGCAAGGTAAGCCGCGTGCTGTTCGATAAACGTGTGGTGAGCCTCGACCTCGCTGCACTGGTAGCCGGTACCAAATACCGTGGCCAGTTCGAAGAAAGGATGAAGGCGATCATGAACGAGTTGGAAAAGAACCGCGATGTAATTCTCTTTATCGATGAAATACATACGATCGTAGGTGCGGGTGGCGCTTCCGGTTCACTGGACGCTTCCAACATCTTTAAACCAGCCCTCGCAAGAGGCGAGCTGCAGTGCATTGGCGCTTCCACGCTCGACGAGTACCGCATGTATATCGAGAAAGATGGTGCTTTGGACCGTCGTTTCCAGAAGGTGATCGTAGAACCACCAACTGTAGACGAAACCATCCAGATCCTCAACAATATCAAACCGCGTTATGAAGAATACCATAACGTAAGTTATAATGATGAAGCGATCCAGGCATGTGTTAAACTCAGCGACCGCTATATGACCGACCGTTTGCTGCCCGACAAGGCGATAGACGTGCTGGATGAGGTGGGCGCCAGGGTGCATCTGAAAAACATCAACGTTCCTCAGAACATCCTCGATCTTGAAAAACAGATCGAAGACATCAAACAGGAAAAAAATAAAGTGGTGAAAAGCCAGCGCTTCGAAGAGGCAGCAGCTTTGCGCGATACGGAAAAGAAACTGGGTGAAGACCTCGAAAAGGCCAAAAACATCTGGGAAGAAGAAGTAAAGCACAAACGTTACCCGATCGATGAAGAGGCGATAGCCGAAGTAGTGAGCATGATGACCGGCATCCCTGTTAAAAGGATGGTGCAGGCCGAAACGGAGAAACTGCGCCGCATGACCGTTGACCTTAGCGGTGCGGTAGTTGGTCAGGATGAAGCCATCAGCAAAGTAACCAAAGCTATTCAGCGTAACCGTGTAGGTTTGAAAGATCCGAAGAAACCAATTGGTACCTTCATCTTCCTCGGCCCCACCGGTGTTGGTAAAACTGAGCTGGCTAAATCGCTCGCCCGTTATATGTTCGATTCTGAAGATGCGCTGATCCGTATTGATATGAGCGAATACATGGAGAAATTCTCTGTAAGCCGTTTAATAGGCGCGCCTCCGGGTTATGTTGGTTATGAAGAAGGTGGTCAGCTTACTGAAAAAGTTCGCCGTAAACCTTACTCTGTAATCCTGCTCGACGAAATAGAGAAAGCACACCCGGATATCTATAATATCCTGTTGCAGGTACTGGATGATGGCATACTCACCGATGGCCTTGGCCGTAAAGTGGATTTCAAAAATACGCTCATCATCATGACCTCTAACATTGGTGTTCGTCAGTTGAAAGACTTCGGTGCAGGTGTTGGTTTCTCCACCACGGCGAGGGTACAGGCAGAAGAAGATAATACCAAATCAGTAATTGAAAAAGCACTGAAACGGACCTTCTCTCCAGAGTTCCTGAACCGTATTGACGATGTGATCATATTCAATGCGCTGTCGAAGGAACATATATACACCATCATCGACATCACGATGCAGGGTGTATTAAAACGCCTTAACAACCTGGGCTTCAGCCTGGAGCTGACAGAAGCTGCGAAAGGCTTCCTGGCAGACAAAGGTTACGATCAGCAGTTCGGTGCCCGTCCGCTGCACAGGGCCATCCAGAAATACCTGGAAGATCCTTTAGCGGAAGAGATCCTGAATATGAACATTCACAATGGTGATATTCTTATTGCCGATCTGGATACAGAAAATCAGAAACTCGTATTTACTTTAAAGAATCCTTCTAAGAGTAAGTCCGAAAAATCAGAAGCTTAATAATACTTTCTCGATAAGTAAAAGGCCTCCTTTTTAAGGAGGCCTTTCTTGTTTTTAGGCACTAATTTGTCTATTTATATATTATTAAATGTATTTATTAATCTGGCAGATGTCAGTTCGCCTTTTCCTAAGTTGTTCCTTATCAACCCCTATTTTATTCTGTTGTAATTTAAAGGTGCGAATGTGAATATTAATTTATAAAAATATTCCATGTGTGATGTATAAAATCAATTTATATATGTAATATTGTAGTGCGGAAATTGATTTAATACCAGAATGAAAAACCTTTTTTAATACCGAACACCCGATTCAGGAATCTTAAAAACTCTATACTAAAACGAACATTTTTTAACCTTTTATCCTATGAAATACACGTTTCGTATTGCCAGCTTTGCGCTGGTGGGACTGCTGTCTTTGTCGTACAGTAGCACAAAAGCCCAGTTAAAAATCGGTGCCAATCCAACTGTGATAGACCCGAAGGCATTATTACACCTCGAAAGCAACAGCAAGGGTCTGTTACTTCCGCGTCTTACCGACTTCACAGCTATTGGAACTACAGGCGTTACTGAGGGTATGATCGTATATCTCGCAAGTGCGACAGATCCAGGGTTGCATGTTTTTTCAGACGGTGCATGGCGTAAGCTGGGCGATCTGGACGCTATCGGCCAGAGCTTCTGGAAGTTCGGCGGTAACAATCCTGGCGCGAACCAGTCTATCGGTAACAACGATGGTTTTGACTTTATACTGAAAGCCGGTGGCGCAAATGCCCTGACTTTGAAAGCTAACGGCCAGGTGGAATTAGGTACACAACCTACGGTTGGTGCTGTAACAGATCTCGACGTACTGATGTTGGATGCAACCGGTAAAGTACTGAAGCGCACCATGAGTGCCAGTGCATTTGAGGAGTCTGTAACTTCAGTAGGTTCCGGTGGTGTAGAAGTTAAAGGTGATGCAACGTTCCAGACCAGCGTACTGGGCACCCACAACAACTTTAATATCTTATCCGATGCGACTGCAAAAACACTGACGTTTAATACGCCAGTACTCGGACCAACAGTAACTGCAGCCAGCACTATCGAGTACGGTTTCCTTACAAAAGATGACTACCTGAAACTGAATGCTACAGATCGTCTTGCGCTTGCAGCCGCAGCAGCTGGTGATTTAACTACTGCTACTAATGGTGCTACGCTGACTTATGATGCCGCTACAGGTAAATATTCACTTTCTCTCGCCCTGGCCAACGAGGTATCTCCTGGTTTGGTGAGCCTTGCAGACCAGAATTTCAATGGTATCAAAACGTTCGTAAGCGGTTTGATCTCTGATGGTGATGCAACCTTTAACCAGAATTTGGTAGGTAGAACGGCTGAATTTTCAGGTAACGTGCAGATCGGTACATTCGGCGATGCCAATACTTCCAGCATCCATGGTACAGTAACAATGGATGAAGCGCCTCACGTAGCTGCCGGTGCTATTACTCCAAATACTGTTTACCGTTTAATGTACCTGGATGGCAGTAACCAGATTGGTTCCCTTGATATGAACAGTGATGCATTCACTCCCGGTGTTGCAACTTTGAATACACTGAAAGGCGCTGTTACCCTTGCTACAGATAACGCTGGTACAGCACCCGGCATTACCAGTCCATCTGCTACCGAACTGGTACTCCAGCTCCCCGATGCGAATGCTACCACCGTTACACGTGGTTTAGTAACTAACGCAGCACAGGCTTTCGCAGGTGCTAAGCAGTTTGCCGCCGCGGTAACCGTTGGTTCCGCAACTGCAGGTGTTTCTACTCTTAACGTAGAAGGTTCATTATCTGCTGCTATCAGAACAATTACCGCTGCCGGTGCTATACTGGATAACGACTACACTGTTTTGGTACAGATCGGTGGTGCCGGTACAAACACTGTATCCCTGCCAGATGCTACTACCAGCAAAGGAAGGATTTATAACATCAAGAAATTACCTGCCGGTGCAGAAAACATCCTGGAGATTACCTCTGCAGGTGGTACTATCGAAGGTGCGGCATCAACCACTATCACTGTAGACTACTCTGGTATCCAGGTTCAGTCTGATGGTACTAACTGGTACATCCTGAGAAGAAACTAATACACATAATACCGATGGAGCGGCGGAAAGCGCCGTTCCATCTTCTTACTGTTCCATATCTGTCCAGCGCCCTTTTTTATAAAATCCTCCTATGAAACCTGAAGCTTTTATTAAAGCCGGCTTTACGTTCCTCACCTGTATGTTGCTACAACAGGCGGCAAACGCCCAGATCAAGATGGGTGGTACCGCTCCCGGCGTTATGCGCGGAGATGCGCTGCTGGAACTTAATTCGAATAAACAGGGTCTTTTACTTCCCCGTGTAACTTCTGCTGCTCTTGCACAACATCCTCTTGATACAGCGGCCAATGGCCTGGTGGTATATAATACTGATCTGAATAGTTTGTTTGTAAGAACAAGTGCCTCCTGGCAAAAAGTGTTAGATGCCGGCGCTACACAAGTATCGTCTGTTAACGGCGCATCCGGAGCCGTTTCGCTTACCGCCGGAACCGGCCTTACCGTAACCGGAACTTTGTTTGAGAACGACGGTGTCATCAGTTTTAACACCCGCAATGGCGCGGTGGTACCTGCTGAAGCCGATTATACCCTTAACTTATTGGGTGATGTAACCATTGCATCACCAGCAACAGACCAGCTGCTCCGCCATAACGGAACAGGCTGGGCTAACTGGACGCCTGATTTTCTGAAAGCGTCTGCCACACTTACACAGGGCTCTGTTTTATTTGCAGGAGCTTCTGGCGTAGTAACACAAGCGAATACAAACTTATTCTGGGATAATACAAATAGCCGTTTAGGCATTGGTAACGCCACACCAACACAGCCGTTAAGTGTTACAGGTAATGCGGCGGTGAGTGGAAATGTTGCGGTGGGTAGCGCTGTGGCGGCTACGAGTACATTGCAGGTAACTGGATCTGTATCTAAGCCAGTAACCACTAGCGGTTCGGCCATCACATTAACTGATGCTCATTATTTTGTAGTGATGACAGGGGCGGGAAACGTAACACTGCCGCCTGCCAGTACATGCCCGGGAAGGATTTATGTTGTGAAGAAAACCGAAGATGTGGCCGTTAGCGTTGAAACGCCTGTTGGTGACACATTTGAACGGGCTGCCGGACCAACGTCGTTCGATATCGACAATACCATCGTGGCAGGAATCTCCGGGCAAACCAATGCGGTTTACCGTTCTTACACCTTTCAATCCGGTGGCGGTAACATCTGGTACGTAACATCGAATTAAAAAAAATTCACTGTTTCTCACACCAAAAACTTAAACTTCTGAAACACATTCTAACCATATTAATCAGCTGCGTGCTATGGTCCGCTGCTTCCGCACAGGATACGGTGTTCGTACCGGCTGTGTCGAGAGTAGGCGTACTTACCGGCGATCCTGTATCCATTTACAGCAATGTGGTGAATGAAGGCGCTATACTTACAAATCCGAACGCAGTTGTGAACTTCTACGGGAAGTACTGGTATAACGTTGTAGGCTCGGCCCTGCTCGACGAAAGTGTTGACGGTGTTAGCGGTACAGGCGGTGTATTCCGTTTCCTCGGTAATAATCCGCGCTACAACAATATTGGCATACAAAGCATTTTCGGCGGATATAATGTAGCCGGTAAATCGGGCACTACTTTTCCTAACCTGGAAATAGATAATCCCCTGGGTGTGCTGCTGGCCGATCTGAGCGATCTGAAAGTGCGTCATAACCTTCACCTCGTTAACGGTCACCTGTTTCTCAATGGGTGGAACCTGGTAGTGGGAAATAACAGGCCGGGAACTATTACTGGTTATAGCGACAAATCATTCATCATTACCGGCCCTGCCATTAACGGAGGCTTCGTTTACCGCGAACAGGTAAGCGCCGCCGATGGCGACGTGGTGTTCCCGGTGGGCACTAATATTGCTTCTTATTCTCCTGCCCAGCTTAAATTTTCTGGCACGGTAGAGGATTTTCGTGTACGCGTATTTGATAGTGTATACCAGTATGCGACCAGCGGTCCGGCAAACAGGAAAGACTTTACAAATAAAACATGGAATATTGGACATGGTTCACAGCTGGTAAGTACTGATCTTACCCTGCAGCACATGAATGCGGACGAAGGGCAGGACTTCTCTTCTTTCCGCTCCAACAGTTATGTAAGCCGTTATGATAATAGCGCGTGGGATTTCATCGATAATCCTGATTACCTGCCCGTAGCCGGCGCTCTTACATCAGGAGCTGCACTACGTACGTCCACCATGCAAATGCGCCGCTTTAGCGATGGTTTCGGCCCTAACGAATACTTTGCAAAGGCCTCTGTTATTTACGGACCTTATTCTCCCGCCATCTATCTTTATTTTAACGCCTGGCGCCTTTCTAAATACTTCGCCCAGCTGGAGTGGACCACCACCCGCGAGCTGAACAACAGCGTGTTTGAAATAGAAAGACGTTACGACCAGGATACGGGTTTTGTTAAAGTGGGCACTGTGCCCACCATGGCAGCCAACGGTAACAGCACCTTCAAAATTGATTACAAACACGCCGATCCTAACCAGTACGGCGGCTGGACATACTACCGTATCAAATCAGTATCTAAAAATGGCCGTACCAGCTATTCCGAAGTCAAAGCAGTACCGCCATTCCTGGAAGTTAATATCTGGCCTAACCCGAACAGGGGACAGTTCCAGCTGAGGGTGCAGGGTAACACAGGGGCCGTGTTGGTGCAGATCACCAACATACTGGGGCAGGTGATGCATCAGTACGAATTGGTTTCACAAGGCACAGTGTACGTAAATGATCTTAGTAAGGGCACCTACCTCGTGGTGTTCTACGATAAAGCTACTCACCGGTTAATGCGAACTGAAAAAGTAATCGTTATCGACCGGTAGTTTTCTGGGAAAGTTAGCAACCGAAACGGGATGCAGCGCTTGCGTTGCATCCCGTTTTTGCATTTTGTTTTTTAGCCTTAACTTTGCCATAATCTAACAGGGCTTGAAAAAAATAATCATTACCATCGACGGGTACTCTTCATGTGGAAAGAGCACGCTGGCTAAACAGCTGGCGAAGAAACTTGACTATATATACATAGACAGCGGCGCCATGTACCGTGCGGTTACGCTCTACTTTATCCGTCATGACATTAACTGGAAAGATGAGGCCGAAGTAAAGAAGGCCCTGGCCGATGTACACCTCGAATTTGTATACAACCCTGCCACCGCCCAGGCAGATATGCACCTCAACGATGAGAATGTGGAGCACCTTATTCGCGAAATGCTGGTGGCCGAAAAGGTGAGCGAAGTAGCCGCTATTGGTGCTGTACGCCACTTTGCGGTATCACAACAGCAAAAGATGGGCAACCGTAAGGGCATTGTAATGGATGGCCGTGATATCGGTACCGTTGTTTTCCCTCAGGCTGAACTGAAAATATTTATGACCGCCGATCCTGCAGTACGCGTAGAACGCCGGTTTAAAGAACTGTACGAAAAGAACCAGAATATAACGATCCACGAGGTAAAAGAGAACCTGGAATTGCGCGATTACATCGACGCCAATCGTGAAATTAGCCCCCTTCGTAGAGCCGACGATGCTATCATATTGGATAACAGTCAGTTAACTATGGACGAGCAACTCGGCCTCGTGTTACAATGGGTAGAAGATGCGATAATGGAACATTCTTCTTGAATTTTTTTTTTATATTAAAAAAGTGTTATTACATTTGTCATAGTTACAGGATACATCCTGTGCCACACCATATAGTTTTTTGCCAAATCCTCAGAAATTCCTGCATTATTATTAAGTTAGTCAAGTGTTGTAAATGATACATTTACGTGTTGAGCTAATGCTATAACCCGCAAAGCGCAACTCACGTAGAGATGTTTTATAGACCCGTTTTACCTATGACCATGAATGTCATTTTTATTGCCGGCTAAAAGCATTTGTGCAGAGATCAGCGGACAGATGGACAGTGTAGATCGAATTGAATATAGATTACTCATCTATAAAGTTTTTGAGCCATATCCGACTGTATTCTAGAAAAAGACCAAACTATTAACCGTTTATTAAACTAACACTTCAATAAATTCTAACGCCGGTCCAACACCAGGACTGGATGTTTTAAAGGTAATGTGAAGTAGGGCCATATTTGGCTTTGTTTCATATTTTCAGTAGGTGTATTCGGTTAATAGGAAAGGGGCGAATTCTTTCGCCCCTTCATTTTTTTTACAAAGGCCTTGTTTACCAACTATTTACGTGTTGCCATCACCGCTAACCAACCTACGGTACCCAGGCGTGCAACATTGGAATAAAATATCTAACTTGTGGCTGATAATTGTCGCCCCTGCAGCATGTTACTCAAAAACTTATCTGTCATTGTACTCCTGTGCCTGGGGTTGGTTACCAGCGCTTATGCGCAGGACTCCTCTTCAGTGTATAAAGCACTCGACTCACTTAAGGCGTTAAAAGACGATACGCTGAAGGTAAACCTGATGGCTAAACGTGGTCGTACCTTTAATCGCTATTTCGATAGCCGCAACACCGACAACCTCTTTTATAAAGAAGCCATCGCTATCGCCGAGGCCAATCGTTATTATAAGGCACTCGCGGAAATATATAATGAAATAGGTACCAGTAAACGCAACCGGTCTTTGTACATTCTGGCGGCCGACTATCACGAAAAGGCACTGCAAAATGCGCAACTCTCCAAAGACGACCGGCTCATCAGCTTCTCTTACAATAACTTAGGTGTCGATTACCGCCGGCTCGACAAACTTGACAAAGCTTTTGATGCACATGTTAATGCGCTGATCATGGCGGAGAAAAGTAACGATATCAAAAACATCTGTGTAGCTACTAATAGCATTGGCAATATTCACTTGTCTAACAAAAAGTACCAGGAGGCCTTAAGGCATTTTACCAAGTCGCTGCAGCTGGAAGAAGAGGCGGGCAACGAGCTGGGCGTGGCTATCAACTTAGGTAATATTGGTTATGCCTACCAGGGCCTCGGCCGCCTCGATATGGCCATCGAGTTCTTTAAACGCTCGCTGGATGCCAATCAGAAAATCAACAGTACTACCGGTATTTCTATTTGTTACAACTGCCTCGGTGCGGTGTACCAGGAGAAGAAAGACTATAACACCGCCAAAAGTTACCTGCTTAAATCGCTGGCAGTCAACTCCAAAGTAGACGATCAGATCCATGTAGCGGATAACTACCTCAGCATAGCCAAACTGCTGGACGAGCAGGGCAATCAGGACAGTGCCCGCATCTATTTCCAGAAAGCAATTGATATGGGACGGAAGTGGGGATTTAAATCGATACTGGTGGACGCTTACAAAGGTATGGCGCACAGCCTGCGGGAGTCGAAGGCCTACGATCGTTCAGTATCTTATATGGACAGCCTTATTGTATACAACGACAGTATACAAATGGAGAAGAACGAACTGGTAGCCTCCCAGTCGGAAACCCGTTATAACGTAAACCGTAAGGATAACGAAATAAAAACACTGCACCAGGCGCAGGATAATGAGAAACTCCGCGTAAAGCGCAACCTGGCCGTGGCTATTTCCCTCGGGGTGATCTTATTTATGCTGATAATCGGTGGCTTTTTCTACATGCGGCACCGTAACCTTGAAAGCAACCGCCAGGCCCTGCAGCTGGAACTGCGTTCGCTGCGTGCGCAAATGAACCCGCACTTCATCTTTAACTCTCTCAGTTCTATACACCGCTACATCTGGAGTAACAACCAGGAAGAAGCGTCCGACTATCTTACTAAATTTTCCAAGTTGATGCGTATGATACTGGATAACAGTCAGCATGCCTTCATCCCCCTGAATAAAGAATTGGAATCGTTGCGCCTTTACCTCGACCTGGAGGTGCTGCGTTGTAATAATATGTTCGAATACCGCATCATCCTTAGCGATAATATTAATGAGGAAGAGGTAATGATTCCCCCGATGATTATCCAGCCCTATGTGGAAAATGCCATCTGGCATGGCCTGGTACATCGTAAAATGAAGGGTATGCTGGATATCGAAGTACGACTGAAAGGAAAGGTGCTGGAATGTATCGTAACCGATAACGGTATTGGCCGTAAAGTGGCGATGGAAATCAAAGAGAAGAAGAACAAAACCCATAATTCAATGGGTATGAAAGTAACCGAAGGAAGAATAGCACTCATCAGGAAAATAAATAACACCAAAGACGCGAACGTTGAAATCACCGACCTGGAAGATGATAAAGGACAAGCGGAAGGCACCAAAGTGACCATCGTATTGCCCGCCGAATTTTTATTTTAACGAACATTGGCAGCATGTGTGTAATGCAGCATTCAGGAAAGGAAACATGCCAGCCCTTACAACCATAATGTATTAATTGTTTGACATGAGCGAGATTAAAGCAGTCATCATAGATGACGAGCAGCACTGCGTCGATGCGTTAAAAACTATGTTGCAGAAGAAATTTCCACACGTAACGGTACTGGGAGGCGCCAGTAGTGTGGAGGAAGGTAAAGGACTGATAGACGAACTGCGGCCCGACCTGGTTTTTCTTGACGTGGAAATGCCTTACCAGAATGGTTTCGAATTACTGAAACTGTTCGATAAGGTAGATTTCGATGTGATATTCACCACCGCCTATGAGCAATACGCACTGAAAGCGATCAAGTTTAACGCGCTGGATTACCTGCTTAAGCCCTTCGGTATTTCCGACCTGCAGGATGCGTTGCAGAAATTCACCAACCGCCGGAACGGAAAGGCAGCCGACGGGTCGGTAGCTGCGCCTATCGAAATGTTCCTCCAGAACATGAAAACAATGCAGCACTCCAATAAAAAGATAGCGCTGCCCACGTTGAACGGACTGGTGTTTATGCCGGTGCAGAGCATCGTGCGGTGCGAGTCTACAGGCAACTACACGAAAATATTCTTTACCGATCGCAAACAGTTGCTGGTGTCTAAACCACTAAAGGAGTTTGAAGAATTACTGAGCGACATCGATTTTTTCCGTATACACAATTCTCATCTTATCAACCTCCAGCAAATGGACTCCTATATCCAGGGTGAAGGCGGATTTGCATTGATGAGCGATGGCACACAGGTAGAGGTATCGAGGAGAAGGAAAGCGGAGTTTCTGAAAAAGGCGGTACAGTTCTAAGCCAATTTTAGTCATTTCGATACCAGTTATCTGTTAGATCGTACCGGATACTAAATCATGGTTGCAGGAGGCAGCGCCTTGGGTTACTTTTGAGTACACAATTGAAAATTAACTGTTTGTTATTACAATAAAGATTTTTCTCTGCATTACTAGCGTTTGATTAGCCCCAAAGAAAAAAGACACCGGACGGTGTCTTTTTTATTATATCTAGTTGATAGATGCGCTCATTTTCTCCACCTCATCCTCCAGTTCCCAGAACGACAATAGTTTCCGGATGACGGCCTCCACGATAGCATCGGGACAGGAGGCGCCGCTGGTAAGCATGATCGTAACCTGCTCTTTCTCAGGCACAAAGCCGGTAGAGTACAGTTCCTGGTTGTGATGGAAGTCCCAATGGCTGATTTCGTTGCGCGATACCAGTTTGTCTTCAGAAGAAATAAAGAAAGTAGGCAGTTTCTCCTCGCAAAGTTCCACCAGGTGCGAGGTGTTGGAGCTGTTATATCCGCCCACAACAATGGCCAGGTCGGCCTCTTCGGCCAGCATACCGGTAACGGCGCTTTGGTTGTCGTTGGTGGCGTAACAGAGCGTATCGCGGGTATCGGCAAACCGTTCCTGCACCTGTTCGTCCGGCAGTGCGTAATGTTGCTGCATTACGCTGCGGATGTAGTCCGCGATAGCCTGTGTTTCTGACGCCAGCATTGTAGTTTGGTTCACCACCCCCACACGTTGCAGGTCTTTGGTAACATCAAACCCAGGTGAGTGCTGGCCTTTGAAGTTTTCGTAAAAGCTTTCGGCCGGCAGTTCGCCACGGATGTAGGCGGCCAGCGTTTCGGCTTCTTTAATATCTTTTACCACCACGGTTGGCGTTACCGACTGGCTGTGCGAAAACGTGGCGCGGGTTTCTTCGTGTTTAGGCTTACCATGTATAATTACCGTGTAATCCTTTTTGCCGATCTGGTCGGCCTTATTCCATACTCTTTCCACGAAAGGGCAGGTGGTATTGTATTGCAGCGGGGTAATGCCCATAGAAGTTAGGCGGGCTTCAATTTCCAGGGTGGTGCCAAAGGCCGGGATAATCACGATATCGTCCGGCGTCAGTTCTTCCCAGGAAATCAGTTGTTTGCCGCCGGTATCCATAATAAAACGCACCCCGCGCGACAGTAAATCATTGTTCACCTGGGGGTTATGGATCATTTCGCTAAGCAGGAAAATGCGTTTACCCTCATTTTCGTCTACGGTACGGAAAGCGATCTCAATCGCGTTTTCCACGCCGTAACAAAACCCGAAGTGGCGCGCCAGTAATATTTTTACAGGGCCAAAGTCCAGGGCCGTTGGCGTAAAATCTTTCTTCATCTTATCGTCCACCTTGCGCTTCTGTTTGATAGCACTGATCAGCGGGCTGCGGTATATAATCGGAACGTTGAATGTTTTCATGTTTGTGCGGTAGCTTCCAGTGCCACAAAGATAACGATTACCGGTCACAAGCGCCATGGCTTACTTTAACCGGTTAACCGGGAGACGGGTGGGGCTGGCATAGTACTGCTATCAGCCGCCGTTGTGTCACTCCCTTCAGCGACAGTAACAGCACTGGGCAGGTTCCGTTATTCCCATGGAGGCGGTGTATACACAGCGATATAAATCTCAACGTCACTCCCTTCAACGGTGGGATTATATGGTCAATTGTGCGACAGGTACCTTGTCGCAATTACACCCGCAGGCTTAAAACACGTCTCACCGTCCGCTCACCGTCCGCTCACCCTCCGCTTCACCATACTTTCAGCATACCTTGTCATTACCTCCAGGCGGTGTATACACCGTTTACCCGTTCACTACCTGCCTCGATTGCTTGTACTTTTCCCAGTCAAAGTTGCTGATAAAGAAGGCGGCCGTTTCCACGCCCCGTTTAAACAGTTCCAGTTTTTCGTCTTCATCCAGCGAAAAATCCAGCCAGCTGTATCGTTTCATGTTGTAATCGATAAATGATACCAGCTGCTTGAAATCCGGGTTACGGTGGATGAACTCGTTATCGAGGCTGTGGGCCGACGACCAGAAGATGGCGCCAATGTAGTCGAGGAAGCCATGGGTATCGTTGCATTTGGTACGATCGAACCCGATTTTAACACCGAAAGTCGGAGAGGAGGGTATTTTATGATAGTCGTGGAAGATGTCGATGGGGAAGTTAGAAAGTATGCCGCCGTCTACGAACAATACCTTTTCCGGGATGGTGCCGTAAAAATTACAGCGTGTTCTCCAGGCGTCCTGCTGGCCTTCGTGCGTGGGGATATTAGGAATTTCGAAAGGACGGAAGAACAGGGGAATCGACATAGAGGCCCGCACGAAGTCGGCCGGGTTGGCCTGGTCGATGTTTGGGTAATACAAGGAGCCCATGCGCGGGAACACTACCCTGGTTTCAGTGGTAATGTCGGCCGCTACAATGCCCAGTTCTATATATTCTTCGTTAAATTCATCACCTAAAGGTTTGCCAGTGGCCCGGTTGCGCAGTCCCTGCGGCATTTTCATCCGCATTTGCCGCATCTCTCCATAAGTGGTAATGCCCCGTTCCGCCAGTATCTCCTTTATCCAGTTATGAAATTCCGTGCCCGGGTTCAGTCCTTTTTTGTTGCTGGAGAGGTTATCGATAATGCAGGTGAAATACCATGCGCGGCGTAAGGTATCGAACACCCCGGGGTCGTCGTGGCGGTGTTTAAGCAGGTTGTCGATGAAGTTACGGGAATCGGGATCTCCATCAACAAAATCATAGAAGTCCTTGTGGGCTACTTTTTCGATGATCCATTCCGTTTTGGCATCCTCGATAGGGCCGGCAGCCAGCAGCAAAGCGGCGATAGCTCCTGCGGAGGCGCCGCCGATACACAGGAAACGGATGCCCAGTTGTTCGAGCGTGTACAGGTAACCCAGCAAAGCCATGCCCAGTGTGCCTCCGCCTTCCAGTACAATGTCTATGTATTGATGGCCGGCATCGTCTACGATGTCCGATATATGAAGATCGGCCTCTTTTAGCTGCGCGATTTTATGCTGTACAATGGGGTCATTGAACAGGTAATTCAGGCTTTGGTCGCCTTGTGGTAAATTACTCATACCCTTTGGGGTTTTGGGGTGGTGATTAAATAATATCGTCCCGGACACAGGGTGTATATACCTGCAGCCAGCTAAAATGGAGTTAAAAATGAATATTAAAGCTTAGCTGTTCTCGTTGCTGTATTTTTTTAGCCATGATTTTTCTTCGCTGCTAAGGCTGTCGTAACCTCTTTCATTTATTTTATCCAGCAGGATATCTAATTTCTGCTGCCGGTTTTCCTCGCCAGAGCGTTTTACCACCTTTAGCGGCGATTTCTTCGGTTTAAAGGTTTTAAAGCCGCGGGAAGGGGCGGGCTCACGTTTAGTGTTGATGTTGCTCAATTTCCCGAATAACCATATAAGCGGTTTAGCAGGTTCCAATCCGCCACGAAGCGCCAAAACGTAAAGCACGCCGAACAGCGCACCTCCCATATGTGCTATAATACCACCTATATTACCCTCGGGGATGGAAATGATATCTATTACTACGATCGCTATGGCCAGCCATTTAAGTCGAATGGAGGCCAGCAGTATGTTCAATTCCATATTGGGCAACGTCATAGCAGTAGCGGTGATAAAACACATAATAGACGCAGAGGCGCCCACAAGCGTACCGCCTACTCCCAGACCAGGTATTACATTATAGGCCAGTACGAATAGTAGTCCGCCCAATATGCTGCTAAGAATATATACCGGCAATACCCGCCGCTGTCCTATGTCCGAACGGAAAAGATTTCCGAAGAAGTACAGGTTCAGCATGTTAAAGAGGAAGTGGAATACTGCCTGGTGAGTAAACATGTAGGTAATGAAACCCCATGGCTTTTGGATAAGCGTAGGAATGTCGGAATGTAAGGCAAGGTTATCGTATAAGAAAAAAGAGGCTGATGCCGCATTGGAGCTGGCCATAGCAAAAAGCCGTAATATCCCCACAACCAGGAATATTGCTGTATTCCATAAAAGTAGATGGTTAACAGTGTTACCCTGGTTAAGCCAGTTGCGTACATCCGATTTCAGTGAAGTGCCGTTCATGCAAAAAAATAATAAAGAATTTCCTACTCTAAAATTATTGCATTTACCCTAGAAAAGCGTTGTGATTTTGTGAAAATGCAGAGTTTTTTGGCGGCTGGTGTGTAAACGGCCGTTGTTGGGGCAGCAAGATTTGTTGCGTGGAGAAGTCTTGTAACACCTTGGTTGTTATAAGGATAGATATGTAATAGTGGGTCGGATTTTTCTCCTTAAAAATGTCTGGAATAGGGATATTATCCTTATCTTTGCCGTCCTTAAACATTTTATTTTAAAAGGAGGAAACAAATTTTGACAGAAAACAACATTACTAACGAACAAAACGCAGAACAACAGGCAGCTACGGCTGAAACTGCGACACAAAACGCTCCTGTTGCCGTTGCCGTTGAAACTGCCCATGACGATTTCGATTGGAGCGTAGACAAACGCAACGTATCTTCTTATTCTAAAGAAGAGAAAGCTAAGTACGACGTTACCTATGACAGCACGTTCAAGGTAATCGAGGAAAACGGTCTGTTGACCGGTACTATCGTAGGTGTTACTAAAACCGACGTAGTGATCAACATCGGCTTCAAATCCGACGGTCTTATCTCCCTTAACGAGTTCCGCGATCTGCAGGGCATCAAAATCGGAGACGAGGTTGAAGTATTGGTAGTTGAAAAAGAAGACCGCGATGGCAACCTGCACCTGAGCCGTAAACAAGCTCGTATGCAACGCGCATGGGAAAAAATCGTGGAAGTTTACAAAACAGGCGAAGTGGTTACCGGTACTGTTACCAGCAAAACCAAAGGCGGCCTGATCGTGGACGTGTACGGAATGGAAACATTCTTACCAGGTTCACAGATCGACGTTAAACCTGTAACTGACTACGATCAGTTCGTGGGTAAAACAATGGAATTCAAGGTGGTTAAGGTTAACGAAGCCATTAAGAACGCCGTTGTATCTCACAAAGCCCTCATCGAAAGCGATATCGAACAACAAAGGGTGGACATTATCTCCAAACTGGAGAAAGGTCAGGTACTGGAAGGTACTATCAAGAACATCACAGACTTCGGTGCATTCATCGATCTGGGTGGTCTGGATGGCCTGCTGTACATCACCGACATCAGCTGGGGTCGTATCTCTCACCCAAGCGAAGTACTGCAGATGGATCAGAAGATCAACGTTGTGGTACTGGACTTCGACGACGAGAAGAAACGTATCAGCTTAGGTTACAAGCAATTGACCCCACATCCTTGGGATACTTTGCCTGCAACCATCACCGAAGGTGCAAAAGTAAAAGGAAAGGTAGTGAACATCGAAGATTACGGTGCATTCCTGGAAATTCTGCCTGGCGTAGAAGGTCTGGTGCACGTATCAGAGATCTCATGGGCATCTACTCCGATCAACGCGAAGGAATTCTTCAAATTGGGCGAAGAGTACGAAGCAGTAGTAGTTACGCTCAGCAAAGACGAGCGTAAGATGAGCCTCTCCATCAAACAACTGACCGAAGATCCATGGTCTACAATCGAAACTAAATTCCCGCTCGAAAGCCGTCACAAAGGTGTTGTTAAAAACATCACTCCTTATGGCGTGTTCGTAGAACTGGAAACTGGTATCGGTGGTATGATCCACATCTCCGACCTCAGCTGGATCAAACGTTTCAACCACCCGAGCGAGTATACCAAAGTTGGTAGCGAAATCGACGTGGTGATCCTGGGTATCGATAAAGATAACCGCAAACTGAGCCTCGGTCACAAACAAATCGAAGAAGATCCATGGAACACCTTCGAAACTATCTTCCCGATCGGTTCTACCCACGAAGGTACCATCGTTAAGAAAGACGAAAAAGGTGCTACCGTTCAGCTGCAATATGGCCTGGAAGCTTACGCTCCTGCCCGTCACCTGCGTACAGAAGACGAAAAACCAGTTGCAGTAGAAGACGTGAAAACTTTCATGATCATCGAATTCGACCGTAACGAAAAACGCATCCTCGTATCTCACACTAAAGTTTGGGAACAAACTAAGATCGAAGAGAAAGAGGCTGTTGTTAAAGAAAAACGTGCCGATGCTGACAAAACCCGTAAAGCAGTGAAAACCATCCAGTCTAAAGTAGAAAAAGCTACTCTGGGCGACCTGGGCGCACTGGCTGAACTGAGAGAAAAACTCAAACAATCTGAAGGCGGCGAAGAAAAGAAAGCTGAGTAGTCTTAAGACGTGTTAAAAAATAAGGAATCCCCTGGCTATGGCCGGGGGATTTTTTTTGTGCCTATATTCCCTGTTTGCAGTGCGCGAACAACAAACAGGAACAGCCTTGTCTGCTTCGTAGTAAAAAAGGGAGTGGTATATTTAACTATCTAAATACCCCCAAAAGTATGAAACGACAAAAGTTCCTCGCCGCGCTCGCTGCTATTGCCAGCGCTCCTCTAATGCTCACCGCTGCCATTCCCCGACTGCTGGACAGGGCGAAGGCATTTAAAGCAAATGTCGGTAAAGGCCGTATTCATGGCCATCTGCAACTAAAAGGCGTAAATCGAAATGTGCTGGATGTAAAAATATCTGGCAGTGACACCGATGGCGACCTGGCTATTTTTGAACAAACCTCTCTTTCTCAGGGCAGAGGCACGCCATTGCACGTACACCCGGCCCAGGACGAGATTTTTTATGTACTTGAGGGCAGTTACCAATTCAAAGTAGGAGATCAGAAATTTAAACTAGCCAGCGGCGAAAGCATTTTTCTGCCACGTAAAATACCCCACGCCTGGACGCAGGCGTCGGCAAAAGGAAGGATGCTGGTTATCTTACAACCAGCAGGAAAGCTGGAAAACTTCTTTGTCACCATGGCCGGAATGGATCACGAGCCCAGCCGGGAAGAAGTCGCGCGTGCATTTGCCGACAATGAAATGCAGGTAGTAGGCCCCCCGCTGACATTGGAATAATAATTAGCCCCGCTGCGAAGCAGCGGGGCTAAAACTACTTTATAAAGATAGATAATGCTAACGGAGTCGGGCCAGCACGTCATCATTAAACTCCAGCAAAGAATTCAACTGCACATCCGCCAACGCATAACGTTTGTCGTTGCGGTTATGTATTTCCGGTACCGCCACAACCTTCATGCGGGCGGCTTTGGCTGCCGTCATGCCTGTTACGGAATCTTCAAAAGCCACGCATTGAAGCGGGCTGCTGCCCAATTCGCGGGCGGCGGATAAGTAAACGGCGGGGTGTGGTTTGCCGTAAGGCTCGAACTCCGCGGAAATAACCGTCTGGAAATAGGAGTTAATATCCAGATTGTCTAACACGGAACGAATAATGCTCATGTTGGACGAAGAGGCCACGCCCATTTTGAACCCGCGCTCCTTAAAGAACGCAAGAATGTACTCCAAACCTTCCATCGGACGGCCTTTAGCTAATATCTTACCCGTTACACTTTCAATGATTTCAGAAGTTACCTGCTCGGTGCTTTTATTATTCCATTTAAAATGGTCGTGCCAGTAGTCTACCACTTCTTTCGTGCGCAAACCGGTTGTGCGGTGCGTCAGCTCGGGCGTAAGTTCAACCCCGATCGTTTCAAACACCTCGCGCATGGCCAACCCCCAAAGCGGTTCAGAATCCACCAACAGTCCGTCCATATCGAAAATCACCGTATTGATCATAATTACAAGCTTTTGCGCCGCAAATATACGGCCCTTTTACCGCAACACTGGCACGGGATTGTCAAAACACCGCATTGGCCCGGCTGGCAAAAGATCTGTTTGCAACCCAGCGGCAGTACCCGGGCTGTTAACAACCCCCATCCCTGAATTTTCTTCACAAATCACCAAAATAATTTTGGAATTCTCACTCACATGGCTACCTTTGTATTACTCTACTAAATAGATAGGAAATATGGGTATTGTTGGTTTTGTAAATTCGATGTGTAGCTGTTGGAAATCAACAGAGTAGAGGAGGTTTTTCTGAAATATTAGTGATCAATACACACATAATAGCTTCTTATAACAGAAACCTCCGGTATCAAACGGGGGTTTTTTGTTGCATCGGTACCAAACGTTGTGGTTATCAATTGTTGACGCAAAAAAATTATCAGTAAATGCAAAGCTTCAGAACAGAACTGGAAAATCCACTTGTAGAACGGGACATCATAGAACTGGAACAGAAGATCCGCCTGTACCGCGAAGGACAAATTCCGGACGAAAAGTTCCGTAGTCTCCGTTTGGCAAGGGGCGTATATGGCCAACGCCAGCCGGGTGTGCAAATGGTGCGCATCAAACTGCCTTATGGTAAAATGACTTTGCAGCAGTGGAAACGTATATCGGACATCTCCGACGAGTTCGCCACCAGCAAATTGCACCTTACTACCCGCCAGGATATCCAGATCCATTATGTAAGCCTCGACCGTACACCGGAACTGTGGGCTAAACTGGAACTGGACGAAATTACGATCCGCGAAGCCTGCGGTAACACGGTGCGTAATATCACGGCTTCCGACAAAGCGGGCATCGATCCGGAGGAACCATTTGACGTTACTCCTTACGCCGATGCTGCTTTCCGCTACTTCCTGCGCAACCCTATCAGCCAGGATATGGGCCGTAAGTTTAAAATGTCTTTCTCTTCCAGCGATAAGGATACTGCTTTCTCTTTCATGCACGATATTGGCGTAATACCCAAAATCAGGCTGGTGGACGGCAAAGAGGTCAGGGGATTTAAAGTAATGCTGGCCGGTGGTTTGGGCGCACAACCCATGCTCGCCAAAGTGGCGTTCGAGTTCCTGGAAGTAGAACAGCTGATCCCTTACATCGAAAGTGTACTGCGTGTGTTCGACCGCCATGGTGAAAGGACCAGCCGTAACAAGGCTCGTTTGAAATTCCTGATCCAGAAAATTGGCTTTGAAGAATTTGATCGCCTGGTAAAAGAAGAATATAAAGCAGTGAAGCTGAAAGCCGTTCCGGTAGATGCTGATGCCTGGCCCGAAACACTGCCTGCTGCTGCCGATAACGCGGTGCCTGCTTATACTATCGCCGATCCTAAAAAGTATGAAGCCTGGAAACGGACCAATACTTTCGAACAAAAACAAGGTGGCTTCTTTGGTGCCTACATCCGTATCCCACTGGGCGACATCAGTTCGGCTACTTCCCGTAAGCTGATAGAACAACTGCGCCCCGTGATTGCCGACGACGTACGCGTTACCGTTAACCAGGGCCTGTTGCTGAAGTTCGTAAGGCCGGAACACCTGCCATACGTTTTCGCCGTACTGGATGAAAATAGCGTGGCCGCTCCTGGTTTCGATTCTATTGCTGATATCACCGCCTGCCCCGGTACTGATACCTGTAATCTGGGTATTTCCAGCAGCACGGGTATTGCCGGCGCATTGGAAGAAGTGATCGCCAACGAATTCCCCGACCTGATTTATAATAACGATATTAAAATAAAAATAAGCGGATGTATGAACTCCTGCGGTCAGCACGGTCTTGCCCATATCGGCTTCCATGGCAGCTCCATGAAGGCGAACGGTAAGGTACTTCCCGCACTGCAGGTATTGCTGGGGGGTGGCCTGGTTGGCGACGGCGTTGGCCGTGTAGCCGATAAGGTAATTAAGGTGCCCAGCCGCCGTGGTCCGGATGTACTCCGCAGCCTGCTGCACGATTACGAAGGCAATGGCAACGAAGGAGAACTGTTTAACGATTACTTCGACCGCCAGGGTGAACGTTACTTCTATGACCTGCTGAAACCACTGACCGACCTCGCGTCTATCAGGGATGAAGATTTTGTAGACTGGGGACAGGCACAAACATTTGCTACAGCAATTGGTGTAGGGGAGTGTGCGGGCGTAGTGATCGACCTGATTGCCACCCTGCTTTTTGAAGCAGAAGAAAAGCAGGTTTGGGCAGCAGAGGCGCTGGAAGCCAAAGCCTGGGCCGACGGTATTTATCACACTTATTCATCCTTCGTGCAGGCTGCAAAAGCACTGCTGCTTGACGAAAACGTGAGCTGCAACAGTCAGCATGGTATTATCAACGACTTTGATAAACATTTCGTAGAAACCGGCAAACTGCCTATCGGGAACTTTAAGACCCTGGTATTGCAGATCAATCAGCACGAGCCTACCGAAAGTTTCGCTAAACAATACTTTGCGCAGGCACAAACATTTTACAAAGAGGTACAACAGTACCGGCAGACGAAAACGGAAGCCACTGTAGAAGCAAGCGTATAATCAATTATCAACCTGTAAAACGACCAACATGTTACCAACTCAGCCCAAATTGACCCTTGTGGGTGCCGGACCCGGTGATCCGGAACTGATTACAGTGAAAGGACTGAAAGCCATTCAGCAGGCAAGAGTTATCCTTTACGATGCTCTTTCCAATAACGAACTGCTGGAACACGCTTCCCCCACCTGTCTTAAACGCTTTGTTGGTAAGCGTGCAGGTATGCATGTGTATACACAGGCCGAAATCAACAAGATGATTGTAAAATATGCACTAACTTTCGGTAACGTAGTTCGGCTAAAAGGGGGCGACTCCTTTGTGTTTGGCCGCGGCTCCGAGGAAATTGCCTATGCACAGCAATATGATATTAAAACGGAAGTAATTCCCGGTATCAGCAGTGCTATTTCCGTACCCGGTATCAACAATATACCAGTTACCGCCCGCAATGTAAGCGAAGGTTTCTGGGTAATTACCGGCAGCACGCAGGACGGTAAACTGAGCCGCGACCTTGAGTACGCCATCCAGGCGAATACAACGGTGGTGATTTTGATGGGTATGAAGAAACTGGAACAGATCGCGGGTATTTACGAAGCCCAGGGCTTTGGGGCTGTACCGGCGGCCATTATCCAGAATGGCACACTGCCTACGCAGAAAATCGGAGTAGGTACTGCAGCCGATTTGCCGAAGATCGCGTGGGAGAATCAACTCACCAACCCGGCTATCATCGTGATAGGCGAAGTAGTGAGGTTCCATGAGGCGTTCCATGCGCTGCAGACCAAGCTGGCGGAAGATTATAAATTGGCAGTATAATGGAAGAAAATCATTTATTCCCGGTGTTTTTTAAGCTGGACCAATTGCAGGTACTGGTAGTGGGCGGTGGCAACATCGGTCACGAAAAAGTGAGTGCAATGCTCCATAACAGTCCCCGTGCGCGTATTACCGTAGTGGCCACCTGGTTTTCCGACGAACTGGAAAAGCTGGTGAAAGGTTATCCTGATGTGGAATTGGTACAAAAAGCCTTTTCCTGCGGCGATATTTTCGGTAAAGACCTTGTGATAGCCGCCACGAACGATCGCGAACTGAATCACTGCATCTGGGAAAAAGCGAAAGCTGCTAAAGTACTGATCAACGTAGCCGATACACCGGACCTCTGTGATTTTTACCTTGGTTCCATTGTACAGAAAGGTAATTTAAAGATCGCTATTTCTACCAATGGCAAATCGCCCACCATCGCCAAAAGACTGAAGGAAGTATTCCAGGAAGCCTTGCCGGATGCGCTGGAAGATGTGCTGCAAAAGCTGCATTTCCTGCGCGAAAAGCTGAAAGGTGATTTTAACGAAAAGGTGAAAGAGCTTAATCGCATTACTTCCGTACTGGTCAAAGAAAAGGAATCCTCTTCCTGATAAAAATATTCGCTTAAAGGTTTAGTTAAGGCCGTTCCCGGTTATCCGGGACGGCTTTTTTGTTTTAATTTGCCGTCATGGTTATCGAAAAAACGGTTGCTTACGTAAAGCAGGAACTGGCTATGGCAGAGGGAGGACACGATTGGTGGCATATATACCGCGTGTGGCAGCTGGCCAAACATATCGCCCAAAAAGAGGGGGCGAACTTATTTGTTGTAGAGTTGGGCGCTTTGCTGCATGATATTGCCGACTCCAAGTTCCATAATGGCGATGAAGAAGTGGGCCCTGCGAAGGCAAGGGCTTTTTTAACCTCGCTGCAGGTCGATGCCCCGGTAATCGATCATGTTGAAAACATTATCCGTTATATTTCTTTCAAAGGTGGGCACCAGGCGGCGGGCTTCACATCGCCAGAGTTATCAGCCGTGCAGGATGCCGACCGGTTGGACGCTTTGGGCGCTATTGGTATTGCCAGGGCCTTTAACTACGGCGGTTTCAAGAATCGCGCACTCCATGATCCAACTATAGCCCCCAACCTGAATATGACCAGGGAGGAATATAAACACAGTTCAGCCCCTACCATCAACCATTTCTATGAAAAGCTGTTGTTACTGAAAGACCGTATGAATACGGACACAGGTAAATCACTGGCGGAAGAGCGGCACCAGTTCATGGAGCAATTCCTCGACAGGTTTTACAAAGAGTGGGAGGGGAAAGAATAGATATTGAACTTAGCATGGGAACAGCCATTAGGCCGCCGTTGCCACGCTCGCTTCAACATCGGGATAAAACCGGGCGCTTTTATGCCTCCATAAACAGGGCCCTGAGTTCGGCAGCATCTGCCGGCTTCATTTTCCCACTCAGGATAAGGCGTAACTGGCGGCGGCGGAGAGCGCCATCGAACAGTTTCTTTTCGTCTTCGGTTTCGGGTACTACAGGGGGAACAGGGCGGGAGTTGCCGTTGGGATCAAGCGCCACGAAGGTCATAAAGGCCTCGTTTGACTTGTAGCGATACTGCTGTACAGGGTCTTCACCCCAAACTTTCATATGTACTTCCATCGAAGTATTGAACGCACGGCTCACTTTGGCTTCGATATGCACAACATTGCCCAGTTTAATGGGGTTTTCAAAGGAAATATTGTCTACAGAGGCAGTCACCACCGGGGCAGCGCAATGTTTCATGCAGGAGAGCGCTGCGGCAATATCCATCCAGTACATTAAACGGCCTCCCATAAGGTTACCAAAAGTGTTGGTATCGTTCGGAAGAACCAGTTCTGTCATCTGGATAATCGATTGCTGTGCGGTTTTGGGCGAAAGCGTCATTGTGTGGTATATATTTCGGACGCGAAATTACGTTAATGAAATGGAAATTCCCGCAGGGGGAGCATCCCTGTAAAAACACTTTATATTAGTTATTAACAAATGAGTCGGTTTAAAGTGGCCATGGTGGCTGATTTGGAAATGTGTTTCAACACCTTTATGAAAAACCCGCTTGGCTGAGCACCAAATTTATGTAACTTTGCATGACCTGCGGAAGTAAATGTACTTGACACCAACACCAAACAGTCCGGGCTTCCTCTTTAGGTCAAGTATTTTTTTTCGAACATCATTTTTATGGCAAAATATATCTTCGTTACGGGAGGTGTTACTTCCTCATTGGGTAAAGGAATTTTAGCTGCTTCGCTGGCAAAGCTCTTGCAGGCGCGTGGTTTAAAAGTGACAATTCAGAAATTTGATCCATATATCAACGTGGATCCGGGAACACTCAACCCCTACGAACATGGGGAATGTTATGTAACCGAAGATGGCGCGGAAACCGACCTGGATCTGGGTCACTACGAGCGTTTCCTGAACACGCCTACTTCCCAGGCTAATAACGTTACCACCGGCCGTATTTACCAGACCGTTATCAATAAAGAGCGCGAAGGTGCCTACCTGGGTAAAACAGTACAGGTTATCCCTCACATCACCGACGAGATCAAACGCCGGATCCTGATGCTGGGTAAAGACAATAAATTCGATATCATCATCACCGAGTTGGGTGGCACTGTGGGCGATATCGAGTCGCTGCCTTATATAGAGGCGGTTCGTCAGTTGCAGTGGGAGCTGGGTGAAGAAGATTGCCTGGTTATCCACCTTACCCTCATTCCTTACCTGCGCGCAGCTAAGGAATTGAAAACCAAGCCTACACAGCACTCTGTAAGATTGCTCAGCGAATATGGCGTACATGCCGACATTATCGTTTGCCGTACGGAGGAGCCGATGTACCGCGACCTTAAAAAGAAGATCGCCCTGTTCTGTAACGTGAAGATCGAAGCGGTTATCGAAATGAACGACGTAAGCACCATTTACGAAGTTCCACTCGAAATGATGCGCGAGAAGCTTGATATTACAGTACTCCAGCGTCTGCATCTGCCGATTGAAAAAGAACCGGAGATGGTTAAATGGCGCGAGTTCCTCGACAAACTGAAATACCCGAAATCAAAAGTTACTATTGGCCTCATTGGTAAATACGTGGAGCTACAGGATGCCTATAAATCTATCCTGGAGTCATTTATCCACGCAGGTGCTATGAATGAGTGTAAAGTAATTGTACAAAATATTCACTCTGAGCATATTACTGCCGATAACGTAGCGGAAAAACTGAAAAACCTCGATGGTTTGCTGGTGGCTCCCGGTTTCGGTCACAGGGGTATCGAGGGTAAAATCACCGCTATCCAGTATGCCCGCGAAAACCAGCTGCCGTTCTTCGGTATCTGTTTAGGTATGCAAATGGCTGTGGTAGAATACGCACGTAACGTGGTAGGACTGAAAGATGCGCATTCCGTGGAAATGAACCCGGAAACCCCGTTCCCGGTAGTGAACCTGATGGAAGAGCAGAAGAAAGTAACTGCGAAAGGCGGTACGATGCGCCTGGGTGCTTACGCCTGCGACCTGAAAGAAGGTTCAAAAGCAGCCGAGATCTATGGATCAACTGCGATTACCGAACGTCACCGTCACCGTTACGAATTCAATAACGACTTCATCAGCCAGTTCGAAGAAAACGGTTTGCTGCTTTCTGGCCGCAACCCGGAAAGCGGACTGGTAGAAATGATCGAGATTCCTGGCCATCCCTTCTTCGTAGGCTGCCAGTTCCATCCGGAACTGAAAAGCACCGTTGAAGCTCCGGCACCTATCTTCGTAGGCTTTATCCGCGCAGCCAAACAAACTGCCGAAATCAGGAACGAAAAGGCGATCATCATCGAGGAAAAAATCGTACATCACGGTTAATACTTCAATTTTATAGTTTAGGGGAGAAAAGAGTCTATCTTTTCTCCCTTTTTGTTTAATGAATAAATGGTTGATAATTAGGTAGATAAGAAATTTTTTCAGCTAAAAAGTTAAATCATCTTAAATAGTCCTTTTTTCCAGGAACTGTTTCGCCTTTTCTTCCCTTATTCGTTACCTTTGCTCCCTAAATTTTAATTGCACTTCATGGACAGAAATTCGATCATCGGCTTTTTGTTATTAGGCGCCCTGCTTGTTGGCTACATCGTATACAACAATAAGAGTCAGGTTGCGTCTATGAAAGAAAAAGCCCGCCAGGATTCTATTGCAAACCTGAACAAACCGAAGGAAGAGAAGATCAAGAAGGATTCGACCGGTAACGTCGTAGCCGATTCTGCCGCACTGGCCGCCGATTACGGTACACTGGCCGGCGCAGCTACAGGCAGCGAACAGGTACAGGTACTTGAAAACGACCTGGTAAGGATCGAACTGACCAACAAGGGCGGCCAGCCTAAACTGGTAAGGGTGTTAACCTTTAAATCGCAGGGTAAAACCGGCGATAAGGCTACGAAAAAATTCCTTTCTTCCGATGGCCAGCCACTGGACCTCCAGGCTGGCGCATTCAACCGCATTTCCCTCCAGCTTCCTGTTAACGGCAAACCTGTAAACACGGCCGATCTGTATTTCGCGGGTAGCGAAGTACAGAAAAACGCAGACGGCAGCCAGGTAGTTACTTACCGCCTTAACACCGGTAATCCCGGGCAATACCTGGAGTACATTTATACCCTGCAGAAAGACAGCTACGTGGTTAATTTCAACGTACACGCTGTAGGTATGCAGAACATGATTCCCGGTAACACCATTGCCCTGCAATGGAACAGCCGCGCTACCAAGCAGGAACATGATATGACGTCGGAGCGCATGAACAACCAGATGCATTACCGCCTGGGTAACAAGGACCACGACTACTTTACCCTGCAGAACAAAAGCCAGGAGAAACTGGAGAAAATCCAGTGGCTCAGCTTCAAACAGCAGTTCTTCAACGTGACCTTCATTGCGAAGAAAGATAACTTTGCCAGTGCAGACATTACTACTTCCGTACCGCAAAGCCCGAACATCGTGGGTCAGCAAATGACGACCCTGCAACTGCCTTACGACCACTCGGCGAACTACAACTTCCCGATCGATATCTACTACGGTCCCAACCACTATAAAACGCTTAAATCGTTCGATAACAACCTGGAGAGCATTATACCACTGGGTTCTGGCATCTTCGCTTTCGTGAAGTACGTGAACAAATGGATCATTATCCCTGTGTTTAACTTCCTGAGCGGCTTTATTGGTAACTATGGTCTTATCATCCTGTTGCTCACTATCTTCATCCGCCTCCTGATCGCTCCGTTTACTTACCAGAGCTATGTATCACAGGCTAAAATGAAAGTGCTGAAACCAGAACTGGACGAGCTTCGTGCTAAACATAAAGACGACCAGCAGGCATTTGGTATGGAACAGATGAAATTGTTCCGTAGTGCAGGTGTTAGTCCGTTGGGCGGCTGTTTACCGGCTTTACTACAGTTACCGATCCTGGTAGCGATGTACAGCTTCTTCCCATCGTCTATCGAGCTGCGCCAGGAAAGCTTCATGTGGGCAAAAGATCTTTCGACTTACGATTCCATCTTTAACTTCGGTTTTGAGATACCTTTCTATGGTAACCACGTCAGCCTGTTTACCCTGCTGATGACTGTTTCCAGCCTGTTCCTGGCATTCTACAACAGGGGCATGACCGACCAGAGCAACCCGGTAATGAAGTACATGCCGTACGTATTCCCGGTAATGCTGCTCGGTATCTTCAACAAACTGGCCGCGGCGCTTACCTTCTACTACTTCCTCTCCAACGTAATCAGTATCATACTGCAGTTCGTGATCCAGAAGTTTATTATCAACCATGATAAGATCCATGCTCAGATCGAGGAGAACAAAAAGAAGCCTAAGACCCAGTCTAAATGGCAGGAGAAACTTTCGGAAATGCAGAAGCGCCAGCAGGATATGCAGAAGCAACAGCCCAACCGTAAGAAGTAATAGCATTTGCGCAATTAGCTTATAAATTTTCGCGAAAGGCTCCTATAACAGGGAGCCTTCGCTATTTTTACCCATCGAAAAACAGTGAATATGTACAAGAAAATAATAGCCGCGGCGCTGCTGTTGGCTTTTAGCGCTAACATGACCTTTGCACAGGATTACCAGCCCTCAGCCAGCCGTATTAAGGCCAACGTTGGTTACCTGGCCTCTGAGAAGCTGAAAGGTCGTGGTACGGCCGAAAAAGGTGGTAAAAAAGCTTCGGCCTGGGTAGCGAAACAGTTTAAGAAACTGGGGCTTCAACTTGGTAACGGCAATAGTTATTTCCAGGATTTTACATTCAATAAGAACAAACATAATAACATCCCCAGCCGTAACGTAATCGGTTACCTCGATAACGGCGCCGCTTACACGATTGTTATTGGGGCGCACTACGACCACCTGGGTACCGCGGGATTGTTTGATGGTAAGTACCCGGTTGGCCAAATTCATAACGGGGCCGACGATAATGCGTCCGGAGTGGCCGGCCTGCTGGAGTTTGCCCGCTACTACACACAAAACGGTGAAAAGGAACCCTTCAATTTCCTGTTCATATCCTTTGGTGGCGAAGAATTGGGACTGCAGGGCTCAAAGTATTATGTAGCCCATCCCACCCTGCCATTGGAAAAAATGCACTTTATGCTGAACATGGACATGATAGGTCGTTACAACGGGGAGAGAGGCATTGGTATTGGCGGTTACGGCAGTGCGCAGGAATGGCCTGCTATCTTCAAAGATGTGAAGCAGGATGGCATTAAATACTTTACAGATGCCGCAGGCAAAGGAGGTTCCGACCATGGCAGTTTCTTCGTAGCCGGTGTTCCCGTAATGTTCTTCCATACCGGCGGCCACGACGATTACCACAAACCAACAGATGATGTGGAGAAATTAAAGGCGGTAGAAGAAGCCTCTATTATTGAGTTAGGATTGAAGTTGCTGGGTAATGCGATGAAGTATCCTAAGCTTAATTATGTGGGAGAGGAGAAGAAGTAAGTACCATTAAATAAAAGACGAGAGGATATGCCGTACGGTGTATCCTTTTTTGTGCATTAGTTTACTACGGAGTATACACCGCCTGGATTTCCACAGTTTCTCTAAAACAAAAAGCCCCGTGGTAACACGGGGCTCTAATATTCTCAATTTTATCTTTCTTAATTCCCCTTACCCGGCTTAGGCGGATACGTAGCCTTCGGCTGCTGTGCCGGCGGCGTTGTAGCCGGAGTTGTAGCTGGTTTGGCCGGAGTCGTAGCCGGCTGCTGCTGTTTTACCGGCTCCTTGTTATCTGCAGGTTTGGCAGGTGGCGGAGCAGGTTGATCATCATAAGGATTATCTTCCGCCGGGTATCCGAAATCGCTGGCCGCACCATTGCCCACATCTTCTGCCTCTGCACCTGATTCTACGTTAGAGTCGTAGTTCAGGTAAAGATCGCCGCGCATGTTTGGCGGAACGGGGAAGGTGGAGTTTGGATCGATGCCGAGTGTTTTATCTGCATACACCTTTTGGAAGAAGTAAGCCCATATCGGTAAGCCGGTGTTGGCACCCTGACCATTAGCGGTGCTGGAGAAGTGGATAAAGTTGTTTTCGCAACCTACCCATGCACCGGCCAGCAGCTGTGGAGTATAACCAATAAACCAGCCATCTGTATTATCATTCGTAGTACCGGTTTTGCCGGCCACTTCGCCCTTAATAGCAAACCTGTTGCGTAAGCGTGTAGCCGTCCCGTGATCTACCACGCCCTGCATCATCTTCACCATGGTGTAGGCCTCTGTTTCGCTGATCACTTCACGCTTTTCTGATACAAAGGTTTCCAGTATGTTGCCGTTACGGTCTTCTATGCGGGTGATGTAAGTAGGCCTGGTGTTAAAGCCCCTGCCTGGGAACATAGTGTAGGCCTGCAGCATCTCAAAAAGAGAAATGTCGGCGGAACCAAGTGCGATAGAAGGCACTTCTGGTATCTTGCTTTTGAAACCGATCTTGTTCTGTGCAAAATCAGCAAAGGCTTTAGGCGTAAGTTCGCGAACGAGGTAGGCAGAAACCAGGTTGAGTGATTTGGCCAGTGCGCCTGCCATCGTAATGCTGCCACCCGTGCTGCCTTCGGAGTTTTTAGGATGCCAGTTGCCAATGGAAATCGGTTCGTTCGGCAACATGGTGTTGGGCGACATACCGTTCATGATGGCAAAGGTGTACAGGAAAGGTTTAAATGTGGAACCTACCTGGCGTTGCATATTTCTTACGTGGTCGTTTTTAAAATAGAAGAAGTTCGGACCACCTACCCAGGCTTTTACTTCGCCGCTTTCAGGGTCCATCACCATAAAGCCAGCCTGTAGCACTGCGCGCATGTATTTGAGCGAGTCCAGCGGGGTCATTACGGTATCTATTTCATTCGCTTCTGGTTTAGTAATGTCTTTCCAGGAAAAAATCTTCATCTGCGTTTTGGTGGTGAAGGCTTTCTGAAGTTCTTCGTCGGTAATGTCGGGGTTGTCGGCTTTCATGTTGCGGTAGCGGTCCGACTGTTTTACCATTTTATCCAGTTCCTTATCCCATTTTTTCCAAACACTGCCCGATTTGATGTTGGCCTGCTGGTAAAAAATCTTTTGCAGGTCTTTCAGGTGATGGGCTACCGCTTCCTCTGCATACATCTGCATACGCGGGTTAATGGTCGTATATATTTTAAGACCATCGCGGTTCAGGTTGTAGTTAGAACCGTCTGCTTTTGTATGTGTTTTACACCAGGTCCTCAACTCATCTTTCAGCACTTCGCGGAAATAAGGGGCCAGACCTTTATTGTGATCGATTTTGTTATAGCGCAATACGATAGGTTTGCTTTTGGCCGTAGCGGCTTCTGCCTGTGTAATGGCATTTTCCTTCACCATGTTGTCGATTACCGTATTGCGGCGTGAAAGCGCTGTACGCGGGTTACGACGTGGATTGTAAAGGGTGTTACCCTTCAACATACCTACCAGTATGGCAGCTTCTTCAATCGTGAGCGTAGCGGCACTTTTGCTGAAGAAGGTGCGGGCGCCGTTCTCAATGCCGTACACATTGTCGCCGAAGGCTACCGTATTGAGGTATAATGTAAGAATTTCCTGTTTGGTAAAGTTTCTTTCCAGTTTGATGGCGATGATCCACTCTTCCAGTTTCTGGAAACCCCTGCCGAACATGTTGGAGGAACGCTGGGTGTTAAGCCGGTCGTTACGCAGGTTCAGCGCCAGCTGCTGGGTAATGGTGCTGGAACCACGCTTTTTACCGATAGCCAGGTAAAAAGGGATGGCAATGGTTGCTTTGGCATCGATGCCAGAGTTGTCGTAAAAACGTGTTTCTTCCGTCGCGATCAAAGCCTTGATCACGTTTGGAGAAATATCTTTATAGTCAGTATTGGAACGGTCTACTTCATAATATTTACCTAACACATAGCCATCGTCGCCCAGCACAACAGAGGCCAGTGCGGCACGGGGATTTTCGAGGTCCTCCATAGATGGCATATTGCCGATAATGCGGAAGTTGATCAGCAGCACCAGTAAAACGAGCAGCCCTATACCGCCGAATACTGTATACCATAATATTTTCACTGCATTTTTCCTGACCTTCTCCCACATCGGTTTCAAGGATTTATTCATATTAAAATAAAATTGAGTGCAACAGTGCAAAGCTATCGAAAAATATCTCTTGTTACTACTAAAACGCTGTTAAAGCCTTATTCTGTATAGTAGCTCTCCCTAAAGAACTTTGCGTAACCTTCGAGGTCTTTGGTACTGTTCAGCAAAATGAAGTTTTCGCGTGAGATAATGAAGAATGTATACTCTGTTGGCCTGATGCGCGGTACAATGCTAAGTGACGCTTCTTTCCTCACCTCATCATAGTACTTAAACGCCTGCTCTTCGCCCGGGAACAGTCTGAAAATAAGCATCAGTTCCGTAGGCGTGAGTACAAAACTGCTGGCCTCGATTTTATCGGCGGCGTGTTTATCTGCATTGTACTTCGCAAACTGTGTTAATGCCTCGTCCAGAAGGGTTTTATCGACCCGCTTGAACGACATCACCACAAAGTGCGGGGTGGCCGTGGCCGATTTTTCATCGGTAAGCTTATACGGCGTTACTGGCTTAGGTGGCGGAGGTGGTGGTATGTTTTTTACCACGGCCGCCAACGAATCTGCCATTCTTTTCTTGATCGCAACGGAATCTATAAGATTGGGCTGCGGGGTCTGCCATGGGTAACGAATGCTGATATTCTCGTCTATCTTACCGGTAGAATCTTTGGTAACAGTAGTTTGCAGGTTAGACAAATACCCTACGATCTCGTTTTTACGGGTAAGTGCTGCCATAATATCATTCGCCTGACCAAGAATCCTGTCGTCCGCAGGATATTTGGTAATCACTTCCTGTATGGCCGCTTTGCCTTCCTCGTCCGTACCTGTCCTCACCTTTGTCATCGCCGCCAGCAGGTCGAACCTGGGCTGCAGGTAGTTAAATGGATACAAAGAGTCTGCCAATCGTTTCTTAGCCATCGTTTCTTCGTATTTCCCTTCCTTAAAAGCAGTGTAAGCCTCACCATAAATGGCCGCTGCTGCCTTCTTCGTTTCGCTGGACGCATCGTTGATAGCGCCTCCGCTGCGGATAAGGCCTGCGAAGTTGGTGGTCGGGAACTCGTTGAGTACAATGTTTTTATACGGTGAAGCTGCGTTAGCACGGTTAATTTTGTTATTCCATACGTACAGTGAATACGCTACTTCCGCCCGGCGGGGGTGGTTAGGGAAGCGCATCAGCAGGGTGTCGTAAGTGGCAATCGCATCAGGATAGTTGTCTAGTTGGTCGTGATACATTTTACCCAGGTCGTACCAGGCATCCATCTGGCGGTTGCGGGAGTCCTGCATTTTTGCTTCTGTAAGCGGCAGTGCCTTGCTGAGAATATCGGCGGTAAGACTGTCAGCCGGCAGTCGATCGATGGCTGCGGCGGCTAGTTCCCCTTCTGTGGCATTGGCAGAATCGATCGGGATAGGTGTTAACACCGTTTCCTGGGTGCCGCTTTGCTGGCTCCTGCGCCAGTTGTCCACGGGTTTACGGTTACCCCAGCGGCGGCGGAATTCCGAATAACCACTGGCTTTGCTGGCCATATTATAGAAGTACCAGTCTGACGCTGCTTCCTGTCCGGGTAAATTCTGGTTAGTATTATACCGGTTCATGGCAGGATTAAAAGGTGTATTGGCAGCATTGTTCCTGCTGTTTTGCATCTTTTCTTCCTGTACTTTGGCTGCTGCCTGCCTTTGCATATCGCGTATCTTCTTTTCCAGCACCAGGTTTCGCTGTGCTTCAGGAAGGGCGGCAATTTGCTGAAGACTGTCCTCTGCGCGGATAATGGCTATTTTAGCAGCGATATCGCCCAATACATTTTTGCGGGCATTTACATCATTGGCATCCGTAAATTCGGGTGGCATAATGGCGGCCGTGCTATCGTACCAGCGCCTGGCATCCAGGTAGTTACGCTGTTTATAGTTGATGTCGGCCATGGCTTTGAAGGTAAGGGTGCGCTGCAGCAGGTTGGTGCTTTCCACGTTCAGCCCTTTCTGTAAAAATGCTTTACCCGCCTCCGGATCGCTGGTGGCGGCAATAGAGCCCATGGTATAATAAATAACATCGCGGTAGGGGATGAAGTTCTCCTTCCGCAGCATGTGCTGAAGGGCAGCAATACTTTCCTCCATGGTGCCACCGCTGGCCTGGATGTTCGCCCTGGCTATTTCCAGCCGGGCATGGAAGTCCATCATCGGATCGGGCTTCAGTCGGATCACATCCTGGAAGTAGGCAATGGACGAATCGGCTTTTCGTTGGGAAAGATAGATCTGGCCGAGGATGTAAGACATACGTGCCTTCTGTTCCTTACTACGGCTGCCTTCAATGGCTATTTTCAGTGGATTTACCGATTCGGCATACATTTCCCTTTTATACAGGCCATATGCTTTAATTTCGTTCATGGCAGGTGTAAGGCGGGAAGGGAAGTTCGGGTCGGCCTCCAGTACGTTCAGTAAAGCCTGGGCTTCGTCATATTTCTCTTCCTCAAGGAAAGTTCGCACCTGCCACATAAAGGCGTCGTTACGCGCATACTTGTGTTTGAACCTGCCCCAAAAACCTTTCTTCTCCTTGCTGGAAATCGTCAGGCGCGAGTCTTCCTGTTTGCCAACAATGGTTTCCAGGTCTTTTTCCTTTTTCTTTTTGGGTGCAAAGGCAGTATTGATGAACCGGAAAGTGGCCGTGGCATTTTCCCAGTCGCTTTTGTAGTAGTAAGCCTTGCCGATCAGCAGGTAACAATCGTCTATCCATTTACCCCTGGGGTCGTGCAGTTGCACGGCCAGCGATCCCTTTAAAATTACCGAGTCGAGCTCTGCCTGGTTAAGGTTTAGCGACTCAATGGTATAGGGGTAGAAGGGAAGATATACGTTGAAGTTTTCCTGCCGCTGCTGCTGTATGCCCTTGAGGGTATTCTCCAGCTTCATTTTGGCATTAAAGTAATAGTTATACCGTGTAACCAGGTTCTGGTACACTTTACGTCGGAAATCAAAGCGTTTGGCAGCCAGTTTTTCAGACGGGGTACGCCTGTCGTCTGGCTTGGGGCTGCTTTTCCCGGTTTGGTTTTGAGCGTTTACAGCTTGTAAGCCAAGGCCTGAAAAAAGAAGGCCGGCTATGCAGGCGCGTAAGAATAGAGATTTGCAGCAAGTCATGTATGCTAAGGGCGAAATATAAAAAGCTAATATATATTTAACTGTAACAGGCAGCTAAATATTTTAAAGATAGGATAATTTTTTTCTTTACTTCGCGCTGGATTTATTGTTTAACTTTATCGGCCCGGATATTACCGGCTTTAACCACATCAGAAAAAAATATGCCCGCGGCAGACAATAAAAGGAACTTCGACCGGCTTAAGCACAAGTACCGCCTGGTAATTATGAATGATGATACATACGAAGAAGTAACAGCATTCCGTTTATCCAGGATGAGTGTATATGTGGCAATGAGTACTATTTTCGTACTCCTGGTGGCTATTACCGTGGCAACAGTAGTATTTACACCACTCCGTTACTACATTCCAGGTTATGGCGACTTAAAGCAACGTAAGGAGTTCATGCAGCTGAAAGTGAAAACAGATTCCCTGCAGAAAGCAGTGATCGCAAGAGATCAATACCTGGATAATATGAAACAGGTAATTAACGGAAACGTACCTATGAAGTTGGATACCAACATGTTGAAGTTGCCTAAAGTAGACAACAGTACCTATTAGTCAGTGCATAACAATCATATTGTTAATATGTTAAATAAAATTACTATCTTAACAGCAAATCATATTCTTAACACGAAAAACCTTGCAACCTATGTTTAACCGTAACGCTAAGAGTGAAGGCTCATTGCCCACATCCAACATCAACATCATCGGTAACGGTACCACTATTAATGGTGACATTGATTGTGACGGCGACATCCGCATTGATGGCCAGGTAAACGGCCTGGTATCTACCAGAGCAAAAATCGTAGTAGGTCCCGAAGGAGAGATCGTGGGCGATCTGATTTGTAACAGTGCCGACATCCTGGGTAAAGTAACTGGTATTATCAAAGTAGAAGAACTGTTGTTCCTGAAAGGCAATGCTTTAATCAAAGGCGATATTTACACCGCCCATTTCGAAATGGAGCCTACAGCGAAGTTCAATGGCCGTTGTTACATGGATCCAACTGAAGCGCCAGTAGAAAACAAGGAAAATAAAAATGGAAGATCCCGCGTCACAGAAGTTCAGGAAGAAACAGTCTAACGCTTACCTGCGTTACATTGGGCTGGGATTCCAACTCATTGCGCTTATAGGTGTGGCCCTGTTTGCAGGGTACAAAATTGACCAGTGGACCGGTTTACGGTTTCCCCTGTTCATGATTGTTTTGTCTTTACTGGCAATAGGCCTACTTTTGTGGCGAATTGTAAAAGATACCAGCAAGCATGACCGATAAGTTTTTCTGGAACCTGATTTCCGTATTCGCTATACTGAATGGTTTAATTTTTTTGTTTAAGAACCAGCTCATCACCGCTGGTAACCACGTGTGGGTATTGGTGACCGGTAATGGATTACTGGCCATCATCACCGGGCTTTCTTATTTTCTTACCCGCCGCGGCCTTGGGCAGGATAATAACAACGCCTTCGTACGCAGCGTGTACGCATCTACATTGGCCAAATTGATGCTGTGCCTGTTTGGCATAGGCATTTATGTTCTTGTCAACAGAAGCCAGATCAGCAAATCGACCATCTTTTTGCTGATGGGGCTGTATGTAGTTTATACTGTTTTTGAAACGTTCAGCCTGCAGAAATTGCTCAGGCGTAAAAAATAAAGGATTGGATCAGTGAAAAAGGAGCATCCCTTAAGTGCTTTGGCTACCTACCTGCCCGAGGGCACCTTCGAGCAGGTAGCAGCCTATTTAACGGACTACAAAGTTCATCTTACGTTAACCCGCGAACGAGCCTCTGTATTGGGCGATTATCGTCATCCTTACCAGGGGAAAGGCCACCGCATCAGCGTGAATGGCAACCTGAACAAATTCGCTTTCCTCATTACGTTACTACACGAACTGGCTCACCTCGTTACTTTTAATCTGTATGCCCATTCTGTAGCTGCACATGGCAAAGAATGGAAACACGAGTTTGCTGTAATACTACGCCAATTCCTGGGCCGCGGTTATTTACCGCCCGACGTGGAAACCGCGCTCCGCAGCAGTTTGCACGATCTCGCAGCAAGCTCCTGCGCCGATGAAAATTTAATGCGTGTATTACGTAATTATGATCGAAAGAAAGAAAATCATTATCTTATAGAACAATTAACACTGCACCAACTCTTCCGTACGAAAGACGGCCGCATATTCCGTCGCGGTGAGAAGGTGAGGAAAAGATTTAAATGCGAAGAAGTGGCTACTAAGAAAATGTATCTTTTTAGTCCTGTTTATGAAGTGGAAATACCATCCGAAACTGCATAACTATAGAGTATAAAAGAAAGCAACTTCTGCGTCCCTTATACCAAAACTGAACGATCATGAGTGTAGAGTCCAAGTACCTGGGTAAATTAAAACATTACCAGACTTTTGTAGATGTAAGTATAGACCGTTACGATGATTTCGATTTCGGGTTTATTGTTGATTATAACGATGAATTTTTGCTGCTCGAACGTTTCGACAGCGAAGGTTTATATGATGGCTTCAGCCTGCTGATGCGCGATCGTATTTCACGCATCCGCTGGGGTGGCAATGAAATTACAAGCGTGTCCAAACTCATCGACCCTTCGCAACGCGAAGATGGCGACAATCCCGTGGAAATAGCGCCCCTGGAAGATATGTTGCGCATGTTTAACGAGCGTTTTGGCAGCGTTACCATTCATGTACAGGATGTGAAAGATGATATCTGTTTCATCGGTGAAATTCATGAACTGGATAACGAAACACTGGTGTTGTACGAGTTTGGGACCAAGGTATCACTTGACAGAAGATATATTATGCTTTCGCTGGATGATATTACCCGTGTAGATGCCAACAGCCAGTACATAAAAACATTAGAACGGATATTTGTAAAGAAGAAAAAAGACAGTTGACAATTCTCCTTCGGATGGCTGCTGTAAGTTTAAAGAATCAATAGAACAAGTCATGAATCAATCAGCACAAAATCCGGAAGCATTGTTTCGTAACGGAGTGGCGCTTATAGAGCCTTATATTTTTATTGCCGGTAATGTTTCATCAGATCCGGCACAGAAAGAAATAGCCATTTTTCGTGGAATAGGTATGCTGGATGAAGTTACAGAACTAACGCCAGGTAACTTTGCCGCTTTCTGGATAAAGGGAAAAGCTTACCAGGCTTTGCAGCTACAGGAAAAGGCGTACGTTGAATTTGTAACGGCGTTTGAATTGAATGACGAAAATCCCGATGTAGCCAGAGAACTGGCAATTACCTGCGGATATTTAGGCAAAGGGCAGGAGGCGGTAACGATTTCTTTGCACGCACTTTCTCTCGACCATCACAATCCTGGTTTAATGGGTAATCTTGCGTTATCTTACCTGCTGAACGGAGAGGTGGAAAATGCGGAACGTACCATCGCAGCCGCACTGGTACATTCTCCCGACGACGGCATTAACCAGGTGTTACAAACAATTATAGCTGAGGTCAAAAGCGGACAACGCCAACGACCTTATAAATACGAAGATCTTCAATAGAAAAGCGGAGGCAAATGGCCTCCGCTTTTTTTTGATGGTAGTTAATCCAGGTTCAATACTTTTCCTTTCGGGTACTTCACTGCGTACTTTAAATTCTTCTTCGCATCTTTCCCGGGTTCTACATTCAGATTCCAGGAAACCATTTTCGAGGTTTCATCTTGCAGGGCGTCGCCCACATCTACCTTCATAATTTCTATTTCTTTTGAAACAGATACAGGCAGCTGGTCCTGCAGTACGAGGTGAATGGGCAGGCGTTTGTTGTTCCTTACACTCAGCTCAAAGTGGCGGGTAACGGTTGTGGAGCTGCCGAGGAACTGACGTTGCGAGAAGTCTTTTTGTAAAGTACGGTTTACTACAATGCCTTTGTCGCGGCCGAGGGATACCTGTAATGTGTCGCCTGCGTTTTGTAAGTCGAGGTGCGACTTACCAAGGTAAGTATCTTCGAAATAGATACTGGTTTCGCCGGGCAGCAGGTTCAGTGTTTCCCAGTTGGTAATACCGGCCACCAGATAGGCTGCTTTGTCCAGTTTAGGTGCCGCGTAATATTTGTATTCTGCCGGCACTTCCACTTCCTTAATTGAAACTGTATAGGGCTTACCATCGGAAACAATGGTATAGGGATGGGCAATGTCGAATGTAACGGTGGTAGGGGTAAAACTTTCTGTTACCTGGATGGTCGTCATCTTTTTCCTTGCTTTGTCCTGCACACCGGAAGCCACCACCACTACCTCGTTCAATTCTTTTTCTTCCATTACCGGTGCGGCAAACGTCTGGTAACGGGGAATATCCAAGCCCAGATACCATGGCTGCAACTGGGGCATGGTGGCATTTTGCGAAGGGTTACCTGTAGATAGCGACAGCTTAACATTTTTCCATTCTTCACCGCAATACTGATACACATTCGCTTTATACACCAGCTCCATCGGATGGCTGATGTCCTTTACCTTCAGGTCGTAAGCGGGTGTCCAGCCGGCATTGTTTACCAGGTAACTGATGGTGAATTTACCGTTGATATTTTCCTTTGAAGAAATGGTCACCAGCAGGTCGGAGGTGGGTTGTGTTCCGTTGTTATTAAGTGCTGCCAGTTGTACCTGTACAGCCGTTAATTCTTTTTGAATACTGCTGATCGCCTTTGCTACCGCCGCCTGCTTCTCCAGCACTTCTCCGAGGCGCGCGCGGTGAAAGTCCATCGCCTCGCGCAGCTCTGGCGTTTTAACCCCGGTTTGCGTGCTGCCAATCTCCTGGTTTTTCATCAGCATTGCTTCTTCCTGTGTATATACCTTCTGGTTATTCTTTTCCCTTGTCAGTTTGTCCAGCAGGGTTTCTTCCTGCTGTTGCAGTTTGCTGATCTCTTCCCGGTTTTGCTGCGTTTTGAGGTAGTTTTTTTCGGTGGATACAGACAGTATCGTGAATTCGCCCTGCCCGTTTACCTGGATGCTGTTTTCTACCAGTTGGGACGATACATCCTGGAATACAAGGATGGTGTTGCCGGCAGTGATGCTGGTATTGGCCGAGCGGGTAACCTGTGCGCCCTGCGTAAACACGGTCACCTTGTCGATAATGGTGCTAACGGTTTGTTTCTTTTGGGCAATTGCTGTGGTGTTTAGTAATAAGGTCGCCATTATAGATAGATGTATTGATTTCATACTTCGCTTTTCTTTCAGATGCGCGGTACGTAGTCAATTCCATAATGGCGACCGGGAAATATTTTATTCCGTCACTTCCTGCACGCGTTTTTCGCTTTGGGCAGTAGCGATGGTAATGCGTTCATCTGTTTCGAGGGTGAGTTTGGCTTTCTTTTCTTTTTTCAGCATGATAAATGCGTATTCGTGCTGCTCCAGCAGTTCGTCGTAAGGGCCGCGGGGCGATATGAGTTTAACGAATACGGGTGCTGTTTCAATGGCAATAAAAAGGAGGATGATAAACCAACTGGCGTAACGGATAGGTGCACTACTGTCCGTAAGGTGCCCCAAAGCATCCATGCGGGAGGCAAATCCGTCGAGCGCACCACGTTTAAGCTCCTGTATAGTGGCTTTGATGGTGGAGTCGGTACGATCTATTTCGGACTGGTAAGTTGCAATCAGCTGCTGGTTACGGGCGCTGAGGGTGTCGTAGGCCCTGGCTGCATTATCCGCATCTGTTTTTTTGGCTTTATAAATAGGGCCAAGGTTACGGATGCGTGAGCCGCCGGTACCATCGGCTTCCTGCTGGGCAAATAACATCAGGGTATCACGGCGGGCGCCCTGGGTAATGACTTCTTTTTTGGCTTTATCGATAGAGGCATTCAATTCGTTCAGGCGCGCCTGGTAGCGTTCCTTCACCTTATCTTCCTGGATTTTGAAGGTTTTTTGTTCCATGATCACCAGTTCGGCCTGTATTTCTTTGTCGAATATCTTTAGTTCCAGTGGTTTGGAAATAACCATGGCGATGATAACGGCCAGTACTAACCGCGGCAGGGCCATCTTAAACTCGTCCCAGAACCGTTCTCTCTTTTTCATGCTCGACACAATGTAGCGGTCGAGGTTGAAGATCATCAATCCCCATATCAATCCAAATAAAATAGCTGCCCACCATTGGGAGAAGACGGTCCATAGGGCATACCCGCCCGAAAGGGCGGCTAACAGGCCTGTAAAGAAGATCGTACCACCAATACCTGCGTACTTGTTGGTTTCTACGGGCGCGCGTTCGAGCATAGGGATATGCGCGCCGGAACAGAATAAAAAGAATCTGCGAATGCGTTGCATCTGGTAATGAATAAATCAGTAAATAAAAAGGCAGGATGGATGGGCCCAAGTTACTTAAAAAACGCAGAATTATCAGGGATAGTATAAAAACAAAAACGCCGTGATGCAGAACACCACGGCGTTTTTTATCTTGATGCGTTTAATTACGCAGTTACAGCTTTGTTAACCAGTGCCGCAGCTTCGCTCAGCAGGATGGCAGATTGTACTTTCAGGCCGCTCTGTTCGATGAGGGCTTTCGCTTCAGCAGCGTTGGTACCCTGTAAACGAACGATGATCGGTACTTCGATGTTGCCAATTGACTGGTAAGCATCAATAACACCCTGGGCAACACGATCGCAACGAACGATACCGCCGAAGATGTTGATGAGGATCGCTTTAACTTTAGGATCTTTCAGGATGATGCGGAAACCAGCTTCTACGGTTTGTGCGTTAGCGGTACCGCCCACGTCCAGGAAGTTAGCAGGCTCACCACCGCTTAATTTGATCATATCCATGGTAGCCATAGCCAAACCAGCGCCGTTTACCATGCAACCTACGTTACCGTCCAGTTTAACATAGTTCAGGTTGTATTTGCTGGCTTCTACTTCTGTAGGATCTTCTTCGGAGATATCGCGAAGCGCTTCCAGGTCGGCGTGGCGCATCAGGGCGTTATCGTCCAGGTTCATTTTACAGTCTACCGCAATGATCTTCTCGTCGCTGGTTTTGAACAGCGGGTTGATTTCGAGCATAGCGCAATCCAGTCCTACGTAAGCGTTGTACAGGCTGGTTACGAACTTCACCATGTTTTTGAACGCCTCACCGCTTAAACCGAAGTTGAAAGCGATTTTACGCGCCTGGAAACCTTGCAGGCCACCACCCGGGTGTACCCCCTCTTTGAATATTTTGTCAGGGGTGTTGTGGGCCACTTCTTCAATGTCCATACCACCTTCTGTAGAATACATGATTACGTTCTGGCCTGTAGCCCTGTCCAGCAGAACAGAGAGGTAGAACTCTTTTACGGGATTAGCGCCCGGATAGTAAACATCCTGAGCTACCAGTACCTTGTTCACCAGTTTACCAGCTTCGCCGGTTTGGATGGTTACGAGTGTACCGCCGAGTATATTGCCTGCAATTGTTTTAACGTCTTCAGAATTTTTACCAACAGCCACACCGCGTTGCTCTGTACCTCTCACTTTACCTTTACCACGGCCACCGGCATGGATCTGAGCTTTTACTACCGCAAATTCGTTACCGAACTGCACCTTCAGTTGTTTGTATGCTTCTGCCGCTGCTTCCGGAGTATCTACAGGTATACCTTCCTGTACCGGTACATTATATTTTTTCAACAGTTCTTTCGCCTGGTACTCGTGTAAGTTCATCGGAATAAAATTTGGGTGCTAAAATAGCGTTTTATGATCGAAAAACGGCACCATATTTCTGAATTCGGATTTTTAGTATGGTTTATAGGATTAACTTTGCCGGCATGCCGGAAGGGGAGTCCTTTCCGGCCGTATTATTAAATTAGTGTCAACCCGCGTATGATCGGATTACAACAGCAAATAAAGGAATCGGCTGACTATATCAGGCAATTTGGCCAGCAGGCGCCGGTAACGGGCATTATTTTAGGAAGCGGCCTGGGGAACCTGGCGAAGGAGATCGACAATCCTAAGGAAATCCCTTATGGCGACATCCCGCACTTCCCGGTATCTACCGTAGAGGGGCACCATGGTAAACTGATATTGGGTACCATCAAAGGAAAACCAGTGGTGGCCATGGCAGGCAGGTTCCATTACTACGAAGGGTTTAGCATGCAAATGGTGACCTTCCCGGTTAGGGTGATGAAAGAACTGGGTATATCCACCCTGCTGGTGAGTAATGCGGCCGGTGGCATGAATGCCGCCTTTAACGTGGGCGACCTGATGATCATAACAGATCATATCAACCTGCAACCCGAACATCCTTTAAGAGGTAAGAACGAAAATACCCTGGGACCCCGTTTCCCGGATATGAGTGAGCCTTATGCCAAAACACTGGTGGCCAAAGCGAAAAGCATTGCCGCCCAAAACAATATTCCTGTACACACCGGCGTATATGTAGGCGTTCAGGGGCCAACTTTCGAAACACGCGCAGAATATAAGTTTATGCACATCATCGGCGGCGATGCCGTAGGTATGAGTACCGTGCCGGAGGTGATTGTGGCAGCGCATGCCGGTCTCCGGGTATTTGCCATGAGCGTAATTACCGACCTTGGAATAAGGGAGGAAGAAAATACGATTACGCACCAGGAAGTACTGGAGGCAGCCAACGCGGCAGAGCCTAAATTAACGTTGATTTTCAGGGAATTGATAGCACAATTGTAATTAGCAGTAACAAAGGATGAGGCATTTAGGGATTATAATTTTCTTGACACTTTGCAGTCATACACTGCTGGCGCAGTTCAATAGCGGCCGTTTTTCCGGAATGAGCGGCGGCGGTGGCACCATGACGCGCGACACCTCTAAACACGACCACGAGCCGGATACCCTTACCATCCGCTACCGTTTCCTGGGCGAGCCTACCGATTTTACCATCGACTCGTCGATGAACGACTGGTACAGGAGTTACCTGCAGGTACCGGCCAGCTATGTTACCCTTGGCAACAGTGGCGCCGCTGCCCGTAATATTATTTATACCCCGCGTATGACCGCTGGTTTCGATGCCGGCTTTCACGCATACGATGTTTACCGCTTTACCCACGATAACGCCCGCTTCTTTTACACGAACCGCCCTTACACGGAGCTGGGTTACCTGATAGGAAGTATGCAGGAGCAGTTGATCAACGCCCAGCATACACAAAACCGTACGGAGCGTTTCAACTTTAACTTCGAGTACCGCAAAGTGAGCGCCCCAGGGTATTTCAAGAACCAGAACACCGATCATAACGCCGTAAGACTTACGGCGAGGTTTAATACCAAAAACAAACGTTACCACGCTTTCGTCAGCTTCTATAATAACAAGATCACCGGCGGCGAAAATGGCGGCATTGTGAACGATTCGTTCCTTTCCAGTCCTGATTATAAACGCCGTCGTATTATCCCGGTATTCCTGGGCGGTGCAGGTGGAGGATCGTTCTCGTACTTCAATAATAAAATACCTACCAAAACCGCGTATAAAGAAGCCAGCATAAGGTTATTACACCATTACGACTGGGGGAAGGGCGATACGATACATATTAATGATACCACAGATTACTGGCAGTACGACCCGTTTTTCCGTGTGCAGCATACTTTAACCTATACATCGTCCAGGTATGAGTTTATAGACGAGCAAACGGATACAGCTTACTACACCAATGCCTACGGACTTGTTTTTCCGGAGGGCGATACGCTGCGTTCCAATCATTACTGGCGCACGATTTCCAACGACCTGTCGCTTATCCAGTTCCCGCTGCGGGGTAACCAGGCGCACTTTATCAGTGTTGGCGCGCGGTTCGATAATACGATAGGCGAGTTCCTGGACACATCGCGGAACATTACTTTCCAGAACTTAAGTATACATGGCGAATACCGGAATAAAACGAAGAACCAGAAATGGGACCTTTCGGCTAAGGGAGAGTTGTACCTGGCGGGGGAGAACGCAGGCGATTATGCCGTAAGTGGTGTGCTGAGCCGGTACTTTAACCCGACGTTGGGTAATGTGAGTTTGATGTTCCGCAACGTAAACCGCGAACCATCCTATGTGTACCGGTACTTCGGCACCAATCAGGGCACATTGGTATCCAACGACGATCTTGGGAAGGAGAACATTACCCAGTTCCAGTTTGCGGCCAATAACGACCGTTTACAGTATCGACTGGCAGCGAACTACTTCATCTTCAATAAGCTAAATTACTTCGCAGGCTTTAAGGACGCGCAACAGTTCAGCTCCCTGTTTAACCTTTTGCAGGTCGTTTTCAGCAAACGTTTCTCTGCCAACCAACACCTGCACTGGTACGCAGATATAGCTTTCCAGCAGGTGCACGGCAACTCACCATTGCAACTGCCCACCATCTGGACGCGCCACCGCTTCACTTATGAAGACGTGTTGTACAAGAACCTGAACCTGGTAATGGGTCTGGAAGGCTCTTACAACACCGATTACAATGCCGATAACTATTCGCCGATCCTCGGCCAGTTCTTCACGCAAAACACCGAAAGGATATCTAACTATCCTGATGTTCATGCCTTTGTACACTTCCGCATCAAGTCGTTCAACGCCTTTGTGCGTGGCGAAAACCTGAATGCCTTTTTGTGGGATAACAACCTGTCGGCCCCGCTGTACCCGCGTAATAATTTCGCTTTCCGCGTAGGTATCCGCTGGTGGTTCGTGAACTAAAGGCTGTCATTTACGGTAGAGGCGGTCGCCAGGTAATGCTGTGCCGCCAATATTTGAATGGATGTTTAAATACTACCATTTTTGCTACTTTTGGGATAGGTGTAAATTAGAGGGGAAATAGCTGCAGGTATAAACCGTTTTCCGGATTAGCCCACCAGTGTGTAAAGCCTTGTTATGCCTTATACTTATCGTTATCTCTCCCTGTGTTATTCTACAGTTATTCTGCATCATTCCTACAGTTTTCCTACAGCTTTCCTACACTAACGTCGTGTCAATATGCTGCTAATCCCTATGTAAGTGGTATTATATTGCCTGTTAGTTTCCGGGTTCCGGGTTTGTACTGACGTCCATTTTGGATAAAATGCCTACTTTTGTATCGATATGAAGAAACTGCTTACCATCATTATTGCCGTTTTATACGTGGCCATTACCAGTGGCTTCACGGTGAACGTGCATTATTGCATGGGTAAGATCTCTTCTGTTAAGCTCCATGCTTCGGATAACGATGCCTGTGGTAAATGCGGTAAACCCGGCTCCAAAGGAGGCGATTGCTGCAAAGACGTTCATAAGTTCCTGAAAGTAGAGCAGTCGCACCAGGCGGCTAAAGTGTTTGCCCCGCATGCACTGTTCGCTATGGACCTCAACCTGCCCGTTGCCATTTTCCAGGCACCGGTGCCGGTAACTGCCAGTATTCACAGTGCTTATCACCCCAACGCGCCGCCGCTCGTCTCTGAACGGCCCCTCTTTCTGCGTAACTGCGTTTTCCTGATCTGATTTTAATATAGTGTTTATGCTGATGTGCTGCCATGTGTAGTCACATCTACGTGTATTATTATTTCAATTCTAAATTTATCAGATCATGAAAACGTTTTTCATATTCCTTAGTGTTATCGCCCTGAGCTTTTCTGCCCAGGCCCAGTATAAAAAAGCAGTATTACAAGCATCCGGCCTTACCTGCGCCATGTGTTCCCGCGCCACGCTCAAAGCATTGGAAACCCTGCCCTTCGTGGATAAGATCGATACCGATCTCAATGCCACTTCCTTTATCCTTCACTTTAAACCCAATACCGCTGTAAACATCGATGCCATTGGTAAAAAGGTGGAAGATGCAGGGTTTTTCGTAGCTAAACTCGTGATGACCGCTGATTTTGACAAGTTGAAAGTAACTAACGATGCGCATGTTAATTATGCCGGTCAAACGCTGCATTTCGTAAATGTAAAAGACCAGGTATTGCAGGGCGAAAAAGACATTACGATTGTCGATAAAGCCTTTGTTTCTGCCAAACAGTATAAAAAATATAGCGAACAGGTGAAGATGGCCTGCTACAAAACAGGCACCATGGCCGACTGCTGTAAGCCTTCCGGCTCCGCGGCATCTAAACGCGTGATTCACGTAACCATCTAACCTTTGTTTATGAGAAGTATTATTGTCCTCTTCTTCACCTGTTTCGCTTTCACTGTTCAGGCCCAGGAGCTGTATGTGTCGGCCGAACCGGCGAGTAATATGCCCGCCAATTCGTTGGGCCTGCGGCTTACGAACAAGTTTTTTAAGATGGAGCATGAAAACCGTACTGGATTTCGTTTTGAACCAGAAGTAATGTTCGGCATCAACCGTAACCTGATGTTGCATTTTACCGGGTATATGGCCAATGCGATGCAGGAGAACGTACGTTTTGAAGGCGGTTCGGTGTACGCCAAGTACCGTTTCTTTTCGCAGGATGAGCCTCATTCCCATTTCCGTATGGCGGCTTATGTTAAAGGATCAGTGATCGATAATCCATTCGAGCCGAAAGTAGATCCCGAACATAGTGACGAAACGGTGTACGCGAACAGGGAGCTGGACCTGGAAGGCATGGCATCAGGTGTTTCCGGTGGTATTATTGCTACCAAACTGGTGCACAAACTGGCCGTTTCCGGAACGCTCGGTTACAACCGGTTCCTGAACAATATCAAAACCAACCTGCCCGACGGGTTCTCTGAAAACATGCTCAATTACAGCCTGTCATTCGGTTACCTTACCCTGCCCATAACGTATAAAAGTTACGAACAAACCAATATGAACCTGTACGTGGAGTTTCTCGGCAAAGCCAATATGGACCAGGGCAGGGGGAATTACATAGATGTGGCACCGGCCATTCAGTTTATCTTCAACAGTACTACCCGGCTCGACCTGGCCTATCGATGGGAGGTGTCGGGCAATATGGTGCGTAATATGCCCAATTCCTTTACGGTAAGGATGGAGCATAATATCTTTAATGCGTTTAAACGAAAGTAATATGGCAAAGGTGGTGATCGGTGTACTGAAATTCATACAGTCGTTATTCGTTAAGAAAAACTGCTGTAAGTAAATACGCAATAACATATTATGACCATTAATGCGCCGGTGTATATAAACATCGGCGCATTTTAGTTGTATGGTGATAAATTAACCTTCGTATTGCTGCACGGTATTTGCAAATATGCTAATTTTAGCTAACCTTACTATTCAGCTGTTTTCATACATGGAAAAGATTGTCAGACACTTAGCACTATTTATAGTATTAGTTATAACAGCTTGCGGTCACAAAAAGTCGCCCCGGCAACAACAGATTGTGACAGATCAACGGGAACTGGGTCAAGTTATAAAAGAGAATATTGCGGAACGACTTGATTATGCTGCCAGTGAAAAGCAGCTGGAGGACTCCGTGCCCGTACACAGCGTTACCGCACTCGAAATGAGTTACCAGCCAGGCGGTAAAGCACCACAATGGTCTAAAAGCGGGGCAGTTAGTGCCAACATGGATTCGCTGATCCGCCTCATTCAGCGGGCAGACAATTATGGATTAATTCCTGCTAACTATCACGAACGCGCATTAAGCGCCGGCTTACACGAACTGTCTGTAAATCCGCAGGCCCGTAAAGATGCAGCGCTGTGGGCAAGAATGGATGTAATGCTTACCGACGCCTTTTTTAAACTGGCCACTCACCTGCATTACGGCGTTGCCCCGCGCGACAGTGTAACCTTCCGCACCGATTCTACTTTTTCCGATACCGTATTAGTGGCTATGCTGCAGGACGCACTGGCTAACCGACATGTGTTGACCGTCCTGCATAACCTGGAGCCTAAGCACGCAGGTTACCAGGCTTTAAAAGAAGCACTTGCATCGTTCAAAGCTCAATACAGCCAGCCATGGGATACGTTGCCGCAAACATACACCGATACACTCGACTTCCGCAACCGCCTCGTTAACCGCCTGGTACAAACACATCACCTCGATACTACAGGCATTGTGGTGGATACTGTGGTGATAAAGCAGGGCGTTAAAGCATTTCAGAAGGAGTTCAATATTTATGCGGATGGGGTGGCAGGTAAACGTACCATCCAGGCATTAAACCGCCCGCTGAGTGACTGGGTAGCGCAGGCGGCCGTAAACATGGACCGCTGGCGTAAACTGCCCGATACCATGACGCGCCGCTACATCTGGGTAAACATTCCCGGTTATCGTATGGATGTGTTTGAGAACGATACGTTGCAGTTAACCTCCCGCGTAATCGTGGGAACACCGCGTACGCGTACGCCCATTCTTAACAGCAGCATGACCAACTTCGTGTTGTATCCTTACTGGCGTGTACCATACAGTATTGTATTTAAGGAAATGCTGCCCGCCATTAAAAAAGATGTGAAATACCTGGCCAACAAAAATCTGGAGGTGGTTGATAAAGATAACCAGGTGGTAAACCCCGATTCTATCGACTGGAGCAGGCTGGGTAAAGGCCATTTTCCTTATGTGTTAAGGCAAATGGACGGGCTGGACAACTCACTCGGCATCATGAAATTTAACTTTGGCAATAAGTACAGCGTGTACCTGCACGATACCAATAACCGCCGCCTGTTTGCCAATGCTTTCCGCTCTCTCAGCCACGGCTGCGTGCGGGTACAGCAGTGGGATAGCCTGGCGCATTACCTCGTTCGCCGCGACGTTAAATCGCACGATAGTTTACGGATTTGGTTAGACAGGGGAGAGAAGAAGATGGTGATGCTGACACAAAGAATGCCGATTTACATCAGGTATTTTACAGCAGAAGGGATAGATGGAAAGATACAGTTCTACGATGATATTTATGCGGAAGACAAAGTGATGCGGAAGTTCCTTGGGTACAAATAAAATCAACCTTATATAACGGCGGCGGTCTTCTTGTTAAAGAAGGCCGCCGTTTTTTTATTTCTTTTTCCTGACTTCTTTCTTTTTGGTAAAACTACCCTCGAACATACATTTGATGCCGCGGTAAGCGCCGCAACCTGTTTCGCTCAGCGTTACACGGCCTGCGGTGAACTTAAATTCGAGGATACATTCGCTGTCCTTATCACGGAACTGGCCGGTAGTAGCGCTGGTAAAACGTGCAGTTCCATCCAGTTCGCCATGGCAACTGCCCTTATCTTTGGAAAAACTAACAAAGAACTGGAACTCTTTTGCCGTTTCGCCATCGCGGATAGATACCAGGTTGTGTTCACCTGCAGTATAATCACCGGAGAATTTATGTTTGCGGGCAAAAGTATCTATTGGGTTGTAAAGGCCGGTACTGGCAGGTTCGGTAGAGTTAGTCATGATGAGGGCAATGCTGCCGTCGGCATAAGCGCCGTAAGTATCTTCACGGGTGGCTGTATAAGTTGACGTGCGTTTTTCAGCAGTATTCACTTTAATATTATAACGTCCGTCTATGCTGGAAGTAATTTCTTTTGCCGCACCTGTTTTAATCACACCAGCTGACAACTTGTTCAGGTATTGGCCTTTTGGCGTAAATAAACAGATGTAAGCACTGCTGCCCGATTTGCCCGTTGCCTTTACCAGTACATAATGCAGGTCGGAACTTTTAAAATAAGCGAGGGGGAAGATGCGGAGTTTCTCTTTCGCATTGAAGTTATCGTTCGCCAGCGTATCCGGTAAAAACTGCGCGGTTATTTTAGGCTTTAACGCCAGCGAGTCGGGCGTTTTTTCCTTCAGCAGCTCTGGCGAAATTCTATAAGGAAGTTTGGAGGCAGGAAATAATTCACCGAATTCTGCAAATGTAAGAGGACGATCTTCATCGCCCGGTTTCTTCGTTTTGTCTTTACAGGCGGTTAATACGCCCAATGCCATTACCATTAACAGGATGCGGAGTCTGCTCATAATTTGCTCTAAATTGAACGAAAAGTTAAATATTATTTGGTTCATTATCACTGCATCACACAAAATATCCCCTTCCATTTGCGATAGTCAAACAAAATATTTAGATTTGTCTAAACTTTATTTTAAGTATTTATGAATTTGACGATTGCGGAAGAGAATTACATCAAGTCGATCTTTAAACTGCAGGAAGGCACAGAAACCGTGTCTACCAACGCTATAGCCTACGAACTGGACACAAAACCAGCCTCGGTTACGGACATGGCGAAGAAGCTGAAAGAGAAGAAACTGATCGATTATGAAAAGTACCATGGTATTACCTTAACCGCGGAAGGAAAGAAGATCGCCTTGCAGATTATTCGCCGTCACCGTTTGTGGGAGTGCTTTTTGGTAGATAAACTCTCTTTTAGCTGGGAAGAAGTGCATGAACTGGCCGAAGAACTGGAGCATGTGCGCAGTGAAAAGTTAACTACCCGCCTCAGCGATTTCCTGGGTAACCCCACTACCGACCCGCACGGCGATCCTATTCCGGACGCCCAGGGTAAAATGAACAAGATACGCTCTCTCCAACCCCTTGATAAAGCCGCCGCCAAAAGACTGGAAGTAGCTGCCGTAAACGATCAGAGTACCGCGTTGCTGGAATTTCTGAACGCCAAAGGCATTCGTTTGGGTACACAGATAGAAGTGATAGAGCGATATGAATTCGACAATTCAGTAGAAATAAAAATAAAGAACCAGCCCGCTTTTACCATTAGCGAGCAGGTTTCTAAAAACATACTTGTAAGGCCACTATAACCAAAGCATGAAGCCTACAACCAGACAAAAGACAGATATATGAGCAGGATAAAGGATTCGGCCGCCTCGTTAAGTGAAGTGCATCAAAGCGTGGACACCACCCAACCCCGATCGCGCTGGCGCACGTTGCTGGCGTTTTTTGGACCAGCTTACCTTGTAAGTGTGGGCTATATGGACCCTGGCAACTGGGCCACCGACCTGGCAGGAGGTAGTAAGTACGGATACGCACTTTTATGGGTGCTGCTCATGAGTAACCTCATGGCCCTGCTGCTGCAAAGTCTCAGCGCCCGCCTGGGTATCGTTCGTAACCGCGATCTGGCACAGGCCAACCGGGAAACCTATCCGCCCGTCGTTAACTTCCTTTTGTATATACTCGCCGAGATCGCCATTGCCGCTACAGACCTCGCCGAAGTATTGGGTATGGCCATTGGTCTGCAGCTATTATCAGGCATTCCGCTGATGTGGGGCGTTGGGCTTACGGTGCTGGACACGTTCCTGCTGCTCGTGCTGCAACGTTACGGCATTCGTAAAATGGAAGCGTTCATTATTGCGCTGGTAGCCATTGTGGGTATTTCGTTTTTTATAGAACTTATCATCTCCAAACCGCAGATGAATGAAGTGGTAAAAGGATTTATACCCACCCTGCCCGACGAAACGGCGTTGTATATCGCCATCGGTATTATTGGCGCCACGGTGATGCCACATAACCTTTACCTGCACTCTGCACTGGTGCAAACACGTAAGATCAGTAAAGATGATAAGGGGATAAGAAGGGCGCTGAGACTGAACTTTGCGGACAGCGCCATTGCATTGAACCTCGCGTTTTTCGTAAACGCGGCTATCCTTATACTTGCCGCAACGGTGTTTCACAAAGGCGGGCATACGGAAGTGGCAGACATTAGCCAGGCGCACCATATGCTGGAAGGTTTGCTGGGCAGCAAAATGGCACCCATATTATTCGCGGTGGCATTGATAGCGGCAGGGCAAAGCTCCACCGTTACCGGTACCCTGGCGGGCCAGATCGTAATGGAAGGTTACCTGCGTTTACGTATTAATCCATGGTTGCGCAGACTGCTTACGCGTTTGCTGGCTATTGTGCCTGCATTACTGGTGATACTTATTTATGGTGAAGAAAAGGTAGGAGAACTGTTGGTATTTAGCCAGGTGTTGTTAAGTCTGCAGCTCGGCTTTGCGGTTATTCCACTCATTCACTTTGTGAGTGATAAAAAAACAATGGGCAAGTTCGCCATCGGTACCTGGACGAAAATAGCAGGATGGCTGATTACGATAATACTGGTATACCTGAACGTACGTTTGGTATTGGATGAAGTAATTAACCTCATAACAGGGGCAGAGTCGTGGTGGATGTCGGCGCTGGTAATGGTGCTTTGCGCAGGTTTCCTCACGTTATTGGTCATCACTGTTATCTACCCATTACTTGGCTATCGTAACCGCGACGCGTCAGTAAACATGCACACGCCGCCGCGTACGTTGGGTAACCTTGAGAAGCCCGTATACAAACGTATTGCATTGGCGCTTGACTTTAGTAAACACGACGAGAAAGTACTGTCAAACGCCCTGGCTCAAGGCAACCCCGATACTGAATACATTCTCATTCATATCGTGGAAAGTCCATCCGCACGCTACTTCGGTAACGACTCTGCCGACCATGAAACACAGCAGGACCAGGAGCAGCTCGATTTATACGTTGCGCTGTTAAAAGAAAGAAATATTAATGCACAAGGAGTGCTGGGCTATAAACACCGTGCTAAGTCAATTGTAAAAATAGTGCAGGAGCAACAGGCAGACTTACTTATTCTTGGCGGCCACGGGCACAAGGGGATCAAGGACTGGCTGTACGGCGAAACGGTGAATTTTGTGCGCCACTATGTGAGTATTCCAGTACTGGTAGTTCAATAAAAGCTTATGGAACAAAGGTTTCAACCGGGTGATGTAAGGCAGTTTACACGCAAAGTGCGTGCGGAAGATTGCGCTACTTTCGAGAGTGGTAACGTACATCCCGTATACGCCACCTTTGCTTTAGCCCGCGATGCGGAATGGTGTTGCCGCTTGTTTGTACTCGAAATGAAGGAAGAAGATGAAGAGGGGATAGGCACCAGCCTTACCGTACATCATCACTCACCCGCTCCGGAAGGCATAACGGTGGAGTTTACAGCAACGATCAAATCCATCAACAAAAATGAAATTATCTGCACTTACGAAGCCCGTGTAGGAGAGCGTTTAATCGCCACCGGCGAGCAGGCGCAAAAGATATTGAAAAAAGAAAAGCTGGAAAGATTGTTTTCCAGCTTTTCATAATGTTATAGTCCCAGTACTTCTTTTAGTTTTGGATACCCCGTTTTACTCACCTGTATTTTACTGCCCGATTTCAAAATAGCGAGGTAAGTTTCCTTCTCGTATGGCTCCAGTCGCGTTATCTGGCTAACGTTCAGGATGTAGCCTCTGTGTACGCGGATGAACTGCTGCGGATCGAGTGTTTTCTCGAAAAACGCCATGGTTTTGTTTTTCAGGAAGCCGCCTTCCTGCGTTACCACTTTTACATAATCATCGGCCGCTTCGATATAATGGATATCGGCCATGGGGATGATTTTGATCTTGCCGTTTATTTTCACCACCACGCGGTTATGCTGTGCAGGCATTTCGCGGGCTGCTACGTCCAGCAAATCATTTACGGGCGCAGGTTCGGGAGTTGCGCTCGATAATTTATCGGCCAGCTTCTGCATGGCTTTATCGAAACGCTCACGGGAAAAAGGTTTGAGCAGATAATCGGCTGCGCTTACTTCAAAGGCACGCAGGGCGTATTCTTCAAAGGCGGTGGTAAATATCACGGCGGGCAGTTTTTCTACCAGTTCCAGCATTTCGAAGCCGTTGATCTTCGGCATTTGTATATCGAGAAAAATAAGTTCGGGTTGATGTTGCTGAATGGCTTTCAGTCCTTCGAAGCCATCGTTGCATTCCTGCATAACGGTTACCTGTGGCCAGTTGCGAAGGTACTCCAGTACCAGTTCCCGGGCCAGTGGCTCATCATCAATAATTACGGCTTTTATCATTTTGGTTGCGGTACTTTAATATAGGTCGTAAAAATGGTGTTTTGTGTGTCGGTGGTTAACAGGTCGCTGCGGCCGAATAATAAAAACAGCCTGCGCTGGATGGATGAAAGTCCGAAGCCGGTGCCCTTGGTAGAGTTTTGTAACTCCGGGTCAAACGGGTTTTCTACGCTTATCAGCAGCATATCGTCTGCAGTCCAGGCTTTGATGCGGATGGTTATTTCACCGATCGTATCGTATAATCCAAACTTGATCGCGTTTTCTACTACGGGTTGCAGCAGCATCGGAGGTATTTGTAAGGAATCGCATCCTTCGCTCACGATAATCTCAGTACTCAGGCGATGGCGGAACCTTACTTTTTCTATATCGAGGTACCATTGCAGGTACTGTATTTCCTCTTTAAGAGTAGTCCAGCTCTGGTCTTCTTTTTTAAGTGTGCCCCTTAAAAAGTCAGAGAGTTTCTGCACCATTTGCCGCGCTTCTTCCGGGCGCAGACTTATAAGCGCGTTAATAGAATTGAGGCTGTTGAACAGGAAGTGCGGTTGTAACTGGTGCCGCAGCTTAAACAGTTCCGCCTCGCGGGCTAGTTTTTCAGCGTTCTCTTTGCGGGCGATCGTTTCTTTCTGGTCTTCCATTTCGTACCAGAAAATGCTGAGCATACTAATGGCAGAAAGAAATATCCAGATAATGATGAAACGGACCGGCAGCGAGGCCTGTAACCAGGGGAAGTACGTTGCGGAATCGCGAAAGAGCAGTCCCAGTAACCAGTAGCAGGCATAAATGCAGGCGACGGCGAGGGTGGCATTTAGCGTAAGGATGAAAAAGTAACGTCCTTTCGTGGGCCTGTAGTAAGCCAGGTTATGGCTAATGAGCATAGTGGCGGCCGCTATCAGCGTACATTGTATGGAGGCGTCGGTGAAAGAGGGGTGTAGGTCGAAACCAAACCAGTAGTACAGTATCGCTGTTTGTATCATCACACTCGCCATCCAGGTGGTGGTAAAAGCGAAGCGGAACGATTTAGCGGAAGATAGAGGAGTTGCCAATTTGCCGGTTTATTTTCCTACAAGTTAAGCTCAAAAACCTTTTGTGCCTGCAATTGCGATGCTTTCATCTGCAAAAGCGCCACATAATTGGCTTCGTTTTCAGGTTCTTCCACGCGCGAATACAGTTCCATACCGTCTTTCAGATCGTCCAGGGTATTTAGTTCGGATACATTGATGAAGCGCCACTCCACCAGTTCTCTTTTTTGGTTCAGGAAAGAGTATTGCTCCTGCTGCCCGATGGCTGCAGCCTTGGTTAAGGCTTCCTGCCTGGTAGTGGCGCTTATCAGGCGCAGCTGTTCATCGTACTGTGGCGCGTGGATACCCTGCCCGCAGATAATCTGGTAAACGATTTTAGCAACAAACCAAGTCATATAATACAGTTTAAAAAGATAATTGGCACAATAAGTTTAGCAACGATACTAGTAGCTTTTGATATCTACACCACCGAAGGTGCAGGAACCTTTGATCAGCAGCACCCTGTCTGGGTTTACGGCAAGCGGTTGTACCCTTTTGTCGTCGATACCGCCGAAAATGGCACTTACATCTACCCTCACTTCCCAATGCGGAGGAACAATGATTTCCACGCCACCGAACAGGCACTGTACATCTAATACCGCGGTGCCGTAAAAGTCGGCCTGCGAAAGGTTAATTTCTGCACCGCCAAAGGTGGTAGATAAATTACCGCCGCGGAAGTTTTTAGAGAGTACGATCTTTTTCGCACCGCTGAAGAAGGAGTTGATATTGAGGTAGTCCTCCACATTATCTCCTTCAGGAATGAAGAGCTGGCGTTTTCTTTCCGTTGAATTAACGATCAGGAAAATACCTGCCACCACAAATGCCAGCGGCCATACGAAGCGCGACAGGTGTATGTTCCATGGCAAAATATCATCCAGCAGGAAGATACTGCCTACCGCTACGAGAATGATCCATGCTGCGCCGGTAAAGTTCCTTTTAGCACCGATGATCAAACCGATAGCGATCACGATCATTTCCCAGGAAAACAGCCAGTGCGGCAGGGAGAGATCTAAACGTTTAAGTAACATAAATACACCTACCACCAGGAGGATTAAACCACCCCACATACCACTTGTTCTTTCTTGTTGACGATTATACCTGTTCATATATTTTATTTTATGCCTCAAAATTATTGTTTGTTGTAAGGGCAGGCAATGCGCTTTAGGCAGGAAGAAGACAAAACCCGGTAAAAGCAGGGAAATTACCGGTGAAATGGGATGCCATATTTTTCACCGGAGGAACACTGAGAGGAAGTAATGGCGAAACAGGAGGATAAGATATAGGTAAGACCAGTATAAAGCTAATATAACACCAATATAATGGGAGATGAGGCGGATTTGACGTGGATATGAGGCGGACTTGATGTGCTTATTCGCTTGATTTAGAATGAATTAACGGCAGTTTTTGCACAAGGTATAGTGATTATGTAATTGGTTATTATGTAGTTATGTTGATATTTTTCACTTTTTTGAGGTTGCGATGGACTGAAAGATGATACTATTTAGCCGTAAGAGTCCCTTAGGACTAGTGTAGGGGGTATACACCGCCGGTATGGGAATAACCAAACTGTTGCCCAATGTTGTTAGGGCCGTTGAAGGGAGTGACACAACGGCGGCTGAACGGAGATTCAACCGCCGGTAACCTGATTATTATTATCGTTTTACCAATGGTGCTATGGCGGTAGCCCAGCGTTTATAGTCCTTCCCGGAAGGGTGCAGGCCGTCCTCTGCTACCAGGGCCGGGTCGTGAGCGGCTTCGCGGGTAAAGTGCGTGATATCAACCCATTGGGCTTTATAGGCGAGGGCAATCTCTTTATTGGCGGCGTTAAAAGCGTCTATTTCTTTGGCGATCAGTGCCCGGTCCCGGCCTTCAGCAAAAGGAGTAGCACCCCAGTCGGGGATAGATACTACGATTACGTGCGAGGCGTCGTTACCGGCGAAGGCGATGGCCTGTTTAAGCAGGCTGGTAAACTGTTCGCGGTACTCTTCAAGAGAGCGGCCACGGTACTGGTTATTTACGCCGATGAGAAGGGTCACCAGGTCGTAAGTGCCTTTAATATCAGCCGCCTGAATGCCGGCGGCCAGTTCGTCGGTAGTCCAGCCCGTAACGGCAACTATCTTAGGTTCGCTGATATTTAAAACAGAGGCCAGGTGTGCCGGGAAGCGTTCGTTGGCGGGTACGGCTTCGCCTATAGTATAACTATCGCCCAGTGCGAGGTAAGAAAATTCCAATTTTTCTAATGGTTTGATGGTGGATAAAAACAGGGTCGAAAATAGCATTAATCGTAACATCCGTATGAATTTTTATCTGTTTAGGCTATAGTTGCGGCTGGCAAAAAGGGCTAAGCGAATCCCTAAAAGCCTTACCTTTGCGCTGCTGATTAAATATTCGTAATGCATCAATAAACTGATTTTATGCCGGCAGAAAAAATAACGATGAGCAATGGACAGATCCAGGTACCTAATCACCCGATCGTTCCCTTTATAGAAGGTGATGGTATTGGGCCTGATATCTGGCGCGCCAGTGTGCGTGTGTTCGACACTGCAATCGAAAAGGCGTATGGAAATGGCCGTAAGATTGAATGGAAAGAAGTACTGGCGGGCGAAAAAAGCTTCCAGCAAACCGGCGAATGGTTGCCAGCAGATACGCTGCGCGATCTGAAAGAGTACCTGGTATCTATTAAAGGTCCCCTCGGTACTCCGGTAGGCGGCGGTATCCGTTCCCTGAACGTGGCCATGCGCCAGGAGCTGGACCTCTATTCCTGCGTACGTCCTATCCGCTGGTTTAACAAAGTGCCTTCTCCCGTTAAACACCCTGAAAAGGTGGATATGGTGATTTTCCGTGAAAACACTGAAGACATCTATGCCGGTATCGAATATATGTACGGTACGCCCGAAGCTGACAAACTGCTGAAATTCCTGCAGGAGGAGCTGGGTGTTAAGAAAATCCGTTTCCCTGAAACTTCTTCATTTGGTATTAAACCCGTATCCCGCCAGGGTACCGAAAGGCTGGTGCGCGCGGCTATCCAGTACGCGGTAGACCATAACAAACCATCTGTAACCATCGTTCACAAAGGCAACATCATGAAATTCACCGAGGGTGGCTTCAAGAATTGGGGCTACGAACTGGCGGTACGTGAGTTTGGCGATAAAGTATATACCTGGGAACAGTGGGAGGCTACCAAAAAAGCCAAAGGTGAAGAAGAGGCCAATAAAGAAATGAAGATTGAACTGGCGCACAAAAAGATCCTGATCAACGATGTGATCGCCGACAACTTCCTCCAGCAGATATTACTGGCGCCGCAGGATTACTCCGTGATCGCCACCCTGAACCTGAACGGTGACTATATTTCCGACGCGCTGGCAGCAGCAGTAGGTGGTATTGGTATCGCTCCGGGTGCTAACATTAACTACGCTACCGGCCATGCCGTGTTTGAAGCTACACACGGTACTGCACCGCGTTTCGCTAATACCGACACCATGAACCCTTCGTCTGTTATACTTTCTGGTGTAATGATGCTGGAATATATGGGTTGGAAAGAAGCCGCGGACATTATCGTTCATGGCCTCAGCACCGCTATCATGCGCAAGCGTGTAACCATCGACTTCTATAAACTGATGGACGATGCCACGCTGGTAAAATGTAGTGAGTTTGCCGACGAGATTATCAAACATATGTAAAAAATCCTGGTTAACCGGTTAAGCAATTAATTGGTTATGAAGGATAAATAGAAAGTTTGTATTTTAGCCAATTCGGGAACATGGTCCGCCTGCCTGCGTATCATGTTCCCGTTATGTATAAATTACCTTTATAAAAACCTGAAACTGTAAACAATGTCTCAAAAAATCAAAGTTGCAAATCCGGTGGTAGAACTGGATGGAGACGAGATGACACGCATCATCTGGAAATTTATCAAAGACAAACTGATCCTGCCTTACCTGGAGCTCGATATTAAATACTATGACCTTGGTGTTGAGTACCGCGACGAGACCAACGACCAGGTGACTATTGACGCCGCCAACGCTATTAAACAATATGGCGTAGGTATCAAATGTGCTACTATCACCCCCGATGAAGCCCGTGTAGAAGAGTTTAAACTGAAACAGATGTGGAAGAGCCCTAACGGCACTATCCGCAACATCCTGGACGGTACCGTGTTCCGCGAGCCTATCGTGATGAGCAATGTACCGCGCCTAGTTCCTAACTGGACCGCACCTATCTGTATCGGCCGTCACGCTTTTGGCGACCAGTACCGTGCAACCGATTTCGTAGTAAAAGGTAAAGGTAAACTCACCATCAAATTTGAAGGTGAAGACGGTACCGTTATCGAGCATGAAGTTTACCAGTTTAAAGGTGATGGCGTTGCCCTGTCTATGTACAACACCGACGAGTCTATCACAGGCTTCGCCCGTGCATGTTTCAACCAGGCGCTGATTAAAAAATGGCCGCTGTACCTGAGCACCAAAAACACCATCCTTAAAAAATACGATGGTCGTTTCAAAGATATCTTCGAAGACATCTACCAGAAAGAGTTCAAAGCTGAGTTCGAGAAAAACGGCCTGGTGTACGAACACCGCCTGATCGACGACATGGTGGCTTCTGCACTGAAATGGCATGGTAACTTCGTATGGGCCTGTAAAAACTACGATGGCGACGTACAGTCTGACACCGTTGCCCAGGGCTTCGGTTCACTGGGTCTGATGACTTCTACCCTGGTTACGCCCGATGGCAAAACCATGGAAGCAGAAGCAGCGCACGGTACAGTAACCCGTCACTACCGCGATCACCAGGCTGGTAAACCAACATCTACCAACCCGATTGCCTCTATCTTCGCCTGGACACGCGGCCTGGAATTCCGTGGCCGCCTGGACAACAACCAGGAGCTGATCAACTTCTGCCAGACCCTGGAGAAAGTTTGTATCGAAGTAGTAGAAAGCGGTAAAATGACTAAAGATCTGGCCGTTTGTATCCACGGTAACAAAGTAGAGCATGGCAAACACTATCTCTACACCGAGGAATTCCTGGAGGCGCTGGATGCAGCACTGAAAGCGAAACTGCAATAAGCCTGAAAATAAATGGGAAGAGCCCTGCCAACCGGCGGGGCTCTTCCCGTTTTATGAGTTTGCTTTTCTAAAAGTTCTCCTGAATCGTTTGTATAAAATCCTTCCGGCTCATGAAACCTGCGCCCAATGAGGCCAGATGTTCCGTTTCTACCTGGCAGTCGATAAGCACAATACCTTCTTCCTGGAGCTGCCGTACGTAGGTGATAAAGGCAGCTTTAGAGGCATTACTTGCTTTGGCGAACATTGATTCGCCGAAGAAACATTTACCGATCCTGATGCCATATAAGCCGCCTACCAGCTTGTTTTCCTGCCAGCATTCCACGGACACGGCATGGCCCATTTCATGTAGCTTTTCGTAAGCTTTCAGCATTTCTTTGGTAATCCAGGTGCTATCCTGGCCGGGGCGGGCTATACGGCCGCAGTTGGACATCACCGCGCTAAAGTCTTTATTAACGGTAATGTTAAAGATCCCTTTTTTAAGGACCTGTTTCATGCTGGCCGATACTTTAAGGTCGGCAGGCCTGAGTACGAAACGGGGATCGGGGCTCCACCAGAGGATGGGTTTTTCCGAATACCAGGGAAATATGCCGGAGCGATAGGCCAGCAGCAGGCGTTCGGGGCGAAGGTCGCCGCCGTAGGCCAGCAGGCCATCAGGTTCGGCCAGGTGTACCGGGGGAAATACGAGTGTTTTGTCGAGTTCGAATACCGGCATGTTACAGCGGCACGGTTTCTTCGACACTGGCGCTGATGCCTCTGTCTAAAAGGGCCAGGCACATGGGGCGGAGGTCAGTGTAGCTACCCATTTTAACGGCATATTTACCGTTGTGGTGAATGATAATGGCGCACTGTTCGGCCTGTTCTTCAGTATGGCCGCATACTTCCACCAGGGATTTGATTACCCAGTCGAAGGAGTTTACTTCATCGTTCCAAACGACGAGGCTGTAGGGAAATTCTTCATCCTCCGCTACCATTACATCTTCCAATTCCTTTATCTGTTCGCCTGTTTTTGTTTGGTGGTGCATTTTAAACCGGGTGTTTAGCTTTATTACAAAATTAAACATAATTCGCACGGTTCAAGGGGCCGTTGATAAATTTTTATCTTCCGGGAGCCTCCGGAAATTTGTAAGTTGCAGTATTGAGGTTATAAGCAGTCGATAGAAAATTAACGAGTTATGATTGGAAGTGTACTACTAATGGATTTTAAACTGCCTTTGAAGGATCCTATTCCCATTTTATCCCTGGTTTTATTCATCATTTTACTTGCGCCTATAATCCTGCGCAAGTTCCGCATACCCAGTATTATCGGCCTTATACTCGCCGGTATGGCTATTGGTGGTCATGGTTTTAACCTGATCGAGAAAGGCAGTATCGATCTGTTTGGTAAGGCTGGGTTGTTGTATATCATGTTCCTGGCTGGTTTGGAGCTGGATATGACCGAGTTCAGGAAGAACAGGCATCGTAGTCTTGTGTTTGGCGCATTTACCTTTTTTATACCCATACTGTTAGGCTACTTTGTATGTACCTACCTGCTACACTTTAACCTGATGGCCACTTTGCTGGTATCGAGCATGTTTGCTACCCATACACTGGTGGCTTATCCGCTGGCGAGCAGACTGGGAATTACCAAGAACGAGGCCGTAACGGTGGCAGTGGGAGGAACGATCATTACCGATACTGCGGTACTGCTGATACTGGCGGTGATTACCGGCGCGCAGCAGGGCAACCTCAATACCGCGTTCTGGCTGAAGTTAGGTATTTCGGTAGTGGTGTTTGCCGCTATTATATTATGGGTATTTCCGGCAATAGGGCGGTGGTTTTTCAGGAAGATAAAAGATGATAAAACCTCGCACTTCATATTTGTGCTGGCGTTGGTATTCCTGGCCGCCTTCCTGGCCGAACTGGCAGGTGTGGAAGGCATTATCGGGGCCTTCCTGGCGGGCCTGGCGTTAAATCAGCTCATCCCTCATACTTCTTCCCTGATGAACAGGATCGAGTTTGTGGGTAATGCGTTGTTCATTCCCTTCTTCCTGATCAGTGTGGGAATGATCGTAGACCTGCGGGTATTGCTGAAGGGGCAGCAGGCGCTGTTTATTGCAGGTGCCTTAACAATAATGGCCTTGTTCAGTAAATGGCTGGCAGCCTTTTTTACGCAGCTCGTGTTTAAGTATACACCGGCACAGCGTAACGTTATTTTCGGTTTGAGCAGTTCCCACGCAGCAGCAACAATTGCGGTGATACTCATTGGTTATAATATGGGGATCATTGACGAACATGTATTGAACGGTACCGTTATCCTTATCCTGATTACCTGTATGGTAGGCTCGTTCGTCACCCAAAATGCCGGGCGAAAACTGGCGATCGTAGAGTCGGAGAAGATACCTGAAATACCAACAGGTCCAGAACGTACGCTTATTCCCATTTCTAATTTCGATAAGCTGGAACCTTTACTGGATTTTTCTATGATGATGCGGAACCCGGCAGTAGCCAGTCCTATTCACCCGCTGGTCATCGTGAAAGATGACGAGGAGGCCCGGGAAAAGATATTCCTCAGTAATAAACTGATGGAGAAGGCGCTGATAAACGCTGCTGCCACGGAAAACAACATACAGATGGTAGCACGCGTGGACCTCAACGTATCCGATGGGATTTCGCGGACCGTAAAAGAGTTACTGGTCACGGACGTAGTGCTGGCCTGGAGCGATAAGAACACTACCACCGATCGCCTGTTCGGCACATTATTCGGTACCACGTCGGAAAATGTGTTGCAGGGTGTTTGGGAAACCGTGTATATCTGCCAGTTAATGCACCCGTTAAATACCGCCCGCAGGCTGGTGTTGATGTTGCCTCAAAACGCCGAATATGAGCTTGGTTTTGCCCATTACATGCAAAAGATGATGCGGCTGGCAAAGCAGGCGGGGGCGAGGTTGCAGCTTTACTGTACCGAACGCACAGGTGGAGCGGTGAACGAATTAATGCGTTTAACCAAAACGACGATGGACGTAACGTTCCATCGCTTCGATAATATGGAAGACTTCCTGGTGCTGGCCCGTAGTATTTCGCGCGACGATTTGCTGGTTATGGTAACCGCCAGGAAAGGCACTTTGTCGTACAGTGCTTACATGGAAAATCTTCCGGGAAGACTGGCGCGTCATTTCAAGGATAACAATCTTTTACTGATCTATCCCGAACAAACAGAACTGGAAAATATCGAGCCCGGTGTACAGGCGCTTGATCTCACGCTTACGCCTATACAGGAACAGATTACCAACCTTAATAAGATAGGAAAGGCAGTGAAACGTATCTTTAAAAATCCTCCTAAACCCGAAGATCAGTAGGTGGAAGGTTTTTTCCTGGTGTCGATGGATAGGGAGTTGTATTCCAGGTTGAATAACAGGAAGGCGATAAATAGTGCGTACAGCATCTGAGAACCTGCGGAATCCCAGGCTTCTTTCATGCAGGTACCGAACAACAGTATCATCATCAGTATAGCGCAACCCGCCAGCGATTGTTTGGTAAAGATGCCGATGATAAGGAAAAGACCAAGTGCAAACTCAATAAATGGTAGTACAGTGGCGAATGCGGATACAATAGGGCCGGGCAGAAAAGTACGTTCGAAATCTTTTACCATCCCGGTGCGGAAGGCGTCCAGTTTTGGGAGTCTTACAAGTCCGTGACCCAGGAAGTTAATGCCCAGCGTAATACGTGCCAGTGCAAATGCGAGATAGCGATGGTTCATATATAGTCAGGTATGTGTATAAACCGTGCTGCAAATATGTTGCCATGAGTGAAAAGGCCGGAAATAAATCAGTGTGGGGCAATAATATCAGTCCGATAATTCCTTTCTCTCCATCAGGACTTCTTACCATAATTCTTCTTATGATTGATGCAAATGTGGAGTGAGATAGTTATCAAAAGTTGTTTACCTGTTTGTAGAAACCTCAAAGCGATAACATTGGTATTTATCAATCATGTGCTGCGATGAAGCTGCTGGTTGACCAGGTATTTGGCGTTACATATAATTTAGAAGTGGGGAAGAGAAATTGTCGATGAGGCCGTGAAGAAATGTGTTTTCAGAGTGCCATAAAACAAAAAAGGTTATCATTTCTGATAACCTTTTTCTGTGGGAGTTGACGGGTTCGAACCGCCGACCCTCTGCTTGTAAGGCAGATGCTCTGAACCAGCTGAGCTAAACTCCCATACCAATTTTCTATTTTCTAAGAACAAAAACCCGATCGGGTATTTTGTGGGAGTTGACGGGTTCGAACCGCCGACCCTCTGCTTGTAAGGCAGATGCTCTGAACCAGCTGAGCTAAACTCCCTAATCTCTTTCCCTTTTTAGCAGAACACTTTTTGTTCGTTGGGATTGCAAAGGTAGAAACTTATTTTATTTCACCAAATATTTTTTAAAAATCTTCTGAAATAACCTGCTGAAAACGAAGTGCCCAATTGCCTGAAAAACGGCTCATTCCTTTAACCACAAAGGGTGGGAATGTTTCATCTCATTAGAGGAAAAATCTTACCTGATTTCCCAGTCTACAAGATTGTTCTCCCATTCGCTCCGATGCGGGGTGGTAATCTTGATATAGTTATCGGTATAACCTTCCATCATACCATCCTTATTACTGTGACGTTCAAACAATACCTTACGTGTTTGGCCAACATGCTGTGCTGTAAAGTACTGCATTTTTTTGTGGCTTAGGTTACGAAGGGCTTTGTTACGTTCGTTACGGATATTAACCGGTACTACCGGTTTTATTTCGAGGGCATGCGTATTACTTCTCTCTGAGTAAGTGAACACGTGGAAGTACGATACATCCAGGTCGTGAAGGAACTGGTAAGTGTCGTCGAAGTGCGCATCAGATTCTGCCGGGAAGCCAACGATCACGTCTACGCCAATGCAGGCATGCGGCATAAATTGTTTGATCAGTGCTACCTTTTCTGCATATAATTCACGGCGGTAACGGCGGCGCATTAAAGCCAGTACATCGTTGCTGCCGCTTTGCAGCGGAATATGGAAATGCGGCATGAACTTTTTACTGTTCGCCACAAATTCTATGATTTCATTACTCAGTAAATTGGGTTCGATGGAAGAAATGCGGTAACGCTCAATTCCTTCAACCTTGTCCAGCTCCTGTATTAACTCGTAAAAACTTTCTTCTCTCTTTTTACCACCGATAAGCCCCTTGCCAAAATCGCCGAGGTTTACGCCGGTAAGTACTATTTCCTTTACACCACTGGCAGCCAGTTCGCGTACGTTTATCAGTACATTAGCCACACTATCGCTACGGCTGATGCCGCGGGCCATGGGTATAGTGCAAAAGCTGCAATTGTAATCGCAGCCGTCCTGCACCTTCAGGAAGGTACGGGTGCGGTCGTTTACGGAGTAGGAGGAATGGAAAGTGTTAACGTCTTCTATGTCGCAGGAGCAGATTTTAGCACTGTCGCCCTTAGTAAGCTCCTTAAGATGATCTACGATATTGAACTTTTCGGCAGCGCCCAGCACCAGGTCAACCCCCTCTATACTTGCAATTTCCTGTGGTTTGAGTTGTGCATAACAACCGGTAATCACCACCAGGCTCTCCGGGGCGCGGCGTTGTATACGGCGTACCAACTGGCGGCACTCCTTGTCTGCATTGTCTGTTACCGAACAGGTATTGATCACATATACGTCGGCCTGCTCGTCAAAATCTTTTTTAACGAATCCATCGTTTTCCAGCATCCTGCCAATAGTGGAGGTTTCGGAAAAGTTAAGCTTGCAGCCCAATGTGTGAAATGCTACTGATTTAGCCCGTGTCATAAGGATGGCAAAGGTAGGAACTTTTTATGTCATGGCATGGTAAGGAAAAGGGGAAGGATCACTTCAATTTGTTTATTTTCGCATTTTGCTGTTTACTTGCACCTAACTATGCGTTTAATCCGGAATATTCTCCTTGCCATTTACAACATTCACGCCGCCATCTGGTTTATCGGCATCATGTTCCTCATACTGCCGGGTATTTTCCTGGTTTCCCTGTTCGGTAAGATCCGGGGAGGGAATATGGTGTTTTACTTCCTGCGTTTCTGGGCCCATACCTGGTTTCCGCTGGTGGGCATCTGGTTTAAACGCATCAGGTACGAGGCAGAAGATAAGGAGCCGGTTATTTATGTGGCCAACCATCTTTCTTACCTGGACGCTGCCATTGCGGTAAAGGTGATGCGTTTGCCCTTCCGTCCGCTCGGGAAGATAGAAATGGTAAAAATACCGGCCTTCGGTTTTATCTACCGCCAGTCGGTAGTACTGGTAGACCGTAAAAACGCCCGGGCCCGCGCCAATAGCGTACGCACCATGAAGGCAACCCTTAAAGAAGGCGTGTCTATGTTGGTTTTTCCTGAAGGAACGACCAATTACACCGGCCAGCCCTTACGCAGCTTTCACGACGGCGCTTTTCGTATGGCCATAGAAATGGAAACAGACATACGCCCCGTTTTATATGTAGACAGCAACCACCGGCTGCGCGCTAAAGGCCTGCTGTCGCTTACACCTGGTCAAAACAGGGTAGTGTGGCTGCCTAAAGTTTCGGTAAAAGGTCTTACTATGGCCGATTTGCCAGAACTGAAGAAAAAGGTGTACGATATGATGGACGCCGAATTAAGAAAATATCACACCTATCCCAGTTTACAACCCGCATGAAGTTTGCCGATGTCATAATACCGCTGGCCCTGCCCCGGAATTACACCTACGCAGTACCACCTGAAATGGAGGCCACTTTACAGGTGGGCAGCCGTGTGGCGGTACAGCTGGGTAAACAGAAGAAGTATGCTGGTATTGTGAAAGCCATTCACAGTCAGGCCCCCGGCGCTTACAAATGTAAGCCCATCATGGACCAGCTTGACAAAGAGCCGGTGGTGTACCCTACCCAAACGGCCTTTTGGTCGTGGCTGGCATCGTATTATATGTGTACAGAAGGCGAGGTGCTTAACGCAGCCCTGCCCGCCCACCTTAAACTTAGCAGCGAAACAGTTTTACAATATAACGAGGCGTTTGGTGATGATTACACCATGCTGTCTGACGATGAGTATATGCTGGCAGAAGCGCTCCAGATCCGTAAGGAGCTGCGTATCGCGGAAATCCAGATGATACTTGACAAGGCGGACGTGTACTCCGTCATTAAACAGTTGATAGAGAAGCGGGTATGCCTTGTGTATGAGGAGATGAAAGAAGCTTACCGGGAGAAGAAAGAGAACTACGTGCAAATGAACCCCTCGTACGCTACGGATGAGCAACTGGGCCCTCTGTTCGATGAGCTTTCCCGGGCGCCGAAACAAATGGAGTTGCTGCTTGCCTACCTGCACTTATCCAAAACCCAGGGCGATGTGCTGCAAAGCGAATTGCTGAAGAAGTCGGGCGCCAACGCGGCACAACTGAAGGGGCTGGTGGATAAAAATATCCTTTGGGTAGAGAAGCGCACCGTGGACCGTGTGCAAATGGGAAAAGCAGAGATTAAGGTGGATTTTGAACTGAGTACCGCCCAGGCGAAGGCCTTATCGGAAATATACCAGTGCTTCGACCAGAAACAGGTGACTTTACTGCATGGTGTAACTTCCAGCGGTAAAACCCAGATATATGTAAAACTGATAGAGGACTGCCTAGCCAAAGGCAAACAGGTATTGTACCTGCTGCCTGAAATAGCGCTGACGGCCCAGATTATCCGTCGCCTGCAGAAACACTTTGCCGGTAAAATCGGTATTTATCATTCCCGATTTAACAACAACGAGCGGGTAGAAATATGGAACAAAGTTAAAAGCGGCGAGATCAGCATCGTACTGGGCGCCCGTTCCAGCCTGTTACTGCCTTTTCGCGATCTCGGATTAATTATTCTTGACGAAGAGCACGATGGTTCTTTTAAACAACAGGAACCAGCTCCCCGTTACCACGCCCGTGATGCGGCAATCTATTACGCCGGATTGTTTAAGGCGAAAGTATTACTCGGATCTGCCACCCCGGCTGTTGAATCTTACTTTAATGCACAGCAGGGCAAATACGGACTGGTGTATTTAGGTGAAAGGTTCGGCGGTATAGAAATGCCCGCTATCGAAATTGTAGACATCAAGCCCGAGCTGGCGGCTAAAAAGATGAAGGGCAATATTACCGAGGCCCTGGAAACGGCCATCAGGGAAACTATCGCCAATAAAAAGCAGGTGATCCTTTTCCAGAACCGGCGTGGTTATGCGCCCTTCCTGTTATGCACCACCTGTGGATGGATACCACATTGTAAACAATGCGACGTATCGCTTACTTATCATAAACAACAGGATAAACTGCACTGCCATTATTGCGGCACGCGTTATCCTTACATATACACCTGTACTGCCTGTGGCAGCCAGACCCTATTACCCAAAAGTTTCGGCACCGAAAAGATCGAAGACGATCTGCGTGAAACCTTCCCTGATGCTAGGATTGCCCGTATGGACGTGGACAGTGTGCGTAACAAGGACAGTCATAATAAGATGATCCAGGCGCTGGAGCAGCGTACGATCGATATACTGGTAGGTACGCAGATGGTGGTAAAGGGGCTTGACTTTGAAAACGTTGATTTGGTGGGGGTGTTAAGTGCAGACAGCCTGTTAAGTTACCCCGACTTCAGGGTGAATGAACGTGCTTACCAGTTGATGGAGCAGGTGAGTGGTCGTTCGGGCCGGAAGCATGGTAAGGGCAGGGTGCTGATTCAGGCCAGCAATACCCGGCACCCGGTGTTACAATACGTGGTGGACCACAACTACCGCGCGATGTACGACGCCGAAATAGCCGAACGGCAATACTTTGGTTACCCACCGTTTGTAAGGATGCTGCGTATTACGATGCGTCATAAAAATGAACAAACCGTGGAAAGAGCCGCCCAGGTACTGGGTAATTGGCTGCAGCCGCAGCTGGGCGATAAACTGGTGGGCCCGGCAACGCCACTGGTAAGCCGTGTACGCGGCAACTACCTGCAGGAAATGATGGTCAAACTTCCCCGCGACTCGCAATCTATCATGCGCATAAAAGAGTTGCTGAAAGAATACTTTATTAAACTGCAAACAGAAAAGCAGTTCCGTTCCGTGGTTATTTTACCCGATGTAGATTATGTGTAGGTGCTTGGTGGCGGTATATACATCGCTGATACGGATTAGGAAAGTTAGCCCGGTACACATTGCCCAATGTTGTTATAGCCGCTGAAGGGAGTGACACAACGGCGGCTGAATAGTGTACTGCTGCCTGTTCCCCTTAATTATTCTTTTTCCAGTACCAGGTCTTTCAGCCTATAACTTGTAACGGTATTGGCTATTTTGTCAAATGCCTGGCGTGATTTGCCTTCCAACAAAGAATGTTTGTACCATTCCATCATGAAAATGGTGACCACGTTGCCATCCTGGCGGATAGTACATTTAAGGCCGGTATTAGGATCGATGTTGGAAAGATCGGCATTGAATTCCGCCGCATTTTTCACCTTGTAGCCCTTGGGTAAATGAACGATTACTTTTCGTTCGAAATAGCAGGGGTACATCAGGTTTACCGGTTCGCCGGCCGGTGGCAGTTTCTGTGTAGGCTGATATTGGTAAGCCAGCAGTGCGCCCGTTCTGAGCGTAAGAAGGCCGTTCATTTCCAGTGCAAATGATGGCATGAGATAGGTGCTGTTAAGTGTGAAAGGGGCGCTCATGCTCACCGGCGACCATTTCATATTTTGAGGTTCTACGCTAATGATGTTATTCCGTTCTGGCTTTAACAGGATGAAGGCGTTAAAACTTGTTTTAGGATCAACTTCCACATCTGCAATGACGGTTTTAACCTGTGCATCTGCAAAGCCCGAAAACTGTTGCACTGTGCGCAATCTGGCCGTGCCCGGCGTGTCTGTAAGCCATATTTCAGTTTCGTTGCGCATACCGCTGGAGGCGTAGTCGGGCAACGGTGTTTTCATGAAACTTACTTTTACTTTCGATACGTTGTCTATAAGTGTATCGCTGCATACCACGCTTTCTATATTGCTCCACATAGGCGGATAGTAGGGCGTTTGATAGGCTTTTTCGCCCGGTGCCATGGCCTGTTTGATATCGGGGAAATAAAGTAATACATTTTTGGCATCTCCGTAACGTGCAATATTGCTGTCCAGCGGTACCTGGTCGCGATCGGCAGTAATCATCAGCTGGCAGCGGATCTGCATCATGTAAAATACTGCGGCCATCAGTTTGGTGATACCCGCCCTGCTCGCATATTTGTTACGAAGAATGGAGGTAATGTCTGACAGTTGCGGAGTATCTACCGTTTCAAGTATCGTGTATTTATTTTTGATAAAATGTTCGATCTGGTAAACCAGTAGTGGCAGTGACTTTTGCTGTTTCAGAAAAGCCCAACTGTCAAGTTCTTTCTGCAATTTGGCAAACTCCGCTTTTTCGAGATAGAAGTATTTGTAGAACTGCTCGTCGCCAAATTGCTGCCAGGTATAATCCAACGTATCGTTCCGCCTGCGTTCTGTATTGGTTACAAACCGGTACAGTGAAAAGTCAATGCCCTTCAACAGCGGCGTGCGATAGTTGTAAGTATATACTTTTTTGGGTGCTACATAACCTGTGGAGGCCTCGTAACTGTCGTAAGTTGCGCCCGTTTTCTTTTTCGGCTCGGGATAATCATTACGGCTAACCGTTCTTATGGCATATTTTTTTGGATAGAGAATTTTGAAGTGCGATTCCAGCATGGGATAATCGCTCTGAAAGAATTCAGAGCCTGCGAAGTCTTTGGTAACAAATATTTTGGTTTCGTATTCTAACTCGCTGCCAGGCTCCATTGGGTCGATGGTAAGTATACCATTTGTTACGCCGTTGCCGCTTTTGACATAATCCATTTGTCCGGCCAGCTCGCTGATTTCGCCATTAGGCTTAATAATGCGGCCGCGCATATAGTTTATCGACTCATTTGGGCGAATCGTGATAATAATGTTCGTAAGGCTGTCCGATGCTTTTACGGTATTGATACGTATGTGCCGGTATTCGTAGCGGCTATAGGTTACGTTTGCCTCTTCTTCGTTAGGTGTAAGCACAAAGCTGCAAACCACGCTGTAGTTCAGGATGGTGAAGTCGTCGCTTAACAGGGAACTATCGGTGATAACGGTGGGTGCCACCTTGTCTTTCCAGGTGCCGGGCAAATACCGGTTAATCTGGGCCTGCAGGGTAATGGGCAGCGCAAGGCATATCAGGCAGGCAATGTTTAGGATAAGTTTCTTCATACGCGTCTCCAAAGCTGCGTCAAATTAAGGAAAAAAGGTCATTAAGCAGGACTGTTATCTGAAATAGACTGTATTTCGTCTGATTCGTAGATATGGGTGCCTTTTACCTGCTGCAGCGCAATTTTTCGCATGGCATCGGCAATCACCGCTGCTTCAATGCCCCTGTATTTTTTCAATTTACCCTGGAGCAGGAAAGTGGTCATGGCCATCAGTCCTTTCCCTATCTGTTCACCCAGGCGGAATTCCTGGCGTTCGCCGAGGATAAAAGACGGGCGGAAGATATGTGTGCTTTCGAATCCACTGCGTGCCACGCCCTGCTCTGTCTGACCTTTTATACGAAGGTAGAAATTACGGGCAGCGGCATTAGCGCCAATAGCCGAAATCAGCAGGAACTGTTTTACGCCATTACGTTTTGCCACTTCGGCACAACGAAGCGGTATATCAAGGTCTACTTCCATAAAGGCTTTCTTGCTGCCCGCTTTTTTAATAGTGGTACCTATGCAGCAAAAGAGAGCATCGCCGTGCAATGCTTCCTGCAGCGCGGCAGTATCTGCAAAAGACAATGTAATGTTTTGCAGCCTGGGATGTTCCAGCGGCATCGGCTTTCGGCCAACAGCTTTTACTACGGAAAACGCAGGATCGCTCAGAAGTGTGGTTACCAGGCAGCTGCCGGTGAGCCCGGTGGCGCCTATCACAATGGCTGTGTGTGACATAGTTTTGTTAATTATCTTTGTCTGGTTTACTAAAGATAGGATTTTTGAACGCGCCTTTATGACGATATCACAAAATGTTTCGCTGAAACCTTACAATACCTTCGGCATTGATGCCAAAGCACGCTATTTTACCAGTTTTGACTCCAAAGAGGCCCTTCGGGAAATACTGGAGAGTGAAGAATGGAAAGATGTACCCCGGATGATACTGGGCGGCGGCAGTAATATATTGCTCACAAAGGACTTTGACGGCCTGGTGCTGAAGAATGATATTAAAGGTATTCATGCCATAAAGGAAGACGATGAGCATGTGTATATACAGGCAGGAGCTGGTGAAAACTGGCACGGCTTTGTGCAGTACTGCATCCAGCACAACCTCGCCGGACTCGAAAATCTTTCACTTATTCCTGGCAACGTGGGTGCCAGTCCTATGCAGAACATAGGGGCTTATGGCGCAGAGATTAAGGATACGTTCTACGAGTTGTCGGCTTATCACATGAACGATCATGCGGTAGTGAACTTTAACAAGGACGCCTGCGATTTCGGGTATCGTGAAAGTGTGTTCAAGCGCCAGTACAAAGGCCAGTTCGCGATTATGTCGGTGGTGTACCGTCTCCATAAAAAACATCATTTTAATACCACTTACGGCGCCATTGAGCAGGAGTTGGCACACATGGGCATCACCCAGTTGTCTTTACAGTCCATCAGTCAGGCGGTGATCAATATCCGAAGTTCCAAACTGCCTAACCCGGCAGAGATTGGGAATGCAGGCAGTTTCTTTAAAAATCCGGAGATCAGCAGTGCGCAATACGAAACCTTAAAAGCCGCTTTTCCTGATGTTGTAGCTTATCCTTTGGCTGGCGGACATTACAAGCTGGCGGCAGGCTGGCTTATCGATCAGTGTGGACTGAAGGGATACCGTACAGGCGATGCCGGTGTACACGCCAAACAGGCGCTGGTATTGGTGAATTACGGCAATGCCACGGGATCTGAGATATACGATCTTTCTACTTACGTATTAAGCACGGTAAAAGCCAAGTTCGGCGTAGACCTGGAGCGGGAAGTGAATATTATTTAAGCCCGAGTTTATCAGCAATATTAGCCAGTATCCTGTCGGCATGTTCCCTCGAGTTTTCGATGAACCATACGTGTGTGTCCATACCACCGCAAACCACGCCGGCCAGGTAAATGTTACCCAGGTTGGTTTCCATGGTTTCGCTGCTATAGGTCGGGTATTTCTTAAGGTCAGCCGATAATTGCACTCCACATTTTTCAAGGAAAGCGAAGTTGGGCTGGTAGCCCGTCATAGCCAACACATAGTCGTTCGGGATAGTCACAACACCGCCTGGCGTGGTGATATCTACTTCTGTTTCACGGATAGCGGTGAGGGAAGAATGGAAGTATGCTGTAATCGAGCCTTCGCTGATACGGTTTTCAATATCCGGCTTTACCCAATATTTTACTCTTTTGCCGATTTCGCCTTCGCGGATGACCATGGTAACGTGTGCCCCTTTGCGATAGGTTTCCAGGGCCGCATCTACAGAGGAGTTGTTAGCGCCCACCACCAGTACGTGCTGCATGGCGTAGAAGTGAGGTTCTCTATAATAGTGTGTTACCTTCGGCAATTCTTCGCCGGGTACGTTTAACAGGTTTGGAATATCATAGAAGCCGGTGGCGATGATCACGAACTGTGCTTCGTAGGTGGCCTTCGAGGTGCTGACGATATAGTGGTCAGTCTTGGGCGTTACCTCTTGTACTTCTTCGAACAGGTTTACATTCAACTCTTTGGAAGTCGCCACGCGCCGGTAATACTCCATGGCTTCGGGGCGTGTAGGTTTAGGGTTGATGGATACGAAAGGTATGCCGCCGATTTCCAGTCTTTCAGAAGTGGAGAAAAACGTCATGTTAAGCGGGTAGTGGTACAGCGAGTTTACCAGGCAGCCCTTTTCAATCACCACGTAATCAATTCCCTCTTTTTGTGCTGCAAGTGCGCAGGCCAGTCCGATAGGCCCTCCGCCAACGATCAGTAACTGTACTTTTTTCATATTGTTATTTCTCCATTCTGTCTAACAAACTAAACATCAATTGGTTATTGAGCGCAATGTGCCCGTTGCCCGCTACTATCTCTTCCGCACGCTGAATATAAGTATCTTCCACCAGTTCTGACTGTCCGTGTTCCAGCATTTCTGCTACAGAAGCCTCTGTAGCTTCAAAGTGAAACTGGAGTCCCACCGTTTTATCGCCGTAAACGAAGGCCTGGTGGCGGCAGGCGGGTGTAGAAGCAAACAGTGCCGAATTTTCGGGCAGGTCAAATGTATCGCCATGCCAGTGGAAAACGGTAGCCGTAACAGGCATGAAATCGGCCAGTGGTGCTGTTTTTTCGAAGTGTACCGGAAACCAGCCTATTTCTTTTTGCTGATTGGGATATACTTTGGCGTCCAGTGCCGCTGCAACAAGCTGAGCGCCCAGGCAAATGCCCAGTACCCGTTTACCTTGTTGTATGGCATCACGTATATAGTTTTTTTCGGTTTCGAGCCAGGGGTATTTGTCCTGATCGTAAACTCCCATTGGGCCTCCCATTATAATAAGCCAGTCTGTTTCGGCCAATGGGGGAGGGGTATCGTTGGCATACCAGCGGGTTACGCTTACTTTATGACCTTTACGGCTTATCCAGTCTGCAATACAACCGAGCCCTTCGAAGGGAACGTGCTGAAAATAATGAATGTGCATTTAGTCTCCTTTATTTTGCGTTATCAAAGATACCAATCCTAAGGATGTTTACCTGCTAATAAAGTCGTACAATGGCTGTTAATTTAATCACAATTCATAGGTAAATAATCTTCACATAGGATTAAAATACTATCTTTGTAGGATATTTAGATTGCGCAGTTTATTGATGGTGGAGACCAGAGAGAGTCAAGCTAACTAGCCTTACAAAAACCTGAATTATTAATGCCGGTAAAATACAGCAATGCCGGTCCAATTGTTACAAATGTCAAAAGTTACCTTTAACAACAAGAATGCGGTTTTTTTTCAATCTCTGAAAGCGTCTGTTGATGCATATTTTGAGGAGACGAAGTTGAGAAGGACAGGCAACTGGAGGTTGTATCATAAAACGGCTATACTTATCCCTGCTGCTATTGCCATTTATGTGGTGGTGCTTACTGTTAGCATGCCAGCGATTGTGGGTATCGTGCTCTGCTCCATGCTGGGCCTTATACTGGCGAGCATCGGCTTTAATGTAATGCATGATGCCTTGCACGGCAGTTATTCTACAAAAAACTGGGTAAATGACACCCTGGGCCTCACCCTGAACGCCCTTGGTGGTAATTCCTTTATCTGGAAACATAAACACAACATCATTCACCATACGTACACTAACGTAGATGGTATAGATGATGATATCGCGAAAAGCCCGCTTATGCGTCATTGCCAAACGCAGCGCTGGGTGCCGGTACACCGCATACAGCACCTGTATGTACCTTTAATGTACGCTATCAGCTCTTTCGCCTGGACTTTCATCAACGACTTCCAGAAATACCTCGGCAAAAAAGTACACAATACACCACTTAAAACAATGTCGGCCCAGGACCATTTCCTTTTTTGGCTTAGCAAAATCTTATACGTGGCTTTTTATGTAGCGCTGCCAATCGTATTAGTAGGCTGGAAAGCCTGGCTTGTAGGATTTAGCGCTATGCACATTACCCTTGGGTTTACACTTGCCGTAGTGTTCCAGCTGGCGCATGTGGTGGAAGAAACAGAGTTTGAGGTGGCAGGTATTGCCGATACACAGATAGAGAGCGAGTGGGCAGTACACCAGATCAAAACGACTTCGAACTTTGCTCCCGACAATAAAATCATTTCCTGGTACGTAGGTGGTTTAAATTACCAGGTAGAACATCACCTGTTCCCCCGTATCAGCCATGTACACTATCCTGCGTTAAGTAAGATTGTAGCAGCCGAATGTAAAAAGCATAACCTTGACTACCATTGCATGCCAACGATGACAAGTGCGGTTGTATCCCACTTCAGGTTTTTAAAAGAATTAGGTAAAAAGCCCGCTTTCGCGTGAGTATAACATATATAAGCAAAAAGCCCGCTGCCATGCAGCGGGCTTTTTGCTTAATGCTTTTTCATAAGGGCAGCCGTTGCTCTCAGGCCTTCCTGGTAAGTAGTGGGTTTAAATTGGAAGGCATTCTCAAACTTCGAACTGTCAAACAGATAGTCGTAGTCGTACTGGTACATCATTTCCACCAATTCTCCCATTTCTGCTTTAAAAAGGCCCGCTAAACGCAGCATCCAGGTGGGTAATACCGAGAATTTAGTCTCTTTCCCATATATCTCGCAGGCGGCGCGTATAAATTCTTTGCCGGTAAGCGCATTTTTATCAGTGGGCAGGTGCCATACCTGGTTGTAGGCCGATGGTGTGTTGCCCAGGAGGGCTACTGCCCGGCAGGCATCCGGTGTATAAGTAAAAGAGTGACGGGTGTTTGAATCGCCCATCCATTGCGGCTTAGCACCTTTATTCAGGTTGTTGAGTACGAGTATATTAGGTATACTGTTTTCTGCGCCAGGTCCGTAGAAGTCGGCTGCCCTGGCTATTATAACAGGTAGTGCGCCACGTTGCATTTCGTCGTGCAGCGTTTGTGCGATCATCGTGCGTATCTTTCCTTTCTTACTTGCCGGCCTGTACGGCGTTTCCTCTGTCATCCATCCATCTACCTTACCGTACATGTACACATTATCAAAAAATACCAGTTTAGAACCGCTTATTTTACAGGCATTGATAACGTTTTGCACGATCAGTGGCCATAAGCGCTGCCATGTTTTATAGTGGTAACGGAGTCCTACAGTAAGATAAGTAACAGAAGATCCTTCCACTGCCTTTAAGGTTTGCTGATAGTCAGTGAGGTCGGCGGCAAACACTTCATCGGTGGCATTTACCTTTTGAGGCTTACGGCTAACCTGGCGAATTGCGGAGGTGTAGGGAACGAGTGCTTTCGACAGTTCCTTTCCTATTACCCCATTTGCGCCAAGTATTGTTTGCATCTTCTTATTTTCTATAAAGATAAGGGATGATGCTCTTTAAATGGTGGTTGTTTTTTCGGCCCATTGGAAAGGCTCGGGGAGGCTTGTTTGGCTGAATTCTATGTGCAGTACGCGGCGGTTCTTTTCATTTAGTGTGCGGCCAGAAGCGTGCAACAGCAAGGGCTTCATGATCATAATGCCTCCCTGTGGTACGGGGCAGCTTACCGCTGTTTCTTCCTGCCAGTTAATTGTTTCAGGCCGGTATATTCCTTTCTTGTGAGAACCTGGCACCACCTTTAGCGCGCCATTCTGGTCGTTTGTATCGTCGAGGTGTATACGAATTGTGAAGTTTTGTTCCAGTATGGAAAGAGGTGGTTGCACGGCATACTGATCCTGTTTCACCGTCCAGGGGCCGTAGCCTTCTACGTCCGTTTTTTCTTTTACGGAGATGGTGAGGTCCTGGTGCCAGGCTACAAACCAGTTGGATTTACCGGGTTTATCAAAGTAAATTGACTTCACCACAAAGTATCTCCCGCCAAAAACCTCCTTTATCAGCGTTTTAAGGCGATAATTAAAGATGATGGGAGATAGGGAAGGTATTTCCTTCAGTGCCTGTCTGATGGCGAATAAATCGTCTGTCTGGCGAAAAGTGGAGCGGGAGCTGTCTGCCTGATGGATGGCAGTTAACATTTCTTTTACTTCTTCCGCGGTGTATATATCGTTTACTATCGTGAATCCCTGTTCCCGTATTTGTTGTTCCATGACTAGCTATCTGTTCACCACCGGATAAATATCATCATCCAGCATAGAAATTTCATTCAGTATATTATCGGGTAGTTTCCTGGTGGTTTTTGCTTCCAGGTTTTGGATCAGTTGAAATTTACCGATGATGGTATCGCCTTTGCGCGTGCCATCACGCAGCCTGTCCATCGCATCTTTATAAGCCCTGCTGGCATCCCCCAGACTTTTACCCACCTTTTGCATTTCTTCGGTAAACATCACGAACTTATCATACAGTAAGCCACATTGGCGGAAAATCTCTTCCACGTTCTTTACCCTGTTTTCTTTTTGCCACAGCAGTTTTACAACTTTCATAGTAGCCACAAGAGTAGTGGGGGTGATGATCACGATTTTACGTGCGAGGGCCCTGTTGAATATATCAGGGCTTTCGTTCATGGCGAGCGTGAGGGCCGATTCAAAGTGCATGAACATAAACACGAAATCTGGTGTTTGCAGTCCTGCCAGTGCCTGGTAGTTTTTGTTAGCGAGTATATCAATGTGGTCGGTGATATTACGGACCAGTTGTTTCAGCGATTCCTTTTTCTGCCCGGGATCGGAGGCGTTGAAATATTCTACATAAGCGTTAAGCGATACCTTGCTGTCAATCACCAGGTGTTTGCCATCTGGTAATCGCAGGATACAGTCCGGACGGCGGTTCTGGCCTTCTTCCTCGTCGCGGTAAGTGCCCTGGTTGGTAAAGTCGATGTAGTTCTGCAGGCCTTCCGATTCAAGAATCAGTTTCAGCCTGTCTTCGCCCCAGTTGCCCTGTACCTTTACATCGCTTCGTAAGGCACCCGCCAGGCGTTGTGCATCTTCGCTCAACCGGATGTTTAATTTTTGCAGGCCTTCAATTTCTTTCTTCAGCGAAGTAAGGTCCTGTATATCTTCTTTACGTGTATCTTCTATCGTTTTCTTAAAATTGTTAATATCCGTTTTAAGAGGATTAAGCAGTGCGTCCAGCGTTACTTTATTGGCATCAGACAAATCTTTCCCTTTCTCCTTTACGATCTCTTCGGCCAGCAGTTTAAACTGTTCTTTAGAATTGACAAGAATGGCGTCCAGCTCCTTTTTTGCATTATCCAGTTTGTCTTCGAGATGCTCGTTTACTTTTTGCAGGGCAGTTTTTTCAGTACTCAGGTCCAGTATGTGATTGTCTTTATTAAAGATCACATTTTTAAGATCATTGAGTTCATGATCCTTTTCGCGCAGGTTATTTTGGAGGCTGATGTGGAGTTCACGTAATACATAACGTTCTTCTACCTGCTCGCGGGTAAGGCCCCGGGCCATTTCGAGGCGTAGCTGGTCGGCTTCGGTTTTGGGCACATAATGCCTTAATAAAAGGTTGCGGAGGATAAGATAGCCTGCAAAGCTACCGGCTATCAGCCCGGCCACCAGGGTAAGAATGAGGGTCACGTTCATATGGTTACGTGGTGTTTAACGAGTGTTATAAGCAATTTCAAAGTTAACCAATGCGATGATAGTGCAACGCACATTCTATGCACATTATTGTAAATGTGCCGTAACAAAAACGCCCCTGCGGTGCAGAGGCGTTAATATATTGTAAGGCGTTTGTGCGTTTACATGAAGTGGTAACGTACGAAAGCCTCGATAGCGGCGTATTTCTGTAATCCCAGGCGATCATAGAGATCAGCCGTGTTGGCGTTACGGTCTTCGGCTCTCTGCCAGAACTCGCGAAGGTCGGTACCCTGGAAAGGCACTACGTCTTTCTGGCTCTGGTGGATGAAGATGCCGAGGCGTTTCTGCACGATCTGGTCGGGACTCATTGGTACCGCCATTTCGATTTCGTGGATATCCCACTCCTGCCATGCGCCTTTGTACAGCCATACCCAGCAATCTTTAGCCCAATCTTCATCTTTAAGGATATCAAGAGCGGCGAAGATCACGTCCAGGCAAACCTTGTGCGTACCATGCGGATCGGCGAGGTCGCCTGCACAATAGATCTGCTGTGGTTTCAGTTTACGGAGCAGAGCAACGGTCAGTTCCACATCTTCAGGCCCCATGGGTTTCTTTTCTACCAGGCCAGTTTCGTAGAACGGCAGGTTCATGAAATGCGCGTTTTCTTCCTTGATACCTACGTAACGGCAGGTAGCCTTGGCTTCGCAACGGCGGATCAGGCCTTTAATAGCGCGGATCTCCGGGGTATCTTTCTGACTTGTTTTCTTAGTTCTGATGAACGCTTTTGCTTCTTCCAGGATCTCACTGCTCTTTTTGTTGCTGATATCGAACATGCCTTCGAAACCTACGGCGAAGTCGATAAAGCGAAGCACAAACTCGTCGGTTACGGCAATGTTACCGGAAGTCTGGTAAGCTACATGTACATCGTGCCCCTGCTCGTGTAAACGGATAAAAGTACCGCCCATGGAGATGATATCATCATCTGGGTGAGGAGAGAAGATAAGGGCACGTTTTTTAGCAGGCTCTGAGCGCTCGGGGTGATTAGGCAGCTGTGCGCCTGGTTTACCGCCGGGCCAGCCCGTTATGGTATCGCGGATGGCGTTAAATTCTTTGATGTTCAGTTCGTAAGCCGAACCATATTGTACTACCAGGTCGTTCAAACCATTCTCATTGTAATCCTTATCGGTAAGCATGAGGATAGCTTTGTTCAGCTTCATCGCCAGGCCGGTAACGGCTTTGCGGATAAGGGCGGGCGTCCATTCGCAATCACCGGTAAGCCACGGCTCCTTGTTGCGGGTAAGGTCGTGGGCAGCCTGTTCGTCCACGACAAACTTCACATTTCTGTGTTGTTGTAACAGGGAAGCGGGCACCTGGTCGGTGCTATGACCTTCTACCGACCTGCGAACGATCTTGGATTTGTGAGAACCCCATGCCATCAGGATCACACGTTTGGCTCTCATAATGGTGCTAATGCCCATGGTAATGGCCAAACGAGGTACCTGGCTCATATTCGGGAACTCGTAAGCGTTAGCGATACGGGTGCCATTGTCCAGGGTAATAAGGCGGGTGTGGGAGTTAATGCTGGAACCCGGCTCGTTAAAGCCGATGTGCCCGTTGTTACCGATTCCCAGGATCTGGATGTCCAAACCGCCGGCCGCTTCGATTTTGCGCTCGTATTCTTCGCAATAGGCCTTCATCTTCTCCTTCGGCAGTGTGCCGTCCGGAACGTGGTAGTTGCCTTCTGGTATATCAATATGATTAAACAATTGCTCCTTCATGAAACGGTTGTAGCTCTGTAAGGCATCCGGCTCAATCGGGTAATACTCGTCCAGGTTAAACGTAACAACGTTTTTAAAGCTAAGTCCCTCTTCTTTATGCAGGCGTACCAGCTCTGCATACAAATACTTAGGTGTAGAGCCTGTGGCCAGTCCCAGCACGCAGGGTTCTTTAGCGGCCGCTTTCTGGCGGATCAATTCCGCGATTTCGGCGGCAACGGCTTTGGAACCCTCTTTTGCGGAGGGATGAATGTCCACGACAATCTGTTCAAAACTGTCTATCAGTTCAATTTCCTGGTGATTGATGGTCATGACGTATTGTTTTTTGATATGCGTTTGAAAAAACGAGCCGGAAAATTAAAGAAAATCCCGCGATTCTCTGAGTAATTTCGGAATTATTTAATGTACAACGATATACTTAGAAAATAATAAAGGAAAAACGGCAATGTTTGAACGGATTTCTGTGCCCTGCTAAAACTTGTTATGGTGTTTTGCAATCCAAGTGTATTTATTCTCCGTTTATTAAAGTACCTCCGCTCAGAAACATGCATGTAAACTGATTGCCGGTCCGGAAAGCCGGCAACTACAGGAGAAAAGGTAAGCAACAGCGCATCAAATATCCGGATTGCTTCGTTGTCGCTACATATCATCTTAATTAATCTATTTTAAATTTATTGATCCAATGAAAAAGTTGTTATTCGCTGCAACAGCGATCTGTATGCTGCTTGCCCTAAACGTAAATTCTGCAAATGCTGCTGTTAATAATGTAACTAATGAAACCAAGCTGGCCGACTTCAAAAAGAGCGCCACTGGTACCTGGGAAGGCAAAATGGACGGTAAAACCTATTGGTATAAACTGGACAAAAGCGCCAAACTTTGGTGGAGCACCGACGGTAAAAAATGGGCTGCGGTAGAAAGCGGCATGTGGGCCGATAAAGACGGCAAATGGCTGAAAATTGGCGATGGTAAACTGTGGTGGAGTGCCGACGAAGGTAAAAAATGGAGCGAAGCACCTGAGTGGAAATGGGAAGGCCCACAAGGCGAGTGGTACAAATTCGACGCTAAATGGAACCTGTGGGTAAATAAAATGTAATGATGGGGACTGTGCGAGTCATAGTCAAATGTTAGAATGCAGGCCGGCAAGCATACCCGGCTTAATGAAAAGTGGGTAAGAATAAAGGGCGGCATTTGAATGCCGCCCTTTTGTATGTTAGTCTATTACGATTTCGTCTACAAACAGCCAGGAGGGATTACCCGCGCCCTGCGCACCATTCGGAATGTTACCGAAGTGTTTCGCGAATACTTTCACGTAACGGGCTTTTACGCCGTTAACAGCCAGTCTTACTTTATTAATACCATTGGAAGGGAAAGAACTGGTTTTGGCTACTTCTTTCCAGATTTTACCGTCGTTAGACACATAAAACACGATTTCCTTAGGTTGATATATCCACTGGTCGTTGTACTTAAGGATGCTCAATCCGAATTTACTGATATCTGTGCTGTCGCCCATGTCTACCGTAGCTTCAAAGTCGCCCTGGAAGGCCGACCACTGGTTATCGTTAAACTTCTCTACGCCCTGGATACCATTCACCAGGGAGAAGGGACTGCCTGGATTGTATTTCTCATGTGGCGCTTTTTTCAGCGTAACGGTTTTGCCGGTAGCCTTATTAAAGGAGAAAGTTTGTTCAAACTCATCGCCGAACGGTTTGCCATCCTGCAATACCACGCCGCGGAAAGTACCACTTTTAGTAATGGCTACCGGAGTTGTGTAAGCAGTGGAATTAACGGAAGGCGCGCTGCTGTCAAGGGTGTACACGATTTTGCTACCATCCAGTTCGCTGCTCAGTTTTACCTGCATATTGCCTTTTTCATCGTTTTCTACCACACCTGTTACCATGAAAATGTGTTTGGCGTAGTTTACTTTTTTGATGTCGAGGCGTTTCAGGTGTACTTTTAACCTTTCGAGGAAGTTGTCGTAGTTTTTCAATTCAGGTTTGGTCCACACTACTTCGGCCAATGCCACTGCGCGTGGATACACCATGTATTCTACGTGTTCGGGAGTTTTAATGTACTCTGTCCACAGGTTGGCCTGTGCGCCAATAATGTGTTTGGCTTTTGACGGGTCCAGCAGCGAGGCATCGGGTACAGGCTCAAAGCTGTAAACCCTGCTTACTGGTAAAAATCCGCCTATGGCTACTGGTTCATTTTTTCCTTTAGACTGATAATAATCGAAGTATACATGGCTGCCTGGGGTCATCACCACATCGTGACCTTGTTGTGCCGCGGCAATACCACCTTCGGTACCTCTCCAGCTCATCACGGTAGCATCGGGCGCTAAACCGCCTTCCAGGATCTCGTCCCAGCCAATAATGCGACGGCCTTTGCTGTTGATGTATTTTTCCATGCGCTGGATAAAGTAGCTCTGTAACGCATGTTCGTCTTTCAAATGCTCGTCCTTAATACGCTTCTGGCATTTCGGGCATTTCTCCCAACGCACTTTCGGGCTTTCATCGCCGCCTATGTGAATGTAGTTGCTCGGGAACAGTGGCAATATCTCATCTATCACATCCTGTAAAAAGAAGAAAACGGAATCGTTGCCTGCGCAAAATACATCGTCGTAAACACCCCAACGGGTGCCTGTTTCGTACGGGCCACCGGTGCATCCAAAGCTGGGAAATGCAGTAAGCGCCGCCAGTGCGTGGCCGGGCATCTCTATTTCAGGAAGGACCGTTACAAAACGTTCTGCCGCATATTTCACTACATCTTTCACTTCTTCCTGGGTGTAATAACCACCGTAAGGTTTGCCATCATACTTGTTGTCGTTATAATGGCCGGCCATGGTTTCCTTACGTTTGGAAGCCACTTCCTGTAGGCGGGGATACTTCTTAATTTCTATACGCCAGCCCTGGTCATCCGTAAGGTGCCAGTGAAACGTATTCATTTTATGCATCGCCAGCAGATCGATATACTTTTTAATGAAATCTACCGGGAAGAAGTGGCGACCCACATCCAGGTGCAGGCCACGGTAAGAAAAACGCGGTTGGTCTGCGATATCTACACCAGGTACCAATAGTGCGTTGCCTTTTTCCACCGGCAATAGCTGAATAAGAGTCTGGATGCCGTAAAAGGTACCCGCGCCGCTGTTGCCGTTAATGGTCACCAGGTCATTTTTAACGGAAAGACGATATCCTTCTTTGGCGGTGGTATCGTTGCCGGTTTTCAGTACGATGGCGTTTTTATCACCATTGTCAGCAACCGTCAGTTCGTACCCGGTCAGTTCTTTCAGGTATGCATTAAACAAAGCTGCGGATTGTTTGTCTTCCGCAGTGGCGGCAACAATCGTGGTTTGTTTATCAATCAGGAACGAATCTGCATTCTCCTTTACTTCTGCCGGAAGCGGGATAAGGGCATGTATAGTGCCTTTGGGCGACTGTTTGCCGGTATTGCTACAGGCGGCCGCACCCATGGTAACAGCGATCATCAATAAACGTAGAAAAGAGTTTAGTCTCATAGTGTATTGCAATATTTGGTTATTGTCAGTAATGGTCTGTATTAATTTTCCAGGAACATTCAAACTACTCAATAATGATCTCATCTGCAAACAGGTGACCGTTTTCGCCTTTGCCAGGATGCCATTCCGGGATGGTGCCGTGGTTTTTGGCTACTACTTTAATATAACGGGTAGTGGTTTGCACGGGTAGGCTCAGTACTTGCGTAAGGCCGCCATATTCTTTATCGGAGATCGTATTTTTAACTACACCGAGTGAGGTAAAGTTTTTACCATCAGCAGAAGCGAAGAATTCCACCTGGGTAGGATACCAGATCCATGCACCAAGGTCCTGCAGCACACCGAGCGACACTTTGTTCACTTTACGTGGTGCCTTCAGATCTACAATGGCTTCGAGGTTGCCCGGATAATGGCTTTGCCAGCCACCCAGCCTGAAGTCACTTTTGCCACGGATGCCGTCGATAAGGGCATCGTTGCCGCCACCTGTGTATTGCGGATGTATTTTGCTGAGGATAGTAATTGTTTTATCGGTCGGAATACTGTAAAAGTCACTTTCCATCACCTTGCTGTACTGGCCGGCTTTGAATGCAACAGCTTTCAGTTTGCAGCTTTCTTTGATCACTATGGGGGCCGTATATTTTTTAGAAGATGTAGTAGGCTGGCTGCCATCCAGTGTATAGTAAATTATAGCACCAGGTTCTACTGTTTTAAGCGTAACCGGCGTGGTGTTATGGAACCTGTCGGAAGGTGCAATAGCGTAAGGAACAGGAACAATCAGGTTTTCAGTAATGCTGCTTACAGGTACGTCGCCTGTTGCCGCGCCCCATTGCTTGTTGGCGGTAGCGCTCATGTTAAATTCCAGTGTGCCGCCGTTCATAATATCTGCATGCTGAAAGTAGCTTTTGGTATAATTAGCGCCATTCAGTTTGGCAGATGTAATGTAAAAGTTCTTTGCCGTCCTGTTATTCGTTTTAATGGTAAAGGTTTTACCATTTTCAAGGTTGATTTTCACCTCATCGAATAAGGGAGTGCCTATGGCATATATGCCGCTACCGGGTGTTACGGAGTAAAAGCCCATAGAACTCAGTACATACCATGCGCTCATCTGTCCGCAATCTTCGTTACCGCTAAGGCCATCGGGATTGTTGTGATACAGGGTAGTAAGTACTTCGTGTACCAGCTCCTGCGTACGGTATGGCTGACCAACATAGTTAAACAGGTAAGTTATATGATGACTTGGTTCGTTGCCATGTGCATACTGTCCTATTAAACCAGTAATGTCCGATTGCTCGCGGCCAGAGAGGACTTCGTTAGTTGTAAACAGTTTATTCAGTTTGGCGGTGAAGGCTGCTTTGCCGCCCTGTAACTTAATCAAACCGCTCACATCCTGCTGTACCGCAAAGCTGTATTGCCAACTGTTAGCTTCTGTGAAAAAGTTATTTACTTCAGTTGGGTTGAAGGGAGAAAACCAGCGCCCGCCTGTTTTGCCACGCATAAAACCGGTAGAGGCGTCGAAGATGTTTTTGTAATACTGCGCTCTTTGTGTATAACGATTGTATACTTCTTTATCGCCCTGTAGTTTCGCCATTTGTGCAATACACCAGTCGTCATAGGCATATTCCAATATACGCGATACCGATTCTGCCTGGGTTTCCGTATTCAGGTAACCCTGGCGGATGTAATCCTGTATACCAAAACGGTCACTTTCTGCCCAGCTTCTCATCGCCTCCATTGCGTATTTTGCATCGTAACCACGAATCCCTTTCTGGTAAGCATCTGCCATTACAGGAATGGCATGATAACCAATCATACAGAAGGTTTCATTTGCGCTCAGCTCCCAAACGGGCAGCATGCCACCGTATTTATATTGCGCAAGGAAGGTATTAATCCAGTCGTTTGTTCTTTTCTGATCGATGATGGTCATTAGAGGATGAAGGCCACGGTGGGTGTCCCAGAGAGAAAATACGCTGTGGTTTTCGAAGCCTTCTGCTTTATGTACTTTCTTGTCAGTACCGAGGAACTGGCCGTCTACATCCATATACAGGTTTGGATTAAGGCAGGCATGATATAATGCGCTGTAAAAGATCGTTTGCTGATCGGCGGTGCCGCCTTTAATTTCAATCTTTCCTAATTCTTTATTCCAGGCGGTTTTGGCGTCGGCCACCACTTTGTCGAAGTTGTAATCTTTTAACTCCGCATCCAGGTTACGCATCGCGCCATCTTCACTAACACCGGAGATGGCCACTTTTACATACAATGGTCCGTTAATATCAAAAGTGAAATACGATTTGATATTGGTGCCCTGGGCTTCTTTCAGCGCGCCTTTGTCGTTGTTGTCCTGCGCTACCGTGTGCTTTTTGAACGGGCGCGAAAACTTCATGGCAAAGTAAACTACCTGGTCTTGCGCCCAGCTCGTAGAGCGGCGCATGCCTACTACTGTAGAATCGTTGATGATTTTCAGGCGGGAGTCTTTTACGATGTCGCGGTGGTAAAGGTCCAGCAATACATTGCCCTCTTTGGTGCCAGCGGCAAATTCGTACTTGTGTAAGCCAACACGTTTGGTAGCGGTAAGCGAGGCCTGTACATTGTATTTATCCAGTTTCACACTGTAAAAGCCAGCGTATGCTTTTTCATTTTTGTGAGAAAACGGAGAGGCGTATTTCTCGTTGTTCCATTCGTAAGTGCCGGTTGTAGGCATTACGAGAATGTCGCAATAATCTTCAATGCCCGTACCGCTAAGATGGGTGTGGGAGAAGCCATAGATAATAGAATCGGAGTAGTGGTAACCGCTGCATCCGTCCCAGCCTTTCAGGCGGGTGTCCGGACTTAATTGTACCATGCCAAAAGGCATACTTGGGCCGGGATAAGTGTGGCCGTGACCGCTTGTTCCAATGAACGGGTTCACGATCGTGGAATAATCTTTCTGCTGTGCCTGTGCTACAGAGACCAACCCAAAGGTTAGCGCAACCAACCATTTTTTCATTCTAACAAAGTTTTGCCTTTACAGAGGCCCTCGGCCTTTTGGTTATTAATAATTGGCTAAGATAAAGATTAGGGTGCTAAAATAGACAGGCTAAAACGTTTAAGTTGTTGTGCTGTCGGCGATGTTACTGGCAGGAAGTCGTATCGCAGAGAAGATAGTACCATTATAAGAACAAAATTTGTTTTTGATTTGACGGTAGATTGCTATTTATCTTTTTGATTACCAGTAATTTGTAGGTTGCTAATGGTTCATTTTTCTTTAGCACGATAGAGTAGCTGTGTTAATTTCAAATCAGTCAGTTATTCCTGGTAGCTATAAGGGATTTTTATGCGCTTATAAACATATGGAATTTGTATGACGGAATGCGTCGTAATGCTTCACGTTAAAGGGGTAACGGTTGATTATCTGCACCTCATGAACGTAACGGCGGTCGATGATATCAGCCGCACCTATTTTAAATCAAGCTCGCACAACACCGGCCTGTGATCTGATGCAATAGCTTCTCCGATCACTTCTGCTCTCTTCACCTCCCAATTGCCTTTGCCCGACAAAAAGATGTAATCCAGCTTCTTCTCTGGTTTTTCAGAGGGCCAGGTAGCGCCTAAGCTAGCCGTCGCATCTGAAAAATGCGCTTTTATTAAACCTATCTCTTTAGAGTCGGGAGCAGCATTAAAATCGCCTGCAATAATCAGCGGATGAGCATTTTTGACGTGCTGTAACAGCAGATTTATTTGCTGTATACGTGCGGCAGGATCGTCGAGATGATCGAGGTGGGTGCTGATAAACTGGATCAGGCTATCACCCGGAAGCTGTAATGTAACCATAGCAGCTACACGGGGTTCACTGCCTGTACCATGCGCCGGTAATGCGATAGAACGTTGGTCTTTAATAGGGAACTTGGATAAAATACCGGTTCCATAACCGCCACCATCGTAATTCATAGCTTTTCCAAAGTAAATATACATACCGGTTTGTGCGGCCAGTTCTTTCATCTGGTCTGCCATCTTAACCCGCCTGGTAACACTGTCTACTTCCTGCAAGGCCACCAGGTCGGGATCTGTAGCTAATATTACATTTGCGATGCCCTGTAGGTTTTGCTCACCTTTTACATTTTCGCCGTGATGGATGTTGTAAGTAAGTACTTTGATGTGTTGCTGCGCTTTCGCCATTCCGATCGTCACTGTTCCTGTTAGCGTTAACAAAATGAAAGTCAAATGCTTCATAATAATAGTTGATTTAGATGCCGGTCCGGTTAGATGATATATAAATGTAAAGATTTTCAGCTAACATCGCGGGCCCGGCATCTTATAATTATCTCTTCTCAAATGCTTCTGTTACTGGTCGTGCAACCCATACCTGTGGCGTTTTTAAGCCGAAAATCCAGGCGAGGGTAGCAGCAGTATCATATGTCACAATACTTTGCCCTATCTCATGATTTTTCCTGATGCCTTTGCCGCGTATGATCCATGGTATCTGCATCTCCTGCATGGTTTTTCCGCCATGCCCCTTATCTATCCCTCCATGGTCGGCTGTAAGAAGGATAATGCTGTTATCCCACATATCTGCCTCTTTCATAGCTGCAATTACCTTACCAACCAGGCTGTCGTTTTTATGTACCTGTTCGAAATAAGCAGGTGTATTATGACCAATATTATGCCCAACATGATCAGGCTCATCCAGATGGATAAATAAAAGGTCGGGCTTTTTTGTACTGAGATAGGTAATGGCGGAGTCGATAGTGAGGTAAGTGTCGGCAGGATTTGCCCAGGTGTTTACCGCCGCTTTGGGGAAAAGATAACCATAGCCGCCCCAGTTGAAGATCACGCCTATTTCGGACTTAGGCTGCTGTTGGCGAAGTAAGGTATAAATTGATGGAAATAGACCGTACTGGTCGAGCTCGCGGGAAGGTAGTTCCGGTTTTTGGCTGCCCCATTCGGTAAAGCCGTGCAACTCCGGACCGGCGCCCATCACCATCGACGCCCAGTTTACAGCGCTCGAGGAAGGGAGTACGCTACGCGCTTCTAACGACCAGGCGCCTTCGTTCATCAAAGATTTAATATGAGGAATATCTGATTTTGGGAATGCATAAGCGCCCAATCCGTCCATACCTATTACGATCACATGTTTAACTCCTTTTACCTGGGCGGTAGTGGAGATGCAGGCGGCAAGCAGGATAGCGCCCGTTACGAACCAATTTTTCATGATATTGACTAAACTTTATGTAAAGCTAAGCTAAACAAAGTTTAGTTAATGTAAAATATTGATCAGTGGATTTTAGCTATTAGTTTGGCCGGCGATTTCGAGGATGAGCTTCACCTCGCTGGCCTGCGTCTGGGAAATGCCGTACTCAGGAACGCCGGGAATGCCGCCCATGCTCACATTGGGATTGCGGTACTGCATGCCACTTTCGATATAAGCCTTTGCGGTGGTATGAAACTCCTGTGCGCCGGTTTCTTTAATCAGTTGTGCGATGTTGGTCGACCGTACACCGGAACCGACAAGGATGGCGATCCTTCCTTCGGCCTTTTTAACCAGTTCGGCCAGCAGTTCAATTCCTTCTACCGCAGTATTACGATGGCCGGAAGTTAAGATACGTTCACAGCCCGTGGCTATCACATCTTCCAGCGCCTGCATGGGATCGTCCGTCATGTCGAACGCACGATGAAACGTTACACCCATTGGCCAGGCAAGTTCTACCAGGGCTTTTGTACGGGGAATGTCCACTTTGCCATCAGGCGTAAGCAGGCCGATCACAACACCATCGCAGCCGAGCTGTTTACACATTACGATGTCGCGTTTCATGGTTTCGTATTCCAGGCCGCTGTACAGGAAATCGCCGCCGCGGGGGCGTATGATAGGGTAGATGGCGATCTTTACTTTCTCCCTGGCAAGGGAAATGGTGGCATAACTGGGTGTGGTGCCACCTTCCAGCAGGTTGTCGCACAGTTCTATTCTATCCGCACCGCCTTCCTGTGCAGCTACACAGGAAGCAACGGATGCGGCACATATTTCAAGAGTGATCTTCATTATTTAAAGTAAGTCTTACCGTCGATGAGGGTGTTTTTATCTTCGGTATCGCCGGTGCAAACAGCGTAGTTAAAACCTTTCTGCAGGCAGTAAGCGCCGTGTTCACCTTTTTTATTCAGTGCCAGGAAACCGATTTGAATGCCTTTGGCTCTTTCCGGGTTCTTTTTCACAATACGTGTTACTGCCTCTTTGCAGGCATCCTCCGGCGAATAACCCTGGCGCATCAGTTCTACCACGAGGAAGCTGCCTACCACGCGAATTACTTCTTCGCCCAAACCAGTAGAAGTGGCGGCCCCCACTTCATTATCTACATATAAACCAGCGCCGATGATAGGGGAATCGCCAACGCGGCCGTGCATTTTAAAGGCCATACCGCTGGTAGTGCAGGCGCCGGACAGGTTGCCATTGGCGTCCAGTGCTACCATGCCGATCGTATCGTGGTTGTACACGTTGCCCGGCAGCATAAGCGGGTTAAAGGCGGTGGCACCTTTCGTATCGTACGATTTGTTTTCTATGTTGATAACGGGTTTGTATTCCGCTTTCTTCAACCACTCTTTCCACGCCTTTTCTGACTCGGGCGTAAGCAGGTTGGTTTTTTCGAATCCCTGTGCCAGGGCGAATTGCAAAGCGCCATCGCCCACCAGCATTACATGCGGTGTTTTCTCCATCACCTGGCGTGCCACCGAAATTGGGTGCATAATGTGTTCGAGGGCGGCTACGGAACCACAGTTGCCCTTTTCGTCCATGATGCAGGCGTCGAGTGTAACACGGCCGTCACGATCGGGAAAACCACTGTAACCTACAGTATGGTTGTTGGGATCTGCTTCGGGTATTTTAACGCCTGCTTCCACGGCATCCAATGCCCGGCCGCCGGCTTTAAGAACGTCCCATGCAGCGCGGTTGGCGGCGCGGCCAAAGTCCCAGGTAGATATTACAATAGGACCGGCGGCTTTGCCTGAGCTGCGCTTTTTCTTCTTTTTGTCCTGTGCTTCTGCACCGGACACGCCTAGTGAAAAGGCAGCAGCGCCAACTAGGGCGCTGCTTAAAAAATTACGTCTGTTTTGCATATATCAATCAGTTCTGATCTTGTATCTCCCATGCAAGCCCGCTTGCACCAAGAATAGCTGCGTCACTTTCTCTCAGTTCAGAGAACATCAGTTTCACTTTATTCTGGAATATAGGCAACAGGTTTTTCTCCATATGCTCCCTTACAGGTTTCATAATAAGATCTCCTGCTTTTGTAAGTCCGCCGAACAGGATAATAGCTTCAGGGCTTGAGAACATCACGAAGTTAGCTAAAGCTTCTCCGAGAATTTTGCCTGTGTACGCATACACTTCCTGTGCCAGGGGATCGCCTGCCATAGCGGCATCGAATATCACTTTCGAATTTATCTCTTCTTTGGCAAATTTACGCAATTCGCTTTCTTCCGTACGTTCGGTAAGGAACTCGATAGCTGTATTGGTAACGCCGGTTGCCGATGCGTAAGACTCCAGCGAGCCGCGCATGCCCGTACCCGGGTGCAGCCTGCCGCCAGGTACTACAATGCAATGGCCCAGTTCGCCCGCAAAACCATCATGACCGTAAATCATCTGGCCATTGGCAATGATACCGCTGCCTACACCAGTACCTAGTGTAATCATAATGATATCTTTCATGCCACGTGCAGCGCCATAAGACATTTCACCTATAGCCGCTGCATTAGCATCGTTGGTGAGCCTTGTAGGTACACCGAACTTCTGTGTAAGCAAATCGGCCAAAGGAATAACACCGCTCCAGCGAAGGTTGGGTGCATATTCAATGTTACCGGTGTAGTAGTTGCCATTGGGGGCTCCTACGCCTATACCTTTAATATGTTCCATGCCGCCTGCTGCGTTAATCAGCTCCATCAGGCGTTCGTAAAGTTCATCGATGAACATAGATACTTCCGGGTGTGCGCCGGTGAGCATCCTTCCATCAGAAATAATATTACCGCGGCGATCTACAATGCCGAATTTAGTATTGGTCCCTCCAATATCAATGCCCACCGCTAATTGCTGACTCATAATCTATGCCTTGAGATTTTAGTATGGATTTAACTTTGATTGCGAAGAATGCGAGGTAAGCGAAACACAGTACCGCTAACCAGTAAGAATGGTGAATACCGATCCAGGGAACACCTGCGAGGCTGCCCTGTGCTACAGGAATAACAGCACCACCGAGTATCATCATAACGAGGAATGCAGAACCCTGGCTGGTATATTTGCCCAAACCTGCGGTTGCCAGTGTAAAAATACAAGGCCACATTACAGAACAGAACAAACCACCGCTGATAAACGCGAAGAGCGCAACTTTACCGGTAGAGAACAGGCCGATAAGCATGGCCAGTATTCCGAAAGAAGCAAAGATCAACAGTTGTTTCGCTGGTTTATCCTGGCTCAGGAAGAACGCAAGTATCAGTGCGAGGATGCAGTAAGCGTATACATAAAGATCGCTGATGTCGGTACCGCGCATGTAGTTAATAGCGAGATAAACACCGAATGCTACGTAAGGAATTACTACAGTAAGAATTCTTTTCAGTTGTGCAGAAGGGTTGAATGCGCTTGCCCCAGCTGTCCACCGACCGATCATCATGCTGCCCCAGAACAGGGAAACATACTGAGAGATATTAGCGGAGTCGAGGTTTTGTGTTTGATGCAGATATTCGCCGAGGTTAGCGGCAATGGTTACTTCAACACCTACGTAAGTGAAGATGGCGACCATACCAAGTACCAGCTGAGGATATTTTAATGCGCCCAGGCCTTTTTCCACTTTCTCGTCATTCTTGATAACAGGAAGTTTGGAGAATTTGAAGATGATAGCCACCAGGATAAAAAGCGCGCCTAATACCAGGTAAGGAATTTTCACATCGTTGATGGTCGCGTTTTTCGCAGCTTCAGGATGTATGTCGCCAAATATCGCCATACTCACCAACACCGGCCCCAAGGTAGCGCCGAAGTTGTTGATACCACCCGCCAGGTTAAGGCGTTTAGCACCATCTGCGGGATCGCCCAGCTCAATAGCAAATGGGTTGGCTGCTATTTGTTGCAGCGAGAAACCCAATGCCACCACGAACAGGCCCGTCAGCATCAGTGCAAAAGATTGCAACTGCGCGGCCGGGAAGAAGATAAGTGTGCCGAGACCCGAAAATATAAGCCCGTAAATAATACCGTTCTTATAACCAATTTTGTTAAGTGGATCAGTTTTAAGTGCGTTGGACACTAAGAAGTAGATGATGGCGCCTACGAAATAAGCGATGTAAAAGGCAAATCCAACTAATTGTGATTGCCAGGCTTCTAAATGGAATTTTTCTTTGAACAGTGGAATCAGTATGTCATTTGAGGCTGCGACGAAACCCCAAAAGAAGAAAACCATTACCAGCACAAAGAACGACGGAGAGGTACCCCGTTTAATTTGCTGCGACGACGACATAGTCCTGTTAATGTTAAAATTTGAGAAATAAATGTATAAAAACTTTTTTACGGAACATGGAAAAATCAAATGTAAGGCCTTATTTCGTTAAAGCAAAAACGTTTTAGCTAAAATAACTATGAAAATCCGTTTTTGTTAGGTAAGTTAGAGGCTTCATGAAATTTTCTTTTATTTATTACATAACTTATTGGATCTATGACAAGTAACACTGCTAACATGGCTGCGCCAAAGGGTGGTTACAAACAAGCAATGGCGATTATTGGCATTTTGTTCTTCATTTTCGGCTTCGTTACCTGGCTCAACAGCGTATTGATTCCCTTCCTGAGACAAGCATGTGAGCTTTCGGCATTACAGGCATTTTTTGTGACTTTCGCCTTTTACATTTCTTATTTTGTGATGGCCATTCCATCCTCCGGTATCCTGAAAAGGATCGGGTTTGCAAATGGAATGTCGGTAGGACTGGTGACCATGGCAGTAGGTTCGCTTATTTTCATACCGGCGGCGCAATTGCGTACTTTCCCGTTATTCCTGCTCGGTTTGTTCGTTCAGGGTACTGGTCTGGCACTTCTGCAAACGGCATCCAATCCTTATGTAACTATCCTGGGGCCTATCGAAAGTGCAGCTAAACGCATTAGCATCATGGGTATCTGTAATAAGATAGCTGGGATGATGGGTATCCTGGTGCTGGGTAAATTGCTGTTCAGCGATACCAAAGAACTGTCTATAAAAATTGAAAGTCTTACCGGTGCTGCTAAAGAAGCAGAGTTAGACCTGCTGGCTTCGCGTGTAATCGTTCCTTATGCGATCATGACCGGCGTACTGCTGCTGTTGGCCTTTATGGTGCGTAAAGCGCATCTTCCCGAAATTAACCCTGAAGAAGATGATAAAACTGCAGCAGCTGAAGCCGATCTTTACGGCCGCTCCTCTGTATTTCAAATTCCTTACCTCATGCTGGGCGTGCTTTGCCTGTTCCTTTATGTGGGTGTAGAAGTGTTGGCCATCGACTCTCTTACCCTATATGGCGAGCATAACGGCATATCTAAAGATGTAGCGAACAATTTTAGCATTTACAGCCTGATCGGGTTCACCGTAGGGTATATTATAGGTATTGTGACCATTCCCAAATACATGTCGCAAAAAACCGGGTTGATCATGTCTGCGGTATTGGGCATCTTGTTTACAATCGGCGCCCTGGTTACTACAGGTATGACTTCTATCGTGTTCGTGATTTTGCTGAGCTTTGCCCATTCGCTGATGTGGCCTGGCATTTGGCCATTGGCAATTAATAAACTTGGGCGTTTTACGAAACTGGGCTCGGCCTTACTGATCATGGGTATTGCAGGTGGCGCCCTGGTGCCGCTGGTGTATGGCGCCATTGCGGATGCTACGCATAACCTGCAGATGCCTTATGCAATTATGATCCCCTGCTATCTTTATATATTGTACTTCGCTGTAGCGGGGCACAAAAAGGGCCTGCCAAAATTGGCCATGGCATAACGTAATTACCTTGTTAAAGCTTTTCAAAAGGCCGTACGGACGCTCCGTACGGCCTTTTTTAGCCATTACCCAACCATCACTGAACCATCACCCAACCATCACTGAACCATCCGGATGCCTTTTATACACCAGTTTGCTATTTACCGGATATCTAGCCCGGGATTTGTGGTATACCGGACAGAAGGGAAAGACTGAACAGCGGGTGTGGTAAAGCGGAGATTGGCGCACGGCAGGACGTAGATTGGCAGGAGAGGGGGATTTACGACACGGCCCCTTGCCCAGTGTTGGTCTAATGGCTGAAGGGAGTGACACAACGGCGGCCCAATAGCAGTATTATCGCTTAGTTTAACTAAATTATTCCCTTCCTAATATTTTTTTTGGCTGATTGAGCGAATATCTCAACTCTTTTCCTATTTTTATGTGTACAAAATACGTTTATTAGAGTTTTATGATCCACGAAGCAAAACTGCGATTCCACGAGTTATATGGAAAAACGCCACTCATCGTTACTTCACCCGGAAGGATCAATCTTATAGGGGAGCATACGGATTACAATGAAGGATTTGTATTGCCCGCCGCGATTGATAAGAAGATCGTTTATGCGGTAGCCCTTAACGGTACCGACACATGCAATGCATACGCTACGTTTACGGGCGAGAAGGTTTCCTTTTCTCTTAAAAATATAAAACCAACTTCGGGCTGGATCAATTACCTGCTTGGGGTAGTATATCACCTGCAGCAGCGTGGGTACGACGTGAAAGGTTTCGATTGTGTGGTCCATGGCGATATCCCGGTTGGCGCTGGCCTGTCATCTTCCGCAGCAGTGGAAGGTGGATTGGTAGCCGCACTGGATACCTTGCTGGGCTTTGGTTTGGAAAGAATGGAGATGGCGAAAATAGGACAGATAGCGGAACATACCTTCCCAGGTGTGAAATGTGGTATCATGGACCAGTTTGCCAACCTCCACGGCCGTAAAGATGAAGTAATGCTGCTCGACTGCCGCAGTCTGGAATACCAGTACTTCCCTTTCCAGTTTTCGGACACTTATAAAATCGTACTTTGCAACTCTATGGTGCACCATTCACTGGCCTCTTCGGAGTACAATGTGCGTCGTGAGCAATGTGAAAAGGGCGTAGAGATATTGAAAGAATTCATCCCGGGAATTAATAGTCTTCGTGATATTACATCTGAACAGGTGGAACAATACCGCGATAAACTGCCGGGTAAAATATTCGACCGCTGCCTGTACGTTACACAAGAGAACGAGCGCGTGGTAAAGGCCACGGCTTTCCTGAAAGACAATAACCTTGAAGGTCTTGGTAAACTGATGTACGGCTCGCACGATGGTTTGAGCAAGCTGTATGAAGTGAGCTGCCCCGAACTGGATTTTCTGGTAGATGTGGTGCGTGACAACCCAGATGTGGCGGGCGCGCGTATGATGGGGGGCGGATTTGGCGGTTGTACCATCAACCTGGTGAAAGCAGCCAGGGCCGATGCTTTTGTAGCCAACATGAAGAAATTGTACAGCGAGAAATTTGATGAAACCATGGAGGTTTATGTAACCAGTATTGAAGCAGGTGTGACCGTGTTTGCGGAAGAGCCGGTACATTAATCCTAAGCATAATTATAACATAAAAAAATCCCCGGCAATATTGAGTTGCCGGGGCTTTTAGTATTCATGTATTTAATTAGTACTGTTCGTCGAGAGCGAAAATCGGTTTCCTGTTCATCCACAAACCGCGGGTGAAGTCGGGGATGTATTGTACGGAACCACCTTCGGCGATAGATTGTTCGCTGAGCGGGGTGATAGCGTACCAGGTAGCTAGGTCGTACACGTCCAGTTGGTAAGGCGCGCCGCGTTTGATAGACTCGATGAAGGAGTTGATCACAAACCAGTCCATACCACCATGGCCAGCGCCGGAAGCGTCGTTCGCATAACGTTTCCAGAGTGGGTGTTCATACTTGGCGAAATAGCTTTCCGCATCTTTAGGATCGCCGGTTTTTTCCCAGCTATGCGGTTTGCTTTTACCTTCGATATGTATAGAGTCGATATCATCCATCCATAGGCCATTGGTGCCCTGTACGCGGAAGTTTAAGGAATAAGGACGGGGCAGATTGGTATCGTGGCTAAGCATGATCGTTTCACCGTTAACGGTTTTGATCAGTGTGCTTACGATATCGCCCAGTTTGAATTCCACTTTTGCGTTAGGGTGGTTAGGGCCGCCGTTAGGACCTTCGAGGATATATTTGTGCAGGCCGCGTGCTTTAGTAGCTACAGAAGTAAGCGACAGCAAACGGTTGCCGCGGTTAAGGTCGATCATGGTGCCTACAGGGCCAAGGCCGTGGGTAGGATAGAGGTCGCCGTTGCGGTGAACCGAGTGATTCGTTCTCCATTTAGCTTCAGAGATAGCTTTGTCGCCAAACTCAACGCCGCCGCCGTAAATGCCTTTGCCGTCATTGAATTTCACCGCGCGGAGGTCGTGCTGATAACCGCCCTGCAGGTGAAGCAACTCGCCGAACAAACCCTGGCGGGCCATGCTCAGTACAGCCATTACATCACGGCGGTAACATACGTTTTCCATAGCGAAAACAGGGATGCGGGTAGCTTCGCTGGCGTTTACCAGGTCCCAGCACTCCTGCACATCAGAGGCGCCACAAACTTCTACGGCTGGGGTAATGCCGGCCTTCATAGCTGCTACGGCCTGAGGGGTATGCCATTCCCATGGAGTGGCAATAATCACCGCGTCGATGTCGCCACGCTTCAGCATGTTCAGATAATCTTCGGGTCCCTTGGTGTACTCGGCTACTTTCTTTTTGGTACCGTATGCCTTCTCAATCATTTTACGGCATTCCGGGATCGCCTTTACCGTATCCGGGTCGGCGATGGCAACAACGTCAACGTCGCTGCGTTTCAAACAAAGATCAAGGTGTCCGCTGCCTCTTGCGCCAACGCCAATAAGGCCAACACGCACCTTATCTTTCTTTTGCGCGGCAAACAATTTTGCCGGGTTGTTCAGCAACGACAGGCCCACGCCCGCTGCTACTGAGTTCTTCAGGAAGTTCCTGCGATGCAGTTGCTTATTCATAAATTAAGTAACGATTAATAAACGGTGAACATAGATGGTTTAAAAATAGCTAAATACCTATCGTAAATGCAAGCCTCCTCTTTTTTTTGTGACATTAATGTGATAGTTGGTGCTAAAAACCTGCGTACTATCTCGTATCGGGGGGACAAACGGTTTAGCATAGTATTTTAGCAGACAATGAGTATATTTTCAGCAGCAGGTCTAAATTAGGAATGAAGGGATTACTTTTAGTTCAGACCAAGTCATACTTCTCTCATATGAAGACATCCACGCTACTCTTTTCGTTGCTTTTTTCATCACTCACCGCGGTGCAGGCACAGTCTGTTCCTGCCAACGTAGGTCCTGTGCCATCAAAGGCGCAACTGGCCTGGCAGCAGATGGAATACTATATGTTCATTCACTTTGGCCCAAATACATTTACGGACAAGGAATGGGGGCATGGTGATGAGGACCCGAAAGTATTTAATCCCTCTGCCCTTGACGCGCGCCAATGGGCGCGTACAGCCAGGGCTGCGGGTATGAAAGGAATTATCATTACCGCTAAACACCACGATGGTTTTTGCCTTTGGCCGAGCGCATACAGTAAACATACCGTACGGGAAAGCGCCTGGAAAAACGGGAAAGGAGATGTACTGGCTGAATTATCGGCCGCCTGTAAAGAATATGGTTTGAAGTTCGGTGTATACTTATCGCCCTGGGACCGTAACCATCCTGATTATGGAACGGAGCGTTACAACCAGGTATTTGTAAACCAGCTTACAGAAGTGCATACCAAATACGGCGATGTGTTTGAACAATGGTTTGATGGCGCCAATGGCGAAGGTCCGAATGGTAAAAGGCAGGTGTACGACTGGACATTATTTAATGGTACGGTTTATAAATATCATCCCAACGCCATCATCTTTAGTGATGGCGGCCCCGGTTGCCGCTGGATAGGTAACGAGAACGGCATTGCAGGTGCTACCAACTGGAGTACTATTAACCGCTCGGAAGTGTTTCCCGGTAAAGGTGGTTTGGAGCATTATCTGAATGAAGGTGTGGAAACAGGTGCCGACTGGGTGCCCGGAGAGGCCGATGTGTCTATCCGCCCGGGATGGTTCTTCAGCCCGTCTACCAACGATAAGGTGAAAACATTATCACACCTGCTGGATATCTACTATGGTTCTGTTGGCCGCAATGCCAACCTGCTCCTGAACGTACCGGTAGATCGTCGTGGCCGTATACACGCCAACGATTCTACCCGGCTGATGGAGTTGCGCCGAGTGTTAGATCAGACTTTTAAATCCAACCTGGCAATAGATGCTGTAGCAACTACTGGCGGTAAAACGGTAGCAGCGGTAGTGGATGGTAAAAAAGAAACTTCGTGGCAGGCAGCCACAGCGCAAAATGCAGTGATAGAACTCAGTTTTAAAAAGCCCGTGACCTTTAACCGTTTCCAGATACAGGAAGATATTGTGCGCGGGCAGCGTGTAAAAGCGTTTAAGGTCGAAGTGCTGGAGGCTGGCGCTTATAAAGAGCTGGCCAGCGAAACCACTATCGGCTACAAGCGTATTCTCCGTTTGCCAATGACTACCGCCAGTAAAATGCGCGTGATCATACTCGACGCCAAAGCAGCAGCCATTATCAATGAAATACAATTGTTTAAGGCACCAGAAGTGTTGGAAGATGCGGTGATTAAAAGAGATAAGAATGGCGCCCTGGTGATCAGTTCCCCTTCTGTTGATCCCGTGTTGCATTACACGCTCGATGGTAGCGAACCAACTGTTAAATCCCCGAAATACACTGCTCCTGTGCCATTTGTGCAGGGGGGGATTGTAAAGGCCAAGGCTTTTGTAGGCGGCGGCGCCAAAGGAGGTAATACCATCACGATGAACTTTGATGTGGCTCCCGTGAAATGGAGCATTCACTATGCCGACAGCTCGGCCCGCAACCAGGGCCCCGAGCGTGCGATCGATGGTGATCCTTCAACAGTTTGGAGTACGATCATGGCACCCGGGGCAAAAGGTTATCCGCACGAAATTCAGGTTAACCTGGGCGAAGTGCTTGATCTTAAAGGCTTTTCGTACCTGCCGCGTACTAACCAGAACGCCAGCGGCACCTTCGTAGATTATGCCTTCTACGTAAGCGAAGATGGGAAAAGCTGGGGAGAGCCTGTAGCAAAGGGTTCTTTTGCCAATATCGTGAACAGTCCGGTGAAGCAGGAGCTGCGTTTTGGCAAAACTGTTAAAGCGCAATACATCCGACTTGTGGCACTCCGCGCCGCCTATGAGCAACAACATTGGACCAGCATTGCCGAGCTGGGTGTCATAACCAAATGATTATTAATCAAAAAATGAATAGAGAAAAGAGAAAGGGAATCATCACCCTTTCTCTTTTTTTATTATATGTAATCCCGCTGTGGCCCTGAGAGGAGCGCCGAATTTTAACATAAAAAAAAAGCCCTTGGTAATAAATATTGTTATAACTTTGCGGTTATTCTAAAACTAAAGGCAACAAGATTCATAACAATTTAATCGTTTACTGAAGTTGAAAAACTTTGAGTCCCATAAGATCTCACCTTTCCATCCTTCTCTCACAGAGGGCTTGTATACTATTGGGAACAATGTCTTTAGATACCTTTCCCGACGACCTCGTATTTGATAGCTGGCATCATTTCTGTTTAGCTATCACCTCCTTATCTTTCCTTTGATGAGGGGGAGCACTCCAGCAATGGATTTTATCCAAATTTATTATCATTTATTGCTAACGTTTTCAATTTAGAAGAAATTGGAAAATCAGGATATCATCGTCAGGGTGGCTACTGCTGACGATTACGAATATGCTACCACCATTACAGACGAGATGGAGTCTTCAGCAAAGGCCAGGGGAACAGGTATTGCCAAACGTTCTCCCGACTACATTAAGCTGAAGATGGACGAGGGTAAGGCGGTTATTGCGCTTGGCGCAAATGGCGAGTGGGCTGGGTTTTGCTATATCGAAGCCTGGGGTCATGAAAAGTTTGTTGCTAACTCCGGTCTTATTGTAAACCCCGCCTTCAGAGGCCATGGTGTGGCTAAATCCATCAAAAAGAGAATCTTTGAACTGTCGAGGGAGAAATACCCCGATGCGAAAATATTCGGCCTTACTACAGGTCTGGCGGTGATGAAGATCAATTCGGAACTAGGATACGAACCCGTTACTTACTCTGAGCTTACCGACGACGAAGAATTCTGGAAAGGCTGCCGCAGCTGTGTGAACTTCGATATTCTTACTGCCAAAGAACGAAAGAACTGTCTTTGTACAGCTATGCTCTACGATCCGGCCGATAAGGAGAAAGATCAGGCGCCGAAAGAACCGGAATTGGCAGGTTCGGAAGTGGCCGAGATCGTAAAACTTAACGGAAGAGAAACAGCAGCGCTGAGAAGAAAGCGGAGTTTTAAAACTAACTTCAAACTGTTTGAACGCTGGATGCGTTACAAACGGTTCATACTCCTGAAATTAAGAAAAGAAGGTGGAGCCATGGTAGGTAAGAAGCGTTTTTTCCTCTTCAGCCTCTTTAGCTGGTAATTAATTCAACATCATTTTTAAAAACATACATAGGATCACCATGAAAAAAGTAGTTCTGGGTTTTAGCGGTGGATTGGACACTTCATATTGCGTAAAATATCTTTCGGAAGAAAAGGGTTATGAAGTACATTCTGTAATTGTTAATACCGGCGGTTTTTCTGCGGAAGAGCTGCAGGAAATCGAGAAACGCGCTATCAGCCTGGGTGTAAAAAGCCACAAAACGGTAGATGCCGTGAAGTCCTACTACGACAAGGTGATCCGTTACCTCGTATACGGTAACATCCTTAAAAATAATACTTACCCGCTGAGCGTTAGCGCCGAGCGTATGAGCCAGGCCCTGGCCATTGCAGCATATGCAAAGGAAACAGGTGCAACCGCCGTAGCACATGGTAGCACCGGCGCCGGTAACGACCAGGTTCGCTTCGACATGATCTTTAATATCATGATTCCCGGGGTAGAAATTATCACTCCCATCCGCGATCTGAAACTGAGCCGCGAAGAGGAAATTTCTTACCTGAAGAACAAAGGGGTACAGATGAACTTTGATAAAGCGATGTACTCTATCAACAAAGGCATCTGGGGCACATCTGTAGGTGGTAAAGAAACCTTGACTTCCGACGGCTTTTTGCCAGAAGAAGCATGGCCCACACAGCTTACAAAAACTGACGCAGAGAAAGTGAAACTCTCTTTCGTAAAAGGAGAACTCACCGGCATCAACGATAAAAAATTTGATCATCCTACCGATGCGATCACTTACCTGCAGAACATTGCAGGCGCGTTTGCACTGGGCCGCGATATACATGTGGGCGATACGATCATTGGTATTAAAGGCCGCGTAGGTTTCGAAGCCGCCGCACCTATGGTGATCATTAAAGCGCACCACGCTTTGGAAAAACACGTACTAACTAAATGGCAGCTTAGCTGGAAAGACCAGTTGGCGCAGTTCTACGGTAACTGGATGCACGAAGGTCAGATCCTCGATCCGGTGATGCGCGACATCGAAGCGTTCCTTACGCACTCACAGGAAAATGTAACCGGCGATGTATTCGTTACCCTGCAGCCTTACCGCTTCCAGGTAACTGGTATCAAATCTGACTACGACCTGATGAGCGCTAAGTTTGGCAAATATGGCGAAATGAACCAGGGTTGGACAGGAGAAGACGTTAGGGGCTTCACTAAAATATTCGGTAACCAAACAATGATTTGGCACCAGGTGAAAGAATCACTGGAAGGTGGCAAATAAGCGGGACTTAAGTTCCGGTTTTTAAAGATGAAAGAACAAACACAACATAACAAAGTGAAAGCCGGCATTATCGGCGGCGCGGGATATACCGGTGGTGAAACCATCCGGTTATTGCTGAACCATCCAAATATGGAGCTGAGCTTTGTGCATAGCCGCAGTAATGCAGGCAATCCGCTGTACGCAGTGCATGCCGATTTACTGGGCGAAACTGAACTTACTTTCGCGGCTGACATGCAGGAAGTGGATGTACTCTTCCTTTGCCTCGGTCACGGAGAATCTAAAAAGTTCCTGGAGGCTACACCGATAGCAGCACACACAAAAATCATCGACCTGAGCCAGGACTTTCGTTTAGGCGAAAGCGTGGCGGGAAGGGAATTTGTGTACGGTTTGCCGGAGGCCAACAGGGAAGCTATTAAAACGGCGGCTAACATCGCCAATCCCGGTTGTTTTGCTACCGCTATTCAGTTAGGCCTGCTGCCACTGGCAAAAGCCGGTTTGCTGAATGAAGTGCATACGACCGGTATTACAGGATCTACAGGTGCGGGGCAAAGCTTACAATCTACTTCGCACTTTACCTGGAGGGCTAACAACGTGTCTACGTACAAAGTGCTTACCCATCAGCACCTGAAAGAAATACGACGAACCTTGCAGGCACTGCAGCCTGCATTTGGCGGGGAGATCAATTTTGTGCCTGTTCGCGGCGACTATCCGCGCGGCATCTGGATCACCTCTTATCTTTCCTGCGATCTTTCACTGGAAGAAGCCTTAAAACTGTACAAGGATTTTTATGCTGATGCTGCATTTACACATGTAAGCGATAAGCAGATAGATCTGAAACAGGTTGTGAACACCAATAAAGTACTCATACAACTGGAAAAAACAGGTAATAAACTTGTGATCCATTCGATCGAGGACAATCTACTGAAAGGCGCGTCCGGACAGGCGGTGCAAAACATGAACCTGATGTTCGGTTTTGAGGAAACAGCAGGATTGAAACTGAAATCAATCGTATTTTAAATCAGCCGGTGCAAACCGGTAATCTACCAGCACAATGAAACTGTTTGACGTTTATCCGATTAATGATATAAATATTGATAAAGCTTTTGGCTCCAACGTTTGGGACGACAAAGGCCAGCAATACCTCGATATGTACGGCGGTCATGCCGTAATTTCCATCGGCCACACACATCCTCACTATGTGAAAAGGCTCACCGACCAACTGAATAAAGTTGGCTTTTATTCCAACTCCGTAAAAATTCCATTACAGCAGGAGCTGGCCGAAAAACTGGGCAAGGTATCCGGTAAAGCCGATTACCAGCTGTTCCTCTGCAACTCTGGTGCAGAAGCGAATGAGAATGCACTTAAACTCGCATCTTTCCATAACGGGAAAAAGAAGATCATTGCTTTTAAGAAAGCTTTCCATGGCAGAACTTCGCTGGCAGTAGCGGCTACGGACAATCCGAAGATCGTTGCGCCGGTGAACGAAACCGATAACGTGGTGTTCCTTCCATGGGAAGATCAGGTGGCACTGGAAGCAGCTTTTAAACAATACGAAGTATCTTCTGTAATTATAGAAGGCATACAGGGTGTTGGCGGCATTAACGTGGCCAGCGATAGTTTTCTTCAGAAGATACGGACACTTTGCGATGAACACAATGCAGCTTTCATTGCAGATTCTGTGCAGTGTGGTTATGGCAGGAGCGGTAAGTTTTATTCTCACGACTTCGCGGGTATTAATGCCGACATCTATACCATGGCAAAAGGTATGGGCAACGGTTTCCCGATAGGTGCCATCAGCATTTCGCCTAAATTCCAGGCTTCTTATGGTATGCTGGGCACTACTTTTGGTGGTAACCACCTGGCCTGTGCCGCAGCATTGGCCGTGCTCGAAGTAATAGAGCAGGAGCAGCTGATCGCTAATGCGGAAAAGATAGGTAACTATCTTATCAATGAACTGAAAGGGTTGCCTAAAATAAAAGAAGTAAGGGGCAGGGGATTGATGATAGGCATCGATTTGCCGGAGGAGCTTTCGAATGTTAAGAAGAACCTGTTAGCGAAACACAAAATATTCACCGGTGAAGCAAAACCTAATGTAATCAGGTTGCTGCCATCACTGGCCCTTACACAGGAACATGCAGACCAGTTTTTGTCCGCATTGAAACAGGAATTAGTATAATTATCAAACGCGCAGGCCGAAAGGCCTTAACATTACCATCAGCATGAAACAATTCATTTCAGTTGAAGATGTACCGGGTGTCCCGCGGATAGTGGACATAGCCCTGGATTACAAGAAGAATCCACACAAGGATAGAGGTTTGGGTGAAAACAAAACGTTGGGGATGATATTTCTGAATCCCAGTTTACGTACCCGCCTTAGTACCCAGGTAGCAGCGCGAAACCTGGGCATGGAAGTAGTAGTATTTAACATCGATAAAGAGGGCTGGCAGCTGGAAATGAACGATGGCGTTGTCATGAACGGCAGTACTTCAGAACATGTGAAAGAGGCCGCGGCAGTGATGGGACAGTATTTCGATATCATGGCCATCCGTACTTTTCCGGGTTTAAAAGATAAACAGGAAGACTATTCCGAAAAATACATCAACCAGTTCATTAAATACGCCGGTGTTCCGGTCGTGAGCCTCGAAAGCGCTACACTGCATCCTTTGCAGAGCCTTACCGATGTGATCACGATTAAAGAACGCTGGAGCGAAGCGCGCAAACCTAAGGTGGTAATGACCTGGGCGCCGCATGTAAAGGCCCTTCCGCAGGCGGTGCCCAACAGCTTTGCACAGTGGATGAACGCCTGGGGCGAGGTTGATTTCACGATCGCGCATCCCGAAGGTTATGAACTGGACCCGAAATTCAGCGGCAACGCTAGAATTGAGTACAACCAGGAAAAGGCACTTGAAGGCGCTGATTTCGTATACGTGAAAAACTGGTCATCTTACCAGGAATATGGTAAGATCATCAACTCCGACCCAGCCTGGATGGTAACGAACGACAGCCTGAAAAATACAAACAGTGCGAAAATTATGCACTGTTTACCTGTTAGGCGTAACGTAGTAATTGCGGACGAGGTGCTCGACGGGCCTAATTCCATCGTAATTCCGGAAGCGGGCAACCGTGTATGGGCAGCACAGGCTGTATTAAGCGAAATCCTTAAGAACGGAAAATAGTATTTATGGCGGATGCACTGTATGTGATTAAAGTAGGCGGGAATGTTATAGACAATCCCGCCTTACTGGACCGGTTCCTGGCCGACTTTGCGAATATAAAGGGCCATAAGGTGCTGATACATGGTGGCGGTAAAATAGCCACCCGCATTGGCGACAAACTGGGCATCGAGTCTAAATACGTTGACGGTCGCCGCATTACCGATGCAGATACCATTGATGTAGTGACAATGGTGTACGGTGGATTGGTGAACAAGCAGGTGGTAGCCAAACTGCAGGCTAATGGCTGTAATGCGATCGGTTTAACCGGTGCAGACGCTAATATTATTCCTGCTGTAAAACGCCCGGTAAAAACGATTGATTATGGTTTTGTGGGAGATGTGGATGCTGCACAGCTGAACGTACAACCGCTTAAAGCCATACTGGCTGCTGGTCTCACCCCGGTTTTTTCTCCCCTTACACATGATAGTAGAGGGCAGATACTGAATACAAATGCAGACACTATCGCTTCTTCGCTCGCTATAGCTTTATCAGCTCACTTTACGGTGCGACTGATTTATTGCTTTGAGAAGAAAGGGGTGCTGCGCGATGCGAACGACGACAACGCGGTTATCAACCTGATAGACCGGGAAATATATACACAGTTACTGGCAGACGGTATTTTATCGGACGGTATTTTGCCAAAGCTGGAAAACGCTTTCTCAGCGATCGGGAGCGGAGTGAATGAAGTGCTGATTGGACATGCGAACGATGTGCTGCTGAATACCACCGGGGCCGTAGCCGGTACATTAATACGCTGACTATGTGGGACCAACAACGCTATGACGATGCAGTACAACTTTTACAACAGCTGATCTCCATTCCTTCCATTAGCAGGGAAGAACAGGGAACAGCTGCCGCTATTGCGCAATTCCTGGAGAACAGGGGCGTTACTTATCAACAACACCTCAATAATGTTTGGGCGCTCAACAAATACTTTGATCCCGCCAAACCCACCATCCTCCTAAATTCTCACCACGATACCGTAAAGCCTAACCCGCAATATACCCGCGATCCATTTGCTCCGGATGTAGTGGATGGTAAATTGTACGGTCTTGGCAGCAACGATGCCGGCGGCTGTTTAGTAAGCCTGATCGCTGCCTTTGCGCACTTCTATGAGGAGAAAGATTTGCGGTACAATATTGTGCTGGCAGCCACTGCCGAGGAAGAGATCAGCGGTGTAAACGGAATTGAAAGCATATTAAAAGATTTGCCGTCAATAGACTTTGCCATTGTAGGAGAACCTACTTTAACTGATATGGCCGTAGCAGAAAAAGGGTTGATGGTGCTGGATTGTACCAGTAATGGGAAGGCCGGACATGCGGCGAGAGAAGAAGGGGAGAACGCATTGTACAAAGCAGTGAAGGATATAGAATGGTTCCGCGATTACCGTTTCCCTGAAGTATCTGAAACATTGGGTCCGGTGAAGATGAGCGTGACGGTTATTCAAACTTCAAACAAAGCCCACAACGTAGTGCCCGCCGATTGTTCGTTCGTGGTGGATGTGAGGGCTACGGATAAATATACGTTAGAAGAAATACTGGAAACGGTGAAGCAGAACGTGCAGTGTGAAGTAAAACCCCGCTCTATGCGTATGCGCCCATCTTCTATTCCTTTAGATCATCCTTTTGTGCAGGCAGGTTTAAGCATCGGTAAAAAACATTACGGATCGCCTACCACCTCTGACCAGGCGCTGATACCGGCGACTTCTATTAAAATTGGTCCCGGCGACTCTGCCCGTTCGCATACTGCCGACGAATTTATTTACCTGGACGAAATACGCCAGGGAATCGATACTTATATCAGATTATTGACCATGGTGAACGCGTAGCGTTTGCTGTAACACGAGCGATATGAAATTATGGCAAAAAGATAAGGCAGCCCTTGCCGCTGTAGAAAAGTTCACTGTAGGAAAGGACCAGGAAATGGACACCTACCTTGCGCCCTTCGACGTGCTGGGATCGCTGGCGCATATTGCCATGCTGCAATCCATTAACCTGCTTACGGCAGATGAACTGGCGGTATTGCAACGGGAACTGAAGAATATTTATAAAGAGATACAAGACGGTGATTTTAAACTGGAAGATGGAGTAGAAGATATTCACTCACAGGTGGAATTATTGCTCACCCGCCGTTTGGGTGAAGTAGGTAAAAAGATACATAGTGGCCGTTCCCGTAACGACCAGGTTTTAGTGGACCTGAAACTATTTCTTCGCCATGAGCTGGAAGTATTGGTAGGAGAGGTGAAAGCCTTGTTCGACCTGTTGCAGTCACAGAGCGAAGCGTATAAAAACCACCTGCTGCCAGGTTACACCCATCTTCAGATCGCCATGCCATCTTCCTTCGGTTTATGGTTTGGTGCATATGCAGAAAGCCTGGTCGACGATCTGATCGTATTGCAAAGTGCCTATAAAACCGTCAATAAAAACCCTCTGGGTTCTGCTGCCGGTTATGGTTCATCTTTCCCCCTCAACCGTACCATGACTACGCAGTTGCTGGGCTTTGAAGATTTAAACTATAACGTAGTGTATGCGCAAATGGGCCGTGGCAAAACAGAAAAGATCGTAGCATTTGCGCTTTCCGGTATTGCTGCCACACTTTCTAAAATGGCGATGGACGCGTGCCTGTTCATGAACCAGAACTTCGGCTTCATCAGTTTCCCGGATGAACTAACTACCGGTTCCAGCATCATGCCTCATAAAAAGAACCCGGATGTTTGGGAGCTGATCCGTTCGCATTGCAACAAACTTCAGGCCCTGCCAAATGAAATTGCCATGATGACGGTGAACCTTCCTTCAGGCTATCACCGTGATTTACAGCTATTAAAAGAAAACCTGTTTCCTGCATTCGGTCAGCTTACTGCCTGCATTCACATGGCGAAACTGATGATCGAAAATGTGAAGGTGAAAGATGGTATCCTTGAAGATGAGAAGTACAAATATCTTTTTAGTGTGGAAGTGGTGAACAACCTCGTACTCGAAGGCACCCCGTTCCGCGAAGCCTACAAAAAAGTTGGGTACGATATCGAAAACGGAACTTTTACTACCGATACAAAAGTGAATCATACGCACGAAGGCAGCATTGGCAACCTTTGCACCGCACAGATTAAGGGGATGATGGATAAAGTACTCGGCGATTTTAATTTCGAAAGTGTCCACAAAGCAGTAGACAGTCTTGTTAAATAAAAATATTAGTAGTAAGCTAAAAAGCATCTGTCGTGGGGCAGATGCTTTTTAGTTTTAGGAGGGGATAGTTTCAGGGAATAACATCTCAACACTGAAAGCATCTGTCGTAACGCAAATGCTTTTCTAGCATAAAAAAAGCATCCACCATAAAGTGGATGCTCTCAGTTTATCAGGACGTTGGTTAGAAACTGATGTGAACGCCGGCCATGAAATTAAATCCGGCCATTGGCAGGTAGTAATTGAAGGTCTGCGTGCTGCCGCCTTCGATGTAGCTGAAAGTATAACCATTCGGTGTATACATGCGGTCGAAGATGTTATTCAACATTAATTGTAAGCCCAGCTCTTTAAACAGTTTTTGTGGTACGGCGTAATTGATACGCACGTCTTGCGTATAGTAGTCGCCCAGGCTCCTGTTTTTATCCGATGTGTTGTCGAGGTACTGTCTGCTCACATATTTGCCTAAAAGGTCTAAATGGAGGCTTTTAAGCGGTTTAATCGTGAACGTATAACCGCCGGTGAGGGCAGGGGAGAACGAAATGTCCGTTTCGCCATGTGCTTCTATCTTTTGTCCGCCGTTATCGTAGTCGTCGAGGTACTCAGAAAAATCTTTGATTTTATTACGGCTTAAGGCAACGTTTGCTGCCAGTGCGAAGTAGTTGCCAAGGTCAACATTACCTTGCAACTCCAGGCCGAGGCGATAGCTTTCAGGAATATTGCTGCGGGTGTAAGCGCCTACGTCATTCACCTTGCCGGTAAGCACCAGTTGGTCTTTGTAGTTCATGTAATACACGTTAGCCTGTATGCCTGCGTGCTGACCGGCGTATACATAGCCAGCCTCCAGGTTACGCAATGTTTCTTTTTTGGGTGTGTTGGCAACACCCGCTTCGAAATCGTCGCGGTTGGGCTCTTTATTGCCGATCGCGAACGAAGCGTACGCATATTGATTCGGGCTCACGTTATAGGTAACACCCACCTTCGGGTTGAAGAAATCGTATTTGTTATTCTGCACCACATCCGGATTTTTTCGGAAGCCGTTGATGTCGTAGCCCACATGGCGGTATTGCATGTCTGCAAATACTTTCAGCTTCTCTATAATGCTGTATTCACCTTTCCAGTAGATGTTGAAGTCTGTTTTTTTCGCATCAAGGTCGTACCACCTGTAATCTTTATCGATACCTCCGTTTTGCGCCCAGATGATTTTTCCGTAGTGATCGCCGTCGTAGCGGTTCCAACCGCCACCAAGGCTCCAGGCGAACTTGTTAAGGTTCTGGTTGATCGAAAATACGCCACCGTAAAAGTAGTTATCTAGCCACAACTGGCGGATCATGTCCGTTTCCGTTTGACCGGCAGGCGGTGTTATACCATAGTCGCCATAAGCTTCTTCCGCGTTATAAACTTCATAATAACCCTTGCCACGTGTAAGGTGCAGGGCTACGTTGAAGTTCAAATTACTGGTGATCGACTGGTTGAGAAACAGTTGATAATGCGTTTGCTGATAGTTGTCCGTTTCATTGTCGTATGGTTTGCCTGGTTTTGCAGTGCCACTTGAGTTATAAGTGCGATTGGTATCAAGTGTAGCAAAATCCACCCCATTCCATGCCTGGTAAGTTTTTTCCTTACCACCGAATACGTTCAGGCGGATCGCAGTTTTCTTATCGATGTAAGCGGCCGAAGTATAAAACGATTCCAGGTCTGAACTGGCGCGGTCTATGTAGCCATCAGAAGTAATTTTAGAGAGGCGGGCATCGATGGTAAAGTGATCGTTAATCAATCCTGAACCCGCTTTGACCGTATGTTTCCAACTGTTGAACGAGCCGAAACTATTATCTACTTCACCATATGCCTTATCATTGAAAGTATTGGTACTCAGGTTGAGCGAAGCGCCAAAAGCACCTGCACCATTAGTAGATGTACCAACACCGCGCTGCAGCTGTATGCTGTTTACAGACGATGCAAAGTCGGGCATGTTTACGAAGAAAGTACCCTGCGATTCCGCGTCGTTAATAGGAATGCCGTTTACAGTAACATTTACACGTGTGATGTCCGAGCCACGTACACGGAAGTTAGTATAACCAATGCCGGCGCCAGCATCAGAGTTCGTTACTACGCCTGGTAATTGGTTCAGTAACAGCGGTAAATCCTGTCCAAGGTTCTGCTGGCGGATGTCTTCCGCGTTCAACGTCGATTTGGTGAAAGGCGCTTTGGCGCCTGCACGCAGACTGCTGATTTCCACTGGTTTCACGAACAGCCCTGTTTCTTCGATAGTTATGTCAAGCGTGTTATTGCCGGCGCTGAGGGTTGCTGAGGCCTTATAGGATTTGTAGCCTAGAAAACTGGCCAGTACAGTATAGTTACCCGCTTCGCGGAGTGTAATACGATAATGACCTTTATTGTCGGTATGAGCGCCATTGGAAAGAATGCTCACGGTAGCACCTTCAATAGGTCTGCCGGAGTTTTTATCGGTAATAGTGCCATTCACCACCACCTGTGCCTGTGCGGCGACTGTAATAAACAGCAGCGCCAGGAGCATGAGTTTTTTCATCTTTATTTCCTGTTTAATCAATTTAATAAATAGCATGTAATGCAGTCGCACAAAGGCGAACAGCAAATACACGAAGCATGTACATCCGGTACATGGCAACTATCAAAAACATAACAGGTAAGGAAAACTTTTCCCTGCCTTTCCTAACCAGCATTACCTGGTCCAGGTTCAACGGGTCTGATCTCAGCCTGATAGTAAGGCACCCCGAGGTGAAACCGGCAGCCGTAAATTAAATTGGTTTGCTGCCTTGCCGGCTGATTGTGTCTACAACCGGTTTCCAATGCAAAGGTAGCACTGGATAAATAAAAAAACGGAAAAAATATTTTGCGGCTTCTGAGAATTACTTAACTTCATATTCCCCCGCACAAAAAGAAGCCCAGATTTTTTTATTCGTTAACCTTTAATATCATATCCAATGATCAAATTTCAGATGATTGGGCATTTGGGCCAAAATGCCGTTTTAAAAGAAGTAAGTGGTAAAAGTGTACTTAACTTTAGTGTTGCTTATAACGAGCGCTTTAAAGATGCACTTGGTAAACCTTGTGAGCGTACCATATGGGCCGATTGTGCGCTGTGGAACCAGCCCAACGTGGGTCCGTACCTCACACAAGGTGTGCAGGTGTACATTGAGGGCAATCCACGGGTTGAAGCTTACATTGCAAAGGACGGCAGCGCCGGTGCTGCGCTAAGGGTATTGGTAAACAAGTTAAGCCTTGTTGGCGGTAGTAAACGTGATGGAGATGGTCTGGTACAACCAGAACAAGCCGTAGCTTATGGGCCGCAAACAGCCGATGATTTACCATTCTAACATCAGCGGTACAGTAATTGAAGCATGGTAACGTGTTTCAATTACTGTTGCCTTTTTTGAAAACGTCTGTACTGTTGAACGTACTAATAGCGCAACTATGTAAAGTGAAGAATAAAGTATACACCGCCGGATGAGGATGCTTCGCTTTATGGTTGAATGTTGAATAGTTTGAAAGATGGGGGAACAGGCATTTGGTCTCTATTCAGCCGCCGTTGTGTCACTCACTTAAGCGGCTGCAACTACCTTGGGCAAACGTTCAGTTATCCATCCAGGCGGTGTATATATCGTACTGTAAATCTTACAGTCACTCACTTCAGCGGTAGTAGCGCTGCTGGGAGCTTCAGCCTATATCTTTATGTGCGGTGTATATACCGACATTATAAACCTAAAGATTAACTGCTTTCAACGACGGTGACGTTATTGGTGGGTTTTGCTAATTCATTCGAAGGTGCATACAATGTGTGCCATCACTCAATTCAGTTTCAGATTCTAAACAAAAGATCAACTACTTCAACGGCAGTAACGCTATCAGTAGGTTCTGCTAATTCATTCGAAGGTGGATACAACGTGTGCCATCACTCAACTCAGTTTCAGATTCTAAACAAAAGATCAACTACTTCAACGGCAGTAACGATATTAGTAGAGTTCTGCTAATTCATTAGAAGGTGGATACAACGTGTGCCATCACTCAACTCAGTTTCAGATTCTAAACAAAAGATCAACTACTTCAACGGCAGTAACGATATTAGTAGAGTTCTGCTAATTCATTCGAAGGTGGATAGAACGTGTGCCATCACTCAACTCAGTTTCAGATTCTAAACAAAAGATCAACTACTTCAGCGGCACTAACGCTGTTAGTAGGTTCTGCTAATTCATTAGAAGGTGGATACAACGTGTGCCATCACTCAACTCAGTTTCATATTCTAAACAAAAGATCAACTACTTCAACGGTAGTAACGCTATTAGTAGGTTCTGCTAATTAATTCGAAGGGTGGATACAACGTGTGCTGTCACTCGTTTCTGTTTCAGAATCATTTCCGGGCAACTTTTTCATCATTGGAAAAACAGTTGAGCCGCAGATCTGTGTCATCGCATCAGGCAGTTGTGCCCATCTCGCTAGTTAACATGTGTTTGCTGCATTTTTACTTTTGTTATATATCCGCCTTTTGATAAGATATCTCTACCGGCCTCACGGCAAACTATTCCACCGTTGTTCAGAAAACAAAAACATTGAGTAATCAACACGCCCCATATCAATTGTATTAAAAATATTTTCATATTTCATTCGCTAAACAGACACCGATTTTGTACCACTTACACATTGATAATCGAAACAATTATTCAAGCGAAGTAATGCGTATTAAGTTTTTGTAAAAAAATATTTGATCGCTGTAAGCCTTTGTAGTAAAGAGTTTCAGACAATGATGTAAAGATGCCGTTCTGTTTTTTTTAAAGAAAGATTTGGCAGCAATGAAAATCAACCTATATTTGCATCCACATTGCGAGGTAGAGCAGAGGTAGCTCGTCGGGCTCATAACCCGAAGGTCAGAGGTTCGAATCCTCTCCTCGCTACAGAAGAGAAAAAAGCCGAACTTGTTTCGGCTTTTTTTATTTGGAATGATTCAAGGATCTTTGCAAAAGAAATACATCCATTGTGGGCTGGAGTTACAAGTTGTTATCCCCGTCTTTTCCATATAACTCATCAACTTAAATAACCAACATGCACCGTGCGGGATTTGTAAACATTTTCGGTAAGCCTAATGCAGGTAAGAGTACCCTGCTGAACGCTTTGCTGGGCGAAAAGCTGGCTATTGTGTCGCCAAAGGTGCAAACCACCAGGCACCGCATCACAGCCGTTGTTACCGAGCCTGGCTACCAGATCGTGTTCTCAGATACCCCTGGCATCATCGATCCTAAATACAAACTCCACGAACGTATGATGGGAGCGGTAAAGTCGGCGCTCGAAGATGCAGATGTTGCCCTGCTCATGATCGACCCACGTGATAACGTGGACGAAAGCCTGGAGATGTTCGCTGAACTTAAACTCAAAGCGCCATCCCTTATCCTGGTGATCAACAAAATGGATGTATTGAGCAAGGAAGAGATTGAAGCATTGCACGAAAAATGCAAGGCATGGGGCAAAGCTAAAACGATCCTGTTCATCTCTGCTATGCAGAAAAAGAACCTGAAGGACTTGAAAGAAGCGATCGTTTCTTTCCTGCCCGAAAGCGAACCGTTTTATCCGGAAGATACACTGACAGACCGTTCCACCCGCTTCTTCGTAGCGGAAATGGTGCGTGAAAAAATATTTTATCTGTATGATGAGGAAATCCCTTATCACACAACCGTGGTCGTTACACAGTTCCAGGAAAAGGACACACTTACCAAGATAACCGCAGAGATCATCGTTACACGCGAAACGCAGAAAGCGATCATCCTCGGTGCCGGTGGTAAATCTATCCGTGAACTGGGAACACAGGCCAGAAAAGATATAGAAGCATTCATCGGACGTAAAGTGTTCCTTGAACTGTTTGTAAAAGTGCGCAATAAATGGCGCGATAATGATACGTATTTGAAAGAATACGGATTTAGCTGATTAACTGAAAATTTAAAAGAATTAATACCATGGCTGGTTTTACTGTAGCTATTGTTGGACGTCCGAATGTGGGTAAATCTACGCTGTTTAATCGTCTGCTCGAGCAAAGAAAAGCAATTGTAGACGATTTTAGCGGTGTTACGCGCGACAGGCAATATGGCGTGGCAGACTGGAACGGCAAAACGTTTAACGTAATAGATACCGGCGGTTTCGTTGTCGGTAGTGATGATATATTTGAGCGTGAGATCCGCAAGCAGGTAACAGTAGCCATGAATGAGGCGAATGTGATCCTCTTCATGTGCGATGTGACCACCGGCATCACTGACCTCGACGCCAGCATGGCCGACCTGCTGCGTCGTACAGACAAGCCTGTTTACGTTGTAGTGAATAAAGTAGACAATGGAGAACGCCAACTGGACGCTACCGAGTTTTACAGCCTCGGTTTTGAACACACGCACTTCCTGTCTTCTATCACCGGTAGCGGTACCGGCGAACTGCTCGACGATGTAGTGTCACATTACACAGACGATCTTGATGCCCCCGAAGAAACAGGCGAAATCCCTAAAATAGCGATCATCGGTCAGCCGAATGTCGGTAAATCATCGCTCCTTAATGCACTGATAGGCGAGGAGCGTAACATTGTATCCGACATTGCCGGTACAACAAGAGATACCATTCATACCCGCTATAAGATGTTCCAGAAGGACTTTATACTGATCGATACCGCTGGTATCCGTCGTAAGTCTAAAGTGCACGAAGACCTGGAGTTCTACTCCGTGATCCGCGCGATCCGTGCTATGGATGAGGCTGATGTTTGCCTGCTGCTACTGGATGCCGAAAAGGGCATTACCGCTCAGGACCTTAGCATCTTCAGCCTGGCCGCCCGTAAAGGTAAAGGCCTCGTAGTGCTGGTTAATAAGTGGGACCTGGTAGATGATAAGGAAACCAACTCTGCCCGCGACTATGAAAAGGAATTGAAGAAAAGGATGGCCCCATTCGTGGATGTGCCCATCATCTTTACCTCTGTACCTGAAAAGCAGCGTATCTTCAAGGCTATCGAAGTGGCTCTGCAGGTGGCTGAAAATAGGGTGAAGAAAATCCCTACTTCTAAGCTTAACGACGTGATGCTCAAGGCGATAGAGTCATACAAGCCACCTGTAGTCCGTGGTACACCTATCAAAATTAAATATGTAACACAATTGCCGACTTATACGCCCGCTTTTGCCTTTTTTGCTAACCTGCCGGACGATATTAAGGAGCCATATAGAAATTACCTGGAAAACCAGATTAGAAGTCACTTTGATTTCCAAGGTGTTCCGGTAAAGATCTTCTTCCGCAAAAAATAAATAGGGCTAAAATCTATTTATTATATTTTTTGATAGTTTGTATATTCAAAAAATTGAATAGCTTTGCGTCGATTTAAACTTAAAAAATCACATGAAAAAATTATTCGTACTCGCTTTCGCAGCTGCATCTTTCGCTGCTTGTAACAATGCTGCTTCTACTACAGGTGATACCACTAAACTGGATTCTCCTGCTGCTCCAATCGAAGCTCCAGTTACTGCTCCTGCTGATTCTTCAGTTGCTACTGATTCTTCAGCTATTGCTCCTGCTGACAGCGCTGCTGCACACCACTAATCAAGAAAAATCGTTTTACGATAACTTTCTTGCAAGAAGTATTAGTCCCCTTCGCCCTGCGGAGGGGATTTTTGTTTAATGCTTACCCCTATCCATCCTGCCAAGTGGTAATTCCTTGCCGCCACCCCGCCATCTTCATCGCTGATGTCAGAACAACAGGATGATAAACAGCCTTTTATATCACAATAGCTAGTTTTTTGATGGTATCTTACCTCTCTGCTCTACACTCTAACCTAGCTCTCTTCATACTCTTTTCCACACTCCGGGGTAGCTCCAACACCTTTGTTAAAATACCATCAGTTCTTCCTATAACACGAAAATCACACACTGCTATAATTAACTGAAGGATATCTTCTTATCGCTCATCTTAACCAAATGCTGACCCCTCCCAGCCGGCCCCTGCTTTAATATTTTATGTTTTCACCATATCTTTGCACTTGAACTGGCGACAGTCACCTATTGATTTAAAACAGACCGTATACCTGAATTTTACACCTACTGGCTGCTGACGCAGTCCTAAAAACGAATCCCTATGAACCGTACCAATTCATTCGAGTACGCTACAAACGTATGGCTTACAGCCTTCGGACTCACTCCCTTGATTTACATGGCCTTTATGCTTTTAAGAGGACTTAACGTAACCAGCGAAGTATCACTGCTGTTTGTTGCTCTGGCCTTTATCTGGGGAACACTTTTTTCTATTCCGGGATGGGTACTGCTGTACTTCTCTACCCGCTGGCTCAATGCACGCTATTCTAATCCATTCACTATCAAGGCTATCTTGTTGGTGTTGGGCATCGTGTACGCCTATGTGCCCTTCTTCCTGATCTCTGTGAGCTCGGGCAATATGTCGCCCGACTCGTTCAATTTCTGGATTTATGGTGCCTATATCCTGGCGATCGAAGGTTGTATTATCTTTTACGATCTTAAACCAGATGCTGTTGTGGCAGTCAAAGAAGCTTATTAAAACAAAAAGGGAGAAACGACATCGTTTCTCCCTTTTTTATGCTTGTTCGTACTTACTTGCTCTTTTGTAACTCCTCTATTGCTTTTTTAATTACCGGGTCGTTTCCGTTGCTTACCTGGTAAAAGCCTTCCGTTCTCCACAATTGTCTTGCAAACATAGCCTTTAATCTTGTCTTAACCTCGGGTTCATCCCTGGAAGTTAATGTTTTTACCTTCACATTTTCTTTTTCTGCATAGGCAAGAAACTCTCTGTACAGGTCAGGACTTACGGAAAATTGCTTGTTAAAGTCTTCCGGCGACTTGTACCCGTCGAACTGTGTGCGGTGTTTAATATAATAATTATATACAAAGTCGGATAGTACCGTACGGGTATACAGTTCGGTTAAACCAGAGGAGTAACGCGATGTATCGAACGGAATAAAGATGTCTGGTGTAATACCGCCGCCGCCATAAACGATACGGCCTTTGGCTGTCTGGTATTTCATGGTATCGGCCTGGCGGATGCTGTCGCCGTTCAGGAATTCGCCATGGTTATAACGCTCGGTCAGGTCTTCGTCGTAAGCGGCACGCCCTTCTTTGTAAGATTTCTGGATACTGCGGCCGGATGGCAGGTAGTACCTGGCGATGGTAAGGCGCAGGGTGCCACCGTTGTTGAGTTCAAAGGGTTCCTGTACCAGGCCTTTGCCGAAAGTACGGCGACCAATGATCACTCCACGGTCGTAGTCCTGGATGGCGCCGGCCAGAATTTCACTCGCAGAGGCGGAGCCTTCATCAGTAAGAACGGCGAGGCCGCCTTTCTCGAATGAACCGGGCTTCTGCGTTTTATAATCCTGGCGTGGATAAGCTTTACCCTGTGTGTACACGATGATCTGCCGGTCTTCCAGTACCTCATCGGCAATACGGGTTGCGGCATCCAACAGTCCGCCATTGTTTTGGCGAAGGTCGAGTATCAGTTTGGTCATGCCCTGTTTGGTGAGTTTACGCACCGCAGCCAGGAATTCGTCATAACTGGTTTCAGAGAATTTGTTCAGTTTGATATAACCGGTGCTTGGTGCCACTATATAGCTGGCGTCTACGCTCAGCAATGGTATAAGTCCTCTTTTGATCACGATGTCCTTTGTTTGTCCATCGCGCAGCATGGTGGTTTTCACTTTACTGCCATTAGGACCTCGCAGCAGCTTACGGATGTTCTCTGAGGTGATTTTCTTACCTGCGATCAACGAGTCATCTACCTTAATGATCTTGTCGCCGGTAAGTACACCTGCTGCAGATGAAGGACCGTCCGGTATTACCCCGGCCACATTCACCGTATCGTTGGTGATGTTGAACTCCACACCAATACCTTCAAAGTTTCCCTGCAGGTCTTCGTTCACTGACTGTACCTGTGCGGGTGGTATATATATGGAGTGGGGGTCCAGGTGACTTAACATCCCCTCGATCGCTTCCTGCTGTATATCGTTTACATCAAGTGTATCTACATAATTGAATTTCAACAGGTCCAGCACTTCCTGAACGGTGCCCCTGTTATTCTGCCTGAAAAATATGGCAGAATCGCTGTTCCTCGCGGCCGGCATTTTGTGTCCCAGATACATTCCCAGTGCTAGTACAATCGCAAATAACAAGGGTAAGAATACATTCAACCTTCTGTTGTTCGGCATAAAAACTTTGATTAACCGCTTTAGTTTGGTCCCGGTTACTGGTTTTATAATTTGCTTTAGTGAAAGCGTTTTCCTTAACTTGTGACAAAAATAGCATATTCACGAGCAAACATCATCCATTCATCTTATTTAATTTTCCTAAACAATAACCAAAGTAATGCCTGCAAAGACAAAGCTGATAGCAGACAGTGGATCGACTAAAACGGAGTGGTGTCTGTTGAACGGAGAAAACCAGACTACTATCCATACACAGGGTGTCAGCCCATACTTCCAGACTTTGGAACAAATTGCCGGGATTTTTAGCGGTGAACTGCAGCCGCAATTACCAGCGGGAACGGCGATAGACGAAGTTTTCTTCTATGGCACCGGTTGTGCAAGCCCGATTAACAGCCAAAAGGTGCTTGACGCCTTAAATGCGGTATTTCCCAACTCGGCCAACGAAGTACAGCACGACCTGATGGGCGCTGCACGTGGACTTTGCGGCCGCTCGCCCGGTGTAGCCAGCATCCTGGGCACAGGTTCTAATTCCTGCTATTATAATGGTAAGGAGATAGAAAAGAACAACCCTGGGCTGGGATATGTGTTGGGAGATGAGGGAAGCGGAACTTTCTTAGGTAAAAAAATTCTGCAATATTATCTTTATCATACATTTGATGACGAGTTGCGTTTTCGCTTCGATCAGAAGTTTAACGTCACCAAAGACGATATTCTTGATAATGTATACCGCCAACCGCTGCCCAATCGTTACCTGGCATCGTTTGCGACCTTCCTGGCCGAGAACAGGGGGCATTTTATGATAGAAAATATACTGGAAGACGGATTAAACGAGTTCTTTTTTAATCATATTTATAAATACCCTCAAAGCTGGACCGTACCTTTGCACTTCACAGGCAGTATTGCCTGGTATTATAAGGATGTACTGGAAGAGCTATGCCAACTGTACGAACTGCAATTGGGTAAGATCATTAAGAGTCCTATGGCCGGGCTGGTAGCATATCACCAGGCTGATTAACACCGGCAAACTATTTGATATCAATATTAAAGAGACCAGGGAATTAATCCCGGTCATTTGTCATCCAACATGGAATTTAAAAAAATTACCGAGCAACCGTCTCAGTACCGGCACCTGGAGAAAATGAGTGTACCGGAATTATTGAAAAACATCAATAACGAAGACAAAACCGTTCCTGTAGCGGTGGAGGCGGCCATGCCGCAGATTGAACAGCTGATTACCGCCGTTTCCGATAAAATGTTGTCGGGTGGCAGGCTTTTTTACCTCGGAGCTGGCACCAGCGGCCGCCTGGGTATCGTAGATGCCTCAGAATGCCCGCCCACATTTGGTGTTCCTCACGGCCTGGTAATAGGTCTCATCGCCGGTGGCGACAGCGCCATCCGTAAAGCGGTTGAGTTTGCGGAAGACAGCCGCGAACAGGGCTGGGAAGATCTTCTGAAATACGAAATAACTAATAATGACGTTGTGGTAGGCATCGCAGCCAGCGGTACCACGCCTTACGTAATCAATGCCCTCCGTGAGTGCCGCAAACGTGGCATCGTTACCGGTAGCATTTCCTGCAACCCGGGCTCTCCCGTATCCGCAGAAGCCGACTTCCCCATCGAAGTGGTGGTAGGCCCTGAATTCGTAACCGGCAGCACCCGTATGAAAAGCGGTACCGCCCAAAAACTGGTCTTGAACATGATATCTACCGCTGTAATGATCCAGTTGGGCAGGGTAGAGGATAATAAAATGGTGAACATGCAGCTGAGCAACGAAAAGCTGGTAGACCGTGGCATTAAAATGCTGATGGAAAGACTGGACATGCAGGATTACGATGCCGCCAAAGCATTACTGCTGCAGCATGGTAGTGTGAAAAAGGCCGTGGAAGCAATAAGGTAAAAGCGTTTGTTTAAAAAATAAGAAAGTGGCATTGCATGGCTCGCGCCGTTGCAATGCCACTTTGACTTTCGCCATATTATTTTAAAGAAAAAAGACGATTTCAGCAAAAATTTTAATACCAGATAATTTTTTAACTTGCCCCTGATAACCCGGTATTTACAGGTATGCACGAGATAGAACCTTTTTATAACTGGCGACATTTATACACCGCCGAAGAAGATGAACAATCGCCCTTTTATGGGCGTGAGTATAGCGAGTTTGAGTTTTCAAATACCGTATACAATTACTATGTCCACCCGCAATGGGACGACTTTGGCGCACCCAATCTTTATATGAAGATATTGATCGCCGACTACCAGTATAACTATGCGATCATCGAAATGCTCGGAGAGTGGAACGATGCGGTCGAGAACAATATCATGACCCTCAAGCGGGAAATTATTGACCTTTTGATTGCCAAAGGCATCTATAAATTCATCCTCATCACTGAAAACGTACTTAATTTCTTTGCCGACGACGATTGTTATTACGAAGAATGGTGGGATGATATTAAGGATGAGGGCGGATGGATAGTGGCTATAAACATGCCTCAACAAACACAGTACGACTTCGAGCGGTCGCGGTTAACTAACTATATTCACCTGCTGGACGAGGCTAAATGGCGTACTTTCCAGCCTCAGCATTTTTTTAACCTGGTAGATAACTGGATGATGAGAAGGCTCGAATAAGCCCTTTTTCGTCTCTTTTACCTGTTGCCGGCCCTGAACAATAGCCGGTTATCCCCGTTATTATACTGTCATTTGGTGATAAATATCATTTGCTTTTAATTTTTCATGCTTTAAATTTGCCCGAACATTTCAAATATTCATTTTTTATCTAAAGGGAGCTTAGAACTTATCTTATGAAATGGTCACAATTCTTTAATACCTCGATTGGTAAGAAGTTATTAGTGGGTGCAACCGGGTTTTTCCTTTGCAGCTTTGTGATTGTCCACCTTGCGGGCAATATTTCACTGCTGTATAACGACGAAGGTCACGCCTTTAACACTTACGCCACGTTTATGAGCCACAATGGCCTTATCCAGTTTATAGCCTGGGGCCTGAAGGTGGTTATCTTATTGCATGCCATACTGGCCCTGCAACTCACATTTAAGAACCTGGCCGCGCGTCCTGTCAAGTACGCGGTGAAGCCTGGTAACAAAACATCTTCCTGGTTCAGCCGCCAAATGGCGATGATGGGCAGCATCCTGTTCATCTTCCTGGTGGTACACCTTGCACAGTTCTGGTGGGCTATGCACTATGGGGTAGACGTACCAACAGCCAGTTATGGTGGCACCGAAGAGTACAGAGACCTGTACCTCGTGGTGCAGCAGGCATTTACGCACGAGTATAACGTAATCATCTACGTTATAGGCATGATCGGCCTGTCTTTTCACCTCATTCACGGGTTTAAGAGCGCCTGCCAGACTTTTGGCCTCAATCATAAAAAATATAACGGCATCATCAACTTCATCGGTGTTTGGTTCTTCGGAATCCTTATTCCCGCTGGCTTTGCCCTGATTCCCGTAGTTATTTTCTTTAAACAATACTAGAAAAGTAAGGATATATGTTGAACGCAAAAATTCCTGCTGGTCCGCTCGAAACTAAATGGAGCAAATATAAAAGCACAGTTAAGCTGGTAAACCCTGCCAACAAGCGTAAGATTGAAGTGATAGTGGTTGGTACAGGCCTCGCCGGTGCATCTGCAGCCGCATCGCTGGCAGAGCTGGGCTACAAGGTTAAAGCTTTTTATTTCCAGGATAGCCCACGCCGTGCGCACAGTATTGCTGCTCAGGGTGGTATCAATGCCGCTAAAAACTACCAGAACGACGGTGACTCTGTGTTCCGTTTGTTTTATGATACCGTAAAAGGTGGTGACTACCGCGCCCGTGAAGGTAACGTACACCGCCTGGCCGAAGTAAGTGCCGCTATTATCGACCAGTGTGTGGCCCAGGGTGTTCCCTTTGCCCGCGAATATGGCGGATTGCTGAGCAACCGTTCCTTCGGTGGTACACAGGTACAACGTACCTTCTACGCAGCAGGCCAAACCGGTCAGCAGCTGTTGTTAGGTGCCTACTCGGCCCTGCAGCGCCAGGTGGCCCTCGGTAACGTAACACTTTACAGCCGCCACGAAATGCTGGAAGTGGTAAAAGTAGATGGTAAGGCCCGCGGCATCATTGCCCGCGACCTGATCAGCGGTAAAATCGAACGTCACTTTGGCCATGCCGTATTGCTTTGCACCGGCGGTTATGGTAACGTGTTCTACCTGTCTACCAACGCCATGGGTTCTAACGTAACAGCTGCCTGGAAAGCCCACAAACAAGGTGCCTTCTTCGGTAACCCATGTTTCACCCAAATTCACCCTACCTGTATCCCTGTTTCCGGCGACCACCAGTCTAAGCTTACGCTGATGTCTGAGTCGCTCCGTAACGACGGCCGCATCTGGGTACCTAAAAAACAAAACGACAATCGTAAAGCTTCAGATATTCCTGAAGACGAAAGGGATTACTACCTCGAAAGAAGGTACCCTGCCTTCGGTAACCTGGTTCCACGTGACGTAGCCTCCCGCGCAGCTAAAGAAAGATGCGATGCCGGCTACGGTGTGGGGGCTTCCAAACTCGCTGTGTACCTCGATTATGCGGAAGCGATAGAACGTTACGGCAAAATCGAAGTAGGTAAACGCGGTCTTACGAACGTGCCGAAAGATGAAATTATCCGCATGGGTAAAGAGGTAGTAAAGGAAAAGTACGGTAACCTGTTCGACATGTATGCGAAAATTACCGGCGAAAACCCTTACGAAACACCGATGCGTATTTACCCTGCCGTGCACTATACCATGGGCGGCCTGTGGGTAGATTATGAACTGATGACCACTATCCCTGGTTTGTATTGTCTCGGCGAAGCCAACTTCTCCGATCACGGTGCTAACCGCCTGGGCGCATCTGCACTGATGCAGGGCCTGGCAGATGGTTACTTCGTAATCCCTTACACTATCGGTAACTACCTTGCAGACGATATCCAGACTAAAGCAATATCTACTGACCACCCTGCATTCGTAGAAGCAGAGAACAGTGCAAAAGCGATACTGGAAAAATTCATCAATATCAAAGGCAAACACTCCGTAGATCACTTCCACAAAGCCCTCGGCAAAATTATGTGGGATAAATGCGGTATGGCCCGTAACGAACAGGGCCTGAAAGAAGCCATCGAAGAAATCAAAGCCCTGCGCGAAGAGTTCTGGAAAGATGTGCGGGTGCCAGGTACGCTCGACGAGTTTAATCCTGAACTGGAAAAGGCCGGCCGTGTTGCCGACTTCCTGGAACTGGGTGAACTGATGTGTATCGACGCACTGAATCGTAGAGAGTCCTGCGGTGGCCACTTCCGTGAAGAATCAACGGATGAAGGTGAAGCACTGCGCGATGACGACAACTTTGCTTACGTGGCTGCATGGGAATTTAAAGGTCAGAGCAATTACGAACTGCATAAAGAAGAACTGGTGTTCGAAATTGTGCATCCAAGCAAACGTAACTACAAGTAATTAAGGTCTGATAAGGAAAACAACATTTCAGGCCGGGCAACTGGCCATTAACGAATAACGATTAAAGTTATGAATCTTACTCTTAAAGTTTGGCGCCAGAAAAATGCGAGCGATGCCGGGCATTTCGAAAGTTTCCAAGTAGCTGATGTGTCTAAAGACATGTCGTTCCTCGAACTGTTCGATATTCTCAACGAGCGCTTGATCAACGAAGGGAAAGAACCTGTCGCATTTGACCACGATTGCCGCGAAGGTATCTGTGGCATGTGCTCCATGTATATCAATGGCCGTGCTCACGGACCATGGGACGAAACTACTACCTGCCAGCTGCATATGCGCGCCTATAACGACGGGGATACTATTACCGTAGAACCATGGAGAGCTGGTGCTTTCCCTGTTATTAAAGATCTTACGGTTGATCGTCGCTCGTTCGACCGTATCATTGAAGCGGGTGGTTACATCTCTGTAAATACGGGCAACGCTGTAGACGCTAACGCTATTCCCATCAACAAAACAGATGCAGATGCGGCTTTCGCAGCAGCAGCCTGTATCGGTTGTGGTGCCTGCGTAGCGGCTTGTAAAAACTCTTCGGCCATGCTGTTCGTTTCGGCCAAGGTATCCCAGCTGGCTTTGCTGCCACAGGGGCAGCCAGAACGTAAAGAGCGCGCACTTAACATGGTAGCGCAAATGGATAAAGAAGGTTTTGGCAGCTGTACCAACACTGGTGCCTGCGAAGCAGAGTGTCCTAAAGGTATTTCCCTTACCAATATCGCCCGCCTTAACCGCGAGTTTATTGGCGCCGGATTTAGCAAAGAAGACTAAACAAACCGTGATTATAGAAAAGCTGCCTGCAAAGGCAGCTTTTTTTATGCCCTCCCGTAATCGGACGGAAATCGTTATATTTAGTCATCCCAAAAACTCCTGCCATGAAGCATTACCATATTGGTTTCCTCGCCCTGTTTTGCATAGGGTGCCAGGCTAAAGTTGAAAAAAAGACGCATAGTATGAATATAAACGAAGCATGGATCGATATTAAAACGCCTGAAGTGGAGAAAGTGCCGAAAGAAATGACTATCCACGGCGACACACGTATCGATAATTACTACTGGCTGAACGAACGCGAAAATCAAAAGGTGCTGGCCTACCTGGCCGCCGAAAACAAATACCTCGACACGGTACTTTCGTCTACCAAAAAACTCCAGGAAGAACTGTTCGATGAAATGAAGGCCAGGATTAAGGAAGATGATGAAAGTGTGCCTTACTTCGAGAACGGCTATTTCTATTATACCCGCTTTGAGAAAGGAAAGGAATACCCGATTTACTGCCGTAAAAAGGAGAACCTGAAAGCTTCAGAAGAAGTAATGCTCAACGTAAATGAAATGGCCGCAGGGCATAGCTATTACCAGGTGGCGAGCCTCGACATCAGCCCTGATAATAAACTGGCAGCTTTTGGGGTAGATACAGTGAGCCGCCGTAAATATACCCTGTACATCAAGAACCTCGAAACCGGCGAAATACTGCCCGACCAGGTGCCCGAAACAGATGGCAGTGCTGTATGGGCTGCGGATAATAAAACTATCTTCTATTCCCGTAAAAATCCTGTTACACTACGCGAAGAGCGCATCTTCAAACATAAACTGGGACAGCCGGCCAGTACGGATAAAGAGGTGTATTACGAGAAAGATGAAACGTTCGATGTCGGTGTGCATAAAACGAAGTCGCAGAAATACATCGTTATCAGCAGCGGCAGCACGCTTTCTGACGAATACCGTATACTCGACGCCAGTCAGCCTGATGGTGCATTTAAAGTATTTCAGCCACGCCAGAAGGATATGCTGTATGCCATCGATCATAAGGACGATAAGTTTTATATCGTTACCAACTGGGACGCTATTAACTTTCGCATGATGGAGTGCCCGCTGGATAAAACGACCAGGGATAACTGGAAAGAAACCATTCCGCATCGACCCGACGTACTGCTGCAATCCTTTGAGCTGTTTAAAGATTATATGGTAATCAGCGAACGGAAAAACGGTCTTACACAACTGCGTGTTATCGACAATAATAAAAAGGAACACTACCTCGATTTTGGGGAAGCGGCCTATGTGGCTTATCCTTCGGTAAATCCTGAGTTTAATACCAAAATTCTGCGCTACAGTTATTCCTCCATGACTACGCCAGCCTCTACTTACGATTACGATATGGAGGCTGAAAAGAAAGAACTGAAGAAGCGTCAGGAAGTACTGGGTGGTTACAATCCCGCGGAATACGTAACAGAAAGAGTGTATGCTATAGCCAGGGATAGTGTGAAAGTGCCCATCTCTATCGTATATAAAAAGGGATTTGAGAAGAATGGTAAGATGCCATTATTATTGTACGGATATGGCTCCTATGGCGCTTCTATGGAACCCAGTTTCAGTTCCACCCGCTTAAGTTTGTTAAACCGCGGTTTTGCTTATGCCATTGCTCACATTCGTGGTGGCGAAGAAATGGGCAGGCAATGGTACGAAGATGGAAAGATGTTTAAAAAGAAAAACACCTTCAACGATTTTATAGACTGTGCGGAGTATCTGCTCAAAAATAATTACACCTCCAAACAACACCTGTACGCCATGGGCGGCAGTGCCGGTGGATTGCTCATGGGCGCTGTGGTAAATATGCGTCCTGACCTCTGGCATGGGGTAATTGCAGCAGTTCCTTTTGTTGATGTGGTAACTACGATGCTCGATGAAACCATCCCGCTTACCACCGGTGAGTTTGATGAATGGGGTAACCCTAAGAACAAAGACAGTTACGAGTATATGAAGTCTTATTCGCCCTATGATAATGTAGAAAAGAAAGACTATCCTAATATGCTTGTTACCACTGGCCTGCACGATTCGCAGGTGCAATATTTCGAACCGGCGAAATGGGTAGCCAAGCTGCGTGAATTAAAAACAGATAAGAACGTGCTCTTAATGTATACTAATATGGAGGCCGGTCATGGCGGCGCTTCCGGGCGTTTTAAGGCGTTAAAGGACGTTGCCCGCCAGTATGGGTTCCTGTTGTTTTTAGAAGGTATAGAAAAGTAGTTTTAAGTAGATATGAGAATAGGGGAGGCAATAGCTTCCCCTGTTTGTTTTTGCCCCAGTTTGTCGCCATAATCACACATCACGACTGCCAAATGATCACCAAAACACTTGTCCTGCCTGCTTTCACCGCCCGGCACATACTTTGTTTCTTTTAAGGCAACTAACCATATCGGATTATGAATATTGACAAAGTAGAAACGTTTTGGAATAACCTTGTTATATGGGCCAGTCAATTTGCACCTAAGTTAATCGGCGCTATCATCGTACTTATAGCAGGCCTCTTCGTCATCCGATGGCTCGATCGGATGATGACAAAAGCGATGGCGAGAAGAGACGCACATAATTCATTGCAAACTTTCCTAAAGAGTATCGTGAGCATTGGATTGAAAATATTGCTGATCATTTCGGTCGCCGGTATGATAGGCTTTAATACCACGTCTATGGCAGCAGTTCTTGCTGCAGCCGGTTTGGCTGTCGGTCTGGCGCTACAGGGCAGCCTCGCCAACCTGGCCGGCGGTGTTCTCATCCTCCTGTTTAAACCATTTAAGGTGGGCGACCTGGTGACGATTCAGAACATTACGGGCATTGTGAGCGAAATACAGATATTCAGCACCATCCTTACCACTGGCGACGGTAAAGTGGCTATTCTGCCCAATGGGGCCGTATCTAACGGTACAATCATCAACGCCAGCAAAAGTGGTCACCTGCGCATCGACCTGGTCGTAAAGATGTCCGCCAGTGAGGATATTAAGCGGGTAAGGGAAATCATCAGGGAAACACTGGAAAAGGACGAGCGTATCAAGAAAGACCCTGAGCCGGAAGTATCGGTACTCGACTTCGATGGCGACTTCATGAATATTGCCGTTAAGCCCTTTGTAGACATGGAAAACTACTGGGACGTGTACTACGACCTGCACCAGAAGATACAACTGGCGCTTATTACCAACGGTATGAAGGCCCCGGTAAGCACTAAACTGGCCCCCCAGAATTCGTGGTAAGTTATAACCGGCCCCTGGTAAACGGCTTAGGTATTAGTGAATAATGCTATTCATCTACTTGTCCAACTAATTGGAAAGCTACCATACTATCCGTAACTTTGCGGCTTCAAAATTTGCAGTTTCAGCATGATCAGCGTAAGAAATGTCTCACTATCGTACGGAAAGAGGGTTCTGTTCGACGAAGTAAACCTCAACTTTACCAAGGGTAACTGTTATGGCGTTATTGGTGCCAACGGAGCCGGTAAATCTACCTTCCTGAAAATATTGTCTGGCGAAATCGAACCTAACAAGGGTTCGGTGGAAATTACGCCCGGCGAGCGCATGAGTGTGCTGAAACAGAACCACTTTGAATTCGATGAGATCACGGTACTGAATGCCGTACTCATGGGAAACAAAAAACTCTGGGAAATAGCCAAAGAGCGCGATGAAATATACGCCAAGGCCGACTTTACAGAAGAAGACGGTATGCGTGCCGGCGAACTGGAAGCGGAATACGGTGAAATGGGTGGTTACACTGCCGAAAGCGACGCCGGTGTAATGCTGGGCGACCTCGGCGTGAAAGAAGAAATGCACAGTGTGCTGATGAAAGATGTGGCAGGTAGTCTTAAAGTGCGTGTGCTGCTGGCACAGGCCCTGTTCGGTAACCCGGATATCCTGCTGCTCGATGAGCCTACGAACGACCTCGACGTGGAAACTATCGGCTGGCTCGAAAACTTCCTGGCCGATTACCAGAACATCGTAATCGTTGTTTCCCACGACCGTCACTTCCTCGATGCTGTTTGTACACACGTAGCCGATGTTGATCGTTCTAAGATCCAGATCTTCTCCGGTAACTACACTTTCTGGTACGAATCCAGCCAGCTGATTGCCCGCCAGGCCAGCGATAAAAACAAGAAGATGGAAGATAAGCGTAAAGACCTCATGGACTTCATCGCCCGATTCTCTGCCAACGCTTCTAAAAGTAAACAGGCTACTTCCCGTAAAAAGGCCCTGGAAAAACTGGTTATAGAAGATATTCAGCCTTCTAACCGTAAATACCCGGGTATCATATTTAAACAACTCCGCGAAGTTGGTAACCAGATCCTGAACGTAGAAAAGCTGGAGAAATCTGTCGATGGCCGCCCGCTGTTCAAAGACATTACCTTCTCTGTAAATAAAGGCGATAAAATCGCATTCCTGGCTAAGGACCATGTGGCCCTTTCCACCTTCTTCCAGGTGATTAATGGAGAAGATCAGGCGGATGGCGGTAAATTCGAGTGGGGTACCACTGTTACCAAAGCCTACCTGCCCAACGATAACTCTGAGTTCTTTACCACTAATTACAACCTCATGGAATGGCTGCGCCAGTACGTGCCACCGCACGTAACCGACGTAGACGAACCTTTCCTCCGCGGGTTCCTCGGTAAAATGCTGTTCAGCGGCGACGATATCATGAAGAAAACTTCCGTATTAAGCGGTGGCGAAAAAGTACGTTGTATGACCTCCCGCATGATGCTGCAGGACCCTAACGTGGTGATACTCGATGAGCCTACCAACCACCTGGACCTCGAAAGCATCCAGTCTTTCAACGAAAGCATGATCAACTTCAAAGGTATCGTGTTGTTCACCACGCATGACCATACTTTCATGCAATCAGTTGCTAACCGTATTATCGAAATCACCCCTAAAGGTATTATCGACAGGCTAATGAGCTTCGACGAATACCTGGCAGACGATCGCGTGAGAACGATGCGTGAAGAGATGTACGGTACCGGCGTAATGGCATAACATTTCCAGGCATACATAAAAAGAAAAAGGAGTTCGTAAGAACTCCTTTTTTTATATCATCAACTGTAGTGTAAGATCAAAGGTAAGACTCAATCAGCTTGAGTTTGGAGTTGTCCAGCGGCTTCGTGATATAAGCATTTAACTCAGGTGTGCGGCGTACTTTTTCCATGTCGGAAATGTTCATGGAGGATGAACACATAATGATAGGCACCTGCTGTTTTAACTCTGGCTTTAATTCGCGGTAAGCTTCTATGAAATCCCAGCCGTTCATGCGCTGCATGTTCATATCCAGTATAATCAGTTGTGGCAGGTCGGAAGGGGCGGTATTCAGTTCCTCAATAGCTTCCTCTGCACATAAAAATGAAGTGATCTCAACATCCCAGCCTTGCAATCCAAACATCTTCTTCACAATGAAATGGAAAATCTCATCATCATCTATCACGTATACAAGCTTAGGCGTATTATCCATACTTAGGTTAATTGTTTATGGGAAACTTTGCAATGAGTATAAGGTTTTCTAATAAAATGGCTGGTAAACGCTTTTCATTAAGAGCCGATTGTAGTTACTTAAGGTGCTGCATAGGTTCTCCTGATTCCGGTACAAAGATTGTTATTTTTTATTTATTTCATATATGTATTTATCCCAATAACCATTTATTAACAATGTATACTAGATAGGTTGGCGTCGTAAAGTATACACCAGTGAAGGTTTAGGTGCTGCATTGGCGCAGCAGGAAATGTGGATAAAAATAATAAACCCATAAAAAAAGCAGGCTACCCCTGTTCAGAGATAGCCTGCTTTCGCTTGCCATAATAATATTTTTACTAGAAGATGCCGCCTTTTTTCAGCGTTACTTTACCTGCGCCGATTTTATAACCGTCGTGGTAAATTTCAACTGAATAGTCGCCAACTTTGAAGTCTGAATTCTGTTTCCAGTCCATCGATACCAGCTGTTTTTCACCGGTGCTGTAGCTTACGCTTTTCTTAACGGTGTACAGTTTTTCGGTACCGTCTTCCAGGGTAAACCTGCCTGAACCAAGTGCTTCTACTGCCAGCGGAGCGCCGTCGGGAGAAGTAATGGCTACGTATATTTCTTTGTTACCGCTTGGTGCAATACGGTTATCGTCCAGGTCGAAAGAAACGCGCATCATATCAGCACGTTTGGCTTTAGAAGTTTCTACTTCTTTACCGTTCTTTTTCAGGTTGATGGGTGCCAGTTTGATATTGGAAGCATGCAGTACAGAACCCAGATCTACTTTCCTGTTAAGGCTGTCCTTAATAGAACCTACAGAATCTCTTTCTTTACGTGCATAATCCCTTTCACCGGCGATCACGATTTTCTCGCCTTCCAGTCTTTCAATAGTGGCTTTGTAGTTTTCCACGCTTGATTTAAGCTGTTCGATGAGCCTGCGCGCTTCGGCCAATTCTGCCTGTGTAGCATTTTTGTTAGAAAGGATGGTGGATATCCTGGCTTTAATATCAGACAGTTCTTTGTCTTTGGTTTTAACCAGGCTGTCCATACGGCTGTTTTCTGAAATCAGGTCGTCGAGGCGTGCGTTAGTGGCCTCATATTCCTGTTGCAGTTCGTTGCGGGACGTAGTCAGTGAATCCACTGTAATGTCCTTTGCTACCAGCTGTTCGTTCGTTTTATTATTGGCATACCACATGTATCCCCATGTGCCCACCAACGCGGCGATCAGTACGCCATAAATGATACCGTTTTTGCTATTACTTTTTGGTTTTTCAGGTCCGGAAGGGCTGGGCGTTCCAGTGTTAAAGGTGTTGTCCGCCATAGTGTTGTTGTTTTTATTTTTAGATTGTTATATGGGTAAAATTTTTTCGAAACTTTGAGACTTAAGTTACCTTCAGTCTTTAAACGCTTTTCATCGTGCTACAAAACGTCGCTCTCGATCAGTTACTTCTTCTTGATATTGAAACTACGCCTGCCGTTGCCGCCTTTGATCACCTTTCCGAAGAGATGAAAGCGCTCTGGAGTGAGAAGATTACAAAAACTTTGCCAGATTCAGAAAATATACCTGAAACCTTTGCTGAACGGGCCGGGATCTTTGCCGAATTCGGGAAAATCATCTGTATCTCAGTTGGCTTTTTTTATGTTGAAAACGGTACTTATCATCTCCGGATCAAGTCTTTTTTCAATGATGATGAAACAGTTGTACTCACAGATTTTCTTGAATTGATAAATAAGTTTTATGCAAAATATCAAAGATTTCTGTTATCCGGGCATAATATAAAGGAATTTGATATTCCCTATATTTGCCGCCGCGCCCTCATTAAAGGTCTCGCTATACCCAATCCCCTGCAAGTCAATAACTTCAAGCCCTGGGAGTCGCCAGTGCTGGATACCATGCAGCTTTGGCGCTTTGGCGATTTCAGGAACTATACATCTTTGAAGCTGCTGGCCGCCGTAATGGGAGTGCCCACGCCCAAGGATGATATCGATGGTAGCATGGTGGGCAGGGTATATTGGGAAGATAATGACCTTCCGCGTATCGCTAATTATTGTCAGAAAGACGTGTTAACGGTGGCGCAACTGCTTTTGAAATTCAAAGGATTACCGCTTTTGCAGCAGCAGGAAGTGGAATTTGTAAAATACTAAAGGATGGAGTACCAGGATATTATAAAAGAATGGAAGCAAAAGAAGTTCCGGCCCCTGTACTGGCTGGAAGGAGAGGAAGAGTTTTTTATAGACCAGGTGGTAAACTACGCGGAACACCAGCTGCTCGACGAGGCGGAACGCGGCTTTAACCTTACGGTGCTGTATGGTAAGGATACCGACTGGGCCACTGTTATCAATAACTGCCGCCGTTATCCCATGTTCGCCGAAAAACAGGTGGTGATCCTGAAAGAAGCGCAGGCTATGCGTGATCTCCTGAAGCTGGAGCCGTATATAGATCAGCCGCTGGAATCTACCGTGTTTGTGGTGGCACATAAACAGGGTAAGATAGATGGGCGGAGTAAGATGGCAAAGCTCATCAAGGAAAAGGGCGTTATCCTCTCCACCAAAAAAATGTACGATAACCAGCTGCCCACCTGGGTAGAAGCTTTTGTACACAGTAAAGGTTTATCTATCACCCAAAAAGCCTGTATACTGCTGGTTGATCATATCGGTAACGACCTTTCCCGTATCGCGAATGAAATAGATAAACTGCTGGTTAACCTGCCCGCACAAAAGAAAATAGACGAAGGTGATATTGAGAAGTACGTGGGCATCAGCAAAGAGTACAATGTATTTGAACTGCAAAATGCCGTAGGACAAAAAGATATGGGTAAGGTGATGAAGATCGTGAAGTACTTTGCCGCCAACCCTAAAGCTTCGCCTATTCAAATGACCATCCCGGCATTATATAACTTCTTCGCGAAAATTAACCTCGTGTTTGGGGTGAAAGGGGGAGAAAAGGAGATGGCCACTGCCCTGGGTGTACATCCCTTCTTTGTAAAAGATTACATAGCCGCTGCCGGCAAGTATGGCGCTGCCGATGCAGAAAGGGCCATACTTTTATTACAGCAGTATAACCTGCGCAGTATTGGTATTGGCGATAGTGGGGTAGAAGACGGTGAACTGCTGAAAGAAATGCTGTTCCGTATTATGACCCGCTAAGTATTTCCCTGGCTTTGGCGGTGTCTTTATGCATCTGCACCACGAGGTCGTCAACGTTATCAAACTTCATATCTGCCCGCAGGTAATCGATGAATTGTACGGTGATAGGCTGATCGTAAATATCCTCGTCAAAATCAAAAATATACACCTCTACCCGTAACTCCTTACCGTTAAAGGTAGGGCGGGTACCAATATTTAATGCCCCGTTCCAAAGACCGGAAGCCAATGCTACTTTAACGGCGTATACACCTTGCGCCGGCACCAGTTTACGGCTGTCGTGTAAAGAAATATTGGCAGTAGGGAAGCCTAATTTACGGCCCATTTTATCGCCATGCACTACCGTTCCATTTACGAAATACGGGTAACCCAGTAATTCATTTGCCAGCAGCACGCTGCCTTCCAGTAAACTGTTACGGATCTTGGTGCTGCTCACGGTAAGGTCGTGTACCACCTGCTGCGGTATTTCCAGCAGTTCGAAGCCAAACTTATGTTGTTCTGCTTCCAGTAAGGGCAGGCCGCCTTCGCGGTTATGGCCAAAACGATGGTCGTAACCAATAATGATGGTATGTGGCTTAAAACGTTTGATCAGGAATTCTTCCAGGTATTCTGTAGCAGAAAGCTGAGAAAAGGCTTTGGTGAAAGGCACTACCACCAGGTGATCGATGCCCTGCAGGGCCAGCAGTTTGATTTTTTCGTCGAGTGTTGTCAGCAGGTGGATGGGATTCTTTTCGGGTACCAGTACCTCACGCGGGTGCGGATCGAAGGTAACGATCACCTTTTCGCCGTTACAGGCCGCAGCCGCCTGCTCCAGCTGTTGCAGGATGTGGCGGTGACCCAGGTGTACGCCATCGAAGGTGCCGATGGTAATAACCGAATTTCGAAATTCCGGAAGTTGTTCTAAATCTCTGTGAACCTGCATAACTCTTATTCGTAACGACAAATGCCGTGCAAATCTAAACGTTTTGCACCGAAACCAAAGGGTAAAGGCGCGGGTATGGGCAGAATCTTTTACTTTTGCACTTCATATTCCGCGGCAACAGCCGCAATCAAACTTAAATAACGTGGATCAGAACCTTTACGCCAAACGTGGTGTGTCGCACGGCAAGGAAGATGTGCATAACGCGATCAAAAACATCGATAAGGGATTATTTCCCAAAGCCTTCTGTAAAATAGTACCTGACATTCTGGGCGGCGACCCGGAGTGGTGTAATATTATGCATGCAGATGGTGCAGGCACTAAATCTTCCCTCGCTTACATCTACTGGAAAGAAACCGGCGACATTAGCGTATGGAGAGGTATTGCCCAGGATGCCATTATCATGAACACCGACGACCTGCTTTGCGTAGGCGCCACCGATAATATCCTGCTTTCTTCCACCATCGGTCGTAACAAGAACCTGGTGCCAGGCGAGGTAATCGCTGCTATCATCAACGGCACCGAGGAGATATTGGAAGAGCTTCGTTCTTATGGTATCGGCATCTACTCCACCGGTGGTGAAACCGCCGATGTAGGCGACCTGGTGCGTACCATTATCGTTGACTCTACCGTAACCTGCCGCATGAAACGTTCGGATATCATATCGAACCACACGATACAGGCGGGCGACGTAGTGGTGGGACTTTCCTCTTCGGGGCAGGCCACTTACGAAAGGGAATATAATGGCGGTATGGGTAGCAATGGGCTTACTTCTGCACGTCACGACGTATTCAATAAAACCATCGCCGGCAAGTTCCCCGAAAGCTTTGACCCGGGCATACCTTCCGAGGTAGTGTTCAGTGGCAGTAAAGGTCTTACCGACAATATCGATATCCCCGGGTTTGGCGCTGTACACGCTGGTAAACTGGTTTTATCGCCTACCCGCACCTATGCCCCGGTAATCAAGAAAATACTGGAATCGCACCGTGCGCAGGTGCATGGTATGGTACATTGCAGCGGCGGCGCGCAAACGAAGGTGCTCCACTTCATCGATAAACTGCATGTGATCAAAGACAACCTGTTCGAAGCCCCTCCGTTGTTCCGCCTTATCCAGGAGCAGTCGGGTACTTCGTGGAGAGAGATGTACCAGGTGTTTAACATGGGCCACCGTATGGAACTATATGTTCCTGAAGCGGCTGCTGCCGATATTATTGCCATTTCCAGAAGTTTTAACATCGATGCACAGGTCGTGGGTCGTGTAACCGATAGCCCGGCTAAGAAGGTAACGGTGAAGAGCGAGTTTGGTGAATTTGTGTATGAATAGATAATTCAATAATGATAATAGAAGCCCTGGTAAGTAATTGCCGGGGCTTTTTCTTTTGGGGGATGGGGAAACAATGCTTTGCAACGTCATCAGGTGTTGGTATATACACCGCCCTTACCGTTTGCCGCCAACGTATTAGAGTTTGCGGTGTATACACCAAATACGTTAAAATAGCATCACTTAATAAAAATACCTCCTGTGATTCTCGCCTCTGCAAATCCCCTGAAACCCTTTAGAATCAGGCATGCCTTCGCCGATCCTATATCCATCCTATACTCATCCTATACTCGCCGTGTGCACCAGCGCGGGTTTCAGCGAAAACGGATATAGGATCGATATAGGATCGATATAGGATCGATATAGGATGGGTATTGGGTGATAAGGACAATTTTAATGCTTTTTTGTACTTGGGTAATGATGGATTTGCGCTGGCCAGCGTCGCAACATCCTTCTAAGATCTTTCGAACATCCTCCTTACATCCTTCTTAATAAAGCCTTGATTTACGAGGGTTTCAAGAAGAAGTTAAGAAGGATGTACGAAGGGTCTTAAGTAGGTCCTTGTCCACAGGGCGTTTCAGCAATGCTTAAATAACGGTGGATTTTAGGCGTGCGGGGGTGATTGCGACAGTCTCTACGAAGCGTATCGATCGTGTATGATCGATGCATAATTAGGGCTTCATTGGAAAATCACCGGTGTTCTGTCGGTTCATCGTCGGTTCATGATCGGTTCATCCCCCAAAAAAAGACCGGCCTTTAATAAGGCCGGCCGTATTTCATATTGTTATCTAAGTAATTATCTTATTTACTAAGCTGGAAATTGACCGGTACGTTAAACCTTACAGCCACTGGTTTGCCATCCTGCGTACCGGGTTGCCATTCAGGCATTCCTTTTATGGCGCGGATAGCTTCTTCGTCGAGACCAAAGCCTTTTTTAGCACCAACTGTGGCTACATCAGTGATGTTACCGCTTTCCCGCACAATAAAAGTTACGAATACAGTGCCTTTCTTATTATTTTTCACTGCCTCTTCAGGATAGCGGACGGTTTTGCCGAGATAGGTCATCATCGCTTTTTCACCACCAGGGAAGGTGGGAGCTTGCTGAACGAACGTATACACGCCATTTGCATCGGGAGTCTGATTAACTTTTGTAGTGGTAGCTGGTTTTGCAGGGGCGGCGGTTTTATCCCCGGTATTCAGCGCAAAACGGATAGGCAGGTTGAACTGCACAGACACATTTTGACCGTTCTGCATGCCAGGCGTCCAGGCCGGCATACCTTTTACCACGCGAATCGCTTCTTCTTCCAATCCCGCTCCCCTGGCCTTACCAACGGTGCGAACATCTGTAATGGTTCCGTCCTGGTCTACCACAAAAGAAACAAATACGGTACCCTGGATATTGTTTTTCACCGCAGTCTGCGGATATCGGATGTGCCGGGCGAGATATTTATTAAGTTCCGCACTGCCCCCCGGATATTTAGGCGGCTGTTCTACAAAGCTGAATATTTCATTATTATCGCTCTTTTTGCCGGTTGCCGGTTTTTCAGGCACCGTGTCAGTCGCGTTGCCATAACCAACTACCACTATTTCATCCATGGCCTTATTGTCGCGTTCGAGCTGGATTAAAATATTGCTGGTGCCGTCGTAGCCTTTACCCACAGGCAGTTCTTTACTGCGGTACCCTACACAGGAAATAGCGATAACAGCATTTTCCGGCAGGTCGGTAAGCTCAAATGCTCCGTTTTCATCGGTAATAGTTCCACGGGTGGTACCTTTTACCAGCACGGTCGCATTTTTCACCGGCGCTCCGTTAAAAAGTACGGTGCCATCTAATGATCTGCCGCGGGTTTCCTCTTTCAATTGAATGCTGGTAGAGGAAAAGGCGGGTTCAACTTTCGGCGCAGTGGCCGGCGTAGTAGTTTTCTCCATAACGGCGGATGGAGTGAAGGCAGCTTTCAGTCCGGCGATATCTGATTTATCTACCACAAAAGAAAGAGAAGCAAAGATCACAGCACCCAGCGGAAGTATCATAATCCTGCGCAGGTAGCTGAACTTGGGTTGTTTGGATTGTGTAAGCATAAGAATTCTTCTTTTAATCGGTGGGTGGAAAAAGTTGTTGGTTAACGTAAATTGAGTGGAACCCAGGGCCATCTGGAGTATTGTGCGGGCATAACCTGCTACTTCGCCATTGGCAGCGGCTTTTTTATCAGCAATGAATTCGTGTATCAGTGCCAGCTCGCGTTTGGCCAGGTGAAAGAACGGGTTGATCCAGCACAGGGCGGTCACGATTTCCAGGGCCAGTTTATCTATACTATGCCTTTCGGTAAGATGCGCCAGTTCGTGTTGCAGTATCTGTTGCCCTTCTTCACTATCCAGGTTGGTTTCGCGGTTCCAGAAAATGTAACGGAAGAAAGAGAAAGGTGATAACACCTTTTCGCTCACCACGAACCAGTAAGGTTTTACATACTGTACCGGGTTGTGACGGGCTATCGACATAATGCGCCAGCAACCATAAGCAATGCGGCTAAGTAATACGCCGATCACTACCAGGTAAATCCAGGTACTCCATTCAAAATAGTTTACCTGTTTGGCGGCTGGTAATACGCTTTCGCGCAGCGTTACCAGCTGGGCAGTATAGGTATATACCGGGGAAGCAGTATCTGCTTCGGTGAACGGGATCGGTATTTTCAACAGCGGGATTACCAGCGAAAGCAGCGTGGTAAACAGCAGGTAGTAGCGGTTCCACTGGTGGAATTTATTGTTGCGTAATGCCAGGTAATAATAACCATACAGTACTCCCGAGCATACGATTACCTTTAGCAGGTAGGTTATAAAAGGAGTCATGGGTCATCATTTTTTAGTGTCCTTGATCTGTTCCAGTAGTTTTTCGAGTTCGGTAACGCTCAGGTCTTTCTCTTTTACGAAAAAGGAAACCATGTTACTGAAAGAGCCTTCGAAATAGCCCTTCACAAAGGTTTTCATGGTTTTGCTGCTGTACTCGTCTTTCGATATCAGCGCAAAGTACTGGTGCGATTTACCATAGGCCTTAAAATCGGCAAAACCTTTCTCTACCAGTATCTTTACTAAAGTAGAGATCGTGTTGTAATGCGGTTTAGGTTCCGGCAACTCATCTATAATATCTTTAACGAAAGAGGGCCCCAGCTTCCATAGTGCCTGCATGATCTGCTCTTCTGCTTTAGTCAGTGTTTTCATAATCGTCGCGTTTAGGCAGAGAGCTTATCGCCCTGCTCTCACAAATATATAACTATGGTTTTAGTTTTCAAACTTAATTTTTAGTTAGAAAAATAAAAAAGGAGGACAAAGAGTTATTTTTTAAATGGTTATTTTTGTCCGACTAAACCCAATATTCATAGGCGATGATGGCAGATCAACCCATAGTACAACTGACGAATGTTAATATCTACCAGGGCAATTCCCTGATCCTTTCTGACGTAAACATTACGATCAACCGGGGCGAATTTGTGTACCTGATAGGTAAAACCGGTACCGGAAAGTCGAGTTTACTGAAAACGTTGTACGGCGACCTGTCGCTGCGCGAAGGCCATGGCCATGTAGTGGGCTTTGATCTGAAGAAGATGGACTGGAAGAAGGTACCGTACCTCCGCCGTAACCTGGGTGTGGTGTTCCAGGACTTTCAGCTGCTGACCGACCGTAATGTACACGACAACCTGAAATTTGCACTGAAGGCTACAGGCTGGCAGGACCAAAAGCAGATGGAGGAAAAGATCAATGATGTGCTGGACAAGGTGGGATTGAAAACGAAAGGGTTTAAAATGCCTTACGAACTTTCGGGTGGCGAGCAGCAGCGTGTGGACATAGCCCGTGCATTGCTTAATTCCCCTAAACTGATACTGGCCGATGAGCCTACCGGTAACCTGGACCCTGAAACATCCGACGGCATTATGCAGCTACTGTTCCGTATTTGCCGGGAGGACGGTACGGCGCTGGTAATGGCTACGCATGACTATATCGTGCTGCAAAAGTTCCCTTCCCGGGTATTGCGTACAGAAAACGGGCAGGTGATCGATAACGCGGCCGTAAACTTTGTATAATCAATTATTAACATAGCTAAATGCTTGCTTAGTTGGTATTTGTAATGTGTTAAGGAGGAGGGGGTTAGGGTTCGATTTAAAAATTTTGAACTTGAAATATAACTTCTTACCTTTGCACCGGAAAAATAGCGACTAAAAAAATTATTTATTTTATCAAGATGTCTTACTTAACTGTAGAAAAGAAAGCTAATATTTTTAAAGAATTCGGTGGTAGCGAAAAAAACACTGGTTCTATCGAAGCGCAGATCGCGTTGGTAACAGAGCGTATCACTAGCATTTCTGCTCACCTGAAGCAAAATAAAAAAGATTTCTCCACGCACCGCGGACTGATGAAAATGGTAGGTCAGAGAAAGCGTTTGCTCTCTTACCTGGCTAAAACCAACCTCACCGGCTATCGTGCCCTGATTGAGAAGTTAGGTATCAGAAAGTAATCTGGATGTTATTATAGCGCTATTCCCAACTTATTTATAGTTGGGAATAGTTTTTTTGTATGTGTACCTTTTAACTCTCTCGAATTATGAATCTCACACCTACTTCGGTTAAATTTGATATAGGTGATGGTCGTATTGTGACCATCGAAACGGGCAAACTGGCCCGTCAGGCCGATGGTTCGGTAACGGTTCGCCTGGGTAATGCAATGCTGCTTGCTACGGTTGTGGCTTCTAAAGAGCCTAAACCCGGTCAGTCATTCTTCCCCCTGACGGTGGACTATAATGAGAAATTCGCCTCCGCGGGCCGTATTCCTGGCTCATTCTTTAAACGCGAAGGCCGCCTTTCCGATTATGAAATACTGATCTCACGTTTGATCGATCGCGCACTGCGCCCCTTGTTCCCCGACGATTATCTCTGCGAAGTACAGGTTTTGGTAACCCTCGTTTCTTCTGATAATGAAGTAGTACCCGATGCGCTGGCTTGTCTGGCCGCATCAGCCGCTCTCGCAGTATCCGATGTACCCATCCAGGAAATTATTTCTGAAGTAAGGGTAGCACGTATCGATGGTAATTTTGTTATCAACCCAAGCCGTACTGATCTTGCCAGGGCCGACATGGACTTCATCGTTGCTGCCACTGAAAAGAATATTATGATGGTGGAAGGCGAAAGCAAGGAATGTAGCGAAGAAGATATGATCGGCGCTATTGAAGCTGCTCACGCTGCTATCCGCGTTCAGGTTAAAGCACAGGAAGAGCTTCGTGCCCTTATCAGTGCCGGCGCTAAACGCGAATACACCAAGCCATACGCTAACGAAGAACTGAAAGCTAAGATCGCAGGCTTCGCTTCAGAAAAAATTCTGAAAGTAGCTAAATCTGCCCTCGCTAAACACGATCGCAGCGATGCTTTTACAGTTATCGGTAAAGAACTGGTGGAATTCCTCGGTACTGAATTGCCCGAAGAAGACAAACCACTGGTAGGTAAATACCTGCACGACCTGGAAAAAGAAGTGATCCGTAACATGATCCTGGACCAGAAAGTACGCCTCGATGGCCGTTCTCTCGACCAGGTGCGCCCGCTGGCCATGGAAATAGATTACCTGCCTTCTCCGCACGGTTCCGCACTGTTTACCCGCGGCGAAACGCAATCGCTCACCACCGTTACCCTGGGTACCCCGGAGGACGAACTGCTGATCGAAAGCGCTGCCACTTCCAACTATACTAAGTTTATCCTGCACTATAACTTCCCTCCGTTCTCTACCGGTGAAGTAAAACCAATGCGCGGTCCCGGCCGTCGTGAGGTTGGTCATGGTAACCTGGCTATGCGTTCCTTAAGGGTAATGATGCCAGGCGCCGACTACGCTTACACAGTAAGGGTGGTGTCTGATATCCTGGAGTCTAACGGTTCGTCTTCAATGGCTACCGTGTGCGCAGGTTCACTGGCCCTGATGGACGCAGGTGTTCCTTTACCGAAACACATCTCCGGTGTGGCAATGGGCCTTATCTCCCGTTCGTCCGATGGTGCATGGGCGGTATTGACCGACATCCTCGGTGATGAAGATCACCTGGGTGATATGGACTTTAAAGTAACAGGTACCCGCGATGGTATTTGCGGTATCCAGATGGATATTAAAGTGGATGGTCTGAGCATGGACGTGATGCGTAAGGCACTGGCACAAGCCCGCGAAGGCCGACTGCACATCCTGAACGCGATGTACGAAGTACAACCAGCGTACCGTCCTGAACCTAAACCACAGGCTCCTCGTATGGAGAAACTGGTGATCGACCGCGAATTTATCGGTGCCGTAATAGGACCCGGCGGTAAAGTAATCCAGGAGATCCAGCGCGAAACCGGTACTACGATCAACATCGAAGAAGTTGGTCAAACCGGCGAAGTGAGCATCTTCTCTGCACAAAAAGAAGGTCTTGAAAAAGCGCTTGCATGGGTTAAAGGCATCGTGTCTGTACCTGAAGTGGGCGAAACATACGAATCTACCGTTAAGTCAATCATGCCTTATGGTGCGTTCGTAGAATTCATGCCTGGCAAACAAGGTTTGCTGCATATCTCTGAAGTTTCCTGGAAACGTCTGGAAACAATGGAAGGTATACTTTCTGAAGGGGAGAAAATTAAAGTAAAACTCACTGGTACCGATCCTAAAACCGGTAAGTTTAAGCTGAGCCGTAAAGTGCTGATGCCTAAACCGGAAGGTTACGTAGAAAGGGAAGAACGCGAAGATCGTGGCGACCGCGGTGATCGTGGTGGCGACCGTGGCGGATTCCGTGATCGCGGTGGAGACCGTGGTGGCGACCGCGGCGGAAGAGGCGGAGATCGTGGTGGTGACCGTGGCGGATTCCGTGGTGGCGATCGTAACGACCGTGGCGGCGACCGTGGCCCAAGACCTACAGGTGGTCAGGAAGGTCAGGCAATGAAGTTTGACGACCAGGAATAGTTTAAACAGAACTTATCCAAAATAAACAAGGGCTGGCCTGATGGCCGGCCCTTGTTGTTTCCGGGAAGATAAGAAGAGCCGGCAGATGCCAGCCCCTCCCTTAATCTAAAGTATACTATGGCAAATAGTACCCCGGTTATTACAGCAGCGTTAAGGCCACTGCATAGATAATGCACGCACTGCCACCGAGTATAATGCCCGCGCAGCAGATACAGGCAAAAACATAAATCACGTTTCTCAGAGGCTTCGAATCACTGAAAGCCAGCAGTAACAGAAGGCCTGTTATCATCACAGGAAGTGTTAGTCCCAACCCCATATCAGTTCAAAAAGGTGATCATTCCATTCCTCCTTGTTGCAGCACTTTTATAAAAGTCCTTCATCACATGAAAATTATTACGGAGATAGTCAAAGGCATCCTCGTCTGCATCGTCCCACATACGCGGGTAAATGCGCAGCTCACTCATTTGCCCGGGGTTAAAACGTCCCCTTAAGTCCTGTTCCGTAATTCGTTCCAGGCGATTGTATACATTGCGCACCTGTATGGGCGTAAGGTAATGTGCCGGTCCCAGTCCAAGATCTTGGGCCTCATCCACTATCTGTCCGCTAAATAACGCCTGCGACAGCAGCTGTTCTGCCTTTTCGATATCCATAATACCGTAACCGGTAAGCAGGTAAAGCAGGCCATCCCAGGCCTTGTCTAAGTCCACTTTGCCTTCACCGTTGTCCTCTTTATCTTCGTTCACCCTGAGTTCCAGCAACCCCGGGTTCCGGAGTATGGCTTCCAGTTCAGTTGCCTGAACCTGCAGGAGATTTATGATCATGGCCATAATTGGAAAAATTACATGAGTATATAGGTTAACGCTTGCCTGCAAAGTGTTCGAGGAAGTATTCACTTTCGCGCCAGATCACTTTGCCATTGGCCAGTTTAAACAAGCGGAACGTCTGGCCTTCTATATCCTCGTAAAACACCTGGTAAGAGGCCACAGGCAATTTGCCCTTCTCCGTTACTTTCACCCGGCCATAAGTCAGTAAGTCAGGTAGCATTTCGTCGAGGTAGGGCAGCAGGATGTTTTCATCTTCACTCCAGAATAAAGAAAACTTATCTACATTATAATTAAGAGCATTACTACGCGAAGTATTCCAGAATTTATTCACGAGGTTATAGTGCGTACGTACTTCATCCGGTTTAAGTGGCAGGAACTGGATGTTGCGGTAGGCCGAGTGCTGGTATTTTCTTTCTTTCAACACAGAGTCCAGCGTTTTAAGATAGCTGTCCACATCTTCCTTTAAAATAGTAAGTACGGTATTCCGGGTAGTGTAGGTGAGCGTGTCGGCAGATTCCTGCGGTTCGATTTTGATCAGGCTTTGCGCCGATATAGCCGAACAGCACAACACACCCAGGCATAAAGACATGAGCTTTTTCATAGGATAAGGTTATTTTACAGTATCAAATATAATAATATGTGCTTATATGTGCATGTTTTCCCAGGTAGATTTTTTTGTAGTTAATTTAATATTGATAAATAGCTGTTTATGATACTTCGAACATATACAGAAAGTACACATACTTGACAGCAGCCAATAAATTATTATATTTGCATTAATCATGTCGCACATTGCAATAACCATATCTCTGCCGGAAGAGCTGAAAGACATACTCGTAGCACAATTATCGGATGCAGACTACGAAGGATTTGAAGAAACGCACGAGCAACTGGTGGCCTATATACCAGAGAAGCTATTCAATGAGCAGGCATTAAACGAAGTTTTAGCACCACACTTACTGAACTACACAAAGGAGGCCATTGCCAATACTAACTGGAACGCCGTATGGGAGAGTAATTTCGAACCCGTGCAGGTAGAAGGTTTTTGCGGCATCAGGGCCGATTTTCACGAGCCCATGGGTGATAAAGTACAGCATGAGATCGTGATTACGCCTAAAATGTCGTTCGGTACAGGTCATCACGCCACTACGTATTCGATGATACGGTTGATGGAAGATGTAGACTTTAAGGGCAAAACAGTATTTGATTTTGGAACAGGTACCGGCATACTGGCCATACTGGCCGAAAAGCTGGGGGCTGCAAAGGCCGATGCAATTGATAATGATGAATGGGCGGTAAATAACTCGATCGAGAATGTAGCCACTAATCATACACAACAGGTGAAGGTTTGGCAGGCAGACAACCTGGAGCAGCTGGATGGCACCTACGATGTAGTGCTGGCCAACATTAACCGGAATATATTACTGCGTTTTATGAGCGATATGCGCAGGTTAATAGATAAGAACGGACTTTTATTACTGAGTGGCATTTTATCAGACGACGAGCAGATCATTACCAACAGCGCTTTAGCAAACGGCTTTATTTTTGAGCGTAAAGCACAGAAAGAGAATTGGTTAGCCATACAGTTTAAGGCTTCTGGAAATTAATGTGTATTTATTTGTATATTTAATAAGCTGATTGATTATTGATTGTATTATAAAAATCTTAATTTTTCGCTTCTTTTTAACAACTAATTTACTATCTTAGCACTCTAACTTATTGTTGATGATTGAATTATTGCTTTTAGTATGTGCCTACCTCATAGGCTCCATTGCTACCGCCGTATGGGTAAGTAAAGGGGTTTTCGGTATCGACATCCGTGAACACGGAAGCGGTAATGCCGGTGCAACCAATACTTTCCGCGTACTGGGCCCTAAGGCAGGTACGTTCGTAATGGTGGTGGACATGTTGAAAGGTATCCTCGCCATTAAATTATCACTGCTTATTCCATACTACCAGGCTCCGGAACATTTGACCCAGCTGGTTAACTTACAGATAGGTTTGGGTCTTGCTGCCGTATTAGGTCACGTGTTCCCGATATGGGCTGGCTTTAGGGGCGGTAAGGGTATTGCTACCCTTTTCGGGATGGTATTGGCCATTCAGCCGTTTGTAGCATTGAGCTGTGTAGGTGTATTCCTGCTGATCTTATTCCTTACAAGATACGTATCCCTCAGTTCCATCATCGCTAGCATAGCCTTCCCTGTATTGATCCTGTTCATTTTTAAGGAAGAAGAGCTGTACTACCGCATATTCGCGATTGCGGTGGCCCTGATGGTGGTGCTTACTCACCAGAAAAACATTGCCAGGTTACTTACCGGCACCGAAAGTAAGGTCCCTCTCTTCAAGAACCGCAGAGGCCTCCGCCGCCGCCGCGACGAAGAATAAACGATAAAACTTACTGGAAAAGGTTTGGCACAAAATGTGCATCCTCTATAAAAAGATTTAAATTGATCCAACATACCTATTGTTGGATTAATTTATTTTTACACACCTTTGCTCTATAAACTAGTATCATGAAAAAAGCAGCGCTATTACTGATAGCAGCGGCGGCACTTGCAGTAGCATGTACCCGCGTGCCCATTACAGGCAGAAAGCAGTTGAACCTCATACCGGAAAGCACCATGCAATCCATGGCCTTAACCGAGTACCAGACTTTCCTTTCCCAGAACAAAACAGTAGCCGCATCTACCAGCAAAGATGCTGAAATGGTGAAACGTGTTGGCCAGCGTATTGCTGCAGCGGTTACCACTTACCTTTCGCAGAACGGTCATCAGAAAGAAATTGAAGGATATAAATGGGAGTTTAATCTCGTGCAGGACGATCAGGTGAATGCCTGGTGTATGCCTGGTGGTAAGGTAGTGGTGTACACTGGTTTGTTGCCGGTTACTAAAAATGAAACGGCACTGGCTTGTGTAATGGGGCATGAAATTGCGCATGCTATTGCACGCCATGGTAACGAACGTATGAGTCAGAGCATGGTAGCGCAGGGCATCCAGGTAGCAGGTTCTGTTGCGTTAAGCAAAAACGTACAGGCGCAGAACATCTTTATGCAGGCATTCAACATCGGTGGTCCTTTAGGCTTGAACGCTTACTCTCGTCAGAACGAGCTGGAAGCAGATGGACTGGGCCTTATATTCATGGCTTTGGCAGGTTACAACCCTAACGAGGCGGTATCGTTCTGGCAGCGTATGGCCGCAGCATCGGGCGGTAGCAAGCCACCAGAAATACTTAGCACGCACCCAAGTGACGAAAGGCGTATTTCCGAAATCCAGCGTTTGCTGCCCCAGGCAATGAAGTATTATACCCCGCAGAAGTAATAACATCTTTAGCTATACGAAGGGCGTCCGCACAACGGGCGCCTTTTTTTATACTTGGTGCTGTGCCGGAAAGTTTGCAACTTTAAAGAGAGAAGAGCCCCGGTGTAATTGAAAAACCGAACTAAGTTAAACCACCTGCAGCCCAATGAATTTTACGGAATGGAATACACGTACTGTCCCGTTTTTTATAGAAGAAATGGTTGAAACGCAAACAGCTGCTTACCCTTCTATCCGGCAGTTTCAGCAACCAGGGATATATACACCGGCGTTAAGAGCGCAACTCGCGGATTACATACATGGTTGTACGGGCATAGTGGCCACTTCTTTAGATCGTATCAATCCATATACAGGTGAGCGGATAATGGAGCTGGCGTACTATACAGACGGGGAAGTGATCTTCAACAATCTCTTACGTGATTATATACAACGCAACGATTTTGCGCTGCCTGCGTCGTGGCTTGCGCTGATCAAACAAAAGGATTTCAGAACCGGGCCATTGGCGTTCGATGCTAAAATGGGAGAGGACAGCGAAGTGAATATTTTTCAAACAGTCACACAAACTTTCCAGGAGTACCCCGCTGTAAAAAAGGCTATGGTAGCACCTCCCGGACAAACGTCAGCCATATGAAACGAGGCGCAGTAATTTTCTGGACGCTGTACATGCTCTTTTTCGCCATACCTTTTCCAATGATACTATACTACGCTATAACAAGCGGGTATGATGATAGTATGACACTGGAAAGAAACCCATGGGTATCGCTGACACTGCTGGGCATATCGGTAATAGCATGGCTGGTATTGCTGGCAACATGGTTAAAGCGATGGATAGTGAATGTGTTTGTAGTGAAGCAAAACATTTCGCAAATTCAAAGTGAAGGCGTGAGGAGAGATGCAAAAGTACTGAGCTCCGTAAACATATCGAAGCCAGGCGCTACCTACGAAACGTACGAGATAAAGCTGGGTTTTAACAACCTGGCCGGCAGTGCCATTGAACAGGTAACGCAGGTAAACGATACCAAGTCGTACGAGCGACGTTTTGATACAGGCAAAACCGTGAGCATAGTGATTGATAAGGAGGTGAAAAACATTCCTTACTTCATGTTTGAAACAGCAGAAGCGGAAGTGAAGAAAAGCCGGATAGTATTGCTGGTGTTGGGCTGGCTGGCTATCATAGCCGCTGTTATCGGTTATTACATTTTCTCGTATCAATTTGAAAGTCATGGTATGGGCTGGCGTTTCCTCGGTTTCGGTCACCCGCTGGTTATTTGCCCGCTGGTACTACTATTTTACCGTGGACTGTTTGGCCTTATTTTCAGCAGGTTAGGCGGAGGCACAGCACGTAACAACGCATTGCTTAAGTTCAAAGGTATTAGGACCACCGCGAGGCTGATCAACGCCTCGCAAACAGGGCTTTATGTGAACGAGCAGCCGATGGTAAAGTTCGAACTGGAATACACCGATCGTAACCAAAACATACGCCGGGCCAGTGTTAAAAAGATCGTAAACCTGCTGGACCTCGGTACCGTAAAGCAGGAACAGGCCGATATTTTTTACCTGGAAGAGAAACCAGAACTAGTAGCCTTTGCGAGTGACCTGGATTAAAATGAATCAATGAAAAAGCTATTTATACTTACGATGTTTACTGTTGCTTTTGCGGGCTGCGATCCTGTAGCGAACAGTATTAAAGAAACGTTCGAGCCTGACAGGCCGGTGTTGGCGGTGAGGCCAAACCCAGCAGCGGTTGCCGAAACAACGCGTACGCAGGTAAGCGTTAGTTTCTCTACCAGTACAACAACTACAACCACTTCGGCACGGGAGCGGGCGAAGGCGGGTTTTTTGGGCGATGCGGAGCGGTTGGTTAAAGCAGAAGCAGCGCTTAAGAGCCTGCCACAGTTTGATGGTAGGGAGTTGTTCCTGTATAACAGTGCTCATTTTTATGATGATGGCCGCATTATGTTGAACCTTCGCCAACCGCAGAACCCCCGTTACGTGGATGCTTACCATTACCGGGATGGTAAGTGGTCGGAGCCTAAGCCTGTGCAGCTAAGTGTGAGGGATGAAGAGCGTTTGAGTACAAAAAGTGTTTCGCTAAACGATATTCATTTTATGGCAGTAGCCAATATTCAGAAAGTATTTAAAGAGAAAGCAGCAGAGATAGAAGGAGCAGAGGCAGCAACAACGATATACCTGATCGTATGGGATGGTAAGGTGCGGTGGTACCCGTTAAGCATCAACGGAAGCAGGGAGCGGTATGGGATTGAGTTTAATGTGGATGGTACGTTAAAGCGGTTTAAGCGGGAGTAGGAGCTGGGGTATATACCGGCTTATTCGTACGGTGAGTTTTATACTGCAGCGGAGATTGCGAACGAGGATGGCTCCGTTCCTCGCCCTGACAGACTTTGAAATGCCCGCCCCTACCTCATTGCCGGGTATTAGGTTGCTGCTGAAGGGAGTTACCTTTGGATTTATAGTGCGGTCTATACACCGCCACAATGGGAATAACTGAACGTGCCCAATGTTGTTACCAACGCTGAAGGGAGTGACACAACGGTGGCTGAATAGTACTACTAAAGCTTGTCCAAAAACTAAAAAGGGAACATGGCCTACACCGTGTTCCCTTTATTATGTCAAATAAGCTTGTTTTTAAGGCTGAACGATCTGACCCAGGTTCAGGAGTTCGTTGTACTTGTACTGGTCCTTATCGCTCTGAAAACACTTGCCAAGCTCCTCCAGCAATAACTGGATGATGCGTTTGTTGGACTGCGGCCTGTAATACGAGGGCAGCGGGTGAACTGAAACGCGCTTGAAGTAGGTTTCCACGTCCTGCTGTGTGTAAATCTGCCCCTGTATGGGATCGATAAAGAACAGGATGCGGAAATCGTCGTTCGCCGGCTCGGAGAAGTCGTAGAAGCTGTCGTAATACGCAAGTATGAACTGCCTGGGAATATTTACAGCATATACGGGCAGGTCGAGCATGGCGCAGAGGCTCTGGTAAATAATGCCGTTGGTAATCGGGTTACCTTTTTTGGCTTCTACCACCTGGTTAATAAAGAACTGGTTTTTACGCTGGTAGGATATTTCCTCGCCTTTAAGCCCGAAGTAGTTATAGATCATGCTGTTGAGTACATTGATCTGTTCGAGCGGGGTGAGGTAATTATTCAGTTCCAGCCATATGTTACGCTTAATACGTTCTATTTCTGCAATGATCGGTGCCGGACTAAGTTCAGGGAACTGGTAGCGGGCCGATAGTATGGCGCCTTTCATGAGGTCTGGCGAATCCACACTGGCCCAATCTGTAAACAATTCCTGCAGGTCCATATAGTGAACGCGGTGAATAAGCAGTTCTATCCTTTCCTGGATATGCTCGTCCAGCGTGTTTTCCCAGAGATGTTCGAGGTTGGGTATGATTTCTTTTCCGAACAGCAGTATCTTACTGGACACAGTGTCAAACACTTCCTGGTCGGGATCGTCCAGGAGATGGAACAAGGCGTTTATTTCTTTCGTTTCATGCATGCGTTCGTTGGATAATGGTTCAAACTATAAACAATTGGCAGGTGAAGGGCAACGAGTCCTGTTGTGTTTATAACAGTTAACCATCAACTTCATCCGTCAACTATTCAGATTTCTTCTTTCTTCCCGCTGCAGCTTTCTTTTTCGGAGGATTGGCCTTTACATCTTCAATGATGGCTTTTGCTTCTTCCACGGTAATATCGGCAGCAGCGTCTATCCGTTCTTTCGGGATCTTAAAGTTTCTGAGTCCCTGTTTAATATACGGGCCATATGGGCCTTTGAGGATCTGTATCTTTTCTTTTTCGAATACCTTAATAGTACGTTCGGTTTTTGCAGTGCGTTTTTCAACGATCAGCGGTGCTACCTCTTCCAGTTCCACGGTGTACGGGTCCATTTCCTTTTTCAGGGAGTAGAACTGTTTGGCGTGTGAGGCGTAAGGGCCAAAGCGGCCGATGTTCACCACTACTTCTTCGCCTTCGAATACACCAAGGTTGCGGGGCAGTTTAAAGAGTTCCATCGCTTCGTCCATCGTAATGGTCTCGATGCTCTGGGTGTTCTTTAACTTGGCAAAACGTGGCTTTTCCTCGTCTTCTACCTTGCCTATCTGGATCATAGGGCCAAAGCGTCCCATGCGTGCCGTAATCGGTTTGCCTGTACCGGCTTCTTCGCCCAGCAAACGTTCTCCTTTTACCCTTTCCGCGTTTTCAAGCGTGTTTTCCACATCTTTATGGAAAGGACTATAGAACTCGGTGAGCATATTGTTCCAAACCTTCTTGCCATTGGCGATTTCGTCGAACTCGCCTTCGATTTTGGCGGTAAAGCCGTAATCCATGATAGCATCGAAGTACTGGTTTAAGAAGTCCGTAACTATCATGCCAAGATCAGTTGGGAACAGCTTTGATTTCTCTGCACCGGTATTTTCGGCATCAGCTGTTTTCTCAATCTTGTCTGATTTTAATATTAAGATACGAAACTCTCTTTTAACTCCTTCCTTATCGCGTTTTTCTACGTAGGCGCGTTTCTGAATAGTCGTAATGGTAGGCGCGTAGGTAGAGGGGCGACCGATTCCCAGTTCTTCCAGTTTTTTTACCAGGCTTGCCTCCGTGTAACGGGGCGAAGGACGGGTAAATCTTTCTGTCGCTTTCATTTCGCGCAGGTCCAGCACTTGTTTAATGCTAAGTGGTGGCAGTACGCCTTCCTGTTCTTCTTCTTCGTGCAGGTCCTCATCGTCGCGGTCTTCGCGGTATACTTTAAGGAAGCCGTCGAATTTAAGCACCTCACCGCTGGCGGTCAGCTCTTCGTGGTTGGTGGATATATCGATCTTCGCGATCGTTTTCTCCAGTTCTGCATCACTCATCTGGCTGGCGATGGTACGTTTCCAGATCAGTTCATACAGGCGGCGAAGGTCGCTGTCTTCCACCGTATGGTTTTCCATATAAGTGGGGCGGATGGCTTCGTGCGCTTCCTGTGCCGATTCGTTTTTATTCTTGTACTTACGTGTTTGCAGGTATTTTTCACCGTACTGTCCCGTGATCTCTTTGCTGATATCGGCCATGGCGGTTTCAGAGAGGTTCACGGAGTCGGTCCTCATGTAGCTGATTTTACCACTTTCGTACAGCTTCTGCGCCAGCAACATGGTTTTAGAAACACTGTAACCGAGTTTACGGCTGGCTTCCTGTTGCAGGGTAGAAGTGGTGAAGGGGGCGGCTGGCGACTTTTTACCAGGTTTAACCTGGATGTCTTTCACCGAGTAGGCAGCACCTACGCATGCCTGGAGAAACTTCTCGGCATCATCGGATGTTTTGAAGCGGGAAGGGCCGTCGGCTTTGAAGGTAACGGTCTTGCCGGATATATCTTTAGCGGTAAAAAATGCTTCGAGTTTAAAGGCGCTGGTGGAGGTAAAGTGGTTGATTTCCCTTTCACGTTCTACGATCAGGCGAACGGCCACGGACTGCACACGGCCGGCAGACAGTGAGTTGCGCATGCTCATTTTTCTCCACAACACGGGCGATAATTCAAAACCCACGATCCTGTCGAGGATACGGCGGGCCTGCTGGGCGTTCACCAGGTTCATGTCGAGAAAGCGGGGCTGGTTTACCGCTTTTTCGATGGCTGGCTTCGTAATCTCATGGAATACAATACGTTTCGTGGTTTCCGGATCGAGGCCCAATACCTCGGCCAGGTGCCAGGAAATAGCCTCACCCTCACGGTCCTCATCCGTTGCTAACCAAACCTCATCGGCTTCTTTGGCCATCTTCTTGAGGTCCTTTACCACTTTTTCTTTCTCCTCAGGGATAATATATTTAGGCTTGAAGTTGTTTTTGATATCGATGCCCATATCATCCTTCTCCAGGTCGCGGATGTGACCGAAGCAGGAAGTAACTTCAAAATCTTTGCCCAGTATCTTTTCGATAGTCTTAGCCTTCGCCGGGGACTCTACTATTACCAGATTTTTTGCCATGAAACGCCAGCTTTATTATATATAAATACGGAAAATATCGGGAAAAGAGACACATCCGGATTTTGCAAGTATATAAAAGTAGGTTGATATAAAAAATAGCGGGGAAATCGCAAAGGGTCGTAAATTGGACGTATATCTGTGGTTAAGCCTGCTCCATGGCCCTCCTTGGCACCTGATCGGATGGGTATATAATATTTTAAAATAAACCGAAATGGATATAGTTATTATAGGTTCCGGTAATATTGCCCATTGTTTTGGTCATTTATTAAAGCTGCATGGCCACCCGGTAAAGCAGGTCATCAGCCGGAGAAAGGAAAATGCTTCGGCTCTGGCCGGATTACTTGGCGCTTCTCATACCGCCGACCTGCTGGATATAAATATGGAGGCAGATGTATACCTCCTGGCCGTAGGCGATACCGTGATACATGAACTGAACGACAAACTACGCCTTGGTCGCCGTATTGTGGCACATACTGCCGGTGCGGTGCCACTGGACGCTATCAACAAGATATCTACCTCCACCGGCGTTATTTACCCGCTACAGTCTATCCGGAAGGAAACGAAGGATTATCCCACCATGCCACTGCTGCTGGAGGCTTCGGCCGACGATGTACTGCGACGGCTGCAATCACTGGCGCAAAGTATTTCAGGGCAAATTACGGTGATGGATTCGGCGCAACGGCTGCAAATGCACCTGGCCGCCGTGTTCTGCAACAATTTCACCAACCACCTCGTTGCCCTTGCCAAATCGTACTGTGAGCAGGAGCAACTGGATTTTCAATTGCTGCAACCTATTATCCGCGAAACGTTCTCCCGACTGGAAAAGTTTGCGCCCGACCAGGTACAAACGGGGCCGGCTTTGCGTAACGACCAGGTAACCATGGAATTGCATCAGCAACAACTGGCTTTATATCCATTTATGCAGCAAATCTATCCTTTAATGTCGCAAAGCATTTATAACTTTCACCGCCTGCAATCAGGCGAAGAAAAATAGCCGCTAAAACCATATTTTTGCCCACTCAGCAAAAGAGAACAGACCGAAGCAGATGAATGTACTAGAACTTTTTAAGCCCGTAAAGACTTTCGTATTTGATGTGGATGGCGTACTTACAGACGGTACCGTGCAGCTTATGCCCGGTGGCGAACTGTCGCGCAAAATGAATATTAAGGATGGTTATGCGCTGCAACTGGCCGTAAAAATGGGCTACCGTGTGGTGATCATCTCCGGCGGTAAATCTGAAAGTGTGGTGAGCAGGCTCGAAGGACTGGGTATAAAAGATATATACACCGGCGTATACGATAAAAGGGAACAGTTGGAAGAATATGCTTTAATGCACAACCTCCGCTGGGAGGAAATGATGTTCATGGGCGACGATATACCGGATTACAAACCGATGAAACTGGTAGGCCTCGCTGCCTGTCCTGCCGATGCATGCCCCGAGATCAAGAGCATATCGCGCTACATTTCGCCTAACACGGGTGGCAATGGCTGCGTACGCGACGTGATCGAAAAGGTGCTGAAACTGAATGGCCATTGGGTGATCGACGACAGCATCGCCTCCAAGTAATTTTTAACTTACATTTGCTGCAACCGTTTAGGAAAGGAAACACATTATGAAGCTACTGGCAGCATATTTACGACTGATCAGGTATCCGAACCTCATTTATATAGCGCTTACGCAGTTCCTGCTGCAGTATTGTGTAGTGGCCCCCGTGCTGCGTCACAATGGCAGCGAACCTTCGTTGCCTGTATACTATTTTGTTGTGCTGGTACTCAGTACTGTCATTGTAGCCGCGGCAGGGTATATCATCAACGACTATTTCGATATTAATATTGATATCGTAAACAAGCCCGATAAAATGGTGGTGGATAAAATCATCAGCCGTCGCTGGGCGATGGCCTGGCATACCCTTCTTAATATGGCGGGCGTGTCGATGGGTTTTATACTGGCCTGGAAGATCGGGCAAATTTACCTGGGCTTTGTGCAGGTACTTTCTTCTTTATTACTCTGGTTTTATTCTACTTCTTTCAAACGCCAGGTGCTTATCGGCAACGTGGTCATCTCGTTCCTTACTGCCCTTTCGGTGGTAGTGGTGGGCTTTTATGAAAGGCAGATATACGAAAGCTTCGAGGCCATCATGTCGCCGGCAGGACGTAAGCTGATACAGATCATCGGTGTATACGCCATCTTCGCATTCGTAATTTCAATGGTGCGCGAAGTGGTGAAAGACCTGGAAGATATGATCGGCGACAGCAAAGATGGTTGCCGCACTATTCCCATTGTATGGGGTGTGGCCCCGGCCAAACGCCTGTGTTTCGGATTACTCCTGGGCCTCCAGGTATTAATTATACTGGTAGAAATAAGAATTGGGGTGATGGGATGGTATTGGGCCATTGCTTACCTGGTGCTGTTCGTTCAGTTGCCCATCCTGTATATCCTGCGTTTATTGCAGCAGGCACACCTGCCCGATCATTATCACCGCGTAAGCTCACTGGTAAAAGTGCTGATGCTTACCGGTATCTTATCCATGATATTCTTTAAATTGTTGTTGTAATGTATTCAGGAAAGCCTGTCATCCTGGCCTCCCAGTCGCCCCGCCGCAAGCAGTTGCTGGAACAGGCCGGTGTACCATTCGAAGTGAAAGTTGTGGAAACTGCGGAAACCTATCCTCCAACGCTCCCGATATCTTCCATACCTGTACATATCGCCCGTAAAAAGGCCGATGCGGTGATGGAACTCTGCTCCGAAGACGATATCATCATCGCCGCCGATACCATTGTAGTGCTTAACCGCACCGTTATCGGTAAACCTAAAGACCGCGACGATGCCATCTCCATACTCAGCTCTCTCGAAGGACAAACGCACGAAGTAATTACCGGGGTAGTCATCCGCCACAAAAACGGTAATAAAGAGTTCTCGAAGATTACCGAAGTGCATTTCAAACCGCTGCTGCGTTCGCAGATCGAGTATTATGTAGATCATTACAAACCTTATGATAAAGCAGGCGCTTACGCTATCCAGGAATGGATAGGTGCAGTGGGCATCGATAAGATCAATGGTTGTTTTTATAATGTGATGGGATTGCCCATCAGTAATGTGGTGGAAGAGCTGGAGAAGTTGCCTTATCTATAATAAAGCATCTACCTCTTTCTGCAAGGCCTCTTTACTCATCTGGCCCTCTACAAATTTCCGGTATCCTTTTTTGGGGTTGATGAAAATCGTGCAGGGAATGCTGCCTTTCCAGCGTGGGTCTATCCGCGAGGCGAAGGAGTTGGCATTTGGCTCGTTCAGCCATACGATGGATGAACGCATGTTCCTGCGTTTAGCGAAAGATTGGATATCCCCCGGATAGGCGTCGCTCATATCCAGGCTTACAAAGATGAATTTTACCGGTTTCCCCTTCAGCGCTTTCGCCTGTTTCTCGAAGGCAGGTATTTCCTGTATGCAGGGCGCACACCAGGTGGCCCAAAGGTTTACCACGTACGCGCTGTCGCCCGACTGTACCAGTTTTTCGAGGTCGTCTATTTTAAGACTGGGGATGGATCGCTGTGCGAACACCATACCGGCGCTCAACAGCATGGCTGCTAGCAAACTGCTTCTTTTCATCTCATGCACTTTTAATGGTTACTGTTCTCTCTGTGCTGTATATAACTATTCTTCTTTGCCTTCTTCTTCCATTTTAAAGCCCCATTCGGCCAGCAGGGTGTTGTATTGTTCCCCGGGCAGGCGGGTTTCGTTGTAGTGACCGGCCAGTGTTTTCTGGCGCATTGCCTCATATATGCTAACGGCGCAGGCCACCGAAATGTTCAGCGATTTAATGATGCCAAGCTGCGGCACAATAAAGTTGCCGTCCGCATGCTTACGTACTTCCTCGCTTACTCCAAACCTTTCATTGCCAAATACCAGTGCAATGGAGCCCGAAAAGTCGATATCGTATAAACTAACCGCGTCTGAACTTAAGTGCGTGGTTAAGATCTTGTTATATTTCTGGCGCAGGGCGGCCATACATTCCTCTGTATTATCGAATTCATGTACCGTCAGCCACTTCCTGGCGCTCGATGAACTACGGAACCCCCAATTTTTGTGCCGCGGTATGCGGGTGGTCAATACGTAAATATCCTGGATGCCAACAGAGTCGGCGGTACGCATCACCGCAGATATATTATGCGGGTCTTCCACATTTTCCAGCACCACGGTAAGGTCAGGCTGCCGCCTGTTTAAAACGGTTGTTAATCTTTCACTACGTTCCGGAGTCATTGGCTTGTAAACTGATCTCGTGCAAAAGTACGAATTGCCCGCACACCGCAATACGTTTTGCGGTTTACCGTTTACAGGGAAATTGTTATATCTTCATGCATTATTGGAAAAATCAAGCATACCTATGAAGCTGAAACTTAAAAAGATATTTAAGTGGACCGGGATTACGCTCGTCGTTTTAATCGCCCTGCTTATCGCCATTCCTTATTTGTTTAAGGGTAAAATTATAGCGAAAGTAAAAGATGAACTGAACAAGCAGCTGAATGCCAAAGTGGATTTTAAAGACGTAGACATCAGCCTTATCCGCCGTTTCCCCCGCCTGGCCGTGGCGTTGGAGGACTTCCACATTACAGGGCTGGCGCCTTTTGAGGGAGATACGCTTATTTCCATTCACCGCCTCGAAGCGGCGATGGACCTGATGAGCGCTATCAAAGGTGAAAATATTAAAGTATACAGCGTACTGGTGAAAACACCTCGTATACACGCTATCGTAAACCCCGATGGTCGTGTGAACTGGGATATCATGAAACCAGATACAGCTACTGCGGCAACGCCTGAAAAGGAATCATCTGATTCATCTTCCTTCGCATTAAGCCTGCAGCAATATGCGATAGAGGATGCCTACATCAGTTATGTAGACCGCCAGGGGAATATGAGCCTGCAAATCGATGATCTCGACCACTCTGGTAAAGGAGACTTTACGCAGGATATATTTACGATCAATACAAAAACTACCGTAGGTGGCGTAAATTTCCTGTCCGGCCTCATTCCTTACCTGTACAATACTAAAGTGAGTATGGATGCGGACGTAAAGGTGGATAACAAAACCAGCACATACTCCTTCAAAACCGATCAGATCGCGATCAACAACCTGAAAATTGCAACAGAAGGTTTTATCAGGTTGATAACCGATACTACTTATGGTATGGATATCAGCTTTAAAGCACCTTCTACCGACTTTAAAGATATCCTGTCGCTGGTGCCAAGTATTTACCAGGCCGACTTCTCCAAGATCAAGACCAGTGGTACTACTACCTTCAGCGGTTTCGTGAAAGGGGAGTATACACCGACTACCATGCCTGGCTTTGGTATCAAACTGGCCATCAAAGATGGTTTCTTCCAATATCCCGATCTTCCCAAACCAGTTAAAAATATCCAGTTAACGGTAGATATATCTAACCCCGATGGTGTTCCTGATCATACAGTTGTGAACATGCCTACCGCGCATCTTGAAATGGACGATGCACCGGTGGATATGCGTGTGTTGCTGAAAACACCGGTATCTGATCTATACATAGATGCGGCCGCCAAGGGCAAACTGGATCTTTCTAAAGTAAACCAGTTTTATAAACTGGAAGCCGGTACAAAACTGGCAGGTTTGCTGGACGCAGACATTGCCGCCAAAGGCAACCTCTCCGCCATCGAAAAGTCTCAGTACGAAAAGTTTGATGCACAGGGTACGCTGGTGTTGAAAGATATGTTGTACGCCAGCAAAGATTATCCGGATGGTGTAAAGGTGAGCGACCTGCTACTGCAGTTCACACCTAAAAACCTGAGCGTAAAACAATTCGCAGGTCAGTACCTCGGCAGCAACTTTAATGCCACCGGTGAAGTAAATAACGTACTGGCTTATGTACTGAAAAACGACCCGCTGAATGGTCACCTCGACCTTAAAGCCGATAACATTAACCTCGACAAATGGATGGCAACAGGCAGCGAGGCGCCTAAAACCGCAGCAGCTGCGGATACCTTAGCTTCCGAACCTTTCGTGGTGCCTAACAATCTCGATTTCTTAATTACTGCCAAAGTGGATAAGGTACACTACGATAAAGTAGACCTTACCAATCTTAGCGGTAACTTAAAGATCGCCGACCAGGCCGTTATACTCGATCATATCAAGGGTAACGCATTGCAGGGTACGATGGATATCAGCGGTAGCTATTCAACCAAAAACAGTAAAAAGAACCCGGAGATCGCACTTACTTATAATGTGAAAGAGCTGGACATTCAGCAAACTTTCCTCGCCTTTAATACCGTTCAGAAACTAATGCCGATCGCGCAGTTCCTCGGTGGTAAAGTAACCTCGCAGTTAACTGTAAATGGTAAACTGGGCGAAGATATGAGTCCGGTGTTAAACACCCTTAACGGTGAAGGCAACCTGTTACTGATACAGGGTGTACTGAAAAAGTTTGCCCCGCTGGACCAACTGGCTTCTACGCTGAACGTTACTGCCCTGCAGGATATTTCTGTTAAAGACATCAAGAACTATATCGCGTTCCAGAACGGCCGTGTAACCGTAAATCCTTTCCGTGTTAAGATCGCGAATATGAACATGCTGGTAGGTGGCTCACATGGCTTTGACCAAACGATGGATTACACGTTACAGATCGCATTACCGCGCAGTGTGATCGGTGCAAAAGGCACTTCGCTGATCGATAACCTGGTGTTGCAGGCAAACAATAAAGGTATTCCGGTGAAGCTGAGCGACAGCGTGCATTTGCAGGTAGCGATGGGTGGTAGCATTATGAAGCCTTCGTTAAAAACCGATTTGCAGGAATCTGTTTCCGGTGTAGCTACTAACCTGAAGAACCAGGCTACTGCATTGGTGAAAGCGAAAGTAGATTCGGCCAAAGCGGTAGTGAAAGATTCGCTTACATCGGTGAAGAACCAGGCAATTACTGCGGTGAAAGATGAGGTGAAAAACCAATTGCTTGGTAAAAAAGATTCTACAGCCACTGGCGGCAACCTGCAAAATGCTGGCAAAGCAGCCGGCAGCAGTATTAAGGGCGCACTCAACGGGCTGATCAAAAAGAAACCCGCTCCGGCCGACAGTGCTAAAAACCAATAATTTGTCGTAATTTAAGATAGCGCTTTGAAACAAATGTCCCTTGTACAACCTATACAAGGGACATTCGTTTTTAAAGGCGTCTTAAACGATATCCACGATGGAAACAATTGTGCAAAACCCCTGGTTTAATGCCAGCATCCTGGCTGGTTTGTTATTCTTCTCAATGGGCATGCTTATCCGCAGGTTCCCTCCCAAAACCATCAAAACATGGTATGGTTACCGCACCTTTCTTTCTACCCAAAACAAAGAGATGTGGGACTGCGCCAACAGGTATGCCGCTTACTTCTCACGTCGCGCCGGACTGGTGTTGTTATTGATCGGGCTGATGTTCGGCTTCATCTTCGACAAACAAACCGATATCTTTCTTTATCTCACTATTGGTCCCGTTATTATCGTTGCCTTACTGATGGCTGGTTACACAGAGTGGTACCTGCACGAAACCTTCGATGAGGACGGGCATAGGAGAGAGGGTAAATAATTACTTTTTTCTGATGATGAATACTGCGGGCACCGGCCTTTGCATCCCATCCGATACTTTAATGGTATTGGTGCCGTTAACCCACAAACACGACGATCCGCCGCCATCGAGGTTCAACGCTTCCTCACACCCCAGGTCTCTAAATATCTTCGCCATCTGTGGAAAGTTAGCACCTTCGGCCACACCTTTGTTCCGGCCTTCCACTACCAGTATAATCAGTTTGCCTTTCTTCGTATAACCAATGGCAGTGCGGGGGTGCATTGCTTCCAGTCCACCTGCCCGGTCTTCTTCTTTGGCAGTGATAAAGGGTTTGCCGTCTTTCAATAATACCGGTCCGCCACCTATAGCTTCATCCATTTTCCAGGCGTGAGCGCCTGCGGGCGAATATTTGCCCGGTTCTCTCGCTTCGGTGTTAGGCAAGTCGTATGCATAAGGCTGTTGCTCTTTGCCCACGTTGTATACCCAAGCTACATCCGGCTTTCCACGTTTGGATATGCCAAAGGCTCCCCGGGTGGGATATACCAGCACGCTATCTGTTTTAGATCGTTTCTGGTAGTATCCTTTCGGGTTTGGCGCCAGCACTTTCCCATCGTGCATCACGATGTTGAGGTTGCTGTTATCAGCAAAGGAAAAGAACGTAGTGTTGATGACCGCCAGGGTTTTCGGCCCTTCCTGTTCCGCGTATTGCGAAGGCGTGTAACGTTTGCCGTTACCAACACGGGTAACGAAATCGAGGTTGCTATCTTTTAAATCCGCTGTAAGATAAAAGGCGCGAAAAGGTTTACCATCAAGCGAGTCGGTGGTTTCGTACACCCGCACGCTTTTGGGTAAAGTATTGTTGTGTTGCGACAGATGCCAGCGCAACTGAGCCTGGGAAGATGCCGTACAAAAGAGCGCGGCCATGACGAGGACGTTTTTTCTCATAACCGCTAAAATAGCACGCCGGTAGCAACTATTGCCCCCGTTCATAAAATAAAAGGAAGGCTTAATATAACAGCGGTTGGCCGAAAATGGCTAATTTTCCGGAAATATATACACAGGTTACATGAAAAGACGCATATCAAGGGAAGAAGCGGAAGTGCTGCTCGCCAAATACAGGCTCACGCAGTTATCCGGTGCAGAGAAACGTGTAATAGCCATTACAACCGGCCTGGCAGATGAAGAGAATTTATCACTGGGGGAAGATGCAGTACATTACCTCCGTTCGCAATTACTGGCCGTAAGCAACGAATACCTCGCCAAAACCCTTTCCCGCGTTCACAACGAAGAAATAGAGATCGATGGCGATCCCTTACCTCATTTACCCTGCTGCTGCTGCGGCTACCGCACCATTGCCCGTAAAGCCCACCTCGAAATATGCCCCGTATGTTTCTGGGAAGATGATGGTGATTGCGTACCCGAACGCTACAGCGAAGAAAACGCAATGACACTAAGCGAAGCGCAAAGAAACTTCGAGGAGTGGGGGGTGTTTGATTTGAAGTACAAGATTAATGTAACGGAGGAGCCGGAACAGTTTTTGAGATAGCATCAACTGTATAAAAGCAAATATTTTACTTGTAATGCCATATGCAACTATTCCTGCTATATGTTGGCCGTGTGTATCGCTCTTTCCGACAAATACACCAGGGTACACGAGTAGCGTTAACGAAGCAACGCTTACCCCCGGCCGTCATGGCGAGGAACGAAGCCACCCGTCGCTTCAGTAAAAAAGCATTATATCCAGGTAGTGTTACCGAAGCAACGCTTCTCGGGCCGTCATGGCGAGGAACGAAGCCATCCTCGTGCGCAGTCTCCGCGTCAGTAAAGCTATGCGTACCAGCGAATAAGTACGGGTAACGCATCCACAATTTCGTCAGGCACCGCTATCCCCATGAAAGTAAGCCGGTAACGTCGCCCGCCATCCTAACAACCAATTATTGCAGGCAATGACTACACACGAGGATGGCTTCGTTCCTCGCCATGACGGCCGGGGGAGGCTCGCAGTAACGATAACGCAGGTTACGACCACAATGTATGTTTGAATTCACTTCAATTAATTCAAGGTTTACTGTAGCGTAAACTGGAGCGACGGATAGCTTCACTTCGTTCGCCATGACGGCCGGGGGAGGCTCGCAGTAACGATAACGCAGGTTACGACCATAATGTATGTTGCATCGAATTCACTTCAATTAACTCAAGGTTTACTGTAGCGTAGACTGTAGCGACGGGTGGCTTCACTTCGTTCGCCATGACGACCGGGGAAACGCCTGCTAAAAAAAGGCCGGAACTCATCGTTCCGGCCTTTCCAATATGTGTCAGCAGCATTTACTTCCTGCCACTAAAAATATGCTTCTCCGCATGGTAAGATGACCTCACCAACGGGCCTGCTTCCACATAGTCAAGCCCCATTGCATAACCAGCTTCGCGCAGTTCAGCAAATTCGTCCGGGTGTACGAAACGTACTACGGGGAGGTGTTTGGGAGTAGGTTGAAGGTACTGGCCCAGTGTAATAACGTCACAGCCGTTATCACGGAGGTCTTGCATGCTCTGGAGGGTTTCTTCCTTGGTTTCGCCCAGGCCCAGCATGATGCCGCTTTTGGTGCGCATTCCGCCTTCTTTCAGGCGACGGATCACTTCCAGGCTGCGGTGGTATTTGGCTTGTATCCTTACCTGTTTGGTAAGGCGTTCTACCGTTTCCAGGTTGTGCGATACTACGTCCGGCGCTACTTCGATGATGCGCTGGAGGTTTTCCCACTGGCCCCTGAAGTCGGGGATCAGGGTTTCCATGGTAGTGTTTGGGTTCAGGGCGCGTACGGCTTTAATGGTGCTGGCCCAAATGATGGAGCCGCCATCTTTCAGTTCGTCCCTGTCTACCGACGTAATTACAGCATGTTTTACTTTCATGAGCAGGATCGCTTCCGCTACACGCTGGGGTTCGTCCCAGTCAACAGCATCGGGGCGGCCCGTGGCTACTGCACAGAAGCCGCAGCTACGGGTGCATATATTTCCTAATATCATGAAGGTAGCGGTGCCGGCTCCCCAGCATTCGCCCATGTTAGGGCAGTTGCCGCTTTCGCAGATCGTATGTAATTTATGAGTATCTACCAGGTTCCTTACCTGCCTGTAACTTTCTCCGATGGGAAGCTTCACACGAAGCCAGTCGGGCTTTTTCACTCTTGGCGCAGCTGGTTCGGCTGCTATAACGGGTAGTTCTTGCATCTCAATTCCTAGCTTTTAGAAAACACAAAGTTACTTATTCCAGCGCTTTCCGAACTGTAAAGATAGATAAGCGTTGAAAAAGAAGCGTTTAGGATCATATTCCACCATAATTGGCACCTCTTTGGCGTAATATTCGGCGTTTAAACCTACTTCCAGGGCGCTGATTACGTCGTTAAACCGGGCCCAGTCGAAGCGCATGCCCCCTTTGGCGTGTAACCCGGGGTTCAGTTTCACTTCTCCCCATCCTCTGCCGAAGCCGCCGCCGCCGTAAATCAGATCGCGGTTCAGGAAGCGGTCGCGGTTGGCTTCTGTATAGGTTTCCTGTTTACGGGTATTGATGTCGTTGGCCGTTTCCATCAGGTCGAGGTAATAAGGCTTCATCAGTCCGAGGGAAAGACCGCCGTAATATACACCGGTTACTTCCACGCCGTTTTTATTGCCTTTGCCGCCAATGAGCTTACGCTGACCAGCACCAAATTTAGCCTGGAAGAAGTTATTCTGTTTGCCGTATACATATGGATTGGTATTAAACCATCCAAGAGAGGTAGTAATCTGGTTGGTGGCACGGTCCTGCTTAGGATGTTTCTTTTCCGCTAACTCAAACTGGAAGTAGTTAGTGGTACTCCTGGATTTTTTATAACCCAGTTCAAAGAAACCGCTCCAGCCATCGGTATTAAGACGGCCACCCATCGAAAATTCACGGTTATAGGTATTTTCACCCTCTTCTATTTCTTTAAAAAGCGAAATCCTCTTAAGTTTCCTCTGCTCCTTTTCTTCCTTTTTAGTCTGCTTGCTGCTTTGAGCCTGTATGGTGCCTCCGGCGAGCAATAACAGTAAGATTAAGTATGTTTTTTTCACAGTCGGGTGGATTATATTTATATAAACGTGCCTTTACGTTTTATGTTTTATTCCTATACAAACATACAGAAATTAGTTGGTACTTAAAGGACGGCAAAAAGGAGTAAAACGTTGCCCGTATCTCCGTTTTTTCCCTTTATTTTACATCCAAAAGTAAGGCAATGCAAACCGCAGAGATAGTATACAATGGCGAATTGAGGACAACCTCCACCCACGTACGTTCCGGCTCCGTAGTAGAAACGGATGCCCCAGTAGATAATAACGGAAAAGGCGAACGTTTTTCGCCCACCGACCTCGTATCCAGCGCACTGGGTTCGTGTATGCTTACTATTATGGGCATCACTTCCCGCACACAGGGCTGGAACATCGAAGGTACCAAAGTGAGCATCCTGAAAATAATGGGTACAGAGCCACGCAGGATCACTGGTATTAACGTAGAATTTACCTTCCCGGATGGTCATGGCCTGGGCGAAAAGCAACGCACCATCCTCGAAAGAGCGGCGCTTACCTGCCCGGTGGCTAAAAGCATCCATCCCGACATCGTGCAGGATGTGAAGTTCAACTGGTAATCCAACCAACAACGCATTAACAAAACCGCTCCTGTACTGCAGGGCGGTTTTGTCTTTTATAACCGGGGTGAGGGTACCAACAGCAGTACTAAGCCCGGCCCCCGTTGTGTCACTCCCTTCAGCGGCAGCACATGTACCGGGCGGGCCGTGGTCGTCCCGCATGTCTTTACCAGGCAAAAGGAGAGGAAGGTTAATAATATACAATCATGCCTTGTTCCCGGGCCAGTGCTTCTCCTCCAGTATTAGGTTCAAACCCGCCACCATAGGGCATGCCTTTATCGAAGGTATATCGATCCTATATCCATCCTATAATACCCGTCACTACCACAAAGGGTTTCAGAAGATTTGGATATAGGATGGATAAAGGATCGATATAGGATAGCCGGACGGTCGATACACTGAAAATGATGGTATTTTCACCCGCCTGGTCAGCGGTTTGCGGCTGAAGGGAGTGACACAACGGGGGCTGATAAGGATGCCTAATGCTGGTCCCCCATCTTTAACAACTTTACGCCAATGGCACAATCGAGGCACTTACGGTGGTCGCAATAGTGAGTTTTAAGTTGAAGTAAGGCCTGCGAGTCCATGGCTGTTTCGATAGCAATGTGCAGGTCTTCCCAACTGCGTGTAGTATGGTTGTTTTCTGCGGGCAGGGCCTCTATAAAGCGCAGTGCTTTCAGGTGCAGGTGTGGTATGCCGTTGTGCTGTGCATAAAGGTACAGTAACGGGCACACGGTATTGATGATGATATTGCGGATGGTGGTTGTACCAATGCCCGCAGGTTTATCCATGGTTTTGCCGAAGCGGTAATGCTGCTGCCAGTACGGCGAAGGCTGCACGAAAAACAGCTTTTCCAGTTCGGTGATATCATTGGTTTCGAGGATGCGGGAAAACAGGTGGCTTGTTTGATGGATAATAGCCGCCAGCGTTGCAATGCGCAGGGTAGGGAAGGAGGAAGGCCGCATGCGCAGGAACTTCCAGAGGTGTACGGGCATGGGTGTAAGCTGGTATTTGTGTTGCTGAAATGCAAACTCCTGCGCCAGCTTTTGCGAATAGGCATCGGGTAAGGCGCCGCCCAGCAGTCCGGCCTGGCCGAATAACAATGCTTCCAGTTGGAACAGTTGTGGTTTGTGCCTGGCCAGTACCTGCTGGGGCAGGCTCCCGGCCAGTTGCAGGAAGGGGGCAGCATTCACGGGCATACCCAGGGCCTGCGCCACCGCACGAAAACATACTTCTTCCCAATTGTAACGGGTTTGCTGCAGCCACTCGCGGAACACGGCGGCTTTACGTTCCCAGCGCTCCGCCAAAAGCCGCTCCTTCCAGCCTTGCCAGATAAGGGCAGGCGCCTGTTGCGCCATGTTGCCGCAGGGCACGAACGAGGCAGTGCGCATCAGGTGGTGATAACGTTCCAGCAATATTTTCGGGACCCTGTTCTGCAATTCGATGCAGGGCATGTTGGGCAGCCGCTCTTCCGCCATATCCTGTTCAAACACTACATGCAGCACTACGTTCTGGTAGTTTTTGTCGAGGTGATGCCGGTGCTTATGCCAGCCGGAAGTTTGCAGGTGCAGTTCCACGTGGCCTGCCCATATAATGTTGCCGATGCGTATCAGGGCACCGGAAAAATCAGGCCCGGTATGGCGGTTAAGTGTGCCGGTTTTAAGAATGCGTACCGGCTCGCCGGTAATGGTGGTAAGGTCCTCCTGGTTAAAAAGGCCTGCCTGCCAGATATACTGGAGCAGTTCCTCGGTGAGGACTGGGTTAACATTCACTTTCATAAAATACTATCACATTATAACAAAAAGGTACTGTTTTTTTCATGATTTTAGAAAATCACCCGATACGATTTGGAAATATCCTTCACCATCCATTACCTTTGCACCGCAGTTCTTAAATAATTACTTATCCAGAAAGGCAGAGGGTACTGGCCCTGCGAAGCCTTAGCAACCATCCTGGTAACGGGAAAAGGTGCTAATTCCGGCCCTGGTTTTTATACCGGGGAAAGATAAGTTGGCAGAGATTCTAATTTATTGCACTATAAATGCATAAAGCTCTTCCAACACAAGGAAGGGCTTTTTTTATGCCCCTACCTCCCGCCGCACCTGGATATTTTTTACATAAGAACGACCGTTTTCGTAAATCATACCAATCATTTTTCAGCCGTTTATGAAACCATCCACACAATTGATTCACAGCATTCCGGTAGACGAACTGACCGGCGCTATATCAGTGCCGATTTACCAGACGTCCACCTTCGTGCAGGAGTCGCCCGGTATTAACAAGGGGTTCGAATTTTCGCGCGCCAACAACCCCACACGTAAGGTGCTGGAAGACCTTATCTGCAGCCTGGAAGACGGTTATGCAGGTTTTGCTTTCGCCAGCGGCATGGCGGCTATAGACGCTGTGCTGAAGTTGCTGAAAACCGGTGATGAGATCATGGCGGTGGAAGACACTTATGGCGGCATCTTCCAGATCTTTCACTCGATGTTCGAACGTTTTGGTATTAAAGTGAACTTCGTAGACACCAGCGATATCGATAAGGTGCTCGAAAAAATTACGCCCAAAACTAAGATCATCTGGCTCGAATCGCCTACCAACCCAACGTTGAAGATCTCTGATATCAAATCGATCAGCAAAATTGCCAAGCAGCATGAAATACTGCTGGTAGTGGATAACACTTTCTCCACACCACTGCTGCAAAAGCCAATACCAATGGGTGCCGATATCGTTATTCACAGCGCGTCCAAATACCTGGGAGGGCATACGGACGTAATCGCGGGACTGGTAGTTGTAAACTCTAAACCACTGGCCGATCAGCTGAAGTTTAACCAGAACATTTCCGGTAGCATTCTCAGTCCTTTCGAAGCCTGGCTTACCATCCGTGGCATAGAAACACTGGCACTGCGACTGGAAAAACAATGCGCCAATGCCATGGCGATTGCGAGCTGGCTCAACGAACATCCGGCGATCGATAAAGTATTTTATCCGGGCCTGGCCACGCACAAAAACCACCACATCGCCCGTAAACAACAAAAAGGTTACGGCGGTATCGTGAGTTTTTCTTTGAAAGAAGATCATATTAAAAACGCCATCCGCATTGTAAACAGTACCAAACTGTTTAAACTGGCGGAAAGCTTCGGCGGTGTTAAAAGTATGCTCGCCCACCCTGTTACCATGACGCACCGCATTATTCCCGAAGAGTTCCGCCGCAAGGCTGGTCTGCAGGATAGCTGCATCCGTTTGTCAGTAGGTATCGAAGATGTGGAAGACCTGATCAACGACCTCAAACAAGCACTCGATAAATTAAACCAACCATTAGGTAAACAAATCACTGTATTACAATAAGTATGGAAAAGAAGATCATTAACCTGGGTATTTTCGGATTCGGCTGTGTAGGCCAGGGTTTATACGAAGTATTAAACAGGACAAAAGGTATCAATGCCCGTATTAAGAAAATCTGCATCAAGGACCCTAACAAACAGCGCCCGATCGATGCCAGTTATTTTACGACAGATCCAAACGAAATTCTCGACGATCCTACCATTGACGTCGTAGTTGAACTGATCAATAATACGGAAGATGCTTTCGAGATCGTAAGCAAAGCGCTCCGTAACGGTAAAGCCGTAGTAAGCGCCAGCAAACGTATGATCGCTGAGAACCTGCCCGCACTGTACCAGTTGCAGGTAGAGAACAAAGCACCGTTCCTGTACGAAGCTTCCAGCTGCGCAAGTATTCCCATCATCCGTAACCTGGAAGAGTACTACGATAACGACCTGCTGAATGCAGTGGAAGGTATCTGTAACGGGTCTACCAACTACATTCTCACTAAAATATTTGAAGATAACCTCAGCTTCGAAACTGCCCTGCAACAGGCGCAGGACTTAGGTTTCGCAGAAACTGACCCAACGCTCGACATCGAAGGTTACGATCCTAAATTTAAGATCGTGATCCTGTTGCTGCACGCTTTCGGTACGTTCGTAAAACCAGAAGAGGTGTTCAACTTCGGTATCAGTCACCTGAACGATTTTGATATCCAGTTCGCAAAGCAACGTAACTCCACCGTGAAGCTGATCGGCTCCTGCCGCAGGTCTAACGGCCATGTACATGCTTACGTGCTTCCACATCTCATTAAAGAGCATAACCTGTTGTACGATGTATACAACGAGTACAATGGTATTTTGCTGGAGAGCGCGTTCACCGATAAACAGTTTTTCGTAGGTAAGGGCGCAGGTGGTACTGCTACCGGCAGCGCCGTACTGAGCGACATTTCTGCACTGCTGTACAACTACCGTTACGAGTACAAAAAGATCAAGCAGAACAATGCGCCTATCTTCACGAACGACGTACAGTTAAAAGTGTACCTGCGTTACAAAACACCTGATCAGGTTGATCTGTCGGCCTTCTATAACATTTCTGAGAAATACGAATCGCCTACCTTCCGTTATGTAGTGGGTGTGATCAATCTCGATAAGCTGAAGGATGCGGAGTGGCTGAAGAATAAAGAGGTGAACCTGCTGGTGCTGGAACAATAATGTAAATGCAATTCAGACCATATAGAAGGCCTGGCTACTATGGCCGGGTCTTCTTTTTTTTGTTGAAACATTGTAGTATTGCCGTAAAGCAACTGACGAATGATAAAAAGAATGGCAACCCTTCTTGGGGTTATATTGTTTGTTATAGGAAAGGTACAGGCGCATGATTTTGTGCAGAACGGTATCTTCTACAACATTATCCCGAACACGAAAACGGTAGAAGTAACTTATGGTGATAAGGCTTATTTCACAAAGCCCGCCAGCTATTATTTCGATTTTTACCGCGCCGGCGTAACAATACCATCCAGCGTGGTATATAAGAATGTTACCTACAAAGTCACTGCGATCGGGAATAACGCTTTTGATGCAGAGAAGACGGAGTACTTTGAGATGCTTTCGAAGGCAGTATTGCCCAATACGATCACTTCTATTGGTATAGCTGCATTTTATAAATGTCACAGCCTGCTGCAGGTAAACATTCCGGCTACTGTAAAAGAGTTGGGGGATGGCGCTTTTGGCAGATGTTCGGCGTTAGCTGCATTGATCGTTCCTGAGGGTGTAAACATGATGGGCGAAGGTGTTTTTCATGAGTGCCGGCAATTAAGTAAAGTGAAGCTGCCTGAATCACTAACGGTGATACCTGCCAATAGTTTTAGGGAATGTTATCAACTTACGGCCATAAAACTACCTGCTACATTAACTGTTATCGGTGAATCTGCATTTAAGCAAACCGGCTTAAAAGCCATTACCATTCCCGCTGCCGTAAAGCAGATCGGTGAACATGCATTTGATTTCTGTTACTCACTGAAGCAGATTACCGTACAATGGGAAACACCGTTGTACATTCCAGCAGATTGGAAAGAACTGGGCTATTTTAAAGACTATCCCTTTTATGAAACGCCGTTAAAAGACGTAACGTTGAATGTACCAAAGGGTACGAAGGAGCTGTATCAGAAGGCTTATGTATGGAAGGAGTGTGGCGTTATTACAGCCGCTGACTTCTAGGGCCGGGTTTATTTATGAGCAGTTAAATAAGATCGTACGTTAGCGAATCTATTTTACGTTCACTAATTCATGTATAATAGTATTTACAGCTTCTTTAGAATCGCCAAAAAGATCAATTCCTTTTTCAATCAATTCTTTTTTTATTACATTTTTATCAAACTCCAGATTGTCAACAAGGAACTTATGACGCAAGTCAAACATCATGAATATATCATCCCAGGTATAAGCATAGATTTCGAAATTTTGTACCGACTTAACCAGGAACCTTTTCCCTTTTTCTTTTTGAGACAAGTATTGGTCATGGACGTAATTGTCGATAGTATTACCGATAACGAAAAACCTCCAGGATCTTTTTTGAGAATTAAAGGAAGGATCGTTGCGAATAATATCAAGGTAATCTTCAATTTGCCGTAGTTGTTCTTTTCCAATTACTACATCAGGGCGTTTTAACTCCACAATCAGGTTTTCTTCCATAAGATACTGACTGTCTTCACTATCATCAATGGCTCTTTTCCTGGCTACAAAAATATCGGGACGTTTATTGGATTCTTTGGATGATACTTTCTTTTTGCCTCCGGCATTCCCTTGTTGGAGGAATTCAGTATATGCGGCCAATAATCTGTTAAATCCTTCATTTGCTGAAACCAATGCATATTGTTCTCCGAAAATCCAATAGTTTTCTTCTATCGCTTTCTGTAAATGATCGCGCTCCGTTGTGAATTTTTTCAAATCGAACACCAATGCTCTCAGTAATTCGATCGTTTTAAATCTATTCTCGATAAGATTTACTGTTTTTGCTATTTTGCTAACAGTTGTTTTCCTTAGCACGTTGAGTAATTGCTGCCTGTCAGTTGATGTTAAATTGATAATCTGTCCGATCAGCTCAAGGATATTTTCCCGTTCGTCGGTATCGAGCAGTATATTTATTAAGCCGATGCTAACCTTTTGCTGCTCCTTATTTAAGCCCTGGAAAATCTTGGGTTCTATGCAGTAAAGGCTCTTCACAACAGATATGAGATCTATTCTGCGGGCCTGATCGTATTTATTGTTTTTGAATGGAGGGATTGCCCCGTTCTTTTCGTACGTATCAATAAGCCTCATAGCCGCCTCTCCATGCACGAACTCTTTCTGCTTGTTACGAACAACGTTGTGCAAACTAACCATCAACGCCTTAAAAACGCCGTTCTGCCTGTTGTTTTCAAATAAATTCTGCGAATGTTGTTCATCATTTGCATTAAATCTGTCGAAATAGCGGGACTCTACATATACACTATGATTAAAGCCGATCGCATTATTATTGAATGACGTAAGATCTTTGAAAATCTCTTTCTGTTGCGAGTTGAGGAAGTAGAAATAGAACTTGTCGCCTATCTTCTCTTTCCATCTGACGAAAGTTATTTTGAATATATTATCCTGACCATCCGCACCTTTAATTGGCATCACATGCACCTCTTTTTCGATGATGATACCTGAATAGTCAATAGGGACATTGTTGATCTTGAGCTGGTAATCCTTCTCCTGATTTAGCAAAAGGAACCATCCAAATTCTCTTGCCAAATAGCTTTTAAATTCTTCACATTGAAAGGAAAAGCCAGTAACATCAAATAGATCGATAATGGTAACAGTGGTACCCGAAACCTTGCGCGCAGAAACTTTTTGATTTTGTGGATCATAAAAGTCCTTCGAATTTCGGGAAATGGTGATGTCGTACTCTATATATTTGTTTGATTGCACGTCAAGATAGGTTGTTTCCCAGATAGCTTTACCACCGAAAGCAACGAAAGAAAACCGTCCCCTGCCTTTATTTCCCTTGATATTAGAAGATGACTTTTGAAATGAATTTCTTTTAATAGAATCGTTAAAGTTCCCGAAGGTTTCTGAAAGAATGGATGCGTCGATACCTGTACCATTGTCACGAATGGAAATGCTGTTAATCGAGCCTATTTCGTTAGTGTCGAAAATAAGCTCAACTTCTGTTGCAGAAGCGTCGAAGCCGTTCCAGATATATTCAGCTACAGCCTCCATGTAGTCTTTCGGCAAGCCGGAAGACTGTATTCCACTATCGGTAACTGAAACTTTTTCTTTCATTTGAAAAACTGTATTTATACTTAATGCTAGTTACTAATTTATTTAGTAATAGCGAAATCTATTTGCCCGCTAAAATTGCCTTTATAAATCCTTCAACATCCAAACATTACACGCGTAATGCCCCGAGTTCCCCAACGCTGCATCCAGGTACCTGAAACCCGCTTTCTCGTACATCGATACCGCCCTCATCATTTCCGGGAACGATTCGATGTAGAGCTTTTCGTATCCTAATGCTTTAGCTGCCTCGAACGATTTTTTCATCAATGTGTAACCGATGCCTTTACCACGCGCTTCTGCCGCGAGAAAGAACCTTACCAGTTCGCCACAACCAGGTGGCAGGCCCGGTGTGGGAAAAATACCGCATCCCCCTAAAATAATTCCATCTTCTTCCGCTACCCAGTAGGTGGAGCGGGGCGTGAGGAATAGTTCATAAAGGTCATCGGTGGTAGGATCGGTGAACGCGGTGCCTTCTTTAGGCACGTCGAATTCAGAGATGCCGGCGCGGATGATAGCGGCCAGTCGTTCATTGTCTTCCTTTCTTATAGTCCTGTAAATCACGCTCAAATATAACAAGAAGGGCTGTTTCGCAAAACAGCCCTGTCAATTTTTATCTTCTTCCCGGTTTCGGAAATACCTGGTGCGTTTGTGCCCAGTTACGCCATAGTACAGCAAGTTCCTGCACCTTTTCGGGATGTTGGGCAGCGAGGTTATTGGTTTCTGTTTTATCTGCTGCAAGATTAAACAGTTGCCAGGTGGTATCGTTACTCAGGCTCACCAGTTTCCAGTCGCCTTTGCGGGCATAACGGGCGCCGAAATGCTCGTTAAATAAGGTGTTATGGCCTTCTGTTTTTTTATTGTAGAAAGATGGGCTCAGGCTGATCCCGGTGGTGGGTGTAATGTGATGGCCGTTGTAAGTAGCGGGGTAATCAGCGCCCGCGAGATCAGTGAACGTGGCCATCAAATCCATTACATGGCCTCTTTGCTCACTATAGCCACCTTTTTTAGCGGTAATACCTTTGGGCCAGAAAGCGATGAAGGGCGTGCATACACCGCCTTCGAACGACTGTTCCTTCCAGTACGCAAAGGGCGTGTTCACCACGTTGGCCCAGCGTTGTCCGATAGAGCTGTAGGTAGTTTGCGGGCCAGGCATCGCTTCTTTTTTTGTTGCATAAATAATCTTCCTGCCATCGCGTGTTTCACTGGGTCTGTCGAACCCAGGCCCGTAATTGGCGCAGTTTTCAGCACTGGCGCCGTTATCAGAGAGGAACAGGATGAGTGTATTGTCGAGTTGGCCGGTTTGTTTTAGCGTTGCGATGATACGACCAATGCCCTGGTCCATCCGATCGACCATAGCGGCGTGTACGGCCATGGCGGCAGCATCCCATTCTTTATCCGGATTATCTTTCCAGCTTAATTCACTTTGCCACCTGGGCGATAGTTTAGTAGTGGCAGGATCGATGAGTCCCATCTCCACCATTTTATCGTACCGCTTTTTGCGGATAGCTTCCCAGCCTTCTTTATATGTGTCTTTGTATTTCGCAATATCTTCCGGCAATGCCTGCAACGGCCAGTGTGGTGCGTTATGGGCTACGTACAGGAAGAAAGGATCTTTCCCTTTCCCATATTCCCTGATATAAGCGACAGCTGTGTCGTTAATCGCATCTGTATGATAATAACCTGCCGGCACTTCTTTGATCGGCTGCGTGCCGCTCACAAGGCTAAAAGGATCGAAGAAATCGACCACGCCCCAGATGGTACCGAAATACTTTTCAAAACCTCTGCTGGTGGGGTATTGCGAAATGGGGGAGAAGGAGGGATGCGAGGTATGATGGTTGAGCCAGTCGAGCTGCGCCTGCGGTGTTGCCTGCCCGTTCGTATTGGATACATGCCACTTGCCGGACATGGCAGTACGGTATCCGGCCGACTTCAGCACTTCGGCCAGCGTAACTGTATTATCTGTCAACGCACCCCGGTAGCCTGGTTCGTTTTCCGCCTCTGTCATCTTTCCGATACCTGCCTGTTGATTATAGAGGCCTGTAAGCAAAGAGGCGCGCGTAGGGCAGCAGCGGGAGGTATTGTAGAACTGCGTGTAACGAAGTCCGTTGCCGGCCAGGTAATCGAGGTTCGGCGTGTGTATTTCACCACCATAACAGCCGAGGTCGGAGTAGCCAAGATCGTCGGCCAGTATAACAATAATGTTTGGACGAGGGGCTTTGGGAGGTAATACTGTAGCGGGTTTCCAGGACATGGCACCTGTGATGATGGCACCGGTAATGATAGCGGCCATCCCTATCTGGTAAATTCTCATGACGTGTTCGATTTATATGGTAATGACGTGAGAACTAATATAAATCGTTTAGCGTGAAAAATACATTTATTTATGCCAGGGGTGGAAGCGGTATTATATTACCCGGTCTCAGGTACTCTTCTCCTAGCTTTCAGGTATACTTCAGGTACTCTTCAGCTATACTCGCGCCAAATTGTTAAAATCCTATTACCGTTAAAAACTTTCTGCTTTCAGGACAATTTTTTCTGCTTTGGGGACAATTTTTCGCCTCTCTGATAAGCGATCTTTGTATACCAGGGAAATAAAAAAGGAGTGCCTTGTGGAGCACTCCTTTTCGGAAAGTATTGAATTTGAGTTGACCATTACGCGCTGCAGGTTACACAGCCTTCTTCCATGGTACAAACTGCGCCCACAGGAACTTCGAGTTCTGCTTCGCCGGTTTGCTGAATAACAGGCTGCATTTGCTGGCCGCCTTGTTTTTCCACGGTGAACTGTACCGCTTGTGTAGCTGCCTGTGTACGCAGATAATACATCCCTGTTTTCAAACCGGTTTTCCAGGCGTAGAAGTGCATGGAAGTAAGTTTGGCGGCAGATGGAGTGTCTACGAAAAGGTTCAGCGACTGTGACTGGCAGATGAACGCGCCGCGATCGGCTGCCATGTCGATGATCGTACGTTGTTTGATTTCCCAAACTGTTTTGTACAGTTCCTTCAGTTGTGAAGGGATCTGCTCAATTTTCTGGATAGAACCGTTGTTGGCAATGATCTGGTTTTTCATATCATTATCCCACAGGCCGAGATCTACCAGGTCTTTCAGCAGGTGTTTGTTCACGATTACAAACTCACCGCTCAGTACGCGGCGGGTGTAAATGTTGGAAGTGTATGGTTCAAAACACTCGTTGTTACCAAGGATCTGGGAGGTAGATGCAGTTGGCATCGGTGCTACCAGCAGGGAGTTACGAACGCCTGATTTTTTAACTTCAGCTTTCAGTGCGGTCCAGTCCCAGCGTGCAGATGGTGTTACATCCCACATATCAAACTGCATAATGCCTTTTGATATCGGAGAGCCTGGATAACTTTCGTAATGACCATCCTGTACGGCAAGATCTTTAGAAGCGGTCATAGCAGCGAAGTAAATCGTTTCAAATATTTCGCTGTTCAGCTGGCGCGCTTCTGCACTTTCGAACGGATAACGCATCAGGATAAAGGCATCGGCCAGGCCTTGTACGCCCAAACCGATAGGACGGTGGCGCATGTTGGAGCGGCGAGCTTCTTCAACCGGGTAATAGTTATTATCGATGATTTTGTTCAGGTTCAGGGTAGCCTGGTAAGTAACTTCATACAGTTTCTCATGATCGAATTTGCCGTCGATCACGAAACGTGGCAGCGCGAGGGAAGCCAGGTTACATACCGCTACTTCGTCAGGAGCAGTATACTCGATGATTTCTGTACACAGGTTGGAACTTTTGATCGTACCCAGGTTCTGCTGGTTTGATTTGCGGTTGGCAGAATCTTTATACAGCAGGTAAGGTGTACCGGTTTCGATCTGTGCATCGAGGATAGCGAACCAGAGGTCTTGCGCTTTTACGGTTTTACGGGCGCGGCCGGTTGTTTCGTACTCGGTGTACAGCGCTTCGAATTCTTCACCCCAGCATTCAGCCAGTCCTGGTGCTTCGTGAGGACAAAACAGGCTCCAGTCGCCGTTTTCTTCTACACGTTTCATGAACAGGTCGGGTACCCACAGGGCATAGAACAGGTCGCGGGCGCGCATCTCTTCTTTACCGTGGTTCTTACGCAGGTCCAGGAATTCAAACACATCGGCATGCCATGGCTCCAGGTAAATAGCGAAAGCGCCTTTACGTTTACCACCGCCCTGGTCTACATAACGTGCAGTGTCATTAAACACGCGCAGCATTGGGATAATACCATTAGAAGTACCATTGGTACCGCTGATGTAAGAGCCGGTAGCGCGGATGTTGTGGATGCTGAGGCCAATACCACCAGCGCTCTGAGAGATCTTGGCGGTTTGTTTCAGTGTATCATAAATACCGTCGATGCTGTCGCCCTGCATAGTCAGCAGGAAGCAGGAAGACATCTGAGGTTTAGGTGTACCAGCGTTAAAGAGGGTAGGCGTGGCATGTGTAAACCAGCGCTCACTCATCAGGTGGTAAGTTTTGATGGCAGATTCGATATCTTCTTTATGGATACCAACAGATACACGCATGAACATGTGCTGCGGGCGTTCTGCTATCTTACCGTCAATTTTCAGCAGGTAAGAACGTTCCAGTGTTTTAAAACCGAAATAGTCGAAACCGAAATCGCGGTCGTAAATGATGGTAGAGTCCAGTATCTCTGCATTCTTCCTGATGATCTCGTATACGTCGTCGGCAATCAGTGCGGCAGATTTACCCGTTTTCGGATCGAGATATTCGTACAGGTCTTTCACTGTTTTGGAGAAAGACTTGATCGTGTTTTTATGCAGGTTGCTTACAGCAATACGCGAAGCCAGCAAAGCATAGTCAGGATGCTTTGTAGTAAGCGATGCAGCTGTTTCGGCAGCCAGATTATCGAGTTCGCTTGTAGTTACGCCGTCATACAATCCCTGTATCACTTTTTTGGCCACGTCGATAGAGTCTACGTACTCAGGAGCGAGTCCGTAGCAAAGCTTCTCAACGCGTGCAGTGATCTTGTCAAATTTTACGGTCTCTTTTTTACCGTCTCTTTTTATAACAAACATTTGCTCGAATTTATTGGTGGTTAATATTAGTAAGTATATTCTGTCCTATGAGTTTTTCTAAAAATCTTCATCAAGGCTGAACGTCTGGTTATCTTTTCCGCCCATTACACCAGATTTCTGGTAATCGCCCACACGTTTTTCGAAGAAGTTGGTTTTGCCCTGCAGCGAAATCATCTCCATAAAGTCAAACGGATTAGCCGTGTTATATATTTTGCTAACACCTAATTCATTGAGCCACCTGTCTGCCACAAACTCGATGTATTGTTTCATCAGGTCAGCGTTCATGCCGATAAGGGCCACTGGTAAAGCTTCCGTAATAAATTCTTTTTCGATGGCTACGGCGTCGCTGATGATATTGTGAATTTCCTGTTCGGTCATTTTGTTTTGCAGCATGCTATACAACAGGCAGGCAAATTCGCAATGCAGGCCTTCATCGCGGCTAATCAGCTCGTTAGAGAAGGTAAGTCCTGGCATAAGGCCACGTTTCTTTAACCAGAAGATAGAGCAGAAGCTACCGCTGAAGAAGATGCCTTCTACCGCTGCAAATGCTACCAGCCTTTCGGCAAACGTACCGTTATCTATCCAGCGAAGTGCCCATTCTGCTTTTTTCTTAACAGCAGGTACGGTTTCGATGGCGTGGAAAAGGCGGTCTTTTTCAGCCGGGTCTTTAACGTATGTATCGATCAGTAACGCATAGGTTTCAGAGTGGATGTTTTCCATCATGATCTGGAAACCATAGAAGCAACGTGCTTCCGGTATCTGTACTTCGCTCATGAAATTCACTGCCAGGTTCTCGTTCACAATACCGTCGCTCGCAGCAAAAAATGCCAGCACATGGCTAATGAAGTGGCGCTCACCGTCGTTAAGCGCAGCCCAGTCTTTCAGGTCGGCGCTAAGGTCTATTTCCTCAGCGGTCCAGAAGCTGGCTTCATGCCTTTTATACGTTTCCCAAACCTTGGGATAATTAATTGGTAATAGCACAAACCTGTCCTTGTTCTCCTTCAGCAGGATTTCATTCTCGGTGTTCATCAATCAGTTAATTTATAATGGTTTGCAATGTGCGATAATCAGTTGGGTACGACGGCGGATAACTATCCCGGTAGTTACCGGTTGAGGTTACTTTCGCCAATACCTTAATACGCGAAGGTTTTGACAAGTATGTTGTTCTGGCAGGTATCCTGGCTTTCCCTTTTGTTTCCGGCCTTCCCGTTTTTACACAGTGGCAATGGGGGTGTTGGAAACAAAACTGAACCGTTTCTGCACGGGCCTGGGAATCACAGTAGCGCGTCTGCTCGTGAATCTCACACGATTCCCTATTAATTGAACCGGAAACGCGTCCGGCACAAACCAAATCAACAATGTCAAGAACTGTTGCAAATGTAAGAAGCAGGAGATGGGTATCCCCCAAAAGTTGCTAACAGGTGTGGAAAAAGTAGTGTGTGAATTTGTAGATTCCCTGTGGTGAACGTTATCGGTTTTTTGGCACCATTTTTAACACGAAATACACATATTTTTTATCGAAAAGTGTAGAAGGTACTGCACGATTTCAGCAGTGCAAAAGTACCGCTGATTATAAGTGCGTTACACTTTTATATTCTTTTCTCCTTGTTCGCGAATTTCCTGCGGATGATGTCCTGGACAGGGATTCCTTCGATTTTGCTCTCCAGCCAGGAAATGATGTCCAGGTACAGAAATGACCGTTTCTCGTACGGGTCTTGTGAAATAGTGACCAGTTTGTGCTTTAAATCTTTAAATGCTTCCAGTAATGCCTTGGGATGGGCATACATATTCTTGCGTAAAAACTTTAATATCTCTTCCATCACCCCACTTAAGTCTTTATTCTTGGCAATAAAGTGATATACGGACTTGATCAGGTATTCCACCAGGCTGTAATTTTCCAGCTCATAGTGGGCAATAAGATGGAGGATGCGTGCAAAACACTGTATATCAGCCCGTAAATTGCCAATTCTTAAGTGAATGATCTTATTCAGGTACACGATGGCGTTGTTGTTATCCCCACTCCCGAAGTATAAACAGGCGATTTTGTAATAAAATACCAGCACACGGTGTTGGTCGACTGTTAGCTGGTGTTCTGCTATCTGTTGCTCCAGTTCGGGTACCATGGCCAGTCCCTCGGTAAACGTTCCTTCCAGGAAGTGCCGGTTCAGCCGCGACGTGTAACGGTATACGAAGGAGGAGGTACGGGTATTCTCGTTAAAGTTCTCCTGGTTTTCGTCGATGTGACGCTCAAATGCCGCCAGTACTTCCACGAACTTAGCGTGGTTCATGGTGTAAAAGTGGGCGGTCAGCAGGTTGTGCATGGCCTTCACGTACATGTCCTGGTCCGTTTTAAGCAGCGAGGGGTACTCGGTGAACAGGTCGACCCATTTCTGGGTATACCGGTAGTACATGGCAAAGTCCTGCAGTATATAGTAATACCAGCAGTGGGCCTGGTACATGTAAATCTTCTCATAAAAGCTCATGTTGGGCAGGGGCTGCCCGGGCAGGTTGCTGTCGAAATAGCTTTTTAGCATGATGTGGTCCTTCTCGTCGCGCGCGTGGCCTAGTTTCAGGTACAGGCCGTACATCCGCAGGGAGAGGGTGGACAACTTACTCACGTGGGTAAGGTGGGCATTGATCTCCTGCGACTCGCCGCTCAGCTCCTCCGCCCGGTTCTCGAGGCTACGGGTAATGTGCCGCGACTCGATCAGTTTTTCAAACTCGATGATCTCGTAACAAAGCATCACTTCTTCCTGCTCCCTGGCGCTGGATTTGGCTTTGGCCAGCAATTTCAGGCTCTGGGTGTAAAGCCCCTTGTTGTATAATACCCTGGCATAATCGAGTTGTTCCCGTAATTCTATCAGGGGGTCTTTCTGCTTGTACAGCAGGCGCAGGGTGGTAAGCAGGTGTTTATAGAGATGGGCTTTCACGTTGGAAAGCTGTTGCTTTTTGATATCGGGTATTTTCTTCAGGATCTGTTCCTCGTCGTACTCCTTCATCCTGTCCATCACGTTGAACAACTGGATGAAAAGAACGTCTTCCTTGTCGTTGTTTTTATTGAAAGCGAGCTGAAAATTTCTCTTTTCGGCTTTAGTAAGTGTTTTTATTAATATGAAAAGCGCATCGTTAATAGTGTTGGGCATCGTTGAATTATGATTGTATAGTGCTGTTTTTCAATAATTTAGGCGAAATAATCCCGCTTTGCGGATCGTAAATGGTTCAAATTTAGCCAAAGTCTTTTAGTGCGTACCAGCTAGATTTGAAGGTATAAATCAGAAGAGGTGGATACAAAAATAAGGAACGCAACAAATAAAAGATAATTACGGATGGGAAAAACACTATTTGATAAGATTTGGGACGGCCATGTTGTGACGAGCAGGCCAGGTCACCCGGACGCCGTTTACATCAACACCCATTTCATACATGAGGTTACCAGTCCCCAGGCTTTTGACGGGCTGCGTAAACGCAATATACCTGTATTTCGCCCGAACAAAACCAGGGCAACAGCCGATCATAATGTACCTACGGTAGACCAGCACCTGCCCATTAAGGAAGCGCTGAGCCGCCACCAGGTAGAGATGCTGACTAAAAATACGGCCGAATTTGGCGTAGAACTGTATGGTCTGGGGCACCGCTACCAGGGTATCGTACACGTAATCGGGCCCGAACTGGGTATTACCCTGCCGGGTATGACCATCGTGTGTGGCGACAGTCACACTTCAACTCACGGCGCATTTGGCGCTATCGCTTTCGGTATCGGTACTTCCGAAGTAGAGCAGGTACTGGCAACCCAGTGCATCCTGCAATACAAGCCGAAGCGCATGAAAATCGAAATTACCGGTCAACTCAAAAAAGGCGTATTGTCTAAAGACATCATCCTTTATATCATTGCCAAAATCTCCGCTTCCGGTGCTACCGGCTACTTCGTGGAATATGCCGGCGAGGCTATCCGCAGTCTGAGCATGGAAGCACGGATGACGATCTGTAACATGAGCATCGAGATGGGCGCCCGCGGTGGCCTCATTGCTCCCGATCATGTTACCTTTGATTATATCAAGGGGCGCGAGTTCGCCCCACAGGGCGCCGCGTGGGACCAGGCACTCGACTACTGGAAAACGCTTTACACAGATGTAGATGCCGAATTTGATAAAGTGCTGGTGTTTAAGGCCGAAGATATTGAACCGCAGGTTACCTACGGCACCAATCCCGGTATGGGCATGGGTGTTACCGAACACATTCCTGGTTTAAGCGACATAGAAGATGGCGAACGCCCGTCTTTCACCAAATCGCTCGAATACATGGGTCTCGAGGCTGGCAGTCAGCTGCTGGGCAAAAAAGTGGATTATGTGTTTATCGGCAGTTGTACCAACTCCCGCATTGAAGACCTTCGCCTGGTGGCCGACTTTGTAAAAGGCAAAAAGAAGTCCGACGATGTAACCGTTTGGATCGTACCTGGTTCAAAACAGGTAGAAGCGCAGGCGATAGAGGAGGGAATTGATAAAGTATTTGAAGCAGCAGGTTTTCAGCTCCGTCAACCCGGCTGCTCTGCCTGCCTGGCGATGAATGAGGATAAGATCCCCGCAGGCAAATACTGCATATCCACTTCCAACAGGAACTTTGAAGGAAGGCAGGGCCCTAACGCCCGTACCTTCCTGGCCAGCCCGCTCACTGCAGCCGCTGCCGCCATTACCGGTATTGTATCCGACGTAAGAGAAATGATTTAAACCAAGTATATGAGCACCTGGGACGCAGGATTATATAAAGATCAGCACAGCTTCGTATTCCAGTACGGTAGCGACCTGCTCTCATGGCTTCAGCCGGTAGAAGGAGAGCGCATACTGGACGCGGGTTGCGGTACGGGCGAACTGGTTGCCGAAATAGCCTCCAGCGGCGCTTCGGTAAAAGGTATCGACCAGTCGGCCAGCATGATCAGAAGCGCCAAAGCGCACTATCCTGGTCTGGACTTCGAAACAGCGGATATCGCGAACTTCGAACTGAACGAACGTTTCGATGCTATTTTTTCTAACGCTACCCTGCATTGGGTAAGGGAGAAAGAGAAAGCGGCCGCGCAGTTGTTCAAACATCTGAAACCCGGTGGGCGCCTGGTACTCGAAATGGGAGGTAAAAACAACGTGGCCGGTATTACGCAGGCGCTGGAAAAGGCAATGGCGAAGTACGGTCATCAGTATAAACCTTTCTGGTATTTTCCCTCGGTAGCTGAATATACGACTGTGCTGGAAAATGCTGGTTTCCGCGTAAACCGTGTGCATTATTTCGATCGCGAAACCACGTTGAAAGACTCAGATAACGGTATTATCCGCTGGCTCGAAATGTTTGGTTCGCACTTCTTTGTGAATATGGCTGCCGACGAACGTACCGCCATCCTGGAAGAAACGCAGCGGCTCATGGAGCCCACGCATCACAGGAATGGTAAGTGGATAGCTGATTACAAACGATTAAGGGTATCGGCCGTTAAGGCGTCCGCATCTCTCTAAAATTCAGTATTTAATTATGAGTAAGATATTTAAAAGCCTGGTGTCGACCGTGATACCACTGCCAATAGAAAACATCGATACCGACCAGATCATCCCGGCGCGCTTCCTGAAAGCCACCACACGTGAAGGTTTTGGCGAAAACCTGTTCCGCGACTGGCGTTTCGACGAAAACAACCAGCCTAAACAGGACTTCGTTTTTAACAATCCTATCTACAGCGGTCAGGTACTGGTAGCAGGTAAAAACTTCGGCTGCGGCTCCTCCCGTGAGCATGCTGCCTGGGCTATCGGCGATTTCGGTCTGAAGGTGGTAGTGAGCAGTTTCTTTGCAGATATCTTTAAAAATAACGCACTTAACAACTTTATACTGCCTATTACCGTTAGTGATGCGTTCCTGCACAAGATATTCCAGGCCGTGGAAGCCGATCCTAAAGCAGCAGTAGAAGTAAACCTGGAGGAACAGTTTATTGCGATTAAAAGCACAGGAGAAAAAGAATCATTCGACATTAATCAGTATAAAAAAACATGCCTGCTTAACGGGTACGATGATATCGATTACCTGCTGAGCCTGCGTAACGAGATCGAACAATACGAAACATCAAGACCATTTAATTTTTAATCATCATTTATACAACCTAGCACTGTTACAAACAATGGGAGTAGAAAAAAAGATACTGGTAATACCCGGCGACGGCATCGGACAGGAAGTGACTTCGTGGGGTAAAAGGGTACTGGAAACAATTGCAGAGAACTTTAAACACAAGTTTACCTTCGACGAAGGCATTATGGGGCACGTGGCTATTGAGGCTACAGGCAACCCGTTGCCCGATGAAACACTGGAAAAAGCAAGGAAGAGCGATGCTATCCTCTTCGGCGCCATCGGTCATGCTAAGTATGATAACGATCCTACATTGAAAGTAAGACCTGAACAAGGCTTGCTGAAAATCCGCAAAGAACTTGGCCTCTACGCCAACCTGCGTCCCATTAAACTGTTCGACGATCTGCTGCACGCATCCAGCATCAAACCTGAAATTCTCCAGGGCGCCGATATTCTCTTCTTCCGCGAGTTAACAGGCGATGTATATTTCGGTGAAAAGAAACGCAGTGAAGATCGCTCTTCTGCTTCCGATCTGATGATTTATCACAAATATGAAGTAGAACGTATTGCCCGCAGGGCTTATGAAGCTGCACGTACCCGTCGCAAGAAATTATGTTCTGTAGATAAAGCCAACGTACTCGAAGCTTCCCGCCTTTGGAGAGAAGTAGTGCAGGAAATTGCAAAAGAGTACCCTGATGTGGAAACAGAACATATGTTTATCGACAACGCAGCCATGCAGCTGATTAAAGACCCTAAACGTTTCGACGTGGTAGTAACAGGCAACCTGTTTGGCGACATCCTTACCGATGAAGCTTCGCAGATCGCAGGTTCTATGGGTATGCTGGCATCGGCTTCCGTAGGTGATACCATCGGTTTCTACGAACCCATACACGGTTCTGCACACGATATTGCCGGTAAAGGCCTTGCCAATCCGCTGGCTTCTATCCTGAGCGCCGCACTGCTGCTGGATATTTCCTTCGGTCTTAAAGACGAGGCCCAGCGTGTGATCAGAGCTGTTGACGCTACCCTGCGCCAGGGCTACCGCACCATGGACATCGCCACCAAACAAACGCCTAATCAATTTGTACTGGGTACAGATGCGATGGGCGCTAAAGTATTAGACAACCTGAACTAACAACCCATATAATATTCGAAAAACAACACAAACATGGATAAGAACCGAGTCTATATTTTCGATACCACCCTCCGCGACGGCGAACAAGTACCTGGTTGCCAGCTGACAACCGTGGAAAAAATCGAAGTGGCGAAAGAGCTGGAGGCTTTAGGAGTGGACGTGATTGAAGCAGGTTTCCCCATATCCAGCCCTGGCGATTTCCAGAGCGTGGTGGAAATATCCAAAGCTGTAACAGAGCCTGTTATATGCGCCCTTACCCGTGCTAATACCAAAGATATTGATGCTGCCGCAGAAGCCCTGCGTTTTGCCAAACGTAGCCGTATCCATACGGGTATCGGTGCGTCTGATATGCACATCAAATACAAGTTCAATAGCACACGTGATGAGATATTACGTCGTGGTGTAGACGCTGTAAAGTATGCGCGTAAATTCACGGATGACGTTGAGTTTTACGCAGAGGATGCCGGCCGTGCCGACAATGAATTTCTCGCCCGTATGATCGAAGCGGTGATCGCTGCAGGTGCCACGGTAGTGAACATTCCGGATACCAACGGTTATTGCCTTGCCGACCAGTACGGTGCTAAAATCAAATACCTGATGGATAATGTGCCCAACATCGATAAGGCCATCATTTCTGTTCACTGTCATAACGACCTCGGTTTGGCTACGGCTAACTCCATTGCGGGTGTAATGAACGGTGCCAGGCAGGTAGAATGTACCATTAATGGTATCGGTGAAAGGGCGGGCAACACTTCCCTGGAAGAGGTAGCCATGATCCTGAAAACGCACCATGCCCTGGGATATACTACCGGTATCAATTCTAAACGTATCTATGATATCAGTAACCTGGTATCTACAATGATGCGTATGCCGGTGCAGGCGAACAAGGCTATTGTTGGCCGTAACGCCTTTGCGCACAGCTCTGGTATTCACCAGGATGGCGTACTGAAGCACCGCGAAAACTACGAGATCCTTGATCCGGAAGATCTGGGCATCAACCCTAACTCAATTATCCTCACTGCCCGTAGCGGCCGTCATGCGTTAAAGCACCACCTCGAAAGACTGGGCTATAAAATTGACAAGGTGAACCTGGATGAAGTATACCAGCGCTTCCTGATCGTAGCCGATAAACAAAAAGAAATAAGCGACCACGACCTTCAGATGCTGATGGGCGATGGTGAAGAAAAAAACTACGACGAAAAGGCAATTAAAGTAACTTTATTGCAGGTAGTATGCGGCGACCCGCTGCGTCCTATGGCGACGGTTAAGTTGAGGATCAATGGTGAAGAGAAGGAAGCGAGTGCAGCCGGTAACGGTCCTGTAAACGCTACCATCAACGCTATTCATGAAATCATTAAGGATGATATCGAACTGGATGAATTCAGCATTCAGGCGATGCATGGCGGTAGCACCGATGTAAGTAAAGTGAACATGCACGTAAAACATGCCGGTAAATCGTACTATGGTTTCGGTTATTCTACCGATATCGTGAACGCTTCGGTACTGGCTTATGTGGATGCGCTGAACAAGATCTACTAAGACATAATCAGCCAACGTATAGACGAAGGTCGGGCCATAAGTGCCCGGCCTTTTTGTTGTGTTATTCCCGGTTTGCCGCTGCTTGCATGCATCCGGTTTTTTTGTGCCGATTCCTACTTACCATACGCCTTCGCCCAGGCAGTCACCTCATTCAAAATCATCTGCAATACCAACGGTTGCGCTACTCCCAAATCGTGCCCTGCATTCGGGATCGGTATCAATTTATGCGTATATCCTGCGGCCTTTAATTTTCCTTCTAATATCGTTGCCTGGACATAGGGCACCACATTATCTGCCGTGCCATGGATCAGCAATGATGGCACATTCTTTAAGTAGCTGACAGGGCTTACTTCTGAGAATTTACTGTTGATGGGTTGGCCTGTGGTATAAGGAGCGCCTGCGAGGTTTTCTATGGCAGATTTGGCGCCTATAGCGGCCGCATAATCGAGAAATGCGGTTTGTGTCAGATCTGTCGGGCCTGCCAGTGAAATAACGCCACCGATGATGTTCGCCGCATCTTGTTTATAGCCGTATAAAAGTGACATATGCGCGCCGGCGCTGGCACCGCAAAGAATGATCTTCGTTTTGCGGGTGGTCCAGGTGGTGGAGTTAGCCAGTACCTTGTCCAGGGCTTTACCCACATCTTCCATTAATGCATCGCCGTGAACGGTTGTACTTACATAACGATAAGAGATAGATGCACTACTGATACCCTGTGCTAACATCGCCTCCTGTACCCCATTCATATCGTTCTTACTGCCGCCAACCCAGCCGCCGCCATGGATAAGCAACATGAATGGTTCCTCGCCTGTACGGTTAGCTGTAAGGTATACATCCATTTTATTACGTGGATCGGGGCCGTAGGAAACATCTCTGATCCGCTGTTGCGTGGTTACCGGTAGCGGAGAACCATCGGTAGTGTCTTTGCAGGCGGTGAGGCCTGTTATCACGAAAAAGAAAAGTAGCAGGGTTATCCTCATATCAACAGTTTGTTCCTTTATAACGAAAATTGTGCCTTTATCGTTTATCCAGCTCTTCAAAGGGAATATCCATCAGGGGATAAAGTTTATGATCTTTAAGGAAGTAATGCCACCACTCCGTTTCCAGGGCCACAAAGCCGTGTTTCTCCATCACTGTTTTTAACAACCTCCTGTTAGCCGCCACGGTACTGTCTGTTAACGGATAATCGTGATGTGCTTTTTCGGTAAAGTTGTCGAAGTCGGTGGGCATGCGCAGCTCTTTCCCCGTTTTCAGGTCTATAATAGTAAGATCTACAGCCGCACCACGATTATGGCCCGATCCCTTGGATGGGTCTGCCGCGTAACGATCGTCTGGTACGATCGCCCACATCTTCTCCGTGGCGGTGTAGGGGCGGTAGCCGTCAAATATCTTCAATCCCATGCCTAACCGGTTAAGCTCCTGTTGCACGGCCAATAAGGCATTGGCAGCAGGGAGGCGCAGGAATATACGGGCTTGTTTATATAGCTGCTGTTTCGTAAAATTGTTAACAGTGGCGTACCGGATGTCCTTTTTCAGTCTGGGTATCCGCTTCTCCGCATCCACCATTTGCATATTACTGTCTTTTGCTACCAGCTGGTGATATAAACTGATATCATTCACCACTTTAAGCCCATATTTGTTAAGCGGTATGTCCTGCGCTTTAAGCGATAAAAAGACGAGAAATAAGGGCAGAATGAATATATTTTTCACTGAAAATGTTTTGAATGAGTCTTCAATAGCGAAGATTGTATTTAATACGGGTAAAAAAGGATCGTAATCGCCTTTGTAAAATAGGTACTTTAGAACCCTTAAATTAAGAAAAGATGAACTTGTTTCGATTAGATGGAAAAGTTGCCGTTGTAACCGGCGGTGGTAGCGGAATAGGACAGGCCGTGGCGCGCGTATTTGCCGCCCAGGGCGCTGTAGTGCATATCCTGGAACTTAATGAAGCTGCAGGCCAGGAAACATTGAACAGCATCAACGCCGAAGGCGGACAAGGTTTTGTACACGGTGTGAATGTTAGCGACCAGCAGGCGGTACAAGTTGTGATGGACAAAGTAGTAGCCACTTCGGGCTCGCTTAACATCCTGGTGAACTGCGCCGGCATTGCACACATTGGTAAACTGGAAACTACATCGGAACAAGACCTGGACAGGGTATACAATGTAAACGTGAAAGGCACTTACAACTGCATGTTCGCCAGCGTTGGTCAAATGAAGAAGCAGGGTGGGGGTGTTATCCTTAACGTGGCTTCTATCGCTTCCAGCGTGGGGATACCTGACAGGTTCGCTTACTCCATGAGTAAAGGCGCTGTGCTTACCATGACGTTGTCGGTGGCGAAAGATTATATAGGCGATAACATCCGCTGTAACTGCATTTCTCCCGCCCGCGTACACACGCCGTTCGTGGATGGCTTTATCGCCAAAAATTATCCCGGCCGCGAAGCAGAGATGTTCGAGAAACTGTCTAAAACACAGCCTATTGGCCGTATGGCTAAGCCGGACGAAGTGGCCTGGCAATCGTTGTACCTCTGCTCAGATGAGGCCGGATTTATTACAGGTTCGGATTACGCAATTGATGGAGGGTTCATCAGGCTGAATAATTAATTCGTACTTTTCCACCCTATGAAACGCAACGTTATAATATTAGGACTGGCTTTAGCCGCATTCGCCACCGCCTGTAACACGTCAGGAAAAAAGGGCGATAAGAAAGGAGAGGTAAACACCATTACCCCTGCCACACCCGCAGGTACCATTTCCGTAAATCTTGAAAACCGCGATAAGGATACGGGACTGGTAAGGATTAAGTTCCAGATAGGAGAAGCGAAAGTAGAAGAGGTGTTTGAAGTAGACCTGTTACAACAGGGCGCCGATACGGCTTTGTACCGCATACTGTGGGATAAACCTAACAGCGCATACGTAGGTGTGATCAAAAGTAACAAGGAAACGCGTTACTATCACGCGATAACTGACAGCCCCTTCGTCCGCATACGCTGGTCGGCAGCACCACCTAAAGAGATCTGGGAGTATACGGAGAATGTACTGGGCCTCGGTGCCTTCCTGAAAAACCAGCCGCTGGTGAAGAAGTTCAGCAAGAATATCAAGTCGGGCGCTATCATCGATGACTTTAACGTGGAAATAGAACAGGCAGGAAAAGATTCGGTGATACTGCATTACAAATTTGGCGGTATTACAGAACAGGAAGGATTTGCAGTGCCATCCAGCGTGGCAGAGGCTTTCCTCACGGTAGCGCAGGACGACTTTGTATACTTCGGCCTTAAAATGAACAACGAGTTCAAAGAAGCCATGTCGATCCGCATCAGGAACGGCAGACTCGAAACAAAAACGATTAGGAAATTAAAATTTAAATAACTGATATGAAACTGATAAGGTTCGGTTTAGCCGGTGCAGAAAAACCGGGAGTGGCAACAAGCGAAGGTATGTTTGACGTATCTGCTTTCGGTGAAGACTTTGGAGAGAAATTCTTTGAAACAGACGGTTTGGCCCGTTTGGAAAAATGGTGGAGCGCTAATGGCGCATCTGCTCCCAAAGTGGCTGAGGGCACACGTTTAGGCTCGCCTGTTACGCGTCCTTCTAAAATCATCTGTATTGGTCTTAACTACGCCGACCATGCCAGGGAAACGAATGCTGCTATTCCAAAAGAACCGATCGTTTTCTTCAAATCTACTACCGCACTGGTAGGGCCAAACGACAACCTGGTGATTCCGCGTAACAGCGTTAAAACCGACTGGGAAGTGGAACTGGCCGTAGTAATTGGTAAAAAGGCTTCTTACATCGACGAAAAAGATGCGGAAGAATACATTGCCGGATACTGCCTGCACAACGATTACAGCGAAAGAGAGTTTCAGTTGGAAAGAAATGGTCAGTGGGTAAAAGGTAAAAGTAATGACACCTTCGCACCACTGGGTCCCTGGTTAGCTACTAAAGAAGAGATCAAAGACGTAGACAATCTGCGCCTCTGGTTAACCGTTAACGGCAAAAAATACCAGGACGGTACTACCGCTAACCTGATCTTCAAAATACCTTTCCTTGTATCTTACCTCAGCCAGTTTATGACCCTGCTTCCGGGTGATGTAATTTCTACAGGCACTCCTGCAGGCGTAGGTTTGGGTATGAATCCGCAGGTATACATCAAAGCAGGCGATGTAATCGAATTAGGTATCGACGGTTTGGGCACCTCGCGGCAGCAGGCGGTTGAATGGACAAAGTAAACTAACAGGTATGAGCGTTAAGAGATATTGCCTGGCACTGGACCTGGTGGATGATCCGGCTTTAATTGCGGAGTACGAGCAGTACCACCGCAATGTATGGCCCGAGATCAAAGCCAGTATTTCCGGGGCAGGCGTAACAAATATGGAGATCTACCGCCTCATGAACCGTTTGTTCATGATCATGGAAGTAGATGAAACCTTTTCTTTTGAAAGAAAGAACGCTATGGACGCCGCTAATCCGAAGGTGCAGGAGTGGGAGCAGCTGATGTGGAAATATCAGCAGGCCCTGCCCGTAGCTAAACCGGGAGAAAAGTGGTTATTCATGGATAAAATATTCGAACTGTAAGTAACACCACGTGGTCTATTATTCATTCGCAGCCGGTAGGGGCCGGGCTTAAAACAGCATTTCACGTATGATCATTGATGCACATCAACACTTCTGGCAGTACAACGCGGTACGCGATACCTGGATGGGTGCTGCCATACAACGCGATTTTCTGCCCGAAGACCTGGGACCCGTACTGGCTGCCAATGGCGTGGAAGCCTGTGTAGCCGTGCAGGCCGATCAGTCCGAAGCAGAAACCCAATTTTTACTGGACCTGGCCGCTAAACACGAGTTTATTAAAGGCGTGGTAGGATGGGTAGATTTGCGTGCGGAGAACATCGAAGAACGGCTGCAACACTTCTCTCAATACCCTGTTCTCAAAGGCTTCCGCCACATCGTACAGGGAGAGGCCGACGATCGTTTCCTGCTGCGCGAAGACTTCTGCAATGGCATTGCCAAACTGGCTAAATACAATTTCACTTATGATATCCTGGTGTTCCCGCACCAGTTGCCTGCCGTACTGGAGTTTGTAAGCAAATTCCCCGAACAGCGTTTCGTGATCGATCACCTCGCAAAGCCCGACTTTAAAAAGGAACTGGACCATGATTGGGCGCAACATATGCGCGCTGTTGCCCATCACCGAAATGTGTATTGCAAGTTAAGCGGTATGGTAACCGAGGCCGACTGGGCGCACTGGAAGCAGGAAGACTTTGATCCCATGCTGGAAGTAGTGCTTACCGCCTTTGGCTCCAGCAGGGTGATGTTTGGTTCCGACTGGCCGGTATGTTTGCTGGCTGGCGATTACGCACAGGTGAAAGGCATTTTGGAACACTATATTTCCGGGTTCTCCCATTCGGAAGTAGGCATGATCATGGGTGGCAATGCAAGGACTTTTTACAAGCTATAAACACAACAAAACAATAAGTAATGAACTTAGGATTGAAGGATAAAGTGGTGATCGTTACCGGTGGTGCCAAAGGTATTGGCGAAGCCATTTCAAGACTGGCGGCTGAAGAAGGGGCTATCATTGTAATTGCAGGAAGAAATGAGGCGGACAATGAAAAGACTGTTACAGCAATTAATAACGCGGGCGGTAAAGCGCTGGGTGTAACAGCCGAATTGGGTAAACCAGGCGACTGTAAAAAAGTGATCGATGTAGCGGTAGCGGCTTACGGCCGTATCGATGCGTTAGTGAACAATGCCGGCGCTAATGATGGTGTAGGACTGGAAAGCGGTAGTCCCGAAAAGTTCATGGCTTCTTTACAAAACAATTTATCGCATTACTATAACCTGGCGCATTATGCGTTGCCTTACCTTAAAGCCGCTAAAGGCAATATTGTAAACATTGGTTCTAAAGTGGCCGATACTGGTCAGGGTAATACCTCCGGTTACGCCGCCTCCAAAGGTGCTATCAACGCGTTAACCCGCGAGTGGGCAGTAGAACTGGTGCCATTCAGCGTACGCGTAAATACAGTGATCCCTGCCGAAGTATGGACCCCGTTGTACGAAACCTGGATCAACTCTTTACCCAATTCCGAAGAGAAACTGGCATCCATCGTTTCCAAAATTCCTTTGGAGAAACGAATGACCACTTCCGATGAAATTGCCGGTATGACCGTATTCCTGCTGAGCGATCGTTCTGCACACACCACAGGCCAGATCATTTACGTAGATGGTGGTTACACACACCTTGACAGGTCGATTAGTTAGTAGCTGATACAAATCCTTATAATACTAAAAACAACATCTATGGCCGGAACCGCAGCAAGCAATTCCACGTATACCACCACTGGCGGCAATAAAGCGGGCAACTACCTGTTTCCCTTTATACTCGTTACCAGTTTGTTTTTCCTGTGGGCACTCATTCACAACCTGAGTCCCGTACTTATTCCGCACCTGAAAAAAGCCTGTCAGCTTACAGATACGCAATCTTCTTTCATCGATTCTTCCATCTTCCTTGCTTACTTCGTGATGGCCATGCCGGCAGGTTATGTGATGAAGAAGTTCGGTTATAAGTCGGGTATTATTTTCGGCCTGATCGTGTATGCGGCAGGTGCATTCTTATTTATACCAGCTGCCAATTCAGGTCAGTACGCATTTTTCCTGGTGGCGCTTTTTGTGATCGCTACCGGTTTAACTTTCCTGGAAACAGCTGCCAATCCTTACGTTACCGTACTTGGCAAGCCAGAAACAGCCGCCTTCAGGCTGAACCTGGCGCAGTCGTTTAATGGGGTGGGTGCGATGATCGGGCCCATTATTGGAGCTAAATTCATTCTTTCCGGCAACGAGCATACAAAAGAAGAACTGGCACGGATGGCGCCTGCAGATTTGCAGCAATACCTGGCCAGCGAGGCCGCTACGGTTAAAATGCCGTACATGATCATCGGTTTTGTGGTAGTACTGGTAGCAATATTATTCATCTTCACCAAAATGCCCGATGTAAAAGAGCAGGAAGATCCTGCGATCGATAATACGGGCAGTAAAGGCAGCATTTTCAGGCATAAACACCTGATTGCAGCGGTTGTTACGCAATTCTTTTACATTGGCGCCCAGGTAGGTGTAAATGCCTTCTTTATTCGTTTCGCCAAATTCTCTGCAGGTATTAACGAGCAGGATGCAGCTATATTACTGGGGTCTGTGGCCGGCGGTGGTTTCATGATCGGCCGTTTTGTTGGTACTGGGTTGATGCGTGTCATCAAACCGCATCGTTTATTGGCTATCTACGCCTTTGTGAACCTGCTGTTGTTAGTGGTGGCGATGACGGTTAAGGGAGATGTGGCTGTTTGGGCAGTATTGGCTGTTCCTTTCTTCATGTCTATTATGTTCCCTACTATATTTTCGCTTGGTATTGAAGGAATTGGAACGGATGCCAAATTCGGTTCTTCCCTCATCATCATGTCGATCGTTGGTGGCGCTATTTGTCCTCCGTTGATGGGCATGGTGTCTGACGCTTCCAATATCCAGATGGCCTACATCGTGCCGCTGGTTTGTTTTGCGGTGGTAGCCTGGTTCGGTATAAAAGGATATAAGCTGGACAGGGCACTATAAGCCTGTTTCCCATATAATAACGCGCCTGCCGGAAAAACATCGGCAGGCGCGCTTTTTTTATCGGCAAACGGAGGCATCCAATCCGGCAAATTCATCGTAACTTCAGTACACAATCAGAGATTATGACGCAGCTTGCTAACCGCTGTACCTTATTTCTCTTCCTGTTGCTGGTATTTGCCGCAGGTTGCCAGAAAGACGGAAAGGACGAAACAGCCACAGGGACCATTAAGATTTCACTTCAACACCAGGTAAATTCACAGCCGCTCGTACTGGCGACCAACACCTATACCAACGCTTCCGGCGAGCAGTTTACCGTTACTACTTTTAAATACTACCTCAGCAACTTCAGCTTCACCAACACCGACGGTTCAGTTGTTAAATTCCCGGGTAAATACTACCTCGTGAACGAAGCGGTAAGCGAATCGAAAACAATATCGATAAATAAAGTGCCATTGGGCGATTACAAAAGCGTATCGTTCACGGTGGGAGTTGATAGCGTGCGTAACGTTAGCGGCGCGCAAACCGGTGCTTTAGACCCTTTAAACGGCATGTTCTGGAGCTGGAACAGCGGGTACATCATGGCGAAGTTTGAAGGTACTTCTCCTGTATCTGTTGCGAACGATCACTCACTGGTGTTTCACATTGGTGGTTTTAAAGGAGAATATAATTCACTGCGTAATGTAACCATTGCTACTGCCGGGATCAATGTACCGGCCAAAGCGCATATCACGCTCGTGGCCGATGCAGCCAAATGGTTCGGTCAGCCTAATGCCGTTAGCTTTAAAAATATCGCAGCTATTCACGTTCCCGGGGCGGACGCATATAAAATAGCCGATAACTACAGTAAGATGTTTACGAGCTTTACCGTTGCTGAATGATTAGAAAAATCATTTATATCGTTGTTTTCCTGTTTCTTTTGTGGGCCTGCCGTAAAACGGATGTACGCGCGCCTGCACCAACTCCCTATACTTTACAACTGCCATCTTACTTTCCGGCAACCGTGTACGATATGGCGCAAAATCCGCTCACCAATGAGGGCATTGCACTTGGTAAAAGACTTTTCTACGATAACCGCCTTTCAAAAGACAGCACGGTTTCCTGCGGTTTCTGCCACCAGCAGTTCGCGGCCTTCTCGCATTACGATCACCCCCTGAGTCATGGTGTCGAAAACAGAACGGGTACGCGCACGGTGCCTGCTCTCTTCAATCTTATTTACCAGAAAGACTTTATGTGGGATGGCGGGGTGAATAACCTGGAAATACAGCCGCTCACGCCGCTTACCGATCCTAATGAAATGGGAGAGGACCTGCAGCGCGTGGTAGATAAACTGCAGTCAAATGCGGTATACCGCAAAATGTTCAAAGCAGCTTTCGGTAGCGAAGAGGTAACTACCCAACGCACCTTCCGAGCCCTCGCGCAGTTCATGGCTACGATGAACTCGTTCGAATCGAAGTACGATAGTGTGATGCGCAGGGAGAAAACGTTTACGGCAGAGGAACAGAACGGTTATGCGGTGTTCCAGGCAAAATGCGCCAGTTGTCATAAAGAGCCCTTGTTTACGGATGGCAGCTTCCGTAGCAACGGTATGCCTTACAATCCTTCTCTGAATGATGTAGGCCGCATGAAGATCACCAACAGCACGGCAGACTATATGAAGTTTAAAGTGCCTTCTCTCCGCAATATACTCCGCAGTCAGCCTTATATGCACGACGGCCGCTTCTACGATATTTTCCTGGTGTTCGAGCATTATGACAGCGGCATCTTCGAAAATGCGAACCCTGATCCTATACTGAAGAGCGGTATTCCCCTGAGCGACAAGGAACAACGGGAGCTTTATTTCTTCCTGATGACGCTTACGGACATGAATTATATCAATAATGAAGCGTTAAAAGAGATAATTGTCAACGATTGACAAACTTCTGACTTTCTCTAAATGCTTATAAATCAGCACGATTTAAGCCCGGTAATAATCACCATACCTTTATGGAATGGTTCTTGCCAATATGGCGGCATGAAGCTACTTACCATATTTTTACTGATGTTCGGCGCTACCACTTCTGTAAACGCTCAGCAACAGCAGAAGCCCGCTAAAACGGAGGGTATTGCCAGTTTTTACGCGCATAAGTTTAATGGCCGCAAAACATTCAGCGGCGAAACATTCGATAATAGCGCTATGACCGCTGCCCATAATTCTCTACCGATGGGCACCTATATCAAAGTGACTAATCTCCGTAACAATAAATGGGTAATCGTAAAGGTAACCGACCGCCTGCATGCCGCTAATTCGCGCATTGTCGACCTTACACAGTCCGCCGCAAGGAAACTCGATTTCTTTAATCGCGGTCTCACCCGTGTAAAGGTGGATGTGGTGTCGAAGTCGTTCGTAAATAGCATGATGAGGTCTATTGTACAGGCAGCAAGTTAAACGATCAACATAAAGAAATTTATAAAGGCGCTCTCAGGGGCGCCTTTTGTTTTTATTCTGCAGGGTATATAAAAGAGAGAGGGCTATTCCGCGGAACAGCCCTCTCTCTTTTATTTCTTTTTAAACTTCCAGCACCCCTCCACATGGTCGTTCACCATACCCGTTGCCTGCATATAAGCATAACAAATAGTAGAACCCACAAACTTAAAACCGCGTTTCAGCAGGTCTTTACTCATGGCGTCGGAGATCGCTGTTTTGGCAGGCACCTGGCCGTAACTGGTAAACTTATTCAGCACAGGTTTACCACCCACAAACTGCCATATATACTTGTCAAAACTGCCAAACTCCTCCTGTATTTTCAGGAAGGCTTTAGCGTTAGACACAGTTCCGTTGACCTTTAATTTATTGCGGATAATACCAGGATTCTCTAATAGTGATGCGATCTTTTTATCGGTGTACTTCGATATCTTTTTCGCATCCCAGTTGTCAAATGCCTTACGGTAGTTTTCACGTTTGGTAAGCACGGTGTACCAGCTCAGGCCGGCCTGTGCGCCTTCGAGGTTCAGCATTTCGAATAAATGCTGGTCGTCATGGCTGGGGTTGCCCCATTCCTCATCATGATAATCTTTGTATAGCTGGTCTTTCGTACACCAGATACATCTTGATTTTTCTACAGCTCCCATTTCTTAATGATTTCTTTCACCCGTTTTTTGTAAGCTTTAAGGTCGGCAACGGTATGTTGTATAAAACCATTGTCTTCCAGTTTGCCGATCACTGTTTCCATTTCCTCTTCGCTTTCATACACCATCAGGCGGTACGGGTTTTTATAATCCTTTTCGCGCGAACGATAGATGTTATCGGTAATGGTGCTAAGTGTATTTACCGACTGTTCCAGGAACTTCTTCAACTTTTCGCCCGTAAGTGTTTTGGAAGTCAGTTGCTGGTTGTCGAGCAGGCAGGCAATGGCGTGTTGCAATTTATCTTTTGTATAACTTTCCCCAGCCTGTTCGTACACATCGTGTACCTGTTGCCAGTTGCTTATTTTTCCTTTCCTGATGCGGTCCTTCATGCCCTCTACAGTATCTGCTTTCATCAGTTGTCCGCCAATGTTTTGCCAGGCGCTGCGTTTGGCGCCTTTAGCGAAGGTCTGGAAGGAAGATAGGGAATCGATACCAAAGGTGGCTGCGTGTGAAAGGATGTTGCGGGCAGCATATAAAACAATCAGTTCGCGGAACAGCGGATAGGCTTTGTGTACCTTTAAGAGGTACGCTTTGCGGCGACTGTTTTCTGCTTCTTCTGCCAATATTTCCAGTTGTTCTGCCTGCGAGGGATTTTCGGTGAGCAGTTGGCGGCCTTGTTGTACAAATGCTTTTTCGTCCAGCGTTTTGCCTTGTTGTAAAGCCCTGCCCGTAGCCAGTTCCATCAATTCCAGCGATTGTAATATTTCTTCGGCCGAATCGGGGGCCAGGTAGTCGTATTCTATATGCTGGATACGTTCTGTACGTTTATCCCTGTCTACATATTTCCAGCTGTTGCGGGCCAGTGCGTACATGTTGTACATGAACCAATAGCCGGGCATGATTTTAAGCGTGTTCGTGCTTTCTTCATTACTCACCAGGCTAAACGGATACCGCACATTCAGCTCGCTCATATAAGTGCCTTTGGCAATAAGCGTAAAGGTGGCGAACATGGAGTTGTGCTTCAGGCTAACGCACAGGCCTGGCCAAAAGCCACGACCTGCAATAATTTCACCATCTGCCCCGCGGGAGTTGTGGTTGGAGCCAACGGTGGCGCCGGCGGCCATATTACTTTGTCCCATGATAAGCGCCGCACATAAAAACGAATTGTTATGGTGCTGTTCATGCGCCGGGAAAATGAGTGAATTCAATACTTCGCAACAGGAGATGGTAGAGTTATTACCAAGATAGGAGTTGATGAGCCTCGCGCCGTATTTCAGCTGCGAGTGGGAGGCCATCACGAAACGTACGGCCTTTACGCCATAAAACGCACGGCAGCCGTATCCCACAATACCATTCACCATTTCACAGCCTTCGCCTATTTGCGAATGTGCTTCCGCACTGCTGTTGATGGTGAGGTTCTTTAGTTTGTTAGCGCCTTTCAGGTAAGCATCTGTACCGATCATTACATCTTTAATGATCTTAACGTTCTTGATCACCGACCGGTCGCCCACCATACCGTAATAACCCAGTTGTTTGCTGAACTGCTTGTCTGTAAAGGCCGCAAACTGTTGCTGCAGCGCGGTGTCGTTACGGTTGCGGGTCCACAGGTAAGCATCGCCCGGTAACATGCCGTCGAACGGCAATATACTGCGACCGCCGTTTTCATTACATAACTCCAGCCATATACGGATGCTTTCTGATTCGCCTTCCTTCAAAATACCATTACCAAATTTAGCATGATTGGTAGTGGCCATCTCGCTTACATTGGCGATAATTACTTCGTTACCGATAATGTAATGCGAAAGGAAGTTGACGTTGTGAACAGACACATTATCTCCAAAATCACAGGAGGCAATGGTGCTGTTATATAAACCAACAGGCTGGCGCAGGTTATGGAACTCCAGGTAGTAGGATTCCAGTTTGCCGATACGTATCAGCCCGAAGAAGTGACAGTGTTGTACCAGTTGCGCATTAAACTCGTCCGATACCAGGATGTTATTCCAATCGTCGGAGGTGTTGTCGTTACGCACCAGCGTTTCCAGTTCCTGCGCGGAAAGTTTGCGGTACACAATGCTCGTAGACCGTTGCTGATCGCGGAGATAGTATTCCGTTTTGCCGTCGGGAAGTTGAGCCGCGTCCACGAAGTTGTAACCAAGTTCGGTGAGTGGCCTTTTAAGGATATGATTCATTCGCTATTAATTATGCGTTATTCCACAGTTACCGATTTCGCCAGGTTGCGCGGCTTATCTACGTCAAGTCCCTTTTGCACGCCTACATGGTAAGCCAGCAGTTGTAAAGGAATAACGGATAGGATGGGCGCTACCAGTTCATCGGCTTCCGGTACTACGATCACATCATCGGCCATCGAGCGGATAGTTTCGTCGCCTTCGGTGATAACGGCAATTACTTTGCCTTTCCTGGCTTTGATCTCCTGTATGTTGGAAACGATTTTTTCATAATAGCTATCCTTGGTGGCCACAAATACAACCGGCAACTGATCGTCTACCAGTGCAATAGGACCATGCTTCATTTCTGCTGCCGGATAACCTTCTGCGTGGATGTAAGAAAGTTCTTTCAGCTTCAGTGCGCCTTCAAGTGCTACCGGGAAGTTGTAACCACGGCCCAGGAACAGGAAGTCGCGGGCGTCTTTATATTTAGCGGCGATAATAGCTATTTCGTCATTCAGTTTCAGCGCGATGGCTACTTTGTCGCTTATCGCATCCAGCTCATCGAGCAGGTGCTGAAAGCGTTGGGTAGTGATCGTTCCTTTATCCTTAGCCAGTTTAAGACCAATGAGGCATAATACTGCCAACTGTGCGGTAAACGCTTTCGTGCTTGCTACGCCAATTTCAGGGCCGGCATGCGTGTAAGCACCGGCGTGTGAAAGACGGGCGATGGAGGAGCCTACCACGTTACAAACACCGAGGATGATAGCGCCTTTTTCTTTGGCGGCTTCCATTGCTACTAAGGTATCCGCCGTTTCACCGCTTTGTGAAATGGCAATGATCACATCACCTTTGTTCACTACGGGGTTACGGTATCGGAACTCTGAGGCGTACTCCACTTCTACCGGTATACGGCAAAGCTCTTCGATCACGTACTCAGCAATCAGGCCGGCATGCCACGAGGTACCGCAGGCAACAATGATGATACGGTTGGCGTTTTTCAGCATTTCTTCGTAATCACCACGAATACCGCCCAGGGTAAGCGTGCCTTTCTTTGCATCCAGGCGGCCACGGAGACTGTCGAATATCGTTTGTGGCTGTTCGAATATTTCCTTGAGCATAAAGTGGTCGTAACCGCCTTTTTCAATGGCTGCCAGTTCTATGTCCAGTTTCTGGATATAAGGAGTTTGAACTTCGTTCGATATGTTTTTGAGGATCAGCTCATCGGCGCGCAGGATCGCTATTTCATAGTCGTTTACATACACTACTTCTTTCGTGTATTCTATGATAGGCGAGGCGTCGGAAGCCAGGAAGTGTTCGCCTTTACCCACGCCTATTACTAATGGGCTGCCTTTACGGGCGGCCAGCAGGGTATCGGGATTGTCCTGGTCAACGATGAGAATTACATAAGCACCTACTACGCGTTTAAGGGCGATACGCATCGCTTCTTCGGTACCGCATTTGTTCGCATTACGAATTTCTTCGATAAAGTGCACCAGTACTTCTGTATCGGTGTCGCTGCTAAAAACGTGGCCTTTGCTTAACAACTCCTGTTTTAACTGGCCATAGTTTTCGATAATGCCGTTATGCACCATCGCCAGTTTGCCGTCGCCGGAAAGGTGAGGGTGGGCATTACGGTCGCTTGGTTCGCCATGGGTAGCCCAGCGGGTGTGACCAATAGCGATATGGCTGCTCATGTTTTTGCCGGTAACAAATTCTTCGAGTTCTGCCACTTTTCCTTTCTTCCGGTATACTTTTAACCCTTCTCCATTGATGAGGGCTACGCCGGAGCTGTCATAACCGCGGTATTCCAGCCTTTTTAATCCTTTTAAAACCACGGGATAGGCCTCCCGCTGACCGATATAGGCAACGATTCCACACATAAGAATAATAACTAATTGAGGTTTGTTGATTTTTTCTTCTACTTAATTGACTTTTCTTCTACTTCTTTTATTGGTTTTGGCCTGCAATATCTTAATAAAAACTGAGAATGTAGCCGGTAGGTGTGATAACACGCAACGTTTATTCTTCCTCGTCTATCATTGCCACGGTGCTATAATCGTTGTTATAACGGCTGCGGTACCGGTATTTGAGCTGTTTTAAGACCTTGTTGAACTGTTCCAGCGCGGGTTTATCGTCGCGCAAAGTTTGGCCGGTAAGGGCGGTGAGGCCTGTTTCGTCGGAGTATTCGGCAGTATTCTCCGGCTGAGGGCCGGCAATGGCCATATACCAGTTGGTATCGTCTTTCTGCCTGTATTTGAAGAAATATACGGTACGTTTCTTAAACCGGTAGCTGGTCGCCTGCCTGGCTACAAATACGATGGTATCGAAACGGGTGTTGTATTGCTGCATGCCATACAGCAGGCTCCTGGCTATGTTTTCCTGTTTACGTTCTTTGGCAGGGAACTTATCCAGCCTGCCGATGCTGCTTAATTCGGACCATAACTTTACCCGGTATTTATCCTGATGGGCGATATTGTTAAGCACACTGTCTTTCACGGGCAGGTTGTTCCGCAGGTAAAGGCTGGCGAGTTGTATTTGCTCCGCGGGATTCTTATAGCGCTCGTACCTTTCAAAAAACCGTGCGGCGTTTTTATTTTGCTGGCGGTAGGGCAGTAACAATACTGCATAATCGTTCAGCAGGCCGTTGGTGCTATACATGCGCTGCCCGCGTGCGGGGTTATTATCATCCTCCTCCTCTTCTTTTTCCAGTTCTGAAGCCATTTCTTTTTGCAGCACAATGCGTCCCTCAAAAGCAATTTGCCCGATGTAGGGTTCATATATGGCGGGATTAATACGGCTACTGTCTACCAAAGTAGCCAGCATACTGTAAATGCCTTCTTTATAATCTGCAAGGGCCGTTAATTGTAACAGGTCGGGGAACAGGGTGGCGGCCAATCCCAATGTATCGCGCATGGTACGGGTAAGCCCGTAAATGGTCGATTCATTGGTGAAGATGGGGATCTCCTTCAGCATTAATTCATTAAAGGTTTTGTAGGCTGCCGTACTTTTCTGCTGTAACAGCGCGCGTAAAATGGCGTATTGCAGTCTTGAAGTGTCGTTGCTGTGCTGGTATGCATTGTGCAGGTAAGGTACAATGCTGTCGTGCTTTAATGCACCCAGTTCGCCAATGAGGCCGGCTTTAATGTCCAGATAGTTCTTCTCTGATGCGTTCCATTTACGCAACATATTGATCAGGGTATCCGCATCTTTATCTTCATAAATTGCCACGGTATAAAGGTTGCGGGCCTGTTTGCGGGTGGTGCTGTCGGTACTGTAAAAATCATTAAACAGCAACGGTGCTTTACTGGTATAAATGGAACTGCCAAAGATGGTATCGGCCGGGGTAAATGTTTTAAAGAAGGTGCTGATAAACCCTGAAGGTTTTTCTAGCGTGTCGGTAAGTGCGGTGAGGGTATAGATAGCGCCGTTCTTAAGTATCGCTTTCCTTATCATGCTGCGCGAACTGTTTGTGTCGCGCATGGTGAGTAACACACTTTCCCAGGCTGTTGTATGCTGGTACTCGCGCGATTTAACCACGAAGTCGCCATCGTTGCTCAATTCGTCAATCAGCCTGCTCCAGTAGCCTGCGCTGTCTTTCACGGAAAAGTATTTGCCATATCGGCGCAGCGTTACGGTTACTTCCTCTCCGGTGCTGTCGGAGGTAAAGGCTTTGGTAATTCTGCGATATCCGGAAAAGTCATTTTCTTCGTTTGTATTAGGCATGTCCATCCGCAGGATAGCGTTCATAGGCTCGTCCTTCAGTTGCACGGCGGTGTTCACTGAAAAGTAAAGGCTGGTGTCGGTATAGTTGGTGTATTGTTCATATACCGGGGTGCCAGGTATGAATGAGTCGAAAAAGTGTTGGGTAGATGATTTGTCTTTTTTGTACCGCGCACTCAATACGTAGTAGTGTATGCCCTGTAAGATAATACGGCTGCGGGTATGACTGTTATCGTTATTCAGGTTTACTATTTCCAGGCAGGGATAACCACGATAGCTTGTCATTTTGCGGCTCTCCTGCTGTTTTACGAAGTCGGAGAGCTGCAGGCTTTCTTCCGCAAAACTGAGGTCGGTAGTATCTTCGCCCAGCATAGCACTGTTGCGCACATGGCGAAGGGTAATCATGTAACTGTTACCGGTTGTTTTATCATACGCCTCATACTCTGCTCTTTTAACCCGGCTCCTGGCTGGTGTATTGTCGCCTGCATGCGGTGTGTGCGGCAGTTTTACACTGAACATATTATTAGGGGCGGTGTAACTTGTCCACTGGCCTGTAGCGGGGGCTGACAGTTTAATGGAAGAGAAGAAATGCCTGCCTTCTTCGCCCGCCACATAATCTTTGTTACCGCTCATTTTAAACATCAAAACTTCAAACGGCGTAACGAATAACTGGTAACGCTGCAGGTCGCCGCGGCGTGTACGGTTGGTAATATCAAAACCTTTATAACCGTTATTGGTAATGTTTTCTTTCTGGATGATTTTGCCGGGGATGTTTTCGTACAACAGGCTGTCTATCTTCTTTAACACATCATCTTCCTTTTGCCCCAGTGCCAGCGCATTGGTTTTGATCCTGCTGGTGAGGTAGTAGGCACCATTGGCCAGATCGGCGTATTGTAACTGGTTAAGGAGAGAAATGCCGGTGAAGTTGAACAGTTTACCCGGTATCTCCATCTGTATCAGTTTATCGGGCGAGGTGTAAGGCTGAAACACTACTTTGGCGGTCATCTTCTCTACATCTTCCTTTTGTTTGTTGTCACGGTTGCTCACAGTTACCGGGCGAAGTTTGTAACCCATTTTGCGCAGCATGTTGATCACGCCTCTTTCGCCGGGCAGGTGGGCAGCGCCTACACCTGCAAAAATGCTTTCACGGCGGGCAATGGAATCGATGGCTGTTACCATGTTCTCATTACGTTTGTACATAAACTTTTCCAGGAAGCCGGGTGAGTCGTTCGGATTGTTGGCAATGGAGTCGAGCATGTCGAGATCGCCGCGGCGGTATGCGTCGGTAAGACTCGCCGTACCATCACGAAGCTCTACACCGCGGGTTACGTTTCTGCGTGTTTTACGTTCGTTGGCAGCATCGCGGTAAGCTTCCATCATTAGTTTCTCCGATTCCTGGAAGTTCTCAACACCGGTAGCCCGCTTGCCATAACGTTTGCCCACCTGGTAGATATACATATCGAGGAAAGTATCTTCTTCATAATCTTCCCTGGACGCATAACTGCGGTACAACAGGTGATTGATCATTTCGGGTTTGTAACCAAATGCCGCGCGCAGTACATCTGAATACCCGGATATGGTAAACGCGTTCCTGTCCAGCATACCGGCGCCGCCATTTACGCCTGCATTCGCACCCAGCATACCCGACTTCGAAAAGTCTTCCTGCAACTGCTCCGGATTGGTTTCCAGTGCAACAATGTCCACATTACGGATGCAATGATAAAAGGAATCGCTCAGGTTAAACGCCAGCTTGGAGCTTACGTGCATGGTCCCGAATAAGTACGATGGCTTTTTTAATCCATTCCCGCTGATTTCCCATAACAGTCCCTGGTACCTGGGAGCGGGGGCAACGGTGGGTTTTGCTTTGGATTGTGCGGAGCAAACAATACAATGCAGGAAACACAGAAAGACGGTCAAACTACTTCTCAAGTTCATCATAAAAAAAGGGCTAGGGATTGTAAATATAAGCATTACGGGTGGTATACAAACGGGGTGGGGGCTAGGGCTAAAAACACCGGCGGGCCTTGTTAAAAGGCCCGCCGGTCGGTATTATTCGGTAAGCAGGTTTGTGGTAAACAGTTTCAGTATTCGTTTGTATTCGTCCGTCCAGCTGGAGGGTTCTACAAATCCGTGATCTTCAACGGGATATACAGCCAGTTCCCAGTTATCCTTGCCCAGTTCTATCAGGCGCTGGCTCAGGCGGATAATGTCCTGGAAGTGTACATTGGTATCTACCACGCCATGGCACATCAGCAAATGACCTTTCAGGCCTTCGGCAAAGTAGATGGGTGAAGATCGTGTAAAGGCGATACTGTCGGTAAATGGCTCGTTCAGGATATCGCCTGTGTAACCGTGATTATAGTGTGCCCAGTCGGTAACAGAACGTAGTGCGGCGCCTGCGGCAAATTCGTCGGGCGTGGTAAACATGGCCATCAGGGTAATGAACCCACCGTAACTGCCGCCGTAAAGGCCAATGCGTTTAGGATCTATGCCGTATTGCTGTGCCAGGTAATGGGCGCCGTCTACCTGGTCGGTAAGGTCTTTACCACCCATGTGCCGGTAAATGCCTGTACGCCATTCGCTGCCATAACCGGCACTGCCGCGGTAGTCCATATCCAGTACGGTAAAGCCCATGTCGGTAAGCAGGTTATGGAACATGTACTCGCGGAAGTAACTGCTCCACCATTTGTGTGCGTTTTGCAGGTATCCGGCGCCGTGTACGAATATCACCGCGGCCCCGTTTTTCTTCGCTGCTTCAGGTGTATAGATACGCGCATATACGTTAGCACCATCGCGGGCGGCAAAGGTGATTACTTCAGGTGTGCGCCATGGGTAAGACTTAAACTCTTCGGACTGTGCCAGGGTAGTGATCTGAACGGGTTTGCTGCCGGGTTTGTTTTCCTGCAGGTACAGTTCCCATGGTTTGTTGGAGAACGAATAACGGTACGCTATCCATTTTTCATCGGGCGAAAGGGTTACTTCGTGCGAGCCTTCCATGCTGGTGATCTGTTCTGCCTTGCCACCGGCCGCCGGTAAACGGTAAAACTCCACTACGCCCGGATGTACTTCATTGGTATGCAGGTAAAAGTGTTTTCTATCGTTGGACAGGCTTACCTGTTTAACTTCATATTTGCCGGAGGTCAGTTGTTTCTTTGCTCCGCTGTTTACGTCCTGGGTGTAAAGATGTGCGTAACCGGTGGCCTCTGACTGGTACCAGATCGTGTTGTCGTTCAGCCAGCCCATATCACCCACCAGCGCATAACCTACCCAGGCTTCGTTGCGTTGCCTGTCCAGTGGTTTTAATTGTGCGGTAGCGGCATCCAGTAATAGCAGCCAGCGGTCTTTGAAGTCGTTGGAGCGAATGTCAACTAACGCATATTTATTGTTCGGGCTCCATTCCAGGTGGTTAACCCTGAAGTCGCGTTTAACGGCTTTTTTCGTGGTGTCGTTCTTTTGGTAGTCAGGCTTGTCGGTAAGGCCAGGCAGCTGGTCGGTGTTGATGGTATATACCGTATCGCGCTGCTTGTCGTAGAGGTACAGGAAGCAGCTGCTTTGCCCCTCACCGCCTACTTTTGCGCGGGCAGGAATATCTGTGGTAAAACCGCTTTCGGTTACATAATTGGGAACGGCGGTTTCTTTATCTTCCGCACTTTTCACCAGCACATACGCTACGTATTGGCCATTGTCGCTGAGTGCCACGTCCGACAGTTGTTTGCCGCTGAGGTACAACGGGCGTAGTTCCCGGGTTTTAGGCAGGCTTTTGGAAAAAGCAGTGGCGGCCTCTCTTTTATCTTTCCGTTCTTTTAATACTTTTATGAGTTCCAGCTGTTGTGCCTTCAGCCATTTTTCCTGCGGCGTAAGTTTATCCTCTTTTTCTTCAGGTTTGTTACCAGGTACAAAACGGGTCAACTGCTCCGTTTCGCCAGTACTCCTGTTCCATGAAAAATAATCGCTGCCATTGCGGTAAACGATACGCGTGTCGTTAAACGCGAACTGCTGGCCCGATTCGTAGGCGGCGGTATTGGTAATGCGGGTTTCTTTGCCGGTTTTAACATCCAGCAGGTACAGGTCGCCCGATTTGTTATACAAGTAAAGGTTACGTGCGGTGTTCCAGCTTCCGCCGGATATTGCGCGGATATTGCTTCTTTCCGCTGCTGCTGTTTTGCGCGGTGTTCGGTCGCTGGTGGACATGTAATACATCGAGTCGGCCGGTGCCTTATCCGGGTTCCAGGAAAAGTAAAGCGTTTTACTGTCTTTACCCCAAAAAGCGCCGGTGGGCGAGGTGCCTATCCATTTTGGATCGCGCATAATTTTTTCTACACTGAGCGGCGTAAGCTGCTGCGCCTGCAAGGAGGTGGCTGATGACAGCATCAACAGGGCGATGGCCCGTTTTGGGAAAAGCATACGTATTAAAAAGGTTTAGTGTTTTGTTGTTCCTGTTGAAAGTTTGGACGATTTGGTTTTAATCGCTTAATATTATGCAATATAATTAACGGTACCCATGAAATTAGGCAAATTAGTAGCAATGGTTGGGCTGATGGCTTCCTGCCAGGCGCAGGAAAAACCTAAAACGATCATCCCTGTTTCGGAAGACAGTACCTTCTTAACGGGTACGATCTTTATGGTGCGTCATGCTGAAAAGAACCCTGGGGCCGATTCTACGCTCACTGCCGAAGGGTACCAGCGTGCCGGCGATTTGTACCGCACGCTCCGCGACTCCGGCATTCAGAAAATATACTGCACCCCTTATATCCGCAGTTGGCAAACGGCCGACTCATTAAGGATTTTTGGGAAGATAGATACGGCTATGTATATACCAGACACCACCGGCGAGTCGCTGATCTATGAAATCACACGCCGCCACGACTGGGGCAAACGCCTGCTGGTGGTAGGCCATAGCAATACGCTGATACCGCTGATGGAAGGTCTTGGCGTTAAGCCGCCGGTAGACTCTATCGGCGATAAAAAGTTCAATTATCTCTTTACTATTTTAAAGAGGAGAGATGGAGGAACGGTGAAGGTGGGCTTTTACGGCGATGCTGCCGATGCTAAAGGACCGCAGATGAAGCCTGCACAGCCTACAACAAAACCCCGTTCATAAATGCAAATGCTACAGAGAAGTAGATGATCAACCCGGTAACGTCTACCAGCGTAGCTACGAATGGTGCGGACGATGTAGCCGGATCGGCCCCGAGTCGTTTCAGGATAAGGGGCAGCATGGAGCCTGATAAGGTGCCCCATAACACAACACCTACCAGCGAAAGGCCTACTACCGTGCCTATCAGTATCGTATGTTCGCCATAGGTATCGAAAAACTGGTTCCATAACAGGATGCGGATAAAGCCGATGAGCCCTAATATGCTACCCAGTAATATTCCGGATATTAATTCCCTGCGCATCACACGCCACCAGTCGCTGATGCTTATTTCACCCAACGCCATGGCTTGTATAATAAGGGTTGATGCCTGTGATCCGCTGTTGCCGCCGCTGGAAATGATCAGTGGAACAAACAGGGCCAGCACTACAGCTTTGGCTATCTCGTCTTCGAAAAAGCCCATCGCGGTAGCCGTTAACATCTCTCCAATAAACAGGATGATCAGCCAGCCTACACGTTTTTTCAGCAGTTTGAACAAAGGCATATCCAGGTAAGGTTCGTCCAGCGCCTCGGTACCACCGATCTTCTGAATATCTTCCGTATGCTCTTCGTTCGCGATCCACAACATGTCATCAATGGTCACAATGCCCAGCATAATGCCTTTGTCATCTGTAACGGGCAGGGCCACGCGGTTTTCCAGGCGAAACTCCTGGATAGCTTCTTCCTGCTCGTCGTGTACATGCAGGGCCACAAAACGATCGTCCATCAGGGAACTCACCAGTGTGTTGGGCGAAACCAACAGGAACTCCCGTATACGGAAGTCGTCCAGCAGTTTGCCATATTCGTCTAATACATAAATTACGTCGATCGTTTCACTGTCGCGGCCGTGGTTGCGGATGTGATCGAGTACGTGTTGTACCGTCCAGCTGGATTTAACGGCCAGGTAGTCCGGTGTCATGATACGGCCTACACTCGTTTCTGGGTAACCCAGCAGGGCAAGGGTTACTTTGCGGTCTTCGGGGTCCAGTAGTTTAATCAGCTCTTTTACGGCCTCGCTTGGTAACTCGCCCAAAAAGGAGGTACGGTCATCAGGCGGCAGCTCGTTCATGAGCTCCGCTATTTTTGAAGGGGGTAATTCCCTGATAATTTCTTCCTGTGCCGGGAACTCCAATATCCTGAAGGCTGCTGCTGCCCGGCCTATCGTAAGCTGTTGAATGATGTTGGCCCCTTCGTCGGGCAATTCATTTATCAGGTCGGCGATATCGGTGATCAACTGATCGTCCAGGTAGGTATGCAGCTCCCCATAGGCTTTTTGCCCGGCAAGCTCTTCGTATTTCTCTAATAATGCTTCATTTTCCATAAACCTGACACTTCGCGAAAATAAGCATAAATAATCAGCGGGCGTGTTTGCTGGTTACAGTACCTGCTGCACGTGCAGGCGGATGTTATTACAGATGGTGTCTGTAGGAAGATCGTTGGCATCCGCGCCAAAAGGGTCTTCAATTTCCTCTGCGATCAGTTCCAGGCTGGCCAGTACATAAAATATAAAAACGATCATGGGTATGATGATGTAACCCACGCTAAACACATAACCCAGTGGCAGCGTCATTACATAAAAGAAGATGAACTTCTTAATGAATACACTATACGAAAAGGGGATGGGACTGTTTTTAATACGTTCGCAGGCGCCACATACCTCTGTAAACGAACGGATCTCCTCATTTATGGTGATGAGATGGTCGCCCGTCAGCACTCCTTCCGCATACAATTGTTGTACCTTCTTTGCCATCTGGGCCGCTAACTGGTTAGGCACGTGTTTCTCATGGGTAATGGTTTCCTCATGTCCGTCCAGTTCCAGTTCGCCAGGGTGGAATTGATTACGCAGGTGTTGCTTCAGTGCAAAGGCGTAATTAGGGATCATATTACGAAAGAACTTACGTGCATGATGGCCCTCCGGTAGAATGGCCTGTAGTTTGATAGCTAAGCTGCGGCTCATGTTCACCAACGTACCCCATTGCCTGCGGCCCTCCCACCAGCGGTCGTAAGCAGTATTGGTACGGAACACGAGTAATAACGATATCACAAAGCCCAGCAGGCCGTGCATCAGTACTATGTTCTTTAAATGACTATTATCCGAGAGTTTGAATACATTTAGTTCAAGATAGGCTACCAGGGCAGAATAAGCCGCAAGGGCGATAGACAACGGGGCTAACTTCCGTACGGTATCTGCCTTATGTAACCTGAATATAAAAGTGAACCACTCTTTAGGGTTATAGTTAATCATACCACGATCATTGTTTGCGCAAAAATATAAAGGGTTTTGGGATTTGTCGTTAAACAATGAAATTTTGATAACTTGTTTGTTTAATGTTACTTTACGCCCCTAAGGGCGCGAAGCTCTTTATCTTAATTATGATCAAGCCATACTTGTACATCGAAAAGTCACCCGGCAAGGGTCGTGGTGTTTACACCAGTCAGCGCATTCCGGCAGGCACCCGTATCGAAACATCTCCTGTGCTGGTATTATCGTACGACGATACCGAAAAGGTTGATAAAACATTCCTGCACAACTACATTTTTCTCTGGGGTAAAAAGGAAACTAAATCCTGCGTAGCGCTGGGTTTCTGTTCTGTTTACAACCACGCTTACGAACCTAACTGCGAGTATGAAATGGACTTCAAAGAAGAAACCATGAGCATCATTACCCGCCGTGCTATCAAAAAAGGGGAGGAGCTGTTCATCAACTATAACGGCGATGTGGAAGACGACTCTCCCGTTTGGTTCGATGTAAAGAAAGCTAAGAAGAAAGTATAGTATACTCCATATTACTTATGCCGTTCGTGGAAACACGAACGGCTTTGTTATTCCCGGAAGTTCCATTTCCCATCGCTCATCCTATATCGATCCTTTATCGATCCTATATCCATTTTCGCTGAAACCCGCGCTGGTGGTGACGGCTATTATAGGATCGATATAGGATCGATATACCTTCGCCATATGTTGCATAATACTCCCTATGGCTACCGGAAGTCAGTGGATTGATTTTCATTATTCTTTATATTTATATATTTACTATTCGGTGTATTCCCTTGCTGGCAGAGGCTTACAGCGGAATGCAGGGGGCTTCGTCCCAGGCTTCTCTATCCTTCGTCCCAAGCTTCTATATGCTTCACCCCATTGTCCGCCAAATCGGCATTTCACGACCGTACCTTTGTTTTTCGAACGATCAAAAGGATCTGTTCGTCAGTATTTATAGCCCTGGCAGGCCGTCGAAAGATGCTTCTGAACAGGGTTGTGGGACAGTACCGGGCGGAAAAGCCGCCCATGCCAAACCCACGAAGTTCTTTGACATATTGGTTTAAAAGATGGATAAAAGCAGCGGCCTTTACAGGGTCATTGCCTGCCGCCGTGGTGAACGATCTGCAGAGGTGTGGCGCGTGGTATATACACCGCCCGGGAAGCTGATCATTAGTATTGATGCAGTTGAAGGGAGTGACACAACGGCGGCTGGGCTTTGTTCCCCAGCTTGTCCCATTTTTTTCTTTCATGTTCTGTAAATTCCCTAATATTGTAATTGTATAAGTGCTTATATAATTTACGAACATGAGTTTTTACCCTTCTCTTGGTTACCTGATTTTTGGTACGCGCCTTCGCCGTCTTAGCGAGTACTTTCTCGCAGAGGTCAATAAAGTGTACGAGTACGAAGGCATCCCGTTTGATGCCAGCTGGTTCCCGGTGTTTTACCTGCTTGCGGAACAGCCTTCGCTAACGCTGATGGAAATCGCCACGAAACTGGAAGTGTCGCATTCGGCCGTTAGTCAGTTAATTGCCGGGTTAAAAAAGAAGGGCCTGGTAAAAACGCAGAAGTGTGAGGAAGATGGCAGGCGGCAACTGGTGACCTTTACCGTGAAGGGCAAAGCATTACTGGCCACCGTGAAACCCATATGGGAGGCTATTGCCGTGATCATGAAGAACGTAGCGGAGGAAGATGAACACAGCAAACTCTTACTACAGGCGCTCTCCGGCCTCGAAGCCTCTCTTACACAACAATCCCTTTCCGACAGGATATTTAAAGAACTCGAAAAATAATCAACATGGACCAGGTATTCCATTATGGTTCCGGCCAGCTTACGGTAGCAAAAGCACTGGCAATAGCAGCGGGTCATATCAAAGGTGTAATTACAGATGAAACGGCCGGGCGTATTAAGGCCAGCCACGGTTATGTACAGGAAATTGTTGCACAGCATACCACGGTGTACGGTATAAACACCGGCTTCGGGCCGCTTTGCGATACGAAGATATCGGAAGAGGATACCCGTAAACTGCAATACAACATCCTGCAAAGTCATAGTGTAGGCGTAGGCGAACCCATTGCCGAAGAGATTGCGCGCCTCATGCTTATCTGTAAAGTGCATGCCCTGGCGCAGGGTTACTCGGGTGCCAGCCTGCAAACCATCGAACGTATCATCTGGCATATCGATCATCACGTTACACCGCTGGTACCGGAGAAAGGTTCTGTGGGCGCTTCGGGCGATCTGGCGCCTTTATCACATCTCTTTCTGCCTTTAATCGGGTTGGGAGAAGTTTGGTATAAGGGGCAGAAGATGGCGGCGGGGGAAGTATTGCAGCAGAACGGTTTGCAGCCGGTATCGTTAGGCCCCAAAGAAGGCCTGGCGCTGATTAACGGTACACAGTTCATACTCGCCCACGCTGTGAAAGCGGTACAACGTTTCCATAACCTGCTCGAAGCTGCGGACATCATTGGTGCTATGTCGCTCGAAGGACTGATGGGCACGCACAAACCTTTCGATCCACGCCTGCACGATATCCGTCCGTTTAAAGGTAACCAGTTGGTAGCGCACCGTTTAAAAACGATGCTGGAAACTTCGGAGATCATGGCTTCGCATATAGACTGCGGTCGTGTGCAGGACCCGTACTCACTTCGCTGTATGCCGCAGGTACACGGCGCTTCGCGTACTGCCTGGAAACACCTGGAGGAACTGACTACGATAGAACTGAATGCGGTGACGGATAACCCGATCATCTTCTCCGCCGAAGACACTATCAGTGGCGGTAACTTTCACGGTCAGCCACTGGCACTGCCGCTGGATTACGCCACTGTAGCCGCCGCAGAACTGGGCAACATCAGCGACAGGCGTTGTTATATGATGATTGAAGGTCGTTATGGCCTGCCTAAATTACTGATACAGGATGCCGGCCTGAACTCTGGTTTTATGATCCCGCAGTATACTACTGCCGCGCTGGTAACAGAGAATAAAACATTGTGTTTCCCGGCCAGTGCCGATAGCGTGCCTACCTCCCTGGGGCAGGAAGATCATGTGTCGATGGGCTCTATCAGCGGTCGTAAACTGCACCAGGTACTGGGCAACCTTGAATACATACTGGCCGTTGAACTCCTGTACGCCGCACAGGCGGTGGATTTCAGGCGGCCGCTCCGCTCGGCGGCCATCATTGAAGCGGTACATCGCTTCACCCGCGAAAAGGTAAGTTTCGCATCTGCCGACCGCATCTTCGCCACTGATATCAAAGCTCTACATACCATCGTGGCCGATCATTCCATCGTTCGTGTAGCTAACCACGTGGCCCATTCACAACAAATAGACCTTAACGGACTTTATCATGAAACATTCCGACTTTCTTAATACTTACGCGGCACACCCGCACTATAAAGCCCCGCGCGGCACACAGCTCAATGCCCTATCCTGGCAAACAGAAGCACCGTTACGCATGCTGCTCAATAACCTCGATCACGAAGTAGCCGAGAACCCGGATGAGCTGGTGGTGTACGGTGGTATTGGTCAGGCCGCCCGCAACAGGGAAGCTTTACAGAAGATCATTGAAATACTTTTACAGCTGGATGATGAGCATTCGCTGCTGGTACAATCGGGTAAACCGGTGGGTATCGTACGCACGCATCCGCAGGCGCCACGTGTATTGCTGGCTAACAGTAACCTGGTGCCGAAGTGGGCTACCTGGGAACACTTTAATGAACTGCGTGCGAAAGGACTGATGATGTACGGACAAATGACCGCAGGTAGCTGGATCTATATCGGCACGCAGGGCATATTGCAGGGTACTTACGAAACCTTTGTGGAATGCGGTCGCCAGCACTTTAACAATAGCCTGTCCGGCAAACTGCTGGTAACGGCCGGTATCGGCGGTATGGGTGGCGCACAGCCACTGGCCGCTACCATGGCAGGTGCTACTTTCCTGGGTGCCGATGTTGATGCTACGCGCATCCAGAAACGTATCGATACAAAGTACATCGACCGCATGACGCATTCGTACGAAGAAGCTATTGCATGGGCCATGGACGCTAAAGCCAAAGGGGAAGCTATTTCTATTGGTGTGGTGATGGATGCGGGCGATCTGCTGGAGCGTTTACTGAAGGATAATATCATCCCCGATATCCTTACCGACCAAACTTCTGCACACGATCCGATTAACGGGTATATTCCGAATGGCATGAGTTTGCAGGAAGCAGCGGATTTACGTAAGGCAGATGCAGCGGCCTACAAACAACGCAGCCTGCAAAGCATGGCGCGCCATGTTGGGTTTATGCTGGAGATGCAGCAGCGTGGTGCCGTTACATTTGATTATGGTAATAACCTGCGCGAGTTTGCCCGCGAAGGGGGTGAGCCCAATGCATTTAACTTTCCCGGTTTTACACCCGCTTACATACGCCCGCTGTTCTGCGAAGGTAAAGGCCCGTTCCGCTGGGTAGCCTTAAGCGGCGATCCGGAAGATATATACACCACCGACCGTGCGTTGATGGAAGCTTTTCCGGATAACAAACCTTTACATAACTGGTTGCAGAAAGCGCAGGAGCGTGTGGCGTTCCAGGGCCTCCCCGCCCGTATATGCTGGTTAGGCATGGGCGAAAGGGAAAAGGCGGGCCTGATATTTAATGAGCTGGTGCGCACCGGTAAGGTGAAGGCGCCCATCGTTATTGGCCGCGATCACCTCGACTGCGGCTCTGTTGCCTCGCCTAACCGCGAAACAGAGGCCATGAAGGATGGCTCTGATGCTGTATCTGACTGGACTTTACTCAACCTGATGTCTAACACCGCCGGCGGCGCTACCTGGGTATCGTTCCACCATGGCGGTGGTGTAGGTATGGGGTATTCGCAGCATGCGGGTATGGTGGTATTGGCCGATGGTACCGATCGTGCAGCCGCCTGTCTTACCCGGGTACTGCACAACGACCCGGCACTGGGTATTTTCAGGCATGCCGATGCTGGTTACGAAAAAGCACAACAATGGCAGCAGGATTTCAATCTACAGTTTTAATTTAGCGCATGCGTTTAACAGGACCATTTGCACAAATACTCACCATGGCCGGCCTGCCGCTTAAAGGAGCATTGCAGGACGGGCAACTGGAAATTATAGAAAACGGCGGTGTGGTAACAGATGATGGAAAGATAGTAGCGATAGGCGCTTACGACGATCTCCTGGCTGCCCATCCGGATATTGATATGGATAAACCCATGCAGCCATCTGTATTGTTACCGGGCTTTGTCGACTGCCATACACACATCTGTTTCGACGGCACCCGCAGCCGCGATTATGCCATGCGGATAGCGGGAAAGTCGTACCTGGATATTGCCCGCGCAGGCGGTGGTATATGGGACTCGGTAACCAAAACCCGCGAAGTAAAAGAGGTGACGCTGATGGAGAGTACCGTACAGCGCGCCAACCGTCACTTCCAGGAAGGGGTTACCACGATAGAAGTGAAGAGCGGTTACGGACTGGATATGGCATCTGAAATAAAGATGCTGCGCGCTATTGCCATCGCGGCTTTTCATACGCCTTCCACGTTGATTTCCACCTGCCTGGCCGCACACATGAAACCGCGCGACTTTGAAGGATCGGAGCAAGATTACCTGCAATGGGTATTGCATGAACTGCTGCCGTTGCTGAAGGAAAATGATTTAACAAAACGGGTAGATATATTCATCGAAGAAACGGCCTTCACCGCCAGCGTAGCCACTCCGTTTCTGCAGGCCGCCTCTGAGATGGGATTTGATATCACTGTACATGCCGATCAGTTTACCGCACAGGGAACGGAGGTAGCCGTAAAGGTAAAAGCCTTGTCGGCCGACCACCTCGAAGCCAGTGGAGATAAGGAGATCGCATTACTGGCTGGTTCGGATACGGTAGCGGTGGTACTTCCCGGAGCCTCCTTAGGCCTTGGTATGCCGTATGCTCCTGCCCGCCGTTTATTGGATGCCGGGGCCAGTGTGGCCATAGCGAGCGACTGGAATCCTGGTTCGGCGCCTATGGGTGACTTGCTGATGCAGGCGGCGGTGATCAGCGCCGCAGAAAAGCTGAGTGCGGCAGAAACGTATGCCGGTCTTACGGTGCGTGCTGCAAAAGCGCTTGGTCTTACAGACAGAGGTGCGCTACAGGTGGGCATGGAGGCCGACTTTCAGGCATATGCCACCAGCGACTACCGCGATATTTTATACTACCAGGGCAAAATGAAACCCATTACCGTTTGGAAGCGGGGGAAAAAAATCACCATGTTATGATGAAGTCAGCGTATTACAAAGCGCCCGTGCGCGAAAACTGGCAGGGCAGGGTAGATGGTAATGATCCCTCGCTGTTGCGCTGGCACCAGGTGATACAGACCGTTGATTTAAGCACGGAGGTTTTGCCTGCACTGGCTCCTTCGCAAAAGGGTATTGTGCTGATGGGTTTTGCCAGCGATGAAGGTGTGCGCCGTAATAAAGGCCGTGCAGGTGCATCACAGGGCCCGCTGGTATTGCGGCGCAGTTGTGCATCTTTCCCGGTACATTTCGAAGGCCACCTGTTTATCGATGGTGGTGATGTAGTGTGTTTAGACAAAGATCTTTCCAGCGCACAACAGGCACTGGCCGCTGCTGTTAAACTGATCATAGCGGCCGGATACCTGCCGCTGCTGCTGGGTGGTGGGCACGAAATCACGTATGGTCATGCGCGTGGCATTTACGATAGTTATGAGGAAGAAATAGGATTGATAAATTTCGATGCGCACTTCGATCTCCGCGCACCTGGTACGGAAGGCGCCAGTTCTGGCACTGGCTTCTGGCAACTGGCAGAGGATTGTAAACAAACAGAGAGGCCCTATCATTACCTGGCCCTGGGCATCCAGCAAAACAGTAATACCCGCCGGCTTTTTGATACGGCCGATGCACTGGGTGTTATGCACCTGCCCGGCGAATATTTTCATGTATTAAAAAGAGAGGCGCTGCTGCGCAACATCCACCTCTTCCTGGATAATGTAGAAAAAGTATACCTCACCACCTGCCTCGATGTATTTTCCGCTGCCTTTGCACCGGGAGTTAGCGCTACCGCTTATAACGGCATACAGCCCGATGCGCTGTTCCTCGAGTGTTACCGCGAAATACTGTACAGTGGCAAGCTGGCGGGTGTTGATATCGCAGAATTGAATCCCTCGTACGACTTCGATAACCGTACCGCTAAGCTGGCGGCCTCGCTGTTATTTGAAGTGGTGGGCGCTTATTTTCAGCAGTAAAGTAATTATCTTGCCGCTCATATGAAGCGCATCGGTTTAATGTCGGACACTCACAATTACCTGCACCCGCAGGTGTTTAAATATTTTGACCAGGTTGATGAAATATGGCATGCCGGCGATATTGGTAATGCTGAACTGGCCGACCAGTTGGAGGCCTTCAAACCTTTCCGTGCCGTATGGGGTAATATAGATGGTGCCGACCTTCGTGTGCGTTACCCCGAGATCAACCGTTTTATACTCGAAGATGTGAAGGTCTGGATTACCCATATTGGTGGATACCCGGGGCGTTATGCACCTGCTATTAAGCCCATCCTCGAAAAATATCCGCCGCATCTTTATATTACCGGGCACTCACATATCCTCAAAGTGGTGCGCGATCCTAAACTGAACCTGCTGCATATCAACCCGGGTGCCTGTGGGCAACAGGGTTGGCATAAGGTGAAAACGCTGGTACGGTTTGTGTTGGACAGTGGCAATATATCGCAGCTGGACGTAATCGAGCTGCCGCGATAATTTACTTTATTCACTATCTTGTCTATTCACCCGGATTATTCAATGCGTAATTACCTGCTTCTGTCGCTTTTGTTCGCTGTTACTTTTAGTGCCTCCGCACAAAAGAAGGAGAGTTTTATCAAACGTGCCCTGCGAACAGAAAACGATACAGTGTATGTTACGCAATACCTCACAGATGTTACATTGCGGATGCTTGGTCAGCGTAAATATTCCTACTATGATCTTAATGACCATGGCCAGGATAAGGAACTGTTATACAGACCTAATAACAATATCACGGTAGGTGTAGGCGCTAACTACGAGCTGCTGGGCCTTAACCTGGTGTTTAACCTGCCGTTCATTAACAAGGATAATGATGAACGCGGGAAAACGAAGTTCATCGACTTACAAACGCATCTTTACCTCCGTAAACTGGCTATCGATCTTTACGGTAACTTTTATAAAGGGTTTTATATCGATAATCCTGCGGGATTTGTTCCCGGTTATCAATCCAGTGATGGTTATCCCAAACGCGGGGATTTATACCATACCAACATCGGCGCTAATGTTCAGTACATCTTTAATGATTCAAAGTTTTCTTACCGTGCGGCATTTGTGCAAAACGAATGGCAGAAGCGCAGTGCGGGCTCATTTATGGCAGGTGGGGAAATTTACAGGATGTCGATGCGCGGCGACTCCAACCTGATACCCAGCGGTAATCCCGAGTTTTTTGATGGTAACACATTTAACAAGAGCTCTATTTTTACGGTAGTGGGTAATGTGGGATATGCCTACACCCTGGTCGTAAAGCAACACTTTTACCTTTCCGGTTCTCTATCTGGCGGCCTTGGTGTGAACTCCACCGCCATGAAGTATGAAGACAGCGACGATAAATTGCAGGAAATAGGCTGGCAGTTCAATAACACCGTTCGCCTGGCAGCCGGTTATAATTCCGACAGGTACTTCGCCAGTGTTACCTATGTAGAAAATATCACGCGTGGTCAATCGCCCATTGCCCGCACCTATCAAACTTTCGGCGCAGGCACTTTCCGTGTAAGTATTGGCCGCCGCTTCGGTTTAAAGAAGCCCTGGATTAAACCCGGCTCTGTGTTAAGCAGTGTTGAAAAGAAAGAAGAATAGACCCTTATAACTGCCCGATCTCCCATTTGATATTCTCCCTTGCTGTGTGTTCATACATCGCCCTGAACACCTCTGTTTTGTAGATGTAAGGCATGTCGAGAAAATGTTTTAATACCTTTTTACGGCCCGGGTTATAAAGCAGGGTAGGGTACATGTGATACTCCTGCCGTATTTGCCTCGCATATTCTACATATTGCATAATGGGTACAGAAAATATGCTCAGATCGAAGTCCAGCAGGTAGTTAAGGTCGCTGTCGTTTGTTGGGTTAGCATGGTTTTTTGTGGCGTTTATCCAGGATGTGACCTTATTAATGCCAGCAGGGCCATATGTCAGTTGATGAAGGAAGCTGGCAGCTTCTACCGCACTTTTCTCTTCATTGTCCGGTTTACTGGCGTTGTATACAATGTCGTGATAAAAAATGGCGAACGACATGCTCTCGTGGTCGTCGATCATCTCTTTATATTCCTGTTGTAATTCCAGCATAAGCCCCAGGTGCTGCATATTATGATAGAACCTGTCTTTACCGCTATAACGCTCATTAATGTGTTTAAATGCCGATTCAAAAAGGGTTTGATGGGAAGGATAGGCCGATGCCAGTTGTTGCCATACCTGTCCGGTAATATGCTGCATCTTTTAAATTTTCCATAAGATAACACATTCGGCGTATAAAACACTGTGTTATGGCCGCAGCCTGATTTCTCATCTTACAAGACTTTTATTCAATTACCTTAAAATCTTGTTATGAAGAAGACCTTATTTGTGTTGCTGACCCTGATGGCAGGTTTCAGCTTCAATACTGTGAAAGCAGCTTCCATGCCGGCTGTACAGTCACTTACAGACACCTATGTGAATGTACAGGTGAGTACCGGCGAATACTTTACAGTCACGTTTTATGCTACCAATGAATGGGGTGAGTTTACCGGCGATTCGTATGAGTTTTCGTTTAACCCGTACACCTATACGTCGGTATCCGTTCCTGCCGGCCGTTATCATATAGCGATTTCGAGCTGGAGTTATTTCTCCAATAATGTTACGGCTACGATTGAGGGCAGGTCGTTGCCGTTCTATTACAACAATACTTATTCGGTACCGCGGTTCATTTATGATGTAGACCTGTCTTACCAGGGCTATGTGAGTATGAACTTTGCATACAGCTGGTAAAAACAAAAAGCCCCGGCACTTTGGCCGGGGCTTCCTTTATATAGCGAAAAGGCTATTATTGTTGTTGTTTCGCAAACTCAGCCCTGATCACGTTAAGTGCGCCACCAGCAACGAACCATTGAATTTGTTGTTCGTTGTAAGTGTGGTTAACAATGATTTCGTCTTTGCTGCCGTCTTTGTGGTTCAGTACCACTGTCAGCGTTTTACCGGGAATGAATTCGTTCAGGCCTATGATATCGATGCTATCGTCTTCCTGGATTTTTTCGTAATCATCCTTGTCAGCAAAAGTGAGCGCCAGCATACCCTGTTTTTTCAGGTTGGTTTCGTGGATACGGGCGAAAGATTTCACCAGGATGGCACGAACGCCGAGGTGGCGTGGCTCCATAGCCGCATGCTCACGGGATGAACCTTCACCGTAGTTTTCGTCGCCTACAACGATAGAGCCTACGCCCTGTGCTTTGTAAGCGCGCTGTGTACCAGGTACAGAACCGTATTCGCCTGTGAACTGGTTTTTAACGGTGTCGGATTTATCGTTGAACGCGTTGATAGCGCCAATGAGCATGTTGTTAGAGATATTGTCGAGGTGACCGCGGTACTTCAACCATGGACCCGCCATAGAGATGTGGTCCGTAGTACATTTACCTTTTGCTTTGATCAGCAGTTTCAGTCCTTTAAGATCGGTACCTTCCCATGCTTTGAACGGCGCCAGTAATTCGAGGCGGTCAGAAGTAGGGGATACGATTACCTGTACGTTGCTACCATCGGCAGCAGGTGCCTGGTAACCCGCGTCTTCCACATCAAAACCTTTTGGAGGCAGTTCGTAACCTTTAGGCTCGTCCAGTTTCACCTTTTGACCATCTTTGTTGGTAAGGGTGTCTGTAAGCGGGTTAAAGGTAAGGTCGCCTGCAATAGCCAGCGCCGTTACGATTTCAGGAGAAGCTACGAACGCGTGTGTAGCGGCCAGGCCGTCGTTACGTTTCGCAAAGTTCCTGTTAAAGGAAGTGATGATAGAGTTTTTACGGTTAGGATCGTCGATATGACGGGCCCACTGACCGATACAGGGACCGCAGGCGTTAGCCAGTACAACACCGCCGATTTTATCGAAGGTATTCAGCATACCATCTCTTTCGATCGTGAAACGTACCAGTTCAGAACCTGGGGTGATCGTGAACTCGGATTTAACATCCAGGTTTTTATCGATAGCCTGTTGTGCCAGGGAGGCAGAACGGCTGATGTCTTCATAAGAAGAGTTGGTGCAGGAGCCGATCAGGGCTACTTCCAGTTTCTCTGGCCAGTTGTTTTCTTTAACAGCCTGAGCGAATTTAGAAATAGGCCATGCTAAGTCCGGAGTAAACGGACCATTTACATAAGGCTCCAGTGTGTCCAGGTCGATAGTGATCACCTGGTCATAATATTTATCAGGAGAAGCGTATACATCAGCATCCGGACGGAGGTGTTCCCTAACACCATCGGCGAGGGAAGCCACTTCTTCACGGCTGGTTGATTTCAGGTAAGCGCTCATTTTTTCGTCGTAACCAAACAGTGAGCAGGTTGCGCCGATTTCTGCACCCATGTTACAGATAGTAGCTTTACCAGTTGCGCTCATGCTGTCTGCACCTTCGCCGAAGTATTCTACGATTGCACCGGTACCACCTTTTACAGTAAGGATACCAGCTACCTGCAGGATAATATCTTTGGCAGAAGTCCAGCCACTCATTTTACCTTTCAGTTGAACACCGATCAGTTTGGGCATTTTCAGTTCCCATGGAAGGCCTGCCATCACGTCAACAGCATCTGCACCACCCACACCGATAGCCACCATACCCAAACCACCTGCGTTAGGCGTGTGAGAGTCGGTACCGATCATCATACCACCTGGGAAGGCGTAGTTTTCGAGCACCACCTGGTGAATGATACCTGCACCGGGCTTCCAGAAACCGATGCCGTATTTATTGGAAATAGAGGAAAGGAATTCGTAAACTTCTTTGTTGGTTTCGTTGGCGGTAGCGAGATCCGCAACAGCGCCTGTTTTTGCCTGGATCAAGTGATCGCAGTGAACGGTAGAGGGAACTGCTACCGAAGCGCGGCCACAGGTCATAAATTGCAGTAGCGCCATCTGAGCGGTGGCATCTTGCATAGCCACGCGATCTGGTGCAAATTCGACATAAGATTTTCCCCTTTCATACGCACTGGTAGCAGGCGCATAAAGGTGAGCGTATAGGATCTTCTCAGCCAGTGTAAGCGGTCGTCCGAGCATCTTACGGGTAGCTTCCACCTTACCCGGGAGTGCCGCATACAGTTTTTTAATCATGTCAATATCAAACACCATGGAAAAATATTTAAAAGCGGTTATAAATTGCACCGCGAAGTTACGCAAATCAGGGCTTTTTTGCAAGGAATTGACGGCCGATTGTTAGGTTATGTACCTTTTTTGGGGATAAATGGTTAAAATAATCTAATAAGTTACGAATTGACCATTAAATACTATGAATCAGATAACACTTTTTTTCGCGGATATTTGTACTAACACGCGCGAAGGGTATTTTGTTTTCAGAAATAATTAGGATAAATTTGATATATGAACCGTTTAAAAGACTTTATGGAATGGCAGGCCTTTGGCGTATGCACAGCCATAGGGGCCCGACTTGGAGTCGCCACCTCCAGGATCCGCCTGTTCTTTATCTACACCAGCTTTCTTACCGTGGGCTCCCCGGTGATTATCTACATGATCCTCGCTTTTTGGGTGAACATGAAGAATTACATCACTAAAGGCCGTCGTAACCCGCTGCGCTATCTCTAGCCCTGACAATCAGTGCAATAACTCCCCATGCCCGGTAGTTCCGCTGCCCGGAGTATCTTTTTCTGCCTGTAAGTCCTGAGAAATATTAATAGCATTCCCATACCGGCAGTAGCCTGCCGGAAAACATTTTTACCCTTAATGTTCAGGAAATACTACTCAAGGTGCACCTTGGTCATCCGTTCGTAGTGGTTCTGCAACTGGTGAACGGTGATAGGCCCCTGGATGTCGCGCGTTTCATCACGGTATACCAGCTCTAAACGGTCGTTTCCATAGAATTTTACCGAAAATGGCCCCCTTACGAACAGGCGCTCGCCATTGTCCTGCGCCTCTTCCTGGAACTTCAGCCTCGCCAGTTCCTGGTCGTTCAGGACGATGGGGAAAATTTCTTCCAGGGGATACCAGAATTCCTGCTGCTCATTGGTAAGCACGCATACCTGTTTGTCGTCGTGGTTAACTTCGAGAATGGTGCCTTCCATCAACTGCCCCTCGTTTTTCACTATTACCCGGTCGGTTACTCTGCATTCTGATAACTGGATCATAACGTAAAATGGTTTAGTGCAACCTGAATATACGAAAAATTACTTTGGGTTGAAATACGGCGCTGTCACTTTGGATGACACCTGGAAATTAAAAAGCCGGGGAGTTACCCCCGGCCATATTATCAGTTGAAAGATGCTTATCTCACTGCTTGCCTGATCCTTACCAGTTCTTCCAGCAAACCTTCCAGCAAATCGAGGCGGAGCATATTAGCGCCGTCTGACAGTGCGCAGGCAGGGTCGGGGTGGGTTTCGATGAACAGGCCATCGGCGCCTGTAGCAATAGCTGCCTTGGCGATGGTGCTGATCATTTGAGGGTTACCACCGGTAACGCCGCTGGTTTGATTAGGCTGTTGCAGCGAGTGCGTACAGTCCATGATCACCGGGCAGCCCTGTTGTTTCATGATGGGGATGTTACGGTAATCCACCACCAGGTCCTGGTAGCCGAAGGTAGTACCCCGTTCGGTGAGCATTACATGCTCGTTGCCTGCGCCTTTCACTTTTTCTACCGCGAATTTCATGGATTCGCCGCTCAGGAACTGGCCTTTTTTCACGTTTACCACTTTGCCGGTTTCCGCTGCTGCCACCAGGATGTCGGTTTGGCGGCAAAGGAAAGCAGGGATCTGCAGCACGTCTACATAAGCAGCGGCCATAGCAGCTTCGGCTGCAGAGTGAATATCGGATGTAACAGGAAGGTTGAATTTTTCGCCGGTTTTCTGCAACAGTTCCAGGGCTTCCACATCGCCCACACCTGTAAAAGAGTTGATGCTGGTGCGGTTCGCTTTGCGGTAAGAAGCCTTAAATACATAAGGAATGTTGAGCTTTTTACAGATGGCGGATACTTTTTCGGCCACGGTGTTCAGCAATTCCTCGCTTTCTACCACGCAGGGGCCTGCAATGAGGAAGAAGTTGTCCGGGTTATATTGGTCTTTCAGTAATGCTTTTAACGTTTTCATACTGCAAAATAACGGAATTAAGCTTTAAAGCGGAAGCGTGGCAAAGGGATGATAAAAAGATCCCGGATTGAAACATCTGCCAGCCACATTGTTATCATATTGTCATGGGTTTAATGACATAGATCGGATATTTTCAGGAAGCGGCTAATATTACATCCAACAAACTAAATTTGCCCATTAACTTTTAAAAATGAAGAAAGATAAGATCCTTGTAATCGGTGCCTGCGGCCAGATAGGAGTTGAATTAACACTGGCGTTGCGCAAAATGTATGGCGATCAGAACGTGGTGGCCTCCGATTTGCGCGAAGAACATGAGTTGCTGAAGGGCAGCGGCCCCTATGTGTCGCTGGATGTGATGAACAAGGAAATGCTGCACGTACTGGTAATCCGTCATAATATTACACAGGTTTACCTGCTGGCCGCTATCTTATCTGCCACCGGCGAAAAGAACCCGCTGCTGGCCTGGCATATCAACATGCAAAGCCTGCTGAACGTGCTGGACATTGCGAAGGAAGAAGGCCTGGACAAAATCTACTGGCCCAGTTCTATCGCCGTATTCGGTCCTAATTCACCCAAAGAGAACACCGAACAGCATACGATCATCGAACCTACCACCATTTACGGTATCAGTAAGTTCGCGGGCGAACGCTGGTGCGAGTACTACAATCACCGTTATGGTATCGACGTACGCAGCCTTCGTTACCCCGGCCTTATCAGCTACAAATCGGCCCCGGGCGGTGGTACTACCGACTACGCCGTGGAAATATACCACGAAGCCCTGGAAGAGGGCAAATACGAGTGTTTCCTGCGCGAAGACACCTATCTGCCCATGATGTACATGCCCGACGCTATCCGCGCCACTATCGAACTGATGGAGGCCGATTCATCGAAGATCGGCATCCGCTCTGCATACAACCTTTCCGGCATGAGTTTCTCCCCTAAAGAGATCGCAGCCGAAATCAAAAAACACATCCCTGATTTCACCATCAGCTACGAACCCGACTACCGTCAGCAGATCGCCGACGGCTGGCCACAGAGTATGGACGACAGCGCTGCCCGCGAACAGTGGGGCTGGAAGCCAGAGTACGACCTGGAGAAGATGACGGTGGATATGCTGAAGAATTTGAAGAAGTAAACCATCCATACAGATTTGAAGATGAGAGAGCAGGCGAAGGCCTGCTCTTTTTTGTTGCAGTTGGGCGGTGTATACACCGCCACGATGGGAATAACCCAGGTTGCCCAGTGTTGTTTCAACCGCTGAAGGGAGTGACACAACGGCGGCTCAATCACAGTTCCACCGCTGGTTTCCCCCAAATTAAAAAAGGAAGACAGTACGTCTTCCTTTTCGATTATAGTTGATAAAATGGGGTGCGTTATTCTACGAAACCTACGGCCACGGTGGAGTTGCTAAACTCATCAACCAGTATGAACGAGCCATTGGCCGGGTTTTGTATGTATGCGTCTGCAAATATCGGGCTGGCGGTTTTAAGGGTGATTTTCCCCATATCGTTCAGGCCCAGTTCATTTACATCTTCGCGGGTACGGTGGGTGGTTACTTCCACTACGGAGTGAATGTTGGCCACTTTGGCTTTCACGCGGTTTATGCCATGCTGCAGCAGGTATGTTTTGCCGGCTACCAGTTTTGTCTGGTCCATCCAGCACACCTGCGCGGTAATTTCTTTCTTCGCTTCGGGTTCCTGGCCGGCTTTTACCAGCAGGTTGCCACGGCTCACATCTATTTCGTTCTCGAGCGTAATCACCACACTGTCGCGGGCATGTGCCTCGTTCAGTTGTGTTTCGAACTTCTCGATGGATTTGATTTTGCTTTTGTGCAGGGAGGGGAGTGATACCACCTCGTCGCCCACTTTAAAACTGCCGCTGGCAATTTTACCGGCAAAACCACGGAAGTCGTGGAACTGCTCGGATTTTGGACGGATCACGTACTGTACCGGGAAACGGGCAGGCAGTTCCTTCTCATCATGGCCAAAGTCGATCTGCTCCAGGTAATCGAGCAGGGTGGGACCATCATACCAGTTGATCTTGTCGCTTTTGCTCACTACGTTTTCGCCGTACAGGGAAGATGCGGGAATGAACTTCACTTCCTGGCCTTTAAACGCCGCCTGGGTGGTCAGTTGCTTAAAATCGTCCACGATCTCGGAGAAACGCTCTTCGCTGTAATCTACCAGGTCCATTTTGTTTACGCATACCACCAGGTGTTTAATGCGCAGGAGGTTGGCGATGAAGTAGTGACGGTAAGTTTGGTCCACTATGCCTTTGCGCGCATCGATGAGAATGAGCGACACCTGGGCGGTAGACGAACCGGTTACCATGTTACGGGTATATTCGAAATGGCCGGGTGTATCGGCAATAATGTATTTGCGGTTGGGGGTGGAAAAGTAGATGTGCGCCACGTCTATCGTGATGCCCTGTTCACGTTCGGCGATAAGCCCGTCGGTAAGCAGCGAAAGGTCGGTAAAGTCGAGACCTTTGCGTTTGCTGGCGGCGTGCAACGCTTCCATTTTATCCTGGGGGATCGATTTGGTATCGTACAGTAATCGGCCTATAAGTGTGCTTTTGCCATCATCTACACTACCGGAAGTGGTTATACGTAAAACGTCCATGATCTGAATTTGAGAAATGAATTAAAAATAACCTGCCTGTTTGCGTTTTTCCATGGCTGCTTCGGAGCGTTTATCGTCGATCCTGGCACCTCTTTCGGAAATCTTCGCTTCCATGATCTCGGCAATAATGTCTTCAAGCTGGTCGGCTTCAGACAGTACGGCGGCGGTGCAGGTCATGTCGCCTACGGTGCGGAAACGCACTTTAGAGCGGAAAGGCTTTTCTTCTTCGGTGGTGTTGAGATAGGGAGAGAATGGCCAGTACATGCCATCGCGCTCGATGATCTCTCTTTCGTGGGAGAAGTAGATGGTGGGTATTTCAAGTTTTTCTTCACGGATGTAGTTCCAAACGTCCAGTTCCGTCCAGTTAGAGATGGGGAACACGCGTACGTTTTCGCCGATATTGATTTTACCGTTCAGCATATCGAACAGCTCGGGGCGTTGGATCTTAGCGTTCCACTGGCCGAATTCGTCGCGAACGGAGAAGATGCGTTCTTTGGCGCGGGCCTTTTCTTCGTCTCTGCGGGCGCCGCCTATGCAGGCGTCGAACTTCAGTTCCTCAATGGCATCGAGCAGGGTAACGGTTTGCAGGGCGTTACGGCTGGCGTATTTACCTGATTCTTCCTTCACTTTGCCCTGGTTAATGCTGTCCTGTACATTACGGACGATCAGTTCCAGCCCCAGTTTTTCAACCAGCCAGTCGCGAAACTGGATAGTTTCCGGGAAGTTATGACCGGTATCGATATGTAAAAGAGGGAAGGGGATTTTACCCGGATAAAATGCTTTTTGCGCTAAACGCACAATGGTAATAGAATCTTTACCACCTGAAAACAAAATAGCCGGACGCTCAAACTGGGCGGCGGTTTCTCTTAGAATGTAGATCGCTTCATCTTCCAGCGCCCGTGGAAATTGCCATTGAATACTGTTCATATCGATAGTTTAGTTACCGTGCCGCGTAGCTTACCTGGAGCCCGCGGGTGTTTGTATGATCTGCTCTTGCGTATTGGAGTGACTATGCAGTCCGCACTCTTTTTTAGACGCTTCCCACCACCATCTGCCGGCCCGTGGGTGTTCGCCTGGTTCTATCGCCCTGGTACATGGTGCGCAGCCAATGCTGATAAAACCTTTATCGTGCAGCCTGTTGTAAGGCACATTGAATTTTTCGAGATGGGCAAGTACGTCGCTGTACGACCATTCTATAAGGGGATTGTATTTTAAAAGCTGCCTGCTTTCATCCAGCTCCAGGGCTTCCATACCCTGCCTGTTGTCGGATTGCTCCGCCCGCAGGCCGGTTATCCATACTTTCACACCTTCGAGCGCCCTGTTAAGTGGTACCACCTTACGGATGAAACAGCACTCTTTCCGGTTTTCCACCGAATCGTAAAAACTGTTCATCCCTTTTTCGCGTACCATACGCTCCACGTCTGCGGTTTCGGGGAAAAAGATCTCTATGTCCTTCTTGTACCTGGCTTTCGTGAGATCCATCAGGTCGTATGTTTCCTGGAACAACCGTCCCGTATCAAGGCTAAAAACCCTGATAGGCAAGTCATTGCGCCAAATGATGTCCGCAATAACCTGGTCTTCCTGCCCGAACGAAGTGGAAAAAGCCACTTTCCCGGGAAACTCTTCCGTCAGCAATCTCAGGCCCGATGCAATATCTTCAGTCTGGGCCAGCATCTTCTTGATCTCTTCCATGTAACTTCCTTAAACCTTGACTGCAAAAATACATAAATCCTATATAAAAGATAGACTAAGTTTTACTGGGCATAAAAAAAGGAGAAGCGGCTGCTTCTCCTTCCTGGTACTCCCCGGGGAGCGGTTATTTTGTAATAATATCTTTTAACGTCTTGTTTTCCAGTATTTTAAGGCTCGCGTCCCTCACCCGGCTCATCACATCGTGCAGGCCACAAACGGCTTCGTCCTTACAGTTATCGCAGCGCTCGTAATAGTTGAGGCTTACGCAGGGCAGCAGGGCGATAGGACCGTCGAGCAGGCGGATAATCCGCGCCATCGCAATTTCCTTCGGTTGCTTCAGGAGGTAATAACCTCCGCCTTTGCCTTTTTTACTACCCAATATGCCGGCATTCTTCAACTCCAGGAGGATATTTTCCAGGAATTTGATAGAAATATTCTTTTCAGAAGCGATTTCCGATATCAGTACCGGACCTTTATCCATATTCTCAGCCAAATGAACCAATGCGTGAAACGCATATTGAGTCTTTTTTGATAACATAATGTAACAGCGTTGTTTGCATTCCCAAACGGGACACTTATGCAAATATATGGAAAAAGGCAGACAGGGAATTACGCGCTTAGAGGTTGAGCACGTCCTTCATGGTGTAGATGCCTTTTTTATCTTTCAGCCATTCGGCCGCTGTAACCGCGCCGGCGGCGAAGCCCTGGCGGCTGTGAGCGGTGTGGATGATCGTAATATCGTCGATTGTGGAAGTATAGTTGATGATGTGTGTACCCGGGGCCGGATCGATACGTTTGCTGACGATGCCCAGCTGGTCGGCAGCGTGCGTACCCTCATTTACCCAGCCTTTTTTACGGGCATTGTTGGCGAGGATCTCTTCTGCCAGGGTGATAGCGGTACCACTTGGTGCATCTCTTTTAGCGGTATGGTGAATTTCTTCCATCTGCACGTTGTAATCGGCATGCGGGCCCATTAACTCGGCCAGTCTTTTATTCAGTTCGAAGAAGATGTTTACACCGATGCTGAAGTTGCTCGCATACAGAAATGCCTGATGTTTTTCGAGGCACGAGGCTGTTACTTCCGGCATGTGGTCGAGCCAGCCAGTGGTGCCGCATACCACGGGCACATTAGCATCGAAGCACTTGAGGATATTGCTTACTGCCGTTTCGGGCGTAGTAAATTCGATGGCTACATCGGCTGTTTGCAGGCTTTCCTTATCCAGCAGGTGCTGGCTGTTCAGGTCTACTTTGTGCGATATTTCATGTCCTTTAGCAATGGCGATCTGTTCGATGGCCTGGCCCATTTTGCCGTATCCTATAAGTGCTATCTTCATGGCTATTGATTGTGTGTTGGAATAGATAAGGGGGAGTGATATGGATACAGTCCTATTTGCTAAGTGCGAACAGGGACTGCTTATATTTTTTCTTGTTCTGTTTTCCCAGCTGGAACGTCATGCTCAGGCCTAAAGCGCGGTTGTCGAACACTTTGGGACTGATGCGCATACTCAGATCGTCGCTCATGTCGAACTGCTTGAGGTGCGCGAACACGGTGGCATCCACGATGTTGAGCGCGTAGGCGGCTACAAACACCAGTACGGAATAATCTACGTATTGGCGGTAGGCATCGCGGAGGTATTTAAGGTCGGCTGCATCGTAGTTCTTCTGTGTCCACTCGTCGGTGAAGTTTGGATTGTCTGCATTGGCCATACGTACGCGGTACGCGTCGCGGAAGGTGCGGTAGTTATCCATGTTCCAGATAAACACGCCGGCCGATACGCCAAGGGCGCCGTATACCAGCGGCAGTTTCCAGTACTCGCGGTTGTAGATCTGGCCCATGCCGGGCAGTACGGCGGAGTAGAAGGCTGCTTTACGCGGATCGTGTTCGTGTTTGGTATCGATCACGATGGAGTCTTTCTGTTCGGCCGCGGTCATTGTTTTAGCCGAATCGGCAGTGGTGATGATTAGCCTGTCCTGCGCTAACTGCCTGGCCGCCGCGCTGCTCGTATCGCGCGTTTGCGCGTGCAGGGAAACGGCCGGCCCCGTTACCAGTATCACCAGTAACAGGAAACAGCAGGAGAACAAGGTTATTTTCCCCACGTTATTTTCCACCGTAAAGTTCAATTTTTTCAAGGATCGCATCCAGTTCTTCATCTGAATAGAACTCAATGAGAATGCTGCCTTTCCCTGCCTTACTCCTGTCCAGTTTCACTTTGGTAGAAAAGTGGGTGGCCAGGTTATCTTCGATTTTCTGGTAAGGAGGGGGGAGGGTGCTTTTAGCTGGTTTCTTAACGTTACCTTTTTCAATATAGGTAACCTTACGCACCAGGTCTTCGGTTTGGCGAACCGACAAACCATCTTTCATTACTTCACCGAAAATGAAGAGTTGTTTCTCTACGTTCTCGATGCCAATGAGTGCGCGGGCGTGACCCATGCTTATTTTACCGCTGCGTACCGCAACCTGGATGTCTGGTGGCAGTTTAAGCAGGCGGATATAGTTGGTAACGGTGCTTCTTTCTTTGCCCATACGGTCGGCTACTTCTTCCTGGGTGAGTGTACACTCGTCCATCAGGCGTTTGTAGCTGAGGGCTATTTCAATTGCGTTAAGGTTTTCGCGTTGGAGGTTCTCCAGCAGGGCAAGTTCCAGTAATTCCTGGTCGTTAACCTGGCGGATGTAGGCTGGAATGTCCTTCAGACCGGCAATTTTGCTGGCGCGCATACGGCGTTCGCCGGAAATGAGCTGGAACTTCTTACCTACCCTGGCTACGGTGATGGGCTGAATAATATCATGCAACTTGATAGAGTGGCTTAACTCCTGTAAAGCCTGCTCATCAAAGTCGCGGCGCGGTTGTTTAGGGTTTACCTCGATCTGATCAAGCGGAATGCGCTCAATACCGGTAGCCTGGGCAACCACCTGTTCTCCCAACGCATTGGATGTTTGCTTCAGGTCTGTGTCGATGTTCTGCAACAACGAACGGATACCTTTACCTAGCGCCTCTTTCTTATTCGGATTGGTCATCGTTTATAGCCAGGATCTTATCCTCTGATTTTATTTTTGTGAAATTGTGTTTTTGCAGGATCTCTTTCGCCAGGTTCAGGTAGTTGATCGCTCCTGTGCTGGCCGCATCATACATAATAACCGACTTACCGAAGCTGGGGGCCTCGCCAAGTTTGGTATTACGGTGAATGATGGTGTTGAATACGCTTTCCTCGAAATGTTGTTTCACCTCGTCTACCACCTGGTTGCTCAGGCGTAAACGGCCATCGTACATGGTCATTAAGATACCTTCGATTTCCAGTTCGGTGTTAAGCCTGCTCTGAACTATCTTAATAGTATTCAATAACTTACCTAAACCTTCCAATGCAAAGAACTCACACTGAACGGGGATGATCACTGAGTCGGAAGCAACCAGGGCGTTCACAGTAATCAGACCAAGGGAAGGAGAGCAGTCCACGATAATAAAATCGTAGTCGTCCTTAACCGGGTCAATAATCTGTTTCATCACCTTTTCCCTGTTCGGGTGGTTGATCAGTTCCAGTTCGGCGCCCACCAGGTCGATGTGTGAAGGCAGTACTTTCAGGTTCGGGGTGTCCGATTCCAAAATCACGTCTTTCGCCTGCGCATCGTTCACCATACAGTCGTAGAGGCTCTGCGTAATGTTACGCAGGTCAAAACCAAGACCTGTAGTACTGTTGGCCTGCGGGTCCGCATCCACCAGCAATGTTTTAAATTCCAATACAGCCAGGCTGCTGGCCAGGTTAATGGCGCTGGTAGTTTTACCCACGCCGCCTTTCTGATTGGCTATTGCAATTGTTCTTGCCATTGTTTTTGTCTGAATTCAAAGGTTAAAATAGGATAAATTATAGTAATTGTCGCCTTTTAACATACCTAATCGGGCAAAATTACAACGAATACCCTTAAATAAGGGCAGCCAAAACATTTATTTATTCACAGAGGATAAAAGGCCTGTGGGTTGTAAAAATGTTAAAGTTGGGCCTTTATTTAACGTGGGAAAGATACAAGTATTTCATTATCAGGGGCTAATATTTTTTCCACCATTTACAATTTACAGGCAGGGCAATCGTCTTCAGAATGAACAGGTTTGCTTGCCGTACCTTTGCAACTTAAATTAATATAATAGATAATACTTGTTATGCGATCCGGATCTGGCTATTTCTTCATGGTGTTCTTCTTACTGATTGTTGATATTTACGTGTTTTTCGCTGTAAGAACTGCTTTTGCCGGTGCCGCACCGCGCACGCGCTTTATCGCCAACCTTGTTTACTGGCTGGTGTCGGGTACTATATTAGTGCTGGCGGCCACTTACCGGTTCCTGCCGGAAACCAGCCCGGTGTTGCTCACTTATGTGCGTACCATCATCATCGCCATATTATTCGCTAAACTTATCGTGGTGCTATTCCTGGCTATCGATGATCTTCGCAGGCTCATCCTCTGGATTGCCGGCTTTTTCCGGTCGGCCGCTACCGAAAATATTGGTACCGAAGGGTTTCGCAAGGGTATTACCCGTTCACAGTTTTTGTCGAAGGCCGGTCTGGCTTTAGGGGGCGGACTGGTGGCTACGCTTATCTACGGTTTCTCTAATAAATATAATTACCACGTCCGTAAACTGAAGCTCAACTTCAAAAACCTGCCCTCTTCGTTCCGGGGACTGCGCATCGTGCAAATTTCGGATATCCATTCGGGTAGTTTCCAGGATAAAGCCGCGGTGGAAAAGGGGGTAGATATGATACTGGCCCAAAAGCCCGACCTGATTTTGTTTACCGGCGACCTGGTGAACGACCGCGCCATGGAAATGAAGGAGTACCAGGATGTGTTTAGTCGCCTGACAGCCCCTATGGGCATTTACTCTGTATTGGGTAACCACGACTATGGCGACTATTATCCCTGGCCCGACTTCGATGGCGACCACTATAGCGCTATGAAGGCCGATAACCTGAAACAACTCAAAGGTATACACGCTCAAATGGGCTGGAAGCTGATGTTGAACGAACATACGGTGTTCGAGCGTAATGGCGAACAGATTGCCCTGCTGGGTATCGAAAACTGGAGCGCCAACGCCCGTTTCCCCCGCTTCGGCGATATGACAAAGGCGCACGCCGGTACCGAAAACATCCCTTTTAAAATACTGATGTCGCACGACCCCTCCCATTGGGACGCGCAGGTACGCAAAGAGTACCCGGATGTAAACCTGATGCTGTCGGGCCACACCCATGGCATGCAGTTCGGAATAGAGATCCCGAAATTCAAATGGAGCCCTTCCCAGTACTTCTATAAACAATGGGCCGGCCTTTACCAGGACGGGCAGCAGAAACTTTATGTAAACAGGGGCTTCGGTTTCCTGGGTTACCCCGGCAGGGTAGGCATACTCCCGGAAATTACCGTGATTGATTTAGCATAACAGGGAACGGGCATCCGTTCACTGATCGGCCGCCGTTGTGTCACACCCTTCAGCGGCCGGTCCTTTGATGGGCGATAGAACGAGGATCATTCGTGGATCCTTGCTGTATCCTGGCTAAATGTTGCCATCCAGCTTGAGTTTTAGCAAGGTTTCAGCAACAAATCAGCAACAAACAGGCATTTTTAGCAGCGTTTCAGCAGGGTCACAGCAACAAATCAGCAACAAACACCTGATTTTCAGCAAGGTTTCAGCAACGATCCTCGAAGGATATAGCCAGGACGCAGCTACGGTGCCTTAACAAAGGTCATCCCGATGCACCCGGCCGGCACTCCTTGTTAATTGCGGCTAAACGGCTATATTGCATATCTGTAAACACCATTATGCGACACCGCTGTCTTGTCTTTATATTGCTGCTGACCACCTTCCGCGTTTCTGCACAAGGTTTGGCCGATATTCAACGGCAGCTCGACTCTTTGCTTAATGCGCAGGAGAAAAGTGAGTTTATGGTGTCTCTTAGTTATGGTAACAATCCTGCATATGGTGGAAAAAAAGTAGATGTGGTGAGGCCCATCGTGCTAAAACCTTTCATTTCCCCTTCTCTTTCTTATTATCATAAATCCGGCGCGTTCGCGAGCATTGCTACCTATTACATGTTTAACGCCACGCAAAAGCCGCTTTTTGAAACCGATCTGTCTGTAGGCTACGACTACACGAAAAACAGGCAGCTCATCACCGGTATCAATTACACACGGTATATCTATGCCGATTCGAGCGACATGCCCTTTACGCCTATCCAAAACGAAATGTTTGCGTACTTCCTTTACCGTAAGTGGTGGCTGGAGCCGGGATTGATACTGGATTATGGATGGGGAAAACGTACGGTAAAGATCAACCGGTTTTTTAACCGTGATATAACCGGCAGTGATTTTAATATGATGCTGGATGTAAGGCATACTTTTATTTTCCCCGAACTTACCTGCGAGCATGATGCCCTGATGATTATCCCGATAATGGCCATCACCGCGGGCACGGCTAACTATTACAGTAATCTCAAAGCGGGTCAGTACCTCACGCGCAGCAAACAAATACGCCGGTATATAAACCGATTAAGTGACGAAGAAACTATTCTTGATACAAAATTTGAACCCCGCGCGGTAGACGTTTCGCTCCGTGTTTCGTACATGTATAAAAAGCTGACGATCGCCCCTTCTTACATTGTATTTCAGCCACTTAAAGGCGATGATAAAAGCCTGTTCGGCTACTTCTCTGCATCGGTAAATTATACCTTCTAAGGTTTTTAGCACGCATTTTGTAACACTTCCTTAACATAACTGCAATAAATTGATTTATTAGCAGTTAAATAGGGGTATCGTCTATGACGAAACGTCTGGTCCAAGGAAAAAGAACCTCAATTGATTACAAACTATAGTAACCACATTAATCAGTATCAAACTATGAAAAAACAACTTTTTTCGCTGGCGGTCCTTATGTTCATGACTATTGCCAGCGCGAGCGCGCAAAGCGGCTTACTTCATTTCGGTTTAAAGGGAGGCGCCAACCTTGGTAAACTGGATGGTAAAGGGTACAAGGATGGATTCAACCTCGGTTACCACATTGGTGGTTTTGCCCAGATAAACTTCCACAAGGGTTTCGGCGTACAGGGTGAATTGGTATTTTCGTCGGGAACTGTTAAGACGACTTCTTCATTCGATGAAACTTATAATCCGGATAACCTGGAAGATAATGATGGCAAGAAAATTAAGATGAATTACCTGAGTGTGCCTATCCTGGCAAATATTCCACTTGGTACGAATCGTATAAAATTACAGGTAGGCCCACAGTTTAGTGCGCTGGTAAGTGATAAGAACGTTTTTAAAGGAATCGACGATTCTTTTAATGGTGGCGAGGTTTCGGGTGTTGCCGGGTTATGGATACAGTTGCCGATCGTGAACATTAGTGCACGATACATTATAGGATTCACGGATGTCAGGAATGCAAGTAGTGTTGTTGACTCGGAGAACTGGAAAAATCAGTCCATTCAATTGGGTGTAGGGTTTACATTATAAAAAACTCCTTATCATAATCCCCGGAAGGGTAATTAGCTGACGGAGAAAAGTAGCAGACGGTCATTTTGGCCGGACGTTATTTTTCTCCTTTTTTGATTAAAGGGCTTTGCTTACCTTGGCATCAAACTTGACTATATACTATATATCTAAAAAAGACGGGCAAGAAGCACCTAAACCTGACATATTGTCCCTCAGCTAATGAATATGGAACTACAAAAATTTTATTTAGGGAATTCGGAGGATGACATGGTCGAATACATGCCTATAATTCCCTTAAATGAAGATGGCGAAAATTCAGACGACGATAAGATACCCCAGGAACTTATATTGCTGCCGCTACGGAACACTGTGCTGTTCCCGGGTGTAGTGATACCAATTACCGTGGGTCGTGATAAATCTATTAAGGCAGTGTATGATGCATATAAGGCTGACAAAATGATAGCCGTTATTGCACAAAAAGACAGTAATGTGGAGGAACCCGAGTTGGAGGATTTACATGCTGTAGGTACGATTGCGAAAATTGTGAAGCTGATCAAGATGCCGGACGGGGGGACAACTATCATCATCCAGGGCCGTAAACGTTTTACGCTACAGGAGCTGGTGTCCAGAGACCCGTACTTCAAAATCAAGTACACACTGTTGTTCGATGAAATATCTGATGAGGAAGACCAGGAATTTGAGGCATATATATCTTCCATTAAGGATATGGCAGCCCAGATTATCGCCCTGTCGCCCAACCTGCCATCGGAGGCTTCCCTGATCCTGAAGAATATCGAAAATACTTCTTTCCTTATCCACTTCGTATCGTCGAACCTGAACAGCGATCTGAGAGAGAAGCAGGAATTGCTGGAGATCAACAACCTGCGTTTACGCGCCGAGGCCTTGTTGAAACTGCTGCAAACCGAACTGCAGCTGGCGGAACTGAAAAATAAGATCGCTAATAAAACCAAGGCCGACCTGGATAAACAGCAGCGCGATTACTTCCTGCAACAGCAGCTCAAGTCTATTAAAGAGGAACTGGGCGGTGATAGCAACGACCGTGAGGTGAAGGAAATGAAGCGGAAGGCAGAAGGCAAAAAGTGGACGGATGCTGCTAAAGAACTGTTCACCAAAGGAATAGAAAAACTGGAAAGGATGCACCCGTCCACCCCCGACTATTCTGTTGTGTACAACCACCTCGACCTGCTGCTGGACCTGCCCTGGCAGGAGTATACAAGCGACAGCTACGATCTTAAAAAGGCAAAAAAGATACTCGATCACGATCATTATGGTATGGAGCGCATTAAAGAACGCATTCTCGAGTACCTGGCCGTGTTGAAACTGAAAGGCGACATGAAATCGCCCATCTTGTGTTTTGTAGGTCCTCCGGGTATTGGTAAAACATCGCTGGGCCGCTCAATTGCCAGCTCTATCGGCCGTAAATACGTGCGTATGAGCCTTGGCGGTTTACACGATGAAAGCGAGATCCGTGGTCACCGTAAAACCTACATCGGGGCTATGCCGGGCCGTATTGTGCAGTCGCTGCGTAAAATAAAATCCTCTAACCCGGTAATGATACTGGACGAGATCGATAAACTGGGCAACGACCACCGCGGCGATCCAAGTTCGGCTTTGCTGGAGGTATTAGATCCGGAGCAAAATGGTTCCTTCTACGATAACTACCTGGAAACAGAGTTCGATCTGAGTAAGGTATTGTTTATTGCCACTGCAAATAACCTCGCTGCTATTCCTCACGCCTTGCGCGACAGGTTAGAAATCATTGACCTGAGCGGGTATTCGATAGAAGAAAAGGTGGAAATCGCGAAGCGTCACCTTATCTCCAAACAGAAGGAAGCGCATGGTTTAAAGAACCTGAAAACAAAATTCGGCAACCCGATCATCAGTAAAATCATCCAGGACTATACCCGCGAAAGCGGTGTGCGTGAACTGGACCGCCAGTTCGCCGCCATCATGCGTTCGCTGGCCAAAGATGTAGCGCTGGAAGAGGAAGTGCCGGATGTAATGACTGAAGAGAAGATAGAAAAGATATTGGGCAAAAGCCGTTATTCCAACGAGATCTACAAAGTAGGCAATCCTCCAGGTGTGGCCGTGGGCCTGGCCTGGACGTACGTTGGTGGCGACATCCTGTTCATAGAAACTACCCTAAGCGAGGGCAAAGGTGATCTGAAGCTGACGGGCAACCTCGGTAACGTGATGAAAGAGTCGGCCGCCACGGCATTCACCTATCTGCAGGCCAATGCTTTGGAATACAACATTGATCCGAAGAAGTTTACCACCCGCAGTGTGCATGTACACGTACCAGAAGGGGCCGTTCCTAAAGACGGTCCGAGTGCGGGCATCACCATGCTTACGGCGCTGGCGTCGGTATATACAGGCCGCAAGGTGCGTCCGTACCTGGCTATGACCGGCGAGATCACCCTTCGCGGGCAGGTGTTGCCGGTGGGTGGTATCAAAGAAAAGATCCTTGCAGCGAAACGCGCTGGTATTAAAGAGATCATTCTTTGCTGGCAGAACGAGAAAGACATCAGGGATATTAATCCTGACTATATTAAAGGTTTGAAGTTTCATTATGTGAAGCAAATGAACCAAGTGCTGGAAACTGCGTTATTAAAGAAGTAGAACGCATTTGCAGCCAGTCATGGCAGTACCTGCACGTACGTTACTTGAAAAAGTGACTTATGTTGATTGTTTTAAGGGTTTATATGAAGCCGTCCTGAGAAGGGCGGCTTCGTTCTTTTATGAACGTGGAGTCGGTGTTTGATTGGAGGTTGGTGGGTGTCGGTGTTAAGATGGCTGTTGGTGTTTGTTTTGAGTTTGCTTGGATATCGGTGTTAACATAGCTGTTGGTATTTGTTTGGGTAGGTGGGTGTTGGTGTTAAGATGGCTGCTGGTGTTTGTTTTGGGTAGATGAGTGTTGGTGTTAAGACGGCTGTTGGTGTTGGATTTGAGGTTGGTGGGTGTTGGTGTTAAGATGGCTGTTGGTGTTTGTTTTTGGTAGATGGGGAGCGGTGTTAAGATGGCTGTTGGTATTTGATTCGAGGTTGGTGGGTGTTGGTGTTAACATGGCTATTGGAGTTTGTTTTGGGTAGATGGGGAGTGGTGTTAAGATGGCTGTTGGTGTTTGTTTTGAGTAAATGGGGGCGGTGTTAACATGACTGTTGGTGTTTGTTTTGGGTAGATGGGGAGCGGTGTTAAGATGGCTGTTGGTGTTTGTTTTGGGTTGCTTGGATATCGGTGTTAACCTAGCTGTTGGTGTTTGTTTTGGGTAGATGGGGAGCGGTGTTAACCTAGCTGTTGGTGTTTGTTTTGGGTAGATGGATATCGGTGTTAACATAGCTGTTGGTGTTTGTTTTGAGAGGCAACGATGTATACTAGCTTTGTTCTGACCAGTCGTACCGACAATCTGCCGGTGTATATATAGCAAATCCCAGGTTGTAAAAAACACACGTAGCATCTTCCGCATTTCGTATTTTGCAGGGGTATGCAGAAAATCGCCGTTCTTCTCTTTTGCTTATGTTCTCTGTTACAGGCCCGTGCGCAGGTATTGGGCGGTAAAAGTGTGTTTTCTTTCCTCGATCTGCCGCTTTCGCCGCAGGTAACGGCGCTGGGCAATATGAACGCGGCCATGCAAACGGAGGATATTTCTGCCGCCACACTCAATCCGGCTTTATTACGTCCATCGATGCATACCCATTTGCAGGTAAATTACGCCAGCTATTTCGCCGGGGTAAATTATAGTCATATGATGTTTGGGTACCATGCTCCGTCCATTAATACCACCTTTGCTACCAGCCTGCAATTCGTGAACTATGGCAATATAACCCAAACCGACGCCTCGGGCAATATTGAAGGCACTTTTAAACCCAGCGACCTTAGCTGGCAGGTAACCGCGTCAAGAACTTATAAAGAACGCTGGCAGTACGGGTTAACCTTGAAATACATCCACTCCCGTTACCAACAATACCGCAGCAGTGGTTTCAGTGCCGATTTCGGACTGGCATACCGGGATACGGCTACCGGCTGGCAGCTTGGACTGGTGGCGAAGAATATGGGGGCCCAGTTTAAAAGTTATGGCGCGGATGACAAAGAGCCCTTGCCTTTTGACCTGCAGGTGGGGGTGTCTAAAAAGCTGGAACATGTACCACTGCAACTCTCCGCTACTTTACATCATATTTATCAATTCAATATTAACTATGCCGACCCTGGTTTTGAAGAAGGGCAGGTAATAGAGAACGGTGATACGCTTAGTAATAACGCTGGCGCGGTAGACAAGGTATTCCGGCACTTTGTGCTGGCCGCACAGTTTACGGTGGGCAAACATGTGGAGCTTACCGCAGCTTATAATCATTTACGCCGGCAGGAGCTGGCGCTGTTGCAGCAAAAGGGGATGAGTGGTTTTTCGTTCGGTGTGGGCGTGATTGTGGCCAGACTACAATTACGGTATGCCCGCTCGTTCTACCAGAATTCTACCGCATTTAATCATTTTGGTATAAATATCCCGCTTAACCAATGGACCGGCTTAGGAACATTCGGGGATAAGATCGGGTGGTAAAACAACAATTGTATGGATACCCAGCCTATTATTTCCATCCGCAACCTGTATAAAAGCTACGGCGCTAAACAGGTATTAAAAGGTATTAACCTGGATGTATATCCTGGCCAGATCATCGGCTATATTGGCCCTAACGGCGCCGGTAAATCAACTACGGTAAAGGTGCTTATCGGCCTGTTAAGCGACTTTGAAGGCCAGGTATCGGTGCTTGGCCGCGACCTGCGCGAACATACGCTTGAGATCAAACGGCAAATCGGGTACATACCCGAGAATGCCGAGATATATGATATGCTTACCCCTATGGAATACCTGCTGTTTACGGGCAAGTTGTATGATATGGAAGATGAGCAGATCAACGAACGCGCGGTGAAAATGTTGACCGCCTTTGGATTGTTTGAGAACAAAGACCAGCGTATGGATACCTTTTCCAAGGGTATGCGCCAGAAAGTGCTGATCATCAGCGGTCTTATGCACAACCCGCAAATAGTGGTGCTGGACGAGCCGCTTAGTGGTCTTGACGCCAATGCAGTGATCATCGTAAAAGAAATTATGTCGCTGCTGAAGAAAGAGGGTAAAACCATTTTTTACTGCTCGCATATGATGGATGTGGTAGAAAAAGTAAGCGACCGCATTATCCTCATCAACAACGGCACCATCGTAGCCAACGGCACTTTCGAGGAGTTACGCCAAACAGAAGGAGATACCCTGGAAAAGATATTTGCGCACCTTACCGGCGATAACGACCTGCACGGCGTAGCTGACGATTTCATTAACGCCCTGGGGCAATAATCCGTTGTTGCATGAATAAGTTTTTACTAAAGCTCGTAATGCTTTTTAGCCCTTTATGGGAAAAGCTGGGCGCCAGCATACCGCATTTGACTATCATCCTGCGTACAAAACTGATGATGGATGACAGGCGGCCTAATGCGTTAACCCTCACACGTGGGCAGCAGCAAACGAAGAAAGACCGCAAGGGCGGATCGTTTATCCTGTTCCTGATATCGTTCCTGATGGGTTGCTTTTACCTCTTTGTTTTCGGGCTGGGCAACGATTGGATACTGCCTATGTTCGTATACTGCGCCGCTTTTATGACCATGCTTGCGCTTACGCTGATAGCGGACTTTACCTATGTACTCATCGACGTAAAAGATAATTACATCTTACTGCCAAAGCCGGTAAACGACCGTACAGTACTGCTTTCCCGGTTACTGCACATTCTCATACACGTATCAAAGATCGTGGTGCCCATGGCCCTGCCCGCACTTATTTTCCTCGCAGTTAAGGCCGGTGTTGCAGGTGCATTGGCATTTGTATTGCTGATCGTGTTACTCACATTATTCAGCATCTTCCTGATCAATGCGTTGTATCTGGCGGTGTTGCATATTACCACTCCCGAGCGTTTTAAGGAGATCATTAATTACCTGCAGATTTTATTTTCGGTGGCCATATTTGCGATGTATTACCTGGTGCCCAGGCTGGTAAACAGTGCTACGCTGAAGGACATTGACCTGATGCAGAAAAAATACCTTTACCTGGCGCCCCCAATGTGGTTTGCAGGTGGCTGGGTGGCTATTACAGAAGGAAAATGGAGCGCTGTTTATATTGGTTTACTGGCGGCGGAGATCATTCTTCCCCTGGTAAGCCTGTGGCTGGTAGTGCGGGTGTTAGCGCCAAGTTTTAATAAGCGCCTTGGTATGATGTCGGGCAGTGGGGCAGAGGCTCCTGTAAAAGCGGTAAAGCAGGGGAGAAAGCGGGGTTACCGCACACTGGCAAAATGGTTTTCGAAGGGCAAAACAGAGCAGATGGCGTTTGAGGTTGTATGGCTGTTAACAGGTCGCAGCAGGGAGTTTAAGCTGAAGGTATATCCTTCACTTGCCTATGCGTTCATCTATTTCGCTTACTGGATATTAGGAGGTGGTAATGGAAAGCCAGGAAAGGTTTGGCAGGAACTGCCCGAAACCAGGATGTACCTGGTGCTGCTGTATATGAGCTGCTTCGCCTTTATTACGGCTATTTCCAATCTCGTGTATTCGTCCAGGTATAAATCGGCCTGGGTGTATTATACCGCACCGCTGGAGCATCCGGGGCAGGTTCTGACAGGAGCCTTCAAGTCGGCCATGGTTAAGTTTTTTGTTCCGTATTACATGGTTATCTGCGCCTTCATTCTGTGGGTATGGGGGCCGGCGGTAATACCCAGCCTGGTGCTGGCATTGGTGAATATCACCGTGGTATGCCTGGTTTTTGCTTTGATGTTCCTGAAGAAGTTCCCGTTTTCGAAGGAGCTGAATATGCAGCAGGGCAGTAACAAATGGGTGATTGGTATCGTGATGCTGATTGTACCGGGCTTTTTCGGTGGGATGCACTACTTTGCAACTTACAGCATGCCGATATTATACATATTCATCGTGTTGTCGGGTGTACTGGCCTGGCTGATATATAGTCATTACCGGGATACCGGCTGGGTGAAGATCGATCAGGCGGAGTAAGTTTTCGCTTTCTGTATAAGAAAAGGCGCGGTGTTCAACACCGCGCCTTTTCTTATAATCCTTACCAATAAGCTAATTAATCTACCAGCAGGCGTTTATACAGCTGAATGGTATTCTCCAGCCCGAAGTACAAGGCATCGCAGATGAGGGCGTGACCGATAGATACCTCTTTAAGCTGCGGAATATGCAGTTTAAAGAAACGCAGGTTGTCGAGGTTTAGATCGTGGCCTGCATTGATGTCGAGCCCAATATCAGAGGCTGTTTTTGCGGTGTTTTTATAATCGTTGAACAGGGCGAAATTCTGCGGTTGTGTGAGTGAGTTGTGATACTCCTCGGCGTACGGGCCTGTATATAGCTCGATACGGTCGGCTCCTGCAGATTTAGCGCCTTCCACCATCTTAACATCCGGGTTCAGGAAGATGGATACACGAATACCCGCATTCTTCAGCGTGCTGATCACATCTTTAAGGAAGGTCTGGTATTGTTTGGTGTCCCAGCCGTTATTGGATGTAATGGCGCCTGGAGGGTCAGGTACCAGGGTACACTGCTCCGGCTTAACTTCCAGCACCAGGTCGAGGAAGTCTTTAGAGGGATAACCTTCGATGTTGAATTCCGTGGTCACCAATGGTTTAAGGTCCCTTACATCCTGGTAACGGATGTGGCGCTCGTCGGGGCGGGGGTGTACTGTAATGCCGTCTGCTCCGAAACGCTCACAATCGGCTGCTACTTTTAACAGGTCGGGAAGATTACCGCCGCGGGCATTACGCAGGGTAGCAATCTTATTGATGTTTACACTCAGCTTCGTCATGCCGCAAAATTAAAGTATTGTTGGCCCACGATGAAATAAAATCACCTTAAAAAAAGAAAGCGGCACCATAAGGAGCCGCTTTCAAACGATATAGTAAAGCCATTACTAGTAGCGATAATAATCAGGTTTGTAAGGACCTGCTTTTGCGATACCAAGGTATTCAGACTGAACGGTAGTAAGTTCGTCCAGCTCTACACTGATTTTTTTCAGGTGCAGGCGGGCAACTTTCTCATCCAGGTGTTTAGGCAGTACATACACCTTGTTTTCGTATTTATCAGTATTCGTCCAAATTTCCAACTGGGCAAGTACCTGGTTGGAGAAGGAGTTACTCATTACGAAAGAAGGGTGACCTGTAGCGCAACCCAGGTTAACCAGGCGGCCTTCGGCCAGCAGGATGATGTCTTTACCGTCGATGGTATATTTATCAACCTGTGGTTTGATCTCAACTTTGGTTTTACCATAGTTGCTGTTCAGCCAGGCAACGTCTATCTCGATATCGAAGTGACCGATGTTACAAACGATCGCTTTATCTTTCATTGCTTTGAAGTGTTCGCCGGTGATGATATCGCGGCAACCGGTGGTAGTAACGATGATGTCAGCTTCCTGAACGGCAGTAGACATTTTCTTTACTTCGTAACCTTCCATAGCGGCCTGCAGTGCGCAGATCGGATCTATTTCAGTAACGATTACACGAGCGCCCGCGCCACGCAGTGACTCAGCAGAACCTTTACCTACGTCGCCGAAACCAGCAACAACAGCAACTTTACCGGCAATCATCACGTCTGTAGCGCGACGGATCGCATCTACACAGGATTCGCGGCAACCGTACTTGTTGTCGAATTTAGATTTGGTAACGGAGTCGTTGATATTGATAGCCGGCATCGGGAGGGTGCCGTTCTTCATTCTTTCGTACAGGCGGTGAACACCGGTAGTAGTTTCTTCACTCAGGCCTTTTATGTGCTGGATCAGCTCAGGGTAAGTGTCCAGTACCATGTTGGTAAGGTCACCACCGTCGTCCAGGATCATGTTCAACGGACGGTCTGCACCACCGAAGAACAAAGTCTGTTCGATACACCAGTTAAAGTCTTCTTCATTCAAACCTTTCCAGGCGAAAACCGGAACACCGGCAGCAGCAACAGCAGCAGCGGCATGGTCCTGGGTAGAGAAGATATTGCAAGAGCTCCACCTAACCTCGGCACCAAGGTGAACAAGGGTTTCGATCAGCACAGCAGTCTGGATAGTCATGTGCAGGCAACCTGCTATACGGGCGTTTTTAAGGGGCTGAGACGGGCCAAATTCTTCGCGGATAGCCATCAGACCGGGCATTTCTGCTTCTGCCAGTTCAATCTCCTTACGGCCCCACTCGGCCAGTGACATATCTTTCACCTTATATTTGAGGTCAAAGTCAATGTTAGATTTAATAATGGTAGACATTCTTAATTAATTTTTGCAAATCTACCTTTATTTTAACTTTTGACATAGTGTTTTGTTTGGGACAATTGTTAAACCTGAGTAAAATGATTTTCAGGGTGTTATTGCCGTTTGCTACCACTTTTAGGCATTGTTGCACGATCATGCCTCCATCATTTACTTTCCCCGTAGTTAATTGTGAATATTGCATCACTATTACCGCTGCAAGTCAAGCCCTTCCCTATAGCCGATTTAGCGCCTTCATTCCTAAGTCCTGCTTATCAAACTGATATATGAAAAATATTTACTGTTTTATTTGTTTTAATATTATAAATAATATAGATTTGCTTATTGTTAGGTGTGGAAATTATTGTTTTACATATTATTTCCACATGTTATTTCTCCAACTTATAGGCACAAAGTACCAACTGTTGCAGGAAAGACAGACAGGAAAAAGCGTAATCCCTATTTGCATATTATAGATCGCCGTACCTGATAGCATAAGTAAATAATTGAGAGAAAATAAGATATAAGGGTGGGCTTAACGAGTCGCCCCGGGTTTTTCTCCCCAGAAGAATGAGTGAACGGTTGAAAGGAGGAGGGAGGCTGATATATACAACGTACACAGAGAAAAATTTAGTATAGGTAATATCATTTAACCATTATTCAGTATTCCTATCCTGTCCTATGAAACAAATTCTACTCGCACGCAAGCTGCGCACCTGGCCTTTATGGCTTTTAATTTCGGGCATGATGATGCTGGCCGGACAGGCCAGGGCGCAGGCACCTTCCGTTACTATCAATCCAACCGGTGGTAATACCGCTTCGGACGGGTTAATGATCGTAGTTACAGATACGGGATATCTGGTTAAAAAGAACGGGCATTGGGAAACCAATCTGGATCCGGCCGATCCGGCTTACGACAGAGGCCTTCGCACCTATGTTATTATTGAACCTTACCTGACGGCTGCTGCTTCTACCACCCCGCATTACCTGAAGGCCTGTAATATATCGGCCATTTCCGGTACGGGTACAGCAGGTGATCCATGGAAGGTGATTACCACTTCGTACGCGCCCGACCAGGATGGCAAACAATATACGTTTCAGACCATACTTACATATGTACAGGGGAATGCTTACTTCCTGCTGGACCAGGTAGTGCTGGGACCAGAAGGAGCGGAGCCGGCCTGGGTACATTTATATTTATCTGAACACTCTGCCATTGCAGGGGCAGATTGCGGCCTGGGTTACAAATTGAACGATGTGACAATGGATGCCTATCGTGCCGGCGTTAGTTTGCCCACGATAGTAGGTGTATATAAAGACGCCGGAGATTGCGGCTCACCCGTTTCTGGTGCGCACGTATTTAAAACCGCTACTGGGTTTACTTCTTATTTTGCTGCCCAGGACGATCTTAGAGATGTAAAGGTGGGTAATGGCTACCGCCTTCAGGATATTACCAACGCATCGATGGTGCCAGTAGAATCGAAAGGGATTACAGTACATAAAGCCATTAAAGTAGATGCGTTGCCCGCAGGCCTGCCGGGTGATGAGATCAGGAACAGGAGAATACTGGTAGGTTTTGAGAACAGTGATTTTGCCAGCGTTGATATTTCTGAACCCGTATTCGACGCATTTCAGTACCAGGACTTCCCGCCCGTAATCGGATTTTCCGTAGACAGTGCCGGTGATTTTGAAACAGAACTCGACCATAAGCTGACCGGCTTAAAACTCAGGATATCAGATGGTATCGTGGGGGTTCCGTTATTAGTTAAAATTCTTTGTACACCCGAAGGGGCCGATCCGGCTGTATTGGGTGCAGACTATGAAGTATTGGGTAGCCTTATTATTCCGCGTGGTGCATATAATATTACCCCGGCAGAAATTGACCTTAGTAATATATTAATAAAAGGCAATGGCATTATTGAAGCCAACCGTACTTTCCGGCTTACGTTATCTACCGATTGTTCGCCTTATATTGTAATGGGACCCAATCCTACAGCTACCTACACCATTGAAGATGATGATGCCGCTGATATTAAACTGATACCGACTGTTACCACCCTGGCCGAAGGTGCCACTACTTCCATAAAAGTGCAGTTGAACGGTCCGGCGCCATCATCTCCTTTAATAGTGACAATTAACCGTGGATTGGGTAATGCGGAAGCGGGCGACTACCTGCCATCCACGTTCCCATTCACCGTAACTATTCCGGCGGGTAGTAAAGAGGCCACCTTTAACTTTACCGCAGTAACCGATAATATACTGGAACCAGTTGTGGATTCTATTCAGCTGGTGGCTACAGCTACCGTAGGAGGTTTGCCAAAAACTTTTGCGGTGTATATGAAGATTACAGACGTTACCGGCACCATTCCTGCTAACAAGGTAATTACCCTTTCGGCTCCCGATGTAACAGAAGGCGGCGATGTGGTACTTACCGCAGCACTGCCCACCGGAGTTACTTCTGAAGAACCAGTAACTGTAAGGGTCGCGTTTTCGCATGTCACTACACTTCTGGAAGATTTTAACATTGATCCTACCGATTCTGTAGATATAGTGATACCTGCCAACACCAACTCCATTACCTATAACCTGGCAACAGCGGATGATAATGAACTGGAGCTGCTGGAAGAGTTTGCGTTTGGTGGTGTGTCCAATGGCTTTACCATAAACGGAAGTACTTCACATATTATAGATGACGACTATACTCCTGGTATGTCCATCACCCTCACTGTTGATAAAGTTTCAGTGAACGAGGATGAAACAGTCACCTTTACGGCCAGCCTGCCAGGCAGCCTGGTGGCTGGTGAAACGATCATGGTGACTATTAACAGGGGAGCTGCTTCTACGGCAGATAACTTTGATTATAATTATTTGTCTACCACCGTTTACATTGCTCCGGGCGAACATTCGGTTACAGGTACTTTAACTTTTGAAGATGATAACCGGTACGAGCCTACAGAGCAAATGATACTCGAAGGAACGGCTACCGGTTTTACGGTAACACCGGTAACGGTTGAAGTGAAAGATCTTCAGTCGCCCAACCCTGCGTTAAGACCGTTCACCTTTAATACCTGGACATACACCTACAATGAAGGTGAAACCATGACAGTCAACATCGACCTGAACTCAGGGCTGATGCCGGAACAGGATATGGTGGTAACACTTACGGCTACCTCGCCCGACCTTGACCCGTCTGAATACACCATTCCGGCTACCATCCTGATCAAGAAAAATGAAAGCTATACCAGCTTTGATGTAGTGTTCCATGGCGATGCTTTATTAGATGGTACTAAAACGCTGAATATACAGGCTTCTATCGATTATTTCGGTTATACCGAAACGCAGTCGATGGGTGCTGTTACAGTATTAGATACCAATACCGTTGTGGTGCCGCCGTCTAAAAACATCCTGGTGAGTTTGAGCCCTGCCCAGATACTGGAGGGTACTTCCAGCACACTTACGTTTACGTTAGATGGTTATACAGAAACGACCCCGGTGGTAATTACCTTAAGTGATATCAGTACCGGAGATGTGGCGGTTGATGCGGATTTCACGCAACCCATCCCTACATCATTAACTATACTGGCTAATCAGCCAAACGTTACTTATACATTTAATACTATTGACGATAACCTGTTCGAAGCGATTGAAAATCTCAGACTTTCCTTTACAGCGGCAGGTTACACATTTAGCGTTCCGAATGTAGAGTTAAGGATAGAAGGCGACGACAGCGCCCCCGGTCAGCCTATTTCAATTGTGGCCGACAATCCGAACGTGAGCGAAATCAGTTCACCCGTGAAGGTGACGGTAAGTTTGCCAGGCGGTGCTATCACAGGCAACGACATGCCTGTAACCATTACCCGCGATCCAGGTTCTACAGCAGGTACCGGCGACTTTAGCGGTTTAGTATCTACCGTTACAATTCTGGCGGGTACCAACAGTGTAGATTTTTATCTTACACCTGTATTGGACGATTCGCTGGAAATAACGGAATCTTTGTCGTTGCAGGCATCTGCTACTAATTTCATTGATAATTCTACTTCAATAAACATTGCAGATAATACGCTCGATGATTTCACCAAACAGGCATTAAAACTTACACCCGTTCAGTCGACCATTAAAAAAGGTGAAACATTTACTTTCTTTTTAAGCCTGCCTGCCGGTGTATATACCGGTACAGGTATGAATTATTATATTGATGATGTGGCTGCTGGTTCAGCTACATTCACTGATTTTGTTTGTCCGCCTAATTTAACTATTCCTCCTGGTGTTAATGGCGTATCATTTGACGTAACCACCACTGATGACGGGGTGCGCGATGGTACCGAAGAGCTCCAGGTGTATGCGATGAACTATACAACGGGCGAGTTTGATATTGTTGCTGTGTATGTGGAAGATCCTGTGGGCTCACAGGAAATAGCAGTAACCGTTCCAGCGGCTTCCGTAACAGAGGGTAATAGTATTACCTATACATTTACCCTGCCTTCTGCACCATCAACTGATGTAACTATTAACCTTGCAAAAGGAACAGTTACCCCGGCTGCGGAGGATGCTGATTTTACGGTGGCTATCCCGGCCTCAGTAACCATTCTGGCTGGTAATCCATCTGCCACTTTAACACTGAGTGCTAGCGCAGACCAGACTATCGAGTTGCTGGAGAAATTACGCCTCACGCCATCTGCCGGCGGCGGTTATACCTTTGATATTACCAACATCGACCTGGATGTGATAGATGCAGATTACACAGGCGCTACGATGCCAGTTACCCTGAGCTTTACGCCAGGCACAGTAAACGAGGGGACCTCTGCAACAGTTTCAGCCAAACTGCCAGGTACACTGGTGGCCAGCTATCCGATCGATATTACTATTAATAAAGGAGCATCTTCTACCGCTGCAACTGCAGATCATGGAAGTTTGCCAACCAGTATACAAATACCTGCGGGCAGCAATGCCTCATCCGCAGTTACCGTAACAACCGCTACCGATAACGTACTGGAAGCAGCAGAAACGCTGGTTGCCGAGGGTACTGTTACAGGTTTCAATGTTGTTCCGGCTACACTGACCATTGACGATGTTACCAGCACGAACCCGCTGAATACCAAACTTACATTAACGCCGGTTTCGGCCAGCATTACAGAAGGTGGCAGCACTAATATCACCGTATCATTGCCAACAGGCATTACGGCGGCTGCTAATATATCGGTAGTGCTGAGCAGCGGTATAGGAAGCAGTTTAGGTATTGCGGCATCCGATTATGATATGCCTGCTACAGTGGTGATCAATGCAGGTTCCAATAGCGCCACATTTACATTAACTGCTGAAAACGATAGTGAAATTGAGGGTGCGGAGCAGCTGGATGTGACGGCACAGGCAACAGTTTATGGCAACGTGGAAAACGCGTCTACGCTTATTGCCATTGCAGATGCTACTACACTTCCACAGATCGATGTAAACGTATCGTCTACCTCCGTGACGGAAGGTGGTTCGACTACGGTTACATTCACTTTTGCAGGCGGGGTAACCTCTTCCAGCAACACCGTGATCAGTCTTGCAAAAGGAGTGGTGACGCCTGCTGCGATAGATGCTGATTTTACGGCAGCTATCCCTACTTCAGTAACGATACTGGCAGGAAGCACTTCCGCCTCTATTACCCTTTCAGCATCGCCTGACCAGGTAATCGAGCAATTAGAGAAACTACAACTGATACCTACTTCCGGCAGTTATGTTTTCTCTCAGTCAACAATCGATCTTGACATAGTAGATAATGATGTAGCGGCTATCACGCTGGCGGTAACGCCTGGTACCGTGTCGGAAGGCACAAGTGTTTCGCTTACGGCGAGCCTGCCTGCTGGCTACACTGCAGGTTATGATCTGGATGTGGTGCTGAGCAAAGGCGCTGCTTCTACATCAGAAGCGGGTGATCATGGCAGCCTGCCTGCTACGATCCAGATACCTGCTGGTGCAAACGCATCTTCAGTTGTGTCAATAACAACCGCTACAGATGATATTCTTGAAACATCGGAAACCCTGGTAATAGAAGGTTCACTGGGTAGCTTCACTGTAAATGCGACTACTGTAACCATCGATGATGTTACCAGCACGATCCCTGCCAATACAGCGATCACCCTTACTCCGGCTACAGTAACGATTGCTGAAGGTGGTAACACTACACTGACGGTATCGCTGCCTGTTGGTATTACTACGGAAGTTCCGCTGGTAATTGCGCTGAGCAGTGGTGTGGGTACCACACTGGGCGCATCAGAATATGTGCTGCCAGCCAGTGTAACGATTGCCGCCAATAGCAGCAGTGCTACGTTTAACGTGGCAGCTAATACGGATGCAAGTGTTGAACCAACTGAAACACTGGAAGTGGTAGCTGATGCTACACTTTACAGTACTTCGGCTGCTTCGACTGTATCTGTAACCGATGCTACGGGTACACCAGTAATAGATGTAACAGTATCCTCCGCTTCTGTAACGGAAGGCGGCTCGACTACGATTACGTTTGCATTCGCAGGTGGTGTAACCTCTGCGAGCAATACAGTGATTAGTCTTGCGAAAGGTGCAGTAACACCTGCTGCCGTGGATGCAGACTTCTCTGCCACTATTCCAACATCAGTAACAATCGCGGCGGGTGATGCGGATGCTTCTATCACGCTGACTGCATCTGCTGACCAGGTGATTGAACTGCTGGAGAAACTGCAACTGGTGCCAACCGCTTCAGGTTATACCTTCTCGCAATCAACAATTGATATTGACGTAATAGATAATGATGTAGCGGCGATAATGCTGGCAGTAACGCCTGGTACCGTGTCGGAAGGCACAAGTACTTCGCTTACGGCGAGCCTGCCTGCTGGCTACACGGCCGGTTATGATCTGGATGTGGTGCTGAGCAAAGGCGCTGCTTCTACATCAGCAGCTGGTGATCATGGCAGCCTGCCTGCTACGATCCAGATAGCTGCTGGTGCAAACGCATCTTCAGTTGTATCAATAACAACCGCTACAGATGATATTCTTGAAACATCAGAAACCCTGGTAATAGAAGGTTTACTGGGTAGCTTCACTGTGAATGCGACTACTGTAACCATTGATGATGTTACCAGCACGATCCCTGCCAATACAGCGATCACCCTTAGTCCGGCTACAGTAACGATTGCTGAAGGTGGTAACACTACACTGACGGTATCGCTGCCTGTTGGTATTACTACGGAAGCCCCGCTGGTAATTGCGCTGAGCAGTGGTGCGGGCACTACACTGGGTGCATCAGAATATGTGCTGCCAGCCAGTGTAACGATTGCCGCTAATAGCAGCAGTGCTACGTTTAATGTGGCAGCTAATACGGATGCAAGTGTTGAAGCTACGGAAGCGCTGGAAGTTGTAGCAGATGCTACGCTTTATGGCACTTCTACTAGTGCCACTGTATCTGTGACTGATGCAACAGCTACGCCTGTAATAGATGTAACAGTGTCCTCCGCTTCTGTAACAGAAGGCGGCTCGACTACGATTACGTTTGCGTTCGCAGGTGGTGTAACCTCTGCGAGCAATACGGTAATCAACCTTGCAAAAGGTGCAGTAACACCTGCTGCCGTGGATGCAGACTTCTCTGCCACTATCCCGACATCAGTAACAATCGCCGCTGGCGATGCGGATGCTTCTGTCACGCTGACTGCATCTGCAGACCAGGTGATTGAACTGCTGGAGAAACTGCAACTGGTACCAACTGCATCTGGTTATACCTTCTCTCAATCAACAATCGATCTTGATATAGTAGATAATGATGTAGCGGCTATCACGCTGGCGGTAACACCTGGTACCGTGTCGGAAGGCACAAGTACTTCGCTTACGGCGAGCCTGCCTGCTGGCTACACTGCAGGTTATGATATAGATGTAACGATCAGCAAAGGTTTTGCATCTACGGCTACTCCTGCGGACCATAGCAGCCTGCCCGCAACGATCCGTATCAATACTGGTGCTAATGCATCTGCAGCGGTGGGCATCAATACAAATACTGATAATTTGCTGGAAATAGCAGAAACGATCGTAGTACAAGGTGCAGTAACCGGGTTCACGGTTAATCCGGCCACCCTTACGATCAATGATGTTACCAGCCTGGATGTAAATAATACGGAGCTCACCATCACTCCGGACCATAGCAGTATTAAAGAAGGGGAGTCTACCGATATTTGGGTAGCACTGCCTGCGGGTATACTGGCAACGGATGATATTACGGTTACACTGTCGCGCGGTGCTGGATCCAGTTCTTCACTGACCGCTACAGAATATAACTTCCCTGCTACGGTAACTATCCCGCAGGGTGTAAATAAAGTGAGCTTTACGTTGACCGCTACTGCGGATGACAATGTGCTGGAAGCGAATGAAACGTTGGAGATCGGACTCGCAGCTACTGTTTACGGTAATACCCAAAGCCTCACTACCACGGTAACAATAGATGATGCAACCAGCCTGGTGCCTGCTAACCAGCACATCCAGTTAACCATCGACGCTACTTCCCTGCAAGAAGGCAACAGCGCTCAGGTAACTGTGCAACTGCCGGCCGGTATTACAGCGGACCATCCGATTGTGATTAACCTGGCTGCTGGTGTTGCCACTACTGCTTCAGCGGCTGATTATAGCGGTTTGCCTGCCACTATTACGATTAATGCGGGCGATAATGAAGTCAGCTTCACGATTACGGCTATCCAGGATAATACGGAGGAAGACGATGAAACCCTGGTAATAGAAGGTACTTCTGCCGGGTTTACCATCAACAGTGCTTCTATACTTATTCCAGGCGATGATGTACCATCTTACACATTGCTGGCAGAGAAAGTGACAGATGCGGCAGAGCCGGGCACCAATGGCCGCTTCCGTATCAGGCTTTCGGGCAGCGCCACTGCAACAAAAGCGGTACAGGTAACTTATGTTATCAATGGTACGGCTACTACGGGTGCCGATTACGATGTGGTGTCTGCAACAACAGTAACCATCCCGGCCGGTGCAAACTCGGTGGATGTGGATGTGACGGTTAAAGACGACCAGATAGTAGAGGTAACTGAGGATATCAGCTTAAGCCTGCAGTCTGCTACCACGATCATGAATGGTAATACCGTAAATGTAACGGTGGATAACACGCCGGTAACTGTGCTGCTGACCGACGATGAAAGTGCAAATGTGGCAGATAGGAGGGTGATCATTACTAAAGTGGACGATGCTGCCGAACCTGGTACTGCCGGTCACTTTACTGTAAGATTCGCTAACAGCGCCATCACTGCTGCTGCGGACGTGAAAGTGGATTACGCGGTTGCCGGTACTGCTACTGCGGGTTCCGATTACACTGCGCTCTCTGGTAGCGTGATGATCCCAGCGGGTCATAACAGCGCCACTATCACGGTATACCCGATCAACGACGCACAACAGGAAAGTGCAGAAACGGTAATTGTAACACTGGATAATATTTCCTCTGCACTCACTGGCATCCTGTGGGAGGCTGGTACGCCTAACTCGGCTACGCTTAACATCGGCGACGATGATCTGCTCACGATGGAGTTGACGGCGCTGGAAACCAGCGTAACGGAAGGTGATCCGGTGCATTTTACATTAAAATCATCTTCTGTAGTGCCGGTAGATATGCCAGTTACTATCACACTGGACCACGACGCATTCAGGAATTATACCCCAAGCGGCCCGTCCCTGGTGGTAACGATACCTGCGGGATCGTCCAGTGTGGACTTCCAGGTGAACGTAGCGGATAATGATATCAATGATGAAAATGGTTATGTGAGACTTGAACTGCAGCCTTACGTTACAGGGCCAACGCCTTACTACGCAAGAGGTACAGCTATAACTACCAATACAGAAGTGCGCGATAACGACGCTATCACCATCATCTTCAAACAGGATTCTGTGAAGGTGACCGAAGGTAACAGCGGTACCAGTCCGATGCACTTTACCGTACAGTTGAACAGGAGAAGCTCTGCGGATATCACACTCAGTTACGCATTCAGCGACGCATTTGAAGGTGAAGGTGTTGTAATGAATAAACGCCGCGCAACGGCAGGCGAGGACTTTGATCCGTCTACCGTAACGATGGTGATACCTGCCCTGACCCTGGAACGTGACATTATCGTACCGATCAACGGGGATGAAAAGCCAGAGGCGAATGAGTTCTTTACGGTGAAACTGGTAAAAGCCGATGTTCCTTCCGGTCATAGTGTACCGGCAATCGGTCCATGGAACAAGGGTGTAGGTGTAATTGTGAACGACGATGCATTCTGTCTCACCTGCGATACAGATGGCGACGGATTGACGGACGGAGAAGAAGATATCAATAAAAACCTCGATCCAACAGACGATGATACTGATAACGATGGTATCCCGAACTACCTGGACCTTGACTCTGACAACGACGGTGTGCCTGATGCTACAGAGCGTTACATCCGCGATGGTCGCGGTACAAACGACAACCGTGGCGATATCCGCGTACACCCTGCCCTGTCACCGAACGGCGATGGTAAAGGAAACGAGGTAATGATGATCGAAAACATCCTGAAGTATCCGAAACATGAAGTAGTAGTGATGAACAGGTTTGGGGGAGTGGTATATAAATCGAACAGGTACGATAACCAGTCGTTCGCCTTTAAGGGCAAGTCAAACACGGGTATGGGTGCGGGCAGCCAACTGCCGGATGGCTCTTACTTCTACGTAGTGATTGTATACGATAATAACGGCAAGGCACACCGGACTACAGGGTTTGTGGTGTTGAAACGATAGGACGAAAATGTATACCGAAAAAGAATTAGTTACATTTTAAGCTATTAAAAATGAAAACAAAGCTTAACAAGATTTTGATCCTCTGCTCCGCCTGCTGGTGCTTTTCAGCACAGGTAAACGCGCAGCAGAATGCGCAAACGTCGCAATATCATTTTAACACGATGATCATAAACCCGGCTTATCCGGCTACCGACAGTGCGTCGAGCGCCACGCTACAGGCCCGTAACCAGTGGATGGGAGTGGAAGGCGCGCCACAAACGGCCACTTTTGCTTTTTATACCCCATTGAAGGCATCTAATACCTCTCTTGGTTTTACCGCCATACAGGATAAAATAACGGTTTACACACAAACGGGCCTTAACGCCAACGTAGCTCAAAAGATAAAACTGGACGAGAACCTGTACTTGTCGATGGGCCTGAAGGTGGGAATGGAACAAACAAAAGAGGATAACACGTCCCTCGGTACCGACGATCCCGTGTTCAGCCAGAACCAGAGCTACTGGAAAACGGACGTGGGTTTCGGGTTCATGATCTTTAATGAGAAGTTCCAGATCGGGTTGTCGTCGCCCTCGTTCCAGAAGTTCGATATGGGTACTTCGGTGAACAAACTGGAGTTTAAAAGGGCTATTTATGTGCATGGCGCCTATCTGCACGATATAAATGACGATTTTAAGGTGAAGCCCGGGCTGCTGATAAGGCAGGTAAAGGGGGCGGGTGTGCAGGCCGACCTGAATGCTTCGTTGTTAATTAAGAATATGATTTGGGTAGGTGGCACCTGGCGGACGGAGAAAACAATGGGTGTTTTTACCCAGGTGCAGGTGAGCAGGAACTTCCAGTTTGCGTATGCTTACGACTTCGCCTCGGCCAAATACCTGAAAGGCGGACAGTCGGGCACACATGAAATGATGCTTAACTATCGCTTCTCCTGGAAAAAGGGCCAGGAATTCGGGCAGCGTTATTTTTAGAAGCAGTGGTAATAAAACAGATAGTTTTATCTCCTAATATTCTCAATTTTTTACTCATTAAGTGATTTTCCTATAACAGTTTAGCGCACTTAGAAGTCCTAACTATTGATTATAATATTCCTACGAATTATCTAATAAGGTAATTTGTAGGAATATTTTTTTTAGAGAATCTAAATCCAGACCCGAAATAATTACGTTCATATAAAGAGAGTGGTCCTAAAGATTGTTAATGAGTGATTAGGTGTTGAGGGAAATCTGGCAGGATGATGTTCTTTGCTTGTTGCAGAATTTGGGGATTGCTTACCGCTATGGTGGCAATTTAAAACAGACGCTTTGTATAGCCTGTCTCGAAGTTCCTACATCGCGCGATGATGAGTTGCTTCAGGCATCAACATAATTTAAATTCGAATTAGTTGTGTCTTTTAATAGTTAACTTGGTTAATTGGCCCGATAGTCCTATCGGGCCACTGTTTTCAACATCATTAAAAAGGGTGAGATAAAAAAGAAAATAAAAAAGTTAGGCTTCCTAATAAACTTTCAATTATTTTTTTTAGATTTGGATAAGCGACACAATGATGATCTTTAAATGATTTTGTGAGAAGATGAAAATAACATCCGGCGGTTGATCAGGCCAATGTGATTTTTAGATTAGTGTCAAACAATTGTGTGGTAAAAGGTGTTATACAAGTAGCGTTCGAATTCTGAACTCATCAATATTATAATTATCGTTCCTGATATAAAGTTTTTGTCTTAAGCTAAATTGGAGAAAAGAAGGAGCCTGATGGTCGTGTCGGGCTCCCGTTTTTTTTAGGAGAGACAAGAGTGTAATACTGTTTAAAGTGTTGAGTAGTTATAATGTACTAGCAACCTGATTACCGATACATCTACTGAATAAAAATTTTGTCTTAAGCTAAATTGGAGAAATAGAAGGAGCCTGATGGTCGTGTCGGGCTCTTGTTTTTTTAACTTATCTGATAGCAAAATGGAGATGCCTATCATTTAAACCGTCTTAGGCTATTATTTTATCCACTTTGCATTACTAGTTAAATTAATAGAGCCTGATTGTCAAGTCGGGCTGATTATTAAAACAGGTAATACTTCACGTAATGAATATATCACCCTGCCGTAGTACGGCAGGGTTTTTTTATGTCCTTTAATGATGGGGCTTGCTTAAAGTGTTTCCGGATAACGCAAAGTAGGAACGTTTTGCAGGGGCTTCCGGTTAGCTAACGCATTCGCGGGATATACTACACGAAGAAGTCCTGCAGTCGCAACTGCAGGACTTCTTATCTATACAGGATCATATGTTCTTTAATGCACGTCGCTTCGCCAGAAAAGCTTCCAACTCGTCCAGGGAAAAGCTGCTGAGGTTGTCGGCTTTACTCATGCCGCCTTTTTGCCCGGCCAGCGTACCGTAATAGATATCGTTATAGCCACTGATAGCATGCGCATCCGGATCGATGGAGAGCAGCGCGCCCTTGCTGATAGCCAGAGATATCCATTGCCAGTCGATGTCGAGGCGGCGGGGGTGAGCGTTTAATTCGATAGTAACGTTGTTTTCCACGCAGGCATCGATGATCGCTTCATGATCTACAGGATAGCCGTTACGGCTTAATAACAGGCGGCCTGTCATATGTCCCAGGATGGTAGTATAAGGGTTGGAAATAGCCTTTAAGAGCCTCGCCATGGCCTTTTCCTGCGGCATTTTCAGGTTAGAGTGTACCGATGCGATGACCAGGTCGAAGGTTTTCAGTACTTCGTCGGGGTAGTCGAGGCTGCCATCGTTAAGGATATCAGCCTCTATGCTTTTGAATATTTTAAAGGGTGCAAGCCTGGCGTTCAGCTCATCTATCTGCTGGTGTTGGGCCATTATTCGCTCGATAGACAGGCCGTTTGCGTAGAAGGCAGAGCGGGAGTGATCACTGATGACCAGGTATTCGAACCCTTTCTCTTTGGCAGTGGCTGCCATGGTTTCAAGGCTTTCAAGACCATCGCTCCACTGGCTGTGCGAGTGTACGATTCCCTTAATATCTTTTACATCGATGAGTACAGGGAGTTGCTGGTTTTTAGCACGCTCTATTATATCGCCGCCTTCGCGGAGGCAGGGAGCAATGAATTGCATGCCGGCTTTAGCGAATATCTCTTCCTCGGAGCTGACGCCCGTGAGGACATCTCTGCCGGCGATGGCATAAAAGCTGTCCAGGAATGCCGCTGTACCTGTTGTGATAAACAACTGCTGTGCGAACCATTGTGGGGCGGCACCGTGTAATGTAACCTTTACGCCATGGTCGTGGCGCACGATTACGGTACTGTCGGTGTTTTCGAGGATGGTTAACCCCTGCAGGTCTTTTACTTTGTCGAGTATGGTCACCGGTCCGGCGGCGATCACTACATCGAGTTCGTCGATTACCGGCTGGTTACGCCTGAAGCTCCCAGACAATGCTACCTGTGCAGGAGCGAACAGTTTTTGCAGCGCGCTTTCCAGCTGTTGAGCGAACGATACTACTTCTGCATACAGGAAACGTTCGCGGTTCGATAAAAAGAACTCTATACTCTGGCGGATGCTTTCCTGTGTTTTTTGCCCGAACCCTTTCAGCAGCAGCAGCCTGTTTTCGTTGCAGGCATACAGCAGCTCTCCAAGGTCCTCGATCTCCATTTCTTTCCAGATCGTCGCGATTTTCTTGGGGCCCAGGCCTTTAATACGCATCATTTCGAGGATGCCGGCCGGGGTTTTTCCTATGTATTCGTCCAATATGGCACTGCGGCCGGTAGCCAGCATTTCCAACACGCTTTTACCGGTAGATTCGCCTATACCTTTGATCCGGAATATGTCGTTGGGGGTGGTTTCTTTCAGTTGGACCGTCAGTTTTTCGATCTGGAAAGCTGCATTGGCAAAGGATTTGGCTTTAAAGGGATTGTCGCCGTGTATGTCCATGAGCTTGGCCAGGAGCGAGAAATTGTCTGCAATTGCGTAGTTATCCATGGCGGAAAGTTAGGGCAAAAAAGGAAAAGTTGGAACACCGTACTAAAGAGACAGGCGGGGTACTTGTTCAATTTACCCGGAATTCCTACCTTTGCATCATCATGAAATTATAACCCGTCTCATATATACAGCGCCCGCTGATTTATTACAGGCTTCCCCGCCCGTAAGGATTGTTCATTAAACACCATTTTTTCATTAAACATTACAGACATGAAACTTACATCCTGCCCATGGACTATCCACCTCATTTCCCACCCACAACGAACATTACATGCTTATCAACGCACAACATATCAATTACAACACCCCCAACGGCGAACCACTTTTTACGGATGTTAATTTTACCCTGCAAAAGGGTGATAAGGCTGCTATCGTAGGTAACAACGGGGTAGGGAAAAGTACCCTGCTAAGAATGATTGCAGGCCAGGAACCCAACTACACAGGCGTTTTACGGGTAAATGTCCCGCTTCATTATGTGCCACAGCATTACGGACACTTTAACCAGCTTACCGTAGCAGAAGCCCTGGGCATAGCGCCATTACTGAACGCTTTGCAGGAAGTGGAGAACGGCGCCACCAATCAGCATTATTACGATCTGCTGGAGAACAACTGGGACATCGCTGCCCGTTGCGAAGAGGCTTTCGCGAAATGGGGTATTGCAGGTATTACTTTAGATCAACCCTTACGGCAGTTAAGCGGAGGCATGAAGACCCGGCTTTTCCTTTCAGGGATAGATATATTTGATCCGCCGGTGGTGCTGCTGGACGAGCCCACTAACCATCTCGACCGCAAAGCCCGCGCGCAACTGTACGACTGGATGGAACACACGAAATGTACGTTGCTGCTCACCAGTCACGACCGGCAATTGTTACGTGTATGCGAACCAACCTGGGAGTTACAGGCAGATGGGGTCAAAGTGTATGGCGGCAATTACGATCTGTACGAAACACAGAAAGAATCGGAAGCATTGGCCGCAGAACACCAGTTATCACATCATGAAAAAGCCCTTAAAGAGGCCCGGCAAAAACAGCAGCAGGCGATGGAACGAAAGCAGCGGGCCGACTCGCAGGCCAAGAGGACAGCTGCAAAAAGCGGTGGACCAAAGATACTACTGAATTCGCGGAAGAACGCAGCGGAGGTAAGTACATCGAAACTGAAAGAGGTGCATAAAGCCAAAGTGAGCGAACTACGGGCCAACCTGCAGGAAGCAGCAGCTATGGCGCAGGTGCAGCGTATCATGAAAGGTTACTTCGGTCAATCGCCTATGCCCCAGGGTAAGGTGCTGGTGCAGGCAACGGAGGTCAATTTTAGTTACCGGCCGGGGCATGCTTTGTGGACTGTCCCTTTAACGCTTACCATCCGTAGTGGCGACCGCCTGTCCGTATCAGGCGGCAATGGCAGCGGGAAAACAACGTTGTTTAACCTGCTGCAGGGCAACATCGCCCCCACACAAGGCAACATTCAACTGGCACCTTGTAATACGCTGCTGCTCGATCAGGACTATAGTCTCGTAGACAGAAACAAGACAGTGCTGGAGCAGGCTGTCGCGTTTAACGACGCCAAACTGGAAATGCCGATGGTACACACACTGCTGGCCAACTTCCTGTTTTTGCCCGGCAGTTGGGATAAACCCTGCGCCGTATTAAGCGGCGGCGAAACCTTAAGGCTGGCCCTGTGTTGTATGGTGCTTCAGGACCGTACGCCTGATATCATCTTTCTGGATGAACCGGTAAACAACCTCGATTTAACGAACATTCAAATGCTGGCAAAGATATTTGCCGGGTATAAAGGAACGTTGATCGTTATTTCGCATGATACAGGTTTTTTGGAGGAGGCGGGGATAACAGAAGAAGTGCAATTAGCAGAATAGCCAAAAGGCAGTTCCCCGCGAACTGCCTTTTTATGTAAGCACTTATTCCGCTTTTAAACTCTTAACAGGTTAATTTTGTATTGCCTACTTTTGTAAACGTTATTTCAAGACAAATGGAAGAATGGCCCTGATACAATCAATCACAAAAGCGAGCAAAAAATACGGCCACATCATCGTTTTACTAATTGGATTATACCTGCTTACTTCGGCGTTGCTATTAGTTTTGAAAGAAGCCGGCTCTATTCAGTATTACGACATGCGCCGTTATAATTCGGTGATCAAAATCCCCGCCCCGGCGCTGGCAGTTACGGGTGTCGTCTTCCTGATTTGGGGCATAAAAAAAGAATGGATATGGAAAATTAAACGCATTTTTAGAAAGAACGAGCAGTAAGCAATTCTTTACATTGAAAAGATTTCACCATGAACCTGACCGAAACAATTAATACCGCCTGTACCTATACAGAGAATGATTATGAGCCCGCCGCCTGGCTCCACTTCATCGACACCCTCGTTACCGAAAACCAGCTCGAATATTCATCCAACGACGAAGGCGACGCCTGGATCAATGTAATGAACAGGGAGGGTAGTCAGGTGTTCTTCTGTGGACGTGATTTTCCACTGATTTTTATAGGCGATGAATATACACCCGGTGGATTGGATCAATATGAAAAAAAGGAAGTTGTTCTTGTGAAGGACTGGTGGAGTGCGGAATATGCTATTGAATTAAAAGAATTAAAAGGATGTG
>NZ_CABHOU010000058.1 GCF_902168175.1 uncultured Chitinophaga sp. | reverse complement strand
ACGATTCCGGGCTTTCCGGTTGGTATTTTCCCTTGCGGATGTTAGTGTTAGCGCCGATCTCCGCATCCAGCCAGCGGAACACTTTTACGCGGTCTTTCAGTCCCACGTTGATGTCGTCGCTGCTCGTTTTCAAACCATACCCGGTATTGCCGGTATAGTTCATCATTACATTATATTGATGTATATCGTTGCCGCCGCTGGCCGAAAAGGCATGGCGTTGTTTAACCTGGTTGCGCATGAACAGGTCTTCCACCTGGCTTTGCCCGTCATACGTTTTGAGCCTTGCCAGGGTCGAATCCAGTTGTGCCTGGGTAATGTAGCCCTGTTCCTGGTCATACAAGGCCTGCAGCACTTTTGTGTTGCCCGTACGCCTGATGCCATCGCTGAAGCCGGGATGCCAGGTGTTAAAGAGTTCCTGCTGCAAATCCACCATCTGGGAGGAGTTGAGCAGGTTCATATAACCGGCGTCGGGTTTGGGAGTGAAAAATACGCCGCTGCTGAACGTAACCACCGGTTTACGGCTGCTGCCGTGGCGGGTGGTGATGGAGATAACGCCATTAGCCGCACGGGTACCGTAAATGGAAGCTGCTGCCGCATCTTTCATCACAGTGACGTTGACTACGTCGGCCGGGTTTATGTAGTTGAGATCTCCTTCATACGGAAATCCATCTACCACGTATAATGGTTGCTGGTTGCCGTATAAAGTAGACAGGCCGCGCACGGTAGGCGTGCCGTTCTGCATGAAAAGCCCCGGCACCGTGCCTTCCAGGCGGTCCATGATGCTGGTTTCCATCCTGGCACCCAGTGTGGCTTCCGTAATCACGCCAAACGAGCCGGTAGCACGTTCTTTCGGGATCGACTGGTAACCGGTATTAGCGGTTACATTCAGTTCGGCCAGGTTAGCAGCAATGTGGGCCAGTATGATCGTGCCGATGTTGCCATCCTGTAACATAGCATTGGTCACCTTAATTTCTTTAGGTTGATAACCAATAAAGCTGATGCGTAGTACATTACCCGCATCTACTGGCAGGGAAAAGGTACCGTTCATATCGGTAATGGCCGACCGGCCGCCGCCTGTTACTATTACGGTAGCACCGATCAGCGGTACGCCCAGGCTATCGGTTACACGTCCCGCCAGCGGCGTAGCTTTTGCAATAGCGGCATCGTTATCATTATACAGGAAAATCGTATTGTCCGTTACCTTGTAACTGAAAGGCTGATTTTTAACGATGAGGTCCAGGAAACTCAGTAACGGCATGTTTTGTACAGACACCGATACCGCATCCGCTTTTTGGAGCAGTTCCGATTTACCCCATACCACATACCCGGTTTGTTTTTTAATAGCGGCGAATACCTGTTTCATAGGTATGCCTCTTCCCGAAAAGGTGATCGATTGAGAAAAGGTGTTGGCTGACACATGTAAACAGAAAAGGAGTAGTAGTGCACTCGTTAATTTCATAATCCGAAGCATTTTGGCTGGAAGCCGGCATGGCACACCCCTACGGCTCCAGTAAGCTGTTTTTTGCATAGATTTGCAACGTTTGGTTGTTAAAAATGAAGGTCTCGAAACCCGTTTTAATAGCGACCAGCAATATTCCGGGAGTGTTTGCACCACTTCCGGTTTTTCTTTGCCTGGTCAGCCCGATCTTAGTTGATACTTTTTATTGCATATTTCAGTTGACAATTAAGGCATATATTATGGCATCACGATCAGCTTACGGCCCTCTTCCAGCCGGAAGTGCACGTCCGATCGCTCCAGCCCGTTCAGTACATCAGATAATTTCAGTTTGCGGCTCATCTCTCCAAAAAACACGATGTCAGGCACATTGCCTTCGTACACCACTTCCAGGTCGTACCAGCGTTCCAGCTGGCGCATCATATCTTTCAGGCCCACCCCGTCGAAGTTAAACAAGCCGTTTTTCCAGGCGATGGCTTTTTCCACGTTTGCGTTACCCATTACATCGAAGCTGCTGCCCGTAGCCAGCAATTGCTCGCCCGGCTTCAACACCACCGTGCCACTGGTTTTGCCTGCCGGCGATATTTTTACCGCGCCATTTACCAGCGTGGTATAACTATTACGATCGTTAGTATAGGCGTTGATGTTGAAGGCCGTGCCCAGTACTTCCAGGTCTATGCGCCCCGGCACCTTTACCCGGAACGGCTGGCGGGCGTTGGCAGCTACCTCGAAGTACGCCTCACCTGTAAATTCCACCGCTCTGTCGGCCCCGTTAAACGCTACGGGAAACCGCAGCGAACTGCCCGCATTGAGCCATACCTTCGATCCGTCGGGCAGGATAATATTAAACTGCCGTCCTTTGGCCGTGGTAATCGTATTGTAGGCTGCGGCGCCAGTTGCCTGTTCGGGCGTGTATTGCAGATCGCCGTTTTGCAGTACCACCTTTGCGCCGTTCTGCCGCGTAACCACGCCATTACCTGCGCTATCCAGCACCAGTTGTGAACCATCGGCCAGCGTAAGCACCGCGCCCGTTTGCCCCGGCGGCACGTCCTGTGAAGCATTGCGCACCATCTGGCGCACCGGCTGTGGGTTGTTCCGGTTAAAATACCAGGCACCTGCCGCCATCAGTACCACCGCTGCTGCTGCCCACCACCATCTATGGAGGTAGTGAACGCGCGTTGTAATGGGTGGTTTATCCGACTGTAGTATCTGATCGGCCACCTGCCGCCACTGTTGGGCGCTGTAGGAGGGAAGCTGCTGCTGGCTATGGGCTTCCAGCCAGCTTTCCGCATCGTCGATCAGGCCGTCGCGCTCTACCAGGGCAGTAAGCTCGTCCAGTTCCGCGGCCGTAGCCGTGTGGCTGGCCAGGCGTTCCAGTAAATATGTTAATCGGGCGTTTGGTTCCATATAAATCGTTCCCTATCTATACCAGACAATCGAAAAGACGACTGGTACCGAAAAAAGGCAAAGTTTTTTTAGCGTTGGGAAAAGAAGTGTAATAAAAGCAGCAGGTAACCGCCTTTTTGAAGCGCGCCCCGGATGTTCCTGAGCGCCATTACCATCAGGTTTTTGACCGTACTAACGGCCAGGTGCATATGTTCCGCGATCTGGCTGATACTCAGTCCCTGTTCGCGGCTCAGGCGATATACCTCCCGTTGTTTGTCCGGGAGTTGCTGTACGGCGGTGTTTACCATGGCGAGGAGTTGGCGGAACTCTATAGTATCTATCGCGTTGTGGTCTTTTTGAAGGCCGTCTATCACTTTGTCGTGGATAGTTTGCCGGCGAACGTGGTTGATGGCGCTGTTGAAGCATATCTTTTTGATCCAGGCGGCCGGGTGGGTAATATCGGGCAACTGGTCGCGGGAGAGCCATACTTTCAGGAACGTGTCCTGCACGAGGTCGTCTGCTATGGCGACGGAGCCGGTGATGCGGGAGGCCATGGCCTGGAGGCGGGGGGCGTACAGTTCAACGAGGTCGCTGAAGGCGGCTTCGTCGCCGGCGGCGATGCGTTGGAAGAGCATTGGTTGTCCGTCGTTCAATAGAGGTGTTTAAAGGTGTATTATTGGCGGGGGAACGAATGGTTGAAATAGATTTTGATTGGTATTGGGGG
>NZ_CABHOU010000057.1 GCF_902168175.1 uncultured Chitinophaga sp. | reverse complement strand
AACTTCTGCAGGCAGTAATCGAGGTGAGGTAAGTAAATTAAAGTAAGGGTGGGATGATACAGTTTATCTGTTTCGATGGATGCATCGGCAATCCATTGGGTTGATCTGATATTGGCGCCCGGCCCCCAGAACTGGAATAGTGGGAAGGTACCCAGCTTTTCCTGCAAATGATCGCGGAGCGATGCCGGATGTGCGTAACAATCCGGCGCTTTACGGCCATCAGCCAGGTATTGCGGACGTGGTGTAACGGAGTAATCGGCCGAGGAGTACATGTTATACCACCAGAACATCTTACTACAGGTAAAAGAGGGATCGAGGCGTTTGGCGCGGTCCCATATTTTTTCGGTCTGCACCAGGTGGTTGGATTGTTTCCAGAACTTGATCTCCGCATCTTCATGATCGTACCAGCCATTGCCCACAATACCGTGTTCGGCCGGCCATTCGCCTGTTACATAAGTGCTTTGCACGGCAGTGGTTACTGCAGGCAGCATGGGTTTAATAGCATTGAGATGGTGCTTTTGCACATACTGTTTCAGGAAAGGCGTATGATCGCCTATCAGCGAGGAAGATAATCCTACAACATCTATTACTACAGTTTTTCTCATCAGATCGGTCACGAATTATCGTACAAAATTACACATCCAGTTGTTGCAGCACCCATTTTATTTCCCGGGCTATAGACTGGTCCATGTCCAGCTTCAGCGAGGGATGCAATACTTCCCAGGTGTATGTTTCTATTTCAAGATGTTGTGTGAAAGACTTGGACGCCTGCCTGGCCAGCACGCGCGAAATATCGGCACGGGTGGAGGTAAGACTGCCAAACTCGTTGCGGAATATGGGCACATGAAAATGCGCACGCCACTCTTCCACTTCGATATTATTCGCATCGGCCAGCGCCTCCGGTAAATCGGGATAATGAATAAATTTATTGTTCTCCGTACGCCCTATTACCTGGTGCAGGTAAGTATCCTCGTTAAACAGGCGAAAATTATTGATTACTTCTTCGCGTGCGGCACCTTTACCCAACAATCCTTTTAACGCAGCACTGATCTGCACCTTACCGGTTTTTAAGCCGTACAGGTGCATCCGTTCCAGTACCACCAGCGGATCTTCATAAGCCACAGCAAAGTGGCATACATCGTAACAAAGCTGGATGTGCGATTTAATGATCTTCACCGCCTCATCGTCTGTAACATCAAACTTCTCCGAAATAAAAGGAACACCGGTAGCCAGCAAAAACTGGAAGTACCAGTCGATGTACTCTTTCGAATTCTCCAGCATACCATCCGGTTCCGGTTCAATATCGAGGTGCATTAAGGGGCCGCCGCTGCGATGTACGCGTACCAGTTGTTCCAGTACCTGCAACATGTTCAGCGTAGCGTTCTCTATCAACGTATCTTTTTCCTCCTCTGTTTTTACCCAGTATTTGTACGACAGCGGGCTGGTAGAAATACCGCCTTCCATACCTTCCGGCAGCAAGGCAGCCAGTATACGGAACAGGCGAATGGTATAATGAACACGGTCGGCACTGGTCCAGTCAGGAGCATGCACCATGTCTTTTACTTTCACATGATGGAAACCGCCGTAAGGAAAACCGTTCATGGTAAACACGTAACAGTCGTTCTCTTTCAACCACTGCTTAAAATCTTCTAAAGCGGCTTCTTTGGAGAGTTCGAGACTGGCCAGGTTTGATAAACGCAGGCCTATACCGAATGATTTGTTGGGCGATACCTGTGCCTTTACAGCAGGAATGTACTGTTTAAGTTGCGCAAAATGATCGGGCCAGCTTTCGCCGGCGTGGATATTTGTGCAGTAGGTCAGGTGTCCGTAAAGCGTTTGCATCTCTGAATTGATTTGCGGTCTATTGTATTAAGCTAAACTCATGGTGCAGGCGTATACACTCAAACGTTGTGTGGTTACCACTACCATTCGCGCAGCATGGTCACTGCTTTTTGGAGAAGTGCTGTATCTATTGCATGTACTTCTTCTCCCTTGCCAACCGTCCTTAAAAGCGATATGGTAAGTTTACCGCCAAGGTGTTCGCGAAACTCTTCGAGGCCTGCCACAACGCCCGGGTTTTCGTCTTCTATTTCCAACAGCGGGTGATATAAAGGTAACCGCAACTGTTTAAGTAAAGTGATAATTCGCTGTAACTCGCTCTCTGCCAGCCATCCCAGCAGGAATGAATACACCGAATCGAGCGCAATACCGATTGAAACTGCTTCCCCGTGGCGCAATTCAAAATCAGTTAATTGCTCCAGTTTATGCGCGCTCCAGTGACCGAAGTCGAGCGGCCTTGATGAGCCACTCTCGAAAGGATCGCCGGCGCCGCCGATATGGGCCATGTGTAAAGCCGCACAACGATAAATCAGTTGCTGCATGGCCGGTAAGTCGCCCATAGAGAGCTTCACCGCCTGTGCTTCCATCCACTCAAAAAAACCGGCATCTTTGATCAATGCTACTTTTACCGCTTCGGTCATGCCCGAACGCCAGTCGCGATCGTGCAGGGTGGTAAGGAAGTAGGCATCGTTAAACACCGCTACGGGTGGTGCAAAGGAGCCGAGGAAATTCTTTTTGCCATGGTAGTTAATACCATTCTTCACCCCCACGCCCGAATCGTTTTGCGACAGTACGGTGGTAGGTATGCGTATATGTTTAACGCCACGGTGCGACACAGCCGCCACGTAACCGACCAGGTCCAGCACAGAACCGCCGCCGATACCGATTACGTAAGAATGCCTGTCTATAGCGTATTTTTCCAGTTCATTGATAAGCCAGTAGAATAACTGGAGGTCGTTTTTGGCTGCTTCGCCGCCGGGTACTACAACAATATCCTGGACCAGTTCAAAATTTCCCAGTTGCTGGCAATAGGCTTCAATTTGTTCCTGCAGGTAACTGTGCGCTGCGGTAACACCATCATCAATAATAAAAAGTAACTTTTTCCGGATACCCTCTTCTGCATGTGCTTCCAGGAAATCAGCGAATGTGCTGTTGGAAGGATCAAAAATCTTTTCTGTAAAGAAAACCCTGTACTCGAATTTTACACTGAATGATTGCTGAATATAAGCCATGACAATAACTCCAACCTCTCTTTATAGGTAAATAAATGTAGGGATAAAATTACAAAAAAGGGGATGAACGGGGGGATTATTTACACCTACGGTAAACGGAGCCCCTTCAGGGGCGTGAGGAGAAAAAATAAAGGCTTGCAGACGCAAGCCTTATCCGACTTTTGATAGAGTTTGGCCTTCTATCTATATGCAGCTTCTTTTTGGGGTTAGGGTTATGGATGAAGACTGTTCCACGTTGTGTATCCGGGGTTAACGGATGTGTATTCGGGGTCAATGGATGCATTCGGGGTAATGGATGCTTTGGGGCAATAGATGTATTTTGGGGTAATGAATGACTATGTTTTTAAAATTGTGATCAAAAAATGTCGTTGCTGTTATAGAGTTGTTAATTAATTGTCGATGAGGTTAATTGCTTCTGCAACCCTACTTTCCGGTATCAACCGTCGATTTACAGCAACGACATGTTAAAAATTGCGGTTGAACTGTAGAACCCTTTTACCTGTCCTGTATCCCTGTTCTATCGTTCTTACCATTTCCTTGTTTGATGGTACAAAAATAAGCAGTCGCCCGTTTGCGTTTGTTAGCGGAATTACCGATTTTTACGTCTCCGTACAACTACGGAGGAGCTACCGATGGCCTCCAGGCTTATATCAACGATGCAGCAATAGAGTAATGATACGAGTTATACCTGTGTGATCCCATCTGTCTGAGCGCTAAAAAATCCTGTTGACCCCAACGTTTACTATGTAGGTTGCTACAGGGTTTATTATTGATATTAAATTGCTGCAAACCGCATGTATATGAAGATGTTGAATCGTTTCTTTAAATACGGGTGGATGCTGATACC
>NZ_CABHOU010000056.1 GCF_902168175.1 uncultured Chitinophaga sp. | reverse complement strand
GACAAATAGAATCAAGTAAAGATTTGGCTTTCCACTGATGGCAGGCTTTAGATTCCGAAGGATTTTATACAGCTTTTCAAACTAGCACATTTGAATCAAAAAGGGGGACTTTGGTTTGTCTATTCGATTGAGGTTGGATAATGGAAGAATGGCATTTCGTTTTTTCCCATTAAAATTATTAATTAGTTTGTTGCTTTACTAACCACTTTACCGAGTTGTTTCTATCAGTAAGCACCAATATTCGCCCGCCTTTTATAGCTTCAAAATAACTATCATATTTTTCAGATTGCCCCTGAAAACGGTTGGTAAATGTAATGTTCCATTCCGTAACCATGCTATTGCCGTTATACACCTGCCTGGAAAATTGCTGATTGCCTACCACGCCTGATGCACCTGCATGATCGCTTTGGTATGTATTGGCTGGCAAGAAAGTAAATTCATCTGAGATAGAGGTGGCCGTGGCACCAGCAAAGCCACCATTACTTACATAATAATAACGAAGCGAGGCGTAATCGGATTCGCTCCATTTGCCAATAAGATCGCTGCTAGCGATAGAAAACTTATTTCGGCTTTGCATATTGGCAAGTTTATCCCATGATTTTACCTGATCAGTATATTCCCAACTTGATTTGTTGATATAATTACTGCCAAACTCTTGTTCGAAAACGGCTTTTGAATCTGCTACGATCTCCAGGTAACGGCCATTGCCTTTATCGTAATGTTTTTTAAAGAGCACTATATATACATTTTTTCCGGTAGTTTTTTCCGCGGCATCAGCAGTGAAAAAAGTGATAGATTGATAATCTTGTATACCCCGTTCCACTACATTTTTGATGCTGCTATACTTAGGTTCAATGAGTATTCTCCAGGCGTTATGATCGCCTTGTAATTTTTCGGCGCTGTAAGCATCTACCTGCTGGTTGGGATAATGAATCAATACTTTGATTCCAGGCTTTACCACCTCTACCCAGTTTTCCCTTACATTGCTCACCCAGCCGTCGTTCCAGTTGGTAGTAGTAAATTTAAAACCTGATTTTCGTTGTATATTGTCAGGTCCCAGGTCATTAGCGCTTGGTGTGTTTCCAGCAGGTACGGATGGGGTTAGCGTTGCAATAAAATCCTGGTACATTTTCAGGTAAGTTTTTGCCGTTGCATTTAATAATACGCTAAAGCAAACCTGCTTGTTGGAATAAGTAGTAAGTATGGTTGCCACATTGCTTCCGTTGAATTGCCATACGCCACTTTTGCTCATTATCTCCCAGCCATCGCCTGATGCGGGCTTTGTACTTTCTTCCTGGCTCATGGTGTGTTGCGAAGCAACCAATGTTTGCCATTCGCTTATAGCATCGTTTTCAACACTCCCTTTGCTGACAGTGCTTTTATAAATACCTATCTGCGCCCAACTGCCTCCGTCAATACGGGAAAAAAGCATCAAATTTTCTTTAGGCTCCGCTTTCCACCCGCTGGGAGCTGTGAAAGTGGCCATGTCGTAGGTTTGCGTTTGCGCATTAGACACGCCGCTGCCAGCCAGGAACAACAGAAAATATACTATCCTTTTCATGGCTATATTTTTTTTATCTGAACGTTCGTTAAATAATACACGTTCTTTTCATTTACATAGAAGTTCACCTTCTTCATTACAGCACCCTGCATGAAAGCCGAGGTACATTCGTACACTTTTGTAGTGTTGCTAAAAATGGCAATGGCTTCTCCTTTTTTGCGGATGGTAATGGTTACCATATTTACCGGTTTACTTCCTGTAAACGCTGTAATAGAATGGTAACTTCCGGTTTTACAATCAGAACCGCCCAAGGCCAGCATTATCCACCCGGCAGCATCTTTCCTGTTCATATCGCCCGGCGAAACATTTACCGCATATCTTTTATCACCGTCTTTGCCGGAAAAGCTAAACTCGGTTTCTATGCCGGGTGTTCCCCAGGGCACGTCGCCTTTATGCACCAATAAATCGTAGCTTATCTCCAGATCCCCGCTTATGGGAAGCGAAATATCTTTAGGCGAAGCATTTCCTTTCAGTTTTATCCATTTACCTGATGCGCCATCTAATGTGGTAATAGTTGGCTTATCCCCCGATGATGACCCTTGCGTATTCCAGTTTTTAGGTGTGGCTGCTGCTGCTGTGGCAGAAAAATCATCAAAGAAAACGATGGACTTATCGCCGGCTTTATCCTTTGCAATGGCAGAAAGTACTGTTGCTGCTTTTTTATCCCCCGATTGTGTTGCATTCTGAAAGTCCAATACCCTGTATGGCTCAATTACTTTTTCATTTCCAAAAAAATAGTTATAGACGTACCTGTAATTAAACCGGCTTACAAAATTGTCCATCAATTGTACACTCCCGCCGTAACTATGGTCAATTGGATCGGCCATTTTAAATACAATCCATTGCGGGCCGTTGGTGGCGCAGGCTTCTTTCACGCCTTTTTTTAAGCGCAGCAAGGGGTAATTGGTTGTAACAGAAACGGCCTTGCCCCATCGGTCAAGATTTTGCGTTGTTTTTTCGGTGTGTATCCAATTGGGCAATTTACCACTGCTGCCAATGTTTGCTAAATCGATGATATCTATCTGGCGCTCTATGGTATTAAAATACACGAATTTGTTTTCCTGTTGCGCTAATTGTTCTTTCAAAACCTGCATGCCTTTTTTGGCGTTATCCAGATAGTTTTCATAGATCAGTTTCCCGTTTACTGCAAATTGGTGCAGCTTGGGAAACTGGCTTTCCAATTGCCGTAAAAATTCACCTATAGTAACCTGCTCAAAGGGAAGCGGCTGGTTATTCCTGGTCATAATTACTACATAAGACAATTCTCTGCCTACCGGAAACAGGTAATGCCGGTACAGTTGCAGGTTCTGGCCGCCGGTAAAATTTCTATAAGCAGTCATTTCATTGAGCCATTCTTTTTCATATTCTCCTTTTTGCCCAATGGTATAATCCGGCATGGTACAGTAATAACTGGTAGGGGTAGATAGCGCAATTACCTGTTTGGTGATCAGTTCTACGTTATTTGCCATAATATCAAGTCGGGTATAGCAATGGTTTCCGGGTGTTGGGAAAAATTTATGTGTGCTTGTTTTAGACAAGCACAGGTGAAACTTAGCAAAAGCACCATAAGAATTGGGTAGTGCGAAGCGATTGTCTTTCTCAGCTTCATCGGCACCGTAGTCTTTTGTGCCTTTGTATTTGGAAGCAGGGGGCCTGTGCAGGTCCAGCTTTATCTCCCCCAACAATCCGGTAGGCGTATAGGTTTGTTGCAGCCAGGTGCCAATTTTTCTCCCCATATCAGTTTGGTTCATAGGATAGTTCCAGCCGTTTTCGGTCACGGGTTTTGCTGGTTCATTTTTCAGGAGGTACAGCCACCCTATTTCAATATGCTCAAAGTCCTTCTTATCGTACATACCCCTGCTGTCCACCTGCTGGGCATTTGCGAAAGAAAAAGCGAACAGGGCAACAAGTAAAGCTTTAGTTTTCATGTGTATATAAGATGTTTTACAATTGTGATGAAGCCATCAGATCTTTTCATTCCACTGTGGGTTTGACAAATCATGATGGTTTCATCATAACTATTTGTTTAATGATTGGTTTTTTACCATTGCCTTATAATGATTCCTTTGGCGATACCTGTACCGGTTACCGAGCCATGGCCGCTGATAATGCTTACAGTTTTTTGTATCCCGGCTTCCATTTCCTGTGAGCCAATACCTGCTTTCACAGTTGCCGAAGAAGTAGCAGTAAAGTCACCCACCCCCGCTTTTTTACTCATCTCCAGCTCAAACTCCTGTTTTACGGTAAGTTTACCACTAACAGGTTCTACATCTACACCAACCGAACCTTCTACACTTGCGTTTGTAGTTCCCTTCCAGTCTTTCAAATCATTGTTTTCATCCAATTCATAGGTGAAATCACTGCCAATAGCTCCCTTAACTTCCAAAGGTCCAAGCTTTCCTTCGGCACTTGCACCCGATTTTATTTTTACTGTGCTGCCGATGTATTTGTTACCCAGTTGTTTGAAGGTGATGGCATTCTCGTTCAATTCAATTGTTATGCTGCTGTGGCTGCAATTAAATTTGTACATTACTAAGCCTAGATCAACTTCAGCTTTGTAATTACAGGCCACATCATCAAACTCCGCCAGTTTACCTGGCTTTGCCTCTGCATCCTCTTTACAGTCCTCATAGGCCTGTTTATGATCCCGCATATCCAAAGGCTGCAGCTCCCTGTTTTTCTGCAGCCAGAATATTTGAAATTTTAGTTCAATTATTCTAAATGAATGAATATCTAAAGTGGTGTATTGCCCCCAATATGCAAAGTCGTTGGCATAATGCTTAAAAATTGTGAGCGCCTCTTCATCATATTCTTTCTTTCTGGTGTTCAGTTTTTTCAACATATCATTAACCGCATCCCTATGTGTTGCGCAGGGAGCATCCTGCGGAGGAATTTTTTTGTTTCTTCTAATCTCGGCAAGGTCGGCTTGAAGCTTCATATAGCTTTCAGTAAGCTTTTTCATCTTTTCAGCATAATACTTTTCTAATTTCAATATTTGCAAGCCGGCCTTCCGGGCATGCAATGGCTCCATATTTAAAGTGGCGGGCACACCAGTGCTAATGGTTTGTTGAATTGCCCCCATTGTTTTAGCTGCCGTTGTGGACATGAATTTTGCATACAATGCTGTTTCATTCGCCATGTCTTTTTGAGCTTTTGCAATGGCTCTTTCTATTCCATCATTAAACTGTTCCCACATAGGCGACAGCGCATTTATCTCTGCTATACTGTTAGGATAGTCAGGGCGCCTGGTATTGCCAAGCCCTAAGGGATCTGAGCTTGGTTTAAATGGCACTCTTAAGTTTATGCTATTTATCTTTTCTCCCAGTTTTGCCAGTTCCTCTTCTTTTTCTTTTGTGTAAGCATGTTTGATAGATTTATTTATAAGTTCAGCCGCCTTTTTTGTATTGCCTTTACTTTCCTCTATGGCAGCCAGTGTTAAAGTTGCCTGTGGATGGTGTACATACACATCAGTAACACTATCCAAAAAATATTTTGCTCTGTCTAATTCGCCAAGGCCAAACCATGCCTGCCCAATGTTATTCACAACAGTGGTATTTTTAGGGAAGCTTGTATTAAGATATTGTAAGATCGGAATAGCCAGATGTTCGCCATTTAACATAGTAAGCGTTGCTGCATAATTACTCAGTGCATTATACTGTGTTGGATAATCAGCACATACTTTACCAAGCAGATAAACAGTTAATTCCGGGTGGCCGCTTGCCCAAAATGAGCTCGCCATTGCATCTGCATCTGCACCGTTTTTTGCCTTTTCTTTTATTTTACCATACACTTTATCACCAAGTGCTACGGTGTTCGCGTCTAAAGCAGCACCGAGTTTTGTCTGTATAGCTTTTAGATATGCCGGAATCTGAGCAGCATTTACTCCTTTTGCAATTGCCGCAATTCGAACAGCATCCTTTTTTGGAACAATACGGTTATCATCTTCCCAGGCTTCGGCCAGCTTTTTGTCTGATACGGCGGGCATTTTTTTACCAGCCTCTTTCATATCGGGCATTTTAATGCCAAGGCTGTCCATCATCTTTTTATCTTCGGGGCTCATCTCCTTCATCATCTCATCCATCATGCCCTTCGCGTCTTTCATCGCGGCTTCCATCTCTTTTTTAGTAGGCGGCTTTTCTTTGGCCGGCTTGGATTGTGAAAATAGCAGCGCAGGCAGCAATAAAATGGCTATAAATTGTATAGACTTAATTATTCTACAATTTTTCATACTTGTATTCATTAATTTTTCTTTCATAGGGTTCATTTGCCATAAACAAACCCGGTATATACACCATTTCCGGGCGATTTCGCATCGTTCATGAATAACACTCTTCCGTTTTTGATGGACGAAAAATAGACGTCGTAAGTTTTGGGCCTACCTTCAATATCGGAGCATTGAATTTGCCACTCGCTGATGGATGTAAAGTTGCCCTTACTTTTTGCCTGCGCAAATGTTGTTTGCCCCCCGGCGCTGTTGGCAGCATACAGTTCCCAACGGTAGGACTGGCTTTTACCAAAAACAAAGAACTGCGCCGAAGTATAGGTACTCGTACCAACTAAAGACCCGGTATAATAGCTATAATAGAAAGTATTGCTGCTAAACTGATCGCTCCATTTGCCGGTGTTGTTAATGTCTTCAGTGGAAACGGCAAAACGGTTATAGCCCAACATATTTTGCACCTTATCAGAAAGGGTAAGGGCGATGGAATAATCATTGGGTACGTTTTCGGGGTCGAAACCAAATTCATTGATAAAGGTTTGTTTATCGGGTGATACACACTCTATCCATCCGGCGGCTTTTCTGTACAATACCACAAAAACATCGTTTCCCGTTGTATTATCGGTAAGGGTGGCCATGCCGAACTCGGGCCTTTCAAAATTGGAAATATAGTCTGACATATAGTTCCTGATATTGCTGTAGCGGGGCGCCACTAAAATGTTCCATGCGGCGGCAACCACTGGTGCCGGGTCTGCCTGTATTACGGTTCCTGCTTTGGGGTAGTGCAACAGCACTTTCATGTTGCCCTTTGTAACCTTTACCCAGTCGGTTTCTATTGTGCTGGTCCAGCCATCGCTGAAATTGGTGGTGTTGTATTTAAAGGAAGTTGGAGGATTATAGGGGCCATTGTCTTCTGGTTCATTTTCGCTTTTTTGGCATGCGGAAAACATCAACACAGATACAAGTGTAAAAAGTATTCTGTTTAAAATTATCTTTTTCATTTATTAGTTTTATGGGGTGAATAATTAAAAAAGGCTTTATCAGGACTGGCTCCTGTTTATTTATGTTCCCTTCGGGCCGTACTGTCCCGAACGATTGGTTCTTCAGTTTCCGGAATGGTTTTGTTCTGTTTTTTTCTTTTACTTATATCCTTCGTCACTTTTTCAATTTTGTGCGTGGTGCTGTCTACAACTTTATCCGTTGTTTTACTGATTGCCTTGTCAATGGTGCCATTTATTTTCCTGTCCATGGTTGCGTTCACCTTCTCTTTCAGTTTTTTAAGGAATTGTGCCTGCACAGTATTACTGCCCAGGATCAGAAGGATGGTCAGCATTAAATTTATAATTTTCATATACTCTGATTTTAGTGGTATCCGATTCCTTTTTTGCTCCGGCTAAGTTAGGTGGCAGCGTTAACCGTTCTTCTCCCCTAAAAAGAGGATTTTTATAAAATGTTCGGGGTGGAATCGCTCAGGCTATTTACCTGGCGAAATAAATTTTGTAGCTTTAAAAAAATCCTGTAAAAAGGGGAGCGTTATCAGGCTATCAATTATGTTTATTTGTCCCCATAACTAAAGCCGTGTATCTAAAAAAACTTATTGCATCGATATGTCTTTTGTATGCCTTTAATTTATACGCACAACAAAACAAAGTTGATAGCATTAATAAGGTAAATCTTACCGGTGCATTGAAGGTCAACTATCAATCTATTGGAATGGAAACGGCTAAACTTGATAATACAACAGCAATAACCATTTTTAGGATAGTGCAGGAGTTGCTAAACAATACCATGAAACATGCTTCGGCTAATACCGCCATTGTGCAATTGGCCAAAAGCGATGGAACTATAACAGTAGCGGTAGAAGATGATGGAAAAGGATTTAACGCGGATTTATTAACTGAAACACACGGAATTGGCTGGACTAATATTAAAAACAGGGTCGACTTTTAAATGGAAAAATAGATGTTAAATCTGAACCGTATAAAGGCACATCTGTATTAATCGATTTTAAGTTATGAATGTAGTAAGTGTTTTGATTGTTGATGATCACTACCTTGTAATTGAGGGGGTCCGCTCGTTGCTGCAAAATGAAAGAAATATAGAATGGCATGGCCATGCAACATCTAGCGAATCGTGCCTTGCATTTTTGCAGCACCATCAACCCGATGTGATATTAATGGATATTAATTTAGGTAAAGAAAGCGGAATAGACCTTTGCAAAACGATCAAAGAAAAATACCCTGGTATTTATATTCTTGGATTAAGCACCTTTAACCAACAAAGCTTTATTACAAAGATCATCGAAAATGGCGCATCGGGCTACGTGCTTAAAAATGCTACAAAGAACGAATTGTTAGAGGCTATATTTACTGTGAGTGCGGGCAGGATTTATATGAGTAGCGATGCCTTTCAGCTACTCCGTCAACAAGAAAATAAAACAATTATCCTTACCCGAAGAGAAAAAGAGGTGCTTGAACTCATTGCAGATGGTTTAACCAATAATGAAATTGCAGCTAAACTCTTTGTTAGTGTTACCACTGTTGATAGCCATAGGAAAAACTTACTGGCTAAATTTCAAGCAAAAAATATTGCGTCTTTGGTTAAAATGGCTGCGCAAATGGATTTAATCTAAATAATTTTTTTGTCCCT
>NZ_CABHOU010000055.1 GCF_902168175.1 uncultured Chitinophaga sp. | reverse complement strand
TCATGAAACATCGCATCTATACTCTTCTTATTTTAAGCGCATCGTTGCTATGGGCCGCCTGTTCCAAGCCCGAAATAGTAAGCACTTCCCCACGGGTAGTGCAGGTATTGGTACAGGGTAGCTCCACAACTGACCTGGATTACATTTACAAAGACAGCGTTGTTGGCACCAGCATTGCTGCCAACGGCGGTACCATTAACTTAATGCTCATGCTGGCTATTACGGATGATATAGCCGGACTTGACATCGTTAAAAAAGGTACTGCTGATACGCTACAGCACAAGCCTGTGCCCAGGCAGCCTTTTGCCCAAACGCTGAACATTTATTATGATGGCATCAAATTCTACGACAGTTCGGTGGCTGTTAATCTAAAAGGATACGCCCTTTCCGGCGAGCTGGATTTTTTGTTAGACGGACAAGTGGTGGCCTCCGGCAAAGGCGCAATGAATAAAACAGTGCAGATCCCTATCGACAAAAACACGACCCGGAAAATAGAGATCACTAAAAAAGGAGAAACGACTCCATTGAGTTCCACGTCCATCCAATCTTCTCCTGCAAGCCAGACGATCAATTTCTTTTATGACGGAACACGGATCGTGGATAACATACAACTCACGCCACCAGCCAACCCGGCGAACATGATGATCACCGCGAAGTTCCAATCCATATTCCCTTATTTTAAGAACGTGGATGTAGACCTGGTGTTTTATGTAAAAAATACAGTTACCGCTAAAGCCGTAAAAACGGACCCTGAAATCAGGTTTACACTTCCTGTTGATGGCTCGTTACGTTCATTGGAGCTACCGCCCTTACCCGCAGCTACCGGGTACGCGTATACTTATGATATTTATGAAAAAGGAACAACCAATGTGCCATATACAACAACAAGCGCACCATTCATTCCTGCCGCATTCCCATTTCAGAAGAATGAAGGCCTGTACGAAGAGTTTACGTTCCAGGCCGGCACGTCTAAACTATGGTTGATCAATGATAAGAGAAACTTAAAAAACACCATACCGCGAGCGAGCTATCTTTCGGGCACCATCGTAGATCTGTCGACGTATTTTCAATAACCTATACTATGACAAGCCTCACTTCATTGTAAGTGGGGCTTTTTCTTTTCAGCGGGAATGCACTATTAATCGCCGGCCATACCGCAATCCCATCTGAGTTTGCCACCGGGAAGCCATCAGGTAGGTAGAATATGGTTGTCCGGGGGCCGGGAACTTGTACACCGGGTAACCTTTCGATTCTCCACCACGAATGTAAAGCACGAGTGCATAAAGAGTCGGCACAACAACGAATCCGTACGGAAAGCTGCGGCCTGTTGAGGAACTTTTCGTCAACCTGGTTCAGCGGGGGGAGGTATAACTTTTACTGAGCGCGGTATCTGTTGATGATGAAGGTATCATACCGGGGCCGTGTTATCTTATTTTATTGTTACCCCCAATTTAAACCTCCAAACCTGCAAATATCTGTCAGGTACAGGTTAATATCCGTGTGTGCAAAACGTTCTTATCTAGCTACATTTAATTGTCGAACTAACATTTATTAAAAGTGAATGACTACCCGCATTCACGACCCAAAGGCAATTTAATATCTACAAAGCGAAGCAGAGAGCTAAGGCGCATATAGTAAGGCCAGTCAACATCGTCACAACAGATCAGAGAAACACCGCGCTTTTTTAACACCAGGATTTTGTAGAAGCAAACTTGTCCCCCGTTCAACTTACAATCTATTTACCGTCATCTTAAAAAGATGGCCTGATACCTCATTGTTTAACCAATAAATCCACTATGTATGAAAACGTTTCTACTCATCACCTGTTTTATTACGTTACTATGCACCGGCGGCATAGCTAAAACTGTTTATTACCCGACGCAGTTCAGCACTGCGCCGTGGAATGAATGGAACCCGAACTACAAATACGAATCCACCAATTTCGTAATTTTCTGGGGCGCTAAAGTGGGGGCTAATCCAGCTACCTACTCAGATCCCAATCTTCGTTTTGATCCGGCTGCTGTTGCCAGTAACCTGGAGGCCAGCTTTAACTACTTCGTAAACACCGTTGGCTTCCACGACAACTCCGGCAAACTGGGTCTTTATAAGATCATCATTGTGATGAACGATACTTATAACGGTGCCAACGGCCCTACCGGATGGGCTTTCGGAGGTTCTTACGATGAAATGATCGGGGCTATGTGGGTACACCCGAACGCTACGCGTGATCCTTATGTATTATCACATGAGCTGGCACACGCCTTCCAGAATCAGAACCGTATCGACTTCAGGCCAACCAGTGGTGGTTTTACAGGTTACGAACCTGCGGGTTTCTTCTGGGAAACGCATGCCAACTACATGCGTTGTTTACAGTATCCCACCTTTGCCAGTGAAGATATGCCCCGCTGGCTGATGTCGCGCCACTTTCACCTGGCCTCTACCAGGCACCACTACGCCGCATTCAAATGGCTGATGAACATCCAGCAGAACCACGGCGGCATTAATACCGTGAACCGCCTTTGGAAAGAATCGATCGCCAATGAAACAGCGATGGAAACCTGGCGCAGGATCAGCGGATGGACACAGGCGCAACTGTGTAACAACATGTACGACTACGCAAAACGCGAAGTAAACTACGATTACCCGGCGCAGGGTTTTGGTGCAGACATCAGAGCGCAGATCAACACCTATAAAACATCGGCAGCCGAAAACCACTGGCTGTGGCGGGAATACACCATCTTAAATCAAATTAATGCCACCACCAGCCGGTACATCGTACCCAAACATATGGCACCGCAGGATTATGGCATGAATGTGATCCCTCTGTATCCCAACTGCTCGTCTAACACAGTACATGTAAAGTTCAAAGGGCACACCGAGGTAAACGCACAAGCCGGCTGGCGTTGGGGATTTGTGGAAGTAACGTCCGGCGGCACGTCGATATACGGCACCATGCAGTCTGCTTCCGATGGCGAAGCACAGTATACACTTACCAATGCCGCTTCCAAACTTTACCTTGTTGTAATGGGCGCGCCCACTGCCAAACACGATTACGTTTGGGAACCAGGCTGGCCCCGCATCCATCGTTACCCTTACGAACTCCGTATAGAAAATGCATTGCCTGAAGGTTACCAACCTAACTTCCGGGCCAGCGTTAAAGCTTTGTATGCAGGCCATACACATAGTAATGGCGGCGGATGGGTGGCCAACTCTGCTACCGTTGCGGCATCCGTATACGTTGGGCCTAAAGCCATCGTAGTGGGCAGCTCCAACCTTTCCGGCTCAGTAACCGTAAACGGAACGGCCAGGCTCGAAAACGTGACCGCCAGCAATTCGGTTGCCTTCAGCGGCGATTGTAATGTTTACGGTGGCACATTTAGTGGCACCGCGCAGATCACAGATGCTGCCGTACTGGTGAACAGCAATGTTTCCGGCAATACGATCGTAAAAGAAAACGGCTGGGGTTACGGCGTAACATTTGGCGGCACCAATGTGGTAGTAGGCGGCGATGCCGAAATCGGCAGTTGCTCTACGGCCGGCGTTTACCTCCAAACCCCGCATGGCAATAACGCCCGTAACGCCTGTGATGGTTTAGGCGCCACACACAGTTCCAATGTAGACATCAACTCCAGCTATTCCAACTTTACAGATACACAAATGGCATGGACTGCCATAGGCTGTGGTGGCGGCGGCGGATCAACCAACATAGCACCACTGGCTACATCCAGTACTTCTTACGTTTCTGCATGGGAAACAATTACAGCCCTGAACGATGGGTTTACGCCTGCCAACTCTAATGATAAAACAAACGGTGCCTACGGCAACTGGAACAATCCCAACTCTACACAGTGGGTGCAATACACCTGGCCATCTGCCTACAATATCACATCGGTAGAAGTATACTGGTTTGACGATAACGGCGGTGTATTAACGCCAACTACTGCCACCTTACAGTATTATAACTCTGGCACTTCCTCGTGGGTTAACGCGGGCACAATACCTAAAGTGAAAAATGCCAATAATGTGCTGGCAGTATCTGGCGTCACTACGACTCAGCTCCGCGTCAATATGCTGAACACTACACAATCGACCGGCATACTGGAATGGAGAGTATTGGGCACACCAGCCGGCTCCCCTCGTACGGCCGCGCAGGTTGAACCTGTAGCAGAAGTCAGTAAGGCAGAACTGAAAATCAGCGTAGCACCTAACCCGGTTCAATCGGCGTTCCAGGTTAAACTTAGCGGGTTTAAGGAAGATGATAACGTTACCGTGTCTATCAGCGATATGCAGGGCAAAACGCTCTATCAACAAAACGTCTATAAACAACGGACCATACCATTGGATAAATCACAGGTGGCCGGTCCGGCAGGAATATACCTGGTTAAAGCGGTAGGTGCTTCCGGAAGCGCTATTGCTAAAATTGTAATCAACAGATAGTATACACGATGCTGAGAGAAAATGCCGGCCCCGTTCAGGGGCCGGCATTTCTTATGTTTTAAAGAATATGGGAAACCATGGGTACATTACTTACCCGTTAATAAAGGGAAGATGGGCGACTCAACATGCGCCTCTCTCATATATTCTTCAATTTGTTTTGCCACCTGCGGATTTGCAGACGCTACGTTGTGTTGCTCTTTCACATCTTTACTAAGATCATACAGCTCAATCGGGCCATCGGGGTTATCTTTCATGCGTAACCTTACCCCTTTCCATTTGCCCATGCGTACGGCCTGCCGACCCGCATCTTCATGAAACTCCCAGTAGAGATAGGGGTGCTGCACCTGCTTTCCTTTGCCGAGCAAGGTTGGCAAAAACGATACACCGTCTGTATAACGTGCGGCATTAGCGCCAGCGATATTGGTGAGTGTTGGCAGTACATCCCAGAATGCACCGGTAAAGTTATTGGTGGTACCGGCTTTCACTTTGCCCTTCCATTGTACGATGAACGGGGTTCTGATACCACCTTCGTACAGGTCACGTTTAAAGCCACGCAAACCTGCAGCGCTGTTAAAGAACACTGGATCGGCACCACCTTCGCGGTGCGGGCCGTTATCGCTGGTAAAAATGATGATGGTATTGTCCAGCAGGCCATATTGTTCGAGGCGGGCCATTACTTGTCCTACATACGCATCCATACGGCTTACCATACCGGCAAAAGTGGCACGGGGCCTGTCGACAGACTGGTAACCTGCCAGGTTAGCGCCCGGACCGTAATCCATGCCTTCATGCGCTGTTTCTTCGAAGGTGGTGGCGTACATGTTGTAATACGTATCCGCGGGACCGGCCAGTTCTGCATGTGGCAGCACGGTGGGTATGAAAAGGAAAAACGGTTTGTCTTTATTTTCGTCAATGAACGCCAGTGCTTGTTGCTGGATAAGCTCAGGGGCGTACTGTGTTTTGTTGATAAGGCCATTACCTTCCAGTACCACTTTTTCATCGTTATTCCACAGGTGGGTGGGATAATAACGATGGCTCTGTCGCTGGCAATTGTAACCATAAAACTTATCGAAGCCTTTACGGTAGGGGGCGCCGGAAGTACCTACCATGCCCAGTCCCCATTTACCGAAGGCGCCGGTTGTATAACCCGCCTGCTTCAGCAACTGCGCCACTGTTTGTACCGAGTCGGCCAGTGGCTCCTGCCCTTCAGGCTGTATTTCCTTATTGCCGCGCACATAGGTATGCCCGGTGTGCTGCCCCGTCATCAGTGATGAACGCGACGGTGCGCATACGGCTGTACCGCTGTAAAAAGAAGTAAACCTCATCCCCTGTTTGGCCAGTTTATCGATATTGGGTGTTTTGATCTTTTGCTGGCCATAGCAGCCCAGGTCGCCCACGCCAAGATCATCGGCCAGGATGAACACAATGTTAGGCTTCTGCTGCGCGGTACATAGTTGGGCGAACAGCAGCAGGCCTGCAATTAACCATGGTTTTTTTATCATATTGTTTAAAATAAAAGGCCGGTTGTTAAAAGGTCACCGGTATTATGATCACTTTATTTCCATAACGGGTTCTGCCGGCGTGTACCGGCCTGACAAAAATAGTCACATTCCCCAAATCCACCTGCTAAAATGTCGGCCGTTTCCTTCTGGCATAAAACATGTCTTTGTATATTCAGTAAAAATAAAAGTATATGTCAATACAAACTGCAATACTAGCCGGCGGATGCTTCTGGGGAGTGGAAGAACTGATCCGCGCACTGCCGGGCGTTACAGAAACGAGGGTGGGTTATACCGGTGGCGAGGTAGCCAATGCCACCTACCGAAATCATGGCTCGCACGCAGAAGGTATCAAAATAACATTCGATTCAGACGTCATCTCTTATCGCACGCTGCTAGAATTCTTTTTCCAGATCCACGATCCTACCACGCGGAACAGGCAGGGTAACGATGTAGGCACCTCGTACCGGTCGGCCATCTTTTACCTGGATGAGGAGCAAAAGGAAACGGCACTGGAGTTGATCAGGCAGTTATCAGAAGCCGGTGTATGGAAGAATCCGATCGTCACTGAAGTAGTACCTGCTTCGGATTTCTGGGATGCAGAGGAAGAACACCAGGACTACCTGCAGAAACATCCGAACGGATATACCTGTCATTATATCAGGCCGGAAAAGGTTTTACCGGCGAAAGAAAGCAAATAAACGGACCCTACATAAAACACGACGCCCGCAGTAAAAGCGGGCGTTGTTTATTTAAGCAATGTGAACTCCTTCTCATGAAACTCTTTTGTACACGACCTCGGTGGCTTTAGAAGCATCCCCGTCCGGCGTAATATTGTAAGCTGTCATCACCAGTTCGTTATCGTTTACCAGTTCAATTTCCGTACGCCAGCCCCATGGTACCGGCAGTTCCGGCCCGCCGTAGCTGCCCAGCACTGAAATGCCATTGGCACCGGGCTGCGCTTCAGAAAACAAGATGCCTGTACTCATATGGAAGCTATCTACCCAGGCAACCTGGTAGCCAGGTTTATCGAAACTGTAACCTATAATAGCCATCCCTTCCAGCGGCTTGCCCATCATGGAGCCTTTATACTGGTGCAGTACAAAACGGCCGCCCAGCAGCGAGGTTACAGACCCCGATACCGGCGATTCGTCGGCCAGTTTACCGGGCTCGAACCAGGTTTTCGCCGAACCAGTCCAGTTTCCGATCAGTTTAGATAAATCGCGGTGAGTTCCGCTTTCGAGCGACTCCTCAAACTTGCTCTTTTTAGCCTCTTCCATAGTTGCGTTGTTTATGTAGTTGGATGATCGCAGTGATCGCTGCGAGTATTAAGTTACGGGAAATTTCAACTCATTTGCATTATTCATCAAACCCTTATTTCCCAGCGGCTATCTGAAACAAAAAGCCGCACAAATCAATGAGATCTGTACAGCTAAGATTATCAGGCTCAGTTATTAATTTTTGAACAATGGCCTAATCCACTTTGCGAATCTTATTTTCCCTCAACCAATAAAGGAAGTCGAATGTATCGTCCGGGTAAAAACGTACAACCGCACGACTTTTCAGCGCCAGCAAAAATAAACCGTCGCCGGACTGAAAAAATGCAGATACGTGATTTGCTGAATGGTGTAAGCCTGGGTACTGGGCTTCAGAGGTGGTTACGGTAATGGTCTTCATGGGTTCGCGTTAAGTTAACGGGCTATCACGCAACAAATTCCGTTCCGGATATTACCAGCATCAACACACCATCGGCCACCTATACACGCAACTTGATTATCAGTGCATTACAACTACATCCAATTTGGGAAGATGATCAGCGTGATAATATTATTGCTGAAAAATGCCTCCTTTTCACCACAAACCGTTTAACACCATCCGCCTGGCGCGACAACGCTGTTTTTCACCAGCCTAACTCATCTGCCTAAAAAATATTTGCGTAGTCAAATAACTACACTTACATTTGTAGTCAAATAGCTACACAATGAATTTAAGGAGAGATGTGTTCCAGGCAATAGCAGACCCTACACGCAGGGCGATACTTTTATTGGTCGCCTCGCAGGCCATGACAGCCGGTGCTATTGCGGCAAACTTCGACACGGCCAGGCCCACTGTATCAAAGCACCTGCAAATTCTTACCGAGTGCGAATTACTGGGACAAACCCAGAACGGGCGGGAGATATACTATCACATAAACGCCAAAAAAATGAAAGAAGTAGCAGACTTTATAGAACCATTCCGCCAGATGTGGGATGAGCGCTTTAACAAGCTGGAAACGATCATGAAAAAATATAAAAACAAATAACATGGAGTTGAAAACAAAAGTTCATGCCGAAGATGGCAAGCAGGAACTAACGATTACCCGGACATTTGACCTTCCATTGGATTTGCTTTTCAAAGCATATGAAGATCCTGAGATCGTGGAACAGTGGATGGGCACCAAAGTGCTTAAACTTGAAAACAAGAAACATGGCGGCTGGGCTTTTGAGACCTCCGACCCAAAAGGCAACGTTGTTTTTAAGGCCAATGGCACCATCCATGAGTTTGTTCGTAATCAAAAAATTACCCGGACATTTGAAATGGAGAACACCCCGTTTGATGTTCAGCTTGAGTTCTTCGAATTTGAAGCACTTACAGATGATACCAGCAAACTGACCATGCACGTTGTTTACAGATCAGCAGCGCTGAGAGACCAGGTACTGATGATGCCTTTCGCGAAAGGCATTAACATGGCACACAACAAATTACAGGAAGTAGCTAATAAATTAAAATAACACGTTATGACGAAGCGAAATAAGATCATTTACTGGATCGCTACGCTGTGGCTGTCACTCGGCATGGTAGCTACCGGCATTACACAACTGTTGAAAGTAGAATCAGAAGGAGCCATGGCCCCTCCGGGCGTTTGGGGCATTTCACGCCTGGGTTACCCGGTTTACTTCCTAACGATATTGGGCGTATGGAAACTACTGGGTACCATTGCCATACTTATTCCTAAATTTCCGCTGGTGAAAGAGTGGGCTTATGCGGGCTTCTTCTTTCTTACAACAGGCGCTATATGTTCTCATCTGGCCGTCGGCAGTCCGGCAGGCGAACTATTCCCGTCCTTGTTGCTGCTCGCACTTACCATTTTGTCCTGGTACTTCAGGCCTGCCGGCAGAAAAACGATTCCAGTTCATCAAAATCAATAATCATGAATCCAAAAGCTGATTTCTATTTCGAGAAAAACGAAAGGTGGCAGAAGGAATTAGAGAAGTTGAGGACGATCATACTCGACTGCGGATTAAACGAAGAAGTAAAATGGGGCACACCCTGCTACACCTACAATGGGGGCAATGTTTGCCTGGTGCATGTTTTCAAGGAATACTGTGCCATCCTTTTTATGAAAGGCGCATTACTCAGCGACCCCAATGGCATACTTGTGCAACAGACCGAGAACGTGCAGGCAGCACGCCAGCTAAGGTTTACCAGTGCAAAGGAAATTTCGGGCCTCGCGACTACGATTAAAGCCTATATTTATGAGGCCATTGAAAATGAACGTGCGGGACTGGAAGTGAAATTGAAAAAGACGGACGAGTTTAAAATGCCCGAAGAATTCAGGGAAAAACTGGCACAGGACCCTGCGTTAAAAACCGCGTTCGAAGCCTTAACTCCTGGCAGGCAAAGAGGTTATCTTCTTTATTTCGCCTCCGCCAAACAACCCAAAACACGCGAATCAAGAATAGAAAAGTATATACCACAAATTCTTGATGGCAAAGGTTTAGAAGACTAATTACCAAACACTCAGACATTAATCAGTATGAATCCGGAAGTTGACAACTATTTCGACAAACTTGATAAATGGGGAAAGGAACTGGAAAAGCTAAGGACCATTTTGCTTGATTGCGGTTTAACAGAAGACCTGAAATGGGGCTCACCCTGTTATTCCTACGAGGGCAGCAATGTTTCGATCATCGGCGGCCTCAGGGATTATTGTGTACTTAGCTTTTTCAAAGGCGTATTGCTGCACGACGAACACAACCTGCTGGAAAAACCGGGTGACAATACACGATCGGCCCGCGTAATACCTATTACCAGCGTGAAACAGATCACATCGCTGACGCCCGTTTTGAAAGCTTACATTTACGAAGCCATTGAAATAGAAAGAGCGGGATTGAAGGTTGATTTTGAAGCCAGCAATGAGTTGGCGTACCCGGAAGAACTCACATTAAAACTGGCTAAAAACCCTAAACTCAAAGCTGCATTCGCCGCACTTACACCTGGCAGGCAAAGAGGTTATATCTTACATTTTGCCGCGGCCAAACAGCCCAAAACACGCGAGGCCAGGATCGATAAATTCACGCCAAAAATCCTTGAAGGAAAAGGTATGAATGATTACTGATCAGCAATCCATTTAGCGTTATATTAAGTTTGATGAGTTCATTCATCAAACTTTTTTTATTGGCACCCCTACCCTGCCTTATTTCCGCAGCCCACTGACCTGACACCTCAGTACGTTGGTTATTTTGTGTTATTGTTGTCGCCGTGACATTTCATTTCTTTTACAGCATGGAAGCCCTGCATTCCCCTTTATAAGCAAGTTGATTAATCCTTAACCCTCTAAATACCCCTCCATGAAAAGATCATTACTTTTTTTGTTTTGCCTGTTGCTATGCGTAACCGCGTTTGCACAACCTTCCGGCTACGTACCCGGCACACAGGTTTGCTGGACTTTTAACGGCCGGGAACATGCCTATTTCAAGGCCGCCGGGAACGGCGAACGACACATCCTGCTGTCGTTTACCGGCGACGGGCAGTTCGGCTGCTATCCTACAACCACTACTATAGAAGTTCCCCAGAAGCTGCTGGAAGATAACGGCATTAACTGGGACGGGCGCACTGTACGCGGCCCGGGCGACACTATCGTATGGGAAGTATTGACAATTCCCCGTCCCGCCTGGAATTTTGCCGACATAGTGAACGATGTCAATACATTCTTCGGCAGCATTACGCCGATCGACACTTCCGAGCACTGGCGCTTTCACACGGTGGGCTTTAGTGGTGGAGTGGGCAGGCAGTGGGATTTTCTGAGCAACCATTGGGAGCTGGAAAGTCCATACAGCAACATATTTTCCACCACCATCAGCCAGTCCGGCGCATGGGTAGGCAGAACCAAGATCTATGAATACAGCGCCGGCCGCCGGCACTGGGTATGGTATGGCGCTGCGGACACCTATTGGGGCACGCCTCCGGCAGCCTCCGTGGCCCTGTACGACTCGTTGCGCGGCCCCAAACATCTTACCGGGCAGGCAGGTACAGGTCACGACAGTCTTACCTGGGACAGTTGCATGTCGATCCGCGGTACCGATACCACCACCAACCGCTGGTTATGGATGGTAAGCAGGGACGCTCCTGAAATTGACACCTGTGATCCTGGTGGAGGGCCTGCAGGATATGTGCCTGGCACACAGGTGAACTGGCGGTTCAATAACCGCGACCACGGCTACTTCCGCTCCGCGTTATGTGGAGAACGGCATGTGCTTATTGTATTCCAGGGCGACTCCTCGTACGACAGTACCAATTACCAGATAGAATCGCCGCAGAAATTATTGAACGACCTGGGTTATAACTGGGACGGCCGAACGGTAACGCCCGATAACCGGAATATATCGTGGGAGGTGTTTGCCATTCCTTACAACAGTGGCTACTGGCTACCCAACTATGCTGCAGACATCAACCATTACTTCGCTAACCTGGCAGGTATGGACACCAGCGATCATAGTAAGTTCCATATAGCAGGCATTAGTGGCGGCGTTGGTCGCATGTGGGGTTTCCTTACCAATGACCAGTCGCACAACAGCGCATACAGAAGCATTTTCTCTACCACTATCAGCGTAGCTGGCAGTTGGTTTACAGACTATACGCCTATCACCAATTACAGCGCCGGCCGCCGGCACTACGTATGGCATGGCGAAGATGATATGAGTCCGACCAACCCGCCTATTACTTCACAGTACCTGTACGATGCACTGGCCGGTGAAAAACATTTGTACTTCCAGCCGGGTGCCGGGCATAACTACGTAACCGTAGACAGTGCGTTTAGTCTTGCAGGGGCCGACAGCTCCAATAACCGGTGGATATGGATGGTAGAGGAAACGGGTAGCTTATTAAGGGCAGGCGATGAACTGGCAGCCAAACCCTTCCTGATCACTGCCCCAAAACTGGTGAACGTATTCCCGAACCCGGTGAGCAACACGCTGAATGTCGACCTTCGTATACTGCCAGCAGACAGCTACAGGATCACCATCGTGGATATAAGCGGCAGCATCCTGCGCGAAGTGCGGAACGTGAAGAAAGGTTTGTACCAGGTAGATGTATCAGGCTTGCGAAAAGGTCTTTACATCCTCCAAATAGAAAGCGGGGGAACACGCGAACAAAGGAAATTCATCAAAGAATAAGCTCGGCTACTTAAAAAAGGAAAGCGTCGCTATGAGGGCGGCGCTTTCCTTTTATGTTATATGTTGAAAAACAACGATCCAGCATCGCCGGCACCTGAAGGCAATAACATGCCCTGATAATCAATGCAGAGAACATACAAATTGGGCAGTGTTTTCTACAACCCTGTAACAATCACCATTTCCCGGAAACGGCGTAATCCACAGATGACTTTATTGTTTGCCAGCTATGGCTGGCGCAGGTTTTAGCTGATAATAGTATTTGTACCGCAAACCTGCATGCTTTTTGGATTACAGCCTACACACCGGTCGCCATCGTTTGGCGAACCGTTTATGAAAACTGTTTAATAAGAAGGTATGAAAATAGCAAAGACAATACGCCTGCAGGCACAGGATTTCTACATAAGCGTGCTGCAAGACCTGGTAGATAATGGCCTTCGCTTTATGCTTGGCGGCGGGTTCGCCATGTATCACTACACAGGTATAGAAAGAGACACCAAAGACCTTGACATTTTCTGTAAACCATCTGAATACCCGAAAATATTAAAACTACTGGGCGACAAAGGCTACAACACAGAACTCACCGATGTAAGATGGCTGGTAAAGATATTTCGCGATGATCATTACATAGATGTCATTTTCGATACCGTAAATAACATCTGCACAGTGGATGATACCTGGTATGAACATGCCTCATCAGGCATATATGAAGGCATCCCGATAAAATACATTCCTGCGGAAGAACTGGTATGGTGCAAGCTGTACGTGCAAAACCGCGAGCGATATGACGGGGCCGACATTAATCACATCTTACTGAAATATGGTAAAAGCCTCGACTGGAAACGTTTACTTTTTCGAATGGACCCTCACTGGCACCTGCTGCTGGCACAGTTACTAAGCTTCCAGTTCGTTTACCCGGCAGACTATCACGACATCATCCCAAAATGGTTGTTCGACGAGCTGGTGGAGCGGGCGCGGGAACAATACGACATTCCGGCCGCCATCGAAAAAGTGTGTCGCGGTCCGGTCATTGATCAGACACAGTACGAAACAGATATCAAACTTTGGAATTATAAGGTAAGTACGATTAAAACCACCTGATATGAAAGCATTGAGTAAAGTTAGGATAGCCGCCATGGCCGACATTCACGTACGCGAAACAGACAAAGGCATTTGGGCTCCCTGTTTCAAAACGATATCCGAGCAGGCCGATGTGCTTATCATAGCCGGTGATCTGACAGATACAGGCGATGAGCAGGAAGCACAACTGCTTGCCGAAGAACTGCGGCAGTGTTCTATTCCAGTAGTGGCAGTATTGGGTAACCACGACTATGAAAAAGGCCGCCACAAATTGATAAGACAGGCCTTACTGACAGAAAATGTACATATACTCGACGGGGAAAGCGTAGTCATTCATGGGATAGGATTTGCCGGCGTTAAAGGTTTCGGCGGCGGCTTCGACCGCTACATGCTTTCGATGTTCGGCGAAGATGCCATGAAGGCATTTGTGCAGGAAGCCGTTGATGAGGCACTGCGGCTCGACAGAGCGCTGGCAAGGCTTGACCAGGAACATAGTAACATAAAGAAAATTGCAGTGATGCACTACTCGCCTATTGCGGCCACCGTGGTGGGCGAACCGGAAACGATTTTTCCTTTCCTGGGCTCATCGCGCCTGGCCGAACCCTTATCGCGAAGAAAAGTAATGGCAGCCTTTCATGGGCATGCGCATGCGGGTACCCTGGAAGGCGAGGCGGCCGGAGGAGTGAAAGTGTTTAACGTAGCCAGGCCGATACTGGAAAAACATGGCTATGCCTGTGGCTACTACACTTTCGAGGTAGATATGGAGGAGAAAAATGTTCCTGAAGCCGTTACATCAGAACAAACAACACGCTGATTTATGCCCTCCACAGTTATTGCATCGTACAGCTACAACGAAACAGAACAGGCTTTAACCATCCGGTTCGTATCGGGTAGCTGTTACGTGTATCAGCAAGTACCGCCACAAGTATTTGAAGCCTTCCGGCAATACCGTGAGAAAGGCGTTTTTTATAACCAGCAGATAAAAAATAAATATACTTATATCAAGATAAAAAGACCTGACTCCCCAAACGCCCCAATACCCCCCAGCAGCTACTAAGCAACCCCTTCTATTCCATCTTTTAAAAAATATTTACCTAAACACTTTGAAATACAAAGTACTTTTAATTACCTTTGAACTGCAAAGTACTTTACGAACAGAATAGCATTAGCCGATCCGGACGTCCAATAAACACCTGTAACTTTTAAACTCTTTTACCATGAACACATCCACCACGCAGCCAGTTCGTACCGGCTCCCTGGCCAGGCGCATGCTGATAGGCGGCGGCATAGCACTTATCGTTATAAGCGCTTTTATTATTTCAGCAGGAAAAGGCGATCCGGCATGGCCCAGATTCTGGATGGTGAGGCCCCTGATTATCACTCCGCTGGCCGGCGCAATTGGCGGCTTATGTTACCATCTGCTGGACCGCTTTCGTTTGCAGGGAGGCTGGCAGAGGATCGCGGTGAACATTATCGGCGTATTCATTTACATCATCGGCCTGTGGATGGGCATCGTACTCGGACTTGACGGCACTCTCTGGGATTAACCAAACCAGGTTTCAGTCCCTTTGGCGCAACAGGGGCCCTTTTTACCAGATTGTGCATGGCTGCACTTGTACATCTTGTGAATTACTATTAATTTACGATAATAGTTTACGTTCCACTTGATGAAAAATACTGCTGCCGTATGACAGAGAAAGAGACTGAGAATAAAAAGGGTTCGCATAAGAATATCTGGTATGGTGTTGGCCGCCACCGTATCGAGATACCCAAAACCATCCTGAAAGCGAAAGTACAGGGCAGCGACTTAATGAAGCACCTCCACATCCGTTCCATCGGTTATTACCCGAAGGCACAGGACCATTACACTTACCGCAAGAAAGGCTTACCTGAAAACTTTATATTTTATTGTGTAGACGGGCATGGTTGGTACCAGGTGAACGGCAAACGGTACGAAGTAGGCCCGAACGAATTCTTCATACTCCCCCAAAACACCGAACACGCTTACGGCAGTAGTGAAGAATCGCCCTGGAGTATTTACTGGATACACTTTGGCGGCGAATCGCTGCATGAGTTTAATACGATGCATGCCGTGCAAAAACATTTTGAGCCCTCTTATGTGAAAAACAACGGCGATATCATTCCCCTTTTTAACAAGATTTATAAAACGCTGGAACTCGGTTACAGTCAGGATAACCTGATATTTGCGAATATGTCGATGGTGCAGTTCATCAACCTGTTTATCTATAACCTTCGCCATTACGAGGCCAGTCTTACCGATAAATCGGATTGCGTGGATAACGCTATTCTTTACATGCAGCAACGGATCAATGATAAAATATCGCTTACAGAGCTGGTTAAACATTATAACTACTCCGTATCCCGGTTTTCCAATCTATTTAAGCAGAAAACCGGTTATGCGCCCATCGACTATTTCGTACAGCTAAAAATGCAGAAAGCCTGCCAGCAGCTCGATTTCACGAACAGGTCGGTAAAGGCCATTGCCTTTAGCATTGGCTTTGATGATCCTTATTATTTTTCGAGGCGGTTCCGTGCCATGATAGGGATGTCGCCGAAGAAGTACCGGCTGATGAACAACGACCAGCGAAAATCGCCGGCGTGATGTGTTTTTACAAATTATCTGTACTGGCTTTTCTATTACTCAGGGCCTACTATACGGTAGTTAACCCCTGATTATTTTAAAGCCTGGTTGATCAGTTCAATATCCTTTTCTCTTTCTTTAGGAAGCACCTTTAGCAGCACCAGCTTTCCATCTTTCACCTTTGCTTCTACGGTAGTTTGATAAGGTGCGTGTAATTTAAAGTGTACATCTTTATCCCTGGGCCAGGCAGGGAACAAGAGTAATCGCTTCCCATCTGTTTGTAACAACATTTCCTGTAAACCGGTCATACCGCTCCCGCCCCAGTTGTGATCCGGCACCCAGTCGAAGCCGGGTCCCCAGAAGACAGGGAAACGACGATCGCTGTTTTGTAATTTTAAAGAGGTCAGGCGCCATGCTTCATCAGTCAGGCCCAAATCCGCAGCCCATATATTATCCTGCTTCCATCCCACATAACTCCTGAACTTAACCACACTGGTATCGTAATGCCAGGTGTTAAGCGCGGTATCCAGGCCCGGCTTACCGACCCCGTAAATGTGCCATGGAAACACCGGGTATAATTGGGGCGATTCGGTATTATTGATACGCTCCCAACTCTTTGCGGGTGCAATGGTAACATGTCCATTGAACTGTTGATAACTGATTGGCGGTATTCGTGTCAGAAATTGCTGCCAGTGAATAGCCTGCTCCGCGGTAAGATGGCCTGCCGGCAATTGCAGCAGCCGACTGGTGATCGTTTGCAGCGCCGCAATGGTGGAAGTAGCGTTATAGGCCATCTTATACGTTTCAGCAGCACTTCCGGGATACAATACCAGTTTCCCCCGATCATCCAGAATTTTGCGGCCACGTTGTGCGGCGAGGTATTGGTAATGTTCGTCGAAAAAGCGCAAACAACTTTCTATAAAAGGAATGAATTGGGAGATGTTGCGGCCTGTATACCGTTGTTGCTCCAGCATCATCAGGCAAAATTCCAGGACGGTATCCCATTGATACTCCAGCCAGGCGTTGTATTCAACCCCCTTATCAAAAAGCGGCGGTCGTTTTTGACCATATTCGGCATAGTTGGGTAATCCATAATTTTCCATCTGCTCGGTAAAACAGGCACCTGCATGATTCCAATAAACCTTTGAACGGAGTTCGGCATTCTTCAGGATGCGCAGATAGAAATTCAACTGGGACTGCAACACATCCCAATCGCCTGATTTAATCATCGGGAAATAAACAAGCCGCTGGTTTTGCATAGTGTGTAAACCTCCGCCCCAGTTCCTGTAGTCAGGTGTTAGTGTTATGGAGGTATCTGTAAAAACCGGGTCGACCGTAAATAATCCACCATTAAATTTTGTGGGCCATTCGCCTTGCGCGTTACACGCCAGCATGTAACGAAACAGCTGGTAATTTCGTCCAACCACCCAGGCTGCTTTATCCTGCTGCTCCGTTGCTATACTGATAAAGCTGCGTCCCCAAAAGTTACTCCACCATTGCTGATTGAGTGCGAATGCGCCATTATTGTTCGCTGTAGTTGTCAACCGCTGCAACGATGCCTGCCACTGCGTAACATCTCCGGTCTGTTGAGTATACAGGGCCAATGTAAGCTGATGGGTATTGGCCGGTTGCCTGGAAATTAATTTCCATCCTTTAAAATCAGTATTCGCATATTTACCATCGTAAATACCGGACGGCTCAAATCCTTTACCGTAAAACATTCCACCAAATGCCAATCTCCTGATCGGGTTGTACAAACTATCCTGCACCGATTGTAACGCCTGCTGCGCAACGCTTGCATCAAAAATTGTTGTATCCCTGTTATGATGCACGAATAGTACGCCTCCGTCTGTGAATGCTATCGAATCCTTCCTGATGATATTATTTTTAGGCGCCGCCCATTTCCAGGAATTCCCCCAATTCTCCCTGGCGGCAATCAGCCTGTCCTGGTAACGCCAGCTTTCGTAACCTGCTTCTACTTTAATTTTAGCGTTAGCGCTGATATCGAAGTGTGCTACCGGCTGCATTACATCTGCCCATATCTTTACTAACGCTTTCACGCCGTCCTTTTCGCCTGACACTGTTACATAACCGCCATCAAGGTGCAATTCCTGCCGGAAAACATGACCTTCCAATGGATTAGGGGAAAGCTTTATACGCAGGCGGCCTGCCTTCATCAGCCCGTTATTTTCATCGAAGCTGCCGCTGCGGGCAATGTATACCAATAATTCACCTTTCTCCACCCATACGTTCATTCCAATATCGCCGCCACCGCAAGGCATGGAGGCGGAGGCGTTATCACTGGCGGAAGTCCAAACCACATTGTACTGCTTTGGAACCTGCGCCCTTAGTAGATTAAAACCGAACAGGCAGAGCAACCAAACGAGCGGCCCAATTCCAAAACGATATGTATATGACAGACTCATTCTACCTCAACATAAATTTTACCGGTTAAACCTGCTGGCAGTAAAGGCTTTCCTTTCAACCTGAAGGGGGCGGTTGTGTAAGTTATCTTTGAGCCGGGCAATTGATCGCCGATCAGGCGGTTACGCCAGGTATTACTTACTTCTATTTCAAGCCTATTGTTACCCATTTTAACTGCGTGAGTAATATCCAACTCGTAGGGCCGCGTCCATAAAGTACCGCAGTTGACGCCGTTTACCCGCACGGTTGCCATGTTGAATATACTATCGATTTTCAATTTAACGGTTTTACTGTTTGATCCATCCAAAGAAAATTCGTTATTATAAATAGCGGTCCCTGAATAATAACGGATGGATGAGTCGCCAAAGTCAGACCAGCTTATGAGGTTATTCATTTTTACCGGCTGGGTGGGGCCACCATAGGCAGTATCAAACTGCACCGTCCAGCTATTATTCACCACAATAGTACGTTTGGCTGTAACAGGCAACGGCTTATTGTCAACGTTTCTTTTTTTCCGGAAGATAACAAACAGTGATTGAGCAGGTTGTAGCATCACAGATACATTCGTACGGGTCCCGGATGCAGAAACGTCAGCATTTACACTCCTGTTTCCGCTTACAGGGTCCCACACCTCCGCGGCTTTATCGCTTATGCGGAAAGACAAACTAAGTCGTTGCGCGGTGTCTTCCTGGTTAGTTATAAAATAGATATCAGTATCCATGCTACGCCGGTGTGCCCAATCGAAGCGGCCGCCGGTATTCAGGCGCTCAACGTCCTTTGCTACCGGCAGAGATGATACGGCATACGGTATGTTGTTTACACGATTAGCCGAAGCAATGCGGGAAACGATATCCTGTATCGCCACATCTTTGTCGCTCAACCCGATCCCTTTTCCTTCCTGGTTCTTATCCATCAATACTGTAGCACCATCCTGCACCAGCTGCAACAACTTCCTGGCAACGGGCAACGACCAACGTGCCGCATCGGGCTGTAAGGGATGCGCGGCGGGGAATACCAGCACTGCGTAACTTGCGCCGCCTGGTAATACAACGCGGCCGTTTTTGACCGTCATCTGCATCAGTGCGTCCGGGTTAAAGGAATCGTATTTATATCCATTCAATGGGTTCACCCACTTTTCGGGATCGGCCATGTTGGCGGAGTGCGTTACGCCGTCGGGGATGGTGCGTAAGGGCAGGCCTTTGTTTTGTAAACGGCGGCGCTGTTCATCTACCTTTTCTTTTCCAAAAAGCCCGGGTAATGTGGTGGCCAGGCGATCGGGCAACACCGAACGACTGGGTATTTCCTCGCCGGAAAATACGGCGATATCGGTAACGGGTGTGCCCATTTGTAGCAGCGACTGGCAACGTGACAAATAATCAATCCAGGCTTTACTTTGTTTAAACCAGGTTTGGTCGCGCTGATAATATAGACCAACACCATCCAGCGTCATACCAGGCTTTTTGTTTATCCAGGGATTGTGGGTGAACACGTGCATCACCATCTTATTCATGCCCAATGCAAAATTGCGGTCACCTATCATTTTCAGGTTACCGGGATGCTCCGCCCAGTTCATTCGCACAGATGTAAAAGCCTCCGCCTGTACTATATTTTTACCATACAGATGCGCGCCATTGATCGCATCGAGCATATCGTTGGGTTTGTCGTGCGTAGGACTGTTTAGCCAGAACTCACCCATTGGCAGGTCGGTATATTTGTAATGTGAAATGCCATCGCTTACCATGATCGGTGCTACACTTTCGGCAGTAAAAACACATCCTTTTTCCTTCGCGCGTGCTGCCAGTGTTTTATAAAAAACGTCGTTCACCAGGTCAGCAATCGTGCGCCGCACGTCATGCAATACCTTTTCCGAAACTTCGGCGCTTTCAATGGGAACACCCGCCATTACAGGCAGGTAAGGCAGCAGGTCGTATCCTCTCCTTTTCCTGAATTCCCCGGCGAACTGGCCCGACCAGTTCTGGCTGCCGCATTCCCAGCTATCAACATAAAAAATCTTTAACACCTTTTGAGCAAGGGCAGCATCCGTGTTTTCAAATGCTTTGCCGAACCAGTTGTTAAACTGCAGGTTGATAGCCGCGGCATTGAATTTATCGCACTCCAGTCCTTTCCCGGCGCCTCCTGTAGCGTTTTGCTGGCCTGTAGACGTATGGCCGATGCGTAACACCACCCAGTTACCAGGCGGCCTCGCCCAGGTTAAACGCCCGTCCTTATCCATTTTCCCTGTTAACGAAATCAACTTTTTAAGAGGGACCGCATCACTACTACTTACCTGCTTCTCCGTTGTGCGCCCAGCCACTCTCCATACACTTCCATTTTTCGCTTCGAACTGGTGAATTACAGACTCCGGTAGCAGGTGAATACCGGTTACTTTTAGCGATGGTTTCCATTTGGCAGCGTCCAGGTCTTCGGCCCCTGGCTCCGACCCTTCAGGATCGTAAATGAAGCGGAAATACCTGGCTGTGGTGGTGGGGATAGCAAATGTGTAATCCGCCACATTATCCTGCCATCCATGCCTGGCGGGCTGTAACCTTGTAACCGTGCTGAAATTTATACCGTCGTTACTAACCTGTACCAGTAAACGTTGGGCCTGGTAATTGTTACTACCAGTTTGTATACATATAGAACGGGCGGTGAAAGAAGTTTTATACTGATACTGAATCCAGCACACCGTGTCACTTCTGAAACTCTGTTTATTTCCTTCAACAGCCAGGAAGTTAGCCGACGCGCCATTGCTGACCGTAACTACAGGTAGTTCATTAGTTGCCGGCGCAGCGGCGGGATAAGCAAATACGGCAATGTCTTTATAATAACCCTCGCGGGTTTCAGGTTGTTCAAGCTGGATAAGTCCCTTCTCACCGTCAGGTATATGCTTCTTCGTCCACACCAGTTTTTGCATCGACAGTTCCGGCGTTATCCAGGGGCCGCCTGCGAGTGCAAATCCATCACTGAGGTGCATAGCCAGTTGCAACCCCAGTCTGTCTGCCTCCTGCATGGCATAACGCACCATTTCCCACCATTCTGGTGTTAGTTGGCGAACGGCGGGTATAAATGGAATATTCGAAGAAGTATCTTTAATTGACACGAGGTAAGCAGCTCCAAGTCCCGCCTGTTTCATTGCTTCGAGATCTGCTTTTATACCGGCTTTAGATACAGCGCCGTGCATCCAGTACCATAAAGTGGCGGGCCTGGCCTCTGCGGGAGGGTGTTTAAAAACCTCATCCTCAGCAGATGTTACGCGTTGCGCCATTGCCACTGGCAATGACAGCAAGGTGAAAATGATATAGCAACAGTATTTTTTTACGACAACGTTCATTCCGGTTTCCGGTTTAATAAATCTTATTTAGCAGATGTAAAAGCCACCTTACTTTTACCCATGTCCTGCGAAACAGCTACGGCTATTCCTCTCCTGTCGTTTTTATCCACCGCACAGTAGTAATGATAAACCCGTCCCTTATACTTTACCACGAAACTTTTGTGCGCAAACTTAGCGTCATAAGGCTCCGATGGATGTATCAGATCATCCCCATTCCAATCCGTCCAATTCACCAGGTCGTAACTACAGGCAAAGCGGTTAAACGCATCTTTCCGGCCTTCCCAGAATGCGCCGAAATAAAACATCACCCACACGTCACCTATCTTCTGAATTACGCCATCACCGGTAAGCCCCAGTTTATGATATACTACCGGCTCTATCCCAAACCGTTGCCAATGCACCATATCGTCCGACACGGCCATGCCAATACGCTCAAACCAGCGCCATTGGGGTTTGTTGTCACTGGTATCGCCATTTGCATTGTAGTACATCACAAAGGGATGGCCAGTTGTTTTTGCTTCATCCCAAATGATCGAGGATTTATACAACTTCTTGTTCTCCCACCAGCGCACATCTTTATCTGTAGCCGACAATACCGGTTGCGCAACACGCTGCCATTCATGTGCAGATGTAACCTTTCCTGTTGTATGCGCAATACCGATCGAAAGCGCCCCTGCCTCGTAACCTTTATCCTTTCCGCCAATATAACTCATCCAGTATTGGCCTGCAAACTTCCTGAGCTTGTAAGAGCCGCCCCAGCGGTGGTCTTGCAGTGCAGTGTAGCCAGCTTTCTGGTACATATCCCAATCTGTACCGGTTGTATCGGAATACGACAGGATGCGGCCCCGCGTTTTCCAGTCCAGCAGGTTCCTGCTTCGGGCCAGCCAGGTTTCATACCCTTTTCCATCAAAAATGATATAAGTCATGTACCACCACTTACCCTGCGGGAACACAGAAGGGCAATCAGCCATCCTGGAGCTATCAGGAGCGATTACCAGTCCATACTTATAAGGTGTTTTCACCTGTTCATACACCTGTTGCATCACCGCCTGCGGTACTTCCTTTTGCTGACCAATGACCAGCAAACTCGCGGCGAGTAAAACTGCTATCAAATAAATTCTCATATTTATCTCGTTAAAGGCATCCAAACTGTCATATCCGACTTGCCACGGTTTGCCCAGGCATAGTAAGGAATGAATGTAATATTCACTGGTTTCGTGGTGGTATTGACCTCGCGGTATAATGTTCCCTGCCAGTTACTATGTTGTACACGCTGGCCCGTACCGGTTAATTTCATCACATTCCCATCCGCTATTTTTCCTGGTGAAGTTGCCAGGTTTATATTGGCGGGAATTAACACATCAAAAACGTTCAAACCCGGTTGGTCTGTTGATTCCAGGCAATATACCACAGGGCCTCTTTTTACCGCCACCTGGTTACGCGTTTCTTCCACAAAGGGATTAGATTCAATTAACGTGACGGGCATGTCCAGGAACAATTCGATATGGTCGCCCGTTTTCCAGGAGCGTCGTAGTGCGTGATATCCCGCTATTACATCACCCTGCTGCATTTTTCCGTTTATGCTAAGCGTATACTTTTTACACCAGCCTGGTATGCGCAGAAAGACCGCAAAATTATCAGCCGGTGCTTCTTCTATCTTAAACGTTACCTTTCCATTCCATGGGTAATTGCTGGTTTGTTCCAGTTTAACAGGAGAGCCGTCTGACCATTTATCGGAAAAGCGATTACCTCCGTAGAGGTTCACATAGAGCCCATCCTCACCCATACTATACATATAATCACTTACCTCTGCGATTGTTCTTACCGTGTTGGGCGGACAACAATTCGATTTGCTGATATAGGGAATCCGGCCTCCCTCCCAACGAAGATGGTAAGGGTAATTAGCTGATGCAGCCAGCGGATTGGTATAGAAAAACTTTGAGCCGTCCATACTTACACCGCTCAATACGCTATTGTATAATGCCAGTTCAAGTACATCCATATACTTTGCCTCGCCCGTAACCAGGAACATACGCCAGTTCCAGAGCATGTTACCGATGTTGGCGCAGGTTTCGTTATGGGCGCTGAAATTAGGCAATTGAAAATCGCGACCGTAAGCCTGGTGTACCTTTTGCACGGTATCCGGAAGGTAGGAAGTCCCATCTACCGAAACACCATCATACAAAGCGCCACAACCGCCTGTAACATACATTTTTGTATGCACCACATTATCCCACACTTTACCAAGTGTCCGGAACAGCGTGCTGTCGCCCGTTTCAGCAAACACATCGGCTACGCCGGCAAACAGGTAATTTGCCCGTACCGCATGTCCGACAACTTTCTGCATATCCCGCACAGGCGCACGGTCACTGTTATCATCGGTGCCCTCCACCGTTCCACGAACATCGATCAGTTTCACTACCAGGTTGAGGTAACGTTTATCCTGCGTGGTGCGGTATAGTTCAGTAAGTCCCATATAATGAGAGGGGCAGATAGCGTTACGCGCCTGTTCGGGCGTGGCGGTGGCGTAAAAGCCGATCAGGAAATCCGCAGCCTTACGGGCGACCTCCAATAAAGACGTTTTGCCTGTAGCGCGATGATGAATACAGGCGGCAGTCATCAGGTGTCCGAAATTATACGCTTCGAAACTCAGTTTATCATCAAACATCTTCTGTGCACCTGTTTTTCGCTGCCCGATGATATTTTTAGTATAGATATAACCGTCTGCTTTCTGTGCCGCCGCGATTACCGCAATAGCCGTATCCATCCAGTTATCCAGCTGCCTGTCCTTAGTAACAGCATATACAGCGGCAACCG
>NZ_CABHOU010000054.1 GCF_902168175.1 uncultured Chitinophaga sp. | reverse complement strand
AGAAGTTGATCATCAGCAACGCCACAAACGATACCCAGCCCCAGCTTTGCGCTACGATAAGGCACATCAGTATACTGCCTAAAGCAAAAGCTGCCAGCAATTTGTTAGGGGCGATAAAGCGCATCAGTGAAGTACCTACTATGCGACCGGCCAGCATCATACCCATGAATACGATCATGTAATAACCTGCCTCCTTATCACTGAAGCCCATTTTCTCTGCTCCGTAATTAATGAAGAAAGCCCAGGTGCCGCCTTGTGCTGCCACATTAAAGAACTGCGCCACAATAGCCCACACAAAGTTTTTATGTTGAAACAGTTTCTTCTTTCCCTTCTGCTCTGCCTGTTCAGGGGTTTCGTAAGAAGCATGCGGGTCCTGCAGGGCAGGGACTTTCACAAATACGAATAACAAAGCGATAAGCGCAATAGCTCCTCCAATGTACAGGTACAATTGTTTCACGGTGAACAGTTCATCGGCATGCTGCCCTTGTGCGCCCAGCAAAAAGGTAGTACCAATAAAAGGGCCGATGAGTGTGCCCACTGCATTAAAGGTTTGTGCAAAGTTGATACGCTGATCGCTTGTTCGCTGGTCGCCCAGCGCCGCCGCAAACGGGTGTGCCACTGTTTCCAGCGTACACATGCCGCAGGCAAGTACAAACAAAGCAGCACGAAAAATGTCGAATGAAGCTGCATTCGCGGCCGGTACAAACAGGAACGCGCCAATCGCGTACAGGCACAAACCCAACAGCACACCACTTTTGTAGCCCATCTTTTTAATGAATAAACCCGCCGGTATCCCCATCACAGCATAAGCTCCGAAAATAGATACCTGCACCAGCGCGGATTTGGCCTTGGAAATATTGAGTACGTTCTGAAAATGTTTGTTCAGCACATCGCCCATCGTGAGGGCAATACCCCAGCACATAAACAAAGAGGTAACAAAAATCAACGTAACGAGGTATTTCTTTTCTGTGAATTTTACTTGTTCTTTCATCAGGTTATTTTATCGTGGAATATTTACTTGCTATTTTACAAACTCCCAGCAGCAGGCGCCGCCGATAAGTGCCGCCGCTTCGCCCAGCGCCGCTTTCCGCACTTCCATCCCATCGAACAAATCTCCTACCTCTCTCCTTAACTCGCGTTCGAAAATAGGAAGCGCATTGGCAATATTACCGCCAATTACCAGCACTTCCGGATGGTCCATAGGAATAAAATGTTTCAGGAACATACCCAGGTGATGGGCGAACTCGCGGAACACCTGCGCGGCAAATACACTATGCTCTACCTCGTCGGCAATCGTTCGTACATCACGCACTTCTTTGCCTGTCAATTCTTTATACCGCCGCAGGAAAAACCGGATGGAGCTATAATCTTCTGCCATCCCATCCAGGTAAGGGGTAACGCTTAATTCCGCATCTGTGGTAACACCGTTATGGCTGCGGGCCGAGCCCAGACCAGTACCAAGCGTAATACCAATAGCGTGATTAAACCCACGCGCAGCGCCACAAAACACTTCACCCTGCAAAAAGGCTTCGGCATCGTTGCGCATTAATATATGGGAAGATGAAATGGCCAGCCTGTCGGCTAGCATATCGCGCACGTTCAGTTGATATAACGCTTCGTATTTATGAAATCCTTTAATAAGACTGATGCCGTTTTTATAATCGAATGGTCCGGGCATGGCAATACCGATTCGCGTTGTTTCTGCACCGGCGTTGTTCCAGGCCATGCTCACGGCCTGTGTCCAGGTATCGAGTATATCTTTGGCCGGGGCATGACTATCTACCCGAAGCCTTACCGTAGTTTTGTCGTCGTATGTTTTTTTGCTGATGTTTACCATGCCTGCGGTAATGTGAGAACCGCCTATATCAATGCCAAGTACTAATGGGTCGTTCGTCTGTTGCATCTGTCTTTTTTAAACGTGGAGGAATATGGGTTGATAATATACGGCTATTCCTCCATTTTGCAAATGCCGGTAAATCAGGCTTGCACTATCTAACGGCCAGTACAGGCGACGATGACGCCCTGACTACCAGGTTTACAGGCAGTACCGTTGTTTTCTTTTCCAGTGTACCGCTGCTTTCCAGGCAATCGATGAGCTGCTGTATTACCGCTTCGGATATCGCTTCTACCGGTTGCGCCACCGCTGTAACAGATGGCGAGAAGAGCGAGAAGTATTTGATATCATCGAAGCTGATCACAGACAGATCGGCCGGGGCCTGCATATGCAGGTCGTTCATTACTTCCAGGCCGGCTATGGCGAGGTAGTTTGTGGCGAACAGCACGGCCTCGAGGTGACTGTTATCTTCCAGGAAAGTTTTTATTTTACCTGCCGCGTTGCGGTGTTTAATTTCATAGGGAACCTTCAGCACTAACGACTCTAAACCGCTTTGTTCCATGGCTTTATCATAACCGCTTAACCTGTCCTGCATTTGCACCTGCTCTGAATCGAGCGTAATGAACCCGATTTGCTGGCAGCCGTTTTCCACGAAGTGGCGGATGGCCTGGTAAGCGCCGTCGAAATTATCGGTTACCACATTGGCGGTTTCTAAACCATCAAAAAAGCGGTCGAACAGTACTACAGGGTAACCATCTTCCTGCAATTCCTGCAGGTCTTGCTCCAGTCCGGGCGGTGGCGCTATGATATAACCATCTACCTGTGCATCGCGAAATACGCGGAGCAGGCCTTTGGTTAGTGTGGTATCGTTTTCGGTGCTGCAATAGAATATCCTGTATCCCAGTTGTGCCGCTCTTTCTTCCACCACCTTGGCAATACTACTGAAAAAGGGATCAGAGATGTCTTCTACCAGCATACCGATAATTTTCGTTTTACCGGTGCGCAGGCTTTTAGCGATCATATTGGGGCGATAGCCCAGTTCGCGGGCATGCGCCAGGATACGTTCTTCCAAACCCTTGCTGATACGCTTTTCGGCCGCTTTACCGTTCAGTACGTAAGAAACAGTGGCAGACGATACGCTCATATCGCGGGCAATATCGTAGATAGAAATTTTCTTCTTCACGACGAAAGTTTAAATTTTAGCAAAAACGATTCCCTGCCCGCATAAAAGCAGGAAAACCAAGACCATTATCAACATTAAAAAATTGCTTACTGCCCTGTACCGGTAACAGTTTAAAGGAGGCTGTAACACCGCCAGAGAAAATCATAACATCGGAATCCTAACTACACTCGTATAAAAAACACCTCGCTTATAACCTTAACACTTAATCGATTATGCGTTATACTGTTTATCTGGGATCAAGTTAAGATTTAAATTATGAAAACCGTTTACTGTGGCGGGTATTTATTTGGGCAAACGTTTGCATAAAACGGGTTTAAATAGTATATTCATGGAGTCAGCCAATTCCCGTTATGAAATCAGTCAATATCACCATAAAAGATATAGCCAAAGCACTGGGCCTGTCGTTATCGACAGTGTCGCGGGCGCTCAAAGGCAGCTATAAAATAAGCGAGGCTACGCAGCAACGGGTTAAAAACTATGCCGCCGAACATCATTACCGCCCCAACCTTATTGCACAAAGGCTAAAGAATAAAAACAGCCGCTGTATTGGCGTGGCGCTGGGCACTATACCCAATAGTTTTTATGCGGAAGTGATGAATGGAATTGAGTCGGTGGCGTACGAGAAGGACTATATGGTTATTGTAACGCAGCATTTCGAGTCGTACGAACGGGAGGTAAAGAACCTGGAGAACCTTACCTGGCGGTCGATAGACGGCCTGCTGGTATCGCTCTCCTCCGAAACGAAGGACCTTTCGCACTTAACAAAAATGCAGCAGCAGGAATTGCCTATCGTTTACTTCGACCGCGTGCCCGAACACCAGGCCTGCCACAAAATTACCACCGATAACTTCGGCGGTGCTTACGAGGCCACTACGCATCTTATTCAGATTGGCTATCAACGCATTGCGCACATTACCAGCTCGCCGCATATGTCTATCAGCCGCGGGCGACTGGAAGGATACTACCAGGCACTAGCCGATCACGACATGCCGCAGCAGGAACAGTACATTAAATATTGCAGGCACGGGGGCATGCTGCCCGAGGAAGTTGAAAACGCGCTGGACGAGCTGCTAAAGCTACCCGAACCGCCCGATGCCATTTTCACCGCATCAGACAGGCTTACTATGCACACCTTTACCCTGTTGCGCAAATGGAATATCGCCATTCCCTCGCGGGTGGCCCTTGCCGGTTTTTCGAACTTTGCATCGCCCGAACTGCTGGACCCTGCGCTAACCACCGTTAAACAATCGGCTTTTGAAATGGGCAGCCTGGCCACCAGGCTGATGATAGAGCTGATAGAAAGTAAAAGGCCCGTGGAGGGCTTTCAGCACAAAGTACTGGCAACGGAACTATGCGTACGGGAGTCGTCGGCAGGGATAATAGCCGTACATTAAAAGTTATTTTACCGTCAAATTCCGCTTATCCATCGGTTTAATGATTGCCAAGGCAACCATGCCCCTTAACTTGTCGTTATTCTATCTTAAATTTACATAGAGAGCAAAAGACAGTAACCATTTTGACAGAGAGCGAAGGATCTATGTAGCTTACACCTGTAGCATGAAGCGTTTCTTATTCCTGATATTCCTGTTTACCAGTATCGTAAACATAGCGTATGCCGACCATATTACGGGGGGTGAAATGTATTATACCCTCAGGAACGTATCTGGTAACGCATACACCTACTCTGTTACGATCAAACTTTTTAAACGCTGCGGTGAACCGGTGCGCCAGTTCCCCGATCCCATGTACGTAAGTATCTTTAACCGTGGCACTTATACAAGGGTTAGAGATATACAGGTGAACAAATCGAACGAGGAACAGCTTAGTTACCTGAGTACCGACCCTTGCATCACCAATCCTCCCCTTATTTGTTATATCGTAGCCTATTACCATTTCGACGTTACGCTGGATGGTAATGCCGAAGGGTATTTGCTCGCCTCGCAGGTAACCTTCCGCATACAGGGCATCAGTAACCTGGGCAGCTACAACCAGGTAGGCGCTACTTATACCGGCGAAATACCCGGCGTAGCCAACAGTGCCGCGAGTAACAATAGCGCCAAATTCATTGGCAGCGACCTCGTGGTGATTTGCGCCAACAACTCTTTCTCCTACAGTTTTGCCGCACAGGATGCCGACAACGACCAGCTACGGTATTCCTTTTGCGATGCTTACCAAACAACTGGCCTTTCCGGCGGTGGCGGAGGAGGAGGCGGTGGTGGCGGAGGAACTAACTCGCGCCCAGCACTGGACCCGCCGTACGATGGGGTGCCTTACGGTAGTGAGTTTTCCGGTTCCATGCCGCTGGGGTCCAACGTAAAAATAGATCCCAACACGGGGCTTATTACGGGCATTGCGCCAGGCGTAGGGATGTATGTGGTGACTGTATGCGTACAGGAAATAAGGAACGGGGTAGCCATTGCCACACAGCGAAAAGACCTGCAGATCAATATCACCTCCTGTACCATTGCTGCGGCTGCGCTACTGCCAGAGTACATGCTTTGCGGCAACACCCAGACACTGGCAGTCGACAACCGCTCTACCAGCCCGCTGATCAGCACTTACAACTGGGACTTTATGGATGCAGCGAACAATACGGTTTACAGTTCCACCACCCCCGTAGCAAATTATACCTTTCCCACAGCAGGCACTTACACCATTAAACTAACCATTAACCGCGGACAAACCTGCCCCGATAGCACGACCGCCATCGCAAGGGTATACCCCGGTTTTGAACCGGATTTTAACGTTAGCGGCAGCTGCATCAATAAACCCATTACGTTTACCGATGCCACTACTACTGTATATGGCACCGTCAACTCCTGGAACTGGGACTTTGGTGAGAACTCGGTTTTCTCAGACGTATCGTTACAACAAAACAACACGTACACCTATCCTACAATGGGCACTAAAAACATCCGGCTCATCGTCGGCAACTCAGTTGGCTGCCTCGACACCCTGGATACACCTTACGAGATACTCGACAAACCACCAATTAACCTGGCTTTTCGCGATACGCTTATTTGTCCGCCCGACCGCCTGCAATTACAGCCCGGTGGTACAGGCATTTTCAGCTGGACGCCTACTGCAGACATGACGAATGCAGCTACCACTACGCCAACAGTGGAGCCGCTTACCACTACGAAATATTTTGTACAACTCGATAACGATGGCTGTTTAAATACCGATTCTGTTTTAGTGCGTGTGGTCAATGCCGTTAGTTTAGCCGCCCGCACCGACACCACCATTTGCGCAGGCGACCCGATCACGTTAAATACACTGTCCAACGGGCTGCGATACTCCTGGACACCTGCCGGACAGTTAGATAATTCATCGGCCCAAAGCCCGGTAGCAACAACTACTACCACCACTACGTATGCCGTAACCGCCAGCATCAGCAATTGCACGGCCACCGACCAGGTGGTGGTAACGGCCGTCCCCTATCCACGGGCCAATGCAGGTTACGACGAGATGATTTGTTATGATGCGGCTACACAACTGCATGGCACCATTGTAGGCTCATCGTTCACATGGTCGCCAGCCAACACACTTACCGGTGCCAATACACTTGATCCTACGTCGAAGCCAACGGCCACAACTTCGTATGTACTGTACGCCTATGATGTAGCCGGCTGTCCCAAACCAGGCACAGATACCGTAACCATCACCATGCTGCCGGAGATAAAGGCATTTGGGGGGAACGACACAGCCGTGGTACTTGGGCAACCGCTGCAGTTTAACGCAAGCGGCGGCCTGCATTACGAGTGGACGCCGGCCACCAGCCTTTCCGCTTCCGATATTGCTAATCCAATTGGCGTTTACTTTACGCCGAGCAATGGCATCAACTATAAAGTGTACGTACTAAACGAAGCCGGCTGTGTAGATTCATCGAGTCTGCGCGTACGCGTATTTCAAACCCTGCCTGCCGTATTTGTACCCACAGGTTTTACGCCCAACAACGATGGTGTTAACGATTGGGTACGCCCCATTTCCGCGGGCATACAAAACATCGAATACTTCCGCATATTTAACCGCTGGGGCGAGCTTGTTTATCACGGTAACATAAGTGGTAAAGGATGGGATGGTAATGTAAACGGCAAACCACAAAGTAGCGGCGTGTATGTATGGATGGTGAAGGCAAAAGATTATCTCGGTGGCGACTTTTCAAAGAGCGGAACGGTTACCCTCATCCGTTAGAATAAAAAATATACATCTCCACAACCCTTTACAGCCGCGCTTCTTCAAACTTTTTTCCAGCGATGTGAAACTTTTATTTGGTGATTCACAACAGTTTCCTATTTTTGCGTTCCCAAAATACAGAGAACATCTGGTTGGGAAATAAAAGCGCCGCGTTGGTCAAGGGGTTAAGACGCCTCCCTTTCACGGAGGAATCACGGGTTCGAATCCCGTACGCGGTACACGTAGATATTCCTACATTGTCTTAGATAGGAACAGATTTATCATCTGTTCCTATTTTTTTTGATATAAGACCTATTGATTCTTCGCTTTTTTCACATCCTCTTAATTTTTATTGGCTTGGGGTTCGAAGTACCGTAAGGTGAAGCGCACGGGATTCAAACCCTCCAAAATCCTCCATGGGGCATATCACAAAAGCGAATGCGCTGAAATTCGAACGAATACACAGTTTAATTGTAAGCATCCGGCCAAGTAAATCTTTCCCAACCTGACGAGCTACTTTATCTTCCGTCTAAAAATCAATGGAAAATGTTTCGTTTGTCAAGCATCGTCTGTTTCTCAGCAAATGTGATTACATTCCTCGCTACTTAATATGGCGCTGTAATCGTGCATATAGTAGTGGGGTACGAGCCGCGAGTCCCTTGACTTGGACTCATATCAGTTTATCTTGCCGGACAACCTCACAGTCTGAACGCCGGCGAGCGCCTGTTACCCTTTAAGTTGTGTGTTACCGCGATTTCAGCCGAAGATGGCCTTAACTAGCTCCGTGTCCATGTATTCACGGACTTCGGTAATCTTTCCGTCTTTCAAACGAAGCACAATGCCGTAAAGGTTGTTGTAATCGAGTCCGTCCTTGGTTTTGGATTCGCCCTCCGCCTCCACGAAAACCTGATCACCCTCCGCAATCGCGTTAGTAACCGTAATTTTGATAGGCCCTTCGAGACGATTGAGCAATACCGGCACGTAGTTGTCCAAAATATCCTGCTTGCCGTGATATGTTCCTGTGAACAAGTGATTGCCGAAGTAGGTGAGCGTGATATTATCGGCCATGCTGTCGAAGTAGCCCGCGACATTCCCAGCCTTCAAAGAGGCATAGGCTTGCAACACGATTTGCTTGTTTAATTCAGCTGAATTAGTCGAAATGGCATTGTTTGATTGTGTCATGATTTTCTGATTTTTAAATTAATAATTGTTCAACAAAACTACATCCTCGCAGTACCGTCGAGCGATAGCAAATGATAAAAAAGAACGTTGATAAATATCAACGGATGTGTATATTCGTTCATGGTTGACGGCGCGGGACCTGGCTTACGGGCCAAGCCCGGTCAGTGCGGGATGTCACTTAAGGAGGATGGTCACGTGCTGTATTACCACGAAGGATAATGCAGCTCAAACCCTGGATTTTCACATCATGCATGATTCACTGATTTCATATATTAATAGGTACTCCGGAGTTCCCTTGAACGCGCAGGAAGAGGATCTTGTCCGAACGATGTTTTCCTTCAAGAGACTTAAAAAGCGGCAGTATTTCCTTCAGGAGGGCGAAGTCTGCAGGCATTTTTGTTTTATTGTCAGCGGAGCAATGAGGCAATACAGCACTGATGAGAAGGGAGCCGAGCATGTCATACAACTGGGCATCGAGACTTGGTGGATGGGCGACAGGGAAAGCATCGTCACGCGGACGCCATCAAAATACAATATAGATGCCTGGGAAAATTGCGAGCTGCTTACCATTAGCCACACAGATACCGTCTCTGTGCTAGACCAAATACCCTCAGTAAGGAAGATGCTTCAAGTAATGGAGGAGAAGAACTCGATCGCCAACCAGAAGCGCTTGAATTCCACGATCAGCCTTGCCGCGGACTCCCGCTACGCAGAATTTGTAAAAGAGTATCCCAATTTCATGCAGCGATTTCCACAACACATCATTGCCTCCTATCTTGGAATTACCAAGGAAACACTAAGCAGGGTTCGTAGGGGCAACGTTCTTTGATCTTTGCCCGAAGGGATTACCGTGCTCGCCCAAATATGCGATCAGGGCGCTAATGGGTTTGTGTTTGTAACGCAATTTCTCATGTCTCGGGATTCTGAGGCTGGTGAAAAGAAAGAGACTGCCCATCTGAGTCGGAGAGTCTATGACGCTAAAAGTGAAGCTAACTTCTTCAAATCGTGCAAAAAATGGTTCGAAGAACGTACCGTACGCGGTACGAACAAAGGGAATGATACAATGAATTGTATTGTTCCCTTTTTGTTTTTGCAACCCCTCATTTCTGTGTATGGAAATATTATCCTGCTTCAATAGTTTCTTGAAACTCACCTTCCCGGGTAGAATTATCTGCGTTTTTCTTCGCGACATATTTTGATCGGAATAATTTGCTGGCTCACCATAATACAGCATGTATCACATATTTTGTGCTTGTACTTGTTAATCACCAGCCGGCATAAACGAAATAGTAAACCAGATAATTATCCAGTTCAATAAAGAAAAAATAGCCCGCCCATTTACACTACTTTCACAAAGAAATCAATCGCCATGAAATATCTCTACCTAATCCTGATAGCCGTCTGCACCTCCTGCCGCTTCGGTTATTCTAAAACAGAATCGATCATTGTGCAAACTGGCGATGGTGTGGCGAAGCAACCCAAAGCCCGTACAGTACCGCAGGGCGAAACACTATATAAAGCATCGGACGATACTACGTTTGTCGTAAATTCATTTTACCAAACCGCCTGGATACTGGATGGTTGCGCCGCTGAGTACACTGACACTACCATTTCGAAGAATAAAGCCAGCTACATTTTTGCCCACAACCTGCAAGGCTCTGCCCTGCTGATGGTGAATAAAAAATGGGTAGTACTGGAAGGCGATCCTGATAAAGAAGGCGAACCGTTATACTGGACTGGCGAGGACATTAAAGTGAAACTCATCTTACACAAAAAGGAACGCACCGGGGATGAATTATGGAAGGAAGAAGGTGTACTGGAAGTGCAACGTCATGACAAAACGCTTACGTTCGTTGTCGGGGGAACAAGCGGTTGCTAACTACAACCGCTCCTTATCAATGCCTAACTTTTTAATACGGGAGTTTAAGGTAGATACATTCATATCTAACACCTCCGCCGCTCCGCCCGGACCAAATATCTTTCCATTACAACGCCTCAGCACCGCAATAATGTGTTCGCGTTCGTTTTCTTCAAACGTTTTAATGCCGGCAGCCGCCTCTGTTTTGCCTACCTGCAGTTCAGGCAACAACACTTCTTTAATAAGTCCATTTTCGCTCAGCAACACCGCGCGCTCCATGGCATGCTCCAGTTCGCGGATGTTACCTGGCCAATGATGGGCCGTTAATTTTGCCAGCACCTGCGCACTAAGCTGCACATTGGGTTTGCCGGTTTTGTTGCCATATAGCGCGGCAAAATGCGCGGCCAGTTGTGGTATATCTTCGGCCCGTTCTCTTAAAGGTGGTAAATGAACAGGAAATACATTGATACGATAATACAGGTCCATCCGGAAACGCCCTTCGGCTACTTCTTTTTCCAGGTTGCGGTTGGTGGCGGCAATAATGCGTACGTCCACTTTTTTAGAACCGGCCGCACCGATCCTCTCTATTTCCTTTTCCTGCAAAACACGCAGCAGCTTTGATTGCAGCTCTACCGGTATCTCCGCTATCTCATCTAAAAAAATTGTACCCCCATCGGCCTGCTCGAATTTACCGATGCTCTTTTCCCTCGCACCTGTAAAGGCGCCGCGCTCGTAACCGAACAAGATCGATTCGATGAGGGTGGCAGGCAGGGCTGCGCAATTCACCATCACCATCGGCTTCGATTTACGGGTAGACTGCTGATGAACGAACCGGGCCATCACCTCTTTACCTGTACCACTTTCGCCGGTAAGCAGCACGGCCGTATCCACCGGTGCTACGATTTTCAGGTTTTTGATCACCTGTTGAAGTTGAACGCTATTACCTACTATCCCATAAGATTTAATATCTATCTTTTTATCCGCGATAGCCGCTTCGGGCTGGCGACTAATGGCATCGAGACTATGCACATGCAGGTAACGCGCTATTTCAAGACTTACCAGCACATCGCGCTCGCGGAAAGGCTTTACCAGGAAGCCGTAAGGGAACGTGGCTTTAGCCGCCTCCAGCGTGGTGCGGTCGGAGTTGGCGGATAAAAAGATGAATGCAATATTTCGCTTACGTAGTTCACGCGCCAGATCGATGCCCGTAGACGCACCCCGCAGGAATATATCTAACAGCACAAAGTCGGGCAATTCGCGATCGATGAGTACCAGCGCCTTTTCCACACTGGCAGCAATACCACTCACCGTGTAACCCGCCCGCTCTAACAGCTGCTGAAGATTATTGGCCTCGATAAAATTATCCTCGACAATCAGTATTTTTTCACTCATAAACCTGCACTAGATAGGATGAAGGTAAAACAACATGCGCAAACTGCCATGGCATGAATTGTGAGCGACTTTTAACCACGACATAAAACAGAAAAAAATGCCTGAATTACCAGATCTCGAAGTATTTAGTCATAACCTGCAGAAGACGCTGAAAGGTAAAAAGCTAAGCAGCCTGCATGTGAAAAGCAACGCTAAACTCAAAGTCACCGCATCCACCCTAAAAAAAGCCTTTGAAGGGGAACAGTTGAAAAAGGTGTACCGCGAGGGCAAAGAACTGCGTTTCCAGTTTTCGAACGACCACCTGCTGGGCATGCACCTGATGCTTAACGGCAAATTGATTTATAGGGAAGATGATGCGGAGCAAAAGCATACCATCCTCTCCCTGCAGTTCGATGATGGCAGCACCCTCTCGCTCACCGACTACCAGGGCATTGCCAGCGCCAGCGTCGATCCGGAACCAGGTGATGCGCCAGATGCCCTGTCTGACGAGTTTACCGAAGCGTACCTGCAACAAAAGCTGGGCAGCTCCCGCGCGGCGGTTAAAAACCAGTTGTTAGATCAGCATGTGGTGCGGGGTATCGGCAACGCGTATGCGGACGAAATACTATGGGCGGCAGGCATTGCACCCTTTTCTACCAGTAAGGCCATTCCCCCGGCTAAAGTCAGGGCACTGTTTAAGGCTATAAAAAAGGTATTGGAAGATGCGATTACCCAAATTCAAAAGCACCACCCGGATATCATAGCTGGCGAAGTGCGCGACTTCCTGAAAATTCATCAGCATAAAAAAGCGGAAAGTCCGACGGGGCACGCCATACAACACCAGGTTAAAGGCGGTCGCAAAACCTATTTCACCAATGAGCAGGAACTGTTTGAATAACGTTTTTCCCTTTCCCGAAATATAATTTCCCGATCCGTCTTCTCCTAACGCTTGTGGTGGCTTAATTTCGCAGCAGCTTTTAAGCCAGGGGCATTCCTGTTGTGTATAAATCCATAGCGGGAGTGTACCCGACAATATCCCTCATTACTTCGCGAAAGGTCAACTCAGATGGAACAACCCGGAAAGAAAAAACGCCTGAGATGGGCAAAACATCAGCAGCGCTGGTTTGGTAAATGGCATTTATACCTTGGTATTATTGCCGGCGCCATCGTTGCCTTTACTGGCGTAACAGGCAGTATTCTTGTTTTTGATGATGAGATAGATCAGGCCCTCAATCCCCACCTGTTCGAAATAATGGCGCAGCAGCGTAAAATGCCGCTGGGCGAAGTTATCCCGGTTTTCAAATCCCAATACCCCGATATCCGGCTCGACTACCTGGAAGCGGTAGACGACCGTCCGAATGCGGCGTACAAGGCCTACAATTTTAAAACCGAAGAACAGTTCTTCATCAACCCGTACACCGGCAACCTGGCTGGCAAAAGGTTATACGAAAGCGCCTTCATCCATATCGTCACCGATCTTCATACCGCACTGCTCATTCCCGTGGTTGGCAGGTACATTGTGGGTATAGCCGCCCTCATACTACTCATTCTTACCATCAGCGGCCTGCGGTTATGGATACCAGATAAGTGGAAGCAGCTTAAGTCGGTGCTTACCGTAAACTTTAAAGCCAGCTTCAAAAGGCAGAACTACGACTGGCATAATATCCTGGGCTTTTACTCTGCCCCTGTGGTGGCCATATTGTCGCTTACCGGTGTTTGCATCACCTTTTCCATAGTGGTGATCCCGCTCCTTTTTATATTGAGTGGTCAGTCGCCACAGGGTGTGGCCAAGCTGCTGGGCGCCAAAAGCACCTATGTAGCCGGGGCAAAACCGTTATCAATAGCCGAAGTGGTACGCATTGGCGAAGCCACTATGCAAGGCAGTCGTGCAGCCGGCATCGCCCTGCCCGGCGACAGCACCGGCAACTACCGACTCGACATGCTGGGTACGCGCCTTCCGGTAGAAGGCAACCGGGAAATGATTATCCTGGACCAGTACAGTGGAAAGGTACTATTGAACAGCCGCACCGACTTCCCCGATGTGGGCAACGCTTACCTCAGCTGGCTAACGCCCATCCATTACGGGTCCTTTGGCGGTCTGCCCACCCAAATACTGGCGCTGCTGGGCGGTTTAATGCCGCTGGTATTGTTCGTTACGGGTTTCATCATTTGGTGGCCCCGCTATAAAAAGCAGAAAAAAAATGGAGACAGTCCGCGCAAAGAGCAGGCGCCTCCCTCCCATACACACCTCTCCGGCTGGGCGTACTTCGTGTTCAACCTGAAAAAAGGATTTAAATATGCAGCCTGGTTTGTATTGACAGGCGCTGTTATGGGTGTGTTATATGGCGTTGTGAGTGGGATTATTGTACAACCGGCCATATTCACCCTGTTGTTTACCACTGTTTTCGTGGTACTTAACTTCGCGGTAGCGCTGCCGGTGTTTGCGATCAACATGATCGCCTTTGCCCCCTTCCGAAAAAGCAGTCGCCGCGTGGTGCGCTATTTCGCACTATCCCTTTCCTTTCTGATAGTATTCCTAACTGTGTATTGGCTACTCACCCGAACAGGGCTAAAAGTCTTCTAAATGATTCAGGGGCCGGCTACTAAACCGGCCCTTTCTATTACTGACAAACAGCCTCACCGCCCTTTGTAGGATTTGTTCTACAACCAACGAACTCCCTTAGCAGTAAGCTGACGTGACCCGTTTTGCTCCACAAATTTTAGCAACCTGAAAAGCCGGATCGCTGCCTGGCAACGTATATAGTACTAATGGGTGTTATGTTTGTGTTGGACAAATGCAACATTTCATTGCACAAATAGACCATTGTGGATTTTCTGGTACGGATTTTATATATTTAAACAGGATCTAAAACCATATACCATGGATACCTCAATCATCACCGTGTATATTGATCACCGGTCGTACAATTTCTATATTGAAGTGAATCCGGAACAGGGTACAACAACGTACCAGGTGCTGGCGCCGGGCGAACAGTTCCATAGGATTACAGAATCTTTGCAGGAAGAACAGCTAATTGAGGGCAGCTTAGCTCCTTTAAATGAGAGGTTAGCAGTAGTAGAAAGAGAACAAGTAGCAAGAATTATCTGGCAGGAGATTATTGACCAGCTTTCCTGAAAAGCTTAAAAACCATTTTTCCTCATCACATCCTGCAGGGTGAGAAACAATTGCTGCGGACGCCCCACACACATTTCCCTGAAAAACTCAGCCCATGTCATATCCGCATGACAGGATGAAATAGTTGTTCCATCGGCAAACCTCACGAACAACCGGTTATACAGCGTTACTACTTCATAACTACCTTTTACCTTCATAAGACAATAGTGCAACGCACTTTGCGGCAGGAACCGCTTGCATTCCAGTGGCTTCTCCTGGTACAGCTTTTCCAGCAGTACATAAGTGACCATGGCCTCGGGTATTTTCAAGGCGCTTGACAGCTTTTGGGAAATCGTACGATAATTACTATCTCTTACGCCCGGAGGGCAATAGTTACTCAATGGGGCCATAACGCGGCTAAGTTGATGGTTACTGAATCGGATTTTTCTGCTCAGCGCAAATTTTGATTTTACAGGGACGACGAATTTAGCCAAAATAAGGCTGATAACCAAGTATTTTTAAGGGAGCGCGTCAATTTACGGGCTATTTGCGTAGATGTTGAGCCACTACGGCATTGGTTAATTTAGTATTGATTTCTGAATATTTCATATTGGATTAGCGGAATGGAATATTGTAGCCCATGCCTGTAAACCCATTTCAGGACTACCAATCCCTTTACAGATCAGGGTGTATACCTATTTTAGGATTATTCACACCTTATATACACCGTATCTTATCCTACAGTAATCCTACAGTTATTCTACACTTATCCTACACTTAACCTACACTACATTGCTATCAATACCGTGCATATCCGCATGAAACGAGTACTATATTCACATGTTGAATAGGGTTAATGCGGCTGAAGAGTGCGACGCAACGGCAGTTTAATGGTAAAGAAAAAGCCGGGCTCATCACCCGGCAGTTTATCAAAGAAGATGTTTTGAAGTTAGTGAACGGCCATTCCAGGACCATTGCCTACAGTCAGCTCCGCGATATTACGGCGGCCCAGCAACAGGATGCCTAAAGCAATAATGCTACTTACCATCATCACGGCCACCATGGGAACCGCACCCGCTTTTTCGTCGAACAGGCTTACGCACACAGATGCCAGGGTACCGATGCCCATTTGCATAGCGCCCATTAAGGCCGAAGCACTGCCCGCATTTCGGGAAAAGGGCGCCAGCGAGAGTGCTGACGTATTAGGATTAGTAAACCCAAGACAGCTGAGGTAAATGAACAAAAGGAACAGCGTTACGCCCAGGCCAAACCAGCCATTGACAGTACCGGTTAAAAATACAATACCCGTGATCGATTGAAGAAGCATGGCCACCGGTACTATCTGTTCGCTTCTGAATTTCCGCAGCACCAGTGTGTTTAACTGATTAGATCCGATAAAACCAACAGAGAGCGCGGCAAATATCCACCCGTACGTTTTTTCACCTAAGCCGAATACTTTCATGAATAACAATGGCGATCCCGCTACGTAAGCGAAGAGGCCTGAAAAGGCAAAGGAGCCGGCAATAGCGTAAGTGTAAAACTGCGGCTCGCGGATAACGGACAGGAAATTGGAGATAATAGGGCCCGGTTTTAACGACAGGCTGGTATCTGGTTTATAACTGTCGGGCAGATAATACACACAGGCCAGGAACAACAAAATGCCCATACCGGCTAATACCCAGAATACGGAAGTCCAGCCCCAGGCAGCTGTTACGTAACTACCAACTGTTGGAGCGATCATGGGCGAAGCGCCTACCACCAGGAATAACAGCGCAAATACCTTTGCATTATCCTCCACGGGGAAGAGGTCGCGCACCATGGCGATAGAAGCCACCGCAGCGGCACAACTTCCTACTGCCTGTATAAACCGCAGGATCACCAACTGATCGATAGTGGTGGCAAAAGAGCAACCAACGGAGGCGAGAATGTATAATGCCAGACCGATGAACAAAGGCGGCTTACGGCCAAACCTGTCCAGCAGCGGCCCATACAACAACTGCCCCGCAGAAATACCAATAAAATAACTCGATAATGAAAGCGATACATGCGATACCGTTGTGTTAAGCGACTCCGCAATAGCAGGGAAGCCCGGTAAATACATATCTATCGAGAAGGGGCCCAATGCCGTTAGCGAGCCCAGTATAAGCACTAGTGATATAAAAGTTTTCCTGTTCATTGATTCCTTGTTTCCAGTAAAAAAAGCACCCGCCACTATGCACAATCAATATGCAAATCAGGCAGTTATCATTAAATCGTGGTGATTATTAAAGGTGGGGAGATGTAGGTTGCTGCGGCAAAGGTATAAACATTTCACATAAAAAAACGCGGCGGGTATTTAGATGAACCGCGGATGACATGACAGCGTATTTGAATTATCTTTAGTAAAAGATACACACCCCATGCAAGGCATACCCTTTCTTCAATATGAGATGATAAAAGGTTCGCGTAAAGTACTGCTCGATTATTGCGGCACGCTGAGCCTCGAACATTTCACAGCCGCCCATCCCCAATTTGGCAAAGGCGGCAGCATCCGCAACCTGTTGGTCCACATCTGTAATACCTATCAAAGCTGGATAGGAAAATATGGGCTTGAACAGGAGATAGAATTTACCCCTTTCGGCAGCATCGAGAATGTGGACGATGCGCGACAGTTGTTTGCCAGCATAGATTTACTGGTTGCAGACTACCTCGAACGATATACAGACATGAACGAAGAGGTTCGCCGCGACGACATTCGTACTACAGCACTGCAATTCTTTACGCATGTTATTACGCACGAATTCCATCATAAAGGGCAGATACTTTCGCTGAGCAGGCATTGGGGATACACACCGGTGGATACCGATATTATGCGGTGATCAGAGCTTTTCCATCATGATTTCCGGGTGCGATAACCCCCGGAAGCCGAACTTTTCATATAACGTGTGTGCGTCGTTGGTGTTTAGTCCCCAACGCTTAAGCGTCTGCAATTCCGGGTGAGCCATTATTTCGGTCATCAGCATCTTGCTTAAACCTTTGCCCCTGTACGTTTCTAAAATGAAAACATCCATCAGCCAGGCGAAGATGGTATAATCCGTTACTACGCGGGCGAAGCCCACCTGCACACCATCATTGGTATATACACCGAAACTCAAAGAATTTTGAATACTACGCTCTACCGCCTCCCGGCTGCGCCCTCTCGCCCAATAGGTTTTCCGGCTTAGGAAATCCGTTATCATATCAACATCCATGGCAGACTTATCGGTGGAAATATAAAAGTTGCTGTTGGTCATTGTAATGTGGTTATTGCATGAACTGCAATAAATATAAGCGATAAAAATGACAAGGCCGCCCCGGGCTCCAGGACGGCCATTGTACGCTATGATGGTTTATCAACCTAAAAAAACAACCCGGAATTTATAAAAACAAACAGCACGTTGAGCTATTACTTCGCCATACGGCGGGCACTAATGATGGTAGCAGATTTATGCTCCGTTCCCTTTTTGCGACCATGCATTAAATAGAGCGTAAGAGCGGTACAAATAACGCCTCCGGCAATATTACCGATGGTTACGGGCAGCTGGTTATAAAGCCACCAGTCGCCCACCGACACTTTAGCGCCCATCATCATACCAGCAGGAATTACAAACATATTAACCACCGCATGTTCAAACCCTTGCGCAAAAAAGATGAAGATGGGCAACCATGCGGCGAGTATTTTACCGAGTGTAGACGTAGAGGTAAGTGCCATCACTACGCCGAGCGTGACCATCCAATTGCACAGTACTCCTTTTACAAGTACCGTAATTAATCCGGAGCTGCCGTATTGGGCATAACCGATCGTTTTCGTTTCGGCTATTTTCACAATTGCCTTTGCCAGGGCACCACCGCTATCCTGCCCGGACTGCGTGAGAGAAATCCAGAACAGCACGGCATACAATAAGCCACCGGCGAGGTTTGACAGGTATACTACCAGCCAGTTTCGGCCTAACTGCTTTAGCGTTATTTGCCTGGCGAACAGCGAAAGCGACATCACTGCGAAATTCCCCGTTACCAGTTCATAACCCAGCAACACCACCATAATAAAACATGCCGGGAATATAGCGGCACCGATTACGGGCAGGCCTGTTTGCACCGTAGCCGTAAGCGCGAACGTAGTACCAAAACCAAGTATAGCACCGGACAAAATGCCCCTGACTACCATATCGCCCAGCGACATTGCCGCTTTATCTACACCGGCCTGTATCATAGTGCCGGCTACTTCCGCAGGTTTCTTATAGTCCATGGGAAAACAATTTATTTAAACAATAAAGATGGTTTGATATTGATCATGAGATACGCCCAGTGATTGGCGGTTTGCGCATTGGCTACATTTTTTACACCCGGCGCAACCAGTGCGTCTGTACTATTAAAAAAGCTGTATCCACCTTCAAAGCCAATTACTTTTGTAAGTGCGAAAGACGCGTTCAGGTCCAGCTCCTGGCCAAAATTTCGGCCATATATAACTGCGCCGTTAGCCGGAACATCGCTCGTGCTTAGGAATTGATGCAGATCGGCACCCAGCGTCCATTTCGTACCCTGTTTTACTTTAAGTCGCAGGTAATAATCCTGTAACCCGCGGTTACCGAAACCAGAAGCGGTGTAGAAGTAATCCATATGCCCCCAGAACTTATGCGGCGTGCCGTAAAGAGGATCAAAGGCATTAGAGGTGCCGTTAGATGAACCACCAGTGGTATAATCTGCTCCCAGGCCAGCGCTAACAACATTAGTAAAGGCATATTGGAGAGATGCGGACAGCAGTGCCGCATTAAGATTTACACCGTCCGCCGTTTTGCCGGCCTGGTAATAAGCAGCACCGGTAAGCGTTAGCGACTTAAAAGTATTAGTGAAAAACAACCCGCCTGTAATACGGGTGTACACACCTTTATCCCAGGTTTTTACCGGTTTGCTTTCTACGGTATCGTGGTGGTAGCGGGAGAATTGATCGGCAAGCAGCAGTACTGATACATTTCCTTTTTTGAGTTTACGACCGCCGTACACGAATTGCAGGCCTTTGTACATGGCACCACCGTTGGTATTAGCCGCGTAAGTGCCGGCAGGCGTTGCATTGTATATGGTACCTGAAGCATTTTCTTTATTCTGATTAAAGGCACCGCCCGCATGGAGCATCCAGGCACCCGATTCGTATTTGATCAGCGCAGCATCGTGCCGGCGGGCCTGTTGCAGCCAGTCGAGATTACCGATCAGGCGGCCGTCATCATAATTCAATTCCTGCCGGCCTACCTTTATGCTGAGACTACGGGTTTTCACCAGCGTATCCGTAATAAATACTTCGGCCCAGGCTTCGTGCAGCATTAGCCCGTTATTATCCTGCGTGGTGCTTTTGTTGATGGTAGATACGTCCTGCCCCCACACCCGAACATCCTGTACGGCGAGGCCGAACTTTAAACGATAGGTAGCATACCCTGCGGAGAGGCGGCTGCGTTGCGAGGTAAATACAGCAGGACTGGCTGTTTTGGGAAGCGGGGCGCCTTGTCCATCGCGCAGCTCAGTACGAGTTCTGAGCTGCGCGTCCAGCGTAAACTGGGCTTTTAACGGGGTGTATACACCAGCCGCAAAAAGTATGATAATTGCTCCTTTAAGGAACCGTTTTTTACAGTACATTTGGTTGATTTTAAATGAGCCAAATCGTTTTAAAGTCAAGGACCCCGGTTCGCCGCCAAGCCGCCGGGGTTTCCTGTTTCCGGACTATGCCATCACTTCTGCTGCTTCTCTGCCATTTTGTATACCTATATATACACGGTCGTCCTCTATGCGAACGGGGTACACCGTTAACGAGCATTCGTGTTCATCCGTAAGACAACGGCCGTCTGCCAGTGAAAATGTTTTCTTGTGAAAGGGGCAGGCCACTTTGGGTTCACCCGCCTGCGTACCGATCATGCCCCGGCTTAAAGCCATTTGCATACGGTGCGGACAAAGGTTTTGCGAGGCATACCATTCGCCCCGGCGTGCAAAATGAAACAGGGCAATCTGTTCTTCATTATATTTCACACAAACACCGCCATTTGCAGGTACATCCTCTACTTTACAGGCAAAAAACCAGGTCGTTACTTCTGTGCTTAGGATAGACATGTTCTAATCTTTTAATGATCAATAATTTATTTCCATTCTGCCGCCTTCTTCTGGTCGCGGAGCGTATCGAACTTTACATTAGGATCTTTTTCGCCGGGCGCATTTACAAAATGGTTAAAACGTTTGCGGAGTTCAGGGTTCTCCACCACTTCGCGCCATTCACATTTGTAATTATCTACCAGGAACTGCATTTCTTTTTCCAGTTCATCCGCAATACCCAAACTATCGTTCACCACCACGTTCTTCAAATATTCTATGCCGCCCTCCATTTTATTGAGCCACGTGGCAGTACGGGTAAGCGGGTCGGCAGTTTTGATATAAAACATCAGGAAACGATCGATCAGGCGGATGCAGGTTTCACTATCGAGATCGGTGCCGAGCAGTAAAGCATGCTGGGGTTTAGAGCCGCCGTTGCCGCATACATAAAGGTTCCAGCCTCTTTCAGTAGCAATAATGCCGAAGTCTTTCGACTGCGCCTCCGCACATTCGCGGATGCAACCAGAAACGGCAGATTTTAGTTTATGCGGCGCACGCAGTCCGCGATAACGCTCTTCTACCCTAATGGCGAAACTTACACTATCGTGCAAGCCAAAGCGGCACCAGGTTGAGCCTACGCAGCTTTTGACAGTTCTCAATGCCTTTCCGTACGCATGGCCACTTTCGAATCCTTCCGCAATCAGCTCTTCCCAAATGTTCGGCAAATCACTTACGTGCGCACCAAACATATCTATTCGCTGACCACCCGTAATTTTTGTGTACAGTCCGTATTTATCGGCCACGCGGCCAATTACCATTAATTTCTGCGGAGTAATTTCACCACCGGGTATACGCGGCACTACCGAGTAAGTTCCCCCTTTCTGGATATTAGCCAGGTAGCGATCATTAGAATCCTGGGCAGTATCGTTCCCTTTCACCAACACCATCTCATTCCACAAACTGGCGATGATCGATACAATGGCGGGTTTGCACACCTCGCAACCATCACCGTTGCCGTAGTGATCAAGTACCTCGTCGTACGTTTTGAGATTTTTGATTTTGATGAGGTCAAACATTTCCTGGCGGGAGTACTGGAAGTGTTCGCACAATACGTTGCGGATATATTTACCCTGCGCTTTAAGTGTATAAGTGATAAGATCTTTCACCATCGGCGTACAGCCACCACAACAGGTAGCGGCCTTTGTACATTTCTTCACCGCGTTAAAGTTCTCATGGCCATCTTCCACCGCTTTACAAATCGCTTCTTTAGTTACACCTTCGCAGCTGCAAATCACCGCATCACCCGGTAAGCCTAATATTCCACCACCAGCTTCCGTCCCGCTACCACCGCGGGTGCCCAACAGCACATCTTCCGGGTTGGCAGGCAATTTCATTTTGTTCTTCGCCGTTTGCAGCAGCATGTTATATGCCGATGCATCGCCAATTAAAATACCGCCCAGCAGGTATTGCCCGTCGTTAGACACATTAATACGTTTGTAAACCCCTTTCACATGATCTTCAAACACGATGGCGCGGCATTCGTTATCCGGTGTAAAGGGATCGCCAAAGCTGGCCACATCCACACCTATGAGTTTGAGCTTGGTACTCATATCAAAAGCAGAGAAGATTTTGCTGCCGCCTAATATATTATCCAGCGCTACTTCGGCCATTTCGTAACCAGGGGCCACTAGACCATAAATCATACCTTCGAATAAGGCGCACTCACCAATCGCGTATATGGCTGGATTTGTCGTTTGCATTTTTTCATTCACCACAATACCTCCACGGCGGCCAGTTTCCAGATCGGCCAGCGCTGCGAGTTCATCCCGCGGTTTAATACCTGCCGAAATAACCAACATATCCACTTTCAGCGAAGTGCCGTCTGTAAAATTCATGCTGTCAATAGTATGCTCACCCGCAATTTCAGTGGTATTTTTGCTTGTATGGATCTTTAAACCCATTTGCTCGAGCTGATGCTGCAAAATGCGCGAACCGCTTTCGTCGATCTGGCGGGGCATTAAGCGGGAGGAGAATTCTATGATGTGCGTATCGGTAATACCAAGGTCAATCAGGGCTTTCGCAGCTTCCAGACCTAAAAGACCGCCTCCTATCACCGCCGCACTTTTGGCTTTGGGTGCGTAACTTCGCATCATTTCCAGGTCCTCGATGGTGCGGTACACAAAAACACCGTCCTTATCAACTCCCGGAATGTCAGGAACAAAGGCCGACGAGCCCGTTGCCATTACCAGGTAATCGTATTCCTCCACCAAGCCAGTATGAGTAAGTACGGTTTTGGCAGATGCATCTATATGCTGCACAGGATCACCGAGGTGCAGGCGAATATTGTTTTTAGCGTACCAACCGAGCGGGGCGAGCTGTAAATCTTCTTCAGTTTTACCGTCGAAAAAGCTGCTCAGGTGAACACGGTCATAAGCCGGGCGAGGCTCTTCCCCAAATACCACGATCGTTATGCCGGGTATAGCACGGGCAATCAATTTTTCACAGAACTTGTAGCCCACCATGCCGTTACCAATAATTACAATTTTCATGGAAAGAGTTTTGGGTGATAAATGACCTATCTAACTAATTACGATTATTAATATATAATACTATTACTTTCACACAACCTTAAAAAATCGATCTATTTTATGATTTACATCATGAAATTAGGAGTTCTTTGCCTACTTTTATAGTCATAGACCAGAAATATATCAGATATTTTTAATCGTAATGTATTTTAATATGTCAATACCCTTTTTAAGTTTAGTAGGTGCAGGACCTGGAGATCCCGAACTCATCACCCTAAAGGCGATTAAGACCCTGGGCGCGGCAGATGTGATATTATATGATGCGCTGGCCAGCGAGGAACTGCTACAATATGCAAAACCGGGCGCGGTTTTACGCTTTGTTGGCAAACGTTACGGCTGTCACTCCCTTTCGCAGCAGGAAATCAATCATCTTATTATAGAATACGCTTTCTCGCACGGCCACGTGGTAAGACTTAAAGGCGGCGACCCGTTCGTATTCGGCCGTGCCGGGGAGGAAATAGACGTTGCAAGGGCGCATGGCATTGAGGTGGCAGTCATTCCAGGCATCTCCAGCGCGCTGGCCGTACCTGCCTCACAAATGATCCCGCTAACCTGCCGCGGCGTGAACGAAAGCTTTTGGGTAGCCACCGGCACCACTAAAAGCGGTGGTATTTCGGAAGATGTTAAACTGGCCGCACAATCGTCGGCCACAGTAGTACTATTAATGGCCATGAGCAAACTGGAAGCAATTATGGACATTTTTGCCGCCCGGGGAAAAAGCCAAACACCGGTAGCCATTATCCAGGAAGGCACCACAAAAAATGAAAAAATCGTGATCGGCACGGTAAAAGACATCGTTTTTAGGGCAGAAAGAGAGAAAATGGGCAATCCCGCTATCATAATTGTAGGCGAAGTTGTAAGCTTGCATCCATCTTTAATAAAAGAATATATTAAATTGGAGCCGGCCTTTAGCCAAACAAAACTCTAAAACCGGGAAATGAAGAAAGACAAGCACGGCTGCGATCTTAAAACCTGCCTGATGTGCAGGTTGTGTTTAAAGGAATGGTTACCGGCGGTGGAAGCACACCGGAAAAACTATACCCTTAATAAAGGCCAGCTTCTTTTTTCAGAGAATGATGCGGTTACCGGCATCTATTTCATCTACTCCGGTAAAATGAAGGTGCATAAACATTGGAGCAAGGACAAGGAACTGATCGTCCGTTTTGCCCGGAAAGGCGACATTGTTGGGCATCGCGGCATAGGCACCGAACTTATTTATCCCGTTTCTGCCACCGCACTTGAACCTACCACAGTTTGTTACATAGATATGGACTTTTTTAAGTCGTCGCTGAAGGTAAATAACGAGGTATTGTACGAACTCATGATGTTTTACGCCCGAGAACTGCAGGAATCGGAGAAAAAGATGCGCAACCTCGCTCATATGACCGTGAAAGGCCGTATTGCAACCGCGCTGCTGATGTTGCTGCAAAAATTTGGTGCGGACGAGGACGGTTATATTAACCTGAACCTTAGCAAACAAGATCTGGCCTCTTATACGGGTACGACGTACGAAACGGCGTTCAGGATGATGAATGAACTCATCAATGACAATGCCGTAGAAGTTGCTGGTAAAAACATCAAAGTTATTAACGCAGGCAAGCTGGAAAAACTCGGCAGGGAATACGAGGAGGAATAAAAAAAGGCCCTCCGTACGGAAAGCCTCTTCTATCAATATACTGAATTATCTATCTTTCGACCTCTTCTGGTTCTGCAATAGGCACTGGAGCTGCATTTGTTCCAACCTTATTGCTTTCTTTCACTTTTGCCGGAACACCGCGTATATCCCACACAATGCCCAGTGCGCCTAATGTTCTGATCACATAATATGTGATGTCGATTTCCCACCAGTAAAAACCCTGCCTTGTAGCACTCTGGTAATAGTGGTGGTTATTATGCCAGCCCTCGCCCAATGTAACCAGTGCCAGCACGAGGCTGTTACGTGATTCATCGCCGGTTTTATAACGCGGTTTACCGATTTTGTGCATCAGTGAGTTAATGGTAAATGTACCATGGTACAGCAACACCGTACTCAGGAAGAAACCGATCAGCAAGGTAGACACGCCTGCACCCCAATCGAACCAACCTGTACCATTTACCTTGTTACCAACAAAGTACACAGCAACAGCCAGCGCTACCGCCGGTACCCAATGGTATTTATTCAGCCAATGCAATTCTTTATGATCTTTCCAGTCTTTGATCAGGTCGTAACGGGTTTCCTTATGATCTTTACTCATAATCCAACCAATATGCGCATACCAGAAGCCATAAATTTTGGCAGAATGCGGATCATCTTCCGTATCGCTGTGTTTATGGTGTACGCGGTGATTGGCGGCCCACCAAAGCGCACCCTTCTGCAAACTGCTCTGAGCGCCTGCTGCCAGAATAAACTGGAACCAGCGCGACGTTTTATAAGAACGATGCGAAAAATAACGATGATAGCCACCGGTTACGAAGAACATACGCACCACATATAACACGGCGCATAAAATCCAGTCGAACCAGCGTGTACCTGTAAAAAATGCCAGCAAGGGCACCAGGTGAATTCCTATAAAGTCCATTTCATGGACCCAGTTAATGTGTTTTTTCTGTTGAATGGTTGTACTCATGTCGCAAAATTAAATTCCCTGCTATTCCTAAAGAATGATTTAGATCAGCGCCCGTAATGAGAGTTGATTCTGCAAATATACACCTATCTGTTAACCAGAGTAATAGATAATCGCTATCCCGGCATTAAGTTCTCCAAATAACGTAATTTTTTAACATTATCTTAAGGCCCAAATTTCCCTCTACGTCATGAAGAAACTGTTTGGACATCTTTATTTTCAGGTACTTGTTGCTATCACTATTGGTATTATTGTAGGTCATTTCTTCCCGGGATTTGCCGATACTGCCAAACTCATCAGCGATATTTTTATCAACCTTATACGGATGTTAATCGCGCCCATTATCTTCTTTACCATTGTTTTGGGTATTGCGAAGATGGGCGACATGAAGAAAGTAGGCCGCGTTGGTGGCAAAGCACTGCTTTATTTTGAAATTGTGACTACACTGGCCATCGTTATCGGGCTGATAGTGGCCAATATCATGCAACCTGGCAAAGGCGTATCGTCGGCAGGGGCGGATGCTTCAAAGGTGGCGGGTTTTGAAAAACAAGCTGCAGGCGGCATCGACTGGACGGAGTTTATCCGTCACATTGTACCATCCAACGTGGTAGAAGCTTTCGCCAAAGGCGATGTACTGCAGGTACTCGTGTTTTCGGTGCTTTTTGGCTGGGGCCTTTCAAAGATGGGCGCCAAAAGTGAATCGATCATCGTTACATTCGAAAAAATATCCCAGGTGTTTTTTAACATCCTCAAGTTTGTAATGAAACTGGCGCCATTGGGTGCTTTTGGCGGTATGGCTTACACCATCGGTGAATTCGGTATGGACTCGCTAAAATCCCTGGTACAGTTGATGTTCAGCGTTTATCTTACTATGTTCCTTTTCATATTTGTAGTACTCGGCCTTATTTGCAGGTTCTACAAATTCAGCCTCTGGCAATACCTCAAATTTATTCGAAACGAACTGCTGATCGTACTGGGCACCTCCTCTTCAGAGTCGGCGCTGCCGGGTATTATGGAAAAACTGGAGAAACTGGGCTGTTCAAGGCCCGTAGTGGGGCTCGTGATCCCCGCCGGATACTCCTTTAACCTCGATGGCACCAGCATTTATCTTTCCATGGCCGTAATTTTTATGGCCCAGGTATATAATGTGCCGTTAAGTATCGGGCAGCAGGCCTCTGTGATATTTATATTGATGATTACGTCGAAGGGCGCAGCAGGCATTACCGGTAGTGGTTTTATCGTGCTAGCATCTACTTTAGCAGTACTGAAAGTTATACCGGTAGAGGGTTTGGCAATATTGGTGGGGGTCGATAGGTTTATGTCAGAAGCCAGGGCTATTACCAACCTCATTGGTAACGGTGTAGCCACCATCGTAATAGCGAAAAACGAAAATGAGTTTGACGAAGAGAAATACCAGGCCGCAATTGCGGGGCAGTAACTAGCACCGCGTGCTTAAAAACAGTATTTTCGATAGTGAATAATCTCTAATGGCCTTTTACAGACAATGCTTACGAGTCAGCAGCATTCTGAAATGGTGCCTGGCCTTATGCTTATACATACCGGCGAAGGCGCAGCAGTCGCCTAATGCCTATACCTTCAAACACCTTACCATGCAGGACGGGCTGGCCAGCAATCACGTTTCGGCCATTCTGCAGGACCATAAAGGCTTTATATGGATAGCCAGCACAGCCCTTCAGCGTTACGATGGCAGTAATTTTATTACCATAGCGGATTACAACCGCGTACCGGGATCTATTTACTACGAGGATATATGCCTGATGGAGGACCGTCGGGGGCGCATATGGGCAGGCACGCCAGACAATATCCGGATGTACGATCCCGCTTTTGCGCGGGAACAGATCATTCCGGTACAATTGGAGGGTGATGAACTGGAAGGACTTTCCTGCTACAACCTCATGGAAGACCATGATGGCGAGATCTGGGCAACTACGCGGGCTGGTTTGTTTTGGTTAGATGCAGCCAACAACCGTTTCAGGCAACACCCGGCGCTGCCTGACAGCATTGCCAGCCAAATGAGGAGTGCCATTGCCGAAGACGCGCACGGTAATCTCTGGATCAGTGGCCTGCGGCAGCTTTTCCTGTTCAGTAAAAACAGGAAGACGGTTTATTCCTCCACCAATAACCCGGATCAACTTGCTGTCCTCAACATCCCATCCAGCGCAAAAAAAATACTTCCCGATCACCGCGGTCAGTTATGGATTTCCAGCAGAAACAGCGTGTTATACCGGTACCAGCCCATCACTAACCAATTGCAGGAATATACTTTTCCGCATCCGGAGAAGCAAAATATAGCTGTAAGGCCCTATGACATTACTCTTGATATTGACCGCAACATCTGGGTAGGTACAGAACACAATGGTATTTTCCGGTATGATAGCACCGCTAATAAATTCACAGAACACATCTTCGGTAATAATAAAGATGAACTGGGATTGCACTACGACTACGAGGTTAACTGCTTTCTCAACGATCGTGATGGCCACCTTTGGGTGGGCACCGATCTTGGTGTAAACATCCTCAGCCTGCACAGCCAGTCGTTTACCCGCCTGGACCATCGTAGCAACGTTGCCCTTAACGGAGCTACCCTGCCGCGCTCGGAAGTAACCGATATTTTTCAGAGCAGCACGGGAGATGTGTTTATTGGATACTGGGGACAAGGCATAGCATGGATGGACAATACATTCCAGTTAAAGAAAAACGTACGCTATCATGATAAAGATCCTTTGCACGGCCTGGTAGAAGAGCATAGCCTCGTGTGGAGCATCAATGAACTAAAGAATGGCCATATCGTAATTGGTCAGGAAAACGGGATGTTGTCGGTTCTTGATCCGCAGAAAGGCACCTTCGCCCACCACCACCCCAACGAATTCGGCGATCAGACCGTGTTAAAAATTTACCCGGATAACGACACTTCAGTATGGATAGGGCTTTACAAACGTGGCCTGGCCGAATGGAACCCGGTTAACGGCAAGGTATCACTTTACAACACCGTACTTGAAACGCTGCATCGCAGCACCTCTGTAATGGACATTGAACCGCAGGGCGACTCGTTGCTATGGCTGGCCACCAGCACAGGCGGCATCCTCCTGTTCAATAAAAACACCAACAAAATCGACCGGCACATTGTATTCTGGCAAAACGGGCTGGATAGCATCCGCAACATCAGTTGCCTTTACCTCGTTAGCGATACCATGATGCTGGCAGGCACCGACCATGGCCTGTTCATATACAATAGCCGCAGCAATACCTATGAACCACTAAAAGTTAACGATTCTTTTTTTGATGAATGGGTGCTGAGTCTTAAAGGAAGTCGCTATAACGGCATCTGGCTTACTACACAGTACGGCTTTTACCGGTTCGATACGCGCCGCCGCGCACTGATTTCTTTTGTTCAAAACGACGATATTATTGATAATAGCCGGAAAGTAAGGCGACGTATCGCACTACTGAACGATGGGCGCATAATGACCGGAGCCTCCGACCACGTGCTGGCATTCGATCCTTTAAGACTGGTTACCTCGCCGCCACCCCCGGACGTTACCATTACGGGTTTCCGCGTGCTGGACAATGCAATGATCATCGATTCGCTTATCAGTAACGACCAGCCAATTACGCTCAGTTATCGTCAAAATTTTATCAGTATTGAATTTAAAAGCCTGCAATACCACCATGAGCGGCTACGGTATTATTATAAGTTAGATGGCGTAGACGAAAGGTGGGTGAACGCACAGGGATTATTGAGTGCAAGATATACCAACCTGGCACCAGGCGACTATACCTTTCGCGTACGCAGTATTAACACCGCGGGTGTCTTCTCCGAAAATATGACTACGCTGAATATCGTAGTGCAGCCTGCCTTCTGGCAAACCTGGTGGTTCCGCTCACTGCTAATTCTTTTCGGCCTTAGCCTTATTTACGGCTACTTCCAGGCAAGGCTTTACCTGGTAAAACGTGATGAAAAAAAGCGTGCGGCCTTCCAGCAACAAATTGCCCAGCTGGAAATGAAAGCGCTTCGTGCGCAAATGAACCCACATTTCATCTTCAATTCGTTAAACTCTATCCAAACGTTTATGATGAAGAACGAAACGGAGCAGGCACTCTCGTACCTCGGCCGCTTCGCACGCCTCATACGCAACGTACTGGACCATTCTCAATTAAATAATATTTCTATTGCCAAGGAACTGGATATGCTGGAAAACTACCTCGAACTGGAAAAACTGCGCCTCGCCGATCAGTTTACCTACCAGGTAGTTATTGATCCCGAGCTGGACGTAGATTACATGGAAATACCTTCCATGATCATACAGCCTTTCCTTGAAAATGCCATCTGGCACGGACTGCTGCATAAATCCGGCAAAGGTTTGCTTATACTTAGTTTCCATATCGTGAACGATCGTATTCTTTGTACCATTGAGGATAATGGTGTGGGCAGGGAGGCCGCTATTGCAATGAAGCAGGGTAATGGGCAAAAACACGCGTCGAAAGGTTTGCAAATTACCCGCGACCGCCTGTCATTATACAACAGCCGCTTCGACATGGATGCGTCTTTCGATATCGAAGACCTGAAGGACGAACATGAAAAAGCCACAGGCACCAGAGTGAACCTGTGGCTTCCATTGATAGAAGACTGATATTAAACGCCTATCTCAAAATGACGGTCTGGTATAGAAACATCGTGGTAGCCTTTCTTGATGAGCCAATCGCGGAAGTGCTGCTGTACATCGTATTCGCCATGTACCAGGAAAAGTTTTTTCACAGCCGCAGGCTTTTGGCAGGCAAGCCACTGGCTCAGATCTTCATAATCGCCATGCGCACTTAAGGAACGAATAATCCCAACCTCTGCCTTTACTTCGTAACGTGTACCGTAAATAGAAACTTCTTTCGCCCCTCTCATCAGCCTTCCACCTAACGACTGTGGCTCGCAGTAACCTACCAGCAGTATGGTGTTTTTCCATTCATCGATGCCATTGGCAATGTGGTGTTTCACTCTGCCCGCCTCGGCCATGCCCGACGCAGAAATGATGACACAGGGGTCTTTTCGCATATTAAGCAGTTTCGATTCCGATACTGATTTTATGTAACGCAGTCCCGGGAAATCGAATGGATCTTCATCCTTCTCCAGCAGCTTTTGTATGGTGCGGTTAAAACATTCCGGATGTTTACGGGTAACATCAGTCGCTTCCATGGACAGCGGGCTGTCCACAAAAATATCTACATTCGGAAGAATGCCATTTAACTGGGCTTTGTTTAATGCGTACAGCAACTCCTGCGTACGGCCCACACTAAAAGCAGGTATAATTAATTTCCCTTTCTTTTTGATACAGGTATCATGAATGTGGCGCAGCAACTGCTCGTCCGCCGGTTGCACGTCTGTATGCAACGAATCGCCATAAGTCGATTCCATGATAATTACATCCGCCTGCGGAAACTCTTCCGGTGACTTCAATATTTCGTCGCGGTAACGGCCAATATCGCCACTGAAGGTTATTTGCTGTGTTTTACCATTTTCGGTAATGCGAAGGTGTACAGCAGCGCTGCCAATAATGTGGCCTGCATCGGTGAACATTACTTCAACATCATCGTCTATGCTGAACCACTGCCTGTACAATACAGGACGTAACTGATCCAGCGCACGTTTTGCATCTTCTATTGTGTAAAGTGGCTGAAGGTATGGGCGGCCTTCCCTGGCCAGTTTCTTATTCGTAAACTTCACATCGTCTTCCTGGATCTCCGCAGAGTCCATGAGGAGAATTTCTGTAAGGTCTCTGGTGGCGTGCGTGCAATAGATCTTACCCTGGTATCCCAGCTTCGTTAACCGCGGAATCAATCCGGAGTGGTCAATGTGGGCGTGGGAAAGAATCATGTAAGTGATATCTGCCGGCTCAAAACCGAAGTCGCGGTTCAGGGCATCGGTATCGGGGCCCATACCCTGGAACATACCGCAATCGAGCAGTATTTTCTTACCATTCTTCAGCGTAATGATATGTTTCGAACCGGTAACAGTACGTGCAGCTCCGTGGAATGCGATCTTCATAATCAGTTTAATTAGCTTTAAAAGACCAGGTAATGTTGAATGTGGCAATTAGCTGGCCATCTTTATCCATACCTGTAGTAACAACTTTTATCGTAACCGGTTCACCTGACTGTACGGCCTGGTCAACAGCAGCTTCTATCTGACCGCCGGCCTGGCAGGTAAACCAGGTAATACCTTTTGCTTTTTTTGAGAAGCTGGCTTCCATACCCGTTACCAGCATAGACATGCGTTTTGCAGACGCCTGCGTATACATGATAGCCAGCGCGCCTGTACTCATTTCCGCCGCCATGCTAAGGCAGGCGAAGTAAGTAGATTTAAATGGATTTTGCGAAAGCCATTTGTAAGGCACTTTCGCAGTGCAGGAATTTTTATCGAGGTGCGTTACACGCACTCCGCTTATCAAAGCTATTGGCAACTTCACCAGCAGAAACAGTGTAAACTGTAACCGGCTGTTCATTTTCCGGATAAATGCATCTACCCTGTTATGATCTATTGCCTTTACCATGATTAAGATTTAGGCTGATAGGTTGCCGGATTAATAGCGCCCATTGTCCATTGTTTGAAAAAGGTAAGCACCTTTCTTTTATCGTACGAATCAGCGGATTCCAATAACCCGCTGTCCTGGATGTGCAGCAGTTTCCCCTTGCCATCTAACACCAGCAATACAGGAAAGCCGAAACGTTGCGGGTAACCATATTTCGCGAGTATAGGCAGGTTTTTGTTCTCGGGACTATAATTCAGGTGATAAACGATGTAGTTATTATCGCGGTATTCGCTCAGTTCGGCGTTATCGTCTACGAATTTATACAGTCGTTTGCACCAGATGCACCAGTTACCACCGACCTGCACCAACACATGTTTCTTTTCCACTGCGGCCTTTTTGATAACCGCCGCCAGTTCCGCCTCGGCATTGGCTTTCGGATTATAAATGCTGTCGAGGTTACTTTTCTTCATATCCTGCGCATGGGAAGGCAGGGCGAATGTTACAATAAGGCCTATGGCTGCAATAAACTTCATCATTATTTTAAGTCTTTAACGTAATCGTAAATCCGGGACTGCGCGTTTACTTCGGGCTCATTAGCCCCGCGGACCACGGGTATATTGTTCATTTCGTTGTCCAATATTACGGCATTTGTATTATCTGCCAACTGTAGCGCCAGTATATCTTTTACCTGCTTTTTCAATTCAGCCCCATATATCGGGAAACACACTTCAATACGACGGTGCAGGTTACGGTTCATCCAGTCGGCGGAGCCGAGGTATATTTCTTCGTTACCATCGTTGTGAAACAGGAATATACGTGCATGTTCCAGGTAACGGTCTACAATCCTGCGCAGCGTAATGTTCGGACTATGACCGGGTACCAGGCAACAAATTCCCCTGATGATCAGTTCTATCTTCACTCCTGCTTCTCCCGCCTCGTACAGTTTTTCTATCATTGCCTTTTCCTGCAGGTTATTTAGTTTGATGGTGATGCCCGCCTTTTTGCCAGCTCTCGCAAAACCAATCTCCCGGTCTATCATCCCCTTAAATCTTTCTAAAAGATTAAACTGGGCTACAAGCAACTGTTTAAAAGGAATAAACCCATAAGCCTGCGGCTGTTGACGGGTTTGCAGGTACATAAACAGCAATTCCATTTCCTGCGTCATTTCACGGTGGGCAGTAAGCAGCACATGGTCGGTGTAAAAACGGGCGGTGCTTTCGTTAAAGTTGCCCGTAGCCATTAACCCCACATGATCCCAGTGTAATCCGCGTTTACGTTTTACCAGGGCAATTTTAGCATGCACCTTTAAACCGGGTATGCTGTATACAATTTTAACGCCCGCATCCTTCATGCGTTTTGCCCAACGGATGTTATTTTCCTCATCGAAACGCGCTTTCAGCTCTACCAGAACGGTTACCTTTTTACCGTTTCTCGCAGCACTGATAAGGGCATTCACGATTTGTGAGCCGGAAGCAACGCGGTAAAGTGTTACATAAATCTCTTTCACATCCGGATCTATGGCGGCTTCATTAAAGAAACGCAGGATGTAGTGATAACGCTGGTAAGGCAGGTGCAAAAGCACGTCCTTCTTCAGCACCGTATCGAGGGTGGGCGCATTGTCCAGCACCTGAACATTGGCAGGCGGAAAGGACGGATATTTTAAGCCAGGCCCTTTAATGGGCATGGGTAATGAGTTCAGATCTTTCAGGTTGTGGTAACGGCCGCCCGCAACACGCTCTTCCGGCAACACTTCGAAATACAACGCCAGCTGTTGCAGCATATCTTCGGGCATAGCCTGGTCATACAAAAAGCGGGTGGGCAATCCTATTTCGCGGTGCATCACCATCTTTTCCACCTGGGCCAGCATATCGCTGCTCAGTTCATCCAGGTCCATTTCGGCATCGCGGGTTATTTTTACGCTGTAACAGCCATTGATCGTGTGATAAGGAAAAATGTATGGCAGGTGCTCGCGGATCACATCGTCGAGCCAGGCAATATAAACAGGCGAATCGCCCGGCAGCGGGAGGAAGCGAGGCACCTCGTCGGCAGGAATATTAACAATTACGTAACGTTGTTCCGTACTTCCTTCCGGCGTCACGCTTACCGCGAAGTACAGTTTATTATTCTCCAGGAAAACCTTTCCGGGTTTATCAGTATTAATCCATAAAACCTGCAGGTACGACAATACTTTCGTCAGGAAAAAATCGGTCGCCGTATCCATGTGTTCCGGCAGCAGTGACGCTCCATAATAAAGATGCACTCCCTTTTCCTTCAAAGCCGGCAGTATGCCCTTGGTCAGTATCTGTCCGTATGTTTCCTGCTGGTGTTTAATTGTCCGTCTTACTTTCTCCAGTATGCCGCTATCCGGCACATCACCATCCTTCAGGGTTTTGCCCGGCAACAACTGACTCATGGCCAGGATAGCAGGCATACGCACACGAAAGAACTCATCCAGGTTAGAAGAAAAAATAGAAAGAAAGTTGATGCGCTCATATAACGGCACACCCGGTTCAGCCGCCATCAGCAGCACCCGGAAATTGAACGACAGCCAGCTGAGATCTCTATCAAACAGCAGCGCAGTTTTATTTTTGTTGTCTGGAAAGTTCATAAGTCGTTATCGCGCTACAGGAAAGAAAAGTGCGGCTATTACAAAGGCCAGTACAGATACCACCAGGCCAAACATGAAAATATTATAAGAGATGCGGAGCAGTTTATACTTACGTCCCAATACCACGCCCAAATGGAAAATATCCTGTATCATGTTACCATACAGGTATTCGGAATTGGTCATGATCGTTTCCATTCCGCGTTCATAATCGTCGTACTGCATTTGGTGAAAATTACCAAAGAACAGCAGGTTCGCTTTTTTATCCCGTATATCCTTATCCGTAAATTTACCCGAGCTAACGTTAGGCCTGGTGGCAAGCACGGAGAAAATGATGGTGGCTACGCTGGTAGCCAGGAATATCATTGAAGGCAATATGTAATTTGGATAATCCTCCAGCCTGCGGAACATCACCGACACCATGATGGATATGATGATGGAGTTTACCGATATCATAATGTTCGCCTTTGTATCGGCCATCTGGCTAAGATGTATATGATTGGTAGAAGTAGTGCGAAACATGGTTTCAATGCCACGGTCGGGCTTTCGCGCCTTATCCTCCTTATCCTTATCTTTCTTCTCCTTTAATTTAATTGGATGAACCATGGTATCTGTTGTATCAACAGCTTCCTCTGCTACGTTGACCGGCGTTTCTTTAGTAGCTTTATTGGCGGCAAGCAGTGCCTCGCGTTGTTTCTTCTCCAGTTTAGTTCTCAACCTTTCCAGGTTTTCTTCTTTCTGCGATTTTAACAGCGTTTGGCAATAGGAAGTATGATAATGATGCGATTCGAGGAAAGTTACCGAACCTAAAGTCCACTTTTCAGAAGGAATCTTTTCACCGGAAACAAGCTCCACCTCGCTACGCAACCTTTTATCGGTTTCTTTGTAATCTTTGGACCCAAGGTGAAAAAGGTCAGCATCGCACACGATTTGTTCCAGCAGGCTATCGGGGGCCTGGGGCAGTCTTGTAGCTAATATACAGGTACTCACCCCATCGATAATATGGTCAGAAGCCTGTTGTTGCTGCAGGAAAGCACGTGCCGCCTCAGCTCCTTTTTCCTCGTGGCCCTTACGAACGCCCAGTACGTAGCCCATATCGTGGAACCAGGCAGCTACCATTACGATAGTCAGATCATCATCTCTCAAACGGTAAAATGCACTGATTTGCGAGGTGGCCTTAACTACCTGGCGCGTGTGGCCAAGATTGTGATACACCAGCGTGGGATTGGTATTTTGCTCGAACTGTTGTGTTACATATGCTTCTGCAGCTTCAATGAGAGAGCCTGTTTCCATATTGATAAGAGTTAAAAAGCAGCACTTTGAATGAAAGCAATTTACAGTATTTTTTGCGTTAATTTTACCAATCAAATTAAGAGTATGAAACTGTATCCATTCGGCGCCCTGCTTCTCACATTGCTCTCCTGTAACGGCTTAACCGAAGGCCAGGGCGGGAAATACGCTTCCCCGAAAGGGTACGATCTGAACCTTCCTCAGAAGTTACATGTCCGAGGATCTATGCAAGAAATTTCCGGAATTGTCCATCATGAAAAAGACGGACAGTTCATGGCGATCAACGATGAAGAAGGGCGCATCTTTAAAATGGACGTTAACCAGGATGAGCCTTACGAGAACTGGAAGTTTGGTAAAAACACCGACTACGAAGACATTGTACATACTGGTAAAGACTGGCTGGTGCTCAAAAGCAACGGTTCGCTGTTCCTGATACAGGATGTATTTACAGATAGTATTAGCTCACTGGAATACGACGCACCGGTAAAAGGTAAACGCGAATTCGAAAGTGCCTACTACGACCCAGCTTCTAATGGGGTGGTGATTATTTGTAAACACTGCGAAGTAGATAAAAAAACAGGACTGACCAGCGCTTACCGGTTCGACATGAGTACTCTGAAGTACGATAGCCTGCCGTTTTTCAGAATAGCAGTGAAGGATATCGCAAAAAATATGGAAAGCAAGATCAAAAACTTTTCTCCCTCCGCTGCCGCCATTCATCCGCTACAGAAAAGGCTTTACATCATTTCGGCCATTAATCATTTATTGGTTATCACCGACTTGAAGGGCCAGGTAATAGAAGTTTTTAATCTACCGCAAACCCGCTTCAGGCAGCCGGAAGGCATCACTTTCGCGCCTAATGGCGACATGTACATATCAAATGAAGCAGGAGAAGGCTCCGCCAATATCCTTAAATTTACTTATCAACCTAGCAGGTAATATGCAAGCATTCAGAAAGATCGTTTTATTGGCGGCGCTTGGTGTTTTTAACCAGCTTGCGGCCACCGCGCAGGAGCAAACCGACAGTGTATTACAACGCATTATCCTCATTGGCGATGCAGGCGAGCTGCAGCATGGCAAAAATGCGGTGATCGATGCCGTGAAACAGCGCATCGACCTTAATAAAGGAAATAATACCATCCTGTTTCTCGGCGATAACATATACCCAAAAGGTCTTCCTAATGAACTGGATAAAAATTATCCAGGTGCCAAAGCTGTAATCGACTACCAGATTAATCTGGTGAAAGGGACCAACGCTAACGGTTATTTTGTTCCCGGCAACCATGATTGGAACAAACAAGGCCCCGGTGGCTGGGAAAAGGTACGAAACCAGCAACGTTACGTCGATTCGCAACTATTGCCCAACGTACAATTTTTTCCTAAAGATGGGTGTCCCGGTCCCGTAGGTGTTCCGGTGGGTAACAGCATACTACTGATAATAATGGACAGTGAATGGTGGCTGCACCAATACGAGCGGCCCGGCCGTACTTCCGCCTGCGATTGCAAAACAGAGGACGAAGTAACATCCGCCATTACTGATCTCATTCTTCGTAATCCCGGGAAACTAGTGGTATTTGCCACCCACCACCCCTTCCGCAGTTACGGCCCTCACGGTGGTTACTACACGCTTAAACAACACATCTTTCCGTTTACCGACCTTAATCGCGGTTTATATATACCACTACCGGTAATTGGTTCCGTATACCCTATTACCCGCGGCATTTTCGGCACCCCCGAAGATATTCCCCACCCGGTTTATCAGCGTATGATCAAGAGCGTGGAAGCAGCTATTCCGCCGGAGCAACCCACGATCTTTGTATCAGGGCACGACCATACTTTGCAACTGATTAAAGATCATTTCACCTATGTTGTTAGCGGTGCAGGAGCAAAAGATAACAGGGTAAAGAAAGGAAAACTATCTGAATTCGCGACCTGCGATAATGGTTATACAACACTGGAAATGATGCGCGACAGCTCAATCCGCATCAGCTTTTATGGCGAAGGTGCTGCCACACCGTTGTACAGCAGTAATGTAATGAAACTGACAACGCAGGCTATTCAAAAGATCATACCGGTCCCTGAAAAGAAGTTAGGCGACGTGGTAGTAACACCTATCGATCCGCAATACAACAAGGCAGGCAGCTTCCACCGCAAAATGCTGGGCAATAACTACCGTGCAGAATGGGCGCAAGCAATGCCTTTCCCGGTAATAGACCTGCAACGCGAAAAAGGCGGCCTTACCATCCTGCAACGCGGCGGTGGCAAACAAACCAGCTCGTTACGCCTGGAAGATAAATCGGGGGACGAATGGGTATTACGCTCTCTGCGTAAAAACCCGATAGTAGCGGTTCCCATCCCGTTACGCGAAACATTTGCCGTAGCGCTCGTGCAGGACCAGATATCGGCCGCAAATCCATATGCACCGCTGGCTGTGGCGCAACTGGCAGAATCGGCGGGGGTGCCGCACGCCAACCCTAAACTAGTGTACCTCCCTAAGGATACAACGCTCGGTATTTATCGCCACGACTTCGGAGACCAGGTGTACCTGTTTGAAGAACGTACGCCTGGTAGTGAGAAAAAAACTTATAATACCGAGAAAATGCTGGACGAAATACACGGTGACAACGATAACCAGGTAGATCAGCACCGCGTACTGCAGGCCCGCCTGCTTGATATGCTCATGGCCGATTGGGACCGCCACGACGACCAATGGCGCTGGGGTATGGAAAAGGAAAAGAAAGGCCGCAAGAGTTTTTATCCCGTTCCCCGCGACCGCGACCAGTCCTTTTATGTGAATGAAGGCGTTATTACCCGCGTACTCAGCTGGCGCTTCCTGCTGCCTTTCGTACAAGGCTTCAGAGCGAAAATCCCCTACATTCAGGGCTTCAACTTTAACGCACGTTACTTCGACCGCTCCTTTTTAAATGAACTGAATGAGGATGACTGGCATAAACAAACGCAGGCTTTCGTAACTACTATGAGCGACGACGTGTTTAAAAACGCCATCAGCTACTTCCCCGACAGTATTCGCAACCTGCCTGGCATTGCTAAAACATACGAAGTGTTAAAAGCCAGGAGATCCATCCTCGAAGAACAGGCGCTGAAGCATTACCGCTTTATCTCCAAAAAAGTAGACATTCCCGGGTCAGAAAAAAATGAACTGTTTCACATCGAAAGACTGAAAGGGGGCGAGGTAAAAGTGAAGGTATCGAAAATCAGTAAAGGGGGTAATGTGGAACAAACACTGTATAAACGTACCTTCGATCCGAAAGTAACGAAGGAAATAAGATTGTACAGTCTCGGTGGCGCCGACCGGTTCGAACTGGCTGGCGAAAACCGTTCGCCCATCAGGATAAGACTGGTTGGTGGTAAAAATAATGACACTTATGCCGATAGTACCAACGGGCATGTGGGCAAACGTGTTTACATCTACGATATGAACAACGGCGCCGATTCGTTCCACATCAGATATAACAACGCCAAATTAAATCTATCTTCCAATCCTGATAATATTAGTTACGATCGTAAAGCTTTCCTGTACGACAAGTTAACACCGCTGGTATTTGCAGGTTACAACCTCGACGATGGCTTCTCGATCGGGGCAGGATTACAATATTTGAATCACGGCTTCCGGAAGCTGCCTTTCAAATCTAAACAGACCTTATTGTTTAGCCATGCGGTGGCCACTCAGGCTTACAGCTTTCACTATAGCGGCGAGTTTACCGATGTTATTGGTCGCAGCGATCTATTACTGGATGGCCGCATTCGTGCGCCGCACAACACCATCAACTTCTTCGGTCTTGGCAACGATACGGAGTTTGATAAAGAAGTTACAGAAAAGCCAATTCAGTATTACCGTACCCGCTTTAACTATTACAATGCGGAAGCACTGCTCAAAACAAATCTCGGCAATAAAGTGAGCCTGGCTTACGGCCCCACTTTCGCTCTTTATTCGTTCGATAAAAATGATAACGACAATCGTTTCATCAACAATTTCGACGAAAACAATCTCGATTCGGTAAGCATTAACCAACATAAATATCATACGGGAGGTAAACTGCAATTGCAGATAGACACACGTAACAACACCGTAAATCCATCCCGCGGTATTATATGGACAACTTCACTGGCAGGCAATGTGGGCATTGGTGATTACAGCAAAAACTACTCGCAGGTACGCAGTGATCTGAGTGTATACATGTCGTTCCGCATTCCGGCCAACTTCGTGCTGGTATCACGTTTCGGCGGCGGGCATATCTGGGGTAACTATGAATACTTCCAGGCCCTTTCGCTTGGAAGCAACAGTAGTCTTCGCGGCTTCCGCAACAATCGTTTCGCCGGCCGCACTATGGTGTACAACAATACCGAATTCCGTGCAAAACTGTTCCAGTTCACTTCCATCGTAGTACCGGCAACTGTAGGCATCATTGGGTTTAATGATATCGGAAGGGTTTGGGTGAAGGATGATAATTCCAGCTCCTGGCACGATGGCTATGGCGGAGGGTTTTACCTCTCGCCCATCGATCTGTTTATTATCACCGCCGAAGTAGCCCATTCTAAAGAAGGTTTCCTTCCTTACTTTTCTCTCGGATTTAAGTTTTAACAACAGGTATAAAAGCAAAGCCCCCGGCGTATATAATGCCGGGGGCTTTTTATATTGATAGTGGAATCTACGATTCAAAATTGATCTCTACACGCATCGCTTTCAGGCCACTGATGCCCTGCAGCTCCTCCAGTTCCAGCATTTCTATACCAGGCTTCAGGATGTTTTTATTCTGCAGGAACTCGATGTACTTGCGGTATTCTTCCGCTTCCCTTGCGTAAGAATATACAAGGGCGATAGTACCGGGCTGCGTCAGGCGCTGCTTCGTTTCGCGGATGCGCACCTTATCGATACGTTTCTTCATGATCTCGTAACGAATATTATATGCACCCTCCACATCAAAGCGGCGTTCGTCTTTACGGAAACTGATCTCTATCGGGTTGCTGTGTACCAGTATCAGTTGCGTTGTTTGCAACGGTACTTTTAACGAAGGCGATAGCTTATGTGTTTCCTTTGCAATGGCTGCCATGGACGTAACCTGCCACAGTCGAAGGTTTCGCAGGTAAATAAGATCAAATTTCTTTTCCGGTGCAATGGACTGGCCGATGTATATATTGTACTCAACACCATCCGTACGGTATTTCTCAAAGTAACAAGGGAACGATTCCTGCACTGCCTCGCGCTCGTTTTCCAGGTAAGCATTAACAACAGTATTAATCTGACCCAGGCTTTCCTCATACTCGCGACGGTGATGAAACACATGGCCAGTTTCCCTGTCTACCTTACTGAAATAGTTTTCCAGCGTAGGTTTCAATTGGGCGTAACCCTCATAAAGATGTTGGAGAGTAGGTCCTATCTCCTGGTCGAGAAAGTCGTTAATACGCACTTCATCTTCAGCAAACAAGGTATCACCAATGCTGTTGAGCAATACATTGTTTTTGTATTGCAACTCTTCGAGCAAGGGCAACTTCAGCTGTCCGTTAATATCGGTAAATGTTTGGGAGATGAGTTGCAGCTGCTCGCGAAGGTCTTCCCGTATTGCCGCACCACGCTCGATACTGGAGTTACGAATGTCGATGGCTCCGTATAAGGGCTGCACGCCTTCGAAACGGATATTCCCGATCTCCTGCGCATCTGCCGCCAGGTAATCCCATGCGGCTTCGGTGAATTTCCATTCCACCGCGGGTTGCAGGGCCGTGAACTTCTCTTTTATGACTTCATTAATACGCTCGGTGGCTAGTTGCCTGGCCCGGCGCAGTAACAATGCAACACTCGGATACACCGGCATCAGCTGCAACATAACATCATAATCCAATTCCTCTGCTACTGCCGAAGATATTTCCAGCACGCCCAACATATCATTTTCATGATGAATGGGTAATAACACATAGCTATTTATCCCATTCAACGGAAGATATTTCATGAACCCGTATACCTGCGCTACATCGCGTGTAACTCTCGATAATACAAGCGGCTCTTTATTTTGTGTAAGATGTTCCAGCAACTGTAGGTAAAGGCTCTGCCGCTCACCTTCATTGCGCGCATTCCCCATCAGGATGCTCGATTGAGCGGAACATTCTTCTATCACCCATTTGTTGTTCACTTTCAGGAACGGGATCAGGTTCACACGCACGTCTTTCAGTCCTAACATCGACTGCAGGTAATCCTGCAGCTGCATGTAGTTGTCTTCCTCATTACCCACACGCAGGTCCAGTACCATATTCTTGATACCTGCCATTACCTCCTGCTCCGTAACGTCCTGTACCGACCATACCACAAACCCTTCCAGCTGGAATAGTTCAAGCGGTAACAAATCCTTTAGGCGTTCAATGCTACGCTGTTTCAATGCCATTTTGCATGACTCGCCGCAATCGAATACGGGCAACTCGCCCTTCACCTTAATATCTACAAAACGCGCATCGATATTTACACGCACATAACGTTTTACACCCGTTTCCGGGTTTACAATGGCATGCACCATATCGTTCTCCTGTTTTACAGGAAAATCGTATAATCTTTCGAGTATTAATTTATACAGCCATATCAGTTTGTCCCGTTTTACCTTCTCCAGCGACATGCCTGCGGGCACGGCCTTCAACTCATCGTCCTGGAGGGCAAAGGTATTATGGAACATCTCGCTGTAGTGGAACAGCATAAAGCGGTAGGGCATGCCTATCGCATAAATATCCTGCTTTTCATTACTGGTAATGGGAAAAACGGTTGATATCACCAGGTCGAAATAAGGCCTGTATAATTCAATATTCTCTTTTACGTTCAGTGGTCCAAGCACCCTGGGGTTGCTCTCGAACTTGTCAATAATGAGTTGATAAAAAGAAGCTGTGGCAGCAGTGGAACTAGCTACCTTATCCTTCAAAAAACGAAGGAAAGGAGTAAAGGAAACCTGCGTATCTACTAACAGATCGTCTTTAAAAAGCCCGGGATGTGCAGTTAACGTTTTCATATAAAAAGAAATAAAAAAACCAGGTATTTTCTCAAATACCCCTCTAAGCATAACAAGTAGCAGCCGGTAGGAAAACTAAATCAGATCTGTTTAACAGTGAAGTGTGTTGCGCAAAGGTACATAAAATTAGTATTCAACGCTTCGTTTCAGGTAGATATAAGAGGTGCCCGTAACGGCGTCATCGAACGTAAGTGGATGACGATCAATATATTTGGCAAAATAGGCGCACAATCCAAAGTCGCCTATGCAGCAGAGGGAATGAAAACATAATATTCCCATGACAATTGCCTGCCGAACGGGATCACAAAAAGGTAAAACAGCAAAAGCAACAAACGTGATCACCACAAAAGGCGCCAACCCTATACGGTAATATTGCCGCGCTCCCAGCAACTGCATATGCGATACGGCATAAAACATAAGGTAACGCCAAATCACACCGTAGCGAACATCTTTTGCTCCATATGCCTTAAAAGCAATACCATGTATCCATTCATGAAATGGGATCAGCAATAGCGTTAAAGGTACGCCCAGGGCCGTGTAGCCCAGCCAGGCCGTAAACGACAACTGCTTTGAGACCATATACCATGCGCCCAAAGCAGTTGTGATCATCAATAATATAAAGATGGATATCCGGAACCCGGTGGTAAACTTATTTTTCGTTTTAAATCCCTCCCTTACTGGTTCCAGCATCTCCCGGAATGTAAACTTGGCCACCAGCTCGTAGCCGTTATCGGTTAACTGCTGATGTAAGCTTTCCGGGGTATCCATTAATCAAGATCAGTTTAAAGTGCTATTTCAACCTGGTTTTTCAACAGGTCGTCCAGCGTATCGCGTTTGCGGATCAGGTGTGGTTTGCCATCTTTGATCATTACTTCCGCTGGTTTAAGGCGGGAGTTGAAGTTCGACGACATTTCAAAACCATAGGCGCCGGCGTTATAGAACACCAGGTAATCACCCTCACGCACTTCCGAAATCTTACGGTCCCAGCCAAATGTATCCGTTTCGCAAATATTACCTACCACGGTGTAAATACGCTCAGTGCCTTTCGGATTAGAAATATTGCGTATCAGGTGGAAGGAATCGTAGAACATCGGACGAATCAGATGGTTAAAACCGGAGTTTACGCCAACAAATACAGTAGCCGTTGTTTGTTTAATCACGTTTGCTTTTACAACAAAATAACCTGCCTGGCTTACCAGGTATTTTCCTGGCTCAAACCAAAGCTGCAGCGGACGTTTGTATTTTTTTGAGAAGTTGTTAAACGCTTCGGTCAGTTTTTCACCCAGCAAATCGATGTCCGTTTCAGGATCGCCTGGCTGGTAAGCTACTTTAAAGCCGCTACCCAGATCAATGCTCTCCAGGTCGGGGAAATGCTCTGTCATTTCAAACATGATCTCCACGCCCCGCAGGAACACATCTACGTCTTTGATCTCAGAACCGGTGTGCATATGTAATCCGGTCACCTTCAGTTTGGTCGACTTCACAATGCGCTCGATGTGCCTGATCTGGTGAATGGAGATACCGAACTTGCTGTCAACGTGGCCAGTAGAGATCTTAAAGTTACCGCCAGCCATGATGTGCGGGTTCAAACGGATGCAGATCGGGTAGCTGCCGCCGAAGGTGTTACCAAACTGCTCGAGAATGGAAATGTTATCGATATTGATGTTTACGCCCAGTTCCTTGGCTGCAATGATTTCCTGCAGGTCCACACAGTTAGGCGTAAAAATGATATTCTTCGGATCGAAACCAGCACGCAGGCCCAGCTGCACTTCCTGGATGGATACGGTATCCAGTCCGCAGCCAAGAGAGTTCACATAACGCAATACGTTTATGTTTGTCAGTGCCTTACAGGCGTAGAAAAAGCGGGTGTCCGCCTTACTAAAGGCCTGCTTCAGCTTTCCATACTGTGTTTTAATTTTCTCAGCATGGTATATGTACACCGGGGTACCGAATTCTTCCGCCACTTTCACAAGTGTTGCGGCCGACAAAACATCGCTTTGCGTTTTTGGCATCGATTTAATGATTGAATGTGCGAAATTAATAGAAAAGGCGTAGAAAAACGCACGTTTTTCTACGATCGGGACCTGTGGGCTGCTATTCTTCGGCCTCCGTGCCCATAAAGCCGTCCAGGTCGCGGCGTTCCTTCTTCGTCGGACGGCCGATCTTACTAGGGCGTTTCCCCGTGTTAAAACTCGATGCCATACGCTGGTTCTGAATTTTATCTTCCTCCGTCGTTATATCCAGGTAATACTTAGTAGCCTCCGAATACGGCTGGCGGGTGTGCAGCAGCCCGGTTACCTCTATCGTCCATTTTCTTGCCTCGGTCTTCACATCGTACTTATCACCAACAGACACGCTCTTAGCCGCCTTCACTGAGGTGCCGTTCATTTTAACTTTACCAGTGTCGCAGGCCGCAGCCGCCATTGTGCGGGTCTTAAAAATACGGATGGACCACAAATATTTATCCAGTCGCAGTTTTTCATTACTCATACCACGAAATTATCACAATTAGTTTATCCAAAGAAGGTTATGGTGGCGTGAAATTTGCGCCGCACGGGGAAACCGGCCATTATTTTTTTTATCTTTCGCTTTGCTAAAATCATATGTTGATATGAAGAGAAGTTTTTTGTTCTACCCGCTGATCATTGGTGTGTTCGGGCTGCTGATCTGGTTTATTATCTCTAAAGGTGAAAAACTGGTACCCGAAAATATCCCTGCAGCAATTTCCACTGAAGTGGCTAAAATTTCTCCTCCTGGCGGTGGTCATGGTATTTTACATGAGTTTGTGCAACACATGAAGCACCCGCTCAGCCTTTTGCTTGTGCAGATCATCCTCATACTGGCCGTGTCAAGAATTTTTGGCGCCGCCGCCCGCAAGGTGAAGCAACCCGCAGTAGTGGGCGAAATCATTGCAGGCATCGTACTTGGCCCTTCCCTTTTCGGAATGTTATGGCCCGACGGTATGGCGGCTGTGTTCCCTGCTGCCAGTCTTAATAACCTGCAGTTCCTTAGCCAGATTGGCCTCGCATTCTTTATGTTCATTATCGGTATGGAACTCGATATCGAAAAAATCAGGAATAAGGCACACGACGCGGTGATGATCAGCCATGCAAGTATTATCATTCCCTTCTTTCTCGGCGTAACGCTGGCATACTTTATCTACCAGGAATTTGCTCCTGCAAATGTGAATTTCATTTCTTTCGCACTATTTATGGGCATTGCAATGAGCATCACGGCTTTCCCGGTGCTGGCGCGTATTGTGCAGGAGCGTAAGCTAACCGGCACACCCCTTGGCACCCTGGCCATTACTTGTGCTGCGGCCGACGATGTTACTGCCTGGTGTATTCTCGCCTGCGTAGTAGCCATTGTAAAAGCTGGCTCCATCCTGGGTGCGCTGGTAACGATAGGGCTCGCGGTTATATTCGTGGCGGGTATGCTTTACCTGGTTAAACCCTGGCTGCATAAACGTATGGTGGCTAAAGTAAGAGATGGCGAAAAACTGAGCCAACGGAATGTGGCATTCGCGTTTTTTGTGATGCTCATAGCCGGTTACGTGGCGGAAATTATCGGTATCCACATGCTGTTTGGTGCTTTCCTGGCAGGTGTTATCATGCCCAACGAAGCTAAAAAAATGCTCACAGAAAAGCTGGAAGATGTAAGCCTGCTCATCCTGCTTCCTATATTTTTCGCCTTCACAGGCCTGCGTACGCAAATTGGACTACTCAACGAAGTGCATTTGTGGACAGTTTTCAGCCTCATCATGTTGGTAGCTGTTGGAGGCAAGTTCGGTGGCAGCACGCTTTCGGCAAAGCTGGTAGGCCAGTCCTGGAGCGAAGCAATGTCCATCGGTGCGCTCATGAACACCCGCGGCCTCATGGAACTCATTGTACTCAACATCGGCTACGACCTTGGCATTCTCACGCCCGAAATATTCGCCATGATGGTACTCATGGCCCTGGCCACCACCTTCATGACGGGCCCGGTACTCGATATTATCAACTATACCACCGGCCGCAAAGTTCCTGCAACAGCCTGACGCGGTTCAAAAATACCTTAAAGCCATGTGGTTACTTACTACATGGTTTTTTTTATGAAACCAGCTACTGTATTACTTTTCAGCCGCCGTTGTGTCACTCCCTTCAACTACAGTAACAACACTGGGCAACGTTCAGCCCCTCCGTCGCAGCGGTGTATAAACCCTACCCTAAATCTAAAGGCTACTCACTTCCGCGGCATCTCAATACTAGTCAAAAGGTGAGGCGGGCATCACTAAACCCGTCATAGCGAGGCACGAAGCTATCCTCGCCGTCAGTCCTCGCTCCATTAAAAGCGTGTATCGCAAAAAGAGGTACACTGCAACAGCACTTTCCATCGCCGTTAGATATACTTCCACGTCAAATCTAAGGGTCATATCCTTCAGCTAGCATAACAAAATTGCGTAACCTGCGGTGTATACACAGCCCTGTAAATTTAAAGGCCAGTCCCTTCCACCACAGGAAACCTGATAATCAGCTTTCCGCTGTTAGGGCTGAGCGAACGTTCCCGGTTCAGTGTTGATATTTATTAACGCATCGTGCGTTGCAATAACAGCAACAAGTCATAAAATCACACAAAACAAAAAGGGCTGCCGTTAGGCAGCCCTTTTTGTTTATAATCTTAAAACTTACTTCAGCTTGGTTTTGCTAACAGTCGCTGTTGCAGGTTTCTTTGCAGTTGTTTTTTTCTTAGCTGGTGCTTTCTTCTTGTAAGAAGTGGTTTTTTTAGCCACTGCTTTAGTAGAATTAGTAGCTGGTTTCACCTCTGGTTTCGGAACAGCCGGCGGAAATTTGCTGCGGTCCACAGTAGAAGCCTTGTCGTCCAGTGTGATCTGAAGTGATTCTTTCAGTATCTCTTCTTTCTCCGCCTGGAACTCTTTCATCTTATCTTTCGGAATACGCAGCTCGTAGCTATTTTCCGCTCCTGCCAAACCTTCATAGAAGTTAGGGTTCAGGTGCTGCAGGTCTTCGTTTTCGATCTGCAGTTTTTTAGCGATCGCTTCCAGGCGATATTTACCGGAGATCGTGAATACTACAGTATTGTAGAGTTCTTCGTCCGTCAATGGTCGGGATGGAAGCGCAGGTGCCGCGATTGTTACCAGTTTTGGCTTGGGAGAATAGTCCTCGCCTACACCGAAGAAAGTATTGAACCTGTCGAGAATGTAGCCGGTGGCTATAAATTTATAAACATGGTTCCTGGATTCCTGTGGGAGGAAGTATTGAATCCCCCAGAAGTCTTGCCTGCCACTCATTTTCTGAGCGCGCAGCACACCGCCTGCACCGCAATTGTAAGCGGCAACAACCAGTAACCAGTCATCAAATTGATTGTTCAGTTCGTTAAGAAACTTGGCGGCAGCCACCGTCGATTTGTAGAAATCTTTCCGTTCGTCTACCTTTTTGCCTACACTGAGACCAAAGATGCGGGCGGTGCTGCTCATGAACTGCCATGCACCAACAGCGCCAACACGTGAGCGGGCATTGGTGTTAAAGCCAGATTCAATAAGTGCCAGGTACTTCATTTCTTCAGGGATACCATGCTCTCTGAATACTTTTTCTACCAATACAAAGTATGGCTCACTTTTGGTGATCATCACTTGTAAATGCTGGCTGTAGCGGGTAGCGAAGTCATTGATATAACCATTTACATAATGGTTATTCATTTGTTCGTACACCTTTGGGCTACGGATGGTGGATGGCAATGATGCAGCAGCCTGCTTCAACTGGGTTGTCGCCAGGCGGGGCTGAATCGTGTCCTTGGGTAAATGACCTTTCTTTAGCAATACAGAAGTATCGGCGGCTGCCACATTTGCCTGCGGCGCGATCTCGTTTACCCCACCCTTTGCTGAAGTAGACGCAGTGGCGCCCATCAACGGCAATAACATGAGTAAAAAGACTTTCGTCATACTAGTTATATTTTATTTAAACTATAAGTTACTTGTTGCTTATTGCAACAGATTATTGGCTATCTGTAACAAGTGACCTTCGTCAAATTGCTTCGCTATGATCTGAATCCCATAGGGCATTCCATTTGAATGCCGTTGCAAAGGTATCGAAACTGCGGGGACCCCTGTAAGATTAGCCAGTACCGTATAAATGTCGGCAAGGTACATGGCAATCGGGTCTTCCATTTTCTCTCCGATTTTAAAAGCTGTGGAAGGAACGGTTGGCAATAGGATAGCGTCGTAACACGACAAAATACCGTTCATCTTTTCCACCACGAGGCGTCTTACCTGCTGCGCCTTCGTGAAATAAGCGTCATAATAACCGGCGCTAAGAACAAATGTCCCTAACAATATACGCCTTTTTACTTCCTTACCAAAACCCTCAGAACGGCTTTTTTTATAAAAATCAGCCAGTTCCAGTCCGGCGGCAGGGGTACGATAACCGTACTTTACACCGTCGAACCTCGAAAGATTAGAGCTTGCCTCGGCTGTTGTCAGCACATAATAGGCAGCTACTACGTAGTCGAGGTAGTCAAAGTTAACCGCTTCCACGGTATGACCTTCTGCTTTCAAATTGTCAAAGAATTGCTCGTAACCCGCTCTCATTTCGGGATCCAGTCCTTCATGGTGCAATGCATCCTTTAAATACGCGATTTTATAGGATTTATTGCCCTCATTAAGATACGTCTGATAATCAGGCACTTCTCGTTGAGAAGCAGTGCTATCATAAGTATCGGGACCTGCGATCACTTGTAGAACCGCTGCTACATCTGCAATATTCTTGCCAAAAATGCCGATCTGATCAAAAGAAGAGGCGTAAGCTATCAACCCGTGGCGCGAAATGCGCCCATACGTGGGTTTCAGCCCGATTATCCCACAAAAATCTGCCGGCTGGCGAACGGAGCCGCCGGTATCACTACCCAAACTCACCAGGCAAAGATCGGCCTGAACAGCTACTGCCGAACCACCAGACGAACCGCCCGGCACCCGGGTGGTATCCAGCGCATTCAGCACTTTACCATGAGCAGAGTTCTCGTTCGTAGAACCCATTGCGAATTCATCACAGTTGAGGTTGCCTATAATAACAGCGTCCGCTTCCAACAGTCTCTCAACTGCCGTAGCGGAATATAATGATGTAAAACCTTTCAGAATGTTGGAGGATGCGCTCACCTCATGGTCGCGGTAACAGATCACATCCTTTATACCCGTAACCACCCCGGCCAAAGGCCCGAGTTTCTCGCCATTACGCACACGGATATCTAAAGAGCGTGCCCGCTCCAACGCCTCTTCGGCAAATACTTCAACAAAAGCATTCAAATGACGGAACTGTTCGATCCGCTCCAAATATTGGCGCACGGCATTTTCACAGGTAGTATTTCCGGCATATAGCGCTTTTTGGAAAGACGATATGCTGCTGAATTCAGACAAACCTAAACCAGTTAAAATCTACAATGGGAGATTTACTAATAGAATACCCTAAAGGGAATATGTTTCGGAAGATTATTGCTTCTGCTCGGTTGAAGAAGGAGTTTCTTTCATACCGTCCTGAATTTCCTGGCGTACGTTGTTTTTAGCATCGTTAAATTCACGGATACCTTTACCCAGGCCACGCATTAACTCAGGAATTTTTTTACCGCCAAACATCAGCAGCACTACCAGAGCAATCAACAGGATCTCGGTCATACCCAAATCCTGGAACAATAAGAGAGGCGTTTTCGCGATTAATGAAGTCATTTTCTCAGTTTTAAACGTTCAGACAGTAAAGATAGACATTAAATCGGGGTTTCCACTTAAAACACCCACTTTAAGTCTATTTTAAGAATTGAAAACGGCTACAGGGAAACGACCAGGCACAAAAAGAACGGGAACCCAACGGGCTCCCGTTATCACTAATTTTCCCTGTATTTATACTAAACCCTTTTCTCTTTAATACGGGCTGCTTTACCTGCGCGCTCGCGGAGGTAGAACAATCTTGATCTTCTAACTTTACCTACCTTGTTCAGTACGATAGAGTCAATGTTGGGAGAATACAAAGGCAAAGTCCTTTCAACACCCACACCATCAGAAATTTTTCTTACGGTGAAAGAAGCTGTAAAGCCTGTTCCCTGGATCTTCACTACGTCTCCTTTGAAGGACTGGATACGCTCCTTGTTACCTTCTACAATCTTATAGTTAACGGTAACGTTGTCACCGGCTTTGAATTTTGGAAACTCTTTTTTGGCAGTCAGCTGCTCGTGAACAAAAGAAATTGCGTTCATCTTTCAATTATTTAAGGACGGCAAAGGTAAGAAAGAAAATACAAATACCAAGAAGAACCTGGCTATTTTTTGAAAATTATCGCTTCTCACCCGCGCCAATGTTGAATTAATCGTTGTTTAAAAGGTCAGGACGCCTGTCCTTAGTGCGTTTCAACGCCATATCATGTCGCCATTCATCTATTTTCCTGTGATCGCCGCTAAGCAGCACATCGGGCACCTTCCAGCCCCTGAACTCTTCAGGACGGGTGTACACCGGCGGTGCCAGCAAATTATCCTGGAATGAGTCGAATAAGGCCGAAGTTTCGTCATTCAGTACCCCCGGCAACAGCCGGCCGATGGAATCTACCAGCACTGCAGCTGCTAACTCTCCCCCAGACAGCACAAAATCGCCTATGGATACCTCCATGGTTACAAAATGCTCCCGAAACCGCTCGTCAATGCCTTTATAGTGACCGCAGATCATCAGCAGGTTGCCCTTCAGCGACAAACCGTTGGCCATACGCTGGTCCAGGGTCTTTCCATCCGGGGTGAGGTATATTACCTCGTCGTACTGCACCTGCTTCTGCAAATCCTCTATGGCATTCACCAGTGGTTCCATCATCATCACCATACCGGCACCTCCGCCAAACTGGTAGTCGTCTACCTGCTGGTGCCTGAAAGTGGAATACTGGCGTAAATGGTGAACATTTATCTCCAGCAACCCCTTTGCCTTCGCTCTTTTAAGGATCGAATGGGAAAATGGGCTCTCCAGCAGTTCGGGCAATACGGTGATAATATCTATTCGCATAATCCGGAAATTATCAGGCTATTTGTAAATGTCCAGCAAACCGCCCGGCAGGGACAGGTGAACCGTTTGTTTCTTTTTGTCGACTTTTTGCAGTGTTTGCTCGTTGATGGGCAGTAAGGCCTCTTTACCATTCAGGGTAATCCGGGCCAGCACTTGCATCGGCATCTCAATAATCTCTTCAATAACGCCCAGGTCGCCCTCATGTTCGTCCTGCACATTAAAACCAAGTAATGATAATGGCGCGGCAGAAGCGGCTTGTTGCTTAAAATCGGTTTCAGTCAGGTAAACGCCACGCTGGAGTAGTTTACGGGCAGCTTCGGGGCTGTTTACCCCTTCCAGCTTTACGTACACTTGTTCATGGTCGCGAGGTTTGGCCTTTTCGAGGAAGTAAGGAATAAAACTATCCTTCTTTTCTTCCAGGAATAGTACTTCCACTCCTTTGAAAGAAGTTTTCTTCCCAAGACTGTGCTTGAGTATCACTTCTCCTTCCAATCCAAAAACGGCGGATATTTTTCCTATACTGAAGTAATTGGTCATAAACGGGCTATGCTGCATTGGCCAGGGCCAAAAAGCAAAAAGGGAAAGCTTGCGAGCAAACTTCCCTTTTTGAATATTGTAATCGGTAAGAATTAAGCTTCTGCTTCGCCTTCTGCAGCTGGTTCAGAAGGAGCTGGAGTTTCTTCTACTTTCCTGATAATAGGAACAGCAACTCTTGCTTTCTTCTGGCTTTCGCGGCGAGCTGATACTTTCTGCTCGTGATCTGCCTGCCACTGCTCAAATTTCTTGTAAGCAGTAGGCTCGTCGAACAGGCCCAGTTTAACACCACGCAGGAGGTGTTTCAGGTAAAGTACACCTTTGAAAGACAGTATCCTTCTAACGGTATCTGTAGGCTGAGCACCTTTCTGCAACCAACGGAGCGCCTTTTCGGTGTCGATGTTGATAGAGGCTGGTACTGTAAGCGGGTTGTAAGTTCCAATTTTCTGGATAAACTTACCATCGCGGGGCGCGCGCGCATCGGCTACAACGATGAAGTAAAAAGGTCTCTTTTTTGCGCCATGTCTCTGTAATCTGATCTTTACTGGCATAAATAAGTCGAATTATTTTTTGCGAGTTATAAAATATTGTTTCTATCGGGCAGCAAATGTACATTGAAAATTGTTATTTCCCAAAACACAATGCTTTTTTTATAAAAAATTATCTTGCCGGGTGCTGGTCAGGGGCATTTTATCTGCCCATTCCCATTCCTTTCAGTCCTTTTCCACCACCGGGCATTTTGTTCATCATCTTCATCATCTGACGCATCTGCTCGAACTGTTTCATGAACTGGTTAACGTCCTGGATATCTTTACCGGCGCCCTTTGCAATGCGTTTGCGGCGGCTTCCGTCGATCACATCCGGATCGGCACGTTCTGCCGGGGTCATAGAGTTGATCATCGCTTCAATGCCCTTAAAAGCGTCGTCGCTGATGTCCAGGTCTTTTACTGCCTTACCAACTCCGGGAATCATTCCCAACAGGTCCTTCAGGCTACCCATTTTCTTGATCTGCCCCAGCTGCTCCTTAAAATCGTCGAAATCGAATTTATTCTGACGGATCTTTTTCTCCAGCTTTTTAGCCTGCTCTTCGTCGAACTGCGCCTGCGCCCTCTCTACCAGGGTGGTAATATCACCCATTCCGAGGATACGCTGTGCCATACGCTCGGGGTAAAACACGTCAAGCGTATCGAGCTTTTCGCCCATACTCACGAACTTGATGGGCTTCTGTACGGTGTACTTGATCGTGAGGGCCGCGCCACCACGGGTATCACCATCCAGCTTGGTAAGCACCACACCCGAAAAGTCCAGGCGTTCGTTGAACGACTTTGCAGTATTAACGGCATCCTGACCAGTCATCGAATCCACTACGAACAGGATTTCCTGGGGATTAACCGCTTTTTTGATATTAGCCACTTCGGTCATCATTACCTCATCTACCGCCAAACGGCCGGCGGTATCGATAATAATTACGTTGTTACCTTTCGCTTTCGCCTCTTTGATAGCGTTTTCAGCTATCTGAACCGCGTTTTTGTTCTCAGGCTCTGCGTATACCTCTACTCCTATCTGTCCACCCAGTACTTTCAACTGGTCGATAGCCGCAGGGCGGTAAATATCCGCCGCTACCAGCAACGGTTTCTTATTTTTCTTTGTTTTGAGGAAATTGGCCAGTTTGCCCGAGAACGTGGTTTTACCAGAACCCTGCAAACCCGCGATCAGGATAACTGTAGGATTTGTTTTCAGGTCCAGTTCCACTTCCGTGTTCCCCATCAGTTCCACCAGCTCGTCTTTCACGATTTTCACCATTAACTGACCAGGTGAAATGGAAGTAAGTACTTTTTCTCCGAGGGCTTTATCTTTTACTCTATCGGTAAAATCCTTTGCTATCTTGAAGTTCACGTCCGCATCCACGAGTGCGCGGCGGATCTCTTTCACAGTAGTGGCTATATTAATCTCGGAAATGCGTCCTTCGCCTTTTAGCTGCTTAAACGCCGAGTCGAGCCGCTCCGATAGTGATTCGAACATGTTTTGTTGATTTGTGACTGTATTAAATAAAAATGGTGAATATCACGATATTCACCATTCTAAGGTCTGCAAAAATATGTTTTATTTCAGAGAAAAAGCAAACAGTAAGGCCTGCTTATCAGCTCCCGAGGTAATTCCTCAGCAGCTTGCTTCTTGAAGTAGTACGAAGTTTTGTGATCGCTTTATCCTTAATCTGGCGTACACGCTCGCGGGTGAGACCAAATTTTTCGCCGATATCTTCCAGCGACATCGGATGCTCTACAGCAATACCGAAATAAAGGATAATTACGTCTTTCTGCCTGTCTGTAAGCGTAGAAAGTGAACGTTCTATTTCGCGGCGCAATGAATCATGGTGGTCCAGTTCTTCGTCGGCGCTGGAAGCGTTCGGGTTAGCCAGTACATCCAGCAGGGAGTTGTCTTCACCATCAATGAAAGGGGCGTCCATGGATACGTGGCGGGCGGCAACACCAAGGGTGGCTTCCACTTCCTCCGTATTAATTTCCAGGATGGTAGCCAGTTCGTCGGGAGACGGCTCTCTTTCAAATTCCTGTTCGAGTTGAGAATATGCTTTGCTGATTTTGTTGGAAAGACCCACTTTATTCAGCGGTAAACGTACAATGCGCGATTGTTCGGCCAAAGCCTGGAGAATTGACTGGCGGATCCACCATACTGCGTATGAGATGAATTTAAAACCGCGGGTTTCGTCAAAACGCTGGGCTGCTTTAATCAGGCCAAGGTTGCCCTCATTAATCAGATCGCTCAGGGAAAGGCCTTGGTTCTGGTATTGTTTGGCAACAGACACCACAAAACGCAAGTTTGCTTTGGTCAATTTCTCCAAAGCGCGCTGGTCGCCCTGTTTGATGCGGATGGCCAGGTTCACTTCCTCTTCAGGAGTGATCAAATCTACTTTACCAATCTCCTGCAAATACTTCTCCAGCGACTGGGACTCCCTGTTGGTGATGGATTTGGTGATTTTTAGTTGGCGCATTGACATAGCAATCGGAACAGTTACAGGTTAATAAAATGTTAACTTTAGAAGAATGCTGAACAAAAATAACTTTTTTTAGAAGTCCACCAAAAAAAATTATTGTCTGTTAGACCATTTTCAACCAAAATCGATTGAAACGTGTTAATTTCTATAATCGCTGTAGTAGAACTCGTTACAGGCGGCGATTGAGAAAAATAGGTCAACGTGCATTACTACCTGCAATTTACGGATAAAGTGTCAAAACACCGTTTATCGTCTACAGAATTATATTTATCCATACACAAAAGGAATAATATAAAAAATTATATTCACCCGTGAAAATGAATGACTTGTCCTGTTAAAAAAAACTGGAGAAATAATTTTGATAGACTAAATATTTTTCTATAATTGCAGCACAGATGATTTTGATTCTTTAATAATACCGAGCAATGTCAAAGAAAGTGCAATATGAGTTAGAATATCCGGTACGGTGCTCTCCAAGTATCTTATATGAATTTCTATCCACCCCCGCAGGCCTGCAAGAATGGTTTGCTGATAAAGTAGATTTCAGGGATAATGTTTTTTCCTTTTCGTGGAACGGATCTGCCGAAGAGGCGGAAATACTGGACCAGGAGGAAGAAGAGTATATACGTTTACACTGGTTACACGCTCCGAAGGAGGAATTCTTCGAATTCAGAATACGGATATCAGAAGTAACCAATGAAACGATCCTGATCGTAAGAGATTTCGCAGAAAAAAAGGAAGTAGCGGACCAAAGCCAGTTATGGGATTACCAGATCAAAGATTTATTCCACCGTATCGGCAACTGATAACCTGTCCGCCTCATCCAGTAAACCTAGCAGCGTAGCGTAATCTTTCTCCGCGCCTGGTAATAAGTTTTCCCAGACATCCAGTTCATAACGTTTTGCGAACTTCACAAAAGGCCGCCCGAGAATGTTATTTTCCCATACCTGTACGTCCAAACCCGCTACAGGCAGGTAATTATCCTCCTCAAAGTTGTGTTCCCAGGGATTGTTGTTTACACAAACGTGAAAACCTTCCGCAGCCAGTGCTTCACGAGCCTGCAGCAGTCTTTTTTCGTACTTTATCTTTTCATCCCCGGATATATGCAGTGTAATGCTGAAAAACTGCCCCCACCAGAAAAGGGTGCGGATGGCGAAGATATTGTCGTTACTGAAATAACGGGGATAATCCAGTATCACATAAGGCAAATCGCGGTAGCGCTCACCCTTGGATATTTTGGCGCCCTGGGCCAGGCAATTGCCGGGGAAAGGAAACATAGCTGTAAGCGGGTGCGCTGCCAGTATTTCGTGCAGGCGGCCAAACAATCCGTATACTTTTTCTGTGATCCGGAGTTTATGGTAAATCCAGCCAGCATCGGATGCAATACTGTATTCCTCCGGTGTTAGCGCAAAATCATGCAGGCCCTTCATCATTTGTTTCAAATAATTTAACGGTATTTTAGCGTTAAGTACGTACTCCTTTAAGGAAAGGAGTTAACTTTGTTGATTACAAAAATAGCCTATTTGTTGCCGGCATTGCAGGAAGCAGGCAACATAAACGAAAACAACCGGTGAAGAAACTCGATAAACTTATTATAAAAGCCTTCCTCGGCCCATTCATCGCTACATTCTTTGTAACGCTGTTTGTGCTGGTAATGCAATTTCTCTGGAAATATATAGACGACCTTGTGGGTAAGGGCCTGGACACTGGCACCATCCTTCAACTGCTGGCCTATACCACCACCAGCCTGGTTCCATTGGCGCTGCCACTGGCCGTACTGCTTTCTTCCATCATGACATTCGGCAACCTCGGCGAAAGCTTTGAACTGGTGGCGATTAAATCGGCAGGCATCTCATTGCTGCGCTTTATCCGCCCACTGCTGTTCGTTTGTATGCTGGTTGCCCTCTTCGCCTTCCTGTTCTCCAACTACGTTATACCAGTTGCCAACCTGAAATCCAAGTCCCTACTCTGGAAGATCACGAACTCTAAACCGGCGTTCAACATTAAGCAGGGCGTGTTTTACACCGAAATAACCGGGTATGTGATAAAAGTGGGTAAAAAGGATGCGGATAACAAAACCATCCACCAGGTAATGATCTACGACCGTAATGGTGGCGGATCATCGGGTTTCGATAATCTTACGCTGGCAGATAAAGGCACCATGCAGGTGTCGGACGATAAACGTTTCCTCTACTTTATTCTTGAAAATGGCTGGCGATACGAAGAGCGTGGCACCACCAGCAATATGGAGAAAAACCAGCTGGTACGGCAGGGCTTTAAAAAATACAAAAAGGCTTTTGACCTCAGTGGTTTCGCTTTGAACCAAACCAGTGAAGAGAGTTTCAAAGACAACCAGCAAATGCTGAACGTAAAGCAGCTGGATGTTGCAATTGACTCACTCGTGAAAATTGAACAGGGTTTTTCACGCAGTGTAAACGCTTACGTAACCACGCGTTACCCTTTTTATAAATGGAAAGATACCGGCTGGCTGGCTAAAGCTCCCGCGCTTAAAGCCGACAGCTTTATGCAGATAATACCGGCCAAAGACCGCCGTTATGTATTAGAAAGGGCAGAACAGAATATCCGCGAATCACAAACTAATATCGCCTCTTCGGCTTCCGAATTTAAAGAGTTGCACAGTCGTGTGCTTTTACATAAAGTGGAGTGGCAGCGCAAGTTTACGCTGGCCTTTGCCTGCGTTGTGCTATTCCTCATTGGCGCACCGCTTGGCTCCATCATCCGCAAGGGCGGTTTAGGTACCCCGCTTGTTTTTGCTGTAATATTCTTTGTAATATTCAATATTTTCTTTATGATTGGGGAGAAAATGGCGCGCGGGGGAGTAATGCAAACCTGGAGCGGTATGTGGTTATCTAACATTATTCTTATGCCAATAGCCGCTTTCCTTGTGTATAAAGCCATGAACGATTCCCAGTTATTCAATAAAGAATTCTACTATCGTTCCTTCCAGAAATTCAAAAAATTCATTAACTCAAAAAACAAAAAACAAGAACCTACAACAATTTAGAGATTTACTGTACATACTGTTACGAGATTGATTTAGCGGCGTCTGACTATTAAGAAAACCTACAAACCTACAACTTACAAAACGCTCGACTTTGAAAACACTGGTATCACTGGTGAGGGGAAATCATTATTTCTTCCTGCCATTCGTTGCGTGGCTCGCTATTGGGGCCACCATGCAAATCGTATTTTTTTCTAAGGAAGAATTGTTTTTAGGGATAAACAGCGTTCATGCCCCGCTGTTCGACCCGTTCTTTAGCTACTTTACCTACCTGGGCGATGGCTGTGCGTTTGGATTGATGATATTGGTATTGTTACTGCTTCGTAAATACCGCCTGTTCCTGATGGCGGGGTTAACGCTGCTGGTGGTAGCCATTATTGTGCAGGTAATTAAACATCAAATGGGAGCGCCCAGGCCTATGGCTTACTTTCCCGACACCTCTCTGATACACACGGTAACGGGTGTAAGGGTACACAAGTCGCTGAGTTTTCCTTCGGGCCACACGGCTACTGCTTTTGGAATGTTTTGCTTCCTGGCTATGGCCATACGCAATAAAACGGCATCCCTGGTGTTTTTTCTATTAGCGCTTACCGCTGCATGGTCGAGAATTTACCTGGCGCAGCACTTTTTTGAAGATGTGTATATCGGCAGCATTATCGGCACATTTAGCTGTGTGTTAGTATTCTTTACCTTTAGCCTGGTAAAAGGCAGAACACCCAGTTCCGGCAGGGTCGAGGAATCTGAACCAGCTATGCAACCTTTACCCGGGTTTAATGCCCCGGTTTAAACTGTAAAAACGAAAACCATACATGAAGTACCTGTTGATTGCCGTTGTGGCCGCATTACTGTTCATCCCCTTTTTGGGCGCCGTTCACCTGTTCGACTGGGATGAAGTAAATTTTGCGGAGGCCGCACGCGAAATGATTGTTACCGGGAATTATACACAGGTACAGATAGATTTCCGGCCCTTCTGGGAAAAGCCACCGTTGTTTATATGGCTGCAGGTGATTAGCATGAAGCTGTTCGGCGTAAATGAATTTGCCGCCAGGTTCCCTAATGCAGTGGTAGGTATTGCCACCCTGCTGAGCTGCTTCGCCATTGGTAAAAGAATGGTAGACGAAAAGTTCGCGCTCTGGTGGACGCTTGCGTATGCGGGCTCCTGGCTACCGCATTTCTATTTTAAGTCGGGCATCATTGACCCAACATTTAATCTCTTCATTTTCCTATCGGTTTATTTCGCCTACCGCATCAACTGGAGCGAAAAACCTTTGCGCATGGCTATTTTCAGTGGTATTCTGCTGGGACTGGCGGTGTTAACGAAAGGTCCGGCGGCTATTATTATATGCGTGCTTTGCCTGCTGGTGTATTGGATATGGAACAAGTTCCGGATCGGTATTAAATGGACGCATTTGCTGTTGATAGTGGCATTTGCAGCGCTGGTGCCGGCGTTGTGGTTCGGGTATGAAATTATCTCGCACGGCTGGTGGTTTGTGAACGAATTCCTTGTTTACCAGGTACGCCTGTTTACTACACCCGATGCCGGGCATGGCGGCTCTTTCTTTTACCATTGGATCGTATTACTGGCAGGATGTTTCCCCGCCAGCATCTTCCTCCTCTCCTATATCCGCGGTCGCCGGAACGGCAAGTCGATCTACATTACCGAAACTACCGAACTAAAAGACTTCAAAAAATGGATGTGGACCCTTTTCTGGGTGGTGCTCATCCTCTTCTCTATAGTAGAAACCAAAATTGTACACTACTCTTCTCTCTGTTACTTTCCGCTTACCTTTCTCGCAGCACTGGCTATTTACCGGCTGGCGGAGAATAAAATGGTACTTAAAAAGTGGACGGTGTCCGTTTTGCTGGTAATAGGCATTATACTCGGCATAGCCATCGCAGCATTGCCGTTGGTAGGTTTGTACAAAAATGAACTCATTCCGCATATAGGCGACAAATTTGCCAGGGCCAACCTGGAGGCGGACGTTCCATGGAACATTGCAGAATCGGGCTTTGGCTTATTTTACATCGTACTGGTAATTGTTAGCGGCGTACTGTTGCTTCGCGGTAAAAACCGGGTAGGCCTGCTGTGTTTGTTCTTAAGCGCACTGGTACTTATCCAGGTTACCATGACGCATTTTGTACCGAAGGTGGAAAAATACTCACAAAACGCTGCTATTGAATACTTTAAAGGGTTTGAAGGGAAGGATGTATACGTGTATCCGTTAAATTATCATAGTTACGCTCACCTTTTCTATTCAAAAAAGCTATCTTCAACAAATCCTAAACAATGGGATAAAGAATGGCTGCTGAACGGACAACTGGACAAACCGGCCTATTTCATCTGCCGCATCAATCATAAAGACAAGTATAAGGATAATCCAAACCTGGAGCTGATAGGCGAAAAGAACGGGTTTGTATTCTTCCGCAGAAAATAACGACATATAATAAACTGCCCCCTGCTACGGGCGCCTTTGAAAATAGATTTCACGCAAGGGCGCTTCGCAGCAGGGGGCAATTCTTTTTTTAGAGGATGGGCTTATTTAATTGCCGCCTCATAACGTTTTTCCACTTCTTTCCAGTTTACCACGTTCCAGAAAGCACTAATATAGTCAGGGCGTTTGTTCTGGTATTTAAGGTAGTACGCATGTTCCCACACGTCGAGACCCAGTATAGGCGTACCTGTTTCCTTCACGATCTGCGTCATCAAAGGGTTATCCTGGTTAGGGGTAGAAGTTACCGCCAGTGTTTTATCCTTTTTTACGATAAGCCAGGCCCAACCGGAGCCGAACTGGTTTTTGGCCGCGTCGTTGAATTTCTTCTGAAACTCTTCCCAGGGAGCAACAGTGGCTTCTATGGCTTTTGCCAGTTTGGCCGAAGGCGATGATTTTTCGCCACCCAGCACCGTCCAGAACAGGCTGTGGTTATAGTGACCGCCGGCATTATTACGGATCGCCTTATCTTTTTCTGTAACCCTGGCCAGTATTTCGCTGAGGCTGAGAGAGGCGAAAGCGGTACCAGGCAGGGCATCATTGAGGTTCTTTACATAGGCGGCGTGGTGTTTTCCGTGGTGGATCTCCATCGTCATTTTATCTATGCTGGGCTCCAGTGCAGATACACTGTAAGGTAACTCGGGCAATGTAAATGGCGCCTTGGGGTCGGCCAATACTGCACTTTCAGATGAACTGGCAAATAAACCCTTCGGGTTTACCACAGCAGCCGCACCGGCTATACCCGCCAGTTTCAGGAATTCTCTTTTATCCATGTTAAAGCATATTATTATTACAAATCTAATCGATCGGCCTAATCTATGTGCAAATTTTACACCAATCCTCCTAATCTCATCATAAATTATTAATAATAAAATACGCTAAGATTTGCACCATTCTGATGTTATTCTAATAAATATGGCACCTATGATAGAATTATATAGTTTAATTTGAAATTAATTGCTATTTTACTTTTCATTCTTGTGTAGCAGTTAGTATTTAATCGATTTTAGCAATGAAGCTATTTGTCCCTGGTGAAGCATACTACTTAACCCTTAGTAGTAGTGCACTTGTTAGTTGTTTCAGCTGTTTTAGCCATTTCTTGCCTGAGCAGCAGGCTGCGAGATTTTGTCGTTCACATGTGTTGAAACCTGGTAATCGCTTTCCCCCGGGCATTAAGTAACCTTTCGTTTGTATACTCCTCCAGTGATTGTTAAGACTGATTTTGCTCTTATTAATTAAAACAACAACAACAACAGCTATTAGCGGCCAAGGCGGCTGGTAGCAGTCAATTTCTTAGTAAAATCAGCTTCCAGGCAGGTTTTATAAACCAGTGTTCCGCCGAAACACGATAGAAACGGTTCAGATATTACATATTAATATTTGCGTCGATTTATTTTTTTATCGTAAATGGCGGCCGGAATGAAGCGGGTAAGCGAAAAGAGTAATAGTTTTGGGATCTGGAGAGCAGTACCTATACCCATACTAAGAAGAAGACACCTGAGCATAAATTATTAATAAGATAAATGAGCCGAGAGGCAGCAAGATGATCCAGAACCGAGTCGACAGAGACAAACAGCAATTACTTAATTACAACCCGGAGTTTTACCGGTTGGCGAACGCTTCCGAAAAACAGGCGCTTGTTGCTTTGCTGGAGCAGCATGAGCATATCAAAGTATATGATGAACTGGACATCCAGTTAAAAGAACTGGTAAAGATCCAGCACCCAACCAAGAAATTAAGTTCCGAAGAAATCAATGACCTGGCCGCCGCCCACCTTGGCAGCGCGCCGGCAGAAGAATATGGCGTTTGGGTATACTTCCCCTGGTCGGCAAGGGTGGTGCATATTGTGGATGAAGCAGAATTCATTGAACTGCGTACTGCCAGGAATATGCAAAAGATCACCAAAGAGGAGCGCGATTTGCTGGCTAAAAAGAAGATTGGCGTAATTGGCCTTTCTGTTGGGCAATCCATAGCATTAACACTGGTAATGGAACGCATCTGTGGGGAACTGCGGCTGGCGGACTTCGATGCCCTGGAACTGTCAAATATGAACCGCATCCGTACAGGGATTTACAACCTGAATGTTCCCAAAGTGATTATTGCCGCCCGGGAAATCGTAGAATTAGATCCTTTTATTAAAGTACGTTGTTATACAGACGGTGCTACGGAAGAAAATCTCGACGACTTCCTTACAGGTGGCGGACAGTTGGATACGCTGATAGAAGAGTGTGACGGTATAGACATAAAAATCATCAGCCGCATACGCGCAAAGGCATTAAAAATGCCGGTGGTTATGGAGATGAACGACAGGGGTATGCTGGATATTGAACGGTACGACCTGGTTCCCGATTACCCGATGATGCACGGGTTAATACCCGATATCGATATAAAAACATTGAAAAACCTGACAAATGAAGAAAAAGTACCCATACTTGGACCCATGGTAGACATGCACAACATGTCGCCCAGGATGAAAATGTCGCTCGGAGAAATAGGAAAAACCATCACCACATGGCCCCAACTGGCCTCTTCTGTCGTTTTAGGTGGGGCAATGGTAACAGACACTGTGAGAAGAATACTACTCGGCCAGCTAACTACTTCGGGCAGGTATTATGTGGATTTTGAACAGTTGATCAAATAACGTCTTGCGCATAAATAATTAAACGAGCAAACCAATGAGTGTCACGATCAATGTAAGAGCTTTTATTGCGCCAGAAGATCCGGAAGCGTGTATGCGTTTCTATGAAGGGCATAGCAAGCTGCTGGAAATACATTTTGGCATCGCCAAAATTACTTCTGGTAATGTAGACTGGCTCCAGCACAGGAACACCATCGTGGTGATAGTAGAGGATGAAACCGGGGAAAAAACCTACGGTGGCGCCCGTGTGCAACTGGCAGACGGTGTAATGCCCCTCCCCATCGAAACCGCCATCGGCAAATACGATCCCAAGATTTATACAGATGTGCATAAAGGCAGCGCAGAGATTTGCGGCATGTGGAACTCGAAAGAGGTAGCCGGTATGGGCATAGGCAGCCTGATTTTATCAAGGGTATGCGTAGCATTGATGACGCAACTGCCGGTAGACAGGGTACACGTACTTTGCGCTCCCATTACTACCCGCATGGCGCGAAGGGTGGGCGCTAAAATCGACACATCGCTGGGTAATGAGGGCACTTTTTACTATCCTAAAGATGACTTTATTGCCACTGCCATGGTGATAGACGATATTACAATTCTGGAAAGCGCCGACGAATCTGAGAAAAACCTGATACGCGAATTGCGCAGGCAACCTAACCAAACAAGAACAGAAACAGGCCCCAAAGGTATATTCGAAGTAAGCTATTTGCTGCATGTAGACTACATTCCGGAAGATGATGCAGCACTGAACGTAGAGGACGAACTGGAAGAAAAAAAGGATTCTTAAGCCCCAAGGCCCTCTTATTAATGCCAACGACTGCCAATATTGTTTACAATACTGGCAGAAATCCATAATTTACAGCTGTCTAAAATTTCGTTCCTATCCTTTTAAAGATGCAAATGCGCTTTTTCTTCTTACTGATCATACTGGTATTTACCGGCGGAGCATCCCGGGCAGGCGGCCCTATCGTATATAGCGATGAAGCAAAACTGATGCACATCGGTAAATCGCTGGAGCTGTATGTAGATAAAACGAACAAGCTTACCGTTGAACAGGTGCAGGACCAGGTGTTCAAACCTTCAGAACAGGATGTGCCTAACCTCATGATTACTCCCTACACTCACTGGGCGAGGTTCTCCATCACCAATCATTCCAAAACGGAAAAGCTGCAACTGGAAATAGAATATCCTACCATAGATGAAATTACACTTTACGAACAGCAACCCGGCGACCAGTTTACCTCCCTGCAGTTAGGTTCGATGAAGCGTTACGACCTGCGTCCCATCGATCATCAGAACTATATCTTCCCCCTGCAGATAAAACCTGGTGAAACAAAACACTTTTACCTTTCCGTTAGAGCCGATGAACAGGCACAATTGCCTATCTACCTCTCTACCGAAACCTATATCAACGAAAAAAACAGTCAGCGTAACTTTATATTCGGCATATACATAGGCATTATCCTGGTAATGGCCTTTTATAACCTGTTTATTTACCTTACCACCCGCGACAGCAGTTACCTGGTATACGTAGCGTACATAATCTGCGTAGGTCTTACCCAGGCTTCACAACAGGGTTATACCTTCCGGTTCCTGTACCCGGATAATGTGTGGCTGGTGAAGCACGATACGGTGTTCATTCCTATCCTCAATGGTATTACCGCAGCCTTGTTCATACAATCGTTCCTCCACTCGAAGGAACGTTATCCGCTGGGACATAAAATGCTGCATGTTGTTACGATCTTCTACCTGCTTTGCTTCATCCCAATGTTCCTGGACGCCTACATGGTGGCACAGGTATGGGTGCAGGTGGTAGCCATGAGTGGCGCGCTGATAGCAATTTTCGTAGGTATCGTGGTGAACCGCACCGGTTTTACACCTGCCAGGTACTTCCTCATTGCCTGGGGCATTTTCCTTACCAGTGTAATGATTTTCGTGATGCGCAACTTCAACTTCCTGCCCTATAACGACTTTACCTATTATGCGTTGCAGGTAGGTTCTGCTGCCGAGGTAACATTACTTTCCTTTGCGCTGGCCAACAAGATCAATATTTACAGGAAGGAGAAAGATGCCTCCGCTGCGCTGGCCCTGCAGGTTTCGCAGGAGAACGAGCAGCTGGTAAGAGAGCAAAACGTAGTGCTGGAAGCCAAAGTGCAGGAACGCACCGAGGAATTACAGTCCAGCAATAAAGAACTGAACAAAGTACTCAGCAACCTCAAATCGGCCCAAACACAGCTGGTAGAGGCCGAGAAAATGGCTTCCCTGGGTCAGTTAACCGCAGGTATCGCCCATGAGATCAACAATCCTATCAACTTCGTTACGTCCAATATCAAGCCATTGAAACTGGACTTTGCGGATATAAAAATGCTACTGCGTAAGTACGAAGAGATAGAAACCATATCGCCAGACAAATTCCCCCAGCAATTGCAGGAAATACAGCGGTTCAAGCAGGAAATTGACATCGAGTACGTGCATAACGAGATCGAATCACTGATTACCGGTATTGAAGACGGCGCATCCCGTACAGCCGAGATCGTGAGAGGCCTGCGTACGTTTAGCCGTCTCGATGAAAGTGACCTCAAGTCGGTAGACCTGCACGAGGGACTCAATTCGACCCTGGTACTGCTTCGTAATACTATTCCCCAGCACATTAATATTATACGCGACTACGGGGAGCTGCCCAAGGTGGAATGTTATGCCGGTAAACTGAACCAGGTATTCCTCAACATCATCAATAACGCCCTCAACGCTATAAAAATGAAACCCGAGCAGGGCGATGAGTCACTCACCATCTCCACCAGGCTTCATAAAGACGCTAACCAGGTGAGTGTGAGCATAAAAGACTCCGGTATAGGTATGACCGATAAGGTGAAAGAAAAGATCTTCGACCCGTTTTTTACCACCAAAGATGTGGGAGAAGGCACTGGGCTTGGACTTTCCATTGTTTTTAGCATTATCGAGAAGCATCATGGAAAGATTTTGGTTGAGTCTGCACCGGGTAAAGGAGCAGAATTTATTATATATTTACCTTTAAATATCTCGAACCATTCGTCTCAATAAACCCTTAGATGAAAAACAACCGGATCAGAATACTCTATATTGACGATGAGGTTCATAACCTGAATGCCTTTATGGCAAGCTTCCGCAGGAACTATGAGATTTACATCGCTAATTCTGCCCAGGAAGGAAAACAGGTGTTGAAAGGGATAGACGTTCACATCATCATTGCAGACCAGAAGATGCCCAATACAACGGGTGTGGAATTTTTTAATGAGATCAAGAACGTACTGCCCGACCCCATCCGCATACTGCTCACAGGCTATACCGATGTTGAAGACATTATAGATGCCATCAACAAAGGTCATATTTACTCGTACATTAAAAAGCCCTGGGATGAACAGGAGCTGCATCGTACCATTAATAACGCCTACGAGATACACGCTGCACGTAAACAACTGAAAGAGAAGATTATAGAGCTGGAAAAAACAAACGACGAACTGAACAGGTTCATTTATTCCACGTCGCACGACCTCCGCTCCCCCCTGATGTCTGTTCTGGGCATCATCAACCTTTCCCGCCTCGATAACAGTGTTACCGACCCCAATGGGTACATGAACATGATTGAGATGTGCGTAACGCGGCTGGACGGGTTTATCCAGAAAATCATTGAATATTACCGCAACTCACGCCTTGAACTTGAGTTTGAAAGGATAGACTTTAATAACCTGATAAGGGATTGTACCGATACTTTCCACCACCAAAACACCTCTATCAACTTTAATGTAGAGGTCGACCAGCCGGTGGAGTTTAAGGGCGATACCTTCAGGATCAGCGTAATCCTGAACAACCTCATATCTAACGCTGTTAAGTATCAGAAGCCCGAGGAAGAACACCCTACCGTGAACCTCATCGTAAAAGTGGAGCCCCACAAGGCTACCATCCGGATCGAAGACAATGGCATTGGCATTCTGAGCGAACACCTGAACAATATCTTCAAAATGTTCTTCAGGTCTAAAAACAACAATAAACCCGGCAGTGGCATTGGGCTTTATATTGTAAAAGAAGCGCTAACCAAAATTGGTGGTACCATTACGGTAGATTCACGTTTTGGAGAAGGTACCCAATTTGAAATAACCATTCCTAACAGAAATGAATTCGATTCCTGACCTCCGCGTTATCCTTATTGATGATAACGACATCGATTTGTTGCTGCACGAAAAGTTAATATCTCTCCAGCAGCTTAGCCGCACGGTGCTCTCGTTCAGCAATGCGAACAAGGCGCTGGAATTCCTGTCGTCCAACATCTCCCTGCCCCATATTCCGCCTACGGTTATCCTGCTGGATATCCAGATGCCGGAGATGGACGGGTTCGAGTTCTTACGCTCGTTTGATACGTATCCCCAAAAAATTAAATCCCAATGCTCTATCATCATGGTATCATCTTCGCTCGATTTTGGCGATATAAGCCGTACAAATGCAAATCCCCTGGTGGTAAGATTGCTGAAAAAACCCCTGCAATCGAAAGAACTTAAAGATGTGATCGAAAGTATTTTTAAAGACAGAGACTGATCTCAACAACTACAGTTACCACTACCACTCATTTTTCCCCTTAATTGCCTTAAACAGCCTTTTTCAGGCTGATGAGGATGTTAATGCTTTATCCCGCACTACCTGCAGAGTATTGATAACCAATACAATAGCGATAGTTGTATATCGCCGCTATATCCCATTTCGTTTTTTCGTTTTGCAACTGGTTAATAATGAGCGATATAGACGACCTACATACACACTTTGTATATCGCCGCCGTATCGTTTCTATATCGCCGCTATATCGTTTCTATATCGTTTCACCTTCCACGTACCTGTCACCTGCCTTCCATCCTCCTTCCATGTTATATCAAAATGGCACTAACATCTTATAAAGCCCATAAACCCTACCAATGTTATAGATTAAATGAAATTCCTTATATTTGCAGTAAGAACGAATTAAAAAGGTGCAGTATGAATATTCACAACATCAGGCAGAACTTTACACAGAACGGTCCGGCAATCATTATACTGCTGGTGTTAGGGCTTTTACTGCTGTCGCTTTCTTTCAGGAAGCAGGCAAAAGGCTTTAGTAAGGGAGATACACAACAAACCGAACTGTTGCCGCAGCCGGCCAAACAGAGTTAGCCAATTTAACCAGTCATTATATACGATCCTGCCCGGGGCTTAGGCCTGGGGCAGGATTTCTTTTTTTGATGATATGTTAACCTCCCCGCTGTACTATTTTGCTTCCGGGGGCTCCAAAATAAAAAAAATGAAACCCTTATTGCTATTGATGCTAAACCGGTTTAACTTAGAGGGCAGCAACAGCTAAATCAACCTTATTAAAAAAATACCCTTTTTTGTTAAAATCTACTGCCAGCATGAGAAAACAACTTTTCTGCTTACTGCTCCTGACACAGGCAGCTACTTATTCGGCGAATGCGCAAACGGGCGAAAAGCTGGTTTCTTACGTAAACCCGATTATTGGTACCCAGAAGATGGGCCACGTTTACCCGGGTGCCACCGTACCTTTTGGTGCCATACAATTGAGCCCGGACACAGATACGATCCCTTACGAAATGGACGGGAAGTATAATCCGGATGTATACCGCTATTGCGCCGGTTACCAGTACGACGATAAAACTATTACCGGTTTTAGTCATACGCACTTTAGCGGTACGGGCCACTCCGACCTCGGCGATTTCCTGATCATGCCCACCACCGGTGCCCTGCAGTTAAACCCGGGCACTGCCAGCGATCCTAAAAGCGGCTACCGTTCTGCCTTTTCGCACGCCAATGAGGTAGCGCAGCCCGGTTACTACAAAGTAAAGCTCGACGACCATGATATACAGGCCGAACTCACTGCCAGCAACCGCGTAGGTTTCCATCAATACACCTTTCACAAATCGAATGATGCCCACATCATCCTCGACTTTATGGCGGGCATTTATAACTATGAGAACAAAAATGTATGGACGTACGTTCGCGTTGTAAACGATACGCTGATTACCGGCTTTCGCCAAACGAACGGCTGGGCCCGTACGCGCACCGTGTATTTCGCCATGACCTTTTCCAAACCTATTAAGGAATACGGCCACCGCAGTTATACCAGCGATGTGTACCGCGGCTTCTGGCGCAAGTTCGACGTTACCAAAAACTTCCCTGAAATGGCGGGCAGGCAATTACGTGCCTGGTTTAATTTCGATACGCAGGAAGGGGAAAAGGTGAAGATCAAATTTGCTATTTCACCTGTAAGCCAGGAAGGTGCCATGGCTAACATGCAGGCGGAAATACCTCACTGGGATTTTGAAAAGGCGAAGGCTGATGCGCAGGAGCTTTGGGAAAAAGAACTCAGCAAAATCACCATCCGCACCAATAACCAGGCTGAGAAACAAAACTTTTATACCGCAGTATATCACACCTTCCTCGGCCCCACTACTTACATGGATGCCGATGGCAGCTACCGCGGGTTGGATATGAACGTGCATAAAGCGAACGGGTTTACCAATTACACCACCTTCTCCCTTTGGGACACTTATCGTGCCCTGCACCCGTTCTTCAACGTAGTGCAGCCCAAACGTAATGCCGATATGGTACAGTCAATGATGGCGCATTTTGACCAGAGCGTGCAGAAAATGCTGCCGGTATGGTCGCACTATGCCAACGAAAACTGGTGTATGATCGGTTATCACAGCGTATCGGTAATTGCCGACGCCGTGGTAAAAGGTAATGCGCCTTTCGACGCCAATAAAGCGCTGGACGCCTGCGTGGCCACCGCCCGTTACAAAAAATACGACGGACTGGAATACTACATGCAAATGGGCTATGTTCCTGAAGATAAAAACGGCTCCTCGGTGTCTAAAACCCTGGAGTATGCCTACGACGACTGGGCCATTGCACAAATGGCCAAAAAGCTGGGCAAAACGGCTATTTACGAAGAATTCATTAAACGCAGTGGTTACTGGCGTAACGTGTACGATGCTTCCACCGGCTTTATGCGCCCCCGCCTGAGCGACGGCACTTTCCGGAAAGACTTCGATGCACTTAAAACCCACGGCCAGGGTTTTATTGAAGGCAATGCCTGGAATTACAGCCTGTACGTTCCGCAATACCCGGCCGAGATGATAGCGCTCATGGGTGGTAAAAAACAATTCGCCATCCACCTCGATTCGCTGTTTACCATGCACCTGCCCGACGAGTTTTTTGCCGAAACAGAAGATATTACCCGCGATGGCATTATTGGCAACTATGTACACGGTAACGAACCTTCGCACCACACGGCTTACCTCTACAACTATACGACCGAACCCTGGAAAACCCAGGAGCGCGTACGAATGATATTGAAAAAGATGTACCGTCCCACCCCGGATGGCCTGGGCGGCAACGACGACTGCGGACAGATGAGTGCCTGGTACATTTTTACCACACTCGGCTTTTATCCAATAGCGCCCGGCTCCGACGAATACTCGCTGGGCAGCCCGGCGATAGATGGCGCCACCGTACAACTGGAAAATGGTAAAACCTTTACGGTGGAAGCTAAGAACCAGAGCGACAAAAACGTATACGTACAAAAGGTGGAACTGAACGGTAAAGTGCTTACCAAAGCCAGCATCACCCACAGCGATATTATGAACGGCGGCAAACTTACCTTCTATATGAGTGGTAAGCCCAACAAGCAACTATTTCTGTAAAAACCATACTTTTTAAAGCCCACACAGCCCGTCCCGCTAAGGGGCGGGCTTTCTCATTTCCCGCCGTTAAAATAACATCATAACACCTCCTCCCGTTGTATACCCATCCTATATCGATCCTTTATCGATCCTATATCCGTTTCGGCTGAAACCCTTGCTGGTGCAGGCGGCTATTATAGGATGGATATAGGATCGATATACCTTCGATAGAAGAATGCGCTATGGTAGCGGGTTGCATAAGATCTGTAGAGAGGAACGGTGGTAAGGTAATAAAGCGGGTACGGTACAATATTGCCTAAAAATCGCCGGGTAGTATTACGAAAACTGAAGGGAGTGACACAACGGCGGCTGAATGTAGTTCCTTCCGCTGGTCCCCAAATTAAAAGTACTTACACTTAATATCCCTGAAAAGTACAATGATGCAAAGTTGGCTGAAAATAAACGAAGCCTCCTAGACAGGAGGCTTCAGAATGTTTATTGTGATCTATGTTCCAAGAAGAACAACTTTGCGTTCCGGCCTTATCTGCCGGGACTATAATGAGTTTTTACTTTCGGATGGTAAAGGTAGAAAAAGAATATGGATAAGCCGCCTCTGAAGTCCCTTTTTGTTTATTCGGCGTATTAGCCATTTTCAGGTCGAGATTACCGCCTTTTTGGATGTCGGTGTGGTTTATCCAGTTTTTATCATACGCCTTTCCGTTTAAAGTGGCAGCCTGCACATAAAAGTTGGTTTCACTATTATTGGGGGCGTTGATGATAAATTTCTTACCGTCCTGTAAAGTTACCGTTAGTTTTTTGAACAATGGCGTGCCGAGTACATATTGCTGGGTGCCGGGCGTTACGGGATAAAAACCCATAGCCGAAAACACGTACCAGGCCGAAGTTTGACCATTATCTTCGTCGCCGCAGTAACCGTCGGGGGTAGCGCGGTACAATTTGTTCATTGACTCGCGGATCCAGTATTGCGATTTCCAGGGCTGGCCGGCGTAATTATACAGGTACAGCATGTGCTGGATAGGCTGGTTACCGTGAGCGTACTGGCCCATGTTCATGATCTGCATTTCGCGGATCTCGTGAATTACACCACCATAGTAGCTTTCATCGAACACTGGCGGCATATTGAACACAGAGTCCAGCATTTGCGCGAAACCTGCTTTACCGCCCATTTTTTCCGACAAACCGGCAATGTCCTGGAACACGCTCCACGTATAGTGCCAGCTGTTACCTTCGGTAAATGCATCGCCCCATTTGAAGGGATTGAAAGGCGTCTGGAACTTACCGTCCGCATTTTTACCTCGCATCAGTTTAGTTTCCGGGTCGAACAGGTTTTTCCAGTTCTGACTACGTTTTTTAAAGCGCTCTATTTCTTCTGCAGGGCGTTTCAGCGCAATTGCAAGCTGGTAAATCGTGAAATCGTCGAACGAATATTCAAGCGTACGGGCAGCGTTTTCGTTGATCTTAACATCGTAAGGCACATAACCCAGTTCGTTGTAGTATTTAACACCTTTACGGCCAACTGCAGTAAGCGGGCCTTCATTTTCGGTGTTTTTTAAGATGGCTTCGTACAGCGTGTTGATATCGTAACCTCGGATGCCCTTGAGGTAAGAATCGGCAATAACGGCGGCACTGTTAGAGCCGATCATTACGTTGCGTAAACCGGGGCTGGCCCATTCGGGCAACCAGCCACCCTCTTTATACCCGTTTGCGAGCCCTTCCATCATGTGACTGTTCAGCTCCGGGTACATGAGTGTCAGGAACGGGAACAGGGCACGGAAGGTATCCCAAAAGCCCGTATCGGTGAACATATAACCAGGCAATACCTGGCCGTTGTACGGACTGTAGTGCATCACTTTGCCAGCGGCGTCTATTTCGTAGAATTTACGCGGGAACTGGAGTGTGCGGTAAAGGCAGGAGTAGAAAGTACGCACCTGGTCGATAGTGCCCCCTTCTACCGCGAGGCGGCTCAGCTCTTTGTTCCAGGCAGCTTTGGCAGCCTGTTTGGTAGCTTCGAAGTTAGCCGCCGCAAGTTCCTGTTTCAGGTTTAATTCCGCCTGTTCAAAACTGATGAAAGAAGACGCCACTTTCAGGTTTACCTGTTCGCCTTTCTTCGTTTTAAAACCAACGATAGCACCCGCGTGATCGGCCTTCAGTTCCAGTGTATCACCCGCAATTCTTTTACCGTTCCAGGTTTTGGACAGGGCAAAAGGTTTATCGGAATAGATAACGAAAAAGTTCTTGAAGTTCGCGGGAACACCGCCGCTATTACGGGTGGTGTAGCCAATGATCTTATTTTCGGAGGGAATTACTTTAATGTACGAGCCTCTGTTATACGCATCTACCACAATGAAAGCACTGTCGGTAGCGGGATAGGTAAAGCGGAAACGGGCCGCCCTTTCCGTGGGTGTAATTTCCGTTGTTACATCGGCATCGGCGAGGTACACGCTATAGTAGTAGGGTTTGGCTACTTCTGCTTTGTGAGAGAACCAACTGGCCCTGGCATCTTCATCAAAATTCATTTTACCTGTAACCGGCATAATGGCAAACTGGCCATAGTCGTTCATCCAGGGCGACGGTTGGTGCGTTTGTTTAAACCCACGGATCTTATCGGCCGAGTATTGGTACGTCCACCCGTTACCCATGGTATTGGTTTGGGGTGTCCAGAAGTTCATACCCCATGGCAAAGCAATTACCGGGTAGGTATTCCCGTTAGAGAGCGATGGTTTAGAATCTGTGCCCATTAAGGGATTGATCCATTCAACCGGGTCTGTTACTTTAGTCACTTCCTGGGCTTGCGCACTCATAACACCCATTGATAAGAGCAGCCATCCGAATTTTTTCATACTAGTTGTTTTCTCTTTGTTTGGTTAAAAACAGATAACACCGCGGCCATGGCACGAGGCCCCGGCGCGCGGTGTTTTTTTATTTTCGTTCATTCATTTACTTATTGTCCGTACCCGGTGTTCTGCCCCAGGTTTGGATTGAGCGCTCTTTGATTCTGTGGGATCGGGAAGAGGTTCCATTTGGCATCCGTAGAGGCCGGGTGATCCCACCAGGTGTTGGTGGTAAACTTGCCAAAACGGATAAGGTCCTGGCGGCGCTTCCCTTCAAAGATAAACTCTCTTCCCCGTTCTGCCAATAGCTCATCCAAAGTAAGTGTACCTGCATCGTAAGCTTCCGTAGCCCAGTCTTCTACAGCAAACGCGCGTTTTCGTACATCGTTTACCAGTGTTACAGCTTCGGCATTAGCGGTGTTGCCATTGTTGCGCATAATCGCTTCGGCTTTCCAGAGGTAGATGTCGGCGAGGCGGTACAGTACAAAGTCGTTACCCCAGTAGTTCACTTCATCTGTTACATCACCCGGCACATATTTCGCGAAACGCGCACCGCTGTTCTCCTCTCCTCTCGTCATACCACCTTCTCCTGTTTCTCCTTCGGAATTGCGCCTGATCTCTTTTACGAACACCAGTGGTTTGCCGTTATATTCCTCAGTGCCCTGTACCGGCGCGCCGGTAGCTTTGTTTAACTGCGGGCCAATCAGCATCCAGCCGGTTTTGCGCAGGTCTTTGTCCTCAAAGGCATCGTAGGCCGTTGGAATGACAACTATACCATTGTTACCGTCGCGATCTACGTTGTAAATCTGTCGTTGGCGGTAGTGCCAGAAGTCGCCATTCCAGCCGAAGTTAAAGTCGCCTGCCCTTAAATCATATGCAATCTGAAAAAGGTTTTCAGTAGAAAGATGGTTTGTATTGTTGAATGGTTTATAGATATCCGCCTCCAGTTTAGGTGCGCTTCCGCTTAGAGCGCCACCTTCGCCGGCTATGATACGGTTGCACACAGCGATACAGTCGTCGTAACGTTTAGTACCTGTCCATACTTCAGCATTGATATACATTTCAGCGAGCATGGAAAGGGCCGTGGCTTTGGTAACACGACCTACCATTTCGGGGCGCAGTACTTCCAGTGAATCATAGTTATCGAGTATCTCTTTTTCGATGAAGGCAAATACTTCGGGCCTTTCCTGTGAAACAGGATTAAAGTTCACGTTGGGTTCTGTGGAAACAGGCAGTTTGCCGAACAGGTCCATCAGTTTCAGGTAATGCCAGGCGCGCAACACTTTTGTTTCTGCCAGCAATGTACCTTTCTCTGCTTCGGTCATACCTATCTTTGTAAAGTCTTGTGCCGACAAGTCTTTGAGGGTATTGTTACAGAAACCCATGCCAGAGTACATCAGCCTCCAGGCGTTTTCTATCGTACCTTCCAGCGGCACCCAGGCATGGTGGTGCAGGCGGATCCAGTCGCCACCATCGTAACCGTGGCGACCTTTCTGCGGCCAGGCCAACTGATCGGCCGATAGTTCGCTCAAACGCCAGTAACCGTTTTGTCCGGTAGGTGCGGCCCATGCGTTGGCATGCGTAAAAGGTCTTGTTACCGCCGCTAACACCTCGCTGCGGTTATGGTAAAAATTATCTGCGTTGATGCGGCTGTACAGGTTTTCATCGAGGTTTGTACAGGCGGCGAGGCCTGTTGCTGCAGCTATACAACCAAATATAAATAGCTTCTTCATACGTAGTTCTCTTTAATTGTTAGAATCCGATATTCAATCCCACTGTGTAAGATCTTGTGCGTGGATAAAATCCGCGGTTGTCTATACTGGTGGTCAAACCATTATCTTCCAGCTCGGGATCGAGGCCGCTGTATTTGGTCATAGTGGCTACGTTACGGCCCGAAGCGTACAGGCGGAGGTTAGTGATGTACTTGGTTTTGAGTTTGAAGTTGTAGCCCAGTGTAATGTTATCCAGTTTTACGAAACCACCTTTCTCGAGGTAATAATCAGAATACTGAGGATCATCTTTCAGACCGCCGTTTTTACCGATGGCGCTTTCGAGTACGTTGTTCGGCAGCCATTTAAGGTTACCAAAGTACAGGTCCTGCAGGTTCAGTATCTGGTAGTCAAACTTACCACGGAAGAACAGCGTGAGGTCGAAGTTTTTATACTTCACCGTATTACTCCACGACGCCAGGAATTTAGGAATACCATTACCAATTACAGAATAGTCTTCGGCCGTAATCTGATCTGCACCAACTTTGTTACCATCTTTATCATAGAACAGCCAGGAGCTGTCCGAATCGAAGCCTGCAAAACGTTTGCCGTAGAAGTTACCGAGTGGCTGACCTTCTTCTACACGAATAGCATTACCCAGGGCACCCGGGGAAGGCAGTGATCCGTATTCGAAATAAGTAGCTTTAAACTGTGAGTTGGACAGTGATTCCAGTTTACCGGTCTGGTAAGTAAAAGTAACATCAGTGCTCCAGGTAAAGTCTTTGGTAGCCACCGGTGTAGCGCTTACTACCAGTTCAATACCTCTATTAGAAATAGCACCTACGTTGGTAAACAACTGGTCGTGGATGTAAGGCGGCTGTTGGGCTCTGTATTGTGCAAGCAGGTCAACGGTTTTGCGATTGTACAAATCGAGTGACCCTGTAATCCTGTTATTAAGGAAGCCGTAATCAATACCTAAGTTCCATTCTTTCTTCTGCTCCCATTTCAGATCGGGGTTGGGGTTAACGGAAGGACCATATGTTTGTGTCCAGGTGCCATCCTGCAGGTATTGACCACCTGTACTAAGCGTGATGAGGGAGCCATAGTTGGCCACACCATCCTGGCGACCGGTAACACCGTAACCTAAACGCAGTTTCAGGTTGTTGATCGTATTGTTGTTAGCCAGGAAGTCTTCTTTTGTAAGCACCCAACCTACCGAAGCAGCGGGAAATGTACCCCATTTGTGGTTAGCACCAAAGCGGGACGAACCTTCGCGGCGCACCACCACCTGCGCCAGGTACTTTTGTTTATAAGAATAACTTAACCTGCCGAAAAAGGCCACCAGTGTGTTATCCTCCTTAATAGACCCAATGCCCGGACGTTTAAGCGCGTTGTTAGTAATTGCATTACCTGCACCGAGGTTCCAGTCAAGGAACGCATCGGTAAGGAAACCATTATTATTTACGTTAAAACCTTCGGTAGTGAAGTACTGATAGCTGTAACCCGCGAGCGCCGTAAAGCTGTGATCTTCCGCGATGGTCGTGCTATAATCGAGCACACTCTCAAAAGTTTTATTAAAGTCCAGTTGATTTGATTTAGATGCATAACCACCGCCGTTATAATCCACCTGCGACGAGCGGGAGTCCTTATACCGGTAAGCACGATCGTTCCAACTGTTGCGGATGATAGCGCCCGATGCGGATAATTTCAAACCTTTATACAGATCGAGTGTAAACTTCACATCGCCCGAAAATGTTTGCTGATCTCTTTGTGAAATTTCCTGCGTGAGCCTGGCAAGCGGGTTGTAGTTATTAAATGCGTTTGTTTCCAGGTAGCTGCCATCCTCATTGAAAATAGGCGCTGTAGGGTTACGCTGTACGGCCTGTTCAAAGTCGCCTGCGCTGCCACCCAGCAGGTTAGCTTTATTGAGGTTCGCGGCAACGTTCATCTGCATCGTCAGTTTTCCCTGTAAACCCGTTTGGTTCACATTTACGCGGCCACCATATTGTCTGCGGCTATTTTGGATAGAGATGCCGTTTTGGTCGTTGTAATATAGCGAGGCGCGGTAGTTGCTGTTGGCTGTACCGCCAGAGGCGGAGAAGTTATGGTACTGGCTCAGGTTATCTTCATCGAGCAACAGGTCATACATTTTTATTCTGCCACCAAGATCCGTAGTGCCGGGCAGTTTCAGGTACTGTTCTGCGCTCAGCATGTTCGGCTTTTGCGCTACGGCATCACGTTGCAGGTAGGTTGAATAAGAATAGGTAGGCTCGCCCGCTTTACCTCTTTTAGTAGTGATGAGGATCACACCATTACTGGCCCGCGTACCGTAAATAGCAGCAGCGGAACCATCTTTCAGCACATCAAACGATGCGATATCGTCCTGCTGAATGAGATCGAGGTTGCCCCCGGGCACACCATCGATTACAATAAGTGGCTGTAAACCTGCTACGAGTGTACTTGCACCACGAAGCTGCACCGACACACTACCGTTTGGGTTATTACCACCAGCACGCGTAATGCTCAAACCTGCCACTTTACCCTGTACAAGATCAAGCGGATTACGTGAGCCGCCCTGGTTAAAGTCTTCCGGTTTTACCGTGGCTACAGAGGAAGTAACTTCTGCCTGCTTCTGGGTTCCATAACCGATTACCACCACATCTTTCAATGCTTTTACCGAGGCACCGAGTTTCACATTCAGCGGCTCTCCGGTAATGGCTACTTCCTTATTTTCATAGCCGATTATTGAAAAGATAAGCGTAGTGGCCGTGGGCGGCGCTTCCAGCTTAAACGACCCATCCGGGCCAGTTTGACCTCCAGCGGTAGTTCCTTTTATTTGTACGGTTACACCCGGAAGTGGCGAACCATCTTTGGCGTCTGTTACCTTACCGGTAACCTGCCTGTTTTGCGCGAAAACGTGAAAGGATAACAGCATCAACAGAAAGCTCTGTAATGCCACCCGCATAAGAAGCGTGGATTTCTTCTCCATGTTTTTAAATGATTTAGAATGTTGAAAATTCTTTTGCACCGGCGACCGCTCCAAATCTTAACAGGCATGGATCGTCCGGGTCGTGCAAGTGTTTTGCATAACCGGTCCAAAAAGATATGTTCCTTAAAATGTGCGTGCGTTTCTGGTCTTTCTTACTTACTACATTATCACTGGTTTTTCTAGTTGTTTTACAGGTTAAGAAAATATAAGTCCGCACCTGCGTTGTGGCGCGGCGTAAAATGAGTTAAAATCGGATTAAACACTCTGTGACAGCGGATTACAGGACTATATAGCTAAATCGGTTTTGCTATACTGGCTAAAAAAAAGATCCTGTAGAATCTTCTGAAGTGTTTGTTTTAAATTTTGGGAAGTAAATAGTATGGTCCCCTGATGTTTAGTTTCTCATTTAACAAAAGTCTTTCTCTCACGAACATGGTTTGTTATCAGCGTGTATTCGGTTTCCGTTCCAACAATAGTATCGTTAAAATAAATTGTCTTGATAAAAATAGAATTTATTTGCGTTACGGTGTTTACTTTTTTTCAAATAATTACTTTCATTGCTTCTAAACCAGCCAGCACAAAGGAATACAACTAACTACAGTTTTTTTTGATCTCTACATTTATCATTGACTGTACGCACGCTTCGGTTTTAGAATTGTTGTTACTCAACAAATTTCAGGCCATCCAATTGATCTAGTAGCAGGTTTTATTTTTAGCAGGAAAAACTGTGTAATATCTGCAACGTATTGCTGCCGTTACAGGAAATGAAAAAGGGCCTTGAAAGGCCCTTTATTGTTTTAAATGAATAGTGAACAATAAAAAAACGATCTTTATGTAAACAGGCCACTGTTAATACTTTCAATGACGCTGCGTAGTAGTTGTGTTAATTGAAAAAGGTGTGCTGTCACGTTAATTTGTTGCTACTGAAAAAGTAGATAACTATCTTATTCCATGCTTGTACCCGATGTCGTTTCTTCCTGTCATACATCACTGCTCCAGAACATATAAAACGATTTAGCGATTTTCCGGAAAATAAGCGGAAGAATTAGTCCTTCCGCTTATTGTTGTTCATTGCGTCCGTGCGTTTGTTTACACCAAGTTTCATTTTCTAAATTGCACCCGGACAAATACTCTCTTGTTTCACTGTTAGTTTTTGCGACTGTATTTCGCTGGCTTAGGTCATGTTAACCGGTTTCGCAAAACCGGTTTAGCTTATCTATCTAAAAAAAGATGTTTTTCTTCACATCTTCTGAGTTCACTTTATCTTACTCACTATACAAAATACCGGATTTCCGCCAGGTAAAATTAGAATTTATTTTAACTAATCAAAATCCCTGGGCAAAATAAATTTCTTGGTGGTCTAGACTGATCCGCGTTCTATAAGGGTGGGTTCCAGCTCTACCTGGTTAAAAAGCGCCCCGCTCCGATCTTTGTCCATCTGCTGCATCAGCAGCTTAATCGCAGTTTTAGCGATCCCCTCTATGGGCTGCTGGATGGCGGAAATGCCGGGAGGATAGAGACGGAACAGGTCATGATCATCGAAACAGATCATGGCAATATCCTGTGGAATCCTCATTCCCAGGGAGGTTATGCTCTCAACCCCCAGGATGCCCAGGTAGTTTGTTGCAAAAAACACCGCGTCCAATCCGGGGGTATTTTTCAGGAACGCGTTGATTTGGTTGATGGAATCTGCTTTGTCGCCATTGTATGGCAGGCGGAGTACCAGCTTCTTGTTGGACCGCACGCCATGGTCGGCCAGCGACTCATGATAGGCCTCCAGGCGGTCGTTCATCTGCGCCAGGTCTATATCTACCGTTACAAATCCTATCTTTTTATATCCTTTCTTAAAGAAATGGTCCATCCCCTGCTTTACGCCATTACCATTGTCGGTAAGCACATAAGAAGATTCGACCTCGGGGAAATAGCTATCCATCAGCACTACCGGCTTTTCCAGGGAAACCAGCTTCTTAATGTCTTTTTCCATGCCAATAGTGGGGGTAATAAGGAACCCATCTACATGACGTTGCGACAGCATCCTTATTAACTCCCTGCCTTTCAATGCGTTATTCTCGGTACTGCAATACACTACCTTGTAACCATATACCTCGGCTTCATCCTCAATAATTTTAGCCAGTGCGGCGAAAAAGCTGCCGGAAATACTTTCAACGATGAGGCCCAGTATCTTGGATTGGCCTGTACGCAAGCTTACAGCCAACTGATGTGGCTGATAACCAGCCTTTTCGGCTACTGCCATCACTTTTTCAGCCAGCGCCTCACTGATACGCATAGTTTTAGCCTTTCCGTTGAGTACGAAAGATGCGGTAGACTTAGAAACGCCGGCCATTTTGGCCACATCTTTAAGGGAAACTCTCTTCATATTACGTGGCGCAGGTTTGGATGTTGAATAATGTGCATATAGATCTCCCGGTTAGGTTGAACGGCCCAATTTAACGTTTTCCACGAGGTTATCATAATTTGTTAACATTGGCGATAAACTATGGCCATGCGGCAGCAAACGCCTCTGTCCGCTCTTTGTTCGGCATCCTCACATTCAAACCGATTATTTTATATAAATTTGCCGTAATGAGAATCTGGATACAATACAAGAACGTATGTATCAACAATTATCCATCTTTTGTTTTCCTGCCTATTTAAAATCAAACGGGACAGACACAGCCTGACTATTGCCAAATCGTTGGAGAGCCTATACTAGTAATGCGTTCCAATATCTCTTTTTTGCTATGCCGAGTGACTACAATTTTAGTGAGCTCCTGTCCGAGGTGGATGATTACCTCATTTGTATGCTGAGTGCGGAGGGTGTAATTCAAACCTGGAACAAGGGCGGTGAAACATTTACAGGATATAAAGCTGCCGAAATAACGGGCTGGAACTATAGTATTTTACATACACCTGAAAACCGTAAGGAGCGATTGCATGAACGCCTGATGGCGCAAGCCTGGCAACTGGGCAAAGCCAGTTACGAAGGATGGGTACTGATTAAAAACGGGATACCTGCCTGGTCGCACCTGCTGCTTACCCCGGTGTTGAAGGAAGGTGATCTCGCCGGTTTCGTACTTATTTCGCGCAACCTTAATGAAAAAAAGGAAGCACAGGAGCGACTTCGGAGGGCGGAGGAACTACAGTTCAGCATGACCGCGGAAGTGGAGGACTACGCCATTATACGCCTCGATCCACAGGGTTTTATTTCGAACTGGAACATCGGTGCTGAACGAATTAAAGGGTATCCGTCCAGCGAAGTAATAGGACGGCATTTTAACACCTTCTATACGCCGGAAGACCAGGAGATCGATAAAGCGGGCACTTTACTTAATACCGCCCGCGACAAAGGAAAGGCCCACGACGAAGGCTGGCGCATGAAAAACGGGGGAGAACGTTTTTGGGCAAATGTTACGATTACTGCGCTTCATAATGAAATAGGGCAGATCATTGGTTACACCAAAGTAACCCGCGACCTTACCGACAAAAAGAAAGGTGAGGACGCCCTGAAAAATTATAATGAAATACTGCGTTCCAAAAACAGGGAACTGGAAGAACTTACCTACATCACTTCCCACGACCTGCAGGAACCGTTGCGCACCATCACCAGCCTGATCGAATTACTATCCGACACATTCCTGGACCACCATGATGAAAATGTGCGCAGCAGTTTTAAGTTTATACACGATGCAGCGGCCCGTATGCGGCAACTGATAAAAGATATACTGGATTACAGCCGTCTTGGCCGCAATGTGAACATGAAACAGGTAGATACTGGTGCGCTTTTGAAACTCGTTTGCGACGATCTTGACCTGGTGATACAGGAGCGTGGGGCACAGATCTATTACACAGCCATGCCGGTATTAACGGCTTATGAATCGGAACTAAAAGTGCTTTTCCAGAACCTGGTGCTTAATGCGATCAAGTTTGCGAAAAAAGACGTGCCGCCCGAGATCTACATAAGTGCGGAAGTAATTGCAGGAGGATGGCAGTTCGCGGTGAAAGACAACGGTATTGGTATTGAACCATCGCACCAGGAAAAGGTATTTGTGATTTTCCAACGCCTGCATAACCGCCAGCAATACGAAGGATCGGGCATAGGACTGGCACACTGTAAAAAAATTATAGCATTACATAAAGGAAGAATTTGGCTTACCTCGCAACCTGGCGTGGGCAGCACATTCTACTTCACTATAATAGACTAAACCGAACTTGAAATGCGAAAGATTGACGGACTCGAGTGCATCTTACTCGTTGATGATGACCATGCAACTAATTTCATTAATTCCATCATCATCAAAAAAGCCCAGCTGGACGTACATGTCCAGGTGGTTACTAACGGGCAGGAAGCCCTGGAATATTTAACATCCACGGGCAAATTTGCTGGCCAAACCAACAGAGTACAACCCGGTATTGTTTTCCTGGACATCAATATGCCGGCCATGAATGGCTGGGAGTTCCTGGAAGAATATAATAAACTGTCGGACGAACAAAAGGCACAGATCGTAATTGCAATGCTTACCACCAGTCTTAATCCTGATGATGAGCGAAAAGCAAACAGCATAAACGACATTAAAGGTTTTCTTAGCAAGCCGCTTACAATAGAAAAACTAGAACAGGTGATCGGGCGCTTCTTTGTAAAGGAGGAAGTTTTAGAAGACTAGTTCATACCTATTTACTTCTCTATTATCCCGGAACTATTACCCATGCGGTGTATCTGTTCAAAAATGGGCGAATATGCCGGTGCTTTTAAGCCGGTCGTACTTTCCGCGCGAAAGTGCATGAATAAAGAAAGCGCCTACGTTTATAATACGAAGGCGCTTTTTACTTATATAGGTTTATCAATTGTTAAGTACGTAGCGTAGCGTAACGCCATAAGTACGCTGGTCGCCCAGTACGGCTGCATACTGGCCTGCGTTACCTGCGGCAGGCAACAACTGTTCGTAGTAATCTGTATTGAGTAAGTTACGTCCCCAAACGAATACAGACAAACCGTTGGCCGCACGGAAACCGGCCCTGCCATTCAACAAAGCATAACCGTCGATGTTCAGGTATTTAGATGGCGAAGAGCTCGATGAAAAATCGGAACGATAATAACCATCCAGCGCCAGGAAAAAGTTACCACCCTGACCCAGGAAACGTTTGGTTCCAGTTACTAATTCGCCGCCAAGAGAACCTGCCCACTCAGAAATGCCCGGTAGTTTACCGCCGGAAATATCTTTAAAGGCTGATGCGGCGCCTGTTTCTTCCAAAGGTACTGGTGCGTTTTTGAACGACACATATTTCCCGTCGGTGTATGCTAAAGCACCGTACAGGGATACATGCCTGTTAAACCTGATGTTTGCATCCAGTTCAAGGCCCTGCACTCTTACTTTTTCAGCATTAGCCAGGTAACCACGGTTTACGCCCACTTCTGCCGTTTGCACCTGCGTTTGGTAGTCTTTAATTTCGGTATGATGATATACCAGGTTCACAGTAGCATTTTTGCCCGGGCTGGTTTTTACACCTACTTCCCAATGGCTAACATCTTCCGGCTTCACTTCTGCCAGTTCTATCAGCACTTTACCACTGGCGGTTGGTAAACCACCGAGGTTTACACCTACAGGTTTGTAGCTTTTGGAGTAAGTGGCAAAAGCATTTATTTTTCTGGAAGCTTTGTAAGCAATGGTAATTTGTCCGGACACGTTGCTCTCGCTCACTTCTGTGGCAAATGCCTGGTTACTGTACACCAGGTTTTTAAGTGCGAGCAAAGCAGGATCCGTGGTTTCGAGTCCGCCGTAGGTCTGGCGGTCGTAGTCCACATCTTTTTTATCGTAGTTGTAACGGAGGCCGGGCAATACATGTAAGCCTTTTACCACTTCCCAGTCTAATTGACCAAATACCGCTGCACCAAATGATTTCAGGCGCGATTTGGTTTTAATGCCGTAGCCATCAAACAGCCCTTCCGTTTTCCATAATTCGCTGGTTGTACTTTGTGAGAAGCGCCATTGTGCATCGCCCGATTCTTCGATATGCACGGGGTCTGTTTTAAGGTCTTGCCCGATTACAAAAACGCCCAGTACGCCGCTTAATTTATCAGACAGTTTACCTGCGTAACGTAATTCCTGCGTCCATTGCTTGTGTTTAGAAGTTGCCTGCGACAGCTGCAATACCGATAAACCGGTGAAGTCACGGTCATTGGAAGGGTCCCAGTTCCAGTAACGCCATGCAGTGGTGGACGTAAGCGTACCTGCACCAATCTTGGCATCTACATTAAGAGAAACACCGCCAAGATCGTTGCCCGACTTCCAGGTGGTATTGTGGTCCACCTTCCTGTCGAACGCATTAAGGCTGGGAAGCTGATAGTTCAGATCAGCAATGATCGCATTAAACTGGCGATAGGCTGCTCTTTGTGTAGTTACCACTCCGGCTACTACCTGCGCGTAACCATCAGGGCGTTGGCGGGATGCATCGCCGGCAAGCGTGATCTTTACACGATCGGTCGGTGTATATAGCAGCTGGGCGCGACCGCCGAGGTTATTAATATCATTTACCTGCCTGCCAGTGGCAACGTTTTCTATCAAACCGTCGCGCTGCGTACCGGAAAACGATATCCTGCCCGCGATCTTTTTGCTCAGGGGACCAGTAACGGCTACTTTGGCCTGCACGTAACCGAAGTTACCATAGCTGGCCTCGAAGCTGGCGCCTGGTTTAAAGCTGGGCGCGGCGGTGGTAATGTTAAAGGCACCGGCGGTGGTGTTTTTACCGAACAGGGTACCCTGAGGACCACGCAGCACCTCTATTTGCTCAATATCAATAAAGTCGAGTGTGGTAGCAGCAGGCCGGGCGAAGTAAACGCCATCTACATAAAAACCTACACCAGGGTCAATACCATCATTGGTAAGGCCGAAAGTAGATCCAAGACCACGTACGTTCAACGTAGTGTTACGTGGATTGGAAGAATATAGCTGTACCGTGGGCACTAGCTCCTTTAACCTGTTTACGTTAAAGGCCCCGGCATCTGCAACAGCAGCGCCACCGATCACCGTAATCGGGATGGGTACGTCCTGCGCAGTTTCTGTACGACGACGGGAGGTAATTACTACTTCCGACAATACTTCCTGTTGTAAGATAACGTTCACCGGAGCCTCCGGTGCCGCAGCAATCAACACTTCCTGGGTTTTAAATCCCACATAACTAACGCGAAGGGTTACAGGGAATGGCTTGTAGGTAACAATGGCAAACTCACCTTTTTCATCGCTTATAGCGTGGTTGGTGGAACTTTGTAGTAAAACAGTAGCACCAGGTACAACGTTGCCCTTATTGTCTTTAATGGCGCCTTTAATTGTGCTTTGCGCCACTGCCCCGGCTACAGACAGCAATACAAGCAATGCAGTGAGTAATGATGTTCGCATAAATAACTGAAATTTTTAAGTTTAAGGTTTAATGCCAAGGCCCGTTTAGGATGGTGGACCTAAGCGCATAAGGGAATATCCAAGCTGGCCGCACCTTATTAGTCTACCATTCTGGTGGACAAATATAACAACAAATATCAAATAGTCTAGTATTTTTATAGACTTTATTGGAATATGCTGCTGTATTGCACCAGAAAGGCGTTTTATCACACTAAAATCGAGCGTGCGGGGGAAATGCGACATGTAAGAATCACGCAAAGGGACGCTGCATCATCGAATAAATTCCGTAGCCATGCATCGGCAACATCTAATATATGGTAACGGCTAACATGAAAAATATATCGGGATGGATGATGATCATCATATTTACCCTGACGCTGGTATTTCACCTGTTGGTGATATCTGGCATTGTGCCTTATACCATGGTTTGGGGCGGGCGACTGCAATCGCCGCAGGAGATGTACAGATTCGAAGCCATATCTATCCTCATAAACAGTATTTTCCTGTTCATTGTGCTGATAAGACAGGGCCTTATTCGATTAAGGGTCCCGCTAAGCTTACTACTGCTACATTATGGTTTATGTCTGCTGTTTTCCTACTGATTACCATTGGCAATCTTTTCTCCCAAAACAAATGGGAACAGCTAATATTTACGCCGCTTACACTGTTGTTAAGCGTTGCTGCATTTGTACTGGCAAGAAAACGCGATTAACGTTCCATTATCTAACAAACTCCTTCGCCAATGCCCCCTCCGCCGGAAAGCGAACTGTTATTCGTGTTCCGTTATTACTTTCGATATGAAACACACCATCCATATCATTAACTAATCCCCTGATAAGACTCATGCCCAGCGAGGGCGGTCTGCCCGTAAGATCTTCTACAGCAAACCCCTTCCCATCATCGCCGATACTAAGTTCAAGGCTACCTTCATTCACCTCTGAAAGGGTGATGGTAATCGTTCCTTTGTTTTCAAATGCATATTTATACGCATTGGTAACTGCTTCATTCAGGATTAATCCTATGGGCAACGCTTTTTTAATATCGAGTTGCAACGGCGCTATGTTCGTAACGAAGCGAATGTTACGATGATCATCTGCGTAATCCCGCAAACCGGTTACAAGGTCTTGTATATAATGTTGCATATCCACCCTGGCCGCATTATCGGACTGGTGCAGCTTTTTATGGATAAGGGAAATGGCGTTCACGCGCCGCTGGCTGTCCTGAATAGCCAATACAGCGGCATTATCATGGAGATAGTGCGATTGGATGTTAAGCAGGCTTGTAACTACCTGCAGGTTATTTTTAACGCGGTGATGTACTTCTTTCAGCAGCCATTCTTTTTCAGTTACCAGCTTTTCGAGCGAGTCGTTTTTACTTTGGATTTCGTTCTGCTGTAGCTGCATTTGCCGGTTCGTGCGTTGTTTGAGACGATAGCGATTATAAATTAGCAGGAGCAGCAAGGCAACCAGTACAGCACCCGCTATAATGAGGTTTCTGGCCTGTTGTGTTTCGGCAATCAGTTTCTTCTGCAAAACCCATTTTTTATTCAGTAAGCGATAGGTCGCATTGGCATATCTTAAAGAATCGCCACGTTGTTTTGATTGAATAACTGCGGCCGTAATATGTTGTAATTGTATGCTGTCGCGTTGCGCTGCTGTTTGCCTGGCCTCTGCCAGCAGGGCATCCTCCAGCCTGACCTTGTCCGTTAACCATACTATTTCCCGCGCTCGTTGATCCAGCGCCGCTTTTTGCTGAACTGTTTCATGTCGAATACTCAGTTCTTCCATCTGACCGGTTTTCACCAGGTTAAATACACTGTCGCTAAGTATCTTGTTGGCCAGCTGATGCCTGAGAGCAGAAACGTACCGGCCCTTTGCACTATCGAGTTGAAACCACATGCTCTCCAAATGCATCTTCCGGTACAACGGCACTACAGGAATAGCTGCCTGTGAGGCCCTGCTGATACACGATTCTGCATCGTCGTACGCCTTCTTCTTCATATATATCTGCGCCAGCAAAATGTACACCTGAGATTGCATGTCTGCCGAAGCTGTTATCAACTGGGGAATCAAACCGGCCGCCTCCAGCAAAAATCCAAGGGCCTTTTCTGTTTCCCCAATGGCCATATAGTATTGTCCCAGACACCGCTTTGATACTACTTTATGATATACCGTCATGTTCGTAGCATGTGCGGTACGGTCCTCCATATATGCTATTGCAGCCCTGGGCCCCTTTCTGTAATTAAGGATCGATGCGTGCGTGGCTATGTAAAACCAGTTGTTGGAATTTTCGGGAGGGCTGTCATACTCAAGGTCGTTCAAAGCATCGAAAGCCTGTTTTTCTTTCCCAAAATAAAAAAGAACTTCTGCGAGATTTACACGGCGGACATCCCTTTGAAACGGATCTTTCTCCGTTTTTAGGACCTCGTCCATAGCAACATACGCATAATGTAAAGCCTGGCCTGCATGTCCGCGTGAGATATAAATTTTGCCAAGAAGGTCCGAAATATATTGCCTTGGTAAATCAGGGATTGATTGGTACTTCGCTTTGGCTTCCAGCAGCAATTCTTCTGCTTCATTTAAACGCCCCTTTTGATAAAGCTCAAATCCAAGTTCATACAAGTCTCTTACAAAATCAGGCGAAAAACCAAGTTTACGACCTATCGCGACCGCCTGCGTAACCGACTCTAACTTCGTTGGATACAATGTATCGGCCGATGTTTGATAGTAGTTTAGAAAACGCCATGTAAATCGTTCTGACTGAAGGTCATTGTTCTCGCGGTGAAAAGCGAGCAACTTCAGGTATTGCGCTTTGAAATTAGGGACATCACCTTTTGCATAAAAGCCAAGACCAATATAAAACGCTGCATCGGCCGCCACTGCGGGAAGGTTATTGTCATGTCCCAGCTGTTGCACCATATATGCATATCGCAAAGCACTGTCTCCATGAAGTTTCATTTGAGTACTGTAGCCGAACGACACGCGTTTCAACAAATCAATCTTTTCATGCAGGCTGGCATCCTCCAGGAACTTCTTTAATCCAAGGAAGTTTCCCGATTCGCTCGTGACAGCGAGGTCGAGCTGGCGCAAGGTCTGTAGTGCCCGCGTATAATTAAGCGCCAGGCAAACCCTGCGTGCGTGGCGTACCATCACCGCTGCAGAATCCAGATCGGCTGTCAGTTCTCCCGGTTTATATACGCAGCGGCTTGCCTGCACCAGCAGTTGGTCGGCCAGCAGTGTATCGCCCGGCTGATATTGATAATTGGCGGGCATCCCTTTCATCAACCCGGCAAGGTCTGGTGATTGGGCATTGGCCGACAGGTAAAAACAGCCGAGCAGGAAGCAAAATAACAGTACTCTCATGGCGGCTTAATTTCCAACAGTAACTCCTGCCCTCATGCTCACGGCTTATGTACTTTGAAAAGGCATCATCATTAATCTTCGGGGTGGGCAGGCATTATGGGTTAAAGATACTCATATCCCACAATTGCCGCTTACTTTTCACCGCCGGCAATCAGGGAAATTCATGGTAAATATTGACAATTTTATGGTTCGGCAGATGGGCTGTTTAAAGCTTAGCCCGGAACCGCTCATTAAGCACTTCGCAGGCTTCCGCAAATATTCCGACTGTAATAGTGGGCTTTTTGCCCCACCTGGGCACGTCCTCTGTGGTGAGTATCCCGAATGAGGAAGTCGCCCCGCCCACATGCGCTACCGGCACACCATAAATGATATCCGGTATCCGATGGTGCCTGATAACGTAAGAACACATCAGGCAAGGTTCATGAGTGGTAAACATTTGCGCGAGATGCAGCTTTTCCTGGTGACCGTTTTTAATGGCATCTTTTATAGCAAGGATTTCTGCATGATTGGTGATATCGTTGGTTGACTTTCCCGATTCAATGCCAGTACCAATAACCTGACCGTCGAATACGATCAGTGCGCCTACAGGTGGATCGCCGTGTTGCAATGCTGTTTCGGCGAGGGCAATGCATTGCTGCATATAGTGTTCGTATGTTTGCTGCACATCGTTCATGGCTCATTTGATTTGGTACAGCAAATTACCCAATAAGAAGTTTGTTTAAGGATTATAGGGAGAATATCCTAAAAACTGCCATTGCACATCATGATGATCGATCGTGTGCAGCCACCGCGACGTTTCGAAAAGCCAATAACGCCCGGTCCCTTTTGTCCTGAACAGGTCGTCCTCCGTCTTTTGATCAAACATTAAACTGGCCGTACCCGTTAATTGTAACGTTCGTCTCTGTTCAAAATCGATGAACAGTAAGCCTACATTGGGATCCTGGGCGATATTGCCGAATGTATTGAACATACTGTTGCCCGGGTAATCAGGTATCTTCAGCACGTTATTGTCAATGATCTGGACAAAACCCTTGTTACCTCCGCGGTGCGAAGCGTCCATACTCCCGTCGGCGGCGGTGCTTGCCACAAACAACGTATCAGCATCTTTTATCCAGTCGAGGGCGGCCGCTGTAATGCCCGTTCCTTCTGTAACAACAGATTTCACCTTCGTGAAATATTCAGGTAGGGACATAACCCTCCGCTGTATGTATTTGGGGCAATTGGGATAAAACTGCTGTATGCTGATTTCGATCAGTGGATCGTTAAATTTACAAATACCATTAGCACGTAATCGTTTCCTCGAACTAAATTCTATAAACAGGCAGCCGATCTGGCTGTGCTGACTGATATTTGAAAAGAAAACATCCGTCTCATTACTGGTAATTAGCCGGGTATCAAACAATATCGTGTCAGACTCCGTCACTTCCGTAAAACCAGGATGCCCTGTCAGCAGGGACGCCCAAAGCTCACCGGCCGCATTCCTGCTGCCCACGATTACCATTGGCTGATTTTCGATAAAGTTGATAGCCCCCCTGTGCACTTCAGGGGAAATAAGGTCTTTAAGGGAATCAGCAATATGCGCTTCACCGGTCTGGCGCTGAACCTGTTGCTCGCCTGAATGAAAAACTGCTGCGGTCATGCCTGATTGCTTTATGATGTACAGCAAAGGTGGCGAATCCTGTGTTAGGAAAGAAGGGGGAATCTATGTATTGTGATGGATGAATTATGGGGGGATGGGTATTATAAAAAAAGCGCCTCTGTTTCACAGAGACTCTTTCAACTTTCGTGGAGGATAAATCAACAGCAAGTTGGCCTAGGCATGGTAAGGTAGACATCGTTCTCAATCTCCCAACCTCCTTCTAATCTGCTTTCAAAACTTTGGAAGGGTTCGTACGGGCCGTTTTAAAGGTTTGTGAACCAATCATGGCAAATGCCAGGACGACAACAAGGGATAGACTGATCAGCAGCTCGCCAACGCTGACCGCTTGGTGATAGGCGAAATTTACCAGGACGATTTTATCAAAGAAAAAATACGTAACCGGAAGTGCGATCAGTGCTGCCAGCAGCAGCATAACAAGAAAGTTTCTGCTTAGCAAAAGGATCAGGCTACCTTCGCTGGCCCCAAGCACTTTCCGGATACTGATTTCCTTTAATCTTGTTTGGGTCGTAAATACAACCATTCCGAACAGTCCCAGAGAAGCAATGCACACAGTCAGGAATGCCAGAAACCCAATAATTTTGATCATCATGGAAAATGGACTGTACACTTTCTCTATCTGATCCTCGTAAAGTGTCGCCTCCAAAGGATGGGTCTTATCGACTTTTTGCCACGCGTTTTCTATGGCATCGAGTGTCTGTGGCCAGTCTTCGGTCACGATTTTAGCAGTGAGGTAACCGCCGGCGCCCCTGGTGATATTACGAAGGATCACGGGTTCAACCTGATCTTCTATTGTTTCGTAGTGGAAATCCTTAATGACACCAATGATGGCCAGTTTCTTTCCTTCGATGTTCAACACCTCGCCAAGGGCTTTGCCAGGGTCTTTTTCGTCCATATCAAATTTTTGCAGAAGCTGCCGGGTCACAATGATTTCACTTTCCTCCGCCTGGTCTGATCTGGGAGTAAAATCCCGTCCAGCCAGTAAGGTGTGACCATGCATTTTAAGGTACTTACTGTCAATAAAATTCATCCACACCATTGTAGAATCGCTTGAACTTTTATGTTTCACCTGCCCGGTATAAATGTTGCCCAGGCCCATGACCAACATGGATTGCGAAAGACTGCTCACCTGTGGCAATTCCGACAGTTCCTTTATCAATAAGTCCGCATTGTTGCCCTGAAGTTTGATATTGAGTTTGTCTTTGGTATTGAAACCAAGATCGAAGTCGACAAAATTCCTGTATTGCCCGTAACCGATGATCGTTGTGGCGATAAAGATAATCGAGAGCGTATATTGGCTCACAATCAAGGCTTTTCGCGGATTAATATAGCTGAACAACCTCAGGGAAGAAGAAGTTTTCAACACCGTTGCCAGATCAATCCTTGAAAAAAAGATAGCCGGTGTGATTCCCGCAAGGACGCCTACAAAAATGCCCAGTGAAACGAACCCCAACGACACGAGGGGAGAAAGCTTTAAGGAAACCATGTTTTCGATGGAAAAATCCAGCGCGAGAAACTCCCTGCGCAACAGCAGAAACAGCAGAAATGCAAATATGAGCGAGAGCAGCGAAATGATCACCGACTCAACTAAAAACTGCGCAATAACATGCCGGGTTAGTGCGCCGCTCATCTTCCGGACACCGACTTCCCGGGTACGCCTGAGGGAACGGGCGATGGACAGGTTGGTGTAATTAAAGCAGGCCGACAGCATGACCAGCACTGCCAGCCCGATCAATACCCAGATCGCCAGCGTATTCATTACCGGCCCCAATTCATTGGTGACACTGATGCCGCTGCTGTTAAAAACAATTTGTTTCAGCTGCTGAACCCCCAGCGAAATCTGTCCCGCATTCATGGTCAGGTTACCTGCACGGCCAATGCCATTCAGGCTGGATTGGATCGTCCGAAGATCACTTTTTTCAGCAACGGACATATAAACATAGTTTTGATAGATACTTCCCCAACTTAAAAAGTCCGGGTCCCGTGACTTTTCAGCCGATGCAAATGAGGCCAGGGCTTCAAATCTTAAGTGCGAAAGCTTGGGTATATCTTTCATGATACCGGTAACTACGTAATTATTGGAATCCACTTTTACATACCTGCCCAATGCATTCGCGCTACCAAATAGCTTATTTGATGCTTTTTCAGTCAACACCAAAGTGTACGGCTGTTTCAAGGCAGTGGCCGGATCGCCCTGCAGAAGCGGGAAAGTAAATATATTAAAGAAGGATTCGTCAGCAAACAGGCCGTTTAAGGTTACTATCTTTTCACCTGCTGAAATATTCCCCCCAAACCCTGGACGAAGGATGGTTACATGGTCAATGCCGCTTACTGTTTCACGGATTCTCCTGCCTGCTGCTATGGAAGCGGAAGCATAATTCACTGGCTTTTGACCTTTTTGTTGAAAGGTGGTAAAGACACGGTAAATCTTGTCATTGTTCTCGTGAAAATCATCGTAGGAAGCCAGGTCGAATACAAAAGCGATCACAAGGAGCCCTACCGCCATGCTGACCGAAAGCCCGATGATGTTGATCATTGTAAATAGCTTGTGGCGCAGAAGGGTCCTAAAACAAGTCTTGATGTAACTGTAAATCATGGCGCTATGCTTTATTATTCTTATCCAATTTCCTGAGCACATAATAAGAAATCAGCAAGCTGATGCCCAGAAAGAGCAGCATCGCAAAGGGCAGCATAAAACCTTTGAATGGATAAGCAGCGACCGATTCCAAAAAAGCCCCTGCCAGCAACCCCAAACCAATGCTGATGCTCACAATAGCAAGCAATAATAAGAGTGGCAGGTAGTTGGTGCTGCCTTTAAAAAAGTCTTTGGGCAGTCCTTTTTCGACAATAGCCGTTCGTTCTTTGTATCTTATGATCAGATAGTGATAACATATTCCAAAAAACCCGAAGGTGATCGACATGGTAAGGAATAGGTCGGCTGTGGTATCATCCATAGTTTCGTTATTGAATGGTTACTGTTTTTTAGATATGACTTGTAAAAAAGAAAAGTGGTCACAAAATGTGACCACTTTTCTGAAAAAATAGTCTAAGTCTTTGTGGGGGGATTGATTCTACCACCGGAAAACTCTAAAACATTAAATGCTTTTCAGGAAGACAAATCATCGCGAAGATGCGTTTTTGGAGCAAGCCATTCGTGGTGAAAGAGCTGGTCTTGAATATCTGGTGGATGCCTATAAAGATTTGGCCTACACCGTTGCATTTCGCATTGTCATGAACAAAGAAGACGCGGAAGAAGTTGTCCAGGATTCCTTTTTGAGAGCTTTTGCCTCACTGGAGAAATTCAAAAGGGCTTCCAAATTCTCAACCTGGCTGTTCCGCATCGTTTATAATACCGCGCTTACAAAAGTCAAACACAAAAAAATACAGTTATCAGAACTTGGTAACCCGTTGGACGATAATGCGTTTGACATACCAGACCACACCGGGTACGATCTGTTAAAAAAGGGGGAAAGGGAAAAATTTGTCGCGTTAGCCCTCAACAGCTTATCGGAAGAAGACAATCTTGTTATCTCTTATTTCTATATCGGCGAAAAAAGCATTTCAGAAATTAGTGAAATATTGGGGCTAAAAAAATCTGCCATAAAAATGAGGTTACTCAGAGGCAGGAAACAGCTCGAAGCAGCATTAAAAAATTTACTAAATACGGAAGTAAAAGATTTGTTATGAAAAAGGACAATAGTGATTCAAACATCCGGATGATTTTGAAGGAAAACGGCTTGAACAAAACTTCTGACCAATTTTCCGCACATCTCAACGAACTGATACGTGAACAATCTAAAAGGAAACTGTCGCAGCAACTGGTGATCAACCAATGGCTGGGCAAAGCACTCGCTGGAATTGCCCTTACCTGGTTGATCGTCTTTCTTTATTATGCCCAACCATTTTCCGTTCAACCAGCAACCCCTATTGCAGCAATGGCCCTTATACTTGGTCTTTGGGTGTTACTCATTATTGTTAGAAAAAATATATTTTCGAAAATTGATTCAGTTTAGAAGCAGTGCCAGGTCATGATCGCAAATACCTTGTGGTTGAATTAAAACCGGTAAGCTTTGGCGCGATGCCGAATAAGATTGAGCTTACACATTATCCCGTAATACTCAAAATTAAATGAACATAAAACACATGCTGAAGCTTCCGTTTTATGTTTTTATACGCTGTGGAAGTATTTTAGCACTACGATTATACGGTGGTATAATCGTAGTGCTGAGTTATGTTAGTCGGTTAAAATGATTCGCCTTTCACATTTTTTGCGAAAGCCGGAGTCTAAAAAATGGGAGAGATAGATGCGACTGAAACCGTAAAAACTCAGTGAAACTGATAAAAGATGTTAGACCTAAATAAAAAAAGCCACTTACATTTTCCCTGTAAGTGGCTTTTTATCAAGTGGAGGATAGCGGGGTCGAACCGCTGACCTCTTGCATGCCATGCAAGCGCTCTACCAACTGAGCTAATCCCCCGTCATTAGAGTGTGCAAATGTAGCGGCTTTTTCTGAAATACAAAAAAAAGCCGGATGTTTTTTTACATCCGGCTTTTACTGTAATACTTATTTCCCTTTCTTATAGGCATCCAGCCCTGCTTTCAGCCATTTAAGGTACTCTTTGGAATCTGGTGTATAACCTACCGGCAGCGTCATCAGCTTCTCGTCGGGGCTTATCACCACATAGAGTGGCTGGGCCTGACTGTTGAAGTTTACTGACTGCATGGTGGCGTATTTATTACCAATCGTTTTGATTGATTTGGTGGTGCTGTCTTCAGCTTTGTAAATAAACTGCTCGTTATCCGGCAGCAGTTTTTTATCATCTACATACAATGATACGAGGATGAAATCCTCTTCTATCGTTTTGCGGATGTCGGCCTCGGGCCAAACGTTTTCTTCCATTTTACGGCAGTTTACGCATGCCCAGCCGGTAAAGTCCAGCAACACGGGTTTGCCTTCTTTTTTAGCCAGTGCGATCGCCTCTTCGTAATTGTTCATTACGTTGGGTTTCACACCGGTATTGGCATGCTCTCCGTAAATGCTATAGTGCTGTGGCGGAGGGAAACCGCTGATCAGACCTCTGTTGGTGTATGGCATGGTAGTCATACCCGGAATGAGGTAATAAGCGGTAAATGCTGCGAGCAACACAGAAAAGGTGATACGACCCCAGCCAAGTTTCTTTACCGGTGTGCTGTGCGGCAATTTCAACTTACCCAGCAGGTACAGGATGAAGGCAATGGCGATGAGCGTCCAGATGGCGAAGAACACTTCTCTTTTAAGAATACCCCAGTGTGCTACCAGGTCGGCGTTAGACAGGAATTTAAACGCAAGTGCCAATTCCAGGAAGCCCAGTACTTTCTTCACGGTATCGAGCCAGCCGCCGGATTTAGGCAGTTTGCTCATCATACCCGGGAACAATGCGAACAGTGCGAATGGCAGTGCCAGTGCAAGACCAAATCCGCCCATGCCCATCGTTAGCTGAATAGGACCGCCATCGGAACTTAATGCACCTACCAGCAGCGAACCCAAAATAGGACCGGTGCAGGAAAACGATACCAGCGCCAGTGTTACGGCCATAAAGAAGATGCCGATCACGCTGCCCATATTAGCCTTCGAATCTACCTTGCTGGCAAAACTGCTCGGCAGTGATATTTCGAAGAAACCCAGGAACGATATCGCGAATATCATAAACACCACGAAGAAGAAGGTGTTCAGGTATACGTTGGTAGAAATGTTGTTCAATATATCGGAACTAACGCCGGGAATATAAAAGATAAGGCTCAGCAACACGTAGATCATGAAGATGAAAAAGCCATACAACACCGCGTTAAACACTCCTTTTTTACCCTGTGCGCTCTTCGTGAAGAAGGTTACGGTCATTGGGATCATCGGGAATACGCAGGGGGTGATAAGGGCGATAAGGCCGCCTAAAAAGCCAAGACCGAATATTCCCCAAAGACCTTTACCTGAACCATCGTCTGTTCCACCGATATTGGTAACGGGGTTTTTAAGATCGATCGTTGCGATCTTAAGCGCGTCTTTCGAACCTTCTTCCAACGCTCCGCTGCTACCGGCCAGCGCACCATCGGTACCTGCCTTGTATTTAAACTCGCTTTCTTCCGGGCCGTGTACTTCGCCATCTTTGATAGCAAAGAAGGTTACCAGGCCTTTAAGGTCGCTAACAGCACCGGTGTATTCCACTTCTACCAAAAACGCTACTTCATTCTCAATGATTTTGGTATCCATTTCCAGTTCGGCACTATGTTCGGCTTTAACGGCCGCAGTTTCCTTTACACTTTTAATGGTGGCCTTGGTCTGGCTGCTGCTATCCAGCGTTACCGTAGCACCAAAACCATCGGCATCCATTTCTTTAGAGAATAATTTATAACCAGGCGCAATTGTTCCTTTTACATGCAGCACGTATACTTTATCACTCTTCTTCTCGGCATTATAATTCCAGGTGATGATGTTGGCTGCTGTTGAATCCTGCGCTTTCGCCGACTGGGAGAAAATCAGTCCGAAACTCGCCAGCAACAGTATTATATACTTCATATAGAATATAGACTTAACAGATTGTTACAGAGGTAAAACGAAGAAACGAGTTCCGTCAAAGAACTCGTTTCCAGTTATATTTTCAAATAGATCAGATCTCACTATTTCAGACTAACCGTAAACGGTACTTCGGTGGGAGGAAGACACTGGTGATCGTCGCACACCATAAATTCTACGGTGCCCTTAGCCTGCGCGTTCGCTTTACCTTTCACCTTAATCTTCTGTACGAAGGTCACGGTGTTTTCGAAGAACTTCATGTCTGATTTGAAGTTCGGATCAAATTCTGATTTCAGTTTACCTACTTCTGCCACTTTACCGTCCAGCGTAAGCAGGGGGTTTTTAGCGAAAGTGAAAGCGGTTGGTACCGGACCTTCGCCAGTGAACTGGGAGTAAAGGTGCCAGCCTTTATCGATATTAGCGGTTGCTTTCAACTCGTAAGTCTGAGCGCCCGTCTTTTTAGCTGTAAATGTCCATTTTACCGGATTATCTTCCTGTGCGGTCGCCAGCAGGGGCAAAGCGAAGAGGCACAGGGCTGCTAACAATTTTTTCATAGCTCTTTTTTTAATGTGGTTGGTTGATTGATTTGGTTCGGTTTTGATCAATTATTATTGATAAGGCTCTGGAATATCTGCTGGCCGTCGGTGTTACCGAGTAATGAACTGGTAGCCCTTTCCGGGTGCGGCATCATTCCAAAAACGTTCTTTGCTTTATTGCTGATGCCTGCGATATTACGCAATGCACCGTTCGGGTTAGCCTGTTCAATAATGTTGCCAAACTCATCACAGTAACGGAACACTACCTGGTTATTTTTGAACAGCTCCTCAACGGTAGCATCGTCTGCATAATAACGACCTTCGCCATGAGCAATAGGTATCATCAGCGGACGGCCGGTAATATCTTTTGTAAGAGAAGTAGTTGTATTCTCGCTTTTCAGGTATACGTTTTTGCAGATAAATTGCTGGTTCTGGTTACGCAGTAATACACCTGGCAACAAACCTGCTTCACACAGTATCTGGAAACCATTACATACGCCTATTACACGACCGCCTCTGTTCGCAAATTCCACCACGCTCTGCATGATAGGGCTGAACTTGGCTATAGCGCCGCAACGCAGGTGATCGCCGTAAGAGAAACCACCAGGCAACAAAATGCAGTCCTGGGTGCTGAACATGCTCAGGTCTTTATCCTTATGCCACAGCCCGATCACTTCCTGGTTAAGGTCATACCTTAATGCATCAATCATGTCCTGATCACAGTTGGAACCCGGAAATGTAACTACGCCAAACTTCATATTTTGTAAGATTTCTATATTTTAACTTTATTTCCAGCCGGAAAAGACACAAATTTACTGCCCTCCGGCCAATTTTCCATCACCATTCATCCCGTTTTAACATTTTACGGCCCGGCAGCAAAGGCCGGTACGCTGGCAGGGACTATGCCATCCATCCTAATCAAACCCTTATTAATGACTGAAATACTGCATCACTATCACGTAGGCAAGCACGATGAAATGCCCTGCATTAGCCAACCCGTTGTGGTTAATCGACCAGAAAACATTACCCGCAAACATACATAGCGGCAGCAACACTAACACCCAGTTGGCAGGTGAAAAATGGTAGCTGAAGAAAGGAATGAGCATCGCGATAATCACATATATAGCCAGCACGGCCCATATTTTACGGCCCTGGATAAGCATTTTCTTGAAGGTACGCTGCAACAGCAGCCAGCCTAAAGCGAAAAATACCAGGCAGGCAATAATGGCACCCCATACTTTATAGTCGTTGATAATGGGCATTTCCAGGCCCATACGGGGCAAAACGTCCAATACGCTCCTGTCTGTCAGGAAAAGATAAGTACCCAGCAAATAGGCCGGGCAAATGACGCCTAACAGGGCAATGATCCATTCTGCCAGGCGAAAGGCCCGCATGTTCAGCAAACCCGCATACAACAGGGTGCAAAACAGTACCGCAGGCGGATATATCAGTCCGGCCACGCCCAGTGCAAAACCAATATTAAAGCTTACATCACGGGCGGAGGAACGGTTGTACAGTTCGGTGATGCTGGAAATGATCCAGAGCATAATGGTGTTTACCAGCAATGCGGGTGAAAATATGTTCCAGCCTGCATACAGCGAGGTAAACAGCAGGTAACACATTGCCGGCAGGTAGTTGGGCTTGGCAAATAAACGGTGATAGTTAATGATCCTGGACAGCAGTAAAGCCTGCAGGAACAATAACACAATGGCCACCATGGTGAAAAAACCGGGGCTTTTACCCACCAGGCCATCCAGCCAGCCTACGAACAGCCGGTATAACAATCCTTCGCTCCCGTCGGCCATATAGGTTTGCGGATGCAGGATATAGTAAAACTTAATGACAATGGTATATACCAGCAGCGTAACGACTGTTAGCGGATTACCGGAGCGAAACAATTTTATCACGTTGCAAAGGTGTGATTAAAACTCAATTTTTGCAAAGCAAATATAATTCCGGTAGATGGTGGGTATAACCACGGTACGGGCGCCTATCTGCTTGCCGTAACGGGGCATCCATATAAACCCTTTGTCCAGGTTACGCAATGTAGGCATACGGTTGATCTTGCCATCAGGCCCGATCGCATTCTCGGTCAGCACATAATTACGCCTGTCAAGGGTATTGAACAGGAACCGCAGCTCGCTGCCCACATTTACCAGCATATACGACAGGTACAGGTCGGCCCCGTCGTCAAACTGCTCTTTGTTTATAAAGTTGCTCCAGGCCAGTTCGCCATCGGCATTGTAGGAAAGTACGGCCACATTGTCGTAGTGGTAACGGGTGCCCTGCTGGTCGCTCCAGTTCCATGGATTGTAATACCCGGAGGTGTAAGGCGAGTAGTACGGGTAATATCCCCCCATGCCACCAAAACCGCCCATGCCACCACCATAAGGACCGTACAGGTAGTTCCACCTGTTCCATGGCTGGTAACGGCTGGAGGTATAATAGGATTCTGCCGTAAGCAGGAAGCCATTATCACTGGTATTCACGATCTTACGGATAAAGTAGTCGTTAAAGGCGGCTGCGGTAGACGATTCGCCCCTGGCGCTGGATTTCAACTCGGCGCTGAATGGCGCTATCTTCTCCATCATCATCTTGCGGTTGGCATAGTCCAGGCGGTTTATATACAGCCCTTCCACGTTGCCGCGCTTCTGTTTATAGTAAAATGCGGTGATCAGCACCTGTTTGTCCGGGTTGTCCAGCTTCATCTTCACCTCATCCAGCAGCATGTTCTTTAACTCGAAAGGCACTACTTCAAACGCATCTGTTGTAGGTCTTTTCAGTATCAGGTTACCGTTGATGATGTAATCGCGGTTGCTGGTGCGTTCCAGTTTGGTAAATACCAGGTCGCCGTCGTTGGTAAGGTTAAAGTTGCTCAGGAAGCTTTTTTTGGTTTCCATGGGCAGCGAGAGGCGGCTGTTGTTTACCAGGGCAAACGCGCTATCGTACAGGAAGGTGTAAAACACATGGTTATCTTCCTTGTCCTGGTTAATCTTATATACCATGATCCGGTTCTTGTCTTCCGACACCTCTACCGAATACACTTTGTTTTCTTTTGTATAGTTCCCAATATGCGTACTGTCTACCATCACCGGTGCTTCGTCGAAGTTACCGTTAGGGTTTATCTTGGCGCAAAAGCTATATACCACATCGCGGCGCTGGAACTGGTATATCATTAATGCCTTGTTGGCATATGATACAAAGTCGACCGTTATCAGTTTCTTTGGTAAAAAGTCGTATTTCACCCGGTCTTTCAGTTGCATTCCCTGGTCGTACACGGAAATGCTGTAAGCGCCCCTGTCGGTTTTATATACCAGGATATTGCCCCCTATCTTACCAAGAATCTCGAACTCCGTGGTTTTATAATCATCTCTCTCCGGCTCCGAATACGTTACTTTTTGCGCGGCAACGGTGCCGGCAATAAGCAGGAGGGCGACTAACTGTAAACGAAATAAGCTGCGCATGGGCGATTTTTATGTTTTTGATACGGGGAATAGGTCCTTACATTTCACAGGTCTTCCACAACCAAACCTACACGAAAATTTACTTATTGCAAAGGACATCTCCCCAAATTGATTTACGTGGAGTATTAACTGTATAATTCCAAAGCTGGCATTTTATTGTGTATTTTTAGTTAAAATTTTAAAAAGACACGATCGGATGGAAACAATATTGGTAACGGGCGGTACCGGGCTTGTAGGTAAGGCACTCACCTCATTTTTGCTGGAACGTGGTTACAGGGTGATTATTCTCACGCGTAAACCCCGGTATTCCGACAATGAACGCCTCTCCTATGCCCAATGGGACCCTTCCGCCGGCACCCTCGAAGCGGGTGTGCTGCAGGGAGCTGACCATATTGTACACCTTGCCGGAGCCGGCGTATCCGACCACCGCTGGACGGCCTCTTACAAAAGGGAGATACTGGACAGCCGTATAAAGGCGGGCAACCTGCTGTACGAACAGCTAAAATCCCAACCCAATAAGGTTAAAACGATAATAAGCGCCTCGGCCACGGGCTATTATGGCGAAACCACCGACGAAAACCATCCCTTCCGCGAGCACGATGCTCCGGCTAACGACTTCCTCGGCACGGTATGCCAGGCCTGGGAAAACAGCGTTAAACAAATGGAAAGCCTTGGTAAAAAGGTGATCCTGTTACGGACGGGCATCGTGTTAAGCCGCGAAGGCGGCGCCCTTAAAGAGTTCTATAAACCCCTGCGCTTCGGCTTCGCCACCATCCTGGGCAGCGGCGATCAATACATTAGCTGGATCCACATGCAGGACCTGGTAAGGTTGTACTTTAATGCGATCGTAAATACGGAACTGGGAGGTGGCGCTTATAATGCAGTGGCACCTGCGCCAGTGAAACATAAAACCCTGGTAATGGCGATGGCGCATGCCGCCAAGGGTAAAAGTTTTATCGCCATGCCTGTGCCCTCGTTCGTGCTAAAGATAGCGCTGGGCGAAATGAGCGTGGAAGTACTTAAAAGTGTGATCGCTTCCGCCGAAAAAATACAGCAAACAGGCTTCCAGTTCTCTTACCCTGTTATAGATAAGGCTATGGAACAACTGTTTGCTGCACCGTAACGGCTATTGATTACACGAACAATTATTTCTCGTAACCCAGTACTTTCTTCATGGCTGCGGCTTTTAACTCACATTCTTCCCATTCCTTTTTCGGATCGCTGTAGGCGGTAATGGCCGAACCAGTCTGGAAACTGAGGTATTGGGATTCCGCATTATAAAGAATACTGCGTATCACCACGTTCAGGTCAAAATCACCCTCGGGGGTAATATATCCTACCGAACCGGAATACAGGCCTCGTTTGGTAGATTCGTACTGCTCTATCAGTTCCATTACTTTCACTTTAGGCGCGCCGGTCATTGATCCCATCGGGAACGCATGGCGGATCGCTTCGGTGAAATGGAACTTCTTATCCATCGTGGCGGTAATGGTGGAAATGAGGTGATGCACCTGCGGAAAGGCATAAAGGCCATATAGCTCTTCCACCTTCACACTGCCCTGCACAGCGGTATGCGACAGGTCGTTACGCACCAGGTCTACCACCATTACATTTTCGGAACGTTCCTTCGGACTGTCTTTCAGCGCCTGTGCGGCAGCAGCATCTTCGGCAGCATCGGGCAGGCGTTTAACCGTGCCTTTAATGGGCTGAGATATAAGCTGATCTCCTTTCTTTTTAAGGAAACGTTCGGGGCTGGAACAAACCAGGTACTGGTCCTCGTTTTTGTAATAAGCGGCAAAAGGGGCAGGCGACAGCGCATTTAGCTGGTTAAACAGCGGCAGCGGTTTAAGCGTAATGCCCTGGGCGTAACTTTCTACACAAAAGTTAAGCTCATAACAATCGCCTTTGCCAATATGGTCCTGAATGGCGGCTACGGCCTCCAGGTAGTACTTTTCGTTTATCCGTGACTGTAAAGGCGGCAGTTTCTCTGTTTTGCCTTCTTTTTCGGGGCCCAGCTCCAGCAGGTCCTCATAAATAGAGTTGGCAAACTTGCGGTTTACATTATGCCCGCCAATTTCCACTTCGCCGTTGCGCAGGAACATGAGTATATCGGGCACAAAGAAGTGCAGGTCCGGAAAGCCCTTAAAGTCGGGAAGTTCTGAAGTGAGGGCCTCGGTTTCGTTTTTGAGGTCATAGGCAAGGTGGCCGAAAAGCCAGTCCTGTTGCTCATCATGAAAATCGCGGAGGGACTCAAGGGCTACACCGGCTTCGCAGGTTATATTTGCTACGGAACCGGCTGCCAGTACGGCTTCATACTCGCTGTACGGGAAATTGTACTCGTTACTGTCCAAAAAACAACAGATGTTGAACCGGTTACCCCAGCTCAACATCTGTTGTTTAAATTTAGTCAGGTTGTCTACGGGAAATTTATGGAACGTCCTGATATCCTATCTGTTTAATGATTAAAAATCATCGTCATCGTCGTCGTCGTACCGATCGTTAAACATGTCTTTAAACTCGTCGTCAATCCCCAGATCATCGTCATCATCGCCCTTTTTAGAGCTCGGACGTCCGCGTTTGGCCTTTGCCTTTGGCATGTCGAATTCCTCGAAATCGGGATCGTAGTTGTCGTCCTCCGATTTACCCCATGAATCATCTTCTTCATCGCCTAAATCGCTGTCATCTCCATCTTCATCCTCTTCATCATCGTCTTTCTTCGATTTAGATGAGGACTTATCTGATTTTTTGGAAGCAGCAGACTTCCGCGGAGTTTCCTCCTCATCGTCATCGTCGTCCTCATCCTCATCTACTTCTTTTTTAGGCTTTTCAGCAGCTTTTTTGGCAGGAGCTGGCTTAGGCGAAGTAGTTTTCTTGGTCTCTTTTTCTTTATCAGATTTTGATTTCATAATGAGTGTAACTTAATATGTTTCTGGCGTAAAGTTTTAACAGAATTTTTTTTTTGCCAACTTTTTTTTGCCCTATTTTTTCCGTACTTTTTTGGGTTTACTTTTCAAGTATCTGGTCCCTGCCAGGGCCATTTGATACGAACTTTACAGGTACCCCCAAATATTCTTCTACGAATATCAGGAATTCTTTCATCTCTTTTGGCAAATCATTATAAGTTTTACTTTCAGAAGTTTTGTGGCTCCAGCCTTTGAACTTTTTAAGCACAGGCTTGATTGCCAGGCCATTAAGCTGGAAAGGCAGCTCCTGCGTCTCTTTTCCGTCTATTTCATACGCTACGCAAGCCTCTACTTCGTCGAACGCATCCAGTACATCGCTCTTGGTCATTACCAGTTCGGTAACACCGCTAAGCATGCAGGTATAGTTCAGTGCAACCAGGTCAATCCAGCCACAGCGGCGTGGACGGCCGGTAGTAGCACCAAATTCACCGCCAACCTGGCGCAGGGCCTCCCCTGTACTATCTTCCAGTTCTGTAGGGAAAGGACCGCTGCCTACACGGGTACAATAAGCTTTTGTTACACCTATTACCTCTTTAATATGCTGCGGTGCAATACCCAAACCAGTACAAACACCGGCAGAAATGGTATTGGAAGATGTTACGAAAGGATAAGTACCAAAGTCTACGTCCAGCATACTACCCTGGGCGCCTTCCGCCAATACCTTTTTACCTTCTTTAATCAGTTTATTCAGAAAATACTCCCCGTTTACCACGTTCATGGTACGCAGGAACTCAACGGCCTCGAAAAATTCTTTCTCCCACCCGGAAATATCCTCGGAAAAGTCGTAGTTCGACAGCAATTGTGCATGCTTTGCCTTCAGTTTAGTATACGCTTCTTCAAAATTGGGTGACATCACATCGCCCACACGAATACCGTTACGACCTGTTTTATCCATATAAGCAGGTCCGATACCCTTCAGGGTAGAACCAATCTTATCGTGACCTTTAGACAGTTCGGACGCCTTATCCAGCGCACGGTGCGTAGGTATGATCACATGCGTTTTCTCTGAAATGAAGAGATTTTTCTTCAGATCAACTCCTTCGGCCGCAATTTTTTCGCATTCTTTCTTAAAAGTCACCGGGTCCAGCACTACACCATTGCCTATCAGGTTGATGGTATTGGAATGGAAAACACCGGATGGAATAGTATGTAATACAATTTTCCGGCCTTCTACATATAACGTATGCCCTGCGTTCGGGCCACCCTGGAAACGGGCAATAACGTCATAGTTGCCTGCAAAGTAATCAACGATCTTGCCTTTACCCTCGTCGCCCCATTGCAGACCTAACAATACATCTACCATGATAATTTAAAGTTTAATATTTCGTGTGCGGTTTTAAAAAGAAAGGCAAAAATAAGCGAAACCGGCAAAAGGAGAAGTAAAAAAAGAAATTTGGGCAACCAGCAACAAATCTCTGCTCAACCGCCGTTGTGTCACTCCCTTCAACAGCAACGTTCTCCCCGTCATCGCGAGGAACGAAGCGATCCTCGTGTGTAGTCATTGCCTGCAATAATTGGTTGTAAGGAGGGCAGGCAACACTATCGGCTTACTTGCGTGATAGGCTGTGCCTTGCGAAATCCCGGCTCCCTTGCCCGTACTAATTTACGCTGGCCGGCAGGGTTTTACTGATGCAAAGACTGCGCACGAGGATCGCTTCGTTCCTCGCGATGACGGTCAGGGTGATGCCCGCTGACGCGGGCACACAATAGAATAATCAGGCGTCCCTAGGGCTTTCGCTGTAATCATATGTGGTACCGGGTACAAATCTAAAGATCACTCCCTTCAACGGCAGTAACAACATAGGGCATTAATAATATAGCCCCCCTTGCCCAGGTTCTTCCGTTACCTCCTGCCTCCCTCACTCCTGGTAACATCTTTATAGGACAGTTGCTCCATCCTAGGTTCATCCTAGGTTAATCCTAGGTTCATCCTAGGTTCATTCTAGGTTAAAAAGCCTAGAATCTACCTAGTATCTACCTTAGATCTACCTTGGATATACCTGGAATATGGCCAGGGTCCAGCAGGGTTGGTATAAGGATCGTACTACACCCGGACGAAAGCCACGGCGTAAAACATTGTTTTACAACAGGTAATGAAAAAACACCGGAAGCCCAGCCAGAGGGAGCAACCATTTAGATGCACAGACACCGCCCCCATGGAAGAACTGAACGTTGCCCATCGTTGTACTGGCGTTGAAGGGAGCGACGTAACGGGGGCTGAATGTAGTACTGTGGCTGGTAAAATGATGACAGGAACGCACAAAAAAAGGGCGCCGCCAAAGCCAGCGACGCCCTACCTTATCAGATTATTACAAAAGATTTTATTCTTCCCAGCGGGTGACGGCCTGTATACCGTCCAGCGATTTGAGGCGGTCTAACAGCTCCTCCAGCTCCTCTTTGTCATGCACAAACACCTTGATGCGGCCTTCGAACAGGCCTTCGCGGCTCTCGATGGTGAGGGCGGCAATGTTCACTTTTAACTCGCCGGAAATGATGTTGGTGATCTTGTGAATGACACCTACATCGTCCATACCAATAATCCGCAGGCCGGTGAGGAAGGATATCTCGCGATTCTTTACCCACTTGGTTTTTACGACGCGGTGGCCGTAATTGGCCAGTAACTGCGCGGCATTGGGACAATTCGTGCGGTGAATCTTAAGGCCCTCGCTGGCGGTTACAAAGCCAAATACATCGTCGCCGGGAATGGGCCGGCAGCAGTTGGCCAGCTTATAGGCTATCCTGTCGGAGCTTTCGCCGAATATGATCAGCTCTGCATCTTTTTTATTACTGTGTTTGGTGCTGGCTTCCTCTACGTGTACCGGCTCTGCGGGTTTTACCGGTTTTGGAGGGTCCAGCCGGTCGCCCAGTACATGGAAGTTCTTAAGTTCGCCCAGGTCTATGTTTTTCACCGCTATCTGGTAGTAAAGGTCCAGCGGCGACGGTTGTTTATAGTATTGGGTAACCTCGTTAATGTTATGCTGGCTCATAGGCACCTTGAGGTGACTGAACTTACGCTCCAGCACATCTTTACCATCCATGGCCACGGTACGCTTTTCTTCCTTCAGCGCATCCTTAATCTTGGTTTTGGCCTTGGCGGTAATAACGAAATTGAGCCAGTCTTCCGAGGGTTTCTGCTTATTGGTGGTAATGATCTCTACCTGGTCGCCACTGCGCAGTTTATGGCTAAGCGGCACCAGTTTATAGTTCACTTTGGCGCCAATACACTTGTTACCAACCGCGGAGTGAATAGAGTAGGCAAAGTCGAGCGCGGTGGAGTTTACAGGCAGTATACGCAGATCGCCCTTGGGGGTGTATACATAAATCTCCTCTGTAAACAGGTTGCTTTTAAAGTCGGCCAAAAAGTCGAGCGTATTGGAATCGGGACTGTTCAGTATCTCGCGGATTTGCGTAAACCACTGGTCAAACTTAGACTCCTGCACGCTTTGATTGCCTTCTTTATAACGCCAGTGGGCGGCAAGACCCTTCTCAGCGTAGTCGTTCATCCTCTTAGACCGTATTTGTACCTCCACCCATTTACCGTTGGGGCCCATCACCGTTACGTGCAGGGCCTCATAACCGTTGCTCTTCGGGTTGCTAAGCCAGTCGCGCGTACGTTCGGGGCTGGGGTGGTAAAAGTCGGTAATAATGGAATATACCTTCCAGCAGTCCGACTTCTCCTTTTCTATCGGGCTGTCCATGATAATGCGGATGGCAAACAGGTCGTACACCTCTTCAAACTGCACCCCTTTGGTTTTTATTTTATGGGAGATGGAGTGGATAGATTTGGGACGGCCGTATATCTCAAAGTTGAAACCCTCTTCCCTGAGTACCTCCTTAATAGGTTTGATGAACTCGTTCACGTAACGTGTACGTTCGCGTTTGGTTTCATTCAGTTTTTTGGCAATATCGCGATAGGTATCCTGCTCCGTGTACTTCATGGCCAGGTCTTCCATCTCACTTTTAATATTATACAGGCCGAGGCGGTGTGCCAGCGGGGCGTATATAAACACCGTTTCAGAAGCGATCTTCAGTTGTTTCTCCCGCTGCATGCTGTCGAGCGTACGCATATTATGCATACGGTCGGCCAGCTTTATGAGTATTACCCTGGGGTCGTCGGCCAGGGTAAGCAATATTTTTTTGAAGTTTTCCGCCTGTGCGGTGGTGGTACTCGAGTTATTATTAGAATCGATAACGGTGGATATTTTGGTAAGGCCGTCAACGATGTGTGCGATTTCGGCACCGAACTCGCGTTCCACATCTTCGAGGGTTACTTCCGTATCTTCCACGGTATCGTGTAACAGGGCGCAAATAGCAGAGCGTACGCCCAGTCCTATTTCTTCCACAGTTATTTGTGCTACTGCGAGGGGGTGAAGGATGTAAGGTTCGCCGGATTTACGGCGCATGTGCCGGTGGGCGTCCGCTGCCATTTCAAAGGCCGTACGTACCGCTTCCCTGTCGCCGCCTTTATTAAAACGGGGCTTCAGCGCGCGCATCAGGGCGCGGTAGTGGCGAATGATTTCCTTTTTCTCCTGTTCTTCGTCCAGATTATATTTTTTAACAACCGCTGTATCCATACTATATCAAAAATACGAAAGTTATGTATTGGTTCCATGATACGATTGTTGTGCAACCGTAGTGAGCATAAACCGCAGTACATATTATGAAAAAACTACCTACTAATCAATGAATTTGGCCGTTGGTAATTATTTTTATAATTCACAAAAAACAATACCTTTGCAGACCTTTTTCGTAAGGGGATATGCTCTTTTAAAATGCGGGTGTGGTGAAATTGGTAGACACGCCAGACTTAGGATCTGGTGCCTTACAGCTTGTAGGTTCGAGTCCTATCACCCGCACTTTTTTCAGTTTTATGCCAAATCTGCCCCTTTTTCCGGGGGCTTGGCACTTCGGCCTGCTAAAAAGGCAGGGACAACCTTCGCTGCAGGCTCATGGCACAATCTTCGTGCAAGTGTATCACCGGCCTGAATTAAACAAAACACGTGTTTTAATTTTTAATATTATATAACAAGATGGCAACTGTAACCAGAGAAAACATTGGTTTATTGAATGATAAGATCACTGTGAAAGTGAGCCAGGAAGATTACCTTCCGAATTATGATAAAGCTGTTAAGCATTTTACCAAAACAGCCAACATCCCTGGTTTCCGTAAGGGTATGGTACCTGCCGGCATGATCAAGAAGATGCATGGTCAGGCTATATTCGCGGACGAAGTGATCAAAACAGTAGAAAAAGAGCTGACTGGCTACCTTCAAACAGAGAAACTTGAAATTTTCGGCCAACCGCTTCCTCTGGAAACCAATTCCATCAACTTTGACCATTCTGCTCCTTCAGAATATGACTTCGGTTTCGAAGTAGGTTTGAAACCTTCTTTTGAAGTAGATGCCCTGCTGGCAAAAACAGCCCTCACCAAATATAATGTAACCGTTACAGATGAGATGGTGAATGAAGAGGTAGACCGTATGCGCCTGAAAGGTGGCGAAATGAGCGAGCCTGAGAGCATCACTACGGAAGATAACGTAATAACCGTTACATTTGATGAGTCAGACTCGAAAGGAAAGCTGACCGAAGGTGGAATCAAAAAAGAAAACACCGTCCTCGTTAAAAATTTCACTACTGCTATCCAGGAACAACTCCAGGGCAAGAAAGTAAACGATACCATCACTATCCAGTTGTCCAAAGCTTTTGAGAAAGAAAGACTGGACTGGATTTTGAAAGACCTGGGACTGGACGCCGCCGATAAAGACGCTGCCAAGAAGTACTTTACGCTCACCATCACTAAAGTTGGTTTGATCGCTAAAAGGGAACTGAACGAAGCTTTCTTTAACGAAGTTTACCCTGGCCAGAACATTACCACCGCTGAGGCTTTCAATGCCAAATTGAAAGAAGAGATGGCAAAATACTGGGCGCAGGAAGCCAAGAACCACATGCACAACGACCTGTTCGAAACCCTGGTGCACGAAACACCGATCGAACTGCCTAAAGAGTTCCTGGTTCGCTGGTTACAAACCGGTGGCGAAAAGCCAAAGACTGCTGAAGAAGCAGCCGCAGAATACCCTAACTTCGACCATCAGCTGCGCTGGACCCTCATCAGCGACAAACTGATCCGCGATAATAAACTGGAAGTTTCTTTCGAAGATCTGAAAGAAAGAATGAAACAACAGATCATGGGCTACTTTGGCCAGGTTGGTGGCGCTACAGGCGAAGCACCAGAATGGTTGGACAGCTACATGGAACGTTTGTTACAGGACGAAAAACAGGTAGACCAGACTTACCGCGAAATGATTACGACCAAGCTGTTTGATTGGGCCGAAACGAAGGTGAAAGTGAAAGAAGAGGATATCACTGCAGAAGAATTTGTAAAATTGCCTCATAAACATCACCATCATGAACATTAATAATAACGAATTCAGGAAATACGCCATCAAGCATCATGGTATCAGCAGCCTGGTTGTAGACAGTTATACAAAACACCAGGTAAACTCCCTGACGCCTTACATCATCGAGGAGCGCCCGATGCAGATAGCTCAGCTGGACGTATTCTCCCGTTTGATGATGGACCGCATCATTTTTATGGGCGACCCCGTTAGCGATTATGTTGCAAACGTGATCACCGCTCAGTTGCTGTTCCTGGAATCAACAGACCGTACCCGCGATATTCAGATGTATATTAATAGCCCTGGTGGTAGCGTTTATGCCGGTTTAGGTATTTACGACACTATGCAGCTCGTTACCCCCGATATCGCTACTATTTGTACAGGCATGGCCGCTTCATTCGGCGCTGTACTGCTGGTAGCCGGTACAAAAGGTAAACGTACTGCGCTGAAACATGCACGTGTAATGATTCACCAGCCTCACGGCGGTGCGGAAGGCCAGACTTCAGATATCGAGATCACCGCAAGGGAGTTCATCAAACTGAAGAAAGAGCTGAACGAAATCATCGCTTCACACAGTGGACAGCCGGTTAAGAAAGTAGAGAAAGACGGCGACCGTGACTACTGGATGACTGCTGAAGAAGCCAAAGAATACGGCATCATCGATGACGTACTCGAAAAAAACCCAAGAAAAAAAGCGGCTGAAAACCCGCAGTAATATTTAGAACGTCCCGCAGCTGCGGGACGTTTCTTTTAAATCCCGCTGGTGACTTTTATAACAGAACTGTTAAAACAGCCCGCTCCCCTTATGCTAACCGTAAAAAAGCGTAATTTTACAGGCCCTTGTGTGGGGGATGGACAAAGTCACCTTAAAAAAATTTAGATGAAAGATTCCAAGATAAGATGTTCGTTTTGCAACCGGTCCAAAGATGAGGTACAGATACTGATTGCGGGGGCAGACGGGCATATATGTGAGAACTGCGTGGCAAATGCTCAGGAAATCATTGAACAGGAACTGTTTCACCAGGAAGGTAGCAAAAAGGCTGCGGCTCAGCATTTCGTGCCTAAAGTAGCTAAACCGGTGGAAATCAAACATTTCCTCGACGATTACGTAATCGGGCAGGACGATGCGAAAAAGATCATGGCCGTTGCCGTGTACAATCACTATAAAAGGCTGAACCAACAGGTAGGCGATGATGAAGTAGAGATCGAAAAATCGAACCTTATCATGGTAGGCGAAACCGGCACCGGTAAAACCCTGCTGGCTAAATCCATTGCCAAACTGCTGAACGTACCCTTTACTATCGTGGACGCTACCGTATTTACCGAAGCCGGTTATGTGGGCGAAGATGTGGAAAGCATTCTTACCCGCCTGCTGCAGGTGTGTAACTATGACGTAGAAGCAGCCGAACGCGGAATCGTGTATATCGATGAGATCGACAAAATTGCCCGCAAGAGCGATAACCCGTCGATTACCCGCGACGTAAGCGGCGAAGGTGTGCAACAGGGTCTGCTGAAACTGCTGGAAGGCACCGAAGTGCTGGTACCACCACAAGGCGGCCGTAAACACCCCGAGCAGAAGCTGATCAAGGTAAATACGCAAAATATACTCTTCATTTGCGGCGGTGCATTTGATGGGGTCGACAGGATCATCAGCCGCCGTATCCAAACCCACTCTATCGGTTTTACCGTTAACAAAGAGAAGGAAGAAGATGCGAAAAAGCACATCCTGCGTTATGTAAGCTCACAGGACCTGAAATCGTTCGGCCTTATCCCCGAATTACTGGGCAGGCTGCCGGTGGTTACTTACCTGAACTCGCTGGACAAAGACGCGCTCAAACAAATTCTCACCAAACCTAAAAACGCGCTGGTGAAACAATACCGTAAACTGTTTAAAGTAGAAGGTATTACACTGGAATTTGATGACGATGCCATGGATTATATCGTTGACAAAGCGATGGAATTTAAACTTGGCGCACGCGGCCTTCGCTCTATCTGCGAGGTGGTACTCAGCGACGCAATGTTCGAACTGCCATCCAGCAACGAAACCAGCTTTACGCTCACCAAGGCTTACGCCCAGGCTAAACTGGAACAGTCGACGCTCACCAAACTGAAAGTAGCTTAAGGTATTATCACCAGATAAATTATACGCAAATGCCGGAGTAACTGCCGGCATTTGTTTTTTAAACCCTAAAACACACGTTTTATGCAGGAGCTTATTCAACAAATACAAGAAAGGGCCGGAGTATCGGCAGAACAGGCAGAAAGAGCCATTGAAGCCGTTAAAGACTTCGTAAAAGCGAAGTTGCCGCCCATGTTGGCTGGTAATGTAGATACCTGGTTCGGTAGCCTCGCTGGCCAGGCGGAGAAGCCGAAAACAGAAAAGGACGAGGATTTTCTCGACTAAGTATGAAGGCGGTCCTCACGGGCCGCCTTTTTCCATTAATCAAAACCGGAAAACGGTCTACGCAATCTGGACCTCATCCATTTTCATCAACGCAGCGAAGAATTAAAAGGGCGGTTAAAATTAGCAATACACATAAATGAGGAAGGGCGCACCAACGAATGGTGCGCCCTTTTTTGCTATTTTATTCTACCTAAACTACTTCATGGAGTTCAAATACAGGTGTAATGCCTTCAGCTCATCGTCACTATAATTCTGTGTCATCTTCCAGGGCATTTCTGCATTGTTCAACGTTTTACCTTCCGGTGTTTTACCAGTACGCAAAGCAGTAATAAATTGCTCGTCCGACCACTTACCAGGATTACCCGTGCTGGAAATATCTGCTACGAATTTGCCACCGGGCACCGGGCTTTCGCCACCTTTAAATGTAGGATGATGGCAGCCGCTGCACGACATTGACAGGTATTCGCCGTAAGCAGCCGTCACTTCTTTCTTTACTTCAGTTCTTGGTTTGTATTGATGATCGATCATCTCTGCCGGTGCAATGGGAATTTTGTCCAATGCGGCCAGTACGATACCCAGCGGGCCTAATTTATCTTCCGGCAGATCACTGTCTACAGCCGGTTGCGCTTTGATGAACGCAATGAGATTACCGAGGTCCTGGTCGGAGAGTTTGTAGTATTCATACGAAGGCATGATGAACAAAGTTTTTCCTTCCTTATCAATACCATGGCGTAATGCACGCAGCCAGTCGAGGTCTGTACGATCGGCGCCAATACCGCCTTTACCTTTGGTCAGGTTAGGGCCGGAGAAGCGACCTATCATGGGGTCGTCCAATTCGGTATGACCTTCGAGATTTGCACCATGACAACCGCCACAGCCTTTCATATCGAACACACGTTTACCTGCAGCAACCGATGCTGAATCCGTAGGGATGTTAACTTTATGCACCGTTACATTGTATACCTTGTTTTGCCTGTTCGTTACTTTAATGTAGAACACTACCCAGGCGATTAAAATCACTACGATGAGGGAGGCAATGGAAATGCCGGTCCATTTTAAGATCTTCCGTATCATGGGGGTTATTAGATTTAGTAAGGCAAAGGTAGAAGGGCTTCATTGATCGGATGGTACGTAATGGGTAGTAAAACGTACGAATAAAGGAGTAAAATGCGCGGATCACTATCCGAAGTGAATAAGTAATATAACCGGCAATACGCATCAACATAAAAAAATGGCGGCCCCCAAATGGAGGACCGCCCACTTAAAACAACTGACACCTGCTAAAATTAGTTCAGGCATTCAGCGCTCATTCCTGGTTTTTCAGAATACGGCCTTCTCTTTTCCGGCCCTAAGCCATATTTACCGCTCATCACAAACCAACCGTATTAATCATCTCTTCAAAACACCTACGTACAACCGCTCCCGTGGCGGTTTAAGTAGTTATACGGATAACGTCAGCCTATGGCCCCATTCGCCGTTCGTACCTGAATGTTAGATCATGTACAACCTTACCACCCACACGAGTAAAACCGCCAGTAATAAGCCGGCCAGTAATACGCCCGTCCATTTTATTATTTTCCTTAACATCGTTTCCGTCTACTTTTACATCGCAAATTTACCCCAGCGTACCCAGCCAACTGGTACGTACAACGGAATAACAAATACGTAAAACGGATTAACAATGACACCCCAGCAAACATTAACAAACGAACAAACAACGGCTGCTGCCGCTCCTTATTCTTTCCTCAACGTTGGAACCGCCCATTACAAGTTCTTCACCGAAATGGCCATACCGGCCAGGCGTACGCTTTCGGCGCATCAACACTACCAACTGAAACCAGCAGACATCAGCACCATGCATTCCATTAAAAGTTATCTCCAGCAACATTTCCTCGACGAGGACCTGAGCCTGAAAATGCTTTGCCAGAAGTTTGGGTTGAATGAATTTAAACTGAAGAAGGGATTTAAGATGCTGTTCGGCCAAACGGTATTCGGCTACGCTCACCAGCTTAAAATGCAGCTATCGCGCGATATGCTGATGACCCGCAACCTGAACGTGAATGAAACAGCTGAATTATTGGGCTATAGTACGCCAAACCATTTTTCGGCAGCCTTTAAGAAGATGTACGGCTTTTGCCCTGGAAAATTACTTCGCTGAAACATCACCTGCTTAAAATAAAACAGGCTGTAAAAGATTTACAGCCTGTTTTTTTGGAGTAGATTTTTTCTCGATGTTTCGTGGTTTTGTTAGGTTGATAAATTGGTAAGGAAAGTAATAACCCAAATTTAACGTTCTCTTTACATAAAACCATCACACTAACATGTAATTATTTTTGTCTCGTAAAGTAAATGTCATGACAATATATCATGACATTCCTTAACATCAGAAATATTAAAATATATATTTTGTTGATAAAAAGTTAGATGTCTGATCGCTAACGATTTTATTGATCAAAGCTTTGTTCTGCTCGGTTTGTTTGGTGGCCACCAGCGAGCGAATAGAAAATGCGCGCAAAGCGTCAAAAACTGACAAAGTAGCCTCCGCTGAGTCCTTGCGGCCCGTGAAAGGGAAGATATCGGGCCCCCGTTGACACTGGCAATTGATGTTTACCCTGCTCACCTGGTTCACCAACGGATCAATGAGCGAAGCCAGTTCGGCAGCGTTGTTACTGAACACGCTTACCTGCTGACCATGTTCCGATTCGATCAGGTATTCGATAGGCGTTTCGATATCATCGAAAGGCAATACCGGTATCACCGGACCGAATTGTTCCTCACTATATAATTTCATTTGCGAGTTCACCGGGTACAATACTGCCGGATATACGAACGACTCGTTAGTGGCACCGCCGTGTTTGTTGATCACCTTAGCGCCGTGTTGAATCGCATCTTCTATCACCGTTTTAAGATACTTGGGCTTTTGTGGTTCAGGTAAGGGCGTGAGGGCCACACCTTTCTGCCATGGCATACCGAACGGCAGTTTTTCAATAGCGGCCGACAGCTTCGTGAGGAATTGATCGGCCACCTTACGATGCACGAATATAATTTTGATGGCGGTACAACGCTGACCGTTAAACGATAGAGAGCCCAGCACACACTCCTGCACCGCAAGATCAATATCAGCTTTCTCCGTAATGATCGCCGCATTCTTAGCATCGAGGCCCAGGATGGCGCGCAGCCTGTTTACCTTCGGGTGCATTTTCTTCAACTGATTGGCCACTTTGCTGGAACCGATCAACGTAAGCACATTAATACGGCCCGATTCCATCAGCGGCTGAATGATCACATTACCGCGCCCGTAAATAGTGTTTACCACACCTTTGGGGAAACAGGTGCGGAAAGCTTCCAGCAGCGGGTAATGTACTAAGGTGCCGTGTTTAGGAGGTTTGAACAAAAGGGTATTACCCATAATAAGCGCCGGAATAAGCGTGGTAAAGGTTTCGTTCAGCGGATAGTTAAATGGGCCCATACACAACACCACGCCCAGCGGGCTACGACGGATCTGGCCTATAATGCCCTGCTCCTGCTCGAAGCGCGATGATTTACGGTCCAGTTCTTTCAGCGCATCGATGGTGGCATGAATGTATTCTACCGTACGGTCGAACTCTTTTGCAGAATCGGCGTATGATTTACCGATTTCCCACATAATGAGCTTTACCACTTCCTCTTTCTTTTCGATCATTTTGCCCGTAAACTTCTCTACGCAGCCGATCCTTTCAGACACCGACATCGTAGGCCATTCGCCGCGGCCATTGTTATAGGCTTTTTCGGCGTCGTCCAGGGCGGCCATAGCTTCCTGCTGGCCACACAGCGGATACGAGCCTATTATTTTACGTTGCAGTCCTTCAGGTGTTTTAATGCAGATGGGGGACAATACGGTATGTACATCGCCATTCCAGGGTTTCATTTCGCCACCGGAAAGATATTCGCGCTGGTGCATTTCGGCAGGCAAACGAAAGGCTTCCGGGATCGCTTCGGCCTCGGGGAAGATATGGCTTAACTGTTCTTCAAATTCCATAACATGTTGATTAAGATCAGTAAGATATAAAAAAGCCGGTGGTTATTCCACCGGCTTATGTGTTAAATATTTGCGCAAACGATTCCGTTATTTCTTTAACGCTTCTCTTGCAATTACGATCTTTTGTATTTCGGAAGTGCCTTCGCCGATGGTGCAAAGTTTGGCGTCGCGGTAGAACTTTTCCACTGGAAAGTCTTTCGTATAGCCATAACCGCCAAATATCTGCACGGCGTCGTTCGCTGTTCTAACTGCCACTTCGCTTGCATAATACTTTGCCATAGCAGCCTCTTTCGTCATAGGTTGTTTCCTGTTTTTCATATCGGCCGCCTGCATGGTCAGTAGTTCTGCTGCTTCAATTTCAGTAGCCATATCAGCCAGTTTAAAGGAAATACCCTGGAAAGATGCAATGGGTTTATCGAACTGATAGCGTTCCTGGGCGTATTTGGCGGCAGCTTCAAACGCGCCTTTAGCAATACCAAGGGAAAGGGCGGCGATTGAAATACGGCCACCGTCCAGTACTTTCATCGACTGTATAAACCCATCTCCCACTACACCCAGTACGTTGGCGGCTGGTATGCGGCAGTTATCGAATATCATTTCGGCAGTTTCGGAAGCCCGCATGCCCAGTTTGTTTTCCTTTTTACCACCGCTGAAACCTGCAGTGCCTTTTTCTACAATGAAAGCAGTCATACCGTGGCTATCGCGCACCTCGCCCGTACGGGCGATCACAACAGCAACGTCGCAGCTTTTACCATGTGTGATCCAGCATTTGGCACCGTTCAGTATCCAGTCATCGCCATCCTGCTTTGCCACACATTTCATGTTCATTGCATCAGAGCCGGTGTTAGGTTCGGTTAGGCCCCAGGCACCAATCCATTCGGCAGTAGCGAGTTTGGGCAGGTATTTTTGTTTTTGTTCTTCGTTGGCGAATTGCAGAATGTGGCCGGTGCAGAGGGAGTTGTGAGCGGCTACGCTAAGACCGATGGCGCCGCAGATTTTAGATATTTCGCTTATTACAGTAACATACTCGAGGTAACCAAGGCCGGCGCCATTGTACTTTTCGGGCACCAATACGCCCATCAGCCCAAGCTGGCCAAGCTGTTTAAAAAGATCAACGGGGAAGGTCTGGTTTTCATCCCAGTCCATGATGTGGGGTTGCATGTGCGTTTTTCCAAAGTCCCTAATCATCTGCGCGATCTGTTGTTGCATTTCCGTAGGCTCAAAATTCATAACAGGAAAGTGATTTAATTGATCGTGATGTAATTTTCAATTTTACGATAAATAATATCATCCACCAATGGTAGCTCTTTAAGCGTTTCTATCGACTTAAAAGCCCCGTGAACACTGCGGTACCGGATGATTTGTATAGCCAGTTTCGTGTTGATGTATGGATGTTCTGCTAAAGATTTCTCATCTGTATGATTGAGATCGATTTTTCTTAGTGAAATGCTACCCATGCGAAGGAAAGGTTGAATTTTATTAAAAACCGAATCCGGCAGGCCATAGGTTTCTGCTACCTGCTCCGGAAAATAGAAGCCTCCCAGCCTGTCCCGGAACCTCACTATCCTCTTTGCAAATCCCGGGCCGATACCCGGTAATTGCTCCCATGCCGCAGAATCTGCCTCGTTCACATCCACCGGTTGCGGGCCTTTCCGGGCTGCGAACGGGCGCTTATATACGGTATCCCTGCTTTCAGGAATGCGTACGTAAGGCAATAATCGTTCGTATTCATCCTTAGCCAGCGTATATATCTTCTGTAAATCTTCCTTTTTCCTGAACCTGCCGCCCTTTTCTACAAACCGGCTGATACTGCGGGCAGTGCGCTCTCTTACACCCATCTTCATCCATCCTTCCAAACTTAAGGTGTTAGGATCAAAGGGGGTCGGTGAGAAGATGGGCGCTTTTTCTTTCCGGGGCTTATAGGCAGGCGGAGCTTCTACAGGCCGCGAAAGAAAAGCGGTTACTTCTTTTTCAAAAGCAACTTTATCCACTACCGGTGGCTGGTAAAAGTAAGGACGAAGGAGTGGCACCAGGTAAATAACAACGATCAGCACAAGTAAAGCGATGATGCCTTTGCGCTCGCGCGCCGAGAAGTCGAGATAATCCTTTAGGAATTTCCTGAACATGGGTTAACAACATTTAACTGTATGAATGTACAGCTAAATTTCGATTTCCAATCCATCGTACGCAAGCGCAACACCGGCCGGCAACTGCCTGCTCACTTCATCGTGTAACCCAAGCTGGTGGCTGATATGCGTAAGGTACAATTGTGGTATTTCAAGCTCCCGCCCGATCTCGATAGCCTCTTCGAGTGTAAAGTGAGAAATATGTTTTTCGTGACGCAGCGCGTTCAACACCAACACCTTCGATCCTTTGATTTTTTCCTTTTCTTCCGGTGCGATGTAATTAGCATCCGTAATGTAAGTGAAGTCGCCAAAGCGGAAGCCCGTTACCGGCATTTTATGGTGCATTACATTAATCGGTGTAATGGACAGGCCGTTGATCTCAAAGGCATCGTCGGGTATAGTGCGCAACGTAATTTCCGGTATGCCGGGATATTTAAAATCCGCAAAAGCGTAGGAAAACTCGCGGATGATCACATTCTGGGAGAAGTCGCTGGCATAAATATCGATCGCACTGTTCTGGAAATAGTTAAAGGCCCTGATATCGTCCATACCGGCGATATGATCTTTATGGCTATGGGTGATGAGCACACATTCGAGGTGTTTCATCTTAGCCCGCAGCATCTGGTAACGGAAGTCGGGCGTGGTATCTACTACAATATTACCCGCATCAGACTGTACGAGCAGACTGCTGCGCAGGCGGTTATCTTTTGGATTATGCGAGGCGCATACCTCACATCCACAGGCAATTACAGGTACTCCCTGCGAGGTGCCTGTTCCAAGAAAAGTAAATTTCAGTTTGCTCACGATTATTCCGGTGTGGTGGTGGGGGTTTCTTCCTCATCCTGCTCCGCAGTTGTTGCGGCATCGGTAAGGGCTTTACTGTCTAATACCTGTTTGTACAGTTTCTGCGACTCCGCACTCATAAAGTCCACATCTACCTGTATGTTGGGTAAAATGTCCAGCAGGGTGTTAATACGCCCCTCCATTGTGAGGAACTTGTTGACTACCACTACCTTTTTGTGTTCGAGCAGGCAGTAACCGGACATAAAACTGCCCTTCTCATAGCGAATGATGTACTTAGACTCCTCGAAAATCTTTTCCAGCTTAGCCAGATTATTTGGTGTGATCTTCAGATTCATGGTGCAAATGTAACAAAAAGGCTTATTTGCTCACCATCCGCGCCACCGGAACGATCATTTCCTCCAGGGATATGCCGCCATGCTGGAAGGTGTTGCGATAATAGTTTACAAAATAGTTGTAGTTATTAGGATAACAGAGGTAACCGTCTTCACGGGCAAAGATGTACGAAGAGTTTACATTCGGTCGGGGCAGTCCGGCATCCTTGGGATCACGGAAAGCCAGTACTTCTTTCGCATCATAGTTGAGGTTGCGGCCATGTTTGTAACGAAGGTTAGTAGTGGTTTGCTTATCCCCGATCACCTTTACCGGTGTTTTTACCCTCACGCTGCCATGGTCGGTAGCCACAATGATATTGATCTTTTTATCGGCCACCTTCTTTAAGGCCTGGTGTAAGGGCGAGTGTTCGAACCAGCTAGCTGTAATAGAGCGATAGGCCGTTTCGTCGCCCGCCAGTTCCTTAAGTACTTCCATTTCCGTACGGGCATGGCTCAGCATGTCCACGAAGTTGTATACAATAATGTTGAGCGGGAAGTTCATCATATTGTGAATGTTATTCACAAGGTGCTGGCCGTCGTTATGGTTCACCACTTTGGTATAGGAAAAGCGCATGTCGTGGCGCAGGCGTTGCAACTGGCCGGCAAAGAACTTCTCTTCGAACAGGTTTTTACCCCCGTCTTCATCATCGTTTTTCCACTCTTCCGGAAAGCGGGCCTCAATATCTATGGGCAGCATGCCGGCAAAAATGGCGTTACGGGCGTATTGGGTAGATGTGGGAAGTATGCTGTAAAACGTATCTTCTTCCACCAGGCGAAACGTTTCCGAAAAGATCGGCAGGATCGTTTTCCACTGGTCGTAACGCAGGTTATCTATTAATATAAAGAAGTTAGGAACGTTGGGATCGATGTTAGGGAATACTTTGTCGCGGAACAGCGTGTGCGACAGTACCGGCGCATCTTTAGCATTGGGTTTCAGCCAGTCGGTATAATTACGGGCAATGAACTTGGCAAATTCAGTGTTAGCCTCGGCCTTCTGGGAACTTAACACCTCCGTCATCGAAGCACTGTCGGTTTTCTCCATTTCCATTTCCCAGTACACCAGTTTTTTATAGATATCCGACCAGCCGCGGTGGTCGGGGTTATCATTAAGTGCCATGAACAGATCGCGAAACTGCTGCTGGTAGGCGGTAGTTGTTTTTTCAGATACCAGCCTTTTGTTATCGATGATCTTTTTAAGCGACAACAATACCTGGTTGGGGTTTACCGGTTTAATAAGATAATCGGTGATCTGTGAGCCAATAGCCTCGTCCATCACGTTCTCCGCCTCATTTTTGGTAATCATCACCACCGGGATCTGCTGGTCGATCTCTTTGATCTTGCCCAGTGTTTCCAGGCCTGTAATGCCGGGCATCGACTCGTCGAGCAGCACCACATCCACAATATTTTCCTTCAGGAAGTCCAGTGCATCATACCCGTTGGTGAGTGCAGACACGTGGTAACCCTTATTTTCCAGGAACATTATCTGCGACCGCAGCGACTCTATTTCATCATCTACCCAAAGTATGTTGATTTGGCTCATGCTGGCTTTTATATGTGTGTTTTTAAAATTACGCCCAATTTCGACAAAAACCATTCCCCATTCCTACCGTACTCATCCAATAAAATGTTAAAGAACGCAAAAACCGATGAGGGTATTTTCCAGTTGGAGCGTCTTATCATTAAAAAAGTGCCGAATGAAGTTTTAGTACAGTAGCTTTGTACCGCTTCCGAAATAAAGTAATGAATGACTGAGCGAAAACGTAAAATTGTAAACGATCCGGTATATGGTTTTATAACCATTGATCACCCCTTGATATTCAAACTTATATCACATCCCTATTACCAGCGTTTACGGCGCATCCACCAGATGGCCCTGGCCCAGATGGTTTACCCGGGTGCCATGCACACCCGTTTCCACCACAGTTTAGGGGCCTATCACCTCATGAGCTGCGCTTTGTCAGAGTTAAAGGGTAAAGGCTTCGAAATCACCCATGAGGAGGAAATTGCGGCTAAAATGGCCATTTTACTGCACGACATTGGTCACGGCCCCTACTCCCATGCTTTGGAACATTCCATCGTAGAAGGCGTATCCCATGAGGAAATAAGCCGTTACCTGATGGAAGCACTCAATAAGGAAATGGATGGAGAGCTGACGCTGACGATTGAGATATTTAACGGCCTTTATCATAAAAAATTCCTACATCAGTTGGTTTCCAGCCAGTTAGATGTAGACAGAATGGACTACCTGAACCGCGACAGCTTCTTTACCGGGGTGTCGGAAGGTGTAATCGGGTACGACCGCATCATAAAAATGCTTACCGTACACAAAGGCGAGCTGATGGTGGAAGAGAAGGGAATCTATTCCATAGAAAAGTTCATCGTATCGCGCAGGCTGATGTATTGGCAGGTGTACCTGCACAAAACCGTATTAAGTGCCGAAAATATGCTGGTAAAGGTGCTTTCCAGGGCAAAACACCTGGCGCTGGCCGGCGAAGAGGTGTTCAGCTCCCCCGCCCTGCACTATTTCCTGTATAATACCGTTAGTAAAACCGAGTTCGAGCAAAACCCGGAATGCCTGGCGCAGTTCTGCCTGCTGGACGATTACGATGTGATGGGTGCCATTAAAGCCTGGGCCACTCACCCCGACAAAGTACTGAGCACTTTAAGTAATATGCTGATAAACAGAAACTTATTTAAAGTGGTACTCACCAGTGAACCCTTCGACCAGGAAACTGTTACTGTGCTTAAAAGCAAGGTGGAGCTGGCATGGGGCTTTAAAGGAGATGAACTCGACTACTTTGTATTTACCGACAATGCGAGCCTCCGGGCGTATAATATGACCGACGAGAAGATCAATATCCTTTTTAAAGATGGCACGTTTAAGGACATTTCGTCGATCGATAACGCATTAATCAGCCATACATTGGCTATACCGATAAAAAAATTCTACATTTGTCATCCAAAAATCTAGGCTAACAACGTTTTATAAAATAATTAACATGTTATATATTACGTTTATATTATCCGGTGATGGCCTGGTAGGTAACAATTCAAATTATATTTATGCAGTTTAGCGCATTACAATTGGCAACCATCTTGGGTGGTAAGCTCGAAGGAAATCCGGACGTTAAGGTACACAACATCGCTAAAATTGAGGAAGCGGGTGAGGGACTCCTGAGTTTCATCGCCAACCCGAAATACGAAGAGTTTATTTATACCACGAAGGCATCTATATTAATTGTAAACGATACGCTGGTAGTTGAACGCCCGATAACACCTACGCTTATACGCGTGAAGGACGCTTACAGCAGTTTTGCCCTGCTGCTGGAAAAATACAACCAGATGGCCGGCGATAAACGCGGCATCCAGCAACCCTCTTTCATCCCCGCTTCGGTAAAGATGGGTGAAAACGTGTTTGTAGGCGCTTTCGCTTACCTGGGCGAAAACGTGGTGCTGGGTAACAATGTAAAGATCTACCCTGGCGTATACTTAGGCGATAATGTGAAGATTGGCGACAACACGGTGGTATTCCCCGGTGTAAAGGTTTACGACTTTTGCCAGGTAGGTAAAAATGTGATATTACATGCAGGCTGTGTACTGGGCGGCGATGGCTTCGGCTTTGCACCCCAGCAGGACGGCAGTTATAAAAAAGTACCCCAGATCGGCAACGTAGTACTGCACGACAATGTAGAAATTGGCGCCAACACTACTATCGACCGTGCTACCATGGGCTCTACCGTTATCCACACCGGCGTAAAGCTGGATAACCTGATCCAGATAGCGCATAATGTGGAGATTGGACAGAATACGGTGATAGCAGCGCAAACCGGTGTATCCGGCAGCACAAAAATTGGCCGTAACTGTATTATCGGCGGGCAGGTAGGTATCGTTGGTCACATCCAGATTGCGGATGGCACCAAGATCAATGCACAAAGCGGCTTGTCTAAATCGATCACCGATCCGAATAAATCACTTACCGGCTCACCTGCGTTTGATTATAAGAGCTCACTGAAAAGCCAGGCTATATTTAGAAATTTGCCCGACCTGGAAAAGCGTGTGAAAGAACTGGAGGACATGGTTAAGCAACTACTGTCCGAAAAAGAAGGTGTTTAAGAATTTGTAGGAAAGTTTTATAGTTATAATTATGATGGAAAATACGCAGTTACCCAACCAGCATACTCTTAAAAGCCAGGTAACGATATCCGGCGTTGGTTTACATACCGGCGCACACGTAAATATGACCCTTAAGCCGGCTATCGCCGGTTTTGGTATTAAATTCCAACGTATAGACCTGCCCGACCAACCGGTGGTGAAAGCAGATTGCGACTATGTTGTTGACACCGCACGTGGCACAACCCTGGAGCATAACGGTGCCAAAGTCAGCACCGTAGAACACCTGCTTGCCGCCCTCGTAGGCGGCGGCGTCGACAACGTACTCGTGGAACTGAACGGTCCTGAAATTCCTATTATGGACGGCAGTTCACAACCTTTCATCGACATTATTGAAGAAATAGGTATACAGTCGCAAGATGCAAAAAAGATCTATTACTCTATCGACACCAACATCAGCTATTATGATGATGTAAAAAAGGTAGAAATGGTGGCTTTGCCTTCTGTAGACTACCGCATTACCGCGCTGATCGATTTTAACTCACAGGTACTTGGCACACAACACGCCAACCTGAAGCACATGGACGATTTCAAAAAAGAGATCGCACCCTGCCGTACTTTCTGTTTCCTGCACGAGCTGGAATACCTGGTAGCCAACAACCTGATCAAAGGTGGCGACATCAATAACGCGATCGTGGTAGTAGACAGAGCGGTAACGGAAGAAGAACTGGAACGCCTGGCCAAAGTGTTTAACCGCGAAAAAATATCTGTTGCACAAAGAGAAGGCATCCTCAATAATATATCCCTTCGTTTCCCGAACGAGCCGGCCCGCCACAAGCTGCTGGATATCGTAGGCGACCTGGCGCTGATAGGCTACCCGATCAAGGCGCATATCATTGCCAACAGGCCTGGCCACGCTTCTAACGTGGAGTTTGCGAAGAAGATCAAATCATACATCAAAAAGAACAAGCACGTTAAGGATATTCCGATTTACGATCCTAACCAGCCTGCCGTTTTTGACATTAACCGCATTGCGCGCACCCTGCCACACCGCTACCCGTTCCTGATGGTTGATAAGATCATCGAACTTTCGGACAATATGGTAGTAGGTATTAAGAACGTTACTTTCAATGAGTTCTTTTTCCAGGGTCACTTCCCCAACAACCCGGTAATGCCCGGCGTGTTGCAGATCGAGGCTTTGTCGCAGGTAGGTGGCATGCTCGCCCTTAACACCGTGCCTGATCCCGAAAATTACGATACTTACTTCCTGAAAATAGATAACTGCAAGTTTAAGCAGAAAGTGATGCCCGGCGATACGCTCATCATGAAGATGGAATTGCTGAGCCCTATCCGCAGAGGCATCGTGGAAATGCGGGGAACGATTTTCATTGGCAATAAAGTAGCGGCCGAAGCCGATTTAATTGCTCAAATCATCAAATCCAGATAAGGAAAAAAACAGCTTAATGATCCATCCGCTTACGTACATACATCCAGACGCCAAGGTTGCGCCTAATGTTAAAATCGATCCTTTTACCGTTATCCACAAAAACGTTGAGATAGGGGAAGGGACCTGGATAGGTTCCAATGTGACGATCATGGAAGGCGCGCGTATTGGCAGCAACTGCCGTATTTTCCCCGGCGCGGTTATCTCTGCTATTCCACAAGACCTCAAATTCGCACACGAAGATACACTGGTTGAAATAGGCAATAATACCACCATCCGTGAGTATGTGACTATTAACCGTGGTACCAAGGATAAATTTAAAACCTGCATCGGCAGCAACTGCCTGATCATGGCTTACAGCCATATTGCGCACGACTGTGAAGTAGGCGACTACTGTGTTTTTTCCAACAACACTACCCTGGCGGGTCATATTACGGTGGGCAGCCACGTAGTACTGGCAGGTATGGTGGCCGTACAGCAGTTCTGTAAAATTGGCGATCATGCCTTTGTAACAGGCGGCTCGCTGGTACGTAAAGATGTGCCGCCTTATGTTAAGGCCGCACGCGAACCATTGTCTTATGTAGGTGTTAACTCCGTTGGCCTTAAACGCCGCGGTTTCTCCCTGGAGAAAATCAACCACATTCTCGACATCTACCGCATCATCTTTGTAAAAGGAAATAACATCTCCAAAGCGATCCGCATCATCGAAGCCGAGTTTCCGGCTACCGACGAAAGAGACGAAATACTCTCCTTCATCCGTGAGTCTGGCCGTGGCATTATGAGAGGATACAGCACAAAGTCCAGCAATGACGATCTCGCTTAATAACGTAGGAAAACGATTTAATTACGACTGGATATTCCGGGGAGTAAGCCATACGTTTAGCGATAAACAACAATACGCCATCCTGGGCCCCAACGGTTCGGGAAAGTCTACGCTGTTACAGGTCATTAGCGGCCATCAACAACATAATAAGGGTGAAATAGCCTATACGCTCAATGGCGCCGTGCTGGAACAGGACAACCTTTTCCGGTACAGCGCCATTGCTGCTCCTTACCTGGAGCTTATCGAAGAGTTTACCCTGCAGGAAACCTTCGACTTCCACCAGACCTTCAAATCTTTTTTACCTGGCTACACGCCCAGGCAGATCATGGAGATCGTTGGGCTGGACAAGGCGGTGAATAAACAGGTGCGTAACTTCTCCTCCGGTATGAAACAACGGGCCAAACTGGCCCTGGCCATCTTTTCCAACGTACCGCTGCTGCTGCTCGATGAGCCCTGTACCAACCTCGACGCCGCCGGCACGGCACTGTACCGCAGCATGATCAACGACTATTGCATGGACCGTATGGTGATCGTAAGCTCCAACGATCCCCAGGAGTACGACTTCTGCCAGCACACCATCAGCATCACCGATTACAAGTAGCTTTTCAGGAATTTGTTAAATGTATGGGGCAGGCACACAGCTTTCGCCCCAGAATGCTTATTTTTCCGCCCGGGATTGCAAACCCCGCCACGATTTAACCTATGAGCACGAGTAACAAAAAAGTCCTTAACGGCTGGGCCATGTACGATTGGGCCAATTCCGTGTACAACCTGGTGATCACCACCACCTTTTTCCCCGCCTATTTCATTGGCGTTACGGAGCATAATGGCAACGATAACGTGAAGTTCCTGGGTATGGAGCTACGCAACTCTGCGCTGTACGACTATTCGCTGGCCTGTGCTTACCTGCTCATCGCGTTCTGCCTGCCCATACTATCTTCTATTGCAGATAGCAGAGGCAATAAAAAGAACTTCCTTAAATTCTTCTGCTATACCGGTGCTATCGGCTGTTCGTTACTATACTTCTTTACGCCCGACATCATCGGGCCGTATTTTCTCGAATACGGCGTTTTCTGCTTTATGATCGCCACTATTGGTTATTGCGGCGGCCTGGTGTTCTATAACTCCTATCTGCCTGAAATTGCCGCCGTACAAGACCGCGACCGCATCAGTGCAAAAGGCTACGCTTACGGTTATATCGGCAGCGTATTACTGCAACTGGTAGGTTTCGCATTAGTGATGATCAAACCTTTTGGTCTAACCGAAGGCGGTGCGGTACTCACCACTTTTCTGCTGGTAGGCATCTGGTGGGCGAGTTTTGCGCAGATCACCTTCCGCCGCCTGCCAAATCCACCAGCAAAACCAAAGGTAAAAGGCAACGTGCTGAAAGATGGCTTTACAGAGCTGAAGAAAGTATACCATCAGGTAAGCAAAATGCCTGTACTCAAAACCTACCTGCGCGCCTTCTTCTTTTACAGCATGGGCGTACAAACGGTAATGCTGGCTGCTACCATCTTCGGTAAAAAAGAGCTGCATATGGAAAACAGCATGCTGATTTTTACGGTAGTGATCATTCAACTGGTGGCCATCCTGGGCGCATGGATCATGGCAAAACTCTCTTCGAAATACGGCAACTTTAAAGTATTGATCGCGACCGTAATGCTGTGGATATGCGTTTGTACAGGGGCTTACTTTACCTACACTCAAACACAGTTTTTTATCCTCGCGGGTTTGGTGGGATTGGTAATGGGTGGCATACAGGCCCTCAGCCGTTCTACCTACGCCAAACTGATACCGGAAACAACCGATACCACCTCCTTCTTTAGCTACTACGATGTAACGGAGAAGCTGGCCATCGTAATCGGTACTTTCACCTTCGGTTTTATAGATCATATCAGTGGCTCTATGCGCAACTCAGTACTGATACTGATCGTATTTTTCAGCATAGGTCTTATCTGGCTCTTTTCTGCTTTGCGCAAACAGCGTAAATTCGCAGGCAACGGTCCATCAACAGCAGTAGCATGAACTTATACACCATCAACACCGGATACTTTAAATTAGACGGCGGCGCTATGTTTGGCGTAGTGCCTAAAGGCATATGGCAAAAACTAAATCCGCCGGATAATAACAATTTATGCACCTGGGCCATGCGTTGCCTGCTGATAGAAGACGGTAAACGTTTGATTTTAGTAGATAATGGCATTGGCGATAAACAGGACGAGAAGTTTTTCGGGCACTACTTTCTGCATGGCAACGACACGCTGGATAAATCGCTGGCCGCACATGGGTTTAACAGGGATGACATTACCGACGTGTTCCTCACTCACCTGCATTTTGACCATTGCGGCGGCAGTATAAAAAGAGAAGGCGACCAGCTGGTGCCGGCCTTTAAAAACGCCCATTACTGGAGTAACGCCCGCCACTGGCAATGGGCTACACAGCCTAACGACCGCGAAAAAGCGTCGTTCCTGAAAGAGAACATCATGCCCATACAACAAAGCGGGCAGCTGGAATTTGTAACTTCTAAAGAAGGGATTTCATTTACTGATGATATTAAAATCCGCTTCGTGGATGGACATACCGATGCAATGATGTTACCGCAGATCAAATACAAAGACCAGACGATCATTTACATGGCGGACCTGCTGCCATCGGCAGCACACATTCCCATTCCATATGTAATGGCTTACGATACACGCCCCCTGCTTACGCTGGACGAAAAGAAAAGTTTTTTGCAGGAAGCGCTGGACAAAAAATACGTTCTTTACTTCGAGCACGACCCTATTCACGAATGTGGTGTGCTGCAACAAACAGAAAAAGGCATACGCCTGGGCGAAGCATTTCCCCTGAGCGCTTTATAAACAGAAACTAACAATGCATATTACGCCTGATAACAAACTGAGGAAACTGATCGTAGTGGGCGACCGTGTACTGGTAAAACCCACCACACCGCACGAGCGCACTGCCAGCGGCTTATACCTGCCACCCGGTGTTGCCGAAAGAGAAAAAACACAACAGGGATATGTGATTAAAACCGGGCCCGGATACGCTTTACCCGTAGCGTCTGAATCGGACGAGAGCTGGAAACCGGAAGAAGAGAAGGTGAAATATATTCCCTTACAGGCCCGCGAAGGCGACCTGGCCATATTCCTGGTGAACGGTGCCACTGAAGTGGAATACCAGGGCGAAAAATATTACATCGTACCTCAAAGCTCCATACTGTTGCTGGAAAGGGACGAAGAACTATAAAACGAAACGTTCGACATGATGCAAAAGACCTTGATGAGCGCAGCCCTATTGCTGGCCCTCTTTAGCTCCTGCCAGCAGGCGGGCAAACCATCGGAGAAAGACTCGGTAACAACTACCGCCGCCCCTGTAGATTCTGTTGACTTACTCTCGAAAGAAGTAATGGACATCCACGACGAAGGCATGGCAAAAATGATGACCATCCGTCGCCTGAAAGCACAGCTGGATACTGCCATCATGGTACAAAAGAAGGCAGGTAAACCGGTAACCGTTTTTACCGAACAACAGGCCTCGCTGGAAGTAGCCAACAGTGCCATGAACAACTGGATGCACGTATACGACATGGACCTGGAAGGTAAGGACGCCGCTCAGAAGAAAGCCTATCTCCTTTCTGAACGTACCAAAATCACCGCGGTACGCGACACTATGCTAAATGCAATAGATGCCGCTACAAAGGTGCTGCAGAACAAATAATAATTGATTGCACGGCAGCTCATGGGCTGCCGTCGTTTTTCTGTATCTACTTATAAAATTCTACCTATGGCAAATAAAGATGCGTTTCTCGAATACATCAAAAACGGCTATACTTTTAAAGGAGAATATTTTAAACTGGGCTGCGCTATGCTGGATGGCGAAGTGGTAAGCGGCGCAGAAGTAAGGCTCCCGCTTAAAACCCTGAACCGCCACGGCCTTATTGCCGGCGCCACGGGTACCGGTAAAACCAAAACCCTGCAGGTAATTGCCGAAGGATTAAGTGATGCCAGCATCCCGGTTGTGATGATGGACATCAAGGGCGACCTGAGTGGTATTGCTGCGGCAGGGGCCATCAACCCAAAAATTGAAGAGCGTTACCAGAAGATAGGTGGCACCTATATACCCAGCGCTTACCCCGTAGAACTGCTCTCCCTAAGCCACGATAAGGGTGCCAGGTTACGGGCTACAGTTACCGAATTTGGCCCGGTATTGTTATCGAAAATACTGGAGCTGAACGATACGCAATCGGGCCTCGTTGCCATGATATTTAAGTATTGTGATGATAACAAGCTGCCGCTGCTCGACCTCAAAGACTTCAAGAAAGTACTACAGTTCTTCGGCGGCGATGGCAAAGCGGAAATAGAAAAGGAATATGGAAAGATATCTACCACCTCTACCGGCACCATTTTGCGGAAGGTAATTGCACTGGAGCAGGAAGGGGCCGACCTGTTTTTCGGTGAAAGATCATTTGAGGTAGATGACCTGATGCGCATTGCAGACGATGGCAGAGGGATTATCTCCATCGTACGCGTAACAGATATACAGGACAGGCCTAAACTGTTTTCTACCTTCATGTTAAGTCTGCTGGCGGAATTGTACGCCACCTTACCTGAAGAGGGCGACCTGGACAAACCGAAACTGGTGATGTTCATAGACGAGGCCCACCTGATTTTCCAGGAAGCCAGCGATGCTTTGCTGCAACAGATAGAAACCATTATTAAACTGATCCGCTCTAAAGGTGTGGGCATCTTCTTCTGCACCCAAAACCCGATGGACGTACCACCGTCCGTACTGGGCCAGCTTGGTTTAAAAGTACAACACGCCCTGCGCGCGTTTACAGCTACCGACCGCAAATCCATCAAACAAACTGCCGAAAACTACCCGTTATCGGAATTCTATAAAACCGACGAGCTGTTAACGCAAATTGGTATTGGCGAAGCACTGGTTACCTGCCTCAGTGAAAAAGGCACGCCTACCCCACTCGCCGCCACTATGCTTACCACACCCCGTTCGCGTATGGATGTATTAAGCGATATCGAACTGAACAGCCTTATCGGCAGCAGTAAGCTGGTAAAGAAATACAACCAGGATGTAGACAGTCACAGCGCTTACGAGATACTAACCGCCAAACTGGAAGAAGCGGCCGAAAAAACAGCCCAGGCGAAGGAAGAAGCACCTGCGAAAGGCGCTAAGGCGAAAGAAGAAAAAGGTTTGCTGGAAACCATGCTCACCAGCAGCGCGGCCAAACAGGCCGGTCGCACCGCGGCCAACATCATTACCCGCAGCCTGCTGGGCGCACTGGGTCTTGGTGGACGCAGCAGCAAAAAGAAGAGCAGCTGGTTTTAATAATTTTTATCTTGGTAAAAAAAGAACTGACACATGCACGTACCCATTAAAACCGGCTTATGTTCCTACGGGCACAGCGGTTATGTATTCCACGCTCCATTCATCCACCTGCACCCGGGTTTTGAGTTCACCGCTATCGTAGAACGCAGCAAACGCCAGGCACAGCAACGCTTCCCTGAAGTGAAGGTGTATAGCAGCGTGACCGAAATGATTGAAGACAAAAGCCTGCAGCTGATCGTGGTTAACACGCCCAACAGCACGCATTACGAATATACGAAAGCCGCCCTGCTGGCCGGCAAACACGTGATCGTTGAAAAGCCCTTCACCATTCGTGCCGAAGAAGGCGAGGAACTGGCGAAACTGGCGAAAGAGAAAAATCTGACGATCATTGTTTACCAGAACCGCCGCTACGACAGCGACTTTAAGATCATCAAAAAAGTAGTGGAAAGTGGCCAGCTGGGCGATGTACTGGAAGCGGAGTTCCATTACGACCGTTTCAAGGAAGAACTGAGCTACAAAAAACATAAAGAAGTAGCCCAACCCGGCACTGGTGTACTGTACGATCTCGGCTCTCACCTGATCGACCAGGCACTGCAAATATTCGGTTTCCCGAAAGCGGTGTTCGGCGATATCCGCATTATCCGTAAAGACTCGCTGGTAGACGATTACTTCGAGCTGATACTCTACTACGATCAGCTGCGTGTAAGACTGAAAAGCAGCTACCTCGTGCGCGAATCGCTCCCGGCCTACATCCTGCACGGCCGCAAAGGGTCCTTTATCAAATCTAAATCGGATGTACAGGAAGCCCTGCTGCTCAAAGGACTGTTGCCCGAAGGGGCCGACTGGGGCGCAGAAGCGCCGCACGAATGGGGCCTTATCCACAGCGAGATCGATGGTGAGGTAGTGAAAAAATACATGCCTTCTACGAACGGCAATTACATGGATTTCTATAACGGTGTATATGCCACGCTTGCCGAAGGCAAACCTAACCCGGTTACGCCTGAGCAGGGAATTGATGTGATCCGCGTGATCGAAGCCGGATTCAAGAGCAGTGAGGAAGGCAGGGTGATTAAATTCTAACGGAATTAACTTTTCTAGACAGGCAAACTTCTTTCGGGGAGTTTGCTTTTTTATTTGGGGACCAGCGGTAGATTTTCAATTAAGCCGCCGTTGCGTCGCACCCTTCAACAGCTACTTCCTGCTGATCATCCCATCCCTGTCGCGCACTACCATATCCTCCGCCAGCATAAACTCCAGCGTGTCCATCAGCAGGTCTTCTTTAATACCAGGTAACGCATCTGCCAATAAAGTGAAAGTAAGCGGCTGCTCCAGTTGCAAAAGTACAGCCTCGGCAATTTTACCGAATTGTGGTGTGCTGAGTCCGCCGGACTTCTTCTTCAGGCATACATCGCAAACACCACAGGGTTCAGGGTTTTCTTCGCCAAAGTAACTTACCAGCGATTGTGTGCGGCAGGTGTCGTGGTTGCCGGCGTACCGTTGTACGGCATCTATCTTCGCTTCATAGATGCGTTTGCGTTCCGCGATACGTAACATATCTATCCGAAGGTATTGAACAGGCACCCGCTCCTGCAGGAAGCAGAGCTGTGGTTCGTCTTTACGCTGCTGGTAACGGATAATACCCTGCCGGTGCAGGCGTTGCAGCCAGTCGACGATCGTAGCCTCATCCGAGCGCAAAATGCGCATCAGTTGTTTTTCGTAAACGTGTACGGGGCTGTCAAAAATACCCTGGTAAGTACGCAGCAGGGCTTTGATAAGCGGCTCCAGTGTAGAGCCATGGCGCTCGTATTCCCAGAGGGTTTCTTTATTGGTGATGAATTCTACCCGCGAAGGCATGTACACGCTTTCACTTAACTGTACCACACCTTCGTGTTCCAGTATACGCATGGCGCTGTAGGCCACAGTAATGTTGAGCGAGAACTTGCGGACGAAGTCATTGATGTCAAAATCGAAATACACGTTTTCAGCACTGCCCACCGGTACCTGCAAATAGTTCACCACGCACTGGTACACTTCGCGGATCTCGTCGAGCTGTGGGAACTGTAACGGAATGCGGGCTTTCATTTCCAGCAGTTCCTGTTGGGTATATAGTAAAATGCCGTATGCCTTTTGTTCGTCGCGGCCTGCCCGTCCGGCTTCCTGGTAATAAGCCTCGAGGCTGTCGGGTACATCATAGTGAATCACACTGCGTACATCAGGCTTATCGATGCCCATACCGAAAGCGTTGGTACATACTACCACGCGGGTGCGGCCGGTTATCCAGTCTTCCTGTTTAGAACTACGTTCAGCGGCAGGCAGGCCTGCGTGGTAATAGTCGGCACCAATGCCCTGCGATTGCAGCAGGTTGGCTATTTCTTTGGTGTGGCGGCGGTTGCGGCAGTATACCACGGCGCTGCCAGGCACCCTGTCAAGGATGTGGCGTATCCTGTTCAGTTTCGCCTCATCTTCAAAAACACTGTATGATAAATTACTGCGTACAAAGCTTTTGGTAAACACTTTTCCGTTCTCAAATTCCAGCTTTTCACAAATATCTTCGCGCACCTTTAACGTAGCCGTCGCCGTGAGTGCCAGGATGGGCGTACGGGGGAAGTAACTCCTTATCTCCGCTATCTTCAGGTAAGCCGGTCGAAAATCGTAGCCCCACTGCGATATACAATGCGCTTCATCCACCGCTATCAGCCCAACGTCCAGGCTTTCGCAGTGCGACTGGAAACGGGGGCTCTGCAATCTTTCAGGAGAGATGTAGAGGAATTTGATCTTACCATTGCGGGCCAGGTCCATCACCTTTTCCACATCTTTAAAATACATGCCGGCATAAATGGCCATAGCAGGTATGCCCCGCTTTTCCAGGTTCTGTACCTGGTCTTTCATCAGGGCAATAAGCGGTGTAACCACCAGGCATACGCCTTCCAGCATCATGGCCGGCACCTGGAAACAAATGGATTTACCACCGCCCGTGGGCAGCAATGCAAGGGTATCGTTACCATCCAGCACCGATTGCACGATATCTTCCTGCAAAGGACGGAACTGCTCGTAACCCCAATACTTTTGTAATATGGAAACGGGAGAAGCCAATACAAGGCTAAAATACTGAAACTTTACGCGGATAAAAAAACCGCTCCTCATGGAGCGGCTTTATTTCTATGCAAGCTATACTAAGGTATAAGTCAGGACGAGGGTTTTCGGGATTAATAAACAATGTGTGTGTTTTCCGATACAAAGAAACCACATCTGCCCCAAAGCCCTTTATGAAATCAGGAAAACAATTTACGCAATGCGGAATATCAGTTTCCCCGTTTGTCCAGGTACGGCAGCGACCAGCCATTTTTCAGTGAAGCGAGTCGTATAGAGATCACAGCTATAATGCTCACGATCTCATTTACATCCTCCGCCACGCCAAGATGCCGCAGTAATATGAATAGTACACCTCCTGCCAGGCAGGCCGTAGCATAGATCTGCCGCGAAAAGATCAATGGAATTTCATTCACCATCATATCACGGATCACCCCGCCAAATATGGCCGACATCATTCCCAGTATGATAGCCGCCAGCGGGTTTACGCCGTATTTCAGCGACTTTTCCACCCCGAGTATGGTGTAAAAGCCAATACCAATGGTGTCGAAAAGGAACAGGGAGCGGCGGAATTTGAGAATGCGGTTGCGGAAAATGATGGTGAGCAGTACGCCCGAAGTAATGGCAATAATGTAATACGCATCTTTTACCCAGGCGATAGGATGTACGCCCAGCGTAACATCGCGCAGCGTACCGCCGCCTATGGCCGTAATAAAGCCGGTAAAAAACACCCCGAACAAATCGTGGTACATCTTTTTATCCCAGGCAGCCAGCGCGCCGGAAATGGCAAACATAAAAGTGCCGGTAATATCAATCCAATAGGTCATCATAGCTTAGGCAATAGCTTGTAAATTACTGGATTGTTCGACAACAAAAAACTTTACCGTACTTTCTTGAAACGCAGCCGTACAGAGTTAACGGCCAGCACCACATCCGAAAGGCCCATTACCAGTGCGCCCAGTATAGGGTTCAGGAAACCCAGTGCTGCTACGGGTATGGCTACCACATTGTAGGCAAAGGACCAGAAAAGGTTCTGTTTAATGGTGAGATAGGTGTGTTTGCCCAGCCCCATAGCCAGTGGTAAAGCTCCGAGGTTATTATTGAGTAAGATCACATTGGCGCTTTGCATCGCTACCTGCGTGGCATCGCTCAGCGAAATGCCTATTGCCGCTTTTGCCAGTGCGGGCGCATCATTAATGCCATCGCCTACCATAGCTACCGGTGCTGCTTTCATCAACTCGTCGATCTTCTGCAGCTTCTGCGCCGGACTTTGCTCTGCATATACTTCATCCATACCCAATTGCTGAGCAACGGCATTACACTTACTGGCCATATCACCACTAAGCAATACCGTTTTAATACCAGCCGCCTTCAGTTGCTGCATCACACCAGTTGCTTCGGGACGCAGTTCGTCGGTGAAGTTGAGCCAGCCGGCCAGTTCATTATTTTTGATAAGGTAGATATTGTGTTCCGATTCGGTAGTGAGATGCGCTGCCAGTTTATAAGAACCCAGTTGCCATTCGTTCCCTTCCTTATCCCTGGCCATCATGCCCACACCTTTATGCTCGCGTACCTGTTGCAGTGCATACTGTCCCGCACCTTTCCATTGTGCGGTAATCGATTTGGCTACAGGGTGCGAAGAGTATTTCTCCAGGTTGATAACGATGGCTTTGAAAGTCTGCTCGTCCATACCAATAGCCCTGTAAGCACCGAGCTGCAACTTGCCCGTGGTAAGTGTACCCGTTTTATCAAACACGATCTGCCGGATGTTGCGGAACTCTTCGAGCGTATTTCCTCCTTTAATGAGAATGCCGTTACGGGCGGCGCGGCCCAATCCCACCATTACCGCTGCGGGTGTGGCCAGGCCCATGGCGCAGGGACAGGCAATTACGAGTACGGCTACGCTACGCATCATGGCCACAGCGAATGTAGTATCACCAATCCAGTACCAGCCCGCAAAGGTGAGCAGCGCAATGGCCAGCACCAACGGAACAAATATCGCGCTGATCTTGTCGGCCAGCTTCTGCATAGGAGGCTTGTTACCCTGGGCCTGCTTAACCAGGTCGATGATATACGACAGTACGGTATCCTTACCGGTAGCGGTAATAAATATTTTGATACTGCCCTCTTCGAGTATCGTACCGCCTATTACTTTATCCTTCTCTTTCTTTTCCACGGGCGCACTTTCGCCCGATATCATCGACTCGTTCACATGACCGCTGCCCCAGTAAATGGTGCCGTCCATGGGTATTTTATCGCCGGTGTTGACCAGCACCTGGTCGCCCGTCCTTAAATCGCGGTTATCTATTTCATGAATATGTTCCGCGCCGTTCTCCATATGTATCTGGCGGGCGGTGGTAATCTGCATACGCGCCAGGCTGGCAATAGCCGTGGTGGTCTGTTTTACGGAACGCTCTTCCAGCAGGTTGCCGAGAAACACCAGGGTGATAATAGCAGCAGCGGTTTCGTAAAAGAGATAATCGGCTCCGAGGTTTTGTAAACTGCCGGTAAGACTATACCCGAAAGCCGCAGTGGCGCCGATTGTGATGAGCACGTCCATATTGGCGATGCCGTTACGTAACGAGCGGAAGGCACTTTTGCCAAAGTGTAACATACCCACGATGTATACGGGTGTGGTAAGCGCCAGTTGCACCCAGGTATTATGCAGCCAGTGCCAGTTTACCCACATATGCAGCAACAGCGGCAGGGTAAATACCAGGCAAAAGAAGAACTTAAACGTTAGTGTTTTATGAAAAGGGATGGTTTGATTGTCGCCGGGCAACTCCACGTGATAGCCGAGGTGATTAATACCTTCCAGTACCGGTGCGGCATCGGCTTCGGCAGGCATGGAGAAACTTAATTCCTCGGTAGCGAAGCTGATCACTACATCATCAACCCCTTTTTTTTCGAGATATTTAGATATTGTGAGCGCGCAATTGGCGCAATTCATTCCTTTAACCTTGCAATTAATGGTTTGCATCGTGTCTTTTTTAGGCCTCGATCTGCGGAGTAGAACGAGGCGGCGTAAGTATGCGGGGCCAGGGCTAATGGATTATCTTTAACAAAATTAAAGAACCATATTGGGTGAACAGTAATTTTTAATGCAACTAGATTGTAATTTTAGGCCATGGAAATGACGTTTACGTTCGACGAGCTACCGGCGGCGGCAGCCCGCTTCTGGGAAGCATTCCCGCAGCAACGGGTGTTTGTGTTACACGGACAAATGGGCGCAGGTAAAACCACCTTTGTGAAGGCACTTTGTGCTGTTAAAGGCGTGGAAGATACTACGGGCAGTCCCACCTTCTCGATCATTAATGAGTACCAGTACCACGATGGTGCCGGCCTTCCGCATTCCATTTTTCACCTGGACCTCTACCGCCTCAAAAATGCAGAAGAAGCCGTTGGAGCCGGGGTAGAAGATGTGCTTTACCAGGAAAACGCCACCTGTTTTGTAGAGTGGCCGGAGATAGCGGAACAGCTACTCCCGGATGGTACCGTACACCTGCACCTGGAGGTGTTACCCGACCAAAAGCGGCTTTTAAAGGCCCGCGTAGCTGTTTAAACAAATAGTGTATCTTTGGCAGGACCTAACATTACCGAAATATCTTTCAAATTTATGGAGCAAAGGCAAAAACCTGTTGTAAGTGCTGGCTTTACATATTCCCCGATGGAAGAAACGCTTGACATACGGCAGAAGAATCCGCGTTTGTTTATTGGTATCCCCAAGGAAACTTCTTTCCAGGAAAACCGTATTGCATTAACGCCGGACGCAGTGAGCATACTTTGTAACAATGGCCACCACATTGTGGTAGAACATAAAGCCGGTGATGGTTCACACTTCTACGACACCGACTATTCCGAAGCAGGCGCCGAGATCGTGTACGATAAGAAAGAGGTATTCAAGGCCGAGATCATCGTAAAATCGGCCCCGCTCAATGATGAAGAAATAGAACTGCTCCGCCCTCACCAGATCGTTATCTCCCCCATTCACCTTTCGGTATTAAAGGCCGCCCAGGTACAAAAGATGATGGATAAACGCATCACCCTTCTTTCTTACGAAAACCTGAAGGACGATGCCGGCACCTATCCGATTGTACGTGCCATGAGCGAAATTGCCGGAGGTGCGGTGATGCTGATAGCGGGCCAATACCTGAGCAACAGCAACCGTGGTAAAGGTATTTTGCTGGGTGGTGTTACGGGCATCCCCCCTACCAAAGTGGTGATCATCGGCGCAGGCATTGTGGGCGAATTTGCCGCCCGTACGGCCATGGCCATGGGCTCTTCGGTAAAAGTATTCGATAACAACATTTATAAGCTCAAAAGGCTGCAGAATAACATTGGCGTGCGGGTATTCACCTCCGTTATACAACCTAAAACGCTGGCCGAACAACTGAAAACAGCCGATGTGGCGGTAGGTGCCCTTTCTTCCCAAAGCGGGCGCACACCTATTGTTGTTAGCGAAGCCATGGTGAGCCACATGAAAGCCGGTTCGGTAATCGTGGACGTAAGCATCGACCGCGGCGGTTGTTTCGAAACTTCGGAAGTAACCACACACGAAAACCCGGTGTTTAAGAAGTACGATGTTATTCATTACTGCGTACCCAACATCCCTTCTGGTTTTGCAGGCACCGCCTCACAGGCAATCAGCAACGTACTGATGCCTTTGCTGCTGGATGCTGCCGATGATGGTGGTTTCGAGAACCTGGTTTGGATCAAACGCGGCGTACGTAACGGTATTTACCTGTACAAAGGCGCACTTACCAACTACCATTTAAGTGAGAAATTTAAATTGAAATATACTGACCTGGAGCTGCTGCTGGCGGTGAAGGGGTAAATAAAAAGCCGGGCTGTGAAGTCCGGCTTTTTATTTATATTGATGCAGTAACTATACTTCCAGCGAATAACCCATTGCCAGGAAAACAAGAATAGCCAGGCCTACCACAATACGGTAATACCCCCACATCTTAAACCCGTATTTCTTAAGCGTACCGATAAAGAACTTAATGGCGAGCATCGCCACCACGAAAGCCACAATATTACCGATCACCAGCAGTTTCAGGTTTTCGGGATATTTTGTTATCAGTTCATGATGTTTCAGCAACTTGTAACCAGTAGCAGCCGCCATGGTAGGCACTGCCAGGAAAAAGGAGAACTCAGCCGCCGCATTACGCGTCATCTTTTGCTGCATACCACCGATGATCGTGGCGGCACTGCGGCTTACGCCAGGCAACAGGGCAAGGCACTGGAACAAACCTATGCGAATAGCCTGGAAATAACTGATCTTTTCTTCGGAATCGATGGTGGGGTTCTTAAACCATTTATCAACAAACAACAGCACGATACCACCCAGCAGCAGCATAGCGGCTACTACGGCAGGCTTCTCCAATGCTGCATCTATATAATCACCTAAAAGATACCCAAGTATAAGTGCAGGCAACACGGCGAAAAACAACCGTACATAAAACTGGAGCTTCGATAAGTTGAAGAACTTCTTATAGTAAAGTACCACCACGGCCAATATGGCACCCAACTGTATACATACCTCGAACAGTTTTGTAAACTCATCTTTGTTAATCCCCATAATGGAACTCACAATGATCATATGGCCGGTGGACGAAACGGGGATAAACTCTGTAAGTCCCTCTACGATGGCGATAATTACCGCTTCTAAAATGCTCATCTATCAATCTGTTAAAACGAAAAGCGATGAACCATCATCGCTTCCCAGGTATCTCAATATGTTTTATAATTATGCTTTTGGCTTACGCATGATGGCGTATACTTCCAGGCCCAGCCCCAGCAGGATCACGATGGGTGCGAGGGTAATACGGCGGAAGCTGTATACTTCGTTCACGTCAAAAGAACCGTCTTTGCTGCTGCCACCCATCATCAGCAGGAAACCGATAGCGATGAGCACTACGCCTGCCAGCATGTAAGTGTAATTTTCTTTCCCGAAAAGGCCCTTTGATTCCTGGGCAACGGGCGTAGTTTGTGGTTTTGCGACTTCTTTAGCCATAATATTGTATTTCAGAATATGTTGTTAAAATTAATAAAGATCGTCCAGGCGCAGTTTCAGGTACTTCATTACCGAGCGGTGTGTACTTACCAGCGATATGCCTATACCCAGCAATATCATTCCGAGGAAAAGTACCCCGAGCAGGAAATAATCACGCATGGCCTTTAATTCAGGCACCTGGCTTTCTATAAAGTAAACGATGAGTACCAGGCCGACAATGGCCAGCAAAGCACTTACAGCTCCGTTGATAATACTGCGTACATCAAAAGGCTTGGCAATAAATCCCCTCGTTGCTCCTACCATTTGCATGGTTTTGATCAGGAAACGGTTGCTGAACATGGCCAGGCGGATAGTATTATCGATCAATACCAATACCACAATAGCCAGCAAACCACTGATAACCAATAACACCAGCCCTATTTTTCGTACGTTTTCGTTAAGCGACTGTACCAGCGCACGCTGGTAGTGAATTTCGCGTACATTAGCCTGGCTGGTAAGCTTCTGCTCTATTATTTTGAGACTGTCATTATTTACATAAGAAGCATTGGGGCTTATTTCAATACTGGCATACAGTGGATTGTAACCCAACAGCGCCGTAAAGTCCTCAAACTCTTTCTTAAATTCTTCTGCAGCCGCTTCTTTGGAGATGTACTTGATGTTTTTCACGTACGGCTGTCCGGCCAGTGAGTCGCGGAGCGCCATGCCCTGCTTTTCAGTCACGTTATCCCTGAAAATCACATGCACAACGATGCTTTCCTTAAAATAAACGCTCAACTTAGTAGCGTTGATCATGATAAGACCCAGAATGCCCAACATGAGCAATACCAGTGCTATACCAACGATGGAGTAAATATATGAAGGCTTCGATTTCTTTGCTGACGATTTCCCGGGTTGAGCCATTAATCTATAGTTTATTGGCGAAAATAATAAAAATTAGCAGTTATGTTTACTTTTGCCATCTTAAACGGCATTTTAACATTTTTATTTTTTAATATATGGATTTAACGCTGTTCCAGTGCATGGGCAGCGCTTAACTTTCAGAATACATCAGTATATGGAATATAATTTCAGAGCGATCGAACAGAAATGGCAGCAGCGATGGAAAGAAACACACGCCTATCGCGTGTCGAACAACAGCTCCAAACCCAAATGTTATGTACTGGATATGTTCCCCTACCCCTCCGGTGCCGGCCTGCATGTAGGCCATCCGCTCGGTTACATTGCATCCGACATTTATGCCCGCTACAAACGTCTTAAAGGTTTTAACGTTTTACACCCAATGGGTTACGATGCGTTTGGTTTACCCGCAGAGCAATATGCCCTGGAAACTGGTCAGCACCCCGCCGTTACCACCGAAAACAACATCAACTCCTTCCGCGACCAACTGGATAATATCGGTTTTTGCTACGATTGGGAGCGCGAAATACGCACCAGCGACCCCGCCTATTATAAATGGACGCAGTGGCTGTTCCTGCAGTTGTTCGACAGTTGGTTTAACCGTAAGTTGTCTAAAGCCCAACGCATCACCGACCTGGTAAATATCTTCGAAACCGAAGGTAATGCCAACCACGAATGCCCCGGCGACCGCAACATCCGCTTCAGCGCCGAAGGCTGGAAAGGCTTTTCAGAACAAGACCAGCGCGAAATACTCATGCACTACCGCATCGCCTTTCTCGCTTATGCTGAAGTAAACTGGTGCGCCGAACTCGGTACCGTACTGGCAAACGACGAAGTAGTGAACGGCGTGAGCGAACGAGGAGGCTTCCCCGTAGTGAAAAAGAAAATGCGCCAGTGGTTCCTCCGTATTACCGAATACGCCGACCGCCTGCTCGAAGGCCTGGAACAGGTATCGTTCAGCGAGGCTATGAAAGATATGCAGCGCAATTGGATCGGTAAAAGCCAGGGCGCTGAAATTAGCTTTGAGATTGAAGGTGTGCAGGGCGAGAAACTGGTATGTTATACCACCCGTCCCGACACCATTTTTGGTGTAGACTTCCTCGTACTGGCACCGGAACACGAGCTGGTAGATTTAATTACTACGCACGAGCAGCGCCAGGCGATAGATGATTATAAACAATACGTACAAAGCCGCTCCGAGCGCGAACGTATGGCCGAAGTGAAACAGGTTACAGGCGCCTTTACCGGTGCTTACGCCCTCAACCCCTTCAACGGCCGTCAGATACCCGTTTGGATATCTGAATACGTACTGGCCGGTTATGGCACAGGTGCTATTATGGCGGTGCCCTGCGGCGACCAGCGCGACTTCAACTTCGCCAAACACTTCGACATCCACATTACCAATATTGTGGGTGATGCCTACAATGGCGAAGAAGCGAATCCTACTAAAGAAGGTAAACTGGTAAACAGCGACTTCATTACCGGTATGGATATGAAACCCGCGATGGAACTGGTGATCAGCGAGCTGGAAAAACGTGGTAATGGTAAACGCCAGATCAACTTTAAGATGCGTGATGCCGGTTTCAGCCGCCAGCGCTACTGGGGCGAACCATTCCCGATCATCTATAAAAACGGTATTCCTTACGCGGTAGATGAAACCACCCTGCCCGTAGAACTCCCTCACGTAGAGAATTACAAACCCGGCGCAGAAGGCGAAGGCCCGCTGGCCAACGTACGCGAGTGGGTTGAACTGGGCGATGGCACCATCCGCGAAACCAATACCATGCCCGGTTACGCCGGCAGCAGCTGGTACTTCCTCCGCTTTATGGACCCGAAGAACGACCAGGTATTTGCCGACCGCAATGTAATGGACTACTGGAACCAGGTAGATCTTTACATCGGTGGTACCGAACACGCCGTAGGCCACCTGCTGTACTCCCGTCTGTGGACCAAAGTACTGTTCGACCTCGGCTTCCTGAGCTTCGACGAACCTTATAAAAAACTCGTAAACCAGGGTATGATCACCGGCAGCAGCCGCATCGTATACCGTGTGCGCGGTACACATCAGTTTGTATCTGCCGGTTTAAAAGATAAGTACGAAACCGACGAACTGCACGTAGATGTGAACATCGTAGACGGAGTAGAACTGGATACCGAAGCGTTTAAACATTGGCGCAGCGACTACACCAACGCAGAATTCATCCTCGAAAACGGTAAGTATATCTGCGGAACACTGTCGGAAAAGATGAGCAAACGTTACTTCAACGCCGTAAACCCCAACACGCTTGTGGAGAAATACGGTGCCGACACCTTCCGTATGTACGAAATGTTCCTCGGCCCGGTAGAGCAGAGCAAACCCTGGGAAACCAAAGGTATTGAAGGCGTACACCGCTTCCTGAAAAAGCTCTGGCGCCTGTTCGCCGACGAGCAGAAAGGCCTCGTTGTTACCAACGATGCTCCAACTGCCGACGAACTGAAAACGCTGCATAAAACCATCCGTAAGATCGAGGAAGATACCGAACGCCTGAGCTACAACACCGCCGTGAGCGCCTTCATGGTATGTGTAAATGAACTCAGCGATCTTAAATGTCATAAAAAAGCTGTGCTGGAACAGGTGCTGGTATTGCTCACCCCTTACGCACCGCACGTTGCCGAGGAACTGTGGCAGTTGATGGGCAACAGTGGCTCCATCCTGGATGCCGCTTACCCGGTATTCGAGCAGCAGTACGTAACAGAAAGCGCCAAGGAGTACCCCGTTTCGGTAAACGGCAAACTGCGCACCACCATCGTCATCAACCTCGATGTGGAAGCGGACGAAGCCGGCAAAATAGCCCTGGCGAACGAAGTAGTGCAGAAGTGGCTGGAAGGCAAAGAACCGAAGAAGATCATCTTCGTAAAAGGAAAAATGATCAACATCGTTATATAATTCTATGTAAAAGCCGGCCTCGTAAAGGGCCGGCTTTTTAAATACTATTTAATCAACATTTACTCCCTCCCCAGCCCCCGTTGTGTCACTCTCTTCAGCGGCAACAATTCTACTGGTCAAGTCCTGTCGCAATCACACCCGCGTGCCTGAAAACACGTCTCACCGTCCGCTCATCCTCCGCTTCACCATACTCTCACCATACTCCCTCCCTACTTCCAGGACATCTGTCGCAATCACCCCCGCGTGTCAAAAACACGTCTCACCGTCCGCTTATCCTCCGCTCACCGTCCGCTTACGTGCCGCTCACCTCGTATCTACCTCCTATCTTTCCTATATCTACCCTCGTAGGTACCAGGGTCTAACGAAAGGCTGATACGTATAATACTGCCACCTCCTACATATTCACCCTGTTCTCTACATCGCCCATGCTATTCTTCCGCTCCCTTACCGCCTTTATCTGCTGACTACCGAACTTCCACGAAAAGCTGAGGCTCACCTTCCTGCTTTCCCAACGGTTCACCCAGCGGATGGTGGAGGCATTGGTGTATATATCGGCATCGTAGCGCTGCATATTAAAGGGGTCCTGGAGGCCAAATGAAACGCGGCCCTGTTTGCGAAATACGGGTTTGCTGGCACTGAAACGGCCGCCATAGTTGGCGCGTTGTACCTGCTGACCCGAGGGAGCGGCGGTATTGTAGAACATGCTGATCGCCAGGCGAAGATCTTTGAAAATGGTAAAGGTGTTATCCAGGCTGGTTTCGGCGCCCCAGTTACCATTAGTAAAGGTATTAGAACGATACTCGGCATAACCGACCCCACCGCTAAAATCGAGCTGCCACCAGCTGGTTACCGGCAGGCCCAGGCTTACGGAGATATAACCGTAGTCGCTGCTGCCCAGGTTTTCAGAAGTAGTGGTCTGGATCTTTGTAACGCTATCCTGCGAAATAAGCCTTACCACATCGCGGTTGCCACGACTATAATACAAGGTTGTCCAAAGGGCCTGTTTAAACCCATGGCGCAACTGGAAGGTGTTGCTGTACGATGGATTCAGGTAGGGATTACCGACCTGCCTGTTATAGGGGTCTATCGCTACAATAAAAGGATTTAGGGAGCCGTAGGAAGGACGGTCAATGCGGCGGGAATAGCTAAAGCTGAGGTCATTGGTTTCGTTGATTTTCTTCATCACGTTTACTGTGGGAAACAAACCGGTGTAACGGCGCTTTACTTTCTGGCCCAGGGTTACGGAATAACCGGTGGCCTCTGTCCGTTCGGCGCGCAGGCCTGCCTGCAGGGTCCACTTCTTCCATTCCTTAGCCAGCGTAACGTAAGCGGCCTGTATGTTTTCGGTGTACACGAACTGGTTTGACCTGTTTACATCGGGCTCCCAAACGTTTTGCAGCAGCGAATCGTACCGCAGGTCGTTGTCGGTTTGTACACGGTTCACTTTAAAGCCGGCCTCTAAACGGAGGGTTTTAGAGAAGTACTTTGTATAGTCGGCCTTGAACGATAATGCATCTACATCGGTTGGTGCAGCCGCCCTGATCTGCGCGAACAAAGCGCCTGAATTGTTACGGTTCTCGATGCCCTCGGTCACTTCTTTGCCGTAATTAGAATAATCAGCATCGAGGTTCAGCGTGCTGCCCAGGCTGTCTATTTCATGCAGCAGGTTCAGGTTATAACTCAGTTTCGACCAGTCATCGTTGCCCCGGGAGTTAGCCGCCAGCAGACTCTTTTCGGTGGGGATGTCGTATACAAAGGTGTTGGCTTCTGTTGTATTGTTCGAGCTGCTGAGGTTTCCGTTCACAATAAAACCAATGGTGGTTTTGGCAGTTGGCTTGTAGTCAGCACCTATCTTCAGAAAATGAAAATCACTTACCGGGTGCCAGTAGTTGTCGTAATCCATGTACGACTCCTTGCCCTTACCATGAATAACCGTGTTCAGGGTGCGGTAGTTGAACGATTCGGAATAGTTGTAGCTATAATTACCAAAGAAGTTCAGCTTGTCTTTCCGGTAGTTAAGATTCAATCCCGCAGAGGCTTTAGGGTACTTACCCATGGCCAGGGAAGTATACGCATTGCCATTAACACCCTGCTGCATGTTCTTCTTTAACCTTATGTTGATAATACCCGCACTGCCGCCCGCATCGAACCTCGCTGACGGCTGTGATATCAGTTCTATTTTCGCCACCACGTCGGCCGGCTGGGCCTTAAGCCAGGCGGTGAGGCTTTCTCCACTTAAGTTTGAAGGGCGGCCATCTATCCAAACCTGCACGCCCGATTTGCCCATCATCACCAAATTTTCATCTTTATCGGGCCTGATGCCTGGCGCATGCACGAGCAGATCGAACAGCGTATTGCCTTGCGCCATTACACTATTTTCTACGTTCAGCACCATCTTATCTATCTGCATTTCTACATAAGGTTTCTGCGCATTTACGGCTACTTCTTTCAGCGTATTACGGCTCACCAGCACGATGGCTGGCATCGTAACATGGCTATTTATACTGTCGGTCACAAACGGGGCACTGTAGGTTTTGGCCATGCCCACCTGCGTAGCGGCCAGCAGGTAACGGCCGTATGGCGCAACAATGGTATAATTCCCCAGACTATCGCACACGGCCCCTTTAACCACGGCACTATCGGCTGCTTTTAACAGCGCTACCGTGGCAAAGGAAGCCGGCGTGGCGGAAGGCGTGTTTACCTGGCCGGCAATGCGGCCCTGGCCATATGTACTAAGGTGTAAAAAAAGGAGGAAGGAGGTAATTACTGTTTTCATATGTCTTAAATTGAGAACAGTACAAAGATGGCTGGATGCGCCCGCCCGCTCTTTCCCTTTTATACCAACAGCCCCGCCCGTACGACGAACACCGACCATGGCAGTTTGTCGGACGAAAAGGGCCGTTTGTCGAAGCAGGGGTATTCACCGGCAGGCGGCTTGGTAACTTTGAATACTACAAAACGGCACTATGAACAAACGGCAACATATACTCTTTAACGTCCTGCTCTTCATCGGGGTAGGGTTCATGGACCTCTATCTTAACGTACACATCGACACTACGTTTAGCTTCTATGGCATCAGCTTTACCCTGATGAAACTGGCCCTGTTTTACATCAACTACCAATGGCTGCATCCCAGGCTGCTGTCGAAAAAGAAGTATTTGCTGTGGCTGTTCAGCGTGGTAGCGCTGGTATTATCGTTCATTGTGATCCGCTACCTGGTGGAAGAAGTACTGTACTTAAAGCTCTTCGGCTATTCCAACTACTTCCAGGGCACCACTTACACTTATTATTTTGAAGATAACTACCTCCGCTTTGGCACCTGGATCATCATCGGCAGTATTATCCGCTTTATACAGGACTGGCTTCGTTTACGCGAACAACAGCGGGAACAGGAGAAGCAGCATTCTGCGGCAGAAATCTCTTTTCTGAAATCACAGATCAACCCTCACTTTTTATTTAATACCCTTAACAGCATTTATTCTCTTTCTTATCAACATTCAGAAAAAGCACCCGCCGCTATCCTCAAACTCTCCGAAATTATGCGTTACATGTTGTACGATACGGAAGAGAAACTGGTGCCACTGGATAAGGAAATTCAATACCTGCGTAACTTTGTGGAGTTACAGAAGATGCGTTTTAAAGAAGCCATTTATGCCGACCTGCTGGTAGAAGGCGCGGTTATGCAGCATCAGATTGCCCCGCTGTTACTCATCGCCTTTGTGGAAAATGCGTTTAAACACGGCATACTCAACGATCCGGATGAGCCGGTACTGATCCAGATCACAGTGGAGGGACAACAACTGCAACTCTATGTACAAAACAAAATCAATCAACAGCAAAAAGACCAGACCGGCGGCATCGGTATCGCGAACATCAAACGTCGCCTGGAATTGCTGTACCCCGGCAGGCACGAATTGAAGATCGATAATAACGGAACGCATTACATTTGTGAACTCACCCTTCAACTGGCATAACGCATGCAAAAACTACGCTGTATAGCGGTCGACGATGAACTGCTGGCATTGGATGTAATTACAGATTACATCCGCAAAACGCCCTTCCTGGAGCTGGTGTACAGCACCAACCAGGTGCTGGATGCCTTACAGTTCGTGGAAAGCGGCGGGGCAGACCTGGTATTTCTCGATATCCAGATGCCCCAACTGAACGGCCTGCAGTTCATGAAGATCATCCATGGCAAAGCACGCGTAATACTCACTACCGCCTATCCGCAATACGCCCTGGACGGTTATGAGCACGATGTGGTAGATTACCTGCTTAAACCCATTGCCTACGAACGTTTTTACAAAGCAGCGCAAAAAGCGGTAACACTCATCAGCCCAAGCCAGCCAATGCCCGTAGCGGAAAAGACCAGCACCGACATCCCTAATTTTATATTCGTTAAAACCGATAATAAGATGGTAAAGGTGCAACTGTCTGACATCCTCTTCGTGGAAGGATTAAAGGACTACATCGCCATCCAGACCACCACCGAAAAGATCATTACCCTGCAGAACATGAAAAGGATGGAGAAAATATTACCAGCGCCCAGGTTCATGCGGGTGCATAAATCCTACATCGTGTCCCTCGAAAAAACCGATACCATCGAACGCAACCGCATCTTTATCGGTAAAGAGGTTATACCCATTGGCGATACCTACCGCGATGCCTTTTTCCAGCTGATAGAAGGCCGGGAATAACCGTTAATAATAATCGGTTTCCTAATTCCCTGTTTCCTTCTTATTTTACCCTTCAACAAAATCACCTTATGAGGACTACCATACTAAGTTTCATGGCCGCACTACTATGCCAGGCGGCCAGCGCCCAAACCAGTGAAGCCTACTTTACTACCATGCCCACCCTTACCCCCGACGGCAAAACGGTTATATTCAGCTACGAAGGCGACCTTTGGAAAGCCGATGTGGCTAATCCGCATGCTACCCGCCTCACCGCCATGGCCGGTCAGGAAGGCAATGCAAGAGTATCGCCCGATGGTAAATGGGTGGCCTTTACCGGCTCCCAGTTCGGCAATGCTGATATATTTATCATTCCCATTGAAGGCGGCGAAGTGAAACAACTCACCTTCCACGCCTCGCTCGACGACATGGAAACATGGAGCTGGGATTCGAAGTTCATTTACTTTCGCAGCAGTCGCCAGGGCGCACCAACGGTGTATAAACTCCCGGTTGAAGGCGGTAACCCCGAAAGGCTGTTCCCTCACTACTTTAACCAGTTACACAATATAGCCCTGCACCCAACAACAGGCGAAATATTCTTTAACGATACCTGGGAAAGCAGCAATATGGCAAACAGGAAAGGTTACAAGGGCGACTTCAACCCCGATATCCAATCCTACGTTCCCGCTACCAAGACCCATAAACGTTATACCGATTACCGCGGTAAAGACTTCTGGACCAGCATCGACCGTAAAGGAAATATCTACTTTGTAAGCGACGAAGCGAACGGAGAATATAACCTGTACACTTTCGAGAACGGTAAAAAGAAAGGTCTTACGAAATTCAATACTTCCATCAAACGCCCATCCGTAGCGGCTAATGGCGGTAAAGTAGTGTTCGAGAAAGATTACCAGGTATACATTTACGATGTAGCCACCGCTCAGTCTTCTAAAATACCTTTAAGAGTACTGCGCAACTTTACCCTGCCTAAGCAACAAAGTTTTGAGGTAAACGGTAAGATCAGCACCTTCGACGTATCGCCCGATGGTAAAAAGATCGCGTTCATTTCCCGTGGTGAATTGTTTGTGAGTGATGCGGAAGGAAAGTTCGTAAAACAACTGTCGAAGCCGGCCGAACGTGCTTCTGAAGTAAACTGGCTGAAAGATAACCGTACCCTCCTTTTCAGCCAAACGCTGAACGGTTACACCAATTGGTACTCTATTGCTGCCGATGGCAGTGGTACCGCTAAACAACTCACCAGCGATGCGAAGAACAACCGTCAACTTACGCTTAACAAAGAGCGTACAGAAGGCGTTTACCTCAGCGGCCGCGACGAAGTACGCACCATCGATCTTAAAACCTTCGAGAGCAAAAACATTGTGAAAGACGAACTCTGGGCCATGTACAACAGTGCGCCCCGTTACTCCCCCAATGGCGAGTACATCGTGTTTAACGCCATGCGCAACTTCGAGGCCGACATCATGGTGTATAACACCAAAACCAAACAAACCATTAACCTTACCAATACCGGCGTAGCGGAAGTAAATCCGTTCTGGTCGCCCGATGGCAAGTATATCTACTTCGGCTCTTCCCGCACCAAACCCAGCTACCCAACCGGTATGATAGACCCGCACATCTACCGTGTGGCCCTCGACAAATTCGATGAACCTTACCGTATGGATAAGTTTGACGAACTGTTCGAGAAGAAGAAAGAAGAAGAGAAAAAGAAAGAAGACGGTAAAGACAAAGACAAGAAAAAGGAAGAGGAGAAAAAGAAAGAAGAAGAGAAGAAAAAAGAAGAGGAGAAGAAAAAGGCGATCGCCATCTCCATCAACACCAAAGGTCTCATGGAACGTGTGGAGCGCATCAGCCCTAACGCCGGTTCGCAGGATGGCCCATGGGTGCTGCAGAAAGACACGAAGACCACCGTATTATTCGGCTCTAACCACGAAGGTAAACCCGCGCTGTACAAAACCGTGCTGGAACCATTCGAGCAGCCTAAAACCGAAAAGATCAATGGTACCGATGGCAGTGTAGATGGCATCGTAGAAGCCGATGGCAAGATCTACACCATCTTCAACGGTAACATCAACAAGGTAAACCTTGACGCCAATAAACTCGACCAGATCAATATCAGCAAATCCTTTTACCGCGATATGGAAGCTGAGTTTAAACAGATGTTTTATGAAACATGGGCCGGCCTTGAAGAAAACTATTACGATCACGAATTTCATGGCCGCGACTGGAAGAAACTGCGCGACGACTATGCTAAATTCCTGCCGTACATCAACACCCGCGCCGATCTGCGTATACTGCTGAACGACCTGCTGGGCGAACTGAACTCCTCGCATATGGGCTTCAACTCCAATGGTCCGGAGGAGCGCATCAACTTCGCTTATAACACCATGGAAACAGGCATCATGTTCGACAACAATGAGCCTTACAAAGTAAAGTACATCGTTAATAACAGTAATGCCGATAAAAAAGAGGTGGACATACAACCAGGCGATATCCTGGTGAAAGTAAACGGCGAAAAGGTAGATCCAAACACCTGCCGCGACATCTATTTCACCCGCCCATCAATGGAGCGTGAAATGGAACTCACCTTTACCCGCAGCGGCAAAGAAGTAAATGTAAAACTGCATCCCGAGCAGCCGTACCAGCTGGGCGAAGAACTGTATAACGAGTGGATAGACTGGAACCAGGCGTATGTAGATAAGAAAAGCGACAACAAAATTGCTTACACCTACATGAAGAACATGGGTGGCGGCGAACTCGAAAAGTTCCTCACCGACCTCGTTGCCGAACTCGATGGCAAAAAGGCCCTGATATTCGACCTCAGGTATAATACCGGCGGTAATGTACACGACGCCGTACTCAACTTCCTGAGCCAGCGCCCGTACCTGCAATGGCAGTACCGCGATGGCAAACGCTCACCTCAGCCCGACTTTGCCCCATCCGGCAAACCGATCGTACTGCTGATCAATGAGCAAAGCCTCAGTGATGCCGAAATGACCGCCGCCGGCTTCAAAGCCCTCAAACTTGGCACCATCATCGGCACAGAAACCTACCGCTGGATCATTTTCACCTCCGGCCGTGGCCTGGTAGATGGCTCCTTCTTCCGCCTCCCATCCTGGGGTTGCTACACCCTGGATGGTAAAGACCTGGAAAAAGAAGGCGTTGCCCCCGACATTTACGTGAAAACCACCTTCACCGACCGTCTCGAAAACAAAGACCCGCAACTCGACCGGGCGATAGAAGAAATCATGAAGAAGATTAAATAGTCCATACAGGCCGGTCATACAGACCGGCCTTTTTTTATGTAACCAGCGGAGGAGCTTTGGTCAGCCGCCGTTGTGTCACTCCCTTCAGCGGTGGTAACAGTATCGGGCAATGTTTGGGGCTTACATGGCGGGGTGGTGTATACACCTGCCCAACACTAGCTTTTGGTGCACCGGCATGATCATCTGTCAATGAGGGATAACCTGCCAACCGGTATAGCCAACTAACAACCGGGTGAAATAAAAAAGCCCCTCCGCATTACGGAGAGGCTACATACCGGTGTATATACCGAATCTATTTCTTCACATCAGTCACCCTTGTCGGCGTGTCTTTCCCTGCGATAATACTTTCAGCGCTACGGGCAATCGCTTTAATAATGTCGGTGATGTTCTGGATGTTCAGGCTTTCCACTTCATCATCAACGCTATGGTACAGTTTATCTTTATCGATCTGTGTGGTGGAGATGGTATGGGCAGGCACACCTAAACGGGCTAATGTCGCATTATCTGAACGGTAAAACAGGTTCTGTTCTGGGTATGGGTCGGGGTGAAACTTAAAGGCCGAGCCTTCGAGGTTCTTCTGTAAGATAGTGCCGAAGTCAGACTTTTCGAAGCCCGTAATAAACGCGCTGTTGCGGCCAAACTTCGATTCTTTGCCTATCATTTCAATATTGAACATGGCTACTACCTTATCAGGGCTTAGTTGGCGGGAGAAGTACTGTGAGCCGTAGCCGCCTATCTCTTCGGCCGTAAATGCCACGAAGATGATACTACGGGCAGGCTTCTTCTTCTTAAAATAATTGGCCAGCATTACTACCGCCGTGGTGCCCGAAGCGTCATCGTCAGCGCCATTGGCAATACTGTCCTTAGCTGCCGATGGAGGTAATATACCTATGTGATCGTAATGGCCAGAGAATACCACGTACTCATCCGGTTTACTGCTGCCGGTAATCATACCTGCCACGTTGTTCAGGTGCATAATATTAAGCTCCTGGGTAATGGAAAGGTTCCATTCGGCTATCTTTTCAAACACCGCATCTTTTAATACGAACACTACCGGGTTATCCTTTTCGCCCGTAATTAAAGGCCTTGCCCTGCGGTTACGGATCGACTTGAATGCCCCGGCGGCCTGCGCATCTACCCAAACTAAGGTCGGCACATCCACCTCGCCATCCAGCGCTTCACGGAACTTTGCTTTCAGCTCTTCTTCACTTCTAACCGTTTCCTCCTTTATCTTATCAAGGCTTTTCCATTCAATCCTGGGTAAACTGCTTTGAACTACCACCTGGTCGCGGCTCCACTCTTTTCCGTTTACCAGTAACCTCACCGACTGCGACTTTACAGTATACATATTGAACTCCTGGCGATAACCTTTGGAACCTGCCAATGGCTGCAAACCAGCTTTCTTAAATTCCGCTTCCAGAAAAACGGAAGCTTTATCTATACCCGGTTTAAATGTGGGGCGGCCACCCATATCGTCTGCAGCCAGCGTGCTGATGATACGTTTTACCTCCTTTGCTTTAATTTTTTGGGCAAACATTGTATGCGACATCATTCCCAAACTTAACGGCAGCGCCAGTAAAAGAGCCTTTTTCATTGTCATAGCAGATTTGAATTATGTCAAAAATAAAATTTCATGCCCATAACTCCATCCAAAATCAAGGTTTTCTTACATTTGGTGATTATGTCCAATCCGCACTTACGACCCGAAGAGAACAGATTGAGCGCTGCTGAGAAGGAATTCGAGAACAGCATTCGCCCAAAGGAGATTATTGACTTTGCGGGCCAGGACCAGATCATCACCAACTTAAAGGTGTTTATCCAGGCGGCTAAAATGCGCGGAGAAGCTCTTGACCACGTGCTGTTCCACGGCCCTCCCGGTCTCGGTAAAACCACGCTTTCCCGCATCGTTGCCAATGAAATGGGGGTCAATATTAAGGAAACTTCCGGCCCGGTGATCGAAAAGCCCGGCGACCTGGCAGGTTTGCTTACCAATCTCGAGGAAAAAGACGTACTGTTTATAGATGAGATCCACCGCCTCAGTACGGTCGTGGAAGAGTACCTGTACTCCGCCATGGAGGACTTCCGTATCGATATCATGATCGATAGCGGTCCCAATGCACGGTCGGTACAGATCAACCTCAGTTCTTTTACCCTGATCGGGGCTACAACCCGTTCCGGCCTGCTTACCGCCCCGCTGTTATCACGTTTCGGTATTAAGTCCAGGCTGGAATACTATAACAAAGATGTGCTTCAGAAGATCATCTGGCGGGCGTCTGGTTTATTAAATACGAAGATCACTTCCGATGCTGCCGGCGAAATAGCCCGCCGTTCACGTGGCACTCCCCGTATTGCCAACGGTTTGCTGCGCCGTGTGCGCGACTTCGCCCAGGTAATGGGTAACGGGGTAATTGATATGGAAATAGCGCAGTTCAGCCTTAAAGCGCTGAATGTAGACGAATATGGCCTCGATGAAATGGACAACCGCATCCTGCATACCATCATCGAAAACTTTAAAGGCGGGCCAGTGGGTATTACTACTATCGCTACGGCAGTGGGTGAAGAAGCAGGTACGCTGGAAGAAGTGTACGAACCTTTCTTAATACAAGAAGGCTTTATCAAGCGCACTCCCCGTGGAAGGGAGGTTACCGATAAAGCCTATACCCATTTAGGGAAAACTCCTTATAAAGGGAGTGGAAATACTTTGTTTTAAATCACTACTCCTTCACCACCAGGCGGAAGCCGTTACCGTGAATATTCACGATCTCGATATTGGGATCTTCCTTCAGGTACTTACGCAGTTTGGCGATGTACACGTCCATACTGCGACCATTGAAGTAAGTATCGCTGCCCCATATTTTCTTCAGCGCCACTTCGCGCGGTAAGAGGTCATTTTTATGCTCGCACAGCATATGCAGCAACTCATTCTCTTTAGGAGATAAAGTGTGCGACTGTGTATCTTTCGCCAGCGTACGCAGGCGCGAGTTAAAATGATAATCGCCGATAACGAACTCGTGTTGCTCTTCCTCTTTCTGGTTCAGTTCCTGGTTGCGCTTCAGTATCGCTTTGATCTTCAGCAGCAGCAGTTCACTATCGAAAGGTTTAGAGATGTAATCGTCGGCTCCCAGTTTATACCCCTGGATAATATCTTCCTTCATGGTTTTGGCAGAAAGGAAAAATAAAGGGATATCCGGATCTACATCGCGTATTTCTTCAGCCAGCTTGAATCCGTCCATATTAGGCATCATGATGTCGAGCAGGCAGATATCGAACTTCTGGCGGCGGAAGGCAGCCAGTGCAAGTATACCGTCGCGGCAAAGTTCTACTTCATAATCGTTCAGCTCCAGATAATTCTTTAATACCATCCCAAGGTTGGTATCGTCTTCGGCCAGCAGTATATGTGGTTTACGTTCTTCCATATTCAGAGGTTAATGTATATAAACAAATATAAGTTTTTCTGAAGCAGCAAGATGCAGAAAAATCGCGCCTTCCCGCGCTAAGAATTTGTTAAAATAAGAAGATGACTAACGTTTATTGATCAGTGATGTAAAGCCCCAGCGTAGGTTACTGTAACCCACCATATCAACTTTAATACTGCCTACGGAGATAGGGCTATCTACCCGCAAAGGTACCTTATTAGCATCGTCGCTCACCCACACCGTCATCTTTTCGCCACCTTCGAAGATGGTGCCCTTGATAAGCAGGGGCTTGAATTTGATGGCGCGGAACTTACCGAACTTCGTGTTCACTTCCTCCTTTCCGATATAACGGATGTAAATGTTGTACACCTCATCGTCGAGGAACATCGTAAGCGGAATTTTATCGTTCGGTTTGTACTTCGAGAAGTCGATATTACGTGCGTAGTAAATAGCGCTGATAACGTCCTGCACACAGGGAGGTGTTTTAAAAACCGCTCCTTTTTCGTTAGTGGCGGTATGGGCATCGTGGTTAAATACCACGTTCTGGGATATTTTGTAGCCCCCTTCGTTCACATTACGGATAAAACGTAATGGCTTCATGGTAGCTGTATCTATATAACTTTCATATTTATCGCGCACTTTAAATATCCAGTCGTAGGTGCGAAAGGTTTTGCCTTCACCTGTTACGTGGTATACATCGTGCCCGCCATACTTTTCCAGTTTGCTGGTAAACGTGGCTTCGCCTGCGCCTACAAACATTTTACCAAGGTTATAGTACACCTTAAATGTAAGGTTTTCGCCCGCTTTAAAGCTGGTGTTACCGGCCCCGCAAAACTCCTGTGCAAAGCATATACTGCTTATGGTTAACCCACAGATAATTAGTAACAAATGCTTCATTGATCATCGCTATTTTTCCTTGAATATTTTAACGCCCAGAAGTAGAATACTACCCATCACCGCAGGTAAAACCAGGTTAATCAGCCATATACATACCGTGGCAGCTATGATGCCGGCTATATTAGGACTGAGCAAACCCAGGAAATAGATGCTCACCCTGCCCCTGAGGCCTAGTTCAGCTATCGCAATCGTGGGTACCATTGCCATCACGAGGTAAATGGTACTGATCATCAAAAGACCTTGCCACCACACAAGTTCAACGCCTAACACATACAATAAAATCAAATACTGTGCCGAGAAGACCATGTATCGCACGGCTGAAAGGAGCAGGAGTTTTTTCAGTTCTTTAGGAGAATACCGGGCGATGATCTGAACAAAAACCTTAGCCTTGCGCAACCAGGATATCTTGTCAAAAACGGCGACAATAATTTGTAACCGAAAGTAAAGCAATATAATCAACAAGGATACAACTATCAGTACGCCAAGCATTATATTTTCCCAGAAACTAGACGCAAAGCGTTGATCAGCCTTAATTAGCTCAAAGTTATTTATATAATAAATCAGTCCGGCCAGCCCAAAAACCGCGGTGATGATCAACTGACTGAAGCTGCCCACGACGGTAGCAGCAATCGCTTTGAGCTTGTTACGGTTCTTTATGTAAAGGATGCGCCCCCCGTATTCGCCAATGCGGTTGGGGGTGTTTATCGACAGCGATACCCCCGAAAGGATGGCGCTGAAAGCTTTGCGGAACGATATATCTTCAAGTGGCCGTACCAATAATTGCCACTTTCGGGCTTCCAGCCCCCAGTTGACGAGCATTAGCACAATAACGGTTAACAGTACGAACAGGCCCCTGTTTACAAGGAGTTCGCCCATACGGTCTACCGCCTCCCGGAGGTTGACCTGGTTCATTAACTGGTTATAGATGGAATAGGTTAACCAAACGAAGAGGCCGATGCCTAAAGTGTAATTGAGGAGTATTTTTGTACTTTTGTTCAGGATTTCAGATTTTGGCAAAAATAAACTCCGGTTGGCAAACAAATCAAAAATAATTCTTGGAATAGACCCCGGTACGATCGTAATGGGCTACGGACTCATCTCCGTGGAGGGCAAAAAAGCCACCGTTATTGCCCTCGACGTACTAAAGCTCTCTAAACATAAAGACCATTATGAGCGGCTGATGCTGATCCATTCCCGTGTAAACGAGCTCATATTGCAGTATAAACCACACTGTTGCGCCATCGAAGCTCCCTTTTTCGGTAAAAACGTACAAAGTATGCTCAAACTGGGTCGCGCCCAGGGCGTGGCTATCGCTACCGCGATGCAGGCGGGGCTCGAAGTAGCCGAATATTCTCCAAAAAAAGTAAAACAATCAATAACAGGTAACGGTAATGCAGATAAGGAACAGGTTTGGCAAATGCTCCGCCATATCCTTAATTACAATGAGCGTCCCGATTTCCTGGATGCTTCAGATGCACTGGCAGTGGCCGTTTGCCATCATTTCCAGGACTCCGGGCCAGCGGCCGGGGCAGGCAAATCGAAAGGCTGGGACGACTTCCTGAAGAAGCATCCTGAGCGGGTTTCGAGGTGACTGGCGGAAAATGAACAGGAATGAACAGCTTATTATTATTTGTTAATTGCGAAAATGTACTTATTTTGAATCGGGTTTGCCCTGTGACAGTGGGAAAATTCAATGCAACACCATAGCAACTATGAAAACTTGCTCTTTTAATCAATTATCAATTTTACCCTAATCCAGTTCGTAGATGGATACGAAAGCAAAAATCCTCCTTGTAGAAGATGACTACAATCTGGGGGCTGTTACCAAACGAAGATTGGAAGAAGCCGGGTACGAAGTGACACATTGCTCCGACGGAGAGATGGCCTGGAAACAATTTCAAAAATCCATGTTTGATATATGTTTGCTGGATGTGGTAATGCCAAAGAAAGACGGCTTTACGCTCGCTCAGCAAATCAGGAAGAAAAACGACCTTATCCCGATACTTTTTCTTACCTCCAAATCCATGGATGAGGACAAGATCACCGGCTTTAAAACCGGCGCAGATGACTACGTTACGAAGCCTTTCAGCATGCAGGAATTGTTAATGCGTATTGAAGTGTTCCTTAAAAGGACCCGGCCCCTCAATGCCGACAAACGCGCACAATACCAACTCGGCCCCCTTAGCTTTGATTACGGCGAACTTAAACTGATCGACAACGACGGTAAAACTAAAGCCACCCTTACCCAGAAAGAAGCAGATCTCCTGAAATTCTTCTGCGAAAATCCCAACAAAACCCTCAAACGCGAAGAAATCCTTTACCACGTTTGGGGAAAGGACGATTACTTCCTCGGTCGCAGCATGGACGTGTTTATCACCAAAATCAGGAAACACTTCGACGATGTAGACGACATCAGGCTCGAAACACTGCACGGCATAGGGTTCAAGTTTTACATTCCGTAACGGATTTTATCAGTAGGGTTCTAATAAACTAACACGCTTCTTCAGAAGGGTGTTATTGATGTTTATACAAATGCAGAAGAGGTGTATACATGGCCAATACCATCTATACACCTCTTCTGCTTATTCCTTATTACAATTACAAAAAGGAAATTATACGCTGCTGTATCTGCTGAAAGTCGTCGGACGATAACTTCAGTTTAGGACGTGTGAAGTTCAGATCATCGGCACTGTTTACCGGCACCAGGTGCATATGCGCATGCGGCACTTCCAGCCCCACTACACTCAGTCCTACCCGGTTACAGGGATACGCTTTTTCGATGGCCAGCGCAATTGGTTTGGCAAACAACAGCCACTCACGCAGCAGGTTATCATCCACATCAAAAAAACGGTCGGTTTCCACTTTAGGTACGATGAGCGTATGGCCTTTCATCAGTGGAAAAATATCGAGGAATGCATAAAAGTGTTCGTTCTCTGCAATTTTGTAATTGGGAATTTCGCCTTTAATGATCTTGGAGAATAGTGTCATAGCCCGCAGGTTTTTAGGTAGTGGAAAAATAAGCAATTTGTATTGATGCTCAAAGCAAAGGCCCGCCTTATGCAGACGGGCCTTGCGAAAAACTGAATTATATGATCAGATACCGATATTTTCGACCTTAAATTTCATGCTGCCATTGGGCGCCACCACATCGGCCACATCGCCGACTTTTTTGCCCAGCAAACCTTTGCCGATAGGAGAAGTAACAGAGATTTTATTCAACTTCAGGTCCGCCTCTTTTTCAGATACAAGCTGGTAAGTAACTGTTTTTTTACTAGCCATATTTGTGATGGTTACCTTACAAAGAATGGAAACCTTAGATGTATCAATTGACTCAGCTTCTACTATCCTGGCAGTAGCAACGGCATTATCCAAAACGGCTATCTTGGCCTCATGGAGGCCTTGAGCCTCTTTGGCCGCATCGTATTCTGCATTTTCCTTCAAATCCCCCTTTTCACGAGCCTCCGAAATTGCACGTGCAATTTCAGCCCTTCCTTTTGTTTTGAGTAGCGTTAGCTCCGCTTTCATTTGCTCCAGGGTTTCCTTGGTAACATAATTTACGCCAGACATAACCTTTTGTTTTTGAAATAAAAAAAAGCAACGCTCCTATTTGCATAGAAGCGTTGTAAAGTGATGTACAGCAAATATATATTTTTTTCCTTACGATTAGCTACAGTGGCTCATATATATAATACCTATATATCTAACTTTTGAAGCACTATCTGCGCCATCTTTATCGTGGCTTCGTGTGAATATCCTGCGATGTGAGGGGTCATTACTATGTTGGGGGCAGTAAGCAATCTTGTAAACATTTCCTGTTCGGCAGCTGTGTAGGAAGACAGTTTTTCATTCTCCAAAACATCAAGACAAGCGCCTTTTACAAGCCCATTATCGAGGGCAGCTACGAGAGCCGGCGTATCTACGACCTTACCGCGCGAGGCGTTGATATAGTAGATAGGTTGCGCAAACGAACGCAGGAACTGTTCGTTCACCATATGGAACGTTTCATCATTAAGCGGCAGGTGTGTGGTTACAATTTCGGCCTGCTCAAAAATATCCTGTAAGCTCACTTCTTTTACCTCGCTGGTACCGTAGTTGGTTTTGTATTTATCGTATGCAATGATATTCACTCCAAAGCCGCGCAGTCTTTTCGCTACAGCACCTCCTGTATTACCATAACCGATAATACCAACTGTACGGCCACCCAGTTCCCATGCACGGTTGCCCTCTCTTTCCCAAATACCCTCACGCAGTTCCAGGTTACTTTTGAGGATATTGTGCATCAGGCACACCAACATGCCTACTACCTGCTCTCCGACTGTATCAGCATTACCTTCGGGGCTGCTTACGCATTTAATGCCTTTACTTTCAGCATACTTCACATCAATCAGTTCCATTCCGGAACCAAGTCGTCCTATCCACTTCAGTTTTGTGGCATTGTCTAACACCGCTTTATCCACTTTGATACGGGTGGTCACTATCAGGCCCTCTATATCTTTCACCTGCTCCAGCACCTCCTGATAGGTGATAGCCGGTTGATAAGAAACAGCGTATCCTTTTGATTCGAGTTCGTTGATCAGGTACGGGTTTACTTTGGCCGTAATCAATACTTGCTTCATAACATTCTATGGGATAAGGCCACAAAGTCGGCTACTGTAAGCGCTTCGGCCCTTTTGGTAAATATTTCGTCCTGTAAATCTTCTTTTTTAAAGAAACCTTTGAGCGGATTACGCAACTGCTTACGGCGTTGCCCGAAAGCAGTTTTAACCAGCAGGAAAAACTTCTTTTCATTCCTGATATCGTACGCCTGCTCTAAACGATGCAATCGTATAACACCCGACTTCACCTTAGGCGGTGGGATAAAACAGGTTTCTGACACGTCAAACAGGTACTCTACTCGGTAAAATGCCTGGATCAATACGCTCAGTATCCCGTAATCCTTGTTATTATGAGCCGCCGCAATACGCTGCGCCACTTCCTTCTGGAACATCCCTACTACAGCCGGCACCTGGTCTTTCCACTCCAGCACACGGAACATGATTTGGGTGGAAATGTTGTAAGGAAAGTTGCCGATCACGGAAAACTTGCCATCGAACGGCGGGTTTATCTCCAAAAAACTCTCGTTGATGAGTTTACCCTTTATGGACGGATAAGTTTTTTCGAGATATTCTACCTTCTCCTTATCCAGTTCCACTGCTTTAAAAATAGTGCCCGGCAGCTCCAGCAGATATTTGGTAATTGCGCCGGCCCCCGGACCAACCTCCAGTATTTGTGTGCCTTCGGGGGCGGGGAGCGCATCCACAATGTTCCGGCAGATGTTATCATCTTTCAAAAAATGCTGCCCCAGTGACTTCTTTAGCGTGTACATGAAAAAGGAATAAGAAGCAAAAGTAAGAAAAAGGAGCATGGCAGGCGTGACGGGCCACCAGCTATCAACAGGAAACCGTATATTTGTTAGCTAATTACCCGGGGTTAAGCATGAGCATACCACAAACAAATACTGCCAACAGGCCTGTGATCGGTATCACGATAGGCGACATTAACAGCATCGGTGCTGAGATCATCATTAAGACTTTTGCTGATAGCAGGATGCTGGAGTTATGCACACCCATCATTTTCGCGTCCAATAAGACCGTGAACTTTTACCGCAAGCTGGTGAATGAAAATACCTTTAACTACCAGAGCATCAAGGACTTCACCAAAATTAACCACAAGCAGGTGAACGTATTTAACTGCTGGGAAGAAGAGGTGCAGATCACCCCTGGCGTAATTAACGACCTTGGTGGCAAGTATGCAGCCCGCTCCCTGGCGGTTGCCATACAATGCCTCAAAGACGGTGATATAGAGGGCCTTATCACCGCCCCTATCCATAAAAAGAACATTCAAAGCAAAGACTTCAACTTCACCGGCCACACACCTTACCTGAAGGAAGCTTTCCAGGCGAAAGACGTGCTAATGCTGATGACTGCGGATAATATGCGTGTAGGTCTGCTTACGGAGCATGTGCCCGTATCGGAGATCGCTAAATATGTAACGGTAGAAAACATCCTGCAAAAGCTGGCCCTCATGAAGGAGAGTCTCATTAAGGATTTTGGTATCGATACCCCACGTATTGCCGTGCTGGGCCTTAACCCACATGCCGGCGACGATGGCCTTATCGGTACCGAAGAGCAAAAACAGATCATCCCGGCCATTAAACAGGCTAAACACAATGGTATGCTCTGCTTCGGCCCCTATAGCGCCGATGCCTTCTTCGCCCGTAATATGCACGAGCAGTTCGACGGCGTACTGGCCATGTACCACGACCAGGGCCTTATTCCTTTCAAATCACTGGCTTCAGGCTACGGTATTAATTACACCGCAGGCCTGCCGATCGTGCGTACCTCGCCCGACCATGGCACTGCCTTCGATATCGCCGGTAAAAACCTGGCAGACCCGGATTCTTTCCGCCAGTCAATTTACACTTGTATCGACATCATCACCCAACGCCAAACTTACGCGGACAACACGAAAAATCCGTTAAAGAAGATGGAGCTGGCCTCCGAATAGTGGGTTCAAAATATTTACAGGCAATGGCGGGGTATTGTACCCCGCCATTGTTATTTACAGGTAAAACGAAATCATTTCCAGGAACCCGTCTCCCGCATCGTAATACTTCACATTACGCCCATTGAGCTTAAACTCCACATCCTGCAGAGAGTCGATGGTAGATACATCGCCACCCAGCCGGTCGATAAGCCCAAATACATTAAGGCGGCTGTGCAGGAAGAACCGCACCTTGAAGGCGCTTTCCAGCATCTGTAGCATTCGCCTGTAAGTAACCGCCGTTGATGCAGGCAAATCATCGAGGGGTAACGCATAATCCATCAGTACGAGGTTGGTGCGGTTACGCGTGCGGAAGCGACGCATAATATCGTAGAACTTCTCCTGTGTGATGTAATGAATTATTCCTTCAAAAACTATAATAGTAGGTATATCGCGGTCGTACCCTGCTACTACCAGGCACTCGAGCAGGTGCTGCGGATCGGTAATATCGCAGTGAACGAGGTGGAGGTTCTTAATGTCCGGTGCGATTTTGCGATAAAGAATTTCCTTTTCGGCAAGATGCGCTGCATCGACTTCAAATACCTGGCAAATATCACCACCGTGTTTGTCTAATAACTGCAACCCCAGCGGATCGAGGCCTGCCCCTAATATCACAATCTGTACGGGTTCGCTTTCGGGCAGGTAACTATCAGCCAGGTAACGAATGAACTGCTTTCGGTAGCGTACTACCTGTGCAAAATCTCCCGGCATATCGTTCAACTTGTCCGACATGCCTTGTACGGCAGAAAAATCAATATTAGAAAGGTAATCTTTGGTGATGCCTTCCTCAAATAATTCGCGTGCCTGCAACAATACCAGCGCAGCGGTGGGTGCCACCTGCACCTTTTGATCGAGGAGTTCCATAGTGGTGTCTTTTTTAATTGTGGGTTAAACCGGGATATTGAAGTTAATACAGGTAACTGCACTGTACATGCGTTCTGCCAAAAAAGAAGGAGCCTTTCGGGTCAATTTCATGTCCTCTGAAAACCCTTTACTGTATTGGGTTCTGGTGGCGGGATTATGTATACATGTCCAAAAAAAACGGATCCGCAAAAAAAAGCGGATCCGTTACTACGAATTTAATCTTTTCTATCGAATTACTTACCTGTGTTTAAATAAGATTGTATCGACTTCACATATTCTTCAAATGCAGTAATACCTTTAGGGGTAATTTTACAAATGGTTTGAGGATAATTTTCTTTGAACTGTTTTATCACTTCTATATACTCAGCATCTTTCAGTTTATTGATCTGCACACTGAGGTTACCCGCCGTTGCATTCGTCTTCTCTTTCAGGAACGTAAACTCCGCCTCCTTCACGCTAATAAGCACAGACATGATTGCCAACCGTAGCTGGGAATGCAGTACCGGGTCCAGTTCTTTAAAATCCATCATCTTACCTTTTCACTTTGTTGCTGTTTTTTCCATTCTGTCCTTAAAATATAACCGGGTATAAGATAGCCCGCCAATACCGCAAGGGCTGTGAAAGACATTACAAAAATCAATTTGGCCATCAACAATGAAGCAATGCAACACAGCCAGGTTATTACGGCCCCGGCTATCATTGCCCGTTGTTTCATAGACACGCCCATTACATACATCATAAGACCGTACAACATCAACAGAAACGCAAATGCAATGCTGGTGGAAACAGTATTAAAATTCATGGCAAAAACCACAATGAACACGCAAATGTAAAATCCTGTGGCAAAGTTGCGGAATAAATCGCCCATATAAGTTCTCACCCGCGGTATTTTACGAGGTTTTACGATCCCGTAAATCAGCATAATTACACACACCAGCATAAATATATTCCATGGCAGGAACGGAGATGCGTAATCTGTATAAATCAGTACGGCAGATGATACAGCACAAATAAACAACATCCAGCCCCATACAAGGAAACCATCTCCTTTATTCACAGTGCTTTCTTTGGCCGAGTTGATCATCGACTGTATGAGGTCCAGGCTCTCCTGCCCGGTCATCGGTTTATCCTGTTCAGGTGTCATGCGTATATCAGATTAATAAGCTAATGAACGTTTTTTCATCTTTACTTCGCGGCGCAATAAATATCCGGGGATCAGGTAACCGAAAATTGCCCCGGCAGCCACTGTGAGCAGTGTATTATGGTAATCAAGGAAATTAAAAACCAGGATGCTGCCTACCCAGTTCACCACCGCGCCCAGTACAAATGGCGTAAACTTAAAAATACGTCCTGAAATGAATATCCACAAACCGTACAACACTAATATCACGCCTAAACCATATTTATACCCAAGGGCAGAAAAAGAAAAGATGATAATACAAAGCGAAACCAGGAATGCCATCAGCACTGACAGGTAGATATCCATGACAGCCAGCTTCACCTCTCTTCTTTTCCGGCAGGCGTAGTTACGAAAAAAAGTGATGATAGCGCCCAAGGGCATCAGTATTGTCCAACCTAGCCAATGATAGCCAACCCCGGCATTTATAAGAAAATACTGAGCTAACGCAGCGCAGCACACAAATGCGCCCCATAACATATAATCAAACCCGTCGCTCAGCACGCGATCCTTCGCCTGCTCAATCATTTGGGTAATTACTTTCAGGCTGTCCTCATAAGAGAATGCATCCTGGTTTTCCGGCTGTTGCATAATAATATTTTTGTTGCAGTATGATAATAGCGGCTGATGAATATATGATGTTCTGGCGGAAAACCCATACACACCAGCCGTTGCCTCTATTTTAGTTACCGATCGAGCTTAACAGCTTCTTAGTATACTCTTCGCCCCAATGCGGCGCAATGCTGCTTTCTGGCCTGAAGGTGCTGAACTTCTTTAAAGACAATTCAAACTTCTCCTTTGCCCTCACCTTGCTACCACCAAACTGTTCAGGAGTATAGTAAAGGCTTTGGCCCTCCAGCATATAGATGCGTGGGTTGTCTGCATTGTATTTCTTTGCCGCTTCCAAAAAGCCCGAAGATATAGGGCCGTATTTACGCCCACGGGCCATCGGATCTACATTAATACGGGCAGTTGCGATCAACGAACGTATAACCGCTATTTCGGAATTGTTCTTGCTTAATGCTTCGGCTTTTTCAGCGTGCTGTTCTGCCTGATCGGCCAGGGCATCAATGGTGTTGCCTTTTGCGCTAAGGGCCTGCATTACTTTGCAGTAGGCAGCGTAGTAATAAGGAAGCCACTGTGTTTTTTCCACTTCGGCGATTCTTTCGAACGTATTGCCCGCCTGCGTCAGTTCCTCGCTGCTGGCGTTTTTGTCAATTGCCGCTACTTGCTTTTCCATCGCTTCTGTATACTGCGCGCTTTGTGCGTTAGCGGCCAATGTAAATGTGGTAATGGAGAAAAGAAATAAGAAAATGCGTTTCATCGAGTTAGATTTTTTGTGTTTAGAGAGATGAATATATTAAGTTGATTAGTTATTGTCGATTACTTCCTGCCGCCTGTCTATCCCGAAACTCATGAACATGCCTACGAAAAAGAAACTGGGCGTCATGGGCCGTATCGCTTCGCGGCGAAGGCCGTCACTTGAATATTTGTAGCCGTATTCCTGCCGCTGCCCCGCCATGTTAGACACCGATACAACAAATACCGTAAAGGCTTTACCGATCGTAGTGAGATAGTTGGCAATGAGGCCAACCGTGTTGAAAGTTTTAGTACGATCGTGCATAAACTCATTGGCCGGACGGTTCGGATTGTAGTAAGGTCGGCCTGTTGCGAAACTATACGTAAGGCCTACGTTCGTCGTTATTTTTGAGAAGTATTGTTTATACACCAGCGAGGCAGTATGTTTAGCTGCAAAGTCGGGCTGCACTTCATATGGATAATTCAGGTGATCTCTTTTAGTATCGAGGAAGGAGTAAGAAATCCAGTAGTCTGCATTCTTAATGGTTTTCTTATCACGCCAGAACAATTCTGCGCCTTTTGCATAACCCGTACCATTGCTGTTGATATCGGGCGTTGTTTTTACGAGGTCGTGGTACTTCTTGTAAAACACCTCTGTACGTAAGGTATAAGCGGTGGAACGCCTCTCATACGTTGCAATGTAGTGCGTGGCGTGCATATATTCCAGGTCATGTTTGCTGCGCAGGTACTGCTGTTCCGGCTTTTGGTAAAACTCGCCATATGCCAGCGATACCTGCCCTTTATCATCCAGCTTGTACGACATAGATACGCGTGGTGCCAGGTTGGTCTTCTCCATCAGCGAAGTATACTCCGCCCGCACACCTGCACGGCCAACTAACTTCGGACTAAAATAGATATCTGCTTCCACGAAGCCGGCGCCATAGTTATCGGTATAATCGAGATGATATTGGTTGTAAGCCGTTTTTTCTACCGCATACTGGTACTCTCCCCCGAAACGCAGTAGTGAAAAGGCTCCCAGGCTTTTGGTCAATACAACTCTTGCCTGCGAAAGATCCGATCGCGTACGCACATTAGCCTCTGCTGCTTTTACGATGGTATCCAGGTGAATACGGTCTTTATTAGTACTGTAAGAAATACCGGTGTTTATTTTCCATCCTTTACCAAGATTTTCATGGTAAGTAAGATTGCTGTAAATATTATAGTTCTTCAGCTCGAATAGTTCTTCGTCACCCTGGTATTCCAGGCTTTTGCCCTGGTAGCCGAAGCGGCTCCAGTTGCCATATACATAGGCCTTCAGCATACCGGTTTTAGATGTTTTACGCCGATAAACTAGTGAGCCGCCGGCAATTTCAGGGTATGTAGTCGGCTGTTGTAATGTTTTAAATACTTTGAAGTAAGGGGTCAGATTGGTGTAGTCTGCTTCCAGTGTAAAGGAACTCTTTTTATCTTTCGAAAGCTGTTCCAGCCCTACGTTTGCGCCAATGGTCATAATACCTATTGAAGCGGAAGAACGGGTAGGCAGATCGTTGGTTTCAAGAACAAGAGCCGACGACATGCCCTGGCCGTATTGTGCAGAATAACCGCCGCTACTGAATGAGGTGCCCTTAAACAGGAAAGGCGAAAAACGTCCGCGGGCAGCGAAGTTGGGCATGCCTGAGTAAAATGGGTTACGTACCATCATACCATCAATAAAGGTTTGCGTTTCATACCCGGTACCACCGCGCACGAACAATCCTTCTTTATCACCCACCTGCTGCGCGCCAGGCAACGTTTTCAGCGCTGCTACGATGTCGGCATTAGCGCCACCGGTAGTCACAATATCAAGTGATTTAAGGATGGTATTTTTCTTCTCATCGCTGGCTTCGAAGCTACCCGCGGAGATAGTAACCATCTTCAATTCATTCATGGTTTCTTTTAAGTTGATGTTAAGTACAATTGCAGCGCCACTCAGATTCACTGTTTGCTCCAGTGTTTTATACCCCATAAGACTGGCGGATAATAACTGTTCGCCTTTGGCCGTGCTGCTGAATGAATAACTGCCATCGGCTGTAGTGGTTGTACCATCATAAGTGCCCTTGATATATATGTTCACGCCTGGCAAGGGCTGTTTTTTAGCGTCGGTAACTTTACCGCTGATTTTGGTTTGTGCCTGCGCCAATATTGGTAAAACCATGAGGCATAACAGGTAAAGCGATTTAGGGGACATACATCATTGTTTGATGTATCAAATGTAAACTGGTTTATTTTATAAACCAAACTACAAAACAAACAAATAATCTATCTCACTGATTATCAATCAAAAATATTTTATTTAAACTCTACTCCTGCGCTTCCCTATTACTATCTACTAATAAACGCAGGTCTTCAGCCATAGATATCCAGTTTTCCGCGGTGCCTTTTGGCTTACGGCCGCTCACTTTCTCGTCTATTTTTTTTCCCTGCCGGTAGTAGTAGCGGCCCTCGTAAGCAACGAGCGGGTGAGCTTCGTCGAGGCCGCCAGTCTTTTCATCTAATGGGAAGGTCTTTTCCAGGTCGTAAACGAAGATGAGCTGTGCTTTATCGAAGTAATATTCGGTAACTACGATGCGGTTTGAATAGCCGATCCAGCTTGTCATTTTTTTAAGCTGTTCTTTTTTGTACAGCCCTTCCAGCCATCCGCCGCGGTCTGTCATTTCTTCCAGATACGATTCGTTGTCGAGGCGTATGCGCTGATAGCCGGTATCGGTATTAATAGTGGTGCAGATTTTACGGATGTCGGAGATCTGCGCGGAAGCCGCCACAGGCAACAGCCACGGTAGTAAAATCAGCAGGTATTTAAGCTTTTTCATCGGATATAAATATACTTCAAACGTAATCGGCATCATCGGGCAAACGATTATATTTACATAAATATCCCTCCCTATGCCTGTTAAACACGGTTTATTCTTCGCCTGTATGCTTATAACTATTACCGTAAAAGCGCAGGTAGGCCCGCTTAACCGGATAGGCAGGGAAACGCGGACCATTGACATGGACACTGGATATGTTAAGCTAGTGTTGCGGAATGAAGCTTTCAGGAACATGCAGAAAAAGGAAACCGCGTCGTTATCGGGGCTTTATAAAGGTGATACACTTGTAAAGGTAATAAGCCGCATCGTTGACCACGAAAGTACTGAGATCATGGAATATTACTTTAAGGACAATGAGCTGATCTTTATTTATGAAGACTATAAAATGTTTGAACCTAAAACTAAAAATATCGGGATGATCTTTCAAGCCCGTTATTATTTTAATAAGGGTGCGATGATCAATCACATCAGCCTGGGGCATGGTAGAACGGAGGGCGACGACGACTTCGACCTCGAGTTGCTCCGAATGGCTCATAACTATCACCGGCAACTGGAAGCAGCACGAAATAAACAACCTTAATACTATGTTCAAATACTACGCCTACGCAGCCCTTATTCCTGCCATTATTGTGATTACCGTTACCCTGGGGTATGCACTTACGTTAGTGGATATCCGGCCTGGTGATCCAAGACATAGCTACGGTTATGATATGGTTGGTTATTCGACCATGGTGGTGGCAGCATTTGCATTGGTCACCTGTATCGCAGCTACCAGTATCTTTCTTAACGGCAAGATTGCCGTCCGGAGTAATCCCTTGCTTAGCCTGTTGTGCTGGTTTCTGCCTTCGCTTGCCTGGCTGGGTTATATGATGTACGAGCATTTCTCATCCATCTATAAAAAAACGGAGGGACTAACCGAGGATAACCTGTTTATACCACTATTTGTTCTTCCATTTGCGATAGGGCATGTGTGGAGTTATTTGCGCTTCCGGAAAAATTTTTAAGTTAATGCCATCGGCCTTGTGTTAAGCAACCCCGGTTTCGCTCTGCTCTCTAAAATCAAAACGCTCCAGCCACAATGTGACCGGAGCGTTTTAGTATGATTAAGACTCGCTTAAAAACTAAGCAAACCTTGGTTTCAGTTCATTAGCCAGTGCAACCATACGGTCGGTATCGGCTTTTTCAAGACCACCTTTTTTGAAGTTAGCCAGAACGTCGGGCAGGCGCACTTCCATTTCGTGCAGGAAGGCTTCTTCGAACGCTTTCACGTTTTTCAAAGGAACTTCGCGCAGCAGGCCGTTAGTACCCAGGTAAATAATTGCTACCTGTTTTTCTACGGTGAAAGGAGTGAACTGTGCCTGTTTCAGGATTTCCACGTTACGTGCACCACGGTCCAGGATGGATTTGGTTGCAGCATCAAGGTCGCCACCGAATTTAGAGAACGCTTCCATTTCGCGGTATTGAGCCTGGTCCAGTTTCAGGGTACCAGCTACCTTCTTCATGGATTTGATCTGTGCGTTACCACCCACACGGCTTACGGAGATACCTACGTTAATCGCAGGACGTACACCGGAGTTGAACAGGTTAGATTCAAGGAAGATCTGACCGTCAGTGATGGAGATTACGTTGGTTGGGATGTATGCAGATACGTCGCCCGCCTGAGTTTCGATGATCGGTAATGCTGTGAGTGAACCACCACCTTTAACCAGGTGCCTGATAGAATCAGGGCAATCGTTCATTTCACGTGCGATTTCATCTTTCGCGATGATTTTCGCAGCACGCTCGAGCAAACGGCTATGCAGGTAGAATACGTCACCAGGGTACGCCTCACGTCCTGGAGGACGGCGGAGCAGCAGGGACACCTCACGATAAGCTACGGCCTGTTTAGACAGATCATCATAAACGATCAGTGCAGGACGGCCGGTATCACGGAAGAACTCACCGATCGCCGCGCCGGAGAACGGAGCGTAGAACTGCAGAGGAGCCGGATCAGCAGCAGAAGCAGCAACGATAGTAGTGTAAGCCATAGCACCGTTTTCCTGCAGGGTTTTCATTACACCTGCAATGGTAGAGGCTTTCTGACCGATTGCTACATATATACAGTATACAGGTTTACCTGCATCGAAAAATTCTTTCTGGTTAATGATGGTGTCGATACAGATCGCAGTTTTACCGATCTGACGGTCACCGATCACCAGCTCACGCTGGCCACGACCAACCGGGATCATTGCGTCGATCGCTTTGATACCTGTTTGCAGTGGTTCTTTAACCGGCTCACGGTAGATTACACCCGGAGCTTTACGCTCGATAGGCATTTCATACAGTTCACCAGCGATAGGGCCTTTACCATCGATAGGTTCACCGAGGGTATTGATTACACGACCTACCAGGCCTTCACCTACCTTGATGGAAGCGATCTGGCCGGTACGGCGAACTTTCGCTCCTTCCTTAATTTCGCCGGAATCACCCATCAATACCACACCCACGTTATCTTCTTCCAGGTTCAGTGCAATGGCTTTAACACCATTCTCAAATTCAACCAGTTCACCGGAGCGAACATTGTTCAATCCGTACACGCGGGCAATACCGTCGCCCACCTGCAGCACCGTACCAACTTCTTCAAGTTCCGCAGAAGCGTTGAAGTTGCTCAGTTGCTGGCGTAATATCGCCGAAATTTCATCGGGTTTAATACCAACCATAATTATTAACTTTTAAAAACGTCGTTAAGGTTTAAACTAAAATAACGACAACAGCTTTGCGGGTACGCAGCGGCTGTTGTTTTATACTTTATCTGATGTTGGGAACATAAATGTTCTCCAGGAATTGCTTTTTGATGTCTTTCAGATCACGAAGAACAGACGCGTCGAACAACTGGTCGCCTGTTTCCAGTACAAATCCGCCAATCAGGTCAGCATTTACGGCCGACTCCATGGTAACTTTACGTCCTGCAGTTTGTTCAACTTTAGTTTTGATCGTTTCCAGCGTAGATGCGTCTACAGGAACGGCAGTAGTGATCTTTACATTGGTGATGTTTTTGATCACATTGTATTCCCTGATCACTTCCGTTGCTACTTCCGGCAGGGTGCTTTCCCTTCCTTTGTTAGTCAGGAGTGTTACAAAACCGGCAGTGATAGCGCTGATCTTACCTTCCAGCACGGCAGCAAGGATTTTCACCTTTTTGTCCGCTTTAATGATAGGGCTTTTCAGCAAAGCCACCACATCGGGGTTGCTTTTGCAGATCGCCTTCAACAGTTGCATATCGGTATGCACTGTTTCCAGTTCATTTTTTTCAACGGCCAGGTCAACTAATGCTTTCGCGTACCTGGATGCTAAACGGGGATTTTGCATATTGTTTCTTTCTGATGACCTTCCCGGTTGCGCCGGAATGGTATATATAAATTAGTTCAGTTTAATTTCTCCAGCCAGTTCTTTGATGTAGGCTTCCTGTGCGGCCTGGCCACCCAGTTCTTTGCGCAGTACTTTTTCAGCTACTTCTACAGCGAGTTTACCAACCTGGTTCTTAACATCAGTAAGGGCAGCCTGTTTCTGGTTTTCGATAGCGTTGTAAGCTTCGTTGATGATCTTTTTCGCTTCGGCCTGGGCTTGTGTTTTAGCTTCGCCGATGATTTGATCTTTCGCTTCTTTCGCTTCTTTCAGGATCTTGCTCCTTTCGGCTTTAGCTTCGGCCAGAACATGTTCGTGTTCGGCTTTCATCTGTGCCATTTCTTCTTTAACGCGCTCTGCAGATGCGATAGCGTCGGAGATGGATGTTTCCCTTTCTTTCAGTGCTCCCAGGATTGGTTTCCAGGCAAACTTCTTGAGGATGAGGTAAACGAGACCAAAAATTACGAAAGTGATGACGAACAAGCCTAACGCAGGCAATAACAGATCCATATTAGAGATGTATTTAAATAATTTACTTAGATCAAAATACAATTACTGCATCCTTTGCCCTATGCGCCGGATGCAGTAATTAAAGGTTGTTCTTACAGTACAACAGCGAGCAGACCCGCGATAACGCCGAACAGGGCAACACCCTCTACCAGCGCCGCAGCCAGGATCATGTTTGCACGGATGTCGTTTGCAGCTTCGGGCTGACGAGCGATGCTTTCCAGCGCGCTCTTACCGATGTTACCTACGCCAATACCTGCAGCGATTGCAGCAATACCAGCGCCAACAGCGCCACCAGCCTTAGCCAGGCCAGAAGCAGCAGCAGCCTGCAATAAAACAGTTAAAAGTGCCATAATGAATATGTATTTGTGAAATTAAAAATGTTTCGAAATTAGTGATGATGTTCGTCGTGGTGCGCACCTTCCATTGCCTGACCAACGAACACCGCGGTAAGGTTGGCGAAGATGAACGCCTGGATAAAGGCTACCAGCAGTTCCAGCATCATCATTACGAGGTTAAACGCAATGGAGATAGGCATAAAACCATAACCGGCTACTTTATTCAGCGATCCGAAAATGAAAATCAACGACACAATGCTCAGGATGATGATGTGGCCGGCCAGGATATTGGCGAACAACCTGATCATCAGGGAAATTGGTTTGGTGAATACACCGATCAGCTCTACCGGCGCCAGGATTGGTTTAACCCATACCGGAACAGGAGGATTAACGATGTGACCCCAGTAATGTTTGTTAGATGCCCAGCAGGTAGCGATAAAGCTAAACAGCGCCAGTGCAGCAGTTACAGCGATGTTACCGGTAACGTTAGCCGAGCCTGGCAACAGGCCAAACAGGTTATTGATCAGAATAAAGAAGAATACGGTAAGAATGAATGGAGTGAAACGCTCTGCACGGTAACCGGGAATGTTCGGTTTCACTACCTCGTCGCGGATAAAGATAATCACCGGCTCTATCAGGCTCTGGAAACCTTTGGGAGCAGATTTCACACCGCGTGTTTTGTAAGAATTCGCCACACCGATCATCAGCACCAGCAATAAGCCGGTAGCAATGAACAACGCTGTTACGTTTTTAGTCATAGACCAGTCCTGGATCTTAGCGCCTGTTGGCATACCAGCTTCGTCTACTTCTACAATCTTACCCGCCGAATAAACATTCGGGTCAAGACCTTTTTCGTGAATATAATGCTCGTCCAGCAGGCGGTAACCTTCGTAGGTTGCATGGCCGTGCTCAAAACGGGAGGAGGAGAAAGAAGAGAAACCACGGGTAGGGTGGTAAATAATTACAGGAAGAGGAATAGTCGCGTGAAAATCGTCAATGCTGAAGAAATGCCAGTCATGAGCATCCTTTACGTGACCAAGAATTACTTCTTTGGCGTCAAAACCTTTCTTTTGTTCATGTTCGCCATGGGCTTGCGCATCATGACCAGCTTCATTAGCCAGGTCATGCTCGTGAACAGTAGTGTCATTGTGCTCAGCATGCTGAGCGTTGGCAGGGCTGTAACCAGCCATGCAAAATGCCACAAACAGGGCTACCAGACTATATTTGGACTTGTTAAAAGAAATCACCGCTTTCTGAAATTTTGCGCAAAGATATGCGATTTTAGTTCATTTTAAACCCAGCGTATAAAAAAAAGGGGCATACTGCTGTAATTCTGTAAATATCAAATGTTTAAGGCAAAAAATCAACCTGATTAAAATCAGTTTTTGCGTCCCTGAAACGCCCCTACTTAAATGAATAAAATTCACATATGAGCCCAGTAGGTGAGAAATGATATAAAATGAGGCTTCCTAACCAAAAATCTATATAAGTTTTCGGGCAAGCGCAAAAAACAGACGAGGTCGGGGAAAATGTTTAGAGGGGGCTCTCCGCCTGCTTGAACTGCATCATATATAATTTATGATAAAAGCCTTCGACCTGTAACAGTTCCTCATGGTTCCCCATCTCCTTAATTTCCCCTTTATCCAAAACGATGATCTTATCGGCCTTGCTGATAGTGGACAGGCGGTGGGCGATGACGATGGCGGTACGGTCGGCGATCAGTTTGTCGATAGCATGCTGGATCAGCATCTCGGATTCTGTATCCACCGAAGAGGTAGCCTCGTCGAGAATAAGGATGGCCGGATTATATAATAAGGCGCGGATAAACGAAATGAGCTGGCGCTGCCCCAGCGACAGGGTGCTGCCCCGCTCCATTACCTGGTAGTCGTACCCGCCGGGCAACTGCATAATAAATTCGTGCATGCCGATGAGTTTGGCCGCACTCTCTACCTGCTCCCGGCTGATATTGGCGTTGCGGAGGGTAATGTTATCGTAAATGGAGCCGGACGACAGGAATACATCCTGCAACACCACCCCTATCCTGCTGCGCAGGGCTTCCAGTTTATAGTCTGGCAACGGAATGCCATCTATACTGATGGTGCCTTTCTGGATCTCGTACAACCGGTTCAGTATGCTGATGATAGTGGTTTTACCGGAACCGGTGTGCCCTACTATGGCCACTGTTTGTCCTGGTTTTACTTCGAAATCAATGTCTTTCAGTACATAACGATCATCTTTGTACGCAAACCATACATGATCGAACTTGATACCGCCCTTCATATTTTCGGCAGTATGGGTGCCATTGTCCGGTATGTACTCATTGCTATCCAGCACTTTAAATACACGCTCACTGGCCACCATACCCATCTGCAGGGTATTAAACTTATCGGCCAGTATGCGCAGCGGGCGAAACAGCATGTTGAGGTACATGATAAAAGCGATCATCACACCCTGGGTCACTTCGAAGTTCAGCACCTTATTAGCACCCCACCAAACCATCAACCCTAAAGAAATAGCCAGTATAATTTCCACGATCGGGAAAAACACCGAGTAAGCAAAAATGGCGTCTATATTAGCTTTACGATGGTCTTTATTGATCGTGCGGAACTTACCGAACTCCCTGTTCTCTGCCGAAAACGCCTGCACCACCACCATGCCCGTTAAATGCTCCTGCACAAAGGCGTTGAGCGCCGATACCGCGTTACGTACCCGGTGGAAGGATTTATTTACACTCTCTTTAAAAATATATGTGGCGAAAATGAGTACGGGGAAAGGAGACAGACTGATGAGCGTAAGCCGCCAGTCCTCATAAAACATCACGCCCAGTATGGCGACGATCATCAGCACATCGGCTACGATGGAAATAATGCCCTCGGAAAATATGTCGTTGATGGCCTCAATGTCGTTAATGGTACGGGTAGTAAGAGTACCGATGGGCGTTTTGTCGAAAAAGGCGAGGTCGAGGCGAACGATCTTTTTATACACCGCCACCCGCATATCCTTAATTACCGACTGGCCCAGCCAGTTTGTGAGGTAAGAGAAAAAGAACCGCACCACGGTTTCCACAATCAGCAAACCCACCTGCAGCATGGTAACGGTAAACAGCAGCTGCATCAGGTCGTTGGCAATGTATTTATCTACCGACAACTGGATAAGATAAGGGCGCACGGGCGATAATACCGCCAGCAACACTGTAAGGAACATGGAAAGATAAAACGAGCGCCTGTAGGGGCGAGCGAATGAAAATACCCTCCTTAACAAACTAGTATCAAAAACCTTCTTAACCGCCAGATTCTCCACCTTAACTTTCAGATTACGTATTTTCCAATAATTGGTTTACAAACCTACTGCTTTTTACCTAATTGCATGGTGCCCATGTATAAACGGCAAGGGAGAAACTTTCGTTTCTCCCTTGCTATAGTGTGTTTACTTTTCATCTTTCATGATCTGCCGGTATGCCTTGATGAAAATGGCCCCCAGGTTTTTATGTGGTGGCACATAGTCGTCGAACAGTGGTTTATTGCGGGCGTCGCCTGCAAATTTCTTGCTCAGGGAAGCCCACATATTTACCCAGTCTACATTTTTGCCGGCGCGTATCTGGTCTTCCAGGCTGCGGATAATAGGCTCGTTCACCCAGCGGGTACCCACCTGTTTAGAAGAAATGATGTGCGCTTCCGGCGCCTTTTCCAAAACCACGGCCAGGTTATGATAGCCACCGCAGGAACCCAGCACTACGATACGGGCAGTGCTTTGCAGGTTATCAAGCGTGGTGTTAACATGGTAACTGTGGCCACGGTGAATAAATATCGTAGGGTGAATCCCTTTTTCGTCGAGGTATTCGCCCAGTTTACTGATCGCTTCCTTGTCTCCGGGTTCGTCTATCGGGTTATTCGCGAAAATGGTAGTAGGCTTTCCTTTGATGGATGATATAGTTGTCCAGTGCGCGTTTTTGCTCACCTTCCAGTCACTGGAAGGGAAGTTGCCCATAAAGCTGCCATAAGAATCCTGTCCGTCCTTATCGCCATAAAAGAACACCTGTTGATAAATGCGGCCGCTATCGCTTTGCAGAGAATTAAACTCTACGAAGTTGATCGGCGGCAGTTGCAGTTTGGCAGACATCTGGCGGGCCCAGGCCGAATCGCCGTTTTTGCCTTCCGGGGCAACGAGGCTGCTGAGCAGTTCGTAAATTACGATACCACGCCTGTCTTTCTTTTTACTAACGTAAGCAAAATTCGATTGTACCTCAGAGCGCAACAGGGCCATCAGCTTTTCGTCGCGTATACTGCCAAATGAGTTAGCCACATCCACCGCATCTTCCAGATCTTCCGTTTTTTCAAGGGCACGCACGAACTTCTGCATCAGGTAAGTGGAGTTGCTGGCATCCATTGACTTCAGGAAGTGGTCGAGCGTATTGAAACCTGCGGCCATTGCCAGGAACTTCTTAAAGTGGTCAAAGCTCACCAGTAACAGCAAACTATCGCCACGCGGCGGTTTCATACGCGCCATCATCTGGTCGTACATGCCGGCACCGGCGTGGTTTGTATAACTTGAGGTAAACAATTCCTCCTGACCATTGATGATCAGGTAGTACAGCTCTTCAGGCGAAAAGTCTTTAACGATACGGAAACGCACGGGCGCGGGTTCCTCATGCAGGTCATTCACCTCGCGGATGTACCGCAGGGCCTTCGCCTTCATATTGTCATTCATCGCCTTCATGCCCAGTATCTGCTCGCCGTCCACCTTCCGTTTTTGCAACTGTATAGTGGTTTTCACCATCTGGCGGAAGTACTGTTCATCGTTCTCCACCGCTTTTTCCAGGTCGCTTACAGTGGCTCTGCCAGCCAAAATCTCATCTATAAAAGGTAATATTTTCGTAGATTGATTAGAGCGGCCGATGCTCACAATGGTTTGCACCAGCGGGTCCCTGTTACGGCGGATGGCCGAAGCAGTGGGCGTATAAGAAGTGGCGTAGGTAAGCACCTGGTTAGGGTTCTTCCTGGCCACAACAGCTATGATAGAGTCTGTGATCGGGTATTCGAGGTAAGGCCCCAGTTTGGGCATGATTGTTTCGATGTTCTCAAACGCAAACTTGCCGAACATCTCCACTTTAGCGTCTTTGTAACCCACGTTATCCTGGAATGGTTCTATGATACGCTCCCCCGCCTCCCAGGATAAACTGGAAACATATGGCAGAATGCTTTTGCCCGCTACATTAGCTTTCATCATATTACGATAAGCCGCCACCATAGCTGGCGCTTCTTCCGGATTAATGCGGCCGTAAGCGCGTTTGGTATTGTAGTCTTTCAGCACCTGCTGTAGGCCCGAGAGGTATTTGATCTTTAAACGATGGTCCAGTGCAGAATCGAGTTCTATCTCGTTTTGCATCGCATCCACCTGTTTAATCAGGGCATTGGTCACCTGAAGGTTCAGGCTTCTATCGTCCGAAACTTTAACCACGTCTGGCTTTTCCACTCCTTTATTACCGAATTTAAGGGCTTCCGCCTGCTCTTTGTCGATATTATCGTGGAAACCCTGGCGCCCTATAGGTATCTGAACATTCCCGCCGCTACTTCCATTTTGTGCATATAACCATCCACTTTGAATTACTCCAAATGATATGATTATCAATAATTTTCTCATTAATAATGATTTACACTCTCATCTATACTGCAAATTTACGACCAAATTTGCCTCCGTCAAAGCAGAGGCCCTTTGCGGCCGCCGAAATGGCAGTTTCCGGCAGTGCATTTCTGATTGCTGAAAGCCGACCCATTTTTTTTCTGTAACTTGCTGTTTATAAGATGCTTATGAGGCGGTGTCGAATTAACAATTACATAATGTTAACTTTCCATTAATCATGGCCTCATGTGGTTAATTTTGCAGCGTCTTAATAAAACAAATGTTTATGATGATGGACCAAGCGGTTGCCGGCAAAATACTGGTTGTAGATGATGAAACGGACATCCTCGAGATTATCAGCTATAACCTCAGGAGCGCGGGATACGACACCGTAATTGCCAAAGATGGCAGCGAAGCGATCCAGAAAGCTAAAATTTTCCGCCCAGACCTGATCATGCTCGATATCATGATGCCCAACAAAAATGGCATCGATACCTGTCGCGATCTGCGCAAACTACCCGAATTTAAAGAAACCATGATCCTGTTCCTCACGGCCCTCAACGACGAAAAGTCGGAAATTGAAGGTCTTAACATGGGAGCAGACGATTATATAGCCAAACCCATCAAACCCAAATTGCTGGTTAGCCGTATTAACGCACTCTTCCGCAGGCTCTATAAACAAGAGGAAACAAAATTGCTGTTGGGTGACCTCACCATCGACCGCGAAAAATTCGCAGTTACCTACAAAGACCAGGAAATCGTGCTGGCTAAAAAGGAATTCGAACTGTTACAACTGCTGGCGTCTAAACCAGGCCGCGTTTTCCTTCGCAATGAAATCCTGAACCAGGTATGGGGTACCGAAGTAATTGTGGGCGATCGTACCATTGATGTACATATCCGCAAAATACGCCAGAAAATAGGCATCGACCTTATTACCACCGTTAAAGGCGTAGGTTATAAATTCGAAATGTAAATCTTTACCGACTTTTATAAAGTAAACGAGGAAGGTGTGAATGCACTTTCTTCGTATTCTTTTATTGTATCTTTCCCTTCTTTTTTGAAGCTTTACATGTGAAGGCGCCAAGTGCTTGTTATGGCAAATAAAAAATTTAGTTTAATTTCCCTGTATTACAATCATTACTCACTTTGGAGTATGCTCAAAGCAAAAAACCTGTCACCACAAAAACTAGCCGCTTTTACCGCCCTGGTACTTTCCATAGTAGCAGCGTTGGGCACCATGTTCATTGATCCCAGCTTTAAAACGGTAGGCATTGCGTTTGTACTCACCTTCCTGGTGGCGTACTACCTGTACCTGTACACGCTGCAGAACTTCATTTACAGGAAGATAAAACTGATTTACAAATTCATTTACCAGACCAAGGCTACTAAAAGGGAAGACTTCTTTAACAAAAATATCCTGCCCCTTAAAACCATTGAGGAAGTAAGTGAGGATGTGGAAAAATGGGCCAGCCAGAAAAAGGAAGAACTGGACAACCTGCGCAGGAACGAAGCTTTCCGTAAAGAGTTTTTGATGAACCTCTCGCACGAGCTGAAAACACCCATCTTTGCCGTGCAGGGTTACATACATACATTGCTGGATGGTGCCATGGAAGACCCGACCGTAAACCGGATGTTCCTTAAAAACGCTACCAAAAACATCGACCGCCTTTGCCGCTTGCTCGACGACCTGGATGAAATATCCAAACTCGAAAGCGGCGAAATGACTATCAATGCCGAGATATTCGTGATACAGGACCTGATCCGCGATGTGTTCGACACGCTTTCACTAAAGGCTAAAGGCAAGGAAATTAAATTCAGTATTAAGAAAGGATGCGAAGCGCCGGTACAGGTATTGGCCGATAAGGAGAAAATTCGCCAGGTGCTGATTAACCTGATCGACAACTCTATTAAATATGGTAAACAGCAAGGCGCTACGGTAGCCAGCATTTACAACCTCGACGGCAAAACGCTGCTTGTGGAAATATCCGACGATGGTATTGGTATGCAGGAAGAACATCTGCCGCGCGTGTTCGAACGTTTTTACCGTACCGACAGGGCACGCAGCCGTGATATTGGCGGTACTGGTCTTGGCCTGGCCATCGTTAAACATATTATCGAAGCGCACGGGCAAACAATCAATGTGCGTAGCAAACAGGAAGTAGGTTCTACGTTCGGCTTTACGCTGGAGGCAGTAAGAGAATAATATTTAGCTGATAATAATAAGAAAGGCCGCTTCGAATACGAAGCGGCCTTTCTTATGCGGTAATCTTAGAACCGGAACTGCAGTCGTGCTGTAAACACATTATCCTTCAAATCATCCTCAAATCCTTCGAGGCTGGTACTTTCATTTTGTACCACATCATAGTTAAAAAACATTTTCAGCTGTTGGTTAAAGTGGTATAGATAACATACCCCAAGCGTATTATAACGAACATCTGCCCCGGTAAGACCATCATCGACACTTCCGATCTCTTTGCCCTTTACATTCCGGTTTGGGTCGTACCAATCGTATTTGATGATCAGCTGGTGCTTCAGGCTGGCAATGTGTTGTACGTAGTAGAAATAAGCTCCGTCGAATGGCCGGATGTATAGCGGCGCGGGGGCACCACCTGCCAGCGGAATGGCACCCGGAGTTTCTGTAGTAGTCGCTGTGGCGGTTTGGGTACCACGGATGTACTCCGCCCTCAGTTCGGTAAAACCAACCCGGTTGGCAATACGTAACTGCGCATCTGCACCATAGTAATGACGCGGCGCTACCTTATTTACGTTTCCGGTAGAATCGACCAGGAATGCCTTCCCATCCATCGAATAAATGTAAGGCGTAAATTGTTGCATGCCGCCATACAACATGGAAGCGCCCACAGACAATTTCATCTTTTTAGATACATTCAACTGCCTGAAATACGCACGGGTGATAAAATCCTTATGACTATCAACGTCGGCCACCCCGGTCATGCCCTGGCCGTTAAAGAACCCGGCATCTACCTTCAGTTTGCGCCAAATATCTTTGCTGCGGCGCGGTTCCCACGAAATCATCGCGCCCAGGTCGCGCTCGGTGCGCATCAGTATCTGCGACATCCGGCCGCGTTCCGGCGTTTCACGATCGCCGGAAGAGAGGTTGATCTCGTAGCCGAAAGGGCGGGGAAACATGCCTGTGGTGAGCGAGAACATACTGTACTTGTTCTCGAAAAAGCGGCCCCAGAAATCGCGGATATTTACGCCACGTTCGGTACCATCGAACTGGAAAGCAAATTGCACTACCGGGAAACCTTCGCTCGTATAACGCTCATAATCAACCCTTATACGCCCCCTACGAAGCGTAAACCGGTTATTTACATGCTGCAGAAAATCGCCTCCTGCATACCCTTTTGCGCCCTGGCGCTCTGCCAGCTGCCACTGAGGCTGCATATAGCCCCCCAGGCGTAATGCGTCGAACTTCTTGTACATAGAGAACATTCCCTTACCCACGTCGGTAGTGGTATCTATCATATCCATCAGGAACTGGGCGCGGGAAATGGTGCTGATCGACATAAGCAGGCAAATCATTACCGGAAGTACGGCTCTTTTCATGCGTCACAAATAATTTGCGCAAAAATAGCCGGAAAACGGTTACATAACAATTTGGTAACAATTAGTTAACACAGCAGTAGTTCTACCCGATGTGCAGCAGCAGTATTTGACGTTATTTAACTTTGATAAAGCGGGCAGTAATATACTTTTCGGGCGCAGATCCACTGTCGCGATGCGAAAGACGCAGCTGTAGCGGATTACCTGTATATGGCCCGGAAAAGATAAGGCCCGACAACTGAAACCCTCCTGACATCTGCCCACCCATAAAACCCACGGTCTGCAATTGATAGGTGCCTGAATCTTTCATATCATTCCCGATCAAGGCTTCAACGGCGCCATTACGGCGAAAGGTTAAAACCAACTTTTCATCAGATGTATGCCAGGTAGTATCCGAAAAAGTTCTCCATTCCGTTTTTTCCCAAGTACCTGTCATGTAGGTCCGTTCCTGTTCAGGGTTTTCTTTTTTAGAACAGGAAATCATAAACAGGCTGGCAACTACCGCCGGGGTGATTAATTTCATAAATGATGTATGTTTAAGAATGCAACAGAACAAGCAATAGCTATTATTACTTCCTCCAATAAGTAAGAATTACGTAATTGCAGCGCCACGATTCATAAGGCTCCATGGAAAAAGCGCTCCTGCCATCCAGATCTATCCGGGACGCCCAGCCCCCTGCCACGCCAGCCTTGGTAGAAGACAGGCGCCATAGTTATTAAACGGCCCGGAAAACGGTGAGTTACAAAACCCGAAAAAGTTAACATTACAAGCTACTCAGGTACCGCATCCCCAAAAAACAAAACCGTCCCGCTTTAAAGCGGGACGGTGAAAAAACAGCTTATGAAAACTATACTTATAACCTTATAACGACTAGTAGTTAGTTGCATTAGGATCCCAGTTTACCCAACCGGTAGCCCATGTATCGTTCTCAGCGAAAGCACCAACGTAAGTAACTTTATCGAAACCTGTTGCAACTTTGGTGTCAGTGAAAGCAGCAGCACCCAATAATGGTGAACCAGCTACTGGTCTTGCATCAATCTGGTTTAAAGAACCAGTCAGTTTTGCCAGTTTGTAATCGGCGATACCGGCAAGTACAGTATTATTTGACCTTGCGGCAAGTCCAATCCAGGTATTAATATCAAAGGTAATATTAGCAACTTTAGAAGAAACACGGGCAGTAGGAGCTACACCTACAAAAGTATTCCTGATGTCCAAAGTACCGTTAACAGCACCGGTGATGGTTTTGTCGCCATCCAGGTAAAGACCTACAGGGAAACCGATAACGAGGCTATTGAACACTGATTGCTGGCTATTAAGCCTGATGTGAGCGCCACGTGCGAACACGTTTTTACCGGGAGTGCCATTAACACCTGGGATGTTAGCGCCATCATTGATTGCATAAGGGCCAACGATCGTCATATTGGAGAAAATTGGTGCTGTAAGCGGAGTGTTATCAGAACCAGCAGCATCGTTATCCGACTCAAAACCGTTAGAAGATCCGTTAGCATCGGAGTCAGATACATCTTTATCTCTGATAGCAACACCGAACTGCACTTTACCTTTAAAACCATTGTCAGTATCGAAATCGTCATCCAGACCGCGGAAAGAGATCAGGTGTTTTGCATTAACTGTACCACCAAACCACTCGAAAGAGTCATCACCGCCAAAAGAAGCCTGTACATAGTCAATTTGTGTTCCTCTGCCTACACCAACCATAGTAAGAGCGTTCAACTCTGAGTTAGCCTGAGTAGACAGTGCGATACCTGCGAACTCGATCCTTACATATTTAAGAACACCTGAGTTATCCTCGTCATTAGGGTTATTACCGCCACCACCAAGGATATCGTCTTCAGTCAGCACGTCACCGGTTTGGAACCCTTCAACAATTCTTCTTTTTGTACCGTCAGTGTGTGTAGAGTTCACAGTTGCGATACCGCACAACACGATACCACCCCAGTCAGCTCTTGCTCTTGCGCCTACAGCCTGGTTAGACGTAAATACGATTGGTTTATCAACAGTACCTTGTGCCTGGATTTTTGATCCGCGGGTAATGATGATACAGGCCTTAGTTCCTTTAATCGCCTTCACCACAACACCCGGATCAACTGTTAATGTTGAATTTTTTCTGAAAATAGCAGGCCCGCTTATGTAGTAAGTTTTACCGGCTGCGAGTTTTACATCTTTTTCATAAACACCGCTCAAAGTATCAATACCCTTATTGCCACCACCATTTGGGTTTGGATTGTCATCTTTACACGCATTCAGTCCAACAAACGCGGAAACGGTTAATAAAGCTGCTAATATTTTTTTCATCTTTTCAATTTTATGAGATACAAAAATGCAATTGAGTTATTATTCCTATGTTAACTACGCATTAAGTTAATGTTATCAACTACTAGAAGCGATAGCTGTACTGAACACTGAGGTTAGTGCCATACCTGAATCTGTTGATCAGATAGTCCTTCCCGGCATCATACTTTTTGTTATCATTCATCTCCCAATAGAAGCTGCCTGGCCTGTTCAGGATATCAGAAGCACTTAATTTCACTTCGCTATTCTTACCCAATTTCTTTGTTACCTGGAAATCAAGCAAAGGACGGGGGCTTTCCCAGATATCTGGAAAATCCGCGTTACCCACCTGAGCAATCCTTCTGCCGATTACATTAAATAATACAGAGGCGTTCAGTCCAATTTCAGTATTGTCGTATTGCAGGCCCGCATTTATAAGGTATGGAGACTGACCAAACATCGGCCGGTCATTCGACAGTGCGCTGAGGCTTTCAGGGAACTTCACTTCGCTTTTAATCAATGCTCCGTTAGCGAATATGGCAAAGTTGTCGAGGAATGAACTATTCAGGAAATCAAGCTTTTTTCTGAATTCGACTTCTATACCGAGACTGGTTGCACTTTTCGCATTCTGATAAGAGAAAGTTGGTGATCCACCTGAGGTAAAGTAGTTTGTTTCGATAGGTTTGTCGAAATATTTAAAGAACGCACCTATTGTTAAAACCTCTCCGGCCTTGGGATAAATTTCGTAACGCAGATCTACGTTAGAGATCTTTGTGCGCTCCAGTGCCCTGTTACCAAGTACAATACCGTTTCTTTCAAAATCGTAGAAACTAAAAGGGGCAATTTCCCTGAACTCCGGCCTTGCAACTGTTTGAGAAGCAGCGAGGCGGATATTCGTGGAGGCATTCAGCATATAGGTCAGGTTCAGTGACGGTAATACGTCCGTCTTGGAGTTTTGACTTGGAATTACATTTGCTGACTCCAGGTGCTGGAGGAAGTACTCGATCCTGGCGCCCCACACTAATCTCCACTTATCACCGAACTGGTTATCGAACTGAAGGAAACCTGCTCCAAGATTGGAATATGCTGTGTAGGAATCTGTTGTGCTGGTAAGATCATCGAGGTAGAATTTATCAGGACCATAGTTCTCCTTAGCGAGTATCTGGTCTGGTGGCAGGTTGATCAATTGTTCAGTGACCGCATTATCTGCCCTGATAATAGCCAACGCGCGTGCATTAAAATCGCGGTCTTTACGCTGGTACAGGCCTCCTATTTTTACCTGCTGTTGACGTCCCCAAACCTTAAAGGTTTTGGAAGCCTCGGCTGATCCGCCATAAAGGATCTCCTGTAAATCGGAATAAAAGCGACCTGCATTTCTCGGACTTCCTGTATTTCTCTGGATATTGGCCCCATAGTTACCATCACTATTAAGAGATGTATATTTCAGACGCCGAAGGTCTGGAATGTCCTGGTCGGTCAACGCAAAGTTGCCGTTCCATTTAATTTTGATATTGCTGCCCCTAAGCAGGTGTTCGCCAATCAGCTGCGTGTTATAAAGTTTGTTGGATACAAAACTGAGTTCCTGGCTGCGAATATCATAGCTCCTGTCAGAGTCGATATCTTGTCCCTCACGTGTAGTTGTCTGATCGTTACTGCTGATATTATAGGAGTTTTTCCAGCTGATCTTTGAAGAACCGGTCCGATAGGTGAAGTTAGCAAGGCCGCCCAATAGTAAATTCTGAACGAATACTTTATCCCTGTAAAGAAACTCGGGAGATTCATCAAGTTCATAATAATTACGTTCAACGTTGAGAACCCTGTTCTGCTTATTATAATTGAGTGCAAATACACCGCCCCAACCTTTCTGGCCGTCCAAACGTTTGGTGAAACCACCAGCAATCTGCGCACTACCATTTAATGGAACCGATTTGTCGGTTAATCCCCAAACGTCGTTCAGGCTTTTACCCAATTCTGCGTTGTCGGCAGGATTGCCGCCAGATACAGCGGATGAAGAGGGGAAGCTGCTTCCGAGTTTACGATCACCATCGTCCAACCCGAAAAAGTCGAGTTTACCGCCTTTGTAAGTTTTGAAGTCTTCGCCGGAAAGAGAGGTGTTATAACCCGTACCAACGCTAATTGTAAAAAAGTTCTCGTCTGGTACGTCTTTCGTATTGATTTGTACAAGGCCGCCTGCAAACTCGGCCGGCATTTCTGGCGTAGCTGCTTTATTGATAATGATATTATCAATAATTGCCGAAGGAAAAAGATCAAAAGAGAAAGTTTTACGGTCCGGCTCTGTAGAAGACATCAGCGCACCGTTCACCATCGCCTGGTTGTAACGGTCGGCCAAACCACGTACTACCAGGTATTTACCGTCCTGCATAGATGCACCGGACACCCTTTTCAATACTTCGGATGTATTTCTGTCCGGCGATTTGCGAATAGTTTCTGCAGATACGACCTGCGCCACCGTATTCGTATTTTTCTGGAACGTTAACAGTGAATTCAGTGTTTCCGTTCTTGCAGAACCTTTGATCACCACCTCGTTCAATTTCTCGGACTTAGGTTCGTCCAGCGTCATATCCAGGTTGGTTACAGCACCAGCCTTAATTACTACTTCAGAAATTTCTTTGGTTTGATAACCAATGTATTTTACCTGTAAAGTATAGGTACCTGCTTTAACAGATATATTATAACGTCCCTCCACATCAGTAACAGCACCGGTAGATGTTCCCTGAACAATTACAGTAACACCGATAAGTGCCTCTCCCGACTTCCTGTCTGTCACTTTACCCGTCACCTTACCGTTGCCCTGTGCAAATACCTGGGCAGTACCCAGTAGTAAGGCGAAAATAAATTGTAATACGATAGTTATGCGTTTCACTACTTGTTTGTTTATTTCGACGCAAAACTACCAGCATAGCATTACCGCATTGTTAAGCCAATATTACCAGAATGTTAATTGTTAAGAAATCATTAAAGAATAGTTAACACGGACGAGGGTTCCGTGCAGTGGAGAAATACTGCTAAAATGGCCATAGTAAAGGAATTATAGCGACGCGCTGAGGCCGGGGAACGGTGGATTAACGTTGGGTACCAAAATATCGGGCAGCGCCTGTGTGTTAACTTTGGGCTCTCCCAATTGAAACAATCGCAGGCTTTTATTCAAAAATGGCTTTGAGTCCGTTTTACACAATTCAAGGCTGAAGTTGTACTTCTCTTCCAACTCTTCCTCGAATTCGCGGAGGCTCAGTGTTTCATCAATCGGATGTTCCACCATATCGGCTTCGTCCAGCCCCGCTTCTTTCAGCGTATCAAAAGCGTTGGCAAGCGAGTGTTTGATATACACGGTAACATTACAATTCAGCAAACGCTGGAACTGCATTTGCAATAGGGATACGGTCATTAAAGGATGTAACTTCAGGATCTTCATCTAAATTTCTTATCAGGTATAGGCAAACTTAGTAACGCAGGGTTACTTAAATATTAATAACAGGTTACTTAATTGTAAACAACTAAGTGGTCTTTACAAATATATTAAAATATCACTAATATCTAATTAAGCGGTATATTATTTTTATTATATAGATGGAAAGGTGATCACTTTACCATCGGGCCATTCTATCACGCTTTCTTCTTCCTCCTCCAATATTACCTGCACAGTTTTAGTGACGGGATGGGTGTAAAGGTCCCAGTTTCCCTGGCTGTATTCGAGGGCGGTGAGGCTCTCGACCCAGTCGCCGGAGTTCAGGTAGGTGATTTTCCTTCCTTCGAAATCCATCTCCTTGATCACCGGCTGGTGAATATGCCCGCAGCATACTACGTCGAAGTTCTTTTCTGCGGCTATCTCGGCTACGGTTTGCTCGAAATCGGAAATGAAGGTCACGGCCTTTTTCACACTTTCCTTTACTTTTTTAGAGAACGACATCTTTTCGCGGCCCATCTTTTCCAATACGTTATTAACCAGGCGGTTCAGGATAATGAGGATATCGTACCCTTTACCTCCGAGTTTGGCCAGCCATTTGGAGTTTTTCATGGTAATGTCGTACACATCGCCGTGGAAGAACCAGTGCCTTTTACCATCTACCTCCAGGATGAGTTTATTGTCGATGGTAAAGTTGCTTAACTCGAAGCCGGCATATTTGCGGAGCGACTCGTCGTGGTTACCGGTGAGGTAGTACACTTCGGTACCCTTACCGATCATCTTCAGTATTTTCCGGATCACCTTGGTGTGGGATTTCGGGAAATACCGTTTGCTGAACTGCCATATATCTATAATATCCCCGTTGAGTACGAGGATTTTAGGATCGATGGAGTCGAGGTAACTGACCAGCTCTTTGGCGTGGCAGCCGTAGATGCCCAGGTGGACGTCGGAGATTACGGCTATGTCTAATGGGCGTTTTTCGGGCATGCGCTGCTTATAATGCCTGGGAAAAACCGCAAAACCCGGGTTTGTTTTAACTAAATAAGATTTTTTTTGTTTCATAATGACCAGTCAGCAAACGGGCTTTCCATTTAGCCAACCACGGCTTTGGATCAGAAAACCCGCGTCAATGATCAGTTTGAAACAATTTCGCGGTCTATATTTACTTATGCAAAGGAAAAATCGCTATATTACTTTTATATTAATCCAGTATTAAGGAATTATTAATTCTCACATTTTCTTGGCTCCTATACCCTTTGAAGGCTATTTTTGCGGCAAATTTATAATCTAACACAACATTTATGGGAGGCTTCAATTCGATCGTTAAACTTTTTATGCCGAAAGACCGGGTGTTTTATTCCTTGTTTGAAGATGTGTCGGCAAACCTGGTAGACATGGCCCAGGAGCTTATTTACCTTGTGGAGAGCAATGATCCGTCATTCCGTAAAGACAAAACGCACCTGATCGAGCGTCTTGAGCATAAAAACGATGATTATACGCATCGCATATTCGTGGAACTGGGTCAGAACTTCATTACGCCTTTCGACCGCGAAGACATCCACTACCTTGCCTCTACCCTCGACGACGTAGCCGACTACATCCACGGTTCTGCCAAGAGGATCGATCTTTATAAAGTAAAAGAAATTACCGATAGCGTACGTAAACTCGCCCACCTCATTCATGAAGGTACTATCGAGCTGCACCGCGCTATTCCCGAGCTGCGTAACATGAAAAACATGCGCATTATCACCGATGCCTGCGTTAAGATCAACAGCCTGGAAAACCATGCGGATGATATCTATGACCGTGCTATCGGCGACCTGTTCGAGTTTGAAACTAATGCTGCCGAGCTGATCAAAATGCGCGAAATATACCAGGCGCTGGAGATTGCCACAGATAAATGTGAGGATTCTGCCAATGTGATCGAAACCATTATTATCAAGTACGCCTGATAACGCTTTTGCACATCTTCGGCACAATTCACCTGTATCATGACTTTTCTGGTTATAATTATTATACTGGCATTCATCTTTGACTATATTAACGGTTTTCATGATGCTGCCAACTCGATTGCCACAATCGTATCTACCAAGGTACTGACCCCCTTTCAGGCGGTATTGTGGGCGGCGGTTTTCAACTTCGCCGCGTTCTTCATTTCCAAATACATTTACGGCGAGTTTAAGGTGGGTAACACCATCGCTAAGTCGGTGTTCGAACAGTTTATCACCTTAAAGGTGATTTTCTCCGGCCTGGTGGCTGCTATTGCCTGGAACCTGCTTACCTGGTGGTATGGCATCCCTTCCAGCTCTTCGCATACGCTCATCGGCGGCTTTATTGGTGCCGCAATAGCTAACGCGCACGGCTCCTTCGACGTAATTAACTATTCTAAAGTATTACCAACAGTATACTTCATCGTTCTTGCCCCTCTGATTGGTATGGTGATGGCCTTTATTATTACAGTGATCATTGTGAACATCTGTAAGAAAGCCAATCCGTACCGGGCCGAAAACTGGTTTAAACGCCTGCAGCTGGTTTCATCGGCGGCGTTTAGCCTTGGCCACGGTGGTAACGATGCGCAGAAGGTAATGGGTATTATTGCCGCAGCCATGGTGGCACAGGGGCTTATTCCCGACCTTAAATCGGTGCCGGACTGGGTACCATTCTCCTGCTTTACTGCCATTGCCCTTGGTACACTGAGCGGCGGCTGGAAAATCGTAAAAACAATGGGATCGCGCATTACCAAGGTAACTCCGCTGGAAGGTGTGAGTGCCGAAACAGCGGGTGCCCTTACCCTGTACCTTAGCGAATCGCTGGGTATACCTGTAAGTACCACCCATACCATCACCGGTTCCATTATTGGCGTGGGCGCAACCAAACGCCTGTCGGCAGTGCGCTGGGGCGTTACCGTAAATCTGCTTTGGGCATGGATACTTACCATTCCTATCAGCGCCCTGCTGGCGGCTGGCACTTTCTACGTGGTAAGCCTCTTCATCTAGTTAACTGTATCTTTCTTATATCTCGGCCTGTGGGTGTTACCCGCAGGCCTTTTTCGTGCTTACCCTGTTAAAAAACTACTACTTCTGCGGTCCGGTGCCGGGTCCATGCCGGAACCTTGCTCCATCTTTTATGTATCTTAGGTAGATATAAGGTAGATCCTAGGTTAATCCTAGGTAGATGATAGGTATTTTAACCTAGAATAAACCTAAGATGAACCTAGAATGAACCTAGAATGAACCTAGATTGGAGCAGGGAGGGAGCAAGGATCTATAGAGGATATAGCTTCTTTACTGATAGGATATTACCTGGAATTGTTACTGGCGTGGAAACCTTATTTCGGGCCAACGATCGGGTTAATATCATAACATCAGGCACCTGCATCTACTTTTCTTCTGCTTTTTCCTTCAAAAATTATGGCAATAACTATATTGCCCCTATTTTTGTGCGGCCTCAAACAGGTCTTTAAAACTTAAACACACTGTACCATCCATGAAAGGAATTATTCTTGCCGGCGGCTCCGGTACTCGTTTACACCCGATCACCTACGCTATCAGCAAACAAATTATGCCGATATATGATAAGCCTATGATCTATTACCCGCTGTCGACCCTGATGCTGGCTGGTATTAAAGAGATCCTTATCATCAGCACGCCGCACGATCTTCCTTCATTTAAGCGCCTTTTCGGCGATGGTTCCCAGTTTGGCATCAGCCTTACTTATGCCGAGCAACCAGAACCTAACGGGCTGGCGCAGGCATTTGTGATTGGCGAGCAGTTTATTGGTAAAGACAATGTTGCGCTGGTGTTGGGCGATAACATCTTCTACGGCGCCGGCCTGGGCACCCAGCTGGAAAATAACGTACACCCTAATGGCGGTATCGTATATGCTTACCATGTATCCGACCCGGAAAGGTATGGTGTGGTGGAGTTTGATGCCAGCATGAAAGCCGTATCAATAGAAGAAAAACCTACGCAGCCTAAGTCGAACTATGCCGTACCCGGCCTCTACTTCTACGATAACGATGTGGTGGAAATCGCTAAAAATCTGCAACCCAGCCCACGTGGTGAGTATGAAATTACCGACGTAAACAGGGAATACCTGCGCCGGGGCAAACTGGAAGTAAGCATATTACCCCGTGGTACCGCCTGGCTCGATACCGGCACCTTCGACTCCCTGATGCAGGCTTCGCAGTTTGTACAGGTAATTGAACAGCGCCAGGGCATTAAAGTGGCCTGTATAGAAGAAATTGCGTTCAGGAAAGGCTTTATAGACGCCGCACAGTTGGAAAAGCTGGCCAAACCTCTCATTAAAAGCGGTTACGGCCAGTACCTGATGGACCTGGTGAAACATTAATACAAAGAATCTCAATACAATAATTCAGCAATATGCAAAAAGTCCTTGTTACAGGTGGTTGTGGCTATATTGGGTCGCATACGATAGTAGACCTCATCAATCATGGTTTTGAAGTAGTTTCTGTAGACAGTAACGTGCGCAGCTCTACGCAACTTTTAGAAGGTATTGAAAAAATTACCGGCAAAAAGATCCATAACTACAAGGTGGACCTTTGTAACCTCGAAGATACACATGCTGTGTTTCACGAGAACCGCGATATTGTTGGTGTAATTCACTTTGCGGCGCTTAAAACCGTTCCTGAATCGGTAAGCGACCCACTGATGTACTTCCACAACAACCTTACTTCACTGGTAAATGTGCTGAAATGTGTAAAGGAGTTTAAGATACCTAACTTCGTATTCTCTTCTTCCTGTTCTGTATACGGCAATACCGATGCCCTGCCGGTGGTAGAAAGCACCCCGCTTGGCGCGGCACAAAGCCCTTACGCACGTACCAAACAAATGGGCGAGCAGATTATCGAGGATTACAGCGCTGTAAACGACACCAGCAACATTATACTTCGTTACTTCAACCCGGTTGGAGCCCACCCAACCTCACTCATCGGCGAACTGCCTTTAGGCCGTCCAGATAACCTGGTACCGGTAATTACGCAGACTGCCATTGGCAAACTGCCTAAGGTAACGGTGTTTGGTACCGACTACGATACCCGCGATGGTTCATGCGTACGCGACTACATTCACGTAATGGATATCGCCAACGCGCACACTAAAGCCATCCAGTACCTGCTGGACGGTAAAAACGATACTAAACGCGAGATCATTAACCTGGGTACCGGTAACGGCGTTACCGTGCTGGAAGCTATTAAGGCCTTCGAAAAAGTATCAGGCGTAAAACTCAACTACGAACTGGGGCCCCGTCGCCCGGGAGATGTGATCGAGATCTACGCTAATAACTCCTATGCCCGCGAAAAACTCGGCTGGGAGCCAAAACAAGGTATCGAAGATATGATGCGCACTGCCTGGCAGTGGGAAGTGTCGTTGAGAGACCGGGTCCTGAATAACTAATTCATCAATTAATTCCACCTGTAAGCCGGTTTATATACCTGCTTTACAGTATTTTTCTAATTTTGCGGCACAAACTCTGGCAACTATGGTAAAAGACATACAAGTCCTTAATGAAAAAGAAACCCGCGGTGGGTTTGGCGAAGGCATCCTCGAAGCGGCACGTAAAAATCCTAATGTCGTAGCGCTTACGGCTGACCTGCTCGGTTCTATGAAACTGAACGCCTTTATTAAGGAATTCCCCGACCGTTTTGTACAATGCGGTATTGCAGAAGCAAACATGATCGGCGTAGCTGCCGGTTTAACCATTGGCGGTAAAATTCCTTATACCACCACTTTTGCGAACTTCTCTACCGGCCGTGTTTACGACCAGATCCGTCAGTCTGTAGCTTATTCCGGTAAAAACGTTAAAATATGTGCTTCTCACGCAGGTCTTACCCTCGGTGAAGATGGCGCTACCCACCAGATACTGGAAGATATCGGGCTGATGAAAATGTTGCCTGGTATGACCGTGATCGTGCCCTGCGACTTTAACCAGACCAAGGCGGCCACTATCGCGGTAGCCGACTACGAAGGCCCTGTTTACCTGCGTTTCGGCCGTCCAAAATGGCCCAACTTTACCGCCGAAGATCAGAAATTCGAGATCGGTAAGGCACAGGTGCTGAACGAAGGTACCGATATCACCATCTTCGCCTGCGGCCACCTGGTGTGGAAAGCAGTAGAAGCTGGCCGTATCCTCGAAGAAAAAGGTTACAGCGTAGAACTCATTAACATACACACCATTAAACCGCTCGATACCGAGGCGGTGATTAAATCACTGACCAAAACCGGTTGCGCGGTTACGGCTGAAGAACATAACGTACTGGGTGGCCTGGGCGACAGCATTGCACAGGTAGCTGCACGTTACATTCCATGCCCTATCGAATATGTTGGTACCAACGATACTTTCGGCGAAAGCGGTAAACCTACCGATCTCCTCAAAAAGTACGGTTTGGATACACCAAACATCGTAGAAGCGGCTGAAAAGGCAATGGCCCGTAAAAAAGCATAGCTTTAAAGCTAAAGGCATTAAACCTTCGCACAAAAAACCCATCCAAGGATGGGTTTTTTATTTTAAATTGGTCGTGAGAGTGTTTACCGGGGCAGGGATTGCAAGACCATAAAACGGCAGTTTGCCGACAGATTCTAACCATTTAACCGATATGGCCGTAACGCAGGAAGACAAAGAGCTTTTGGCAATATACCGGCAGCCCGGCACGAAGGAAAAGGGATTTACCCTCATTATCCGGAAATACCAGGAAAGGCTGTACTGGCACGTCCGCCGCCTGGTCGTAGACCACGAGGATGCCAATGATGTGTTGCAGAATATGTTCATTAAGGTTTGGAAAAGCCTGGATAACTTCCGGGAAGATGCCCAGCTCTATACCTGGCTATATAAAATAGCTACGAATGAAGCCCTGTCTTTCCTGGAACAACAGAAGCGAAAGTCGGCCATCTCTCTTTCAGACGTGGAAACGGGGCTGAGCAATAAACTACAGGCCGACAGCCAGTTCGATGGCAATAAACTGGAGTGGAAACTGCAAAAAGCGATTTTAGGGCTCCCGGAAAAGCAGCGCATCGTGTTTAACCTGCGCTACTACGACGAGATGCCCTATGAACAAATGTCGAAGGTATTAGAGACCTCGGAAGGCGCTTTGAAAGCATCTTACCACCACGCTGTTAAAAAAGTAGAGGAGTTTATGAAGAATGGATAGGCGTTTTCAGCAAAAAAAACGCCGGCCCGGTTAAACGATGGGGCTTAAAATCCGTCTAAACAGTAATAACGCATGAAAAAAGGGAAAGAAATAGCGGAAGAACTGAAGGGTTTAGCACCCGGAATGCCTGTACCGGATATGCCGGCTTACAGCATACCGGATGGCTATTTCGACGCGCTGCCCGGTATGATCATGCAACGGGTAATGGAAGAACAGCACCCGGTGAGCAGTGTTCAGGAAGAACTGGACGAAATTTCGCCGTTCCTGGCTGCTGTGCCCAGGCATACCCCCTATTCGGCACCTGCAGGTTACTTCGAATCGCTGGAGTTACCGGTGGCCATTACAGCCGACAAAAAGGAAAGTGGCAGGGTGGTAACGATGGCTAAACGGGTAAAGCTGCTCAAACGCGGCCTGGCCGCAGCCTGTATAGCCGCGGTGATCAGTGTGGGCGGTGTATACCTGACCAACGAATATAATCCGGGTAAAATCGACCAACAACTGGCTGCCCTCAGCGACACGGAAATCGAAGAGTACCTACAGAACCATACCGACGATTTTGATACCGAAGCCATTTTTTCCACCGTTAGTTATGAATCTGAACTCCCGTCTGTACTGGACGAAGTATCGACCGATGCGCTGGAAGAATTTGTGGACGAAAACATGATTAAAGACGTTAATTAATACTACATGAAGAAATTTTACCTGATATGGATAATGGCAGTGATGCTCCTTGGTTATCTTCCCCGCGCTTCGGCCCAGGGGGCAGATAACAAAACCATCCAGGACAAGGTGAAATCACTGGAAATAGCTTACATCTCCAAAGAACTGAACCTTACACCCGACGAAGCACAGAAGTTCTGGCCGGTATATAATAAGTACTCCCACGAAATAGAAATACTTATCCAGGACCGCAAGCAGAAGATGAGGGTCAATAAACAGCAGGCGCGTACGGACAAAGGTGCAGACGAGGCCATGGATACAGAACTGGGGTACGAAAGGAGGATGCTCGACATTCGCACCAAATATAAAGAAGAGTTCAAAAAAGTAATTCCTACGCCGAAAGTAACGGACTTCTTCCGGTCAGAACGTGAGTTCAGGCAAATGATGATCCGGCAGCTAAAGGAGCGAAAAGAGAATCGCAATATGCGGAGGCAAAGAAATTAGACTGATACGTTCGATTTTTTGTTTTAGTTGAAAAAGGCCGTCTTTCATAGAAAAGGCGGCCTTTTTTTTATTGCTGATAGTAATGCGCTCTTACTTCCGTAACCTTTCCATCATCGCCCAACACCATCATTTCGGCTGCCAGGTTGTTGTTGACGCTCTTGTAGTATAAAACCACAGAGTTTACACCTTCCAGCACCTGGTAAAACTCGAAATGCAGGTCGGGATAGGCTGTTAGCGCACGTTCGAAATAGGCCCTCAGTTCGGCTTTATTCTTAATGCAGCCCGATGGGTCGTTGTTTACACGTTTAATAAAAGGGGAATAAAAAGCAATGTTCTCCGCATAATGATGCATAATCGCATCCAGGTCGTGGCTGTTCCAGGCGTCGAGCCAGGCCTTGGCAAAAATGTTGGCGTTCATTTTTATACCTAAGTTATGGCTTTAACCGGGCTCAAAAAAGCTGCTTTTGAGTGGATGGACGTTAAATCAGAATGTACCGTAAGGTTGCTTAGTATCGTGGTAGTAGAGGAACTGCCAGCCTTCGGCCTTTCCACGTTCAATGAACTGCTGGCGCAATTCCATGCTCAGCTTTCCATCGTAATCGTATTTGGCAATAAAACGGCTGCGCATTTGTGATAACTGCGGGGTAACATCGCCACCAAAAAACACCTTATCCTCGCCATCATCTATCAAAAATGCCTGGTGATAGGGGCAGTGGCCGCCAGTGAATTCATAATGTATATAACCATCTATGGTACCATTGCCATCGATAAACACTACGTTATCGCGCTTTTGCAACTGGTCTACTTCCTCTGCGTGGTACGATTTGCCGTCCTGCTCAATGGCATAAGCCATTTCGCGTGTGTTCACATAATAAGTGGCGTGTGGAAAGCTGAGTGTACGTTCGCCCGTAACCGGGTCCTGTACAGTAACCCCGCCGGCATGGTCTTTATGCAGGTGGCTCATCAGCACCTTCGTGATCTCCAGCGGATTAATTCCATTGTCGATCAGGTTCTGATGCAGTTGCAGGATGCCGTTACTGTTGCGGAAACCGAGGCCGGTATCGCAGAGCAGGTAGTCCTTATCTGTAATAACGAGGAAAGGTTGAATTTCCACCAACAACGCGCCGGGGCCCCGTTGTTGCATCGTATCCTTACTGGTGTTATAAGGAACAAAAGCCTTTGTTCCGTCAACTGTAAAACTTCCTTCCGAGAGTGGTATGATTCGTGCCATGCTGCTGCAAAAATACGGCTTTTCACCGAAGTGGTTTATCGACCCAACGTAAACCGTTCTTTGTTATCAATGGAAGTCACCGGAGCCTGCACACACGCTTATGAAATCGGACTTAAATCCGGCCACGCCAGATAACCCTTTGCGGGTTGATTATAGCCGGATACGAACAAAAAAACCGGATAGACCGAGGGGCGTTACTAGCGTAACACCATCTGCCTGTCGGCATCGAGCCGCAGCATGATGAAGAGAAGCATCGTAAACGTCATAAGCGAAGACCCACCGTAACTCACCAATGGCAGGGGAATACCGATTACCGGCGCCAAACCGATGGTCATGGCCAGGTTAATGGCCAGGTGAAAAAAGATGATACAGGCCACCCCGTACGCATAGACTCGGCTGAATGTCGATCGCTGTCGCTCTGCGATGAGAATGATCCGTAAGAGCAGGGCCACATAAAGGCCAATAAAAATAACGGAACCAACAAAACCAAAGTCCTCGCCGATGGTACAGAAAATAAAGTCCGTACTCTGTTCTGGTACGAAGTCGAACCGGGTTTGTGTGCCTTTCAGGTATCCTTTACCGAACAGACCACCGGAACCAATAGCGATAATACTCTGGCGGGTGTTATAGGTAGCTTTGGGATCGTTTTCCTTTCCCAGCATTACGTTAATACGTTTCACCTGGTAGTCCTTCAACACTTTGGTAAAAGCGTAGGGCACTACGAACACTACGAATATGGAGCAAAAAGCCCAGATACCCACAATCGTGAACAGGCGCGATTTCTTCCGTCTTATTTCCCGCCGCGCGAAGTAGATGACCAGGCCGGCGATGACGGTGAAAATGATAAATAATATCTTGTTATCAACCAATAGTGCCGACAATACCAGCACGATAGCAGAGAATGCAATAACGAGTAATACCGAAGGCAAACCTTCGCGATACATTACCAGGAAGAAAGAAAAATATACGAGCGCCAACCCGGTTTCGTCCTGCAATATGGTAATGGCGCAGGGTAACAGGGCAATAGCGGCTGCAATAAGCCGTGGACGCAGTTTGGTAAAATCAGTTTCCAGCGATGAGAGGTATTTGGCCAGGGCCAGGTTGGTGAACAACTTTGTAAGCTCCGCGGGCTGAAACCTGAACGAGCCTACATTCAGCCAGGAGTGCGAACCTTTCACATCCTGCCCGATAGCAAGTACCAATAAGAGTAAAAGGATACCGAATGCATACAACAGGTTAGCCGTAGCCGTAAAAAACTTACTGTCCATCAGCCATATGATCGTAGCGAGAGCAAGGGAAACTCCAAGCCACATGAGCTGGCGTGCATAGTTTTTATTCAGGGTAATAATGTTATTCCAGACATTATCGCCATCGCGGTGTTCGGCAGCAAAGATGGCCATCAGACCAATGCATACCAATGCGAAGTAGAGGCCCAGAATAGGCCAGTCGATACCCTGTGTTAATTTAGGTTGTGAGCGGTTCATTTCTCGTTATTGATTCAGTATAAATCTTCCCCTGTTATCGATGCCAAAATGGCCGGAGCCAGCGTAGGCGCTATTCATTGAGTCCAGTTTCGATTTTTCACGGAGGGCTGGAGACATGGTATTATCGGCAAACATCTTTTGCATCATCGCCTGGCGTTTGGGCGTCATAGCGATGGTATCATTAAGATATTTCTCCATCATCAGGCTGGCAATTGGCGCGGCGTAGGTGGCACCGAAACCACCGTTCTCGATGATTACACAAACCGCAATTTTCGGGTTTACACGGGGAGCAAAACAAACGAACACCGAGTGGTCTTTCAGTTTGGTAAGTACACCGTTAATCTTAGCCTGGTTTTCGGCAGTACCGGTTTTACCACATACCTCTATCCCATCGATAGCGGCAACACGACCTGTACCACTGGTAATTACGTCCGCCATACCGAGTGTTACCGACTCGTAAGCATCGTCAGACACATTGGCTACCTTATGTTTTTCTTTATATTTTTTGAGTATGTCCGACTTATCGCCATCTATACTTTCTACGAAGTGCGGGATGTAGTACGAGCCTTTGTTCGCAATAATACACATGGCATTGGCCATTTGCAGCGGGGTGGTTGATACGTTACCCTGCCCCATACCCACATACAATTCACTACAGGAGTTCCAGTAACCGTTGTACAGGCGGTTAATACGTACAGTGTCGGCCACACGGCCCGGATACTCACCAGGTACATCAACACCGAGCGGATGTCCCAGCCCGAAATCGCGCATATACCCCCACCACTTCTGGTGTCCTTTTTTAACGCCACCCCACTTAGGTGCGTCTACGGCCAGGCGGTAAAGGTGTACGAAATAGGCGTTACAGGAGTTAGCGATCGCCAGGCGCAGGTTAGCCGCGTGTCCGGGATTATGGTGCGTACATTTAATTAAGCGTCCACAGTTCACATATCCCCCGTGACAGGGAAAACCGAAGTCTTTGGTGATTACCCCTTCATCCAGCGCCATCAATGCCGTAAGTGGCTTCATGGACGAACCCGGCGGATAAATCGCCTGCATCCCCCTGTTCAACATAGGGTACACCGTATCCACAAACAGTTTATTGAAGTTCTTACGGCCCATTGAGCCGGTAAGCAGGTTTGGATCAAAGGTAGGTCCACTCACCATGGCCAGTATACCACCCGTTTGCGGGTCGATGGCCACGATACTGCCGATCTTGTTTTTCAGGAACTTTTCGCCCAGGGCCTGTAGTTCTATATCGAGGGATAAGCGCAGGTTTTTACCGGCGACTGCCGCGGTATCGAACTCTCCGTTTTCGAGAGGGCCCTGCGGACGGTTGAGGTTATCTTTCACCAGGTATTGTATCCCCCTTTGGCCCATTAATACTTTTTCATAAGAACTCTCCAGACCGGTACGGCCAATGAAATCGCCCATGGAGTAATCGGCCCAGCGTTGCAACGAATCGTCGAGCATATAAGGCGGTACTTCCGCAATGTACCCGAGGATGTTGGCGGCGGCATGGTAAGGGTAAGAACGTACTGGTCTTAATACCAGCTCGAAGCCCGGCTGAAACAGGTACATGCTTTCCTGCAGTTTGCCGTACATATCGGGCGGCATCAGCGGGTAAAACACAGTTTGCCTTACACGGCCATTCTTACGTATAGCATCGCCTATCCGGCGGATAAATTCATCTTTATCGATCTGAAGTAACTGGCAGAGGTAAGTGGTATCAATTCTTTTAACGTTGGCAGGTGTTACGACAAGGTCGTACAGGGCATCATTGCCTAACACACTGCGCCCTTTCCGGTCGTAGATGATGCCACGGTCGGGATACACCACTTTGCGCAACACCGCATTGGCGTCGGCAAGTTTAGAATACTTCTTATCAACCAGCTGGAGGTAACATAACCTCACCACGATAAGTGCTACCATCCCAAGGATGATCATCTGGATGACTCTTTGTCTGGGCTGATTATAAACGGACATGGACTGTAAACTGCAGGCTAATGAAACGAATATACAAAATAACGGGCAGCGGTCGGGCTGCTTTCACTTGCATTTAACATTCTACTTCCTGGCGAAGAAAAGTAACTCGTAAATAAGTATAAGCACCAAACTGGCGGCTGTACTTGCGAGCATTTTCAACAACAGGTAAAAAGGGTTGGCGAAACCGAAAACTTCCAGTAAGAAATAAACGATGTTGTGCAACAACACCAGTATAGAAACATAAATAGCAAACTGCGAAGTACCCATACTTGTGATGGACGGTGTTTTCTGCGTTACCTCAAAACCACCCTGGGGAGATAGTACATTGAGGATAAACGGGCGGAGATATGCGATAAACACACAGGCTGCTGCATGCAGGCCCATCGTATCCATAAACATATCAAGCGTAAGGCCCAGTAACAGTCCTAACAGCTGCACCGCCGGCCTTGGCAGGTTAAAGGGCAGCAGCAGGATAAATAACATGTAGATATAAGGGTTTACCAGCTGATGAATGAGTACCTGGTTAAGCACCAGTACCTGCAACATCAGCAGCAGCACAAAGCGGATAATATTTTTAAACAGTACGCTCATCTCTTATTTTATCTGCTTGTAGGTAGAATCTTCAAGTTTTGCCTGCTCATCTTTCAGCAGGTTGTCTATCGCATACACATATTGCACATTGGAGAAGTTGGTAGCCAACCTCAGTTTAATGGTATATGCCGTGCTGGATTTATCGGACAGCGAAAAGCTTTCGATATAACCGATATGGATATTTTCAGGGAACAACTGGGAGTAACCGCTGGTTACCACCGTATCGCCGGCCTTAATTTTCGCGCTTTTGGGCACATCTTTCATGATCGCATGCGCACCATCTTTTCCATCCCACACTACGGTACCCATTTCGCGGCTAGACTGCAGCCTGGCGCTAAAGCCAAATGCAGCTGTTTTAGAGAGGAGCGATATAACGGTGGCATAGTTCTCACTTACGTTACGCACCACCCCCACAACACCGCTGGGTCCAACCACGCCCATATTGGGCCTGATGCCGTATTTGCTGCCGCGGTTAATGGTGAGATAGTTAATTTCCCGCGTAATACTGTTGTTGATCACTTTGGCTTCGAGCCAGCGATAACGGCGTACTTCGGAACCAATTACACGGTGCATGGTATCATTGGAAAATTTCCTGAGGGTATCTGCTTTGAGGAGGAAGCCAGTATCGACCGTATTGAAGGCCGATAATAACTCATTGTGCAGGCGCGCGTTTTCTTTTACCAGGCTGTCGTTGGTAGATCTAAGGTGAAAATAGTACTGGATGCCGTTATTCCATGTGTACAACTGACCGCCGATGTTGTTGGAAGAGTTGATGTATACCGTGCGCTGGTAATTGTTGTTACGGAACACGAAGGCAATACATATCACTTCCAGCAGCAAAAACAGAAAGAAGTTGAAATACCGCCTGAAGAAAATAATGAGATTACGCACCTTGATAAAAGTATAGGTTCCGGAACCACATTACCTGCGATTCCGGAACTTCCAGAAATTATTGCATTAAGAAAGGATATTTACCGATGTGTTTGAGGGCAATACCTGTTCCTCTCACCACCGCACGTAACGGATCGTCAGCTACATGTACGGGCAGCTTAATTTTTTGAGAAAGGCGTTTGTCCAGTCCGCGCAGCAATGCGCCGCCACCTGTAAGGTAAAGACCACGGCGGTAAATGTCCGAGGCCAGCTCCGGAGGGGTTGTTTCCAGCGCCTTCAGGATAGCTTCTTCTATTTTGAAAATAGATTTATCGAGTGCTTCGGCGATTTCCTGGTAAGACACAAAGATCTGTTTAGGAATACCGGTAACAAGGTCACGACCGTTCACCGCGATATCATCTGGTGGGTTGTCCAGTTCTTTCAGGGCAGAACCGATCTGGATCTTGATCTGTTCGGCAGTCCTTTCGCCGATCAGCAGGCTGTGGTAACGGCGCAGGGCTTCCATGATATCGGAGGTGAACTCGTCACCCGCAATACGGATACTCTGGTCGCAAACGATACCCGCCAGGGCGATAACCGAAATACCGGTGGTACCGCCTCCTATGTCGATGATCATGTTACCTACAGGTTCTTCCACATCGATACCAATACCGAGTGCTGCAGCCATAGGCTCATGAATAAGATAAACTTCTTTGGCGCCCGCCTGTTCGGCAGAGTCGCGTACCGCTCTTTTTTCTACCTCGGTAATGCTCGAAGGGATACAGATCACCATGCGCCAGCTAGGGGCGAACAGCGGCTTCTTTGGATAAACCATTTTGATCAGTTCCCTCAACATGCCCTCGGCAGCATTGAAGTCGGCAATAACCCCATCTTTCAGGGGACGTATAGTGCGAAGATACTCGTGCGTTTTCTCGTGCATCATCATAGCCTTCTTACCCACGGCCACAATCTTGCCGGAGGCTCTCTCTATGGCTACAATGGAGGGTTCGTCCACCACCACCGAATCGTTGTGTATGATCAACGTATTCGCGGTTCCCAGGTCTATCGCGATTTCTTGTGTTAAAAAATTAAAGAAGCCCATTGTTTGATACGGTCAAAAGAATTAGATATGCAAAAATGATTAATTCCAACGAATATACGATGCAAAATGCTTAAAGTATAATAATTTTTTTTATAGTATGAAGCATTGCTAGATATTCTTTTCCGTTTTAACGGATTTAAATTGCTTTAATTGCTGCTTACCCCAAAAATAGCGACATATATTTTATGCTGTAACTTATTGTTACACAAATTCATAGCCTATATCTCTACGGTAATATTTGCCTTCAAAACTGATACTTTCGGCAGTTTGTTTGGAATGCGTTAAAGCCAGGTTCAAATCGGCCGCCATCGAAGTTACAGTTAATACCCGTCCCCCGTTTGTAAGCACCATCCCACCTTCTTCCTTTGTTCCGGCATGAAAAACAATCTGGTCCAGCGTGGCTTCCGGTATACCTGTAATCTCCTTCCCTTTTTCGTAGGCCTCGGGATAACCGCCCGCCACCAACATTACAGTAGCTGCCGCACGCGGATCTTCATAGATCGTTTGTTCAGCCAGCGTACCGTTACTTACGGCAGCAAACAGTTCCAGCAGGTCGTTCTGCAAACGTGGCATTACCACTTCGGTTTCCGGATCGCCCATACGGCAGTTGTACTCGATCACAAAAGGTTTGCCTTCCACGGAGATGAGTCCTACGAAAACGAATCCTTTGTACGTGATGTTTTCCTTCGCCAGGCCCTCCACCGTTGGACGGATGATGGTTTGTTCCACCTCGTCCATAAAGGCTTTGCCTGCAAACGGCACCGGTGAAATGGCACCCATACCGCCGGTATTAAGGCCGGTATCGCCCTCGCCGATCCGCTTGTAGTCTTTCGCAGCAGGAAGAATTTTATAAGAGATGCCATCTGTAAGCACGAAAACAGACAGTTCAATCCCGGTAAGGAACTGTTCTACCACCACTTTCTTGCTTGCATCACCAAACTTGGCGTCTTTAATCATTTGCGCAAACTCTGTCAGGGCTTCTTCGTGCGTGGCCGCAATTACCACACCTTTACCTGCTGCCAGTCCGTCGGCCTTTAGTACGATAGGCAGGCTGTGTTGCTTAAGGTAAGCAACACCGTCTTCGTAATTGGCTTCGCTGAACTCGCGGTAAGCGGCGGTGGGAATATTGTGGCGGAGCATGAACTCCTTGGCAAAGGCCTTGCTGCCTTCCAGCTGGGCACCCACTTTAGAGGGGCCTATCACTGGTATGTGCTGCAGCGCAGGATCTTGCGTAAAAAAGTCGTAAACGCCGTGTACCAGTGGATCTTCAGGACCCACTACCAACAGCTCAATTTTATTGTCAATACAGAAATTCTTGAGTTTCTCGAAATCGGTACCCGCAATGTTTACGTTGGTACCGTACTGGGCGGTGCCTGCATTTCCCGGGGCTATAAACAGACCCGTACACTTAGTGCTCTGAGACATTTTCCATGACAGCGCATGTTCGCGGCCGCCGCTTCCAAGTAATAGTATCTTCATAATTCTCCTAAAATAGTATTCCCCCCGCCATAGGCGTGCTTTTCAAGGTCATGCATCAACTAACCCTTTTGCAAGGGGATGATAGCCGGGATATGGACATGAAAAATGGGGAATTGGATTTTTTTGCAAAGGAACACTAAAAATGTACAAAAGCCTTATTTTTTTAGCTGGATTGCTGAATTTATTTAACTTACGCCCCGCATCCATGACTCCGAGAGCAAGAAAACGCAGCTTAATAACTAAAATCAGCTATAACAAAACTAACCATTTATGAATCAAATTGCTACGCCTAAGGGGCATCCGAAGGGCTTGTACGTATTGTTTGCAACAGAAATGTGGGAGCGGTTTAACTACTATGGGATGAGGGCGATCCTGATCCTGTTTATGACTAAAGCCCTGTTGTTCGACAAAGCCTTCGCGTCCAGTTTATATGGCAGCTATACCAGCCTTGTTTACCTCACCCCGCTTGTAGGTGGCTTTGTAGCCGACCGCTACTGGGGTAACAGGAGATCAATCATTACCGGTGGCCTGTTAATGGCACTGGGTGAGTTCCTGCTGTTCGGATGTGCATCCATTTATGCCAGCAATCCGCAACTCGCCTCCCTGCTCTTCTTCTCTGGCCTTGGTTTCATGATTTCCGGCAACGGGTTCTTCAAACCTAACATCTCCTCTATGGTTGGCCAGCTGTACCCGGCTAACGACAGGAGGATAGATGCGGCATACACCATCTTCTATATGGGTATTAACGTAGGTGGCGCTTTAGGCCCTGCATTGTGCGGCGGACTTGGCGATACCGGCAACCCTGCTGATTTTAAATGGGCCTTCCTTTGCGCAGGTATCGGTATGTTATTGAGCGTAGTAGTGTTCCAGTGGCTTAAAGACTTTTACATCCGCAAATCCAGCGGCGAACCACTGGGTATTGTGCCTGCAGAAGCGCCTAAAAATGCGACCAACCCTATCGTAGTTATCCCGGCCCTGCTGCTTTTCTCTGCACTGGCCATTGGTATGTTATGGGTAGATGCTAAAGAATTCCCTTTCCTTACTTACCTGCTGATCGCTGCTGTAGTGATTATCATCGTGATGATCTTCAGCGATAAAAGTCTTACCGTTATTGAGAAAAAGAAGATCGGTGTGATCTTCATCCTCTCGTTCTTCGTAGTGTTCTTCTGGGCTGCGTTCGAGCAGGCTGGTGCTTCACTTACATTCTTTGCGGACGAGCAGACCGATCGTGTACTTAACTGGAACATTCCTGTTTGGGTGATTTCTGCACTTAGCGCCGTGGCTATATATTACATCTATGTGCTGATCCGCAAGATCAACACGAAGATGATTGAAGATCCGAAGAGCGTAAAAACCACGCTGGCTGTATTGTTACTGCTCGCGGGCGCTTACCTCGTATACTTGAACATCAGCCTTTACAGCGCCGGCGATATGACGATCACTGTGAAAGAATTACCAGCAAGCGCCTTCCAGTCGCTGAACTCTTTATTCGTAGTAGCATTTGCACCTTTATTTGCCTGGATATGGCTGAAACTGGGCAAGTACGAACCTAGCTCCCCAACCAAAATGGCTATCGGCCTGTTGCTGCTGGCACTGGGTTATGTAGTGATAGGTGTAGGTGTTAAAAGCGTGGCACCTGGTATGAAAGTAACCATGCTGTTCCTGATCAGCATGTACGCCCTGCACACCTGGGGCGAACTTTGCCTGTCGCCCATCGGCCTTGCACTGGTGAACAAACTTTCTCCTGTACGTTTCGCCTCCCTGCTGATGGCAGTTTGGTTCCTCGCTAACGCAGGTGCCAACAAGCTGGCAGGTGAACTCAGCGCACTTTATCCTGATAAGAGCCCTACCCAGTTCATGGGATTCCAGATATCCAACCTTTATGAGTTCTTCATGTTGTTTGTGATCATGGCGGGCGTTGCCTCCCTGATCCTGTTTATGATTACCAAACAGTTGCAGAAGCTAATGAACGCCCAATAAGGATAATCACCTTTTTCCAAAAAAGGAGTTGAGAATTGCCTCAGCTCCTTTTTTGTTTTATTTTTAATAGATAAACCTCCTTATGAGCAACAACTTCAAACCCTTCGTTTCCCCCGAAACACAAATGAAGGAATTCACCCTTAAATCCATCCTGCTGGGTTGTATTTTCGGGATTATCTTCGGTGCCGCCAACGTATACCTGGCTTTAAAGGCCGGCCTCACCGTATCGGCATCTATCCCTATAGCCGTAGTGGCCATTACCTTAGGGCGCAAATTCTTTAAAACCACCATTCTCGAAAACAACATCATTCAAACGACCGGTTCCGCTGGTGAGTCTATTGCCTCCGGCGTAGCATTTACGCTTCCGGGCTTCCTGTTCCTGTCGCTCAACGAGGCGGGCGTGAATGACGGCGCATCCTTTTTCAACTACTGGACAATTCTCATCCTGGCTATACTGGGCGGACTACTCGGCACTTTGCTGATGATCCCCCTTCGTAAATCGCTGATCGTAAAAGAACATCATACGCTTCCTTATCCCGAAGGCACGGCCTGCGCGGCCGTACTCAAGGCTGGTGAACGAGGCGGCAATTTCGCCAAGACGGCCTTCCTCGGTCTTGGCTTCGCTGTAGTGTACGCGCTGTTGCAAAAGGTATTACATGTAATTGCCGAGGTACCTACTTTCGTCACCGACAAAGCGAACAAGTATTTCCCGGCTGCCCGAATCAGTGGCGAAATTACTCCTGAGTACCTGGGGGTTGGTTACATTATTGGCCCGCGTATTTGCGGCGTGTTGGTTGCCGGCGGCGTACTTTCCTGGCTGGGACTTATTCCCCTGCTGGCCTCCCTGGTGCCGCATGATCAAATCGCCTTACAACTGGTTAAGCTCGGGCAACTGGCCGATCTTACTACGGTAAACGATAACTTCGGATGGGACCCTGCCACCCATACTTTCTCCAATCTTTCCAACGCAGTATACCAGGCCTATGTGAAACAGATTGGCGCAGGTGCTGTAGCTGCCGGTGGATTGATCACGCTGATCAAAACTATCCCTACCATTATCAAATCATTTAAAGGCAGCCTCGGTTCTATAAAAGGGGAAGAAGAAAAAGCAGTACTGCGTACCGAGAAAGACCTGTCTATGAAAGTGGTGATCTTTGGTACGATCGGCCTGGTGCTGGTAATGTCGCTGCTTACACAATTGCCTGGCGACACTATATGGCAACGGTTACTGATCGGCATACTGGTAGTGATCTTCGGTGCCTTCTTCGTAACGGTAAGCAGCCGTATCGTAGGGATTATCGGCACCACGAACAACCCGATATCAGGCATGACCATCGCCACTATTATGGGCACCTGCCTGATATTCATTGCTGTGGGCTGGACCGGTAAAGTATATGAACCGATGGCCCTTGTGGTGGGAGGCATCATCTGTATCGCCGCTGCCAATGCCGGCACTACCTCACAGGACCTTAAAACCGGGTACCTGGTTGGTGCTACGCCCCGCTATCAGCAAATTACGCTGTTTATAGGTGCTATCGTTTCGGCTATCGTAATTGGCTGGACGGTACACATTCTCGATACACCTACGGCGGAAATGGCATCCAAAGGCATTAAACACGCTATTGGTTCTACTACCTATTCTGCACCGCAAGCTACTTTGATGGCCACGCTGATTAAAGGTATCCTATCCTTTAACCTCGACTGGCAATTCGTGATCGTGGGCGCCTTCATCGCCATTACCATGGAGCTTTGTGGTATCAGTTCCCTGTCGTTTGCCGTGGGAGCGTACCTGCCCCTGGCTACTACACTGCCCATATTTGTTGGCGGCGCTATCCGCGGACTGATAGACTGGAGACGCAAGAAGTCGGGCATCGTGTTAACGCCGGAAGAGGAAGAACTGGGCGGCGGCAGCCTTTTTGCGACCGGACTGGTGGCCGGCGGCGCCATTGCCGGTGTGATCGTGGCGGTATTGTCTGTAAACAGCGGTGCAGCCGACTTCCTGACCAATGTAAACATGGAAAAATCACTGGAAGCTTACCTCGGCAATGGTGGTTATCAACTGCTTGCAGCCCTGGCATTCGGCTTCATGGGATGGGTGCTTTACCGCATCGCCAAAAAACAACCTAAAAAGCTGGACATATAAATTTTACCAGCGGGCAGGGCAATAAAAGCCTGCCCGCTGACGTATATTGTCAGAGATAAATAGTACATTTGATAAAATTTTCATATACCTATGCGACGCAGAATTATGCCACTGGGAGTATTGCTGGTAACCCTCTTCTTATTTGCCTGTTCAAAAGAAAGTACTGAACCGCCTACGCGTAAGTTCATTTCTTTTCAGCTGGATGGCATTCCATATACCACCGAGTTATCGTCGGGTACGCTGTTTTTACCTACCAGCCCCGATCCGCAATATAACTTTTCGGCCCTGCACGCTACAAGCCTCAACCACACGGTTGGCACCATGGCAGTATTGTCGTTAAAAAGCGAGGAAGCAGAACTCAAAACAGGTATATACAGCAGCGCAAAAGCCGGCAACAGCTTTAACCTTACCCTGCCTTTCGAAGGCCTGGACATGGTAGCGGACGATCAAACCGGCGATATGGTGTTTGAAGTGAGGGCCAAGCGGGATTCTGTAATAGAGGGTAGTTTCTCCGGTACTATGATAGATGGATTGGGCACCCCCAGAACATTGACTAAGGGCGCCTTCCGTATCGTTTATACTTCTTACTAGATCTTATACAAAACTCAGTTTATCATATTTGTGCTGCAGGATAGCGGCATCATCGGCTTTAAGCCAGTTACCCAACAGGGTGGCATATACGCTCTTAAAGTCTACCTTATATTTGAGGTCGCCATCCTGCAGATTATTCAGATCGGGGCCTTCGTTAAGAATGCCCTTTTCTTTTAACCCACCGCCTATCAGGAACATATTGTTAGCCGTACCATGGTCTGTTCCGCCACTTGCATTCTGTGCCACCCTTCTGCCAAACTCTGAAAAGGTCATTACTACCACATCCTGGAAACGGTTGTTCTTCTTCAGGTCTTCCGTAAACACTTTCACGGCTTCGTCCAGTTGCCCGAACAGCCTTTTCTGCTGCCCATCCTGGCCTACATGGGTATCGAAACTCCCGTGTGATACATAATACACGCTGGTATTGATATCGGTCATGATCAGTTCGGAAATGGTCTTCAGGTTTTTGCCGAGGGCCGAATTGGGGTATTGCTGTTTGGACTTGTACGTTTTATACTGTTGCTGGATGTACGAGGCCGATGAAATAGTTTCGGCCATTGTTTTATACAGGTAATCGGCATTATCGTGTTCGTTATGCCCATGCTGTTGCTGGTTTTGGAGCAGCGACTTAAAGTACTTCTCGTTGCTGGTGCCGAACAACCGGGCAGGATCTGTAAGGGCCAGGCCTTTTACATTATTTCCTTTTAATGCCAGGCTTAAAGTATCATCAATCTCCAGCGCCTGTGTGGGTTTATCGCAACCTTTACACTGTGCGTCGAGGTAACGGCCTATCCAGCCGGAGTTCCAGTAATCGCGGCTATCGCTGGCACTGTGCCAGATGTCCATAGATCGGAAGTGCGAACGGTCGGGATTGGGATAACCCACGTTGTTCAGCACCGAGAGGTTACCCTCATCGTATAAAGCTTTAAACGTTTTGAGCGAAGGATGGATACCGAGATCGTCGTTGAGACCCAGCGCTGTTTCTCTTTTAATCCCTAACGCAGGCCTGTTGCGGTAATAAATATCGTTACGGTAAGGTATTATAGTGTTAAGACCATCGTTGCCACCAGACAACTGGATGACGACCAGCACTTTATTACCGGGAGGCACTAAATGGCCCTGTTCAAAAGCTTTCAGGAATTTGGGCAACATCAGCGATGCCGAAGCCAGCGATCCTACCTGTAAAAAACGACGCCTGTTTACGATTAACATAAGACGGAAATTTAATTGATTAACACAGCTGGTATTCGGGCGTGCTCATTACATCAATGGTCACGGTTTTAATATAGTTTTCGCGGGTGCTGCTGTCTGCATACTTATCCAGGAAACCTTTGTCCAGGCTTTTGTTCTTCAGCAGCAGCGTGCCTGCAATGGCATCTGCCAGTTCTTCACGCGGCACTTTGCTGTAACCGTCTACATAAGGCTTCCAGTCTATTTGCGCGTTTACTTTTTTGGCGTACTGCCGTTTCAGGAATTCATTGATCTCAAGGGTCATCTTGTAATTCTTCCCCTCTCCCATTTCGGGTGTTATTTCTTTTGGGCGGATGTTGAACTCCTGTGAGTATAATACCACCTGTGGTACACGCATGCGAAACATCAGGCTCGAGCTGTCGATCCAGTTGCGGCCACCGGGCCAGCCGGCCACGTTGGGTGGATAAAACAGTGTTTGTCCCAATACCCGCTGGAACAGCAACATGGTTTCTTCCTGTTCAAACTGCATGGGAATAGCGCGGCGAAGGCCCACCAGTAATTCTACCGGCGATTTGATAATAGCGCCCACGTTCTTCTCCTCGTAAAACCAGTCGTTCACATATATCTCCTGCATCAGCGATTTAATATCGTAGTTGCTCTGGTGAAACTTTTCGGCCAGTTCGTTAATACGTGCCTCGTCCGGCGTTTCGTTTACGAAGTAGCGGTATATTTTTGTGGTGATGTATTTCGCTGTTTGCTTTTGTTCCAGCAGAAGCTGGATTACATCTTCGCCGGTGAAGTTGCCTGTTTTACCCAGTATCGTTTTCTCTCCATCGTCGTGTACACGCTGGCGGAACTGGAACTGGCCCACTTCGTCGAAGCTCCAGCCCGTAAAGGCGCGGGCAGCTTCTTTCACATCTTTTTCGGTGTAGTTACCGCGTCCCATTGTAAACAGTTCCATTACCTCGCGGGCAAAGTTCTCGTTAGGGCGTTGTTTGCGGTTCTGCTGATTATTGAGGAAGCCCAGCATGGCGGGACTTTTAGATACCCCGGTGAGTAACTCCCCGAAATTGCCGAGGGCATTGGTACGAATTACTTCGAGCAGTTGCTGGTTGTATAATACGTTTTGGGTGCGGCAGGCGAAGTGGCCATGCCAGAACAGCGCCATCTTTTCCCTAAGTGGGTGACTGGTTTTGATCATCGCGTTCATCCACGATACGTTCAGGTCTTTAATACCATCAGTATTGAGTTTCTGGATGGCGCGGCGCTGCTCCTCGTTCATATCTTTGAGGCGCTTGTAGTCGGGCAGATCGGTTTCGTTGATCACGCGCAGCTCCTCCATCTCTTTATCCTGCCCGGCCAGCACGCGCTTAACGGTTTCCTTCCGTTTACGCTTACCCCAACCTTCTATAACGGGCAGGTTTTCGCCGAAACCGGCACGCCATGCCAGGTGCTGCATCTGTATTTTCTCGGGAACCAGGGCCATATTGCAAAGGATTTAGAGTATGACTGTAATATATCCACTAAGTTTAAAGTGCCTATGTTAACAAATCATTGCCCAAATTCCATTCCAACAAAACGCGCTAGTAAACAGCCATTTCCGGATCTACCTCCATGGCCCAGGCATGTATACCGCCAGTAACGTTATACACTGTACGGAAACCTGCCTGTAACAGCTGTTGCGCTACTGCCCGGCTGCGCATGCCATGATGGCAAAGCACAGCGATGGGCTGGTCTTTCGGCAACCTGTCTGCATACCGCATTACGCTGTTCATCGGGATGTGCAGGGCGCCCTCGATGTGGCATACCTCCCACTCATCCTGCTCCCGCACATCCAGCAACTGGAAGGTGCGACCACCACCGCGCCACTGCGCCAGCTCTTTCACTTCCAGTAATTGTAAGCCTGCAGGGACTTCACATGCTCCCTGGTCATAACTTTCCTGCAACGCCTTTATCTGGTGATTGCCGGATACCGGGCCGAAATGGAATACCTGGTGGTCGTTCTGTAATATATGGATGGTAAGCAACAGGTTCGTAAGCGGCAAACCGATACCGCACACCACTTTCACCACTTCATTGGTCATATAACTACCCACTATACCGGGCAATATGCCCAACACGCCGAGTTCATTACAATCCATCCGCTCGCCCTCCGCAGGCGGCTCGGGAAACAGGCAGCGGTAAGTGGCACTGCCATTGTAATTAAATACGCTCACCTGGCCCTCGTACTGGTAAATAGCGCCGTAAATCAGCGGTTTGCCTGTAATCACACAGGCATCGTTTACCAGGTAACGGGTACCGAAGTTGTCGGAACAGTCGGCCACCACATCGTACTGCCCAATGATTTCCAGCGCATTATGCGGGAGTATAAAGGTATCCCAGGCGTCAAACTTCACCTCCGGATTAAGGGCCTGCAGTTTTTTAGTCACTACGCCCAGTTTGGACTTGCCCTCATCTGCGGTATCATACATTACCTGGCGTTGCAGGTTGGTGATAGAAACATTGTCGTGTTCCACGATCCCTATTCTGCCCACGCCCATGGCAGTGAGGTATTGTAAAACGGGCATTCCCAATCCACCCGCCCCAATTACCAATACAGCCGCGTTTTGTAAAAGCGCCTGCTTCTGCGGACCAAAGTCCTTCAACCTGGTTTGCCTGTCGTATCGTTGCATCTTTCTGCGTTTAAACTACCATGTCTTTTCATCGGACTGCAAAGCTGCAAACAGGCGGGTTAACGTCGTGTCTGTAGTGGCGCCGGGCTGGTAGTGTTCGTTTGACTTTATATAATTAATCCTGTTGTCGAGATCGGGATGGCTGCTCATCCATTCGGACGGGGCAAGACCATTTTCTTTTTTGAGCGTGTTAAATAAATTCACGTAGCCATTGCCGTTAATATGCCTGGCCTGCAGCAGTTCCAGCCCATTGAGGTCAGCCTCTTTCTCAAGACTGCGGGAGTACTGCAGGTTTTTAAGGCTGTGGGCATTTTCCAGCATCACGCCACCAACACCGGTCAGGTCGCCAAATACGAGCGATAACATTACGTAAGTCCCCATGCTGCGGAACATGGTTTTGGTGGTATGCCGCAACTGTACATGCGAAAACTCGTGCGCCAGCAGCGCGGCCAATTCTTCCGGGCCTTTCATTTCGCGTATCAGCTTATCGTACACCACAATATTACCGCCCGGCATGGCAAAGGCGTTCAACTGATCGTCCTTTACAACCGTAATGCGGATATCGTAAGCGGTGGGCACTTTCATTTGTTTAAAGAACTCGTTGGCCAGCTTCGTTTTTTCCGGCTCTACCTTATATTCGGCGATCAGCGAGCGGTATAGTTTGTCGCCCAGCTCCTGCTCATATGATACAGGTATGGCTTCGGCCGCTTTACCCGCCAGGTAAGGAATGAGCCACAAATAAAGGGCCAGTCCCAGCACCAGCATCACACCAGATATTACCAAAATAGCATTCACCGCGCGGTTATTGCTGGTTGGTTTTCCAAACACCTTTCGGCGCTTCTCCAGTTCTTCCGCAAACTCTGACGATAGCACAATAAGTGTTTGCCGCGGATACCCATCGTACCCCAGGAAACATTCGCTCCCATTTATTTTTTCGATCACGATTTTTTCCCAGAACCACAATACGTTCCGTGGGTTACCGTGTTCGTCTTTGAGGCCTATCTGCAGTTTGTTATTGGCGAACGATACCGTGGCCGTTTGTACTTCGGCCGAGCTCTCATAATGGTATTTTCCCTGGTAGGTATACATAACAGGTTATGGGTTTTTAATTCGTTTAGCCATGGTAATGAGGTCTACATAACTACCGTCTATAGTTTTTGCTGCCTGTGGCAGGCGGCCACATTCGAGGAAGCCGAAGTTGCGGTACAACTGTATCGCCTTTTCGTTATTGGCTAATACCCCAAAATGAATGATCTCCATGCTGGGGTGTTCTATTGCCCAGCGGATGGCCGCCGTCATTAGCCTGCGCCCGATCCCCAGGTTCCAGTGCGATCGCAGTATGGCGATGCCCAGTTCCCCCAGGTGCGACTGTTTCTCGAACCTGCTCTGGTTAATAGCGATAGAGCCCGTTATTTGCCCCTCCACTTCGGCCAGTAACAGCAGGTGCCGGGGTTGCAGCAGGTATTGCCGTATAAAGTCCTCCTCATCGCGGATGCTGAACCTCATAGCCTCTGCCTGCGAGTACAGCAGGAAGTCCGTTTCCATGGTAAGCTGCCGGAAACATTCCAGCAAAGCAGCGGCATCCTCCACCCTGGGACGGCGGATAACGAGGGTACTTCCATTTGGTAAAAAGTGGTCCATACATCCCAAATATAAGGAGCAGGTTGAGAAAGTGAGCAACAAATGCGGTATATACATTGCCGGGAGGTGTATAGAAAGCAGGGAGAGAGTATGGTGAAGCGGAGGGTGAGCGGACGGTTAAACGTGTTTCAGGCCTGCGGGTGTGATTGCGACAGCCTGAAAAAGGAGCAGTGTATACCCTGCCAGATTGAGACAGGCTCAGTGTAGTTTCAACCGCTGAAGGGAGTGACACAACGGCGGCTGAAGGATGTTACTAAAGTTTGTCCCATTATTATTTAACCAACTACCCCTCCCTGCTCAACCACCGTTGTGTCACACCCTTCAACGGCACCGGGCTGTGGGGCATTAAAAAAGAGCAGTTGTTCGCACAACTGCTCTGCGTTTAACATTTTACGGGCAGCAAACTACTTTTTAGCGTTCGACTGTACAAAAGCCAGTACGGCGGCTTTCTGATCGTCGTTCAGCCTTGCTTTACGCGCCATCCTGTTCATGATAGGCACCCAGGAGCTTGTGCTATGGGTTTCGGGCAGCCTGTACACATGACAGCGATTGCACTTTTCCTGGAATAAAGTTTTTCCTTCAGATGCCGGGTACCTTGCGAATGCTACTTCGGGACTTTCGCCTGTATTGGTTTTATTACGGGCGCAGGCACTTAACAGCAGCATGGCGAAGGCGATTTGACCTAATCTTTTCATAAATAGAGTATTTAGTTAAAGCCATTGACAAAGTAATTGATTTACACCAGACCAAAAAACAACATGTTTAGACATATACGTACAAAAAGCCCGCCGGTTGCTTAACGGCGGGCTTAATTCGTATTAAAATATGTTTATGCTATTTTGTCGAAACCGGCATAACTGTGCAATACCTCCGGCAGGTTAATACCCTCGGCGGTCTGGTTGTTTTCCAGGATACAGGCCAGTATACGCGGGAAGGCCAGGGAACTGCCGTTGAGCGAGTGTACCAGTTGCGTTTTACCATTGCCATCCTTGTAACGGATCTTCATCCTGTTTGTCTGGTAGCTTTCAAAGTTAGATACAGAGCTTACTTCCAGCCATTTTTGCTGGGCAGCGCTGTAAACTTCGAAGTCGTAGGTAATAGCAGATGCAAAACCCATATCGCCGCCACAAAGGCGTAAAATACGGTAGTGCAGGCCGAGCGATGCGACCAGCTTTTCCACGTGTGCTACCATTTCATCCAGTATCTCGAACGATTTATCGGGATGTACCAGTTGTACGATCTCCACTTTATCGAACTGGTGCAGGCGGTTGAGACCACGCACATCTTTACCGTAAGAACCTGCTTCCCTGCGGAAACAAGGTGTATAACCAGTAAGTTTGATTGGCAGGTCGGACTCTTTTACGATATCGTCGCGGTAGATGTTGGTCAGCGGCACTTCGGAGGTGGGGATCAGGTAATACTTATCTTCCGTGGCAAAGTACATCTGCCCTTCTTTATCAGGCAACTGGCCGGTACCGAAAGCACTGTCTTCGTTTACCAGCAATGGTGGCTGATGCTCAATATAACCTGCGGCGGTGTTAAAGTCGAGGAAATAGTTCTGCAATGCACGCTGTAAGCGGGCGCCTTTATTTGTATAAACAGGAAAACCGCTGCCGGTGATCTTGTTACCGAGTTCAAAGTCGATGAGGTTGTATTTCTTCACCAGGTCCCAATGCGGCACGGCGCCTGCATATAGTTCCGGCTTAGCACCGCCCTGGCGCACTTCTACGTTATCTTCCGGTGTTTTACCGGCAGGTACGATGGCAGCGGGCAGGTTGGGGAGTTTTACGATTGTTTCCAGCAGTAACTTTTCGGTAGCGTTCAACTCTTCGTTGATCGGGGCCAGGCGCTCTTTCAGGGTGGCTACTTCGGCTTTCAGCTTTTCCGCTTCTTCCTGCGAGCCCTGCGACATCAGTTTACCTATTTCCTTGGAACTGGATTTCACACGGGCCTGGGTATCATCGTACTCCTGTGTGAGTTTCTTCCTTCTGTCGTCCAGATCTAACACTTCGTCTACAACGCCCAACTCCCTGAAATTCTTCAGGGCAAGGCGTTCCAGCACCAATGCTTTGTTCTGACGGATAAACTGTACCTGTAACATTATGTCGAAAAAATTTTGACAAATATAGAATTTACAGGCCTTAAAGCCGCAAGGAATTTAGATTAAGCGAGGTATTTACCCACGATAGGCACCCTGCGCCCCACGCCAAATGCCTTGGACGACACGCGGATGATGGGGCAGAACTGGTTACGTTTGTACTCGTTATTGTTCACCAGCTTCAGCGTACGCGACACCAGCTCTGGCTCAAAACCCTGCGCGATAATTTCGCGGGGGCCCTGCCGGCGCTCGATGTACTGGTACAAAATGCGGTCGAGGATGGCGTAATCAGGCAGACTGTCGCTGTCCTTCTGGTTCGGACGCAGCTCTGCGGACGGCGCTTTATCTATGATGTTGAGGGGGATTATTTCGCGGTCGCGGTTAATATAGCGGGCCAGGGCATATACCTGCATTTTATAGAGGTCGCCCAGCACGGAGAGGCCGCCTGCCATATCACCATACAATGTACCATAACCGGTACTCAGCTCACTTTTGTTGGAGGTGTTAAGCAGGATGTAACCGAACTTATTGCTCAGCGCCATCAACAGGTTACCCCGAATGCGCGACTGTGTATTTTCTTCTGCCACGTTAAACGGAAGCCCCTGGAAATAGGGGTCCAGTGTATCGAGGAAGCTTTCGTAGATGTTGTTGATGCGGATCACATCGTGCGGGTTACCCAGATTTTTACTCAGGGCCACGGCATCACTCACAGAGTGTTCGGTGGAGTAGGGCGATGGCATCAGGATAGCGCGCACATTGTCTTTACCCAACGCCTCACAGGCCAGGGCCAGCACCACCGCGCTGTCTATACCGCCAGATGAGCCCAATATCGCTTTGGTAAATCCCATCTTCTTAAAGTAATCCTTAATGCCCAGCAATAAAGCCTGGTAAATACGGTCGATGTTGTGCCCGAACTCCAGGCCGGTGATGCCTTTCTTCGGCTGCTGTTGTACCGTACCTTTCAGGGTTTCGAGTTCCACCGTTTCCATTGCCTCTTTGAAATACGGCAGTTCTTTCACGATGTTACCTTCGGCATCGTACACCAGCGAACCGCCGTCGAATACGATCTCGGTTTGCGAGCCTACGGTGTTACAGTAAATCATGGGGATTTTGTACTTGCGTACATTGGCCAGGATGATCTCTTTCCGGTTCTCGTCGTGATCGTAATCAAAAGGAGAAGCGGAAAGATTGATCATTACATCCGGCTGTTGTTCTATAAGTTTATCCATGGGGCACACGCGGTACAGCGGGTTATCGCCCAGGTTCCATATGTCTTCACAAATAGTGACCGCCAGCTTTTTGCCCTTAAAAGGCACCACGTTCCATTCGTACGAAGGTTCGAAGTAGCGGTACTCATCAAATATATCGTAGGTAGGCAGCAGTGTTTTGTGTACCACCTGTTTTACTTCCTGTTCGTGCAGGAACCAGGCGGCGTTAAACAGGTCTTTGCCTTCCTGCTGTGGGTTACGGGCAGGGGCGCCTACCAGCACGGCAATGTTTTGGGTATGCAGTTTAATCGTATCTATCGCAGCGTAACTCTTATTGATGAAGTCCTGGAACTCGAGGAAGTCGCGGGGCGGATAACCGCACACACAAAGTTCGGAGAACACTACCAGGTCGGCCCCGGCAGCTTCCGCTTCTTTGATGGCGGTTATGATCTTCGCTGTATTGTCCTCGAAGTTACCAATGTGATAGTTCTGCTGCGCTAATACTATTTTCATACTATAAAGTTACTGCTACTAAAAAAACAGGCCTAATCTGAGGGAGAAGCTGTTGAGGTTTAATTTACCATCGTTCCACTTTTTATCGCGGGTAAGATCGGTAAATCCGCCCTGGTAGCCAAAACCAACAATACCTGACAATGTTTCTGTAAGCGGGTATTCAATACCTGCGGCCAGCAACAGGCCCATATTAATACGGTGCATTTCGGGCAGCACATTCTGTTTTTTGTGTTCGATGTTATTGCTTATTACGTTTGCCCGTGCTTTTATAGGTGCAGCAAAGTAAGTGCCGAACTGGCCCCAGATGCCGATGTCGCTTTGGGTTTCAGATTTGAGTTTGAGGGTTACCGGTACTTCCAGGTATTGTACACGCAGATCGTACTCGGTAGGAAAATCGTTGTATTCGTTAAGACCAATGCCTTTATCGTACATCATTACGCTACCGGTATGTGTAATCTGAAAACCTGTACCAATGGCATAGTTTTCCGACCGGTCGAGGAAGAAGTCGGCCATGATACCGTAAGCAAGGTTCAACTTGGCGCCGTTACGCTCTATGCCCTCTTCCTGTGATTTCAGAATGCCCACCCCCGGATCGAGTTTAAAACCGAAACGTACCTTTCTGCCAATCTCTTTAGACATTCTCTTTGAAAATCCTTCCTGCGCCTTTGCTGTTACACCTGCGCCCATGATCAAACCGGCAAATATTAAAGATTTCCAATAATTCTGCTTTCCTGATAACATGTTATGCAATATTTTTACCATCATTAAAGTTTTAAAAAGCGATGCAAAGTTACTTCAATAAAAATATCCTGCGCCTGTTAATATCGTCCTTTACTCTTTTGGTGATGCTTAACAGTTGCGGTAGTGGCACTAAAGCACCCGATGTAAGCCACATCCCAATGACGGTAAAGGCCGAGCGGTTCGACCAGGATTTTTTTAATATCGATACCAATAACGTAGCAGGTGGCTTAAAATTGCTGGCCGACAAGCATCCGCGCTTTATGCCATTTTACTTTCAGCACATCCTCAACTTCGGGCCAATAGGTGATACTACGGTGGATATGGAGCTGGTGCAACACGCCCTACGCGCCTTCCTCACCAACCCCGATTTTAAAGGCCTGCAGGACAGTATCAATGTGCATTTTAAATCGCTCGATAAAACAGAAGAAGCGTTGGCACAGGCCTTTCGTTACACAAAGTATTACATCCCTTCCTTTCATCCCCCCAAAGTAAAAACCTTTATGTCTGCCATCGGCAACTATGGTGCGCTTACGGTAGATTCAACGGTGGCCATTGGCCTGGACATGTACCTGGGCAAAGACTTCCCGGTATACGCCATGTTGTCGCAGGAGTTACCATCTTACCTTGTAAGGACGTTTGAGCCGGAGTATATACCAGTGAATGTGATGAAAGTAATAGAACAGGATTTATTCCCCCGTCCGGCAGAAGGCCGTAAACTGATAGAACAGATGGTAGATGCGGGCAGGCAGCAATACTTCCTTTCCAAAGTACTGCCTGATACCGGCGATACGCTGCGCATTGGTTATACACAGGCCCAGCTCGACTGGTGTAACGCCAACGAGGAATTGGTATGGCAGTTCTTTGTACAGCAAAACCTGTTGTACTCCTCCGACTGGCAACAGTTGATGCACTTTATGGGCGAAGGGCCGAGTACGCAGGGCATGCCGCCAGGCTCGCCAGGCAAAATAGGCGCTTATGTAGGCAGCCGCATTGTACAACGTTACATGGAGAAACACCCCGAAGTAACACTGGCGCAGTTAATGGAAAACAAAGACGCGGTGCAGATCTTTAACGAATCGAAGTACAGACCGAAATAATAAACGAAAAGGCATCCCGTAAGAGATGCCTTTTTTGTTTATCCAGTATGTTGAAAAGGAAAAATCGAAGTACAAGCCCAGATAAATGAATAAGTGAGCAGGGATACGCCGCGGTGGGCACAGTAAGTTTAATTCAGTTTAAAAGGCACTACCATCTGAAATTCGGGGATTTTCACCTCGAACATCTTTTTGTTAAGCTGGTTCTCCATCTGATAGTTTCCGTACATCTTACCAATCTCCGTACGGAGGTTAGAGCCGGAAACGTACTGATAACTTTCCCCAGGTGCCAGCAGCGGTTGTACGCCTACTACGCCTTCTCCTTCCACCTCGCGGTGGGTACCGTTAGAATCGATGATGTACCAGTGACGACGAAGCAATTTGATCGGGAAGGTGTTGTTGTTTTCGATCGTTATACGATAAGCAAACATAAACTCACTTCCGATCGGATTGGAGTAATCCGGCTGGTAAAACGTTTCCACGCTGATTGTAATACCCTCTGTTACCTTCTTGACCATAGGAACAACCTTTGTACGTAAAAATAAGGAAAAATCACCCGCATATGTTAAAATTTACACAGCCGGGGCTCTTTTAACGATTCTTTACAAGATCCGTACCCCGTCCATTACAGAGGGATCGTTTTCGGCCAGGCGGGCCTCCTTTTCAAAGCTGATCTCGTAATACCCCACCTTCAGCCACTGCCAAACATACTGGAGCAGGAACCATGCGAAGCCATGGTAGCGGTATTGACGCACATGACACACCTCGTGGCGCACCCAGCCTGTATTGGCCAGGAACTCTTCCCGGCTTACGCCATACAGGTTAATGGTGGACCCAAAAACGATGGCCATATTCCGGGAGCGCATGTTGCGGGCGGCCAATTTGGCTACCCAGGCGTTTTCTTTTATGGTGCAGATAATTACTTTCAATGTTTGCTTTTCTTCCTGTCAAGGTCAAATCTACGGGAAATATTGAATCCCCAGCGGAACTGACCATTGGTCCAGGTAGCAGTAGTTTCCGGAATGAATTGATTTTCAAGGATGGCGGTCGAGTTGGTAAAATTGACATTAAACACGTGACCGCCGGTTTCTATCTCCAAACCAACACCCAGGGTATTGTAGTATTTGGTATCCAAGGTTTCCGCATAGTCCTTACTCTCCTGGTCGCGGAAAGGCACGAAATAGTCCACCACCAGGGCCAGTCGCCTCGTAAACCTTAACCTGCCGCCCACACCCATGGCAAACATATCGTTCATGTCCTGGTACCCCACGCGGTTGCGGTGTACGTAAGTAGGCAAAAGCGCCAGCGAAAAGGTACGTCCAAACTGCCGGGCCAACACTACCTGCGCGGTATAAGACATACGGTCGCTGAACTTCCCGAAGTAGCCGGGCGACGATTCATCGTCCGACGACTCCATGGCGCTTACCACGGCGTTACCGAACAGCGTAACAGCCAGGGGCACATGATTGTCGGTAGTTTGCTGCAGCAGTTTATATTTGATCAGTCCCTCGTACATCTGCGAGAGATTGCCCGAACCTTTACAGCGACTAATGCCCACCATCAGGTTATCTGAAATACCGTATTCAAAGGCAATGCGGATATCGGTAGAGTTATCCATACCGAAGAAAGTTTTAGAACCGCCATTAGAGCCGCCCATATCACCAAAACGGTGGCCCACACGGAAGTCCAGCTCATTTTTCCCAAGCGTTTCGTTGCTTTGACCGTTAATAATGCGGGTAGATTTAAAGGTACCCGTAACCCTTTCGCTGCGGCGGGCAGAGTCTTTAAACATAGAACTAAGATCATCCTGTGCGAAACAGCAGGTAGTACACAACAGCAAACCGGTGAGTAAACGTACGAAGGTCATAAGGCATTTTTAGTATTGAATAATTTATTTAGTGGGGCCGTAAGTACCATCCACCGTTACATCCACCACCTCGGCAATGTTCCTGATTACCAGGGTGGGGATTTTGATTTTATGATCGGCTATGCGCACTTTAAAAGTACAGTTGACCGCCAGTTTACCAGGACTTACAGTAATGGTGCCCTTTTCACGGTAGGTTTTAACAACGCCGTGCATGTTCAGGGTCCCTTCTACCGTAACATTGTAAGTACCGGGCTTGGTGAGGTCCGGCAGTTCCAGGATCCTCCCTTTAAACTCCGCATAGGGGAACTTATCCGTTTCCAGGTAGTTCTCGTTAAAGTGTTCCTGCATCAGCGACTTCCTGAACTGGAAAGTGTTAACAGGCACTTTAAAATATACAGCCGCCGTTTTGATATTAATAGCCGATACCCCCTGGGAAGTTTTGGCATCTATATCTTCCATCGGCGCTTTGGAAAAGAACGACAGGTTTATATTTCGGGAAGAATACACATCTTGGGCGAAAGCAGTTGCCGCGCAGGGCAACAGCGCCATAAGCAGGATTAATCGTTTCATAACACGCTACAGTTTAAAGGATCATTGATCAGGCATTCCCTTCGAAATCCAGCAGGCAATGGAGTCGCGCACCGCTCTTGGCAGTTCAGGGAAGCCCTGTGACTGCGGCATATCTGCATTAACGGAGGTAACTCTTTCGGCGAACGTGCCGCCGTTTAGCGTAATGTAAGCCTTAAGACTGGCCAGGGTACCGAAGTTGGCACCTACGGGCGAACCGCCGCCAGGGTGACAACCAAAGTTGGTACACTTCTGCTGGATGATCGTATAAATTCTTGCAGAGGTAATTACTGCGGTATCGCACGCGAAATTCTTGTCCTCTGGTTTCGGCGCCTGTTCCGATGTACAGGCACTATACACCAGCCATAAGAGCAACATGCCGGATAGGTACTTCATCATACTAGCTTATTTATCTTTTTTGAATCCTTATAATTTTCTGTATACGTGCTTATATTGCAAAGAGTTGTCTTTCCTGTGAAAGATAATACATTTGTAAATAAATTAATGTAAAGTGAATATCGAGCAACTGTATCATATATACCGCCAGTACCCTTCTGTGCAAACCGATACCCGCAAACTGAAGGCGGGCGATATCTTTTTTGCCCTTAAAGGCCCGAACTTTAATGGTAATACTTATGCAACGGCAGCCCTGGAAGCCGGTGCCGTACTGGCTGTGGTAGACGAAGAAGCGTACTTTACCCAACCCGATAAAATGATGCTGGTAAGCGATGCGCTGGAAACCCTGCAACAACTGGCCCTGCATCACCGTAAACAATTTACCATTCCCTTTATAGGCATTACCGGCACCAACGGCAAAACCACCACCAAAGAACTGGTGAAAACCGTATTGTCAGCCAAATACAAAACAGTGGCTACTGTTGGCAACCTTAACAATCACATAGGTGTACCGCTTACCATCCTCAGTATACCCATGGATACGGAAATGGCCGTCATAGAAATGGGCGCCAATCACCAGCTGGAAATAGAAGGGTATTGTAAGGTAGCCCTGCCCACACACGGCCTCATCACCAATATAGGCAAGGCCCACCTCGAAGGTTTTGGCGGTGTGGAAGGCGTAAAAAAGGCAAAAGGAGAACTGTATGATTTCCTGCGCGCCAACAATGGTACCGTGTTTTATTTCAATGGATACGATTACCTGGCCGATATGAGCAAAGGCATTTCTAATATCGTTACCTATGGTACCGAAAAGGCCGACTATAACGGAGAAGCCGTGCCTGGCACCGCTTTGCTGGAAGTAAAAACAGAGGAAGAACACATCCGCACCCACCTGGTAGGTGCTTATAATTTACCAAATGCATTGGCCGCCTACGCGATCGGCCGCCATTTCGATATTCCGTCCACTACGATCAAACTGGCGCTGGAAGCATATGTACCTTCCAACAACCGCTCACAGATCATCAAACAAGGCAGCAACACCGTTATCATGGATGCGTACAACGCCAACCCATCAAGCATGAAAGCTGCAATAGAAAATTTTGCCGGACTGGACGCCGGGGATAAAGTACTGCTGTTAGGCGGTATGATGGAACTCGGTGCAGAGAGTGAGCAGGAACACCAGGCGTTGATCGATCTGCTGGAACGCAGCCACTGGAAAGCGGTAGTGCTGGTAGGTGGCGATTTCGCGAAGGTTAAACATCCGTACATCTTCATGAAGAATGCCGAAGAGGCAAAACATTGGCTGGAGCAGCAGGCATTTGAACACACACATTTGCTGATTAAAGGATCGAGGAGTGTGGGGATGGAGAAAGTATTATAAGCGGTAAAGACCTCTTTTAAGGGCGCCGGTGCGGGAGTACACGGCGCTTTTTTATCTGATAAAGTGTATAAAAAAATAAACCTGCGAGCTAAAAAACTCACAGGTTTTCATAACCTATGCCAACTTTAGAGTATTTTAATAGCCTACGGCCAGAATTTTTTAGCTAGATTATCTATTGAGAATCAAGATAGTAAGGTTTCCTTACTTTTCCTAATCTAAAACCGGATATAATATCAGTTAACCTGATTAACAACAACTATTTACGGGAAAAGTTCTTACACGGATTTCAATTTTAAAAAATATTTCCCTGTTATTATAACTTTAGATGCTTACCTGTGTAACGTACGACAAATAAGAAACAAAAACTTAGCCACCATTGTTCAATAAAAGCCGCCCCAACCATTAAAATATAATACTGTGGCTATTTTGCACGTATAATAAATTAATTAACAGCAGGTTTGCTTATTGGTTTGCTTTCCCAAAGTGTTTAATTATCGCCCCACCGTTGTTTTCCTTAACGAGGAATTTCACCTGCGCTTCCTCATTTCCCCGCAGGATAATGGTTTGGGCAGGCACGCCTTCAAAGTAACCGGTGGGCTGCACCTGCTTAAGCGTAACATCATACACTCCGGGAGGCAGCCAGAGCCGGAAATTACCATCATTCGAAACATAGGCCTGACATGGTTTACCATTACCACCAACAGCTTCTACAATCCAGCCGTTGGGCGCTTTATTGTATTGACTGTACCGGCCCTTTTCCCATTGTACCTGTCCGGCAATACCGGCGCTCTTTTTCATGGAAACGGCCAATACTTTAAGGCCACGCTGTTCCGGCAGCAACAACCGGGGCTCGGTCATCCAGCCGGCCGGAGCCGCTACATCCGCAATACGCTGCTCCTTCTCCCCGCTCTCAAACACGATCCTCCCATCCCCGTCAGACACCATACCGTTGCCATTAATCCGAACGACAACACCTTTAAGGCCTGGCTCTCCCCCATCCCTGATGTTATTGTTATTCCTGTCCTCATAAAATGATAAATGGAACCTGGCGGCTCTTGGTGTACCTACCGGTTTGCTGAAAAGGTAACTTACTCCTGCTCCCAGATTGGAAAAGTCGTAACGGCCGGGAGCGAACAGGGAATAGTCGGCGTGCAGCAACAAATGTTTTGCAGGCTGCCAGGCGGCGCGGGCCACATAACTGGTGAGCCAGCCTGGTAACAGGTCCTGGTACAACCACTGGGCGCTGGCCATCAACTGTAATTTACCGGCGAACAGGCTTCGCTGCATCATAGGACCAAACTGGAAATTACGGTACGACTGGTACACAATGTCCATGTTAGCATATTCCCGCAAATAATAAGGACCTATTTGCCCCCACCCTGAAAATGACAACCAGTTAAAACCAATGTTAAGGTTCATTTTATGCGACTGGAATACGTTTGCTTTTACGCCGTCTATATCATAACGCGTGCTGCCAATATCGTAAGTGGCAGTGGCGAAGAAGCCCGAGGAAGACTGCAGTTGAAAGTCGACCGCTGCGCGGTTACTGGTAGATTTATAATGCGGCAACACCTGCGCCCTGTAGTCCACATCCTGCCAGTTGCGGTAAGGCCTTACTGTAACCGTGAAGTTTTTCGTCAGCACCATCCGCGCTGAAAATTCGGCCGACTGTTGTTCATCACTTTCCGGAAGAAAACTATAAAGCACCGGGTTGAGTAGCTCTGGCGCATTGGCCTGTTGATAATATCTTACTGCTAACTCCACCCTGTCCGTGAGCTGCATACCGAAACGTTCGTCGAAAAAGCGAAAACCTCTTCTATAACCCGCATAACGCTTACCTGATACATAAGCCGACGATATCCAGGAGAAGCGGCCCGCGGCGCCAGTGATATCCAGTCCGCCGGCACCGGCTGCATATCGCCTGCCTGTAGTGTCCATCGTTTCATCACTCAGACCTACCACGCCCTGTAAATTTATCAACTCCTTATCCCGGTAATTAAAACTAAAGGAGCCCAGTCGCGATACAACGCCATCACGCGGATCATTGCGATGCACGAATTGCGAATGAAAACTGAAACCTTCTTCTTTCCGGAAATCGATATCCACTGCATGCGTGGTTACACGCGGCACATTAACGGTATTCTTCTCCGTATTAAATCTTAACTGGTTGCTATTGTCGTGCAAATAAGTATAGGCCGCAGTAAAACCTTTACTTATTTCTGCACCTGCATACCCGCCCTGCCCATTTATCATTACCTCCTGCAAGGCACTGATGTTGCCCGCCTTAGCGAAGAAACGGCCTTGTTTAAGATAAATGTAACTATCGCTTAACAACGATTGCTGCTGATTAAAAAAATATAAGCCCTGCAGTTTTATATCCAGCGCATTACTTCCATTAGTGTGAGAGGAGAAAAGTGTTGCTTCCTGGTAAGGTGTGCCTGTATAAAGATTACGTGCGCTCAAATCTAAATAATTACCCTGTAGCATAAGGTCCTGCCCACGATCGGAGTAACGACTTGTTACTAATAAAGGCATGCAGTAGGCAGATGCTAATAAAACGTTATTGGGACTATTTACCGTAATGCTGATCTGCGGCTTCTGTACAATGTTGAGTTGTTGGTCAGGCAAAGCCCTTACGATAACGGTGGTATCTTCTCCACTTCTTAATAAAAAAGGAAAGGGTGTTTCTATAAAGCGAAAGCCGCCAGGCATAGCACTGTACTGCAAATGCAACTGTTCATTGCTATTACCTCTGTTCATGATCTGCACCCTCCAGCGCACCGTATCCTGCGGTGAATGTATCACAACGGGGAGCTCTTGCGGTATTAAAACGATACGTCTTTTCCGCTCCACCACGAAGCGTAACTTTTTTGTTAAGCCAGTGTTAATGACGACCGAAGTAAACGCTGCGGTGCAACTGCTGTTATCGTTATTACTTAACGCTTCCTTTGCGAAAAACTTTACTGCAAATGTTCGCTCTTCACCGGGCGCGAGCTTAATTTCTTTCACAGCACTGCTGAGCAACAGCACACCTTCTGCCGTTAAAACCAATCGGCCAGAAAGCGTATCTGTAAAGGAATTGCTAAGATGAAGTTTTGTTGTAACGGTTTGTCCGGACTTAACATTTAACACCTCTTTTTCAAAGCGAAGTGAGACCTGCCCCAGCATTTTCATCCCGGAAAAAAGTAATGGGTAACATAACATCAATAGCTTGAAACGAAAGCTACGGGGCATATTCGGCAGGTTGATTGCGGTAAATGTAATTTATATTTTTCAATAAAAAACCTAATTTGAACCACATATCAATACACTTAAATTTTCGTCTTATGAGGAACCCGATTAAAGTTCTCTCCGTGTTATTCATTGCATTTGCGGGCCTTGCAGTAAGCCAGAAAGCGTCAGCACAAAACGCTACTTTGACTGTACGATTAACATCAGTATTAGTGATGACAGTGAACGAAACCAATCCTACATTGGTATTTGCCACTGCTGCCGATTATGCGAACGGCGTAACCGTTACTTATGCGAACGCGTTAACAGTAACCAGTACATCTGCCTATACTGTTAAAGTAAGATCGGCCAGTGCCGACCTTGTAAATGGTACTAACACCATTCCCGTATCGAATGTGAAAGTGCAGCCTACAGGCACTACAGGTATTGGCACTGCTACGCAGGTATCGCTTTCCACTACCGATCAAAATATTGTTACCAGCGCACCGGCCGCAATATTGAAGAACATTAATCTTCAGTACAGTACGGATGCTAACAATGCAGCTTTTATCGGCAAACCGGCCGGCGATTATGTTACAACAATTACGTTTTCTGCTACGGCTGGATAGTTAGCTTTTAAGACAATACTGTTTCCTATACCTCTGCAAGTATACACCTAACCTGCAGTACAGATATATTATTGCTCAAACCTCAAAAACCGTAACCTGGTATCCATGAATAAGTCTGCGTTATTTATATTATTATACTGCCTGAGCGCGCACTTCACACAGGCACAACCTGCTGTGTCGGTTGCCCCTTCACGATTGTTTTATTCTTTCACACAAGGGCAGGCCAGTACGCAGGAAATCAGGATTATCAATCCTGGAAAAAGCGCTATGGTGTTCAGTATTACGCTGGCCGACTGGTATCGCGACAGCCTTGGGGAGAAACAATATTTTAAACCCAATACTTTACATCAATCCTGCGCCAGCTGGATAGAGTTGCCTTACAGTAGTATCCTTTTACAGCCTGGTGAGGAAAAAGTAATACCGGTTAAACTTGTATCGCCGCCTGGTTCGGGTAATACAGTACGCAATGCTATGATCTTTTTTACACAGGCGGAAGATGATGAAAGCATCCGGCAGCAGAAAAAAACCGGGGCGAGCATGATCGTACGGCTGGAAGTAGGTATCCATGTATATTACACGCCACCAACGCTCAGTAAAAAAGAGGTAGAACTTATAGATTTTAAAGATGCGGGCTGGCAACAGGTAAACGACTCTGCCAAACATTTACTGGAACTGGTGTTGAAGAACAAAGGAGAAATCATGTCGGAGAGTACCGTAAAACTGGAATTAACAAATCAGGAAACCGCAGAAGAGATAAAGCTGGAAGCACTACCAGTACCAACATTACCCGGCGTACGGCGTATTATCCGTTTTAATTTACCCACCTCGTTAAAAAAAGGCAACTACCTGGCAGTCGCCATCGTGGATAATGGTCCGGACGTGCCTTTACGCATAGGAGAACTAGAGTTCAATCACAGTAAATGAAATGGCTGCGAAGCAGATATAAATTATGCATCACCGGTTTGATGATTTGGCTGCCACTACATTCCTTTGCCCAATCTGAAGGTGGCCCGCAGTCATCGACCAGCATTCACGACGAGTCCGACTTCCTGGGTTTCACCACCAGCAGTCCGCCAATAATGACATTCAGTACCCCTGCCGATTATCAGAACGGTAAATTCTCTGATGCGCCCAGCAGCATTGTACTTACACTCGGCCTTGCCTGGACGGTTTCCGTACGCGCCGCCACAGCCAACCTTACCAGCGGCACCAATACGATCGCCATCAGCAACGTAACGGTGCAGGTGGTGGGTGCCTCATTTGGCACCGGCGTTATCACTTTAACCACCAATAACCAGACAATAGCCTCTGGCGTGCTGGCACTCCTGGCCAACTTCAACTTCCGTTACACCATGAAAGGCGGCACACATCTGCTAAAGCCAGCAGGCGACTACACAGCAACAGTAATTTTTAGTACAACAGGATTATAATTCGGGGACAGGCGATAGCGGTACTATTAAGCCGCCGTTGTGTCACTCCCTTCAACGGCATCTCCATACTCATCAAAAAAAAGCAAAGTCGGGCACTCCCAACCAATCATAGCGAGGCACGCAGCAACCATCGCCGTCAGTCTTCGCTGTAGTAAAAACGTGTATCGTGGAGAAGCGCTTTTCGTGACCATGCTTTTAAAAGCCACCAGTCGCTCACCCGGCGGCCATAACAACATTGGGTAACGTTCAGTTCTTCCATCGCGGCGGTGTATACACCGTTCAGTAATCTAAGTATGTGAAAAATCGAGGAGTCATGACGCAGCGGCGGTGTATACATCTACTCATCTTATCTCCTGGCAAATCTCTATCAACACACCCGCAGTACCTTTCGGATGCAAAAAACAAATCAGTTTATTATCCGCCCCTTTTTTCGGCTGTTCATTTAACAATACAAAACCTTCGCCTTTCAGTCGCTCCATTTCTGCATAAATATCAGCCACCTCAAATGCGATATGGTGCATGCCTTCTCCTTTTTTATCGATGAACTTTGCGATGGCACTTTCGGGGGCGGTGGCTTCCAGCAGTTCTATTTTAGTTTCCCCTTTTTTGAAGAACGCGGTGATTACCGCTTCACTGTCTACCGGCTCCTGTTTGTAACAATCGGTGTTCAGCAATTTCTCATACAGTGGAATAGCATCGCTGAGCGAACGTACTGCGATACCGATGTGTTCTACTTTAAGCATAAGTGCGTAGCGGTTGTGTTAGCGGTAAATGTAGTAATTTTAATTACTCTAAAAGCGATTGGACATGCTGAAACTGCCGGTGTACCTGGATTATAATGCCACTACTCCCTGCGACCCGCAGGTGGTGGAAACGATGTTGCCTTACTTTACGCAACACTTTGGTAATGCAGCCAGCCGCAGCCACTCCCTGGGTTTATATGCCGAAGCGGCTGTAGACCTGGGCCGTGAGCAGCTGGCCAAACTGATCGGCGCCGAAACACAGGAAGTTTATTTCACTTCCGGCGCAACAGAAGCCAACAACCTCGCCCTTAAAGGCGCCTTCGAATCGTACGCCGCAAAAGGCAATCATATCATTACCGCCGTTACCGAACACAAAGCCGTACTGGATACCTGCCTTCACCTGGAAAAACGTGGTGCCGTGATCACGTACCTCCCGGTTAACCACGAAGGGCTGATAGACCTTGCCGCCCTGGAAGCCGCCATCACCCCCAATACTATTCTTATATCGATCATGTACGCCAACAACGAAACCGGCGTACTGCAACCAATACCCGCCATCAGCGCCATTGCCCGTAAACACGGCGTTATATTCATGAGCGATGCGACACAGGCCGTTGGCAAACTACCGGTGAACGTAAACACCGATGGTATCGACATCCTCGCCTGTAGCGCGCATAAGTTATACGGTCCTAAAGGCATCGGTGCTATTTACCTTCGCCGTAAATCGCCCAGGGTAAAACTTACAGCGCAGATTGATGGCGGCGGTCACGAACGAGGCGTACGCTCCGGCACCCTGAATGTTCCGGCCATTGCCGGTTTCGGGAAGGCCTGCGAACTGGCGGGCGAATTCATGCCTGCCGAAAGTCAGCGCCTGGCTACCCTGCGCGATCAGCTACAAACCGCCCTGCTCCGTATTCCCGGCACCTCTGTAAATGGCTCAATTACACAACGCCTGCCCAATGTCACCAACATATCTTTCGAGCAGGTAGAGGGTGAAGCCCTGATGATGGCCGCCGATAAAAGTATTGCGTTGTCCTCCGGCTCTGCCTGCACCTCCGCCAGCCGTGCCCCCAGTTATGTACTGAAAGCCATGGGCCTTAGCGACGAACTGGCCCGCGGCTCCATCCGCTTTTCACTGGGCAGGTTTACTACGGCAGAAGAAATCGACTACACCATCACCACCATCACCGCGGCGGTGCAGAAACTGAGGCAGTTGAGCCCCTTCTATCCTTCTTCTATATGATTTTTAAAGTTAATTTGTAGCTTGCACATAAACTGTTTAGTTTTACGCAACTTTGATTCTTACATGCTAGCTATATTCAAAAAAGAGATTCACCAGTTTTTCAGCAGTATTACCGGGTATGTTGCCATTATCCTGTTCCTGCTGGCAAACGGCCTGTTTCTGTTCGTGTTTAAAGATTCTAACCTGCTGGACGCGGGTTACGCCAATCTCGATCCGCTGTTCGAACTGGCGCCAATGATCTTTTTACTGCTCATTCCGGCCATAACCATGCGCAGTCTTTCCGACGAATTTAAGAGCGGCACCATGGAATTACTGAGTACAAAACCGCTTTCTGGCTGGCAGATCGTGCTGGGTAAATACTGGGCCTGCGTGCTGATCGTACTCATCTCGCTTATTCCCACTTTTATTTATTACATCGCTATATCGCAACTGGCGGCTATTCCGGGTACTATCGACACAGGCGGCATTATCGGTTCTTACATTGGCCTTTTGTTACTCGGTTGCACGTTTACGGCGGTGGGCATCTGGGCATCGTCCATCACTTCTAACGCGGTGGTGGCCTTTCTCGTGGCTGTGTTTACCTGTTATATTTTGTATACCGGCTTCGACGCCCTTAGCAAACTGCCTGTATTCACCGGCACCATAGACTACTACCTGCAAATGGCCGGTATCAGTTTCCACTACCAATCAATCAGCCGCGGGGTGATAGACAGCCGCGATATTATTTACTTTTTCAGTGTTATCGGCTTTATGCTGTACCTCACCAAAGTATCGCTGCAGCGCAGGATATGGCAGGCATAAGGTTATATCAATACTTACATGGAAGTTACGACCAGGAATAAACGAAAGAAATATATACAGCGCGTGTTCTTCGTGCTGCTGGTACTGGTGGCGGTTAATTCCGGCGCCGCTTACCTGCATCGCCGCTGGGACCTCACCGCCGAAAAACGCTACACGCTCACCAACTCCACCAAACAACTGCTACGCAACCTGGACGCCCCGGTGGAAATAGACGTGTTCCTGAAAGGCGACTACCCCGCAGGCTTCCGCCAACTGGCACAAAGCACCAGGGAGTTGCTGGAAGAGTTTTCGGAGTACGGCCGCAATAACATACGTTTCCGTTTTATTACCCCCGGCGCTCACCTGCCCGACAGTATGCGTTTCGCTTACCAGGACTCTCTCGTATCTAAGGGCATTATGCCTTTTAACCTGCAGGTGCAGGCGGAGGCCAGCGAAGGACTCACCGAAAAACTCATCTTCCCCGGTGCCTTACTACGTTACAAAGGCCGGGAAATGGGCGTAAACCTGCTACAGGGGCAGCCTGGCAGTGATCCACTACAGGCATTGAACAGTTCGGCCGCCATGCTGGAGTACCGCTTTACCAACGCCATTTACCAGTTATCGCTCGATGAAAAACCACTGGTTGGGTATATGCTCGGCCATGGCGAACCAGTTGGCCCTAATGTGTACGACGCCCTTCGCACGCTGCAACTCAGCTACCGCTTAGATACGATTAACCTTCGCCTGAATCCTTTTATTCCACGCGAGTTTGGTACCATCATATTTGTAAAACCACTCGAAACCTTTACCGAAGAAGATAAACTGAAGATCGACCAGTACGTGATGAATGGCGGGAAAGTGATCTGGTTCATCAGCAACCTTACTTCCGATACCGACAGTCTGCACACCGCCAACAGCTTCGTCGCCCTTAACCGCGGCCTCGAACTCGAAGACCTCCTTTTCCGCTACGGCGCGCGTGTAAACCTCGATCTCATACAGGATTTGCAGAGCGATGTAATGCCGCTGATCGTAGGCAACATCGATAACAAACCGCAGATCCAGCCAGTGCCTTTCCCCTTTTTCCCCGTGTTTACGCCCACCGGCGGTCACCCGATCGTGAAAAATATGGACGTAGTGCTGGGCAGGTTCACCAACTCTATCGACACGATAACTGGCGGAGGCATCCGCAAAACCATACTGCTGGCCTCTTCTGCACGTAGCCGTACTATAAATGCCCCCGTACGCATCAACCTCGAAGACATGAAAGTGCAGGCCAATCCCCGCCAGTTCATGAAAAGCGGCATTCCGGCCGCGGTGTTGCTTGAGGGCAACTTCACCTCCCTGTTCAACCACCGCCTGAGTGCGAAGCAACTTCAAATGGTGCAGCAGCTCTCCGGCGTACCCTACCGCTCTGTAACCACCGAGCCCAATAAAATGATCGTAGTGGGCGGCGCCGACTTTATCACCAATGCTTACTCACAGAAAAATGGGCCCCTGCAAATGGGCGTTAACGAGTTTAACCAGGAGTATGTATTTGCCAACAAGGAGTTTTTCACCAATAGCCTGGAGTACCTCACCAATACCAGTGGCATCATGGAAACCCGCAACCGCGAGCTGGTACTGCGACTGCTCGATGCGGAAAAGGTGAAACAACAGCGGGGCAAATGGCAACTGCTGGCCTTTGCGATCCCGATCGGACTGGTGCTTTTGTTCGCGATGGTGTTCAACTTTGTCCGCCAGCGCCGATTCAGTGCCTGACACTATGACATAGTATTAGCCAAAAAAGGATGATTTGAAAGCATTATCTTTGCCTTTCATAAAATTTCATCCTGTATATGAACGCGGAGCAATGGACGTTTATCGTTTTCGGCATTGTTATTTTAGTTGCGCTTATTTTTGACCTCGGCCTACTGAGTAAAAAGTCTTCTACCATTTCAATTAAAAAGGCTCTGGTCCAGACCTCCTTCTGGGTTGGGCTCGCCCTTCTGTTTTTTGGTTATGTTTGGTACGAAGATGGTTCTACCCTCGCTATCAGCTTCCTCAGCGCCTACCTCATGGAATGGTCGCTATCCATCGACAACATCTTTGTGTTCATACTTATTTTCGGGTTCTTTAAAGTCAAAGAATCCAATTACGCCCGTGTGTTGCTCATCGGCATCCTGATGGCGATTGTGCTGCGTGCGATATTTATTACCCTGGGCGTGGCCCTCATCGAACGCTTCCACTGGATACTTTACATCTTCGGCGCGTTCCTGGTATACACCGGTTTCAAAATGTTCTTTGTAAAGCAGGACGATGAGTACAATCCGGCCGAAAGCCCGGTGTACAAGTTCATCAGCAAACGCCTGCGTATTACGCACGATAACCCGGAAGAGAAATTCTGGGTACGGCACAACAACAAACTGTTTTTCACCAACCTCGCCATTGTAGTAATGATGCTGGCCGTAACAGATGTTGTGTTTGCGCTCGACTCTATACCGGCCGTGTTCGCTATTAGTAAAGAACCTTTGGTCGTGTATACGTCCAACATCTTTGCCGTACTGGGCCTGCGCTCGCTGTTCTTTTTATTACGTGGCGCTGTGGATAAATTCGATTATCTTCAGCAAGGCATTGCTATCGTATTGATATTTATTGGTGCCAAGATGCTTGTAGAATATTTTCACTTTAACATTCCCATATATGTGTCACTTATCGTTATAGTGGCATGTTTGGGTGGTTCCATCCTGTATTCCTTATACCATCAAAAGAAAAATTTACCAGAAGACGTAACAGACCAGAAGGTTTAACCGTTAATAGGCGGTAGTAGCCAACTCGACAAACCATAATAAAAGTGTATAACGCAGAAACCATCAGCAAGGTACTGAAGGGAGAGCTGTTGCAACAAACAGGTGCTCCGGAGATCGAACACATTGTACTGGACAGCCGAAAGCTGAATTTCGCAGAAACGTCATTGTTCATTCCCCTTGTTAGCGCGCGCCGCAATGCGCACCAGTTTATTGAAGAGCTTTATGAAAAAGGCGTAAGCAATTTCATAATAAGCGAAACAACAGACCTTCAGAAGTACCCCAAGGCCAATGTGATATTGGTAAAAGACACCTTACAGGCACTACACGCATTAGTAGCCTGGCACCGTCAGCATTTCCATTTGCCGGTGATAGGCGTTACCGGTAGTAACGGTAAAACCATCGTAAAAGAATGGTTATACCAGCTGCTGGAAAAAGACCATAACATCGTACGCAGTCCTAAAAGCTATAACTCTCAAACCGGTGTTGCACTGTCTGTTTGGCAGATGAAAGCCGATAACGACCTGGCGATATTCGAGGCAGGCATTTCCCAACCAGGCGAAATGGTGAACCTCGAGAAACTCATCAAACCTACCATCGGTATATTCACCAACATCGGTGAAGCGCACAGCGAAGGCTTTCTGAACATCCGCCAGAAGATCAATGAGAAACTGGTGTTGTTCATGAAAAGTGACGTACTCATCTACCCGAAAGATTACCTCGCGCTAAACGAATGCGTGCTGAACTTTCACACACAGGTAGGTAAACGCGAAACGGACAAAGCCATTCAACTCTTCGCCTGGTCGCGCAAAACAGATGCAGACCTGCGTATTACCCACTGCGAAAAACTGAATAATCATACTCGTATAGACGCGTTGTATAAAGAGGAAACGATCAGCATCAGCATCCCCTTTAGCGACGAAGGTTCAATCGAAAATGCCATTAACTGCTGGGCCCTGATGTTGTACATGAACATCCCGCAGACTACCATCCAGGAACGTATGGAACGCCTCGGCAACATCGCCATGCGACTGGAATTGAGGCAGGGCATCAACAACAGCTCCATCATTAACGACAGCTATAATTCCGATATGGGATCGCTGAGTATTGCACTGGATTTTTTACAACAGCAACGCCAGCACCCGAACAAAACAGTTATTCTCAGCGACATCTTACAAAGCGGCAAAAGCGACTTTAGCCTCTATGAAGAAGTGGCGGCGCTGCTTGAGCAAAAGGGCATCCAGCAACTGGTAGGCATTGGCCGTAACATCAGCCGTGAGAAAAAGATCTTCCAGCAGGTACTCGGCTTAAAAAGCAGTTTTTACCAGAGTACAGATGAATTTATCCAGGAATTTAACCCGCAGAACTTTGTGCAGGAAACCATCCTGGTAAAAGGTGCCCGTGTGTTCGAGTTCGAGCGCATTGGCAAACTGCTGGAACATAAAGCACATCAAACCATCCTCGAAATAGACCTTTCGGCGGTGGCCCATAATATTACCCAGTACCAGTCGCTGCTGAAACCAGGCACCAAATTAATGGGCATGGTGAAAGCATTTTCTTACGGAAGCGGCAGTTTCGAAATAGCCAACCTGCTGCAGTTCCATGGTGTAGACTATCTCGCCGTGGCCTACGCCGACGAAGGAGTGGAACTTCGCCGGGCCGGCATTACCATGCCTATCATGGTGATGAACCCCGAACCCAGCACCTTCGATGCCATCCTGCAATGGGGGCTGGAACCAGAAATTTACTCCATGCACCTGCTCAGCCTCTTCGAGGAAGAAGTACGTGCTGCCAATAAACTCAATTACCCCGTGCACATTAAGCTGGATACCGGCATGCACCGCCTGGGTTTTGAGAAAAAAGACATTCCCGAACTCGCCCGCCAGTTGAAAGAACATGGTCACTTTATCGTGAAATCCATTTTCAGTCATCTTGCCGGCAGCGACGACCCGAATATGGACGAATTCACCAAGAAACAGGGGCACCTGTTCCGCGAAATGAGCGCCGAACTGCAAAAATCGCTGGGCTACCCTATCATCCGCCACATTGCCAACAGCGCCGGTATTCACCGCCACGCCGACTTACAGTTCGATATGGTACGCCTGGGTATTGGCATGTATGGAATAGACTGTAGTGAGGACATGCAGGCCAGACTTAAGAACGTAAGCACCCTCAAAACCACCGTGGCCCAGGTAAAACACCTCGCCCCAGGCGAAACCGTAGGTTACGGCGGCAAATGGAAGGCCGAAGTTCCCTCCGTAATTGCGACCGTACGTATCGGTTATGCTGATGGTTACAGCCGCAGGCTCAGCAACGGCAAAGGCCAGATGCTGATACGCGGCAAACTGGTACCTGTGGCCGGTACCATCGCCATGGACATGCTCATGCTCGACGTAACCCATGTTCCCGACGTTAAAGAGGGCGACGTGGTGATCGTATTTGGCGAACAACTGTCTGTACAACAACTCGCTACGTGGGCCGACACCATCCCTTACGAAATCCTCACCGGCATATCCCAGCGTGTAAAACGTATCTATTTCCAGGAATAGTTATTGATCATCAAACCTGTAAAGGATTAAAAGAAAATACTATTTTTGGCAAAAACTCAGAGATTTTGAAATATCGTCACGTAGTTATAATTGTAATACTGGTATTGCTGGTAGACCAGGCACTGAAATTCTGGATCAAAACGAACATGTTCCTTACCCAGGAGCACACCATATTTGCCGACTGGTTCCATATTCATTTTATCGAGAACGAAGGCATGGCCTACGGACTGCAGTTCGGTGGCGACTTTGGCAAGATCTTCCTGACCCTGTTCCGCCTTATAGCCGTGGTGGTAGGTTTCGTATACATGAAACGCCTGATCCGCGATGGGTACCACAGGGGCCTGCTGATCTGCGGTTCGCTGATATTAGCCGGCGCTGCGGGCAACCTGATCGACAGCATGTTCTACGGTCTTATATTTACAGAAAGCACCCCGGCCGATGTGGCCAAATTCCTGCCTGAGGGCGGCGGATACGCAAGTTTCCTGCATGGCAAAGTGGTAGATATGTTGTACTTCCCGCTGTACAAAGGCACCCTGCCAACCTGGGTACCGGTATGGGGCGGTGAGTACTTCATCTTTTTCCGGCCCGTATTTAACATCGCCGATGCCGCCATTTCTGTAGGTGTTATTTCCATCCTCCTTTTCCAGAAACGTTTCCTCACCCGCAAAGTGCCTGCCACGCACCCGACCGTAGAAACCAATACGCTCGCCGACGACCAGCACCAGGTGATGTAAAAATATTTTCTTTGAAGTAAAAGGCTGTTCCGTAAGGGACGGCCTTTTTTTATGGGCCCGGGCTGGGGAATTCTCCCCAGCCCCCGTTGCGTCGCACTCTTCAACCGCAGGAAGCAGGTGGGGCGATGAGCAGGGCTGCCCAGGCTGCGGCAACTGTTTTATGCCTTCAGCGAACACTTCCTGCAAATCAGTATTCCCTGCTGCATCAAAAGCCGTGATCACTACACGGGCGGTAATCGTTAGGCTGACCTGGTAGTACCATTCCCCGCTGCCACCCACTGCCAGCCCTTCCTCCAACAGCGCTCCTGTATCGTCATACAACTGCACCCTTACCTGCGTTACTTCGAAATTATCCGTTGCCCGTATGTAAATGCTGCGTTCACACACCTGCACTTCCTTTATTTCCGGGGCATGCATGGCATCTGAGATGGCCTCGTTGTAGGCACTGCGGCCTTTCCGTGCACGACTGGCATACACCGCCTTCCTTTCCTGATCGCCGATGATCATTTGGGCAAACAACTGCGCCTCGCGGAACCGGTTGTTATTTGTCACCTGCTTCAGCGATAGCGGCCCCGTGTAAGGGTTTTCCTGCCTGCAAAAGTAAGTACGTCCGTTGCGCTGCCGGAAGTAGCCGGCCTTGCCGTATTTGCCGCTAAGGCCGTACGTAATAACGTTATGTATATATACTGCCATGTTTGTTCGTTTTTTATTATAAAGTTCGCATACCAGCAAGCCGAAAGGTTGTCCTGAAAGCAGAAAAAATTGTCCTGAAAGCAGAAAATATAGCCTGAGCATAAGGACAAGACAAGGAGAAGCGGAGGGTAAGCGGACGGTAAAACCTGTTTTTAGTCCTGCGGGTGTGATTGCGACAGCGCCAGTTTTTCCCATCAGTAAAAGCCCGGGATGCAACGGTGTTGGATTTGCGTATTCACGATGCTGCCATCAGAGCAAATCTTCGTGTCAGTCACGAGCTTCCGGAGCCACTGTTATTGGGTTTGCAGCCCCACCACCCCGTCAGTAAAAAGCATTGTTGGCGCGTGAGCCCAACCATGGCGGCGCAACGTGCTTATCATTGCTACTATCGGTGTGTACAGTGACAGGCCTCTCCTCTCTACACCGCGCCCCATCTTCAGCACTTTTCCAATTGAAAATTTATACTCATGTATATCCCCCAAAGGCAAACCCCTCTGCACTTCCCCCGGTTTTTATTTTCTGAAATATTTGGAGATGCCGGATATTCAGCCTATTTTAGTCCACAATATCTATAGACTATACAAGCACTATAATATATGTCGCATAATGAGGTGATCGATAAAATTGAGCAACGCAAGGCTACCGTAGAGAGCCAGGAAGTGCTTATTGACCTGGTAAACGAGGAAAATAAGTCGAACCGTGTGCTCTGGGCAATAATAGGTGTTATCGGTGTAGTGCTGTTAGCCGGTGTATATGCCTACTTCTATGGTTTGTCGCACGATGCGCAAACCAGGGTGGGGGTATTAGCGGGCAAGATATTTACGAAAGACCTGTTTTTCTTCATTGGTGTAGGTTTAGCCGCGCAAATGATAGACGGGGCATTGGGTATGGCTTACGGGGCATCTTCTTCGTCGATGTTGCTGGGCCTGGGTGTATCCCCTGCCATTACCAGTACCAGTGTACATGTGGCCGAGGTGTTTACCACCGGGGTATCTGGCATTGCGCATTTCAAACTGGGTAACGTTAATAAAAAGCTGTTCCTGAACCTGCTGATACCGGGTGTAGTGGGCGCTATTGCCGGCGCCTGGTTACTGAGCGACTGGATTAACGGCGATGTGATCAAACCATTTATGAGCGCTTACCTGCTTGTACTTGGTATCATCATTATTACCAAAGCTTTGAAGAATAGAAAGAAGAAAAGCAAAACCCGCAACCTGGGTCCGCTGGCGCTGTTCGGCGGCTTTATGGACTCCATCGGCGGCGGCGGCTGGGGCCCAATAGTGACCTCTACCCTGCTGAGCCAGGGCCGCACGGTACACTACACCATCGGTTCTGTAAATGCGGCAGAGTTCTTTATTTCACTGGCCAGTGCCAGCACGTTCCTGTTCTTTAACGGCATTAATAGCTGGCACGTAATTGTTGGCCTTATCATCGGCGGTGTTATTGCTTCTCCGTTTGCAGCCATCCTGGTACGCCGCATCAAGCGTAAACCATTGATGCTGATCGTGGGTACACTCGTGATATTAATGAGCCTGCGCACCATCATCCTTTCCTGGTTATAAGTTTTCTTTTGCCATAATTCAGAGGGCGTTCTTGTAATAAGAGCGCCCTTTTTATTTACAGCAATAGGCGGGATTTACAGCCTGGCTGCAGATAAAATATACCCGTCTGCCTATATGAAGCCGCGATTGCTTAAAATGGCTAACTTTGCCAACATTCCTGCGTACAATTTGTTACTACCTGTAGAGTCCTGTTAATACTTTATTCCGATAAACTCTCCTTATTTCAAGATGAAACGAGCCATTTTAAAAGGCCTGAAAGTTACTTCTATATCTACCTCCCTGCTGTTGCTGGCGTTGTTCCTGTTGCCGTTCCTGTTTCCCGGCGCGGTTACCACCAAGGTGAAAGCCTGGGCCAACAATAGTATTAAAGGTGATCTTAATTTTTCGAAGGCAAGACTATCCTTCTTCAATCACTTCCCTTCCCTCACGCTTACTTTATATGAGGTGAGTTTGAAAGGTGCGGCACCTTTCAGTAGCGATACGCTGATAGCGGCTAAAGAAGTAGCGCTGGGCGTAAACCTTGCCACCCTCTTTTCCAATTCAGTAGGTATTGATGAAATATATCTTACAGAAGGCGATGTGCATGTACTGGTAGATAGTGCGGGACATCCGAACTATAACGTGTACGAGTCTTCGCCATCCACATCAGGCGAGCCGGCCGACAGTGGCAGCGCATCGCTGAAAATCGCGCGTATACAACTGGAACACTGTAATGTTATTTACGACGACCGCTCGCTCCCCATGTATATCCGCGCCATGGACCTTAACTACACGGGCAAGGGCGATTTAAGTAAAGCACAATTCGACCTGTTCTCCGATATAAACATTGGTGCTTTCGACCTCTCCTATGGCGGAACTTCTTACATCTCTTCCAAAAAACTGAATGGCAACCTCGTTACAAAGATCAATACCAATTCACTGGATTTTATTTTCGAGAGAAACGATATCAAAATAAATGAGCTGCCCGTAGCCTTCAAAGGCGCTTTCGGTTTCCTGAAAAACGGGTATAGAATGGACTTCAGTTTGCAGGCCAAACAGTCGGCCCTGCAAGACTTTTTCAGCGCACTCCCTTCCGAATATGTAAGCTGGGCGAAGGAAACAACGGTACAGGGTATAGCCGACCTGGATGCCACACTGGCTGGCGAATACATTGCCGAAACCAACACAATGCCTGGCATCACTTTTAACCTCAACGTGCGCAACGGCCTCATATCACATGCCAAAGCACCGGTGCCGGTCAAAAACCTTTACCTGAATTTCCGCTCGTCGATGTCACAGCTCAATACCGACAGTCTGCGCATCAATATCGATTCTATATTCTTTAACCTGGATAAGGATTACTTTTCCGCAGTACTGCGCACCACGGGCTTTACCACGCCACAGATATACGCGCAACTCAACACCGATCTGGATCTTGAAAAGTGGAGCAGCGCAGTCGGATTACAATCGGCCGAACTGAAAGGCAGGTTGCAGGCAAGACTGCATGCAAATGGGCGTTACGCTACAGGCGTTGTATACAAAGGTATTCGTAATCACCCTGATACCGTAGTGACCAGCATTCCGGCTTTCAACTTAGCGGCTACGCTGCGCAACGGTTACTTTAAGTTTGCAGGCATGCCGCAGGGTTTGAAAGATATACGGTTTGATGTACAGGCGTCGTGCCCCGACAGTAATTACGCGCATACACAGTTTAACATCAATGACATTAACGCCAACCTGTTAAGTAACTATATCAAAGGCTTTCTTCGCCTGAAGAATTTCAGTGCGCCACATGTAGATGCGCAGCTGGAATCGGTACTACACCTCGCCGATCTGCAGCAGTTCTACAAAACAGACAGCCTCGATGTGCAGGGAGACCTGAACATCGCCATCAGCAGTAAAGGAAGTTATGTACCGGCCAAACGCCTGTTCCCGGTAACAACAGCCACCCTTACCATGAACAACGGCGAGGTGCGCACACCTTACTATCCAAAGCCACTACAGAAAATAAACATCGATGCCCGCATCACCAATACCACCGGTACGCTTCGTTCTTTGAAAGTGGATCTGAAACCAGTATCGTTCGAGTTCGAAGGACAACCGTTCATGCTAAAAGCCGATCTCAACAACTTCGACAACCTGCGGTACAACATTACTTCGCGCGGCATACTGCCACTGGGCGAGATTTACAAAGTGTTTGCGATCAAAGGATATAATGTAGAGGGTTTTATTAAGACCAATCTTGCATTCGCCGGTTCACAAAGCGATGCGGTGGCTGGTCGTTATCATCTGCTGCATAACAAAGGCACCATGCAGGTGAAAGATGTAATGGTGAACGCAGAACTTTTCCCATTACCGTTCTATATCCGCAGTGGCCTGTTCCGCTTCGAACAGGACAAAGTTTGGTTCGATCAGTTTAAGGCGACGTATGGCAAGTCAGACCTGGTATTGAACGGGGCATTGAGTAATGTAATTGGTTATGCTACACAAACTAATCAAACATTAAAAGGCAGCTTCGATGTAAAATGTAATTACATTTTAGTGGACGAGCTGATGGTGAACGGCGGCGATGCCGGCACAGCCGCGACCTCCGCTCCCGGTGTAGTAATGGTGCCCGCAAATCTATCGCTGGTGCTGAATGCGGCGGCGCGTAAAGTACATTTTAATGGTATCGATATTAACAACTTCCACGGACAGGTGGGGTTAGATAGCAATAAGATCAAATTAGGCAAAACGGGTTTTACCATCATCGGTGCGCCGGTAGAAATGGACGCTACGTATACAAGTGTGAGTCCGCGTAAAGCCACGTTCGACTACCGTATCAGCGCGGCCGAATTCGATATCAAACGCGCGTATAATGAGATTAAGTTATTCCATGACCTTGCTAGTTCCGCAGCCAGTGCCAGCGGCATTGTGGGCCTTACCTACCAGTTAAGCGGGCGGCTCGATGAAAACATGGACCCGGTATATCCTTCTTTGAAAGGTGGAGGTGAGCTTACGTTAAAGAAGATCAAACTGAAAGGTTTCCGCTTGTTTAACTCCGTTAGTAAAAGCACCGGCAAAGAAGGACTGAGCGATCCTGATTTATCTAAAGTAACGATCAAAACCACTATCAATAATAACATCATTACCATCAACCGTACCAGGATGCGCATTTCCGGCTTGCAACCGAGGTTCGAGGGGCAGGTTAGTTTTGATGGAAGATTGAATTTGAAAGGGCGGGTGGGCCTGCCGCCGTTCGGCTTGTTCGGTATACCGTTCAACGTTACCGGCACACAGGAAAAACCAGTAGTGAAACTGAAGAGAGGAAAGAACGGAGAATTACTGGAAGAAAAAGATGACGAAGCGCCGGAAGAAGAAACGGCACAACAATAAACTAAAAAGGCTGCAACCTTGATGGTTACAGCCTTTTTCTTTATCCTTAATAAACTAGAGGTTAATGTCGCCCACCATTTTAGAAGGCACTACCACCTGGTCGAACTCCTCGGCCGTTACATAACCCAGTTTGATAGCCATTTCTTTCAGCGTAGTACCCTCTTTATGGGCAGTCTGCGCAATTTCTGCTGCTTTGTAGTAACCGATCTTAGTGTTCAGCGCAGTTACCAGCATCAGTGAATTATCTACGTGTTTTTTGATGTTAGCTTCGATGGGAGCAAGGCCTTCGGCGCATTTATCGTTAAAGCTTACACAGCCGTCGCCGATCAGGCGGGCAGAGTGCAGGAAGTTGTAGATCATTACCGGTTTAAACACGTTCAGTTCGAAGTGACCGCTGGCGCCGCCGATGCTGATGGCAACATCGTTACCCATTACCTGTGCGGCGATCATTGTGAGCGCCTCACACTGCGTTGGGTTTACTTTACCCGGCATGATAGAAGAACCAGGCTCGTTATCGGGAATATAAAGTTCGCCGATACCAGAGCGTGGACCAGAGCTGAGCATACGGATATCGTTAGCAATTTTCATCAGGCTCACCGCCACTGTTTTCAGTGCGCCGTGTGCTTCAACGATAGCGTCGTGTGCAGCCAGTGATTCGAATTTGTTTTCCGCAGTGATGAAAGGTAAACCAGTAAGGTCAGCGATCTTTTTCGCTACGTTCTCAGAGTAACCTTTAGGCGTATTAATGCCCGTACCTACCGCAGTACCACCCAGCGCCAGTTCGCTCAGGTGCGCCAGGGTATTGTTGATCGCACGCAGACCGTGGTCCAGTTGCGACACATAACCACTGATTTCCTGACCCAGTGTAAGCGGCGTAGCATCCATAAAGTGGGTGCGGCCGATTTTCACGATGTCTTTATACTCCTTTGCTTTGGCAGCCAGGGTATCGCGAAGTTTTTTAATACCGGGGATGGTTGTTTCCACCAGTATTTTATATGCCGCAATGTGCATGGCAGTCGGGAAAGTATCGTTAGAGGACTGTGATTTGTTTACATCATCGTTAGGATGTATCACTTTGTCTTTATCAGAAAGCTGTCCACCGTTGATTACATGCGCACGGTAGGCCACCACTTCGTTAACGTTCATGTTACTTTGGGTGCCCGATCCGGTTTGCCATACTACCAATGGAAACTCATTATCCAGTTTACCTTCCAGTATTTCGTCGCAGGCCTTAGCGATAAGGGTTGCTTTTTCGGCAGGCAGTACACCCGCTTCCTGGTTAGTAAAGGCCGCAGCTTTTTTCAGGTAAGCAAATGCGCGGATGATTTCTTTGGGCATCCTGTTAATATCCTGTGCGATGCGGAAATTGTCGATAGAACGTTGGGTTTGCGCGCCGTAATATGCATTCACGGGCACTTTCACCTCTCCCATCGTATCTTTCTCTATTCTGAACTCCATATGCTGAATTTTAGGGATACAAACCTACAGGAAAATGAGGAATTGACGGGTCATTTTTAGACTTTTTATTCTCCTTTGAAGTTTGGCGCCCTCTTTTCGATAAAAGCAGCCGCACCTTCCTGCAGGTCTTTGGTGCTAAAACAGCTACCAAATTCCACAATCTCGAGGTCGAAGCCATCCACATCTTTGTCCATAGCGCCATTCACGCATTTTACTACGCGGGCAATGGCCAGTGGGGCTTTAGCTTCGATCTTTTGGAGGATGGCGGTGGTTTTGGCGATCAGTTCTTCGGCTGGTACTACGTGGTTAACCAGGCCGAGCGAGAGGGCTTCCTGTGCCGTCACCATATCTCCCGTCATAATTAATTCAAGTGCCTTGCCTTTACCCACCAGTTGTGTAAGGCGTTGTGTACCACCATACCCGGGAATAATGCCCAGGTTCACTTCAGGCTGGCCGAACTTAGCATTTTCGGCAGCAATGCGAAAATGGCACGCCATGGCCAGCTCACAGCCACCACCCAGGGCAAAACCGTTAACGGCGGCCACTATTGGTTTAGGAGAATCCTCAATACGCTGGAATATAACATGCCCACGTTTGGCCAGTTCTACACCCTGTTCGGTAGATAAAGAGAGGAACTCTGCGATATCAGCCCCGGCTACAAAAGCTTTAGGCCCTGTACCGGTAATGATGGCGCTCTTTATGTTTTTGTTCGTGTATACTTCGTCGATAGCCAGCGCCAACTCCTGCATTACCTGCTGGTTGAGCGCGTTCATTTTATCGGGCCTGTTAATAGAGATAACGAGGGTGTTGCCGGATAGTTCCGTTTTGATGGTTTCGTACATAACGTTGGTTTTTAAACTGGTCCTGATTAAAAGTTACGGTGGGCGGCCGTCCATTCAGTGATGTAGCCTGCAATTTCCTGGGTATGTGTGCCCGGGGGAAATATTTTGCCCACGCCCAGTTGGTTCAGTGCTTTAATATCTTCTTCGGGAATGATGCCGCCGCCTGTTAGCAGTACATCATTCATGCCTTTTTCCTGCATAATGGCCAATACGCGGGGGAAAACCGTCATATGGGCACCACTGAGTATGCTGATGCCGATTGCGTCCACATCTTCCTGTAACGCAGCATTTACGACCATTTCGGGAGTCTGACGTAAACCGGTATAAATTACTTCCATGCCGGCATCCCGCAGGGCCGAGGCAATAACTTTGGCACCGCGGTCGTGGCCATCAAGTCCCACTTTGGCTACCAATACCCTTACCGGGCGATTTACAGGGTTGACCATAACCTTTTTTGATGTTAAACTGTAAATGTAGTATTTTATCGGTTATAGGCGCGACGTTAAGGAAAACCCCAGTTTATCTTACATTTGCAGTCCGGTAAAAAGCCAAAAGTTATATGAGCGAGGAAAAATCGTTAAACTTTATAGAACAGATCATTGAAGAGGATATAGCCAATGGAACTCATGGCGGCAGGGTGCTTACCCGTTTCCCGCCAGAGCCGAACGGTTATTTACATATAGGCCACGCCAAGTCCATTTGCCTCAATTTCGGACTGGCATTGAAATACAATGGCCAAACCAATCTCCGTTTTGACGATACCAATCCCATTACGGAAGATACCGAGTACGTGGATTCCATTAAACAGGATATCCAATGGCTGGGCTTCAACTGGGCCAACGAGTTTTATGCGAGCGATTACTTCGAACAACTATACACCTTCGCGTGTAAACTGATCGAACAGGGATATGCGTACGTAGACGACTCCACCTCCGAAGAAATTGCCGCCATGAAAGGCACGCCTACAGAACCCGGCAAGGAAAGTCCTTACCGCAACCGCAGCGCTGCCGAAAACCTGGACCTGTTTACGCAAATGCGCGAAGGTAAGTTCAAGGACGGAGAGAAAGTTTTACGGGCGAAAGTAGATATGTCGGCCCCCAACATGCACATGCGCGACCCCATCATCTACCGCATCCGCCACGCACACCACCACCGCACCGGTGATACATGGTGCATCTACCCGATGTACGACTTTGCCCACGGACAAAGCGACAGCATCGAGCAGATTACCCACTCTGTATGTACTTTAGAGTTCATACCTCACCGCCCGCTGTACGACTGGTTTATAGAGAAATTAAACATATTCCCCAGCCACCAGTACGAGTTTGCGCGTTTGAACATGACCTACGCGATCATGAGCAAACGCAAACTGCTGCAGTTGGTCAACGAAAATCATGTTACCGGTTGGGACGATCCCCGTATGCCCACCATCAGTGGTTTGCGCAGGCGTGGTTATACACCCGACAGCATCCGCCAGTTCTGCGAAAAGATCGGCGTAGCTAAACGCGATAACCTGATCGACATCAGCCTGCTGGAGTTCTGCATCCGTGAGGAGCTGAACAAAACCGCCAACAGGGTAATGGCCGTACTGGACCCTATCAAACTGGTACTGGCCAACTATCCCGACGGACAGGTAGAGGAAATGCAGGTAGAGAACAACCCTGAAGATACTACTGCAGGTAGCCGCACCGTACCGTTCAGCAACACGCTGTACATCGAGCGGGAAGACTTTATGGAGAACCCTCCGAAGAAGTTCTTCCGCCTGGGCGTTGGACTGGCCGTACGTTTAAAGAGCGCTTACATTGTGAAGTGCGATAGTTTCGAGAAAGATGCAGATGGCAATGTAACCACCGTATACGCCACTTATCTTCCCGAAAGCAAAAGCGGCACCGATAACAGTGGCCTTACCGTTAAAGGCACGATTCACTGGGTGAGCGCGCAACACGCCGCCACAGCCGAAGTGCGCCTGTACGACCGCCTGTTTAAAGTAGAAGATGTAGGTAATGCAGAAGGTGATTTCAAAGATCATATCAATCCCGAATCGCTCACTGTTATCCAGCATGCCTACGTAGAACCATCGCTGCTGGAAGCCAAAGAAGGTACACGTTTACAGTTTATGCGTAAAGGTTACTTCTGCGTGGATAAAGACAGCAAGCCCGGCCGCCCGGTATTCAACAGGACCGTTACGTTGAAAGATACCTGGGCAAAGGAATCGAAACGATAGTTATTTCAGATAGACAGAAGCCTCGCAGAGATGCGGGGCTTTTTGTTTTTAGGGATGGCGGGGTGAGCTTTATGGTGGTGTGTACATAGCGGCCTTCAGCAATTGTTTCCTCATTGCTGCGGGGCTTTTTGTTTTTTGGGTGGAACAAGCCTTGTCACACGTTGTTAAGCTCGCGGTGTATACATAGCAGTTGGACAAAAAAAGCCCCGCATTACTGCGGGGCTATAGCTATTTAGAGTTCAGAGGTGCTAAGCGAATAATGGTAGTGCATGCTGAATACGGGCAATCGTTTCCTCCTTACCCAATGCTTCTGCAATCACAAATACCTGCGGACCGAACTTGCCACCGCATAACATAATGCGGAAAGGCATTTGCAGTTCGCCGGGTTTGATACCCTTAGCAGTTGCCAGTTGTTTGAAGCTCTCTTCGAGTGCGACCGCGTTGAAGTCGGGTAGCTGGGCGAAGCCGGCAGCCCATTCTTCGAAGAACTGTTGTTTCTCCGGTGTCCATTTCGGCTTCACCGAATCGACATCGATAGTCGTTGGTTTCTGGAAAAAGAAGAAGCCGTGGTCCCAGATTTCGTTGACGAACTGGCAGCGTTCCTTTACGAGGCCTGTTACCTTCATCACAAAATCTTCGGTGGCGGTGATGCCTTTTTCCTGTAACACTGGCTGCAACAGCGCAGCGAGCCTGGCATTATCCGTTTTCTGGATATACTGCTGGTTAAACCATTTTGCTTTATCGAAATCGAACTTGGCGCCGCCCTTATGAACACGGTCGATGGAGAAACGTTTGATCAGTTCGTCCAGCGAGAATATTTCTTCACCGGAACCATCGTTCCAGCCCAGCATAACCAGCATATTGATAAACGCTTCCGGCAAAAAGCCCATCTCCCTGAAACCTTTTGTGAGGTCACCGGTTTTAGGATCTTTCCAGTTCATGGCATACACCGGGAAACCTAAGCGATCGCCATCGCGTTTACTGAGTTTACCATTACCATCCGGTTTCAGGATCAGCGGAAGATGCGCCCATTGCGGCATATCCTTTTCCCAGCCCAGGTATTTCCAGAGCAGTACGTGGATAGGTGCAGAAGGCAGCCATTCCTCGCCCCGGAAGGCGTGCGTGATCTTCATCAGGTAATCGTCCACTACAACGGCCAGGTGGTAAGTGGGCATACCATCTGCTTTGAGCAGCACTTTATCATCCACGGTAGACGTATTAAAGGTAACCGTACCGCGGATCATATCTGTAAAGCTTACCTCTTCGTTTACGGGCATGTTAATACGAACCACGTGTGGCGCACCTTTTTCCAGCAGTTCAGCCGTTTCGGCAGCACTGAGGGTAAGGGAGTTCCGCATGGTAGCGCGGATGGTTTGGTTGTATTGCGGGGCGTGGTTGCCTTTCGCTTTCTCCACTTCACGCATGGCTTCCAGCTCCTCGGGGGAGTCGAAGGCGTAGTAGGCGTAACCAGCGTTGACCAGTTGCTCTGCATACTGGCGGTACATGGGTTTGCGCTCACTTTGGCGGTAAGGACCGTAAGGACCGCCTTTAACCGGGTCTTCATCCGGCTCCAGGCCACACCAGCGAAGGCATTCCTGTATATATTCCTCCGCTCCTTCTACAAAGCGGGTTTGATCAGTATCTTCAATGCGCAGCACGAATTCGCCGCCCTGCTGCTTAGCGAATAAATAGTTGAACAGCACCGTACGAACACCTCCCAGGTGAAGGCCACCCGTAGGGCTCGGTGCAAAACGTACTCTTACTTTTTTCTGTTCCATAGCCCGCAAAGGTAATATTTAGTTGGAAAATGGTTCCAAACCATAACAAGCCTTCATGGTTTATTATAAAAAGATGCGCTACATTTAAAGCGTATTATACCTGGCAACCGTATGTTCTATTTCACAAAAACACCAGCACTGCTCAAAAAGGTGTACAGCAGCTGCATCTGGAGCTTATCACCAACAGCCCCTGTTGTATATTTTACCTTTGATGATGGCCCGCATCCCCAGGCAACGCCATTTGTGCTGGACCAGTTGAAAAAGTACGACGCTAAAGGCACGTTTTTCTGCATAGGCAAAAATGTAATTGAGCAGCCGGAGATCTACCAGCGCATCCTGTCCGAAGGCCATGCCGTAGGCAACCACACCCACAACCACCTGAACGGCTGGAAGACCGGTAATAAGGCTTACCTGGAGAACATCTCCACTGCCGGGGAATACATCAGGAGCAATCTGTTTCGTCCGCCATATGGCCGTATTTCTCCTTTCCAGATACGCCAGTTGCACCAGCAAAAGCCGCCTTATAAAATCATTATGTGGGATGTTTTAAGTGCCGATTTCGATACAGAGATTAGCGGCGAAGACTGCCTGCAGAACGTAGTGTTTAAGATGAAGCGTGGGTCGATCATCGTATTTCATGATAGCGCCAAGGCCTGGGACCGGCTGGAGTATGCGTTGCCACGGGCGTTGGCGCATTGCCAGAAGGAAGGGTTGAGGATGGAGGTGTTGCCGCAGTAGGAGGTTATGTTGGTGTATATACCGGGTATTGGATTGACGAGATGAACTGCGTATTGGTGAGCATGTATACACCGCAATCCATCTAATATCGGTGGGCCATGTATACACCTTAGCCCGTCAACCGGAATAATGGCCATGTATACACCGTTCACCCACCAATCTGCGTCATGGCCGTGTACACACCGCTATCTCATCTACCTAAAAATAACTTATTGATTTAATAGCGATGGCCAGGCAACAACAGCCTGGCCATCTTAATTTTTAACACTGATTATGACAATTTGCTAATTAGCGTGTAAGAGTAATTTCTTTGGACTTATCACCTACAGTAAGAGTGGCTTTATCGTCGCACACATTATCACCGTAGTTAATGTTGCCTTTGTAACCATTCACTGTAACCGCCAGGATACCTTTAGACAGGTAAAGGCAATCTGCCTTTTTGACCAGCGGCTCCTGCACGTTGAAGGTAGCCTGGATAGAATCTGTAGAAAGATTGGCGGTGCCTTCGAGGCTGTATACATCATCACCCAGGTCGAGCAGTGTAGCACTACCATCGGTTTGGGAGATTTTGCGGTTGGTAGTGTAAGTGTAAGCCTTTCCGCTTGGGTAAGTAACCTTACCACCGGCAACGCTGTAAGTATAACCAAAACCCTCGCTGGTAGTAGTGTTGGTAATGGTTTGTGTGCCTTCTATTTTAATATCGTTTACGGAGTAATTCTCAAATGTTAGAGAAGCTGTACCGCCGCTGGCGAACAGGAATTTGTTTAGCGTAAACACCAATTTGCCTTTACGCGTGCGGCCTTCGAAGGTACAACCGGAAGTGCCGAAATCGAGCGTCACCGTTTTAGGCCACACACCCAATTCAACCGGCGTAATACTCAGCGAGGCACACATATCAGTTTCTTTAGCAGCACCTGCGCCTGCCAAACGACTATTCCTGTTCAAATCACTTTCCGAATAACTGGTATTGACAGTAAGCTGAAAAGCATCATCATACAAAGCAGCAGCTTCCGCATTCACCTGTGCAGCGGCCAGTGTTTGCGCATCATTTTTTTCGCTGGAAACCTTATCATCCTTTTTACAGGCAAAGAAAATTGTGACTGTGGCAACGGTGAGGATACCCGTAGCTAATACTTTGTTGGTGTTAAAATAATTTCTCATCATAAAGGTTTTTGGATAGGTATGGCTAATTCGACCGTAACTTTGCTTTCCGGTTTAATTAGTATTAAAATTAATATAAAAGTAAATAAAATCAAATTATCTCTAAAATATATATAATGACCTGGATCGACACTCATACTCACTTATATAGTCCCAAGTTCGAAAATGATCGTAATGAAATGATTAAGAGGGCTTTTGAGGCCGGGGTGACGCACCTGTTTATGCCAAATATTGATAGTTCTTCTATTGAGGGAATGTTAAAACTGGAAACCGAATTCCCCGGACAATGCCTTCCGATGATGGGTTTGCACCCCTGCGACGTGAAAGAGAACGTAGAATCGGAGTTAACTATTGTGCGCCAGTGGCTGGAGAAGCGAAAATTTTGGGCCGTTGGAGAAATAGGGCTGGACTTTTATTGGGATAAAACCTATGTTTCCCAGCAATATGAGGCTTTCCGCGAGCAAATAAAGCTGGCGCTTCAATATGATATACCCATCGCCATCCATAGTCGCGAGTCGACCCGCGAGTGCATAGACGTGGTGAAAGAACTACATAATGGAAAACTTACCGGCGTGTTCCATTGTTTTTCCGGATCGGTGGCCGAGGCGAAAGAAATTACAGAGATGGGGTTTCACCTGGGCATAGGTGGCGTCGTTACTTTTAAGAAGTCGGGATTGGAGCAGGTGCTGGAAGAAATTGGGCTCGAACACATTGTTATTGAAACAGATGCGCCCTACCTGGCCCCGGTGCCCTACCGCGGGAAAAGGAACGAGAGCAGCTATGTTCCGCTCGTGGGAGAAAAGATCGCAGATATAAAAAATCTAAAAATTGAAGATGTAGCTGCGATTACAAGCATGAATGCCCGCAAATTATTCAAAATGCTCTAACTGATAAGTAGATACATTTGCACTGCAATTGCAACCAGATACATGAGTAAAATACTTATCATCTATACGGGAGGAACCGTGGGGATGATCTACGACGATAAGACCAACGCTTTACGACCGATCGGCTTTAATGAAATCCGCAACAACCTTCCTGAATTATACAGGATGGGGATCGACTTTTACGTATACGCTTTTAATCCGCCCATGGACAGTTCCGACATGTCGCCCGATGTGTGGGTGGAACTGGCCGGGATTATAGAAGACCGCTACGACCGCTACGACGGGTTCGTGATACTTCACGGCTCGGACACGATGGCCTTTACCGCTTCCGCCCTCAGCTTCATGCTGGAGAATCTTACCAAACCTGTAATCCTTACCGGCTCCCAGTTGCCTATAGGCAAAATAAGGACCGATGCTAAGGAGAACATTATTACAGCGATGGAGATAGCCGCCACCCGTATAAATGGAGAGGTGATGGTGCCGGAAGTATGCATCTACTTCGACTTTATGCTGTTCCGCGGTAACCGCGCCAAAAAGTATAATGCCGAAAAGTTCGAAGCATTTTATTCGATGAACTACCCGGCGCTGGCCGAGGCAGGCATCGACATCAAATACAAACACCAGTACGTATTGCCGTGCCCCGATAAACCACTAAAGGTGCATAAGAACCTGGAGTCGAACATCGCTGTACTGAAAATATTCCCTGGTATTAATCGCCGCGCGGTAGATGCCATCATTAACACACCCGGGTTAAAAGGCCTGATACTGGAAACGTTCGGCAGCGGCAACGCCACCACCCAGCAATGGTTTATCGATTGCCTGAAGCGCGGCATCGACAAGGGTATCGTGATGGTAGACATTACACAGTGTGATGGTGGATCGGTAGAGCTTGGCAAATACGAAACCAGCCGCTACCTGCAGGACATAGGCATCATCAGCGGTCATGATATGACCTTCGAAGCCGCCACCACCAAACTGATGTTCCTGCTAGGGCAGGAATTAAGTCAGGCCGACCTGAAGAACCAGATAGAAACGTCGCTGCGCGGGGAACTGACGCCTTCCGAAATTGCATAAAAAGTTGGAAATATGGCAAAGATCATTATCTTTGCAGCCCTGAATAAGGATTCAACCTAACGGAGAAGTGCAGGAGTGGTTGAACTGGCACGCCTGGAAAGTGTGTAAACTCGAAAGGGTTTCAAGGGTTCGAATCCCTTCTTCTCCGCAAGCTTTAAGCTCGTTATCGCAAGATGGCGGGCTTTTTTGTTTTACAACACCTCCACATACCCATCCGTTCCGTTCAGCCGTATCCGCTGCCCGTCCTTAATCAGCTTAGTCGCATTCTCCACCCCCACTACTGCCGGCAATCCATACTCACGTGCTATCACAGCGCCGTGTGTCATTAATCCGCCAACTTCGGTTATCAGGCCGCTTATCGATACAAACAACGGTGTCCAGCTGGGATCTGTGAAGGTCGTGATTAATATATCGCCTTCTTCTATTACGGCGTCTTCTATCTTTAAAATAACCCGGGCACGGCCTTCGATGATGCCTGAAGATACAGCCAGGCCTGCAATGGCACCTGCCGGAAGATACTCCCGGTTGTAAGCGCCACTAATAATTTCACCATCAGAGGTGATCACACGCGGGGGCTGTAGCTTTTCATACAATCTGAATTCTTCCTTTCGTTTGTGGATGATTTCGTAGTCAGCTTGTTGATCATGTACTACTTGCCGAAACTCTTCAAAAGTGAGGTAGTAAACATCTTCTTTCTCATGAAGAATGCCCGCCTCCATTAGCTTCTGAGCCTCTTTCAGTAAAGCTTTTTTATAGATGAAATAATGGCTCACCCAACCATATTTCGGATACTCTCGATAGCCGGCGAAGTTACGTAGCAGGTCGATCTGCTGTTTGGTTTCTGCTGCTTTCTGTTCGCCATCGGGCAATTGCTTCAGACGTTGTAATAGTTGCCTTTCCTTATTCACAGCCTCCTGCAATCCGCGTTCATATTTGCGGGTGCTTTCGTTGGGTTGAAAGTTCTTAATGTGACTGAGGATTATGGGGATAAGTGTTGCAGGCTTTTCGCTCCAACGGGGCTTGGTGATATCAATTTCGCCTGCACATCGCATTCCGTATTTATCAAGATAAGCAGTGATAACATTATAAGCCTGCTGACCACCATCAACGATCATCAATCCATCCATAAAATGCTCATCCTTTGCCTGTTGTAGATAGTTAACTACATCCGGGTAGGGACGAATTATATCAGCCACATCCAGCAAGGCCAGGCCCATTTCGGAAGTAACATTGTTGGCAACGGACTGTGATAGCGCATCTGCAGCATTCTTCTCCCCCAGCCACTCGTTCATTTTTTCATTGATCCATGAAGAGGCATTTATCGCCGCCATAATAGCAGCGGAACCTTCCGGATCAAATAAAAGCTTCTTTAATTGAACGATATCTTCTGCAATAAAATCAAATGCATCTGCTCCTGATTTTAATTGAATATCCTCTTTAAGCTTTGTCAACGCTGCCTGATGTTCATTGACCAATCGCGCAACAATTGCAGGATCACTTTTGATCGGAGATGGATTGATATAAACAGGCATCACTTTATCGCCGGGCGCTGGGTCGGGCTTGAGTTTTATAAAATTGCCGCGATCTATGATGGTGGTAAGCGCATCTTTTATAAGTGGATCGGATTTAACAAGCAAGCTTAACATCATATTCCTCATAGTATCCGACGCAAGACTGTCCGTTATATCTACAAAGAGCCGTGCACCGGCAATACTCATCGGGCGGAGTGCCGTCAACAACCAAAATGACAGACCCAATGGCTTCATCGCATCGGTCATCATTTGCTGATGACCCACGGATATATACACGCGATTCTCTTGGTCTGCGGCTTTAGGAATGGGATATAAAGTGGTGATGGGACGGCTCTGCACCACATAAAACTTATTGTCCGCCAAACACCATTCTATATCCTGGGGATGTTTCAAATGTGCTTCTATTTTCCTGCCAATGTGTTCCAGCTGTAAGATCTGTTCATCGGTCAATGACTGCATTTGCTGCCTATCCAATGCTATCTCCCGTGTTTTAGTACCCCCAATTTCGATGGCAAGCACCTCCAGCTTTTTGGTCGATATTCTTTTCTCCTTCACCTCGCCCTCACACACCCTATAGTTGTCCGCGCTCACCATACCCGCAACCACGGCCTCTCCGAGTCCAAAACTTGCATCGATCGACAACACTTTCCTGTTAAACGTAACAGGATCGGCAGTGAACATAATGCCCGACACCTGCGGAAAAACCATCTTTTGCACCACCACCGCCAGCTGCACTTTACGATGATCGAAACCATTTTGTAAACGGTAAATAACTGCCCTCTCTGTATACAGCGATGCCCAACATTTACTGATATGTTGTAGTATTGCCTCTTTACCAATGATGTTCAGGTAAGTGTCCTGCTGGCCGGCAAAGGAAGCGGATGGCAAGTCTTCGGCAGTGGCGCTTGAACGTACGGCATAAGGCGACGCGTCCGAAAGGTGAAGTATAATTTCTTCTACTACCTCCTGCGGAATCATGGCTTTCTCAATATGGCTGCGGATATCACCACTCAACGCAGCGATGTTTTTACTATCTCCTATACTCAGTGCTGATAACTGCGCGATTAACGCCTTAATATTATCAGTTTGCCCTATCACTTTTTTAAAAGCTTCGGTGGTAACACAGCAACCATCAGGTACATGTATACCATCAATCCGGGAAAGCTCGCCGAGGTTAGCGCCTTTGCCACCAGCGATCGATAATTGACTTTTATCCAGGTCACGCAAATTGAATACAAGAGGATTTGCCATATTATTTGAGTTATAAAACCAGTGGTGAGTGTTCAAATGTATTCAATTGAGGGGCGGCAAAAAATCATTTTACAGTATATTTTTTTAAGACAATAATCACTGTGAACAAGGCGTTTACCTTGTAAACAATTACTATTAAAACGCATATACGCTAAATAACAAAAGCCGCTCTGGTAGCGGCTTCTTTATTTTCTTCCTGATACGATCACCTGGTCATCACTACCTCCTGTATGGTACCGTCATCGTTATAATATAGCCTGTCTATACACACTGAACGCCTGTGACTGCCACCACCCGGCAACGCTCCGTTATGATAAAAGAAATATGACTCACCGCCCATCTCCAGCGTACACGGACGATTGGTTTCACAGTTGTACGGCACGTCGTTCAGTATTCCTTTGAATTCCCATGGGCCATTAATGTCCCTGCTCATCGCGTACGCCACCTTTTCAGGCGAGCCATAACCATAGGAAAGATAAAACCAGTCCTTATGTTTGTGCAGGTGCGCGCCTTCGCTGAAGTTCGGTAGGGTTAATGTGGTGATGGGGCCGTCCAGGGCGGTAAGTGGCGCATTAAGCCGGGCAAAGTAGGGCGTTTGATGCCCCCAACAGACGTAATGTGCGCCGTCCGCATACAACACGGTGGGATCGAGATTGGCTTTTGGATTATCCGTAGGCGGCAGCATACTGAGCGTTATAAGTGGCGCACCAAGCGCATCCGTGTACGGGCCCTGTGGCCTGTCTGCAACAGCAAGACCAATAGCGCTGTTGCCATCCATAGCATTGGTAACGGCCACAAACCAATAAAACTTACCATTAAACTCAATCACCTTCGATGCGTAAGCATTGCCCGACGACCATGCAAAATCCAATGCCTTCAATGGAACAGGATGTTCCGCCCATTGCTGCAGATCGGTGGATGAGAAACAGCGCCAATCATTCATTACATAATCATCAACACCATCTGGCGGCTCATCATGACCGGTGTATAGATAAACTGTGTTATTATACACCAATACGGTTGGGTCGGCTGTGTATATATGGCGGATGATCGGATTAGACATGTTGCGTTTTTGCTTATCAACACAAACCACTTGCCAACAAGAAACTAAAATAGTACCCGCCGCTGCCAGGTGGCGGATACTATTTTATCTATGACTTCCCCAGGGCTATGCTAACAGCATCCTCCAGCGGCGTGGTTGTTTGACTTACCCCGATCTCTAATTCCTGTTTTAACTGGAGTGGCGGCTGCGCCATAAACCTTGGATTTTTACCATGATGCGGCTGTGCGCCATGCACCAGGAAAGGGTGGCATAAATACACCGTTCCTGCTTTACCGGTGGCCAATACTTGTTTGTGTTCGGGTAAACTATCAAGTGCGTTTGCCAGTTCCATGAAAGAAAGGCCTGCATCGCCGGCAGGTTGTAATAAGCGGGCCACGTCCATATGCGAACCCACACGAATTCTCGTAGGCGCATCATCCTGTTCTACATCAGAAAACAAAAACAACATTAGCAGCGCACGGCCTTTTGACTTCACATTTATCCGCCAGCTAAAGTAGTCGGCCGGATCGCTACCGGGAAAACCGGCATCTACATGCCAGCCACCATCACCGGGATCTGCATCCGAAGGAAAACGTACGGGGAATGCGCCCACACTTTTGCAAGGCAGCCAACGGTTGGCACCTGCCAGCTGATCAAAAGCGCTATGTAATATTGCTGTGTTAGCCGCCTCCACAAATGGTGCGGCGGTATACATACCGAGCCATATCACCGGCTTCGTCCATGTTGCCGGATCATGAGGGTCGCAGCCGGTATCTTTCCAGAGTATTGTTCTTGCAGCTTTCGCTATTTCAGTGGGAAAAGCGTTATCAATGCGCACGAATCCGTCGCGGATAAATTGATTGATCTGCTCCCTGTTTAAAACATCTTTCATACTTGTTCTTAATTGATGGCAAATAACGGGCTGCCGTGGCAGTCCGAAACCCATTAAACGCCAGGTAAAAGCAATAAAGTGAACAGCCTCAGCAAAACCTGAGGCAATTGCCGGAATGGCAGTAGAAGGATGAATTATAACATGGGAGTCATTCTCATGGGATAAATGTAGGAAAAAAACACGAAGGGTTGATGCAATGGTATCACATCAACCCTTCATTGTATTTCAATAATGTTATTCTCCCCTGAGCCTTTTGTGATGATACACATAAGACACGGTGCCCAATACAAATGGCAGCAGCATAAACAGCATTTGTGGCATAATGCCGTCGGTGGCAATTTGTGAATACGTAGCACCGATCAGATCAAAGAAAAGCCCGGCGTATGCCCACTCCTTGATGCGCGGAAAACCAGGAACCAGGATGGCGATAGCACCTAATATTTTAGCCCACCCGATAAAGGGCGTGAAATAATGCGGGTAGCCGAGGTGATCCATATATTTAACTGCATCGTCCGACATCAATACGTCCGGCACGGCAGTGAGCAACATAAAAGCGGCAAACAGCGCGGTGAATATCCAGTAAATAACTTTTGTCTTTTTCATAAGTCGTAGTGTGTTTTTTGATGATATAAAACTACGCCGGTATTCAATGCCGGGTAACCCGTAAAAGCGACAATTAAGGGGTTAAATGCGTCAGTAGGGAAAATGACGGATCGTCAGTATTTTTACATCCGCTCAACATTAACTATGATAACACCAAACGACGAGAAACTGAAAGATATAGCGGCTGAACTTGCATCCGGAAACATCTGCTATTACGAGATAAGTACCGGAGAAGTTCTTTCTGCCCCCAATATGGACCCAGACGAATTTGAAGCGATTACCGGTGAAAAAAGTGATGCACCTGCTATCATGAAACTAGTGGAAGCCTCACCAGATAACTACATTGAAATAGAACCACCTGAGAGTTACCAGTCGTTTGGATTCATGGAAGACTTCATTGAAACAATATCAGATGGCAGAACGCAAAACTATTTTGCATTGTCCATCCGGAAAAAATCTCCTTTTCAGCAGTTCAGGAATTGTCTGCTGAACTATCCGGACATCAGACAGAAGTGGTTTGTTTATAAAGACCAGCGCATGGTGGCCTATGTAAAGGACCTGATAGAAAGGCATCCTACAGAATAAATTCTCTTACTTCATCACCGGCCGCGGATCAAACAGCACTCTGAACTGTTTGATCTTCGCATTCTCCAGCTCGTACCAACCAGCGGCGAATACTGATGTTCCATCCATATCGATGTCATAAAATAATGCAACATCGCTTCCTTCTACAAACGACTTCACAATGCGGTATTTGAATTTCATTTTTTCCATATCGCTTATGTACACATCGGCACCTTCACGGGTGCCCAGTACGCCGATAAACTTCATATCATCGGCCAAGTAACTGCGCGCTTTAGCGAAGTCCTCACTATTAAGCGCATCTAAGAAAGACAACACGGTTTCGATCATGATTAATATTTCTTATCAGGCGGCAAATCGTTTGCCAGCCGGTAGCGTACCCTGCAGAGACAGGGCAGCCACTAATACTATCTTACCAAAACACCCTGGAGTCACCTCAGAGTGTGGAGAGAGTTAGGAGAGGCTTAGTTGGAAGTCAGGAGAGGAAGGTAATTTACCATCATAATTACATCCTAAAACTAGATACAATGTAACTTTTTAATACAAAAACGCGTTTGACCATACTGAATGTAAAAGGAGTCGCGAAAAAGTGGGCAAAGCCAATATAGATGAGGTTGCCAGTTAGCAATACATTAACTATTGTACCCATATAGCCGCCAGGATTTTTTTGTATCTTGCGCCCCGTTATTCCTTTATACGAGTCATTAACAACAACAGCTTGTTCTGCATGAAAAAAATACTTTGTTTGGTTGCTGTGCTAACTATCCTGGGTTATGCCTGTACGAAAGAGGAAACAATCGATAACGCTACTACCGCTGCTGCCTTCCTGAAATCAAGGGAATGGAAACCAACGGTGATTGATAGAAATCCGGCTACCAGTCCTGCCGGTAAAATACTGTACACGCCTGTTGCTGAGTGTGAAAAAGACGACCGCCTGAAGTTTAGCAAAGACTCCCTGCTGGTTACCAAAGGCGCAATAATTTGTGAGAACGCGGAAACGGGTTACCAGGTTACGTATTCCATGGATTTTAACAAGCGAAAAATTACCATTAATGGAACGGAATATATGCTGGGCGAGGTAACCGACAAACAGTTGAAATTCTTCATCCGCATACCGTCACAGTCGGGCTACGACTACCAGGTATATTTGTACGAACACGAATAAGGCTTAGGCTTATCAATAAATTAAGAAGTCCCGTTGCACGATGTGTAACGGGACTTCTTAATTATGGATGTTTGTTGTATTGGTAAAATATGCCTTTGTCAAACGGCGTCCACAAACACGCTAACTGGCCGCAGCTCTTTAATGCGTTGTTTGTCCAGGTGTTGCAGGTATGAAACAGGTGGTAACGTTTGTTTGCATCGTAAAACGCATCGCTGCTTCCGTAATTGGCGTTGGTCGGAATGTATATAAACCGGCCATCCGCATCCTGCTTAAAACTTTTATCGATGAACGCAACGAGGCGTACATACTGTTCGCGGCTTATCATCATTCGTTTGCAGTCATCGCCGGTGTTCATGTGGTGATAATAGGTAGCATGCATGGCGGAGGAGCTGAGCGCGAATGCGGCTTTAAAGGCAGTACTGAATTTAAGATCGTTCCAGGTGGGGGTTTCAAGGTAAAAGCCCTTATCGCCCCAACCGAAGGCCAGGTAGTTAGCCGAACTGTCCTTACCTGTAGTATTGGTTACCGGCACCTTCGTCCGCCAATCCCTTATATCATTATAGGCCGGCACTACAATGTCGCTATGCACCCCGTTGGATAACAGGTAGATTTCCACCTCTTCAGCGGCTGCTTCTTTCTCTACGGCTATCCGCGAAAGGCCCCATGCTGCCAGCAGGTACAACCCCACAGAACCGATAAGGGAAAGAATAGTATAAAGCAAGACCTTTGCCGTTCTGCGAAGCACTCGTTTCATAACCGGAACGTTTCTACTATATACTCTTTCTGCTGATTGGTAACCCTTACCCTCTGAGGTTTATTCAAACACCACCGTTTTGTTTTTATAAACGAATACACGGTCGTCGAACACCAGTTGAAGGGCGCGGGCCAGTACGGAGGTTTCTATTTCCCTGCCTGCTTTTACCATGCTGGTAGAAGTGTAAGTATGGTTTACGGGGATGATCTGTTGCGTAATGATCGGCCCTTCGTCCAGTTCGTCGGTAACAAAGTGAGCGGTGGCACCTATCATTTTTACGCCGCGTTCAAACGCTCGTTTATACGGATTGGCGCCTGCAAAAGCGGGTAAAAAGGAGTGGTGAATATTGATAATGCGGCCAGGAAACTGCGCCACAAAACCCGGCGACAATATGCGCATAAACTTAGCGAGTACAATGTAATCGGGTTTATACTGCCCGATGATATCATGAATAGCGGCCTCAAAATTTATCTTATCGGCCGGATCATGCAACACCGGACAAAAGGGCACATCGAAACGTTCACAGATATTTTGCAGGGTAGTATGGTTCCCGATTACGCACTGTACCTGTGCGCCCAGCGTTTTGAAATGATGGCGAACGAGAATATCGGTAAGGCAATGATACTCTTTTGTCACCATTACTACTATTTTCTTCTCGGGCCTGGGGTTTACCTGAACGATGGCATCGGCTGGCAATACCGCGCGCAGTTTTTCAGTGAGGGCGGCCGCAGGCGCATCCTGTTCTACATGCACACGCATATAAAAATGGTTTTGCTCAATATCCACATGTTCGCGCAGGGATACGATGTTCAGCTTTTCCTGCGATAACACCCCGGATATGGCGGCCACGCGGCCTACCTGGTCTGTACATTGAATAACGATGATCATAATGGATGAAAATAGCAAATCTGTAATAGGATTTCTTGAGATTTTTGTGAATACTGCCGTTCGGGACTCATCACAAGCAATATATTCGCAGCGGCGAAACCTTCAAGGCAACCTGAAAAATGCCTAATAGTGGTCCCGCCCCCTCAGTGTGCGACGCAACGGCGGGTCCATAGCAACTTGATGCTGACCACCTATCTTTTTTTAATTAATAGTCCAAAAATATATAATATTGCCCCGTTAACTTGTCTACGCGACTATCAATCACCAATCCCGGCCTACAATGAACCTGTTTCAATACTGGAATAACGCCTACATTTTTATCCTGGTACTACAGATACTCTGCATCATACACGCCTACAAAACAGGGCGGCGCGATATGATACTTTTGCTGATCTTTTTACCTGGCATCGGCACTGCGGTGTACATCGTAGTTGAAATATTGCCGGAAATCAACCGGGGTGAGTTTTTCCATAACGTACTGCGTTACATCTTTCCCAACGCGCTGCTGCACGATCTGCAACGTAAAGTGGCCATTTCTGATACCGTTACCAACCGGCTTGCACTGGCTTCGGCTTACGGTGAGCAAAAGAAATATGACAAAGCCATTCCGCTGGTAAAGAGCTGCCTTAGCGATTTATACGCCAACGACCCGGGCATACTGTTGCTGCTGGCCAAACTTCAATTTCATGCCGGGGAGTTTACCGAAAGCATCACTAATTTCGAGAAAGCATTTTCTTCCAAAAAAGTGTTTATGAAAAAAGCGGAAGATGAGCTGGTGTATGCGCAGGCGCTGGAAAGTGGCGGGTATTTGGAAAAAGCGGAAGACGAATATAAAAAGGTGGTACGCATCCATCAGTCGATTGAAGGCATGTACCGCTATGGTGTTTTCCTGAAAAAAAGGCAGCGCCCGCAGGAAGCGCGTACACAGTTCCAGGCGCTGCTGAAAGATATTGGCCTGCACCCGCGTTATGTGCGCAGGCTTAACCGCAAATGGATCTGGCTGTCGCGAAAAGAAGCAGCCGGATTGTAATTAACCTAATCCCTTTTCGCTATGTCTGAATTTTTAACTTTTCGGAGATTTAATTCTTTACAGGAGGCTCAGATTATTGGCAGCCTGCTGGAGGAACACGGCATCCCCTGTGAAATAGAGAACGCTCCGCGTTTGCTCGACTCCAACTTGATTGGCCAGGATCACAGTAACGCTATTGCATTAAAAATACCCTCCAGTAGCTTTATCACCGCCGACGAAATTATCCGGGCAAAGACCCGGATAGAAGCGCCCGACGAAGACTACTACCTGCTCTCCTTCACAGATGCAGAACTAAAAGAGGTTATTGAGAAAAAAGATGAATGGGGTGATTATGATTATGCGCTGGCCTTGCAACTGCTGGAGCAGCGAGGCATTCATTTGAGTGCTGAAGATATTGCGCAATTACAACAGAAACGTGTTACCCGGCTGGCCAACCCGGAACGGGCACCGGCTGTGTGGATTTTTATCGGCTACCTTGCATCGTTCCTGGGTGCAGGGATGGGTATGTTTATCGGCGCCTTCTTCCTGCTGGCCAAAAGAACACTGCCAGACGGTAAACGTGCGCAGACTTTTACCGGCGTTACCCGCTTACATGGAAAAATCATTCTTGCTTTCGGCATTTGCATGTTCTTCACCTGGATCGTGTACATGATTAACGGCGGTACTCCTCCCGGGCGGTTAGGCATGTTTTGGATAGCCGATTTCATGGTGAACAAGTTGTAAAACTATATACACTTTACCTCACCAACACCACCGTACCTTTCCTTTCCCCAGTACCACAAACCGTTTTAGCCTTTACTACAAAAACATATGTACCCGATTGCTGCGGCTGGCCTTTAAAAGTGCCGTCCCAGCAATCGTTCGCATTATTGGTGTGAAATACTACTTCGCCCCAGCGATTAAACACTGAGAAGTCCAGCTCAGTAACCGGCCCCCAATACTTTAACCCGAAACAATCATTGCTGCCATCGTTGTTAGGTGTAAATGCGTTGGGCATGGGATATTGACTCAGCGTGGTATTGAAGTTGGTGTTCACTAACACCGAATCGCGTTTAATACATCCGCCGGGATTAGTGACAGTTACATAGTACATCGTGGGCTGTGTGGGAGATACGGTGGTTTGTGCCGCATTCGTACTGCTCATTCCGGGTGCGGTATCCCAGGCATACTGCGAGCCTCCGCTGGCAGTAAGTGTTGCCGAGCCATGCTGGCAGTTGATATCGTTCGATTTTGTGATGCTGGTGTTAGGAGCCTGACTCACGCTTACGGGTAAACTAAATACCTGGTTGCGGGCGCAGACGAGATCATTGATTTCTACGGTGTATACACCGCTGGCAGTAGGAAAGGTGCTGAATGCTGCACTATTACCTATGGTAGAATGATCGGGTGCGCGCCATATATAGGTATCTCCGCCGGAAGCAGTGAATGCCACTGCTTCGCCGGCACAAACATCAGCATCCACAGGTGTTACTTTAAAGTCGGGCTTATTTATAACCGTTACGTTGATCGTTTCGGTAGCTGTACAATTATTGCCACTGGTGGCCGTAACGGTGTACTGTGTGTTAGTCTGCGGCGTAGCCACCGGGTTACTGATGTTAGCTGCAGATAATCCGGCTGCGGGCGTCCAGGTGAAACCGGCGGGAATATTAGCGGATACGGAGAGGTTGGCCGACTGACCAATACATATTCTTGTATCCGCACTTTTGGTGATGACGGGCGTAGGATTTACGGTTACCGTAACAGATGTTTGATCGGCACAACCGCGGCTGTCGGTACCAGTTACCTGGTACGTGGTAGTAGCGGTGGGCGAAGCAACCGGGTTACTGATGCCTGCGTTGGACAAACCCGTGGCAGGCGTCCAGTTGTAGTTGGTACCGGAAGTGACTGCCGCATTGAGCTGCACTGTTTTACCAGCACACACAGCGGCTGTGGCAGCAGCACTCATCTTAAATGTGCAGGGAATATTAAACGGCGCCAGGTAATCTTCCACTTCACCGTCCTGCGCAAAACCTGTAGCCTGTTGCGCTTCACCTTGTCGTGCGGCCAATCTGAAACGCATCCCGAAATACTGTATGGTAGCGGGTGTTAAAGCGGGTAAGACTGCCGGAAGGCCCGTCCAGGTTAAGGTAGCAGTGGTGGCGCCATTTGCAATGGTAGCGGTAGCCCGCTCGCCCGTACCAAACACCTTGTCATTATTAAAATCAAACCAGCCCGCGAGGTAAGCATCAGCGCCGGTGGTATTGGTCACATTTACGGTTACGCTGTAAGTGCCGTTGCCGCCATAGGCAGCAAATGTTGCTATACCATCTTCATCTGCCCCTGCCGCATTATCGTCGGCTGTTTGCTGACCATCGGCGTCGCCAGGCAATGTACCTATTTTCAGATTTGCAGATTGTGATAACAAGGGATACGGCGGATTGAAATTACAACTGTTCTGCATCGCATACACCAACCGGTGTTGCGCACTGCCAAAGCTGGCAGGCAAATCTCCACGATCGATCGGTGAATATACACCGATAGCAATACCCATCCCGCCATAAGCCCCGCCCCGGTCAAATTCCAGGTCGAGCGTAAGTGAACCGGCAGCCGGGGCACTGGTGGTGAGCATAGGGTTTTGTCCATATAAACTACCCGCTATATTACCATAAGTATTGGAAATCACTACCTGCTGCGTGCCGCAACCTATCGCCGGATTACTAGTCTGTGTGCTGTTCCTGAAAAAGTCGAAGGTACTCCAGGCGCTGCCACTGGTGGTGACCGTAGTTACTTCATTCGGTGCGCTGGCTTCCGGATCTGCGGCCACTAATGTAAACGGTACTGGCAAACCTGCACGGGTAGCCGTGACTGTAAGCGTAAAACCAAAGTTTGAATTGTTGCCATAATTGTAAAGCGCAGGACGCATGGCAGCATTGCTAAAATCATATAGTGAATACAACATGGCCGCACCCCAGGTTTTCATGATACTGGGCTGCAATGTAGTGCCTGTTGCTTTCGACACGGTAAAGGTTACCTGTAAACCATCGGCGGTAGTAAAACTGCGGGTAGTGCCGCTACTGATCGTCAATCCGCTCCAGTCGAACCACCAGATTTGCTCGCGCAGTTTGCCGGTGCCCAGGTCGGCGTATTGTGCAGACACAGTCGTGCAGCAGAGCAACAAAAATATGGCAGCCAGTCTTTTTCTTTTCATGTTATGCATACAGAAGGTTAGGCCTAGGGGGACAACGGTCAAATATACTGAAGCAGGTGGCCTTTTTTCTTCCTCAATCTAGTAAGAAGGGCCAGTAGCGGCATAAATAGCTAATTATCAGGCAATCTTTATTTGTTAAAGTTTGCCGGGTGGTTATCAAGACTTATTTTTACCGCATGGGCGAATTCGGAAAAATCAGGAAACATATGGCTTTTTACAAGTTCCAGCGAGGGTTCCGGCAATTCAGTCTCAGGAAAGTAAGGAGTTACGAGCTGGTTATTCACTGGCTGCATGCAAAACTAACCCGCATGCAATTCCTGATGTTATCGGGCGTATTGGTGGGCTGTGCGGCAGGACTGGCGGGCGTTCTACTAAAAATGCTCGTACACTACATCCACTACTTCATTACCAACAAAGTACACATCAGCACCCAACTTATTTTCCTGGCCCTGTTCCCCTTCCTTGGCATCGTATTAACCACCATCATCGTCATTGCTTTTTTTAAGGGGCAGTCGCGCAAGGGTATACCGGCCATATTGTACGAAATAGCACAAAATAGCAGCCTTATACCGAGGATCAAAATGTACTCACAGATTATCCAAAGTGCGGTAACCGTGGGGCTTGGAGGTTCGGCCGGACTGGAAAGCCCTATTGCGGTTACCGGCGCTGCAATTGGATCTAACTACGCCAGGGTGTACAATCTTCATTATAAAGAAAGAACATTATTACTGGCTGCGGGCGCTACTGCAGGCATTGCATCGGCCTTTAATGCGCCTATTGCGGGCATGATGTTCGCATTCGAAGTGTTACTCACCGGTGTGATATTTTCCGATTTTCTGCCGCTCATTATCGCTGCTGTTTGCGGCAGTCTTATCTCTAAAATCATTCTACAGGAAGAAGTATTATTTCATTTCGAATCACAAACACCGTTCAACTACTACAACGTTCCGTTTTACATCATACTCGGCATTCTCAGCGGTTTGTATGCGCGTTATTTCGCAATACTTTCCGGGCGTATCGAACATTTCTTCAAACATCTGAAATGGCAGCCACTCAGGAAAGCTATTTTCGGAGGGATCATCGTTTCGCTATTATGTGTGTTGATGCCGCCTTTGTTCGGCGAAGGTTACACCAGCATCAAACAACTGGCCGGCGGCCATGTGGAGCGTATGGTGCAGGACAGCTTCCTCGCCTATTTCAGGCTCGAAGAATGGATGGTATTAATTTTTCTGGGATGCGTATTATTGCTGAAAACCATTGCTACAGCCGTCACCATTCAGAGCGGTGGTAATGGCGGCAACTTTGCTCCTTCGTTGTTCGCGGGGGCCTTCCTGGGGTATTTCTTTGCAGCTATTTGTGATGCGATAGGATTTAATGTTCCGGTTACGAATTTCGTAATAGTAGGTATGGCGGGCGTAATGAGCGGCGTGATGTACGCCCCGCTCACGGCCATATTCCTGATCGCGGAGTCCAGCTCGGGGTACGACCTTTTCATTCCGCTGATGATCGTTTCTACCTCATCGTTCCTGATGGTTAAATGGTTTTCGGCCACCTGGCCGGAAATTAAACAACTGGCGGATGCTGGTAAGATATTCACCCGGGAAATGGATAAGAATATACTTTCTGCCGTAAGTTTCGGCAAACTGGTAGATGTAACTACGCCATCCACTTCTCCCCAAACTCCACTTCGCGAATTGGTAGAACTGGTAAAAAATGGACCACTTAGTACCATTGCGGTCATTTCAGCCGAACAGGAACTTAAAGGTATTATTACCATGGACGAGTTGCGCCCAGTGATGTTCGATACGGAAGTGTACGACCGCCTGTGGGCCCGCGACCTGATGAAAGCACCCATCACCGAAATAAATATGAATGACAATATCAGCGATGTGCTGCGTAAGTTCGATGAAACACAAACGTGGTATTTACCAGTAGTGAAAGAGGGCAAACTGGCAGGCTTCCTGTCAAAGTCGGACATACTCGCCGAGTACCGCCTGCTGATGCAGGAATATTCCGACACAGAATAGGCCTAAAACCCAGTCTGGAAAAGATTACGGCAAGAATTTTGCTGCCCTTTACTGCTGTCAAAAAAGGACCACCTATACTTAGTCAAAATACCGCGTTTCTATTTTTCACCTCCTTTGCCAGCAGTTGTAATACGTACATTGTATGATTCTTATTGTAGATGATAAGCCTGAGAATATACTATCGCTTAAGAAAACGCTGGAACTCTACCAGTTCCAGGTAGACAGTGCGAACTCAGGAGAGGAGGCGCTTAAAAAGATTCTCAAAACCAGTTATACGCTCATCATACTCGACGTTCAGATGCCCAGCATGGACGGTTTTGAAGTAGCAGAAGCGCTGTCGGGCTACAGTAAAGCCCGTGATATTCCCATCATTTTTCTTTCCGCAGTAAATAAAGACAAGAAGTTTATTACCAAAGGGTACGATTCCGGTGGGGTCGATTACATTACCAAACCGGTAGATCCTGATATCCTGATCATGAAGGTAAAATCGTTTTACCGCATGTACCAGCAAACGCAGGAGTTAAGCCTGGTACAACAGGAATTGCGGGAAGAAGTGGAGGTGCGTAAAAAGGCACAACAGGCGTTAGATAAAAAAGTAAAAGAACTACATACCATACTGGAATCGCTGCCGCAGATCGCCTTTACGGCTACGGCCGACGGTCGCATAGAATATGCTAACCAACACTGGTTCCGCTATTCGCCCAACATGTCGGTAATGCCACAAACAGCTGCCGGCGAAAGTTCGCTCGACGAAGATCTTCAACTGGCTTTCCGTTCGGGCAGGCCGCTGGAAAAAGAAACGTACATCAAAGACCTGCACGAAGGCCAGTACCGATGCCACCTGTTAAAGGTTACGCCTATGCAGGAAGACGATGAAACCCTGAAATGGATCGGCACCTTTACCGACATTTCGCACCAGAAACAGGCGAATGAAATACTGGAATCGAAGGTGCGGGAGCGTACGGAAGAACTCTGGCAGATCAACAAATCACTGGAAGAAAGTAACCACGACCTTCAACAGTTTGCATCGGTAGCCTCGCACGACTTAAAAGAGCCACTGCGTAAAATACACCTGTTCGGCGCTATGCTCCGCGATAAGTTCCCGGATGATGATGAAGCCATCAAACCTTTCCTGAACCGCATCGTGTACTCCTCTAACCGAATGACCCGGCTCATTAACGACCTACTTAATTTCTCGAGGTTATCGGCCTCCAGCGATTTTGAGAAAACGGATGTTAATCTGCTGCTGGATGAAATACTCAGCGACCTCGAACTCGCCATACAAGAAAAGAATGCACGTTTTCATGTGTCAAAAATTCCACACATTGAGGTAGTGCCCGGTCAAATAAGACAGGTGTTTCAGAATATAATCAGTAATGCGCTGAAATTCAGCAAGGCAGATGTAGCACCGGAAATCACCATTCACGCAGAAACGATTGCAACATTCGATGTTAATGCTGCAGCAGACCCTGACGGCAAGTTCTGTCGCATCAGCATTAGCGATAACGGCATTGGGTTCGACGAGCAATATCTTCCAAAGATTTTCACCATCTTCCAACGCCTGCACACCATGGACCGTTATGAGGGTACGGGTATAGGGCTGGCCATCGCCAAAAAGGTAATTGAAAGGCATGATGGCGTACTTACCGCGAAAAGCAAGTTAAACGAGGGATCAGCATTTATATTTGTATTGCCGCTTACACAGCCGGAGAATAAGAAGCAGCAGGCGAAAGAGTTAGCCGGCAAGTTCTCCTGAGGCAAAACGGTTTATGAAACCCGCCATCACTTCATTGCTAAGCACCAACTGAACATCCAGTGCCTGCAACGCATGTTTGGGCATATATTCTACCTCGGCAACAACGGGGTTTTGTACGGCAATAAGCCCCCCGAACTCACGGACTTCTTCCAACCCTTCCGTTCCGTCTGTATTACCGCCACTTAACAGCAGTGCCGCCATGTTGGCACCATATACAGGTGCGGCAGACGATAATGTAACATCTATACTTGGCCGGCTGTAGTTCACCTTTTCAGAATAATCCAGCGATAAGGTATGATCCGATTCTACCAGCAGGTGGTAATCGGCCGGGGCAATGTAAATGCATCCGTTCATTAACGCTTCCTTCTCCTCGGCCTCTTTTACGGCGAGGCTGGTTCTAACACTTAGCAGTTCGGTGAGGGTGGAATCATAAACATGATGGCGGTGCAGTACCACAACAATAGCAGCCTGCAACCCGGTATCGAGGTCGGGTAATATATCGAGAATAGTCCTGAGGCTACCGGCGGAGCCGCCGATAACAATTAGCCTGGTGGCGGTTATAAGGTTATTTTCCTCCATATCTTCTGCCTGTTTTCCAATTGCCTGAATTTAGACGATATACTGGTAAAGTTGAGCGTTTCTTTCGACCCTAAAGCCAAAAAGCCAAATGTTTCGAGGCTGTCGTCGAAAAGGTGAAGTATTTTATCCTGCAGGGTTTTATTAAAGTAGATGAGCACATTGCGGCATACGATCAACTGGAACTCGTTAAAGGAATGATCCGTAACCAGGTTGTGCGCTGCAAATACGATCTGTTTGGAGAAGTTTTCGTTAAACTTGGCGTACTCGTAATTGGCCGTATAGTATTTGGAAAAGTCCTTCGTACCCCCCATCTGAATGTAATTGCGGGAGTACTGTTGCATATGCGCCAGCGGAAAGATTCCTTTACGAGCTTTTTCCAATACAGTGTTATTAATATCGGTGGCGTAGATCTTTGCTTTGTGTAACATGTTTGCCTCTTCCAGTAATATCGCGAGGGAGTATACTTCCTCGCCGGTGGAACAACCGGCATGCCATATCCGAATGAAGGGGTAGGTGGCCAGCACGGGCAGCACTTCCGCCTTTAATGCGCTGTAGAAAAACGGATCACGGAACATTTCTGTAACGTTCACGGTGATTTCCTCTACGAAGCGTGTTACATAAGCTTTATCGTTCCTCACCCTGTAACGGAACTCGGCAAAACTGGCAAAGCGATCTTTCTTAAAAAGATAATTTACACGACGGTTGATAGATGCATGGGCATAATCTGTAAAATCATATCCGTACAACTCCAGCACATCATTTAAAAGTATGCTTACCTCTTCTTCACTTATGTAATGGGTGCGCAACATTAGCCGGTAAAGTATTCTTTTATCTTTATCAATAATTCGTCTACATCGATCGGTTTCGATACATATCCATCAAAGCCAGCCTGGAGGCACTTTTCACGGTCGCCCTTCATTGCTTTGGCGGTTACTGCGATAATGGGAAGCAATTTTATGGCCTCAATACCACGCAATATTGCTATTGCTTCATAACCATCCATATCGGGCATCATAATGTCCATTAACACCATGCCAATATTGTTGCGGTTTCTCAGCATAGTGAGTGCTTCTGCCGCACTTCCGGCGGTAAGGCAGGTTATACCCCTACTTTTCAATACAGCCTTTAACGCAAAAATGTTGCGCACATCATCGTCAACGATCAGGATTTCTTTTTCCATTGTTCCTGTAAAGAATGTTAAACTATCTGAAAGCCCTGTCGTACAGCCAAACCCGCAGTAACGACAAAAGTTGATCTATATCTACCGGTTTGGAAATGTAATCGGAGGCGCCTGCCTGTATACATTTTTCCCTGTCGCCCATCATGGCTTTCGCCGTTACCGCAATAATCGGCAAAGAGGCAAAACGTGGGTCCTTCCGTATTTTGGAGATACTTTCATAACCGTCCATCTCGGGCATCATCATATCCATTAACACCACATCGGGCACAGGGCCTTTCTCCAGCTGTTCTAACGCCTCTCTGCCATCAGTGGCGCTTACTACGTGCATCTGGTGTTTCTCCAGGGCTTTGGTAAGGGAGAAGATGTTACGCACATCATCGTCGGCTACCAGCACCACTTTATCTTTTAATACTTCGTTTAGTACCGACATCTTCTGTCCACCATTATCCGTTGTCTTATCGTTCTCTTCCACCAGGTGCAGAAACAGCGATACTTCATCGAGAATCCGCTGGTAGGAATGGGCGGTTTTAACTACGATAGAATCGGCGTACTGGCGGATGCGTTGTTCTTCCGTTTTGCTCAGACTTTTTCCAGTGAAGATGATGATAGGCAGCTTCTCCATACCATCAATTTCTTTCACGGCTTCCAGTGTGGCGTAGGCCTGCTGGTCGGGAATGCCCATATCCAGTATCACGCAATCCACATCCTGCTGCTTCAGCAATTCTATACCATTTTGTACGCTGTTACCGATTTCAGAGTTTACATTATATGTACCGAGGAAGTAAGCCAGCGCCTTGGCGTGTTTACTGTTCTCCTCCACGATCAGCACTTTTTTGGAGGAGCGGTTCAGCACAAATTCCATCTTCTCAAATATCACCTGCATACCTTCTGCCGCCAGTGGTTTACTGATGAAGTCGATAGCGCCTTTCATCAGGCTTTCGCGTTTTACCTCCATCGACGACATAATGTGTACGGGTATGGCTTTGGTCCTGGGTTCGTTCTTCAGTTCTTCCATTACCTGCCAGCCATCTTTCACGGGTAGCATTATGTCCAGCAAAACACCTATCGGCTGGAACTGTATAGCCAGGCCCAGGGCTTCGTCCCCGCGTACGGACACTACTCCCTTATAACCGCGTGAACGGGTAAAGCTGAGTAGCGCCTTCGCGAAGTGGGTGTCATCCTCTACGATCAGTATCACACGGTCGCCAGCCGAAACGTCGGCGCGGTCGTCGTCGATAGACTCGGGGATGATATCAGTGGTGTATTGCGGTTTGATATGCTCTTTGTTATAAGCGGGTTTAATGCGTGGCTCCGGCTTTACTTCCTGTGGTTGTTCAGTTGGCGGCACTAAGGGAACGATCACGGTAAACTCGCTGCCCTCACCTGGCACACTGCGCAGACTAAGCGTACCGCCCAGCAGTTTCACCAATTCGCGGCTAATAGAAAGACCCAGACCTGTACCACCATACTTGCGGCGGGTAGAACCGTCGGCCTGCTGGAAGGCCTCGAATATTACCTGTTGTTTATCTTCCGAAATACCGATGCCAGTATCTTTTACGGTAAAGGTCACCGCATCACCGCTTTTATCCATATCCACCATCAGACTTACGGAACCTTTAGCCGTAAACTTCAGGGCGTTGGATAACAGGTTGTTCATTACCTGTTCCAGGCGGAGATGATCGGTTTCAATAGTGGCCGGCAAACCGGACGCGGTTTTTATCCTCAGTTCCAGTCCTTTCTCTTTGGCAATAGGCTCGAACAGCGACTGGAGATTGGAAATGACAGAGGATAAATACACCTGCCGGAATTCCAGTTCCATTTTACCCGCTTCTATTTTCGAGAGGTCGAGAATTTCGTCTACCAGCGTAAGTAAACCTTTACCCGACGTGAATATCACCTGCGCGTACTCTATCTGGTCGGGCAGCAGGTTTTTATCATTGTTCTCCGACATCAGGCGGCTAAGCAGAAGAATGGAGTTTAGTGGTGTACGGAGTTCGTGCGACATGTTCGCGAGGAATTCCGACTTGTATTTAGTGCTTAGCTCTAACTCTTCGGCCTTCTGTTGTATTTCAAGGTTACGGTTAATGATAATTTGATTCCTTTCTTCCAGCAGCCTGCTGCGTTCTTCCAGTTCAGTATTGGATTGCATCAGCTCTTCCTGCTGCACTTTCAGCTCTTCCTCCGATACCTGCAGCTTCTGCGTTTGTACTTCCAGCTCCATGTTCAGGTTCTCGAGTTCGCCATGCTGCGTTTGCAGTTCCTCGCTTTGCGCCTGCGTTTCCTCCAGCAGGTCCTGCATTTTACGGCGGTTTTCGGCCGACACAATAGCGATACCAACATTGTGGGTAATGCTGTTCAGGTAAGCCTGTTCCGCCGCACTGTATTCGTGAATGGAAGCCAGTTCTATCACGGCAACCACTTTATTCTCGTGGAAGATAGGAACGGCTATGATGTTTACCGGTTTTATTTCTCCCGCCGCGTAACTCAGTGTAATAGCATGGGCCGGAATATCTTTCAGCAACAGTACTTTGCCACCCTGCATACATTGCCCCACCAGGCCTTCGCCAATGGTCACGTATTCCTTTTTATCTTTCAGAGAAAGGGCGTAACTGCCGTAGAGACGCAGCATTTTATCGTTTTCGGCGAGATATAAAACGCCTACCTGGCTGTTGGTATAACTGGCCAGGAAGTCGAGAATATTGTTCGTCAACTCTTCCGTATCTTTCTCCCCCACCATCTTATCATTCAAACCGGCGATGCCCGTTTGCTGCCATTCGTTTTCAGACAACTGCGTGAAAGACGTTTCGAGCGAATAGGCCATGCGGTTGATCGCAAAAGAGAGATTACCAAGACCATCGCCCCCCTCATCCTTCGCTCTTGTTGTATAATCGCCATTAGAAATTTGCTCGGCTATTTTACGGATCAGTTCTATACGGCGGGCAATGTCGGCATCCTTTTCCTGTAATGCATTGTGCAACTTACTGCGTTCATCGAAGTCGGTTTTTACACGCGTGTAAAACACGGAGGTGATAAGCAGGGAGAGGAAAGCAGTAATAATAATGAGGATAGGCGTAAAACCGGATATCTTGTTCAGCCGCTGGGTACGCGCGATCAGCAGTAAACGCTCGCGGTCCGACATTTGCTTCACAATACCGCGGATTTCATCCATGTGGTATTTTCCTATGCGCAGCGAATCCGTATTGATCAACTTGCGGTTGCGTTTTAAATCAGTAAGGCTTTTAAGCATGCCTAACCGCACACTCACTACCGCACGAAGCGATTTGACACTCGCCTGCTGAAGTTCGTTATCGCTCGTCATTTGTTCAACAATTGCCAGTTGCGTAAGGGCACTGTCGGCGGCTCCGTAGTAAGGATCCAGAAACGTTTCGTCTTCGGTGAGCAAATACCCGCGCTGACCGGTTTCTGCATCCTTCATCATAGACAATACACCTTCCAGGTTCTGGATCACAGCAGTGGTATGATCTACCAGCTGTGCGCTTTTCAGCAGGTTCTGAATACTGTTGTAAGACGCTACGGAACTAATGATCAGCAATAAAAGGGATAACCCGAAGCCAATCAACAGGTTGCGTTTAAAAGAAGAATTCATGGAACGTATTCTTTTTATATTTTCTGGTACAGGCTGCCACGAAAAGAAGCTGGTCGGCAAAAGGCATTAACTCGAAATCTGCTTCTTAACGTCTGCTCTTTCAGCAGCTTAGACCGCTAAAAAAGATCTAATGCCCGCAAATATAATAGCAGAAACGAAGTTGTACATCAACCAAAAAATATAGTTACAAAATAAGCGCCAACCCGCCACAGTAGCACGAATATTGTTTATCCGGCAAAGGTGCTTAATGGGGATATTTCTCTACAGATAAGGGGTATTTCCAAATAATACTCGGATCCTGGTGCCATTTCCTGTATTCATTTCCAACTGACCACCCAACTGTTGCACCAGCGAATCGACCAGCCGCAGGCCGAACGTATGTCCGGAAGCATGCACATTGGCGGGTAACCCGCAGCCATTATCGGATATCTCAAACACATATTGCCCCTGCCGCTGTTCAAAAGCGATCAGCAACTTTGGCAAAGATGTTTCTTTAAACGCGTGTTTGAAGCTGTTAGTAATTAACTCGTTGGCAATTAGCGCCAGGGGTATGGCTTTCTCCACATGCAACGATACCGGGGCTATCTTGTATTCAGCCGTATCCTCGTTAAAATTACCGAAGTAGGAATACATGATGGTTTCAACCAATTCCGGCAAATACTCGTGCATAGCTACATCTGTGGAGTGGTCGTCGCCATACAGCCGCTGATGAATCAGCAGTACAGACACCAGCCTGTTCTTACTTTCCAGCACGATCTGTTTGGCCGCTTCATCTTCCAGCCTGCCACCCTGCAGACTTAACAGGCTCGACACCAGTTGCAGGTTGTTCTTTACCCGGTGATTTAATTCTCTTAATAAAGTTTGTATAAACTCGTTGCGCGCCATCAGCGACTGGTACGATTGCTCCAGTTCCGCCGCCTGTTTCATCAGGGCTTCCTTTTGCTGCGCTATCTGTTCGTTCAGCAGCTTCAGTTCGTTGTTCTGCTTCCTCGCCCGCTCCCGCTCTTTGTCGTAACTACTACGAAAAGCAATGATCACAATCATGGTGATGATGATCGAGTAGATCAGGGTAATGGTATGGTCCAGCAGCTTTTCCATGGGGGTGGCATACCCGATAATCATTTCCGGGAATGCGTATTCCAGCAGGATGTCGGTTAACATAGTGAGGTATAATACCGCACAAAGCCAGTAATAGTTGCTCGCGCGTGGCGGCACTATAATCAGCAATACGTTTAACAGCATCACAATGAGGTATACGGTGGTGCCGCTCATGCCTGCGTTATAGAAGTACATGCCGCCCAGGCAAAGCATGGTACCCAGCGTGTAAAAGGCAATAGAGTAAAGGTTGAAGATGCCCTGCAGGCGCGAACGGTAGTATAACGCGCCAGATATACACCAACCCGCAATACTCAGGTACACCGTCATCGGATGCAGGCCTATCAGGTAATTACTGATACCGCCAACCATCGTGAACAGGAAAATAAAAAAGCTGATGAGGTTGAAGATGCGGTGCTCGAAGGAGAAGTACTGATCATCGCCGGCAATAAGGTCCGTGAAATTCCTGATGCGCTGCATCATAACGCTATAGTTTGATCCATTTTTGTTTGATAGCAATAGCTACCATCTCTGAAGTACGCTCAAGATCGTATTTCTTTAAAAGATTGCGGCGATGTGTGTTCACTGTGTTTTCGCTGATGTTTAATTTAACCGCTATCGCGTTGCTGCTCATGCCCTCTGCCAGGCATTGTATGATCTCAATTTCACGGGCCGATGGTCTCGGAAAAGTGTCCACCCCCGGCGCGCCCATCTGCAAACGTAAGCCCATCTTCACGGCTACCAGCAACTGCCTGTCCGTAAACGGCTTCAACAGGTAAGCAACCGGCTCGGTAGCCAGCGCCATATCCAGCGTTTGCTGGTCGGAGTAGGCAGTAAGATAAATAATCGCCACCGGGCGCATCGCTTTTATCTTCTGGACAATCGATGTTCCAACATGCTGACCGTGCAACTGAATATCGCAGATGACCAGGTTTACCGGGTATTTCTGCACATAATCCAACGCCGCCTGAGGCGTATCTGCCAGCCAAACTTTGGGATATCCCGCCTGCATAAGTATAGACGCAACGTTCTCTGCCACCAGCCGCTCATCTTCCACAACGAGGATATAAGGATTCTGCATACTAAATGATTGGTTAGCAGTAGTCAATATAGACATATTTTCTACGTAATTCCAAATGCCGGGCCGTATATTTATCAGGACTCCCAACCGCACAGCATTTGACCGGAACCGGACATATATAAAAATAATTAAATCATAGTTAATTGATATGGAATAGTGGTGATAAATGGTATTTCATTTGTGCCTTTCTATCTAAAATCCCGCTCATGCTCCGCAGCTATTTAAAGATCGCCTTCAGGAATCTCGCTAAACACAAACTGTTTACTTTTATCAACATCAGCGGTCTGGCGCTTAGCATGAGTGTTTGCCTGATGGTGATCATCACTACCAAACAGGAACTGGCGATCGATCGTTTTAATCCCGCCCCGGAGCGTACCTATCGCGTTACCAGTAAAGTAACCAATAAGCATGGGCAAACCTGGCAACTGGCCAGTACACCTATTCCTTTGTTTGCTGAACTACTGAATAATAAGACCATCGTAGAGCGGAGTGTTACGCTGTACCCGGCTATCAACGGCCAGGCCTCTACACCTGGCAAAGCACTACAGCTACACGCCGCCTTCACCACCTCTGACGTGTTGCCCGTATTCGGGTTTCGCTTACTGGCAGGCAATGCCAGTAATGCTTTGCAACTTCCCAACAGCATTGTGCTGGCCGATGTGGTAGCGCAAAAGTTTTTCGGCAATGAACCGGCGCTTGGCAAAACCATCAACATCGAACGACTTGGCGCGTTCCAGGTAACCGGCGTGATGGAAACAACGGAGCATAAATCGCATATCCAGTTCGATGCTTTTGCGTCGTTCTCCACGGTGGTACAGTTGGAGAAAAGCAAGCTGCTTCCCGCATCTTCCAGCAACTGGCAGTCGTTCCAGGATGCTTATACCTACGTGGTGCTTAAGCCCGGTACAAGCGCCGCAGCGCTGCAAACTACGCTCGACCGCCTTACTGCCGATGCCTCTCAAAACAATAGTAACGGCAACTTCCGTTTCCAGTTGCAGCCTTTCCATAAAATTACACCCGGTTCCGACGATATGTACAACGACATCAGCCGTGGTGCCACCTGGGGTAAAATCCTCGGACCCATAGGCATTGCGCTGATCATCCTGATCGCTGCCTGCTTCAACTATACCAATCTCTCTATCGTACGCTCGCTTGGCCGTGCAAAAGAAGTAGGCATACGAAAAGTGAGTGGTGCCAAACGATCGCAGATATTTGCCCAGTACATTATGGAAGCCTTACTGATGGCCTTTTTCGCACTGGGGTTGGCCTACGTACTACTGATAAGCCTTTCGAACACCAGTGTGTTTTCGCAGGGCGAGCAACTGGTGCCGCGCGTATCACTTGATCCGGTAGTGCTGATGTTGTTTGCCGCCTTCAGCGTGTTCACCGGGTTACTCGCCGGTGCCCTGCCCGCCTGGATCTTATCCTCCTTTAAACCATTGGAGGTGTTGAAAAACGTATCGCTCACACGACTCTTCGGCAACCTGAACCTGCGTAAATCACTCATCGTTTTCCAGTTATCGTTATCGCTGGTAGTGAGTATTTTCCTGCTATCGTTTTACCGTCAGTTCGATCATATGGGTGCGGTGGCCGCTTACGATCAGCGTGCGGCTAATATCCTGAACATCCCGTTGAATGGCACCGATCCTGCGCTGCTGGCATCCGAACTCAGGACACTGGGTAATATCAACAACATCACCGCTACGGCTGCCAACATTGGTAAAAGGGCCGGCCGCAGCATAGACATCAACGCTATCCGGTTTAATTACCTCTCCGCCGACACGGCCTTCTCCAACGTATTACAGCTCCAGGTAGCTACCGGCCGCAATATCGCGCGGCAGGGCGAAGCGCTGATCAATGAAAAAGCAGTGCTGGCACTGGGTTATAAATCCAATGCCGCTGCTATTGGACAATTCCTGCAGGTGAACGATAGCACACGCCTGGCCATCACCGGTATAACGAAAGACTTCACTTACGAGAACGTGGGCCGCAACATTGCCCCGATGATCATTAGTTATGATCCTGGAAACATTAACCGGTTGCTGGTGCAAACGGACGACAACAATCACGATAACACCGAGAAACAGATAGCTGCTGCATGGGCGGCATTGTACCCGGGCAAAACGTTTCAGTACACCTGGCTAAAGGAAGAAATACAGGAAGCCAATAGCCAGCGCTCCGCCGTTTCGTTATTGGGTTACCTCGCATTTATGACCATCGTTATCGCCGGACTGGGATTGCTCGCCCTCGTGATTTACAGCACTGAAAGCAGGCGTAAGGAAATAAGCATCCGTAAAGTAATGGGCGCCGGTGTAAACAGCCTGTTATGGCTGCTTTCACGGGGCTTTATCAAATTGCTGTTCATTGCGGGCTGCATCGCTTTCCCGATCGGGTATGTATTGAGCGCACTGTTCCTGCAAAACTTTGCCGATCGTGTACCCGTGGGCGCAGGCAGCTTTTTGCTCTGCTTAAGTGTACTGCTCGTTATCGCACTAACCGCCATTCTTTCACAAACCTACAGGGCCACTGGTGCCAACCCGGCAAATAGCCTGCGAAATGACTGATCCGATTAGTAGCTTTGCCCGGAATTTCTCAACACCATGCGCCAGATTTTACCCGGGATCATATTCGCGATGTTATGGGCCTCCGCTGCGGTGGCCACCAAGATAGGCATTACTGCCGCGCACCCGCTGGTACTGGCCAACGTTCGGTTCTTTATTGCCGGGATACTCGTATTACTGTTTGCTTACGTTATACAGGGCTCCAAAAACCGGCTGCCTAAAGGGATTGAATGGCGTAACCTGCTCATCTTCTCGCTGCTTAACACCACCATCTACCTTGGTGCTTATGTTACCGCCATGAAAGAAGTATCTGCAGGCATCGGCAGCTTATCCACCGCCACCAGCCCGCTTTTCATACTAATAATGTCGGCCGTATGGATGCGGCGCAAACTGCGCTGGCAGGAACTTACGGGTATTGCTTTGGGCTTTTGCGGCGTAGCTATGGCTACCTGGCCGCTGTTACAGGATGCACATACCACCATCAAAGGCCTGCTTATTTTGCTGGGCGGCATGGTATCCGTATCCATCGCCACCGTGTTTTATGCGCGCATCAAATGGGAACTTAGCAGTGTAGTCATCAATGGCTGGCAGGTACTCATCGGTGGCCTGTGCCTGTTGCCCCTTACGCTGCTCACCGCCGACCTCCACGCCACCCGGTGGACGCTCACCTTCTGGGGCCCGGTATTCTGGCTGATAGTGCCCGTTTCCATCATTTCCATGCAGCTCTGGTTCTATCTCATCCGCATCGATGCCGTAAAAGCCTCCATCTGGCTGTTCCTCTGTCCCATTTTCGGCTTTGTGTATTCCCACTTTTTGCTCGACGAACCGCTCACCGTTTTCACGTTTTTAGGCACTGCGCTGGTGATCGCCGGTTTATACTTGGCGCAACGTAAAAAAGAAGAAATTAGTTAAGGGCGAACAGGCCACAGTACTACTATTCAGCCGCCGTTGTGTCACTCCCTTCAGCGGCAGGAACAACATTGGCAACATTCAGTTATTCCCATTGCCGCGGTCTATACACGGTGCTGCAACCCGAAAGTAAATCGCTTCAACGATTGAAAGTGTCAGACATTCATCGTTTCCTGCAACCATAAATACTTACCCGATTACAACACAAATATCGTTCTTCCAGAGGCCGGATAATTGTCCTGAAAGCAGAAAAAATTGTCCTGGAAGCAGAATATTTTCAGGCCTGATAGTATTTAAACAAAGCGGCTTGAGTATAGCTGAAGAGTACGTGAAGAGTACCTGAAGTATAGGAGAAGAGAAGGAGAAGAAGGAGAATATCGTATTGGAGTTGTCACGTCCTAAAATAGGTTTACACCCTAGTGAGATAATCCGGATTAAGGTTTACACCTATAGTAGTTAATCCGTATAATGGTTTACAGTTCCAAAGATTAGAAAAAAGAGAATCTATTACTACTATTATTATAGTTTTTCTTTTTTTGCTTCTTTTTTTCTTTTTGCAATCCACGTGGATATGTGGATAAGCTATGTGGGGCCTGGGGTGGAAGCGCTTGCCGATTCCTTTTGTCGCCACCTCATGGCCATTTTACCCCGTTGTTGATGTGCTTGTCCTGGAGTAAGATAATTACAGCTACTGTGCGGTCGCTGTTGATTGTAGATGGTGATAACCTTGTCTACATGCGCTACGGCTGCCAGGTAGCTGTCAAAACACTTGTCCAGTCCAAATTCTGCTTTAAGTATGCCATTGACCCTTTCGGCAATCGCGTTTTCATAAGGATCCCCCTTTTCTGTCATACTGATGCTGATTTTCTCATTTTGCAACAGGGCGGTGTAGGCGTCACTACAATATTGAATACCGCGGTCAGAGTGATGGATCAGTAGCGTAGAGCGCTGTATGCGCCCCGCTAAAGCCATATCCAAGGCTTGACCAGGACCTTCTTTCTGAAGCGTAGGATACAGACAGTAGCCTACTATTTTACGGGAATAGGCATCTGTTACCAGACTTAGATAACTAAACCCATTGTGTTGCCTGATGTAGGTGATATCACTGACCCATAGCTGTTCGGGACGCACTACTTCCAGTTCCCGTATTAGATTCGGGTACTTTTTAAACCGGTGATTGGAGTTCGTTGTGTAAATCTTGCGTCGTTTACGCCGGCGCACCAACAATCCGTGATTAGCCAGCAGGTCAAAGAGGCCATCACGGCCAATTATAATACCATGGCCAGATAATGGCGCTGCCAGCAAATGGTAGAGTTTACGGGTGCCGATACGTGGCATTTGATCCCGGATTTCTTTAACCCGCTTGATGATCAGCTCCTGCGCCATATCATCCTGCTTATCGCTTTTTTGTTGCTTATAATAAGCCTGACGGCTTTTACCAAACAGTCTGCACAGCCCTCTCAGTCCGGCCGAAGGGCTATACTCCTTCACTCGCCGGACGGTTTGGTACCAGTCTTTTTTCGCAGGTCAATGTCGTATTTTTCTTTAGCAATATCAACCAGTGTTTCTAAAGCTAACTCCTTCATTTTCAAATACTCCACTTCCTTTTTTAGTGCGGCCAATTGCTTTTTAAGCTCCGCTTGCTCTTGCTGCTCTTCAGGTGTCATGTCAATCTCTCCAATTGTGGTTATAACCGCAATATCGCCCCCAAATTGCTTTTTCCAATCACGTACGTGATAACTTTTTAAACCGAATTTGACAGCCACCTGCGATATGCTGAGGTTTCCAGTCTCGTATTCCCGAACTACCATCCGCCTAAATGATTCTTCATAGGCTGAACGTTTACCCATAACTCCCTTACGGCCTTCAATTTTTCGTTTTTTCATCAGTTTACAGTTTGCGGGTGTAAACTTTTTTCAGGACAAGACAGTGGAACCTGGTCGCCCCTCGTTGTTACAACTGCTGAAGGGAGTGACACAACGACAGTTGATCAGGGAACCGGTGCTGGTCCACTACTATATATCTGCAAACACTTCTTAACGGCCTCGTAAAAACGGCTGAACTCCACTGGCTTTACCAGGTACTCTGAAGCGCCTGCTGCCAGCACGGCTGCTTTATCGTCGCTAAAGGCATCGGCAGATACGGCTATGACGGGCACCCGGCTTAACACCGGGTCGCTACGCAGTGCGGCCAGTACTTCGCGGCCGCTCATGAGGGGCATGTGCATATCGAGTATAATGAGGTGCGGTGCCTGTGTGGCAGCGGCGGCCATGCCTTCGGCGCCGTTGTCGGTCATTACTGCGGCGAGGCCCATACTGGCGAAGTAACCGCGCATCATTACCTGGTTAATTTTGTCGTCTTCCATCACGAGGATCTTCATTCCTTCCGGCAGGCGGTCTATATTCATCCTGCTTTTACGGAAACCTGCGCCTCCCTGCTCCTGCATGAGCGGTAGTGCCACCCTGAAACTGGTACCCTGGCCGGGCACACTGCTTACGTAAATGTTACCACCCAGCAAACGCGCTTTACTGCGGGCTATGGAAAGTCCGAGGCCGCTCCCGCCGTAGGTGTGATAAACGTAATCTTCCGCCTGCTCAAAAGGCTGAAATATCAGTTCCAGTTTATCGGCAGCAATGCCCATACCCTCATCCGTTACCAGCAGGCTCCAGGTGCCACCGGTTTCCAGGCGGCATTGTACCAGCACCTTCTTTTGTTCGGGGGTAAACTTAATGGCGTTGGTCACCAGGTTGTTTACGATTTGTGTGAGGTGGGCGCGGTCGGCCTTAATTACGCTGGGCAGGTGAGTATCAATGGCCAGCTGTAACTCCACGCCTTTCATACGGGCAGCGGTTTCGTATACACTTACGGTATTGTGCAGCCATTCGCGCAGTACGAAAGGTTCCGGTATCACCACATCAGTTTTACCGGCTTCTATTTTGGCCAGCTCCAGCACATTACTGATAATGCCGAGCAAACTATGACTGCTGGCGTATATGTTACGCACCAGCCCCGCTGCAGGCTGCAGGCTGTCCTCCATATGGTCATCGTGCAGCAACAGATGGCTCATGCCTATAATGGCATTTAGCGGATTCCTTATCTCATGGCTTATTTCACGTAAAAAGCGCGACTTCGCATGATTGGCACTTTCAGCCTGCTCCTTTGCATGGGCCAGGCGTTGATGCGCATCTTCAAGTGCGGAGAGGTTCTTTTCCAGCTCTATATCTTTTAACTGCAACTGGCTGTGTGACACCTGCAGGCCTGTAAGCGCCAGTTCCAGTTCGCGCGTACGCGACAATACCTCCTGCTCCAGTTGCTGATTGTAATTTTCGAGGCGGTGATACGCATCTTTTAACTGCACTTCTTTCACTACCAGTGTTTCCCGACTTTTTTGTAATGCCTTGTTGCGCACCCCCAATTCTGCCAGTAAACTGTCGATGTTACGCTGGTGAAAGTTGATGATGAGAAAATTGAGCAACAATATAACGGCCATGATCAGCCAGCGAAATACAAGTATTACCTGGTTAGACAGTGGTAGGGCAGGATAGGTGTCGTAGTAGTAATTTGCTTCCAGCAACACCAGGCACACCACAGGCAAAAACACGCATACAAGGCTCACAGCGCGCTCTTTCCGGTTGAACAACACCAATGGCATGCCTATCAGGAAAAGTCCAAGTAACGACACCTCTGCACCCTTCCCCAACAGCACGCCGTAATACAGCAGCAGGCAACAAAACACGAACGACAAACTGAATTTTGCCGTTGTGTAATAGCCCTGCCTGTTTAAAAGCAGTACGCCTATAAAACCTGTAACAAAAACGAGTATCGCGTAAAAAATAACCCATTCGCCCGACAGGAGCGATAACACTATCCCATACAAAAATGCTAATAAGGCCGTAAGAAAGCTAAAGGAGTTAACGACCATTATTTTGCGGGCGTTGCCCTCTTCTGTTTGGGGTGTTAATCCGGTTTTCTTTATACTATTTAGCCAATGGCTTAACATACAAAGAGTATATGTTTTAATGGTTTGGCTGCCCTTACCTGATTACCGGCAACAGCAGCACATGAATAAAATATCTTGTCCTGAATTCGTTAGTTAAAGCAACAGCGCTATCATCACTACATACGTGGTTGTATTCAACTTTCAATAAAATATGGTCCTGCGCCTCTTTACTAAACAATTAAAGATGCTGAATGTTCTCTGCTACGTTCCTGAACTGAATGCCTCCGATGAAGATCGGCCACCATTATAACGTTCATATTTTATAAACTTCCATAAAACTGCAATCTCTGCAACTGAGCCGCTAAGTTAAAAACCAGTTTATTCGGTAATTGTTAAACATTTGTTATCACACTAACATGTTATGCCTAAAATAAGCAAAAACGGCCGGTAGAATACCAGCCGCTTGTACACAATTTAACTTGAACATTCAACTTGTAGAGAATAATTCAATAAAACAGTTAAGACGAATTGAATGTATACAGAAAGGCCGCGCCAGACTGTTAAACTAATGTTATCACACAAAAATGTTAGTATTTTAGCTTGCGGTAAAAATGAAACCCCGGTAAGGACTTACCAGGGCTTTACCATTTAACCTAACTATATGCTGTAACAGCAACTAGTATTTTTGATGCCCGAAGGCGAATGTTTTTAATCAATACGGGCACTTCTAAGCAGAAGTTGCCAGCAGTTAAGACTCAATTTGTCAACGGAGGTTTAATTCATTTGAAATATTTTTTTATCAGCCATTGCCCGGCTGTAAGATTCAACCTAATTTGGCAGTATGAACCGCATAGACCGCCTCACCGCCATACTCATACAACTCCAGGGAAAACGGGTTGTAAAAGCCGCCGAAATAGCCGAGCGGTTCGAGATAAGCCTGCGTACGGTTTACCGCGATGTGAAGGCTTTACAGGAGTCGGGCGTGCCTATCGGTGCCGAAGCGGGCACGGGTTATTACATTGTAGACGGCTATCACCTGCCGCCTATTATGTTCAATAAAGAAGAGGCGGCGGCGCTGCTTACGGGCGAGAAGCTCATGGAAAAGTTCGGCGACCGTTCCAGCGAGAAACTCTTTAGCTCTGCTATGCAAAAGATAAGAGCGGTATTACGCAACAGCGATAAGGACTACCTGGAGTCGCTGGAATCGAGCATTGAAGTATTTCCCCATGGCCGCGGGCAGGAGCCGGAAAATGGCTTCCCTAACCGCTTTTTAAGTGACATACAGCAGGCGGTTGGTATGCAAAAGGTCATTGCAATGGACTACTATACTTACCACAACAATACCGTCAACCGCCGCGAAGCGGAACCTGTAGGCGTTTTTTATGCAGGCAACAGCTGGCACCTCATTGCTTTTTGCAGGCTGCGTAAAGACTACCGCGACTTCCGTATCGATCGTATTAAGTCGCTTACCATACTCGACATCAGTTATAAAAAAACGGCCCACCTTAACCTGCGCGAATACCTGGAGCAGAACCATAACCCGGAAATGCCATTTGAAGTGAAGGTGCGTTTTTCCAAAGGCGTGGCCCGTTACATCCAGGAACGTAAGTATTACCTGGGGTTTGTGGAAGAAAAGGATTTGGGCAGTCGTGTAGAAATGACATTCAGGACCGGCTCGCTCGAGTACTTTGGTCAATGGCTGCTGATGTTCTCCCACGAAGTGGAAATCCTGAGCCCGGAATCACTGCATGGCGTCATGAAATCGCTGGCACAGGGCGTTTTTCAACATTATCACCCCTAAATTTCGCTTTTCTTATTTCCTGCTGACATAAGGTTGTCACCCTGCAATAGAACATTTGTAGTAAAATCTATTGACATGACGAACCTTGATATGACCAAAACTTCCCAACGTTACTATAAGGCTGGTCCCCGCCCCGAGCTGGTAACCATACCAGCCGGCCGTTTCCTGACGATAGAGGGCAAGGGTACGCCCGAAGCGCCGGTGTTTGGCAAAGCCATTGCCGCCCTGTTTGCCATTGCTTACAGTATTCGCGCCATCCATAAACAGCAGGGGCAAGTTTTTACGGTACCAAAACTGGAAGGACAGTGGTGGTTAAACGTAAACAAACCGTTCAAAGATGTGAGCCGCGATGAGTGGTTCTGGAAGCTGCTGGTGCAGATGCCGGCGTTTGTGACTGCAGGCGATCATCGCCAGGCAATAGCACTGGCTGTTCAAAAGAAGGAGATCCCTTTACTGGCAGATGTGAAGTTTGAAACCATGGAAGATGGCCTTTCCGTACAAATGCTGCATACCGGGCCTTATACGGAGGAAGAAGAAACGCTTCAGAAGCTGCGGGACTATATGGAGCAACATCACCTGGTACAAAACGGGCTGCATCATGAAGTATATATTTCAGACCCTCGCAGAACGGCACCGGAGAAATTACGTACTATACTGAGATTACCGGTTAAATGAGGATACAAAGAAAAAGGCCGCTCCACCAGGAACGGCCTTTCTAATATCTTTATTAGCGGGAAATCAATCTTTATTGCCATCTACAATACCCAGCAGTTCGATCGCCTGTTGTGCAGCAATCTGGCTGGCGTCTTTTTTATTAAAGGCTTTGCCACTGCAAACCATTTCTCCGTCTATCATCGCTCCTACTGTGAAAATACGGCGGCCGTTATCCATTTGTTCTTCCAGCAGTTCAAACTCCAGGGTTTTGCCATTTTTATTGGCCCAACCGTACAGTTTGTTCTTATGGTTCATTTCAACGGTTTCCAGCGCTTCCAGGTCGATGTACGGCACCAGTATACGTTTGTGTACGAAACGTTTGGTTTCGTTATAACCTTTATCGAGGTAAACGGCTCCTACCAGGGCTTCGAGTGTGTTACCGAAAATCTGGCTTATTTTAAGAAAGCTGTTATACTTATCGTAGATGGTAAGTTTGCGCAGCCCCATTTTGATCGCAATATCGTTTAACTGCTGACGGTTAACGATTTTCGAGCGCATCTCGGTGAGGTAGCCCTCGGTTTTATACGGATATTTTTTAAAAAGATAATCTCCTATGATGGCTCCCAATATGGCATCGCCGAGGTACTCCAGCCGCTCATTGCTTTCGAGAAACTTCTCTTTGCTGGAACGGTGGCTAAGGGCTACTTCGTACAAAGGATAATTGCCAGGGGCAAAGCCCAGTAAATTATAAAGGTCTTTGTAGAGTTGCTTTTTCCTGTAGACGAATCGATATAAGAAACCTGGAAGTATTTTCACACAATCAAGGAACAAATTTTTTGAAAATAACCGAGGCATTGTGCCCACCAAACCCAAAGGTATTACTTAATGCGGCCCTTACCTCGCGTTTTTGCGCTACGTTAAAGGTAAAGTTAAGTTTTGGATCCAGCTGGGGGTCGTCTGTAAAGTGGTTAATGGTAGGCGGAACAAGACCATGAATGATAGACATGATGGCAGCAATGGACTCTACGGCCCCGGCTGCCCCCAATAGGTGCCCTGTCATGGATTTGGTACTGCTGATGTTGAGCTTGTAAGCTGCTTCACCGAACACTTGCTGTATTGCCTTTACTTCCGCCACATCGCCCAGGGGCGTAGAGGTACCGTGTACGTTAATGTAATCAATGTCCTCTGGCTGCATTCCTGCATCGGCCAGCGTGGCTTTCATTACATTCCTGGCGCCCAGTCCTTCCGGATGTGGTGCAGTAAGGTGGTAAGCATCGGCGGTTGCGCCGCCGCCCATGATCTCCGCATGGATTTTAGCCCCGCGCGCCATGGCATGTTCGTAAGATTCCAACACGATCGCTCCTGCCCCTTCGCCCATTACAAAACCATCACGGTCCAGGTCAAAAGGCCTGGATGCGGTTTTAGGATCATCGTTTCTCTCCGACAAAGCCTTCATGGCGTTAAATCCGCCAACACAAGGTTCGTTGATGATGTTTTCTGATCCACCGGTTACGATCACGTCCGCTTTATTATAGCGGATGTGGTTCATAGCCTCAATAATGGCATTAGTTGCTGAAGCACACGCTGATACACAGGAGAAGTTAGGTCCGCGGAACCCATTACGAATAGAAATGTATCCGGCCGCAATGTCGAGGATAAGCCTGGGAATCAGAAAAGGGCTGAAACGTGGTGTTCCATCCCCCTGGTGAAATTCCCTTAACTCATGAGTGAAGTTGATCATTCCTCCAACCCCGGTCCCCCAAATCACACCAACACGGTCCACATCTACCGTGTTACGGTCGATCCTGGCATCTGCCACTGCCTGGTCGGCAGCAATAACAGCGGTTTGTGTGAAAGGGTCCATCTTACGAGCGTCCTTCTTATCCATGAAATTGGTAGGATCGAAGTCTTTTAGCTCGCAGGCAAAACGGGTCTTGAACTTGGAAGGATCAAACTGCCTGATAAAATCGGCACCCGAGACACCGCTCGCCAATCCCTGCCAGTAAGAATCTACGGAATTGCCGAGCGGCGTCAGCGCACCTAAACCTGTAACGACTACTCGTCTTGGTTGCATTAAAACAGTTCTGAGTTAGTTGGATTATTTTACGTGTTCTTCCAGGTAAGCTACAGCCTGGCCAACAGTAGTGATAGTTTCAGCTTGTTCGTCAGGAATGGAAATGTTGAATTCTTTCTCGAATTCCATGATCAGTTCTACCGTATCCAAAGAGTCTGCGCCTAAGTCATTGGTGAAGCTGGCTTCAGGAGTTACCTCGGCCTCGTCAACGCCTAATTTGTCAATAATGATCTTTTTAACTCTTGATGCAATGTCTGACATAATTTTAAGTGTTTTTGGTTTAAAACTTGACTGCAAAAATATACTTTTTATTGAATTGCCAAGGCTCAGTGCAAATTTTAACCGAGAATTTGCTTTACTCATTCTTTTTTTTCAGCGTATATCCACGACAGTAAAGACTTTCCGGCAATACTTGCTAATTCATGAAAACGCGTATAGCCGAATATTATCGATGGCAAACCCGGTAGTTCCACCCTCTTTTCATATCAAATACCGGTCCGGCCAGTCCTTCTCCCCGGTAATGCCCGGCTCCCCATTCACCCGTCTTTAGAACCACTTAACCATAATAACCTGTTTATAATGGACGCCGTCAACCTCATTTACTAAATTTGTCCAGATGGGAAAAGAAGTAACTTAACATCACAGTTCCCGTTTACCAAACAACTATAGAGAAACATCAAATTTCACGCACGCTATTTGACCTGATACTAAAACAGAACCTTACAGACTAATTATATAACCACACATGCGTAATAAGACCTTAAGAACAGTATTATTGATTACTGTAGTGGCGGTGGCCGCATTTTTTATTTACCGGGCCGTATCCGGTGGTAAAAAGAAAGAACCAGCTGCCGCAGCAGCCCGCGGTACTGCCCGCGCTGTATTATCCGACGCCATTGTAACCAAAACAGTGAAACTCGACCAGACGATCGAAGCCAGCGGCACCCTGCAGAGCAACGAAGAAGTACAATTGCAACCTGAAATCAGCGGACGCATCACCAATATATATTTTAAAGAAGGAGCCTACGTAACTAAAGGTACTGTACTGGTAAAACTCTTCGATGGCGATATCAAAGCCCAGTTGCAAAAACTGAAACTGCAGCAGGAACTCTCACAAACTACCCTGAAACGCCAGGAAAACCTGTTGAAGATCAATGGCATCAGTCAGCAGGATGTAGACGTAACCGCCAACCAGGTAAGCGCTTACGGGGCCGATATGGAATATAATAAGGTACAACTTCAAAAAACGGAGATCCGCGCGCCCTTTAGTGGCACCATCGGTTTAAGGAACGTGAGCGAAGGCGCCATCGTATCTCCCACCACTATTATGACCACGCTACAGCAGTTAGATCCGTTGAAGATCGACTTCGCCGTTCCTGAAAAGTACCGTAACGCCGTAAAGAAAGGAGATATCGTTTCTTTTAAAGTGGCCGGCGACCTGGAAGATTACCAGGGCAGCATCTATGCCATTGATCCCAAAATCGACCTGGCTACGCGTACGGTGAAACTCCGCGCCATCCTGCCGAATAAAAACGGCAAACTGTTCCCAGGCTCTTTCGTTAAAACTATTATCTCATTAAAAGATATTCCTGACGCTATCATGATACCGACCCAGGCTGTTATTCCTGGCACCCGCGATAAAAAGGTGATAGTGGCAGACAGCGGTAAGGCGAAGTTTGTAACCGTAGAAACAGGCATCAGGGACAAAGACAACATACAGATTACCAGCGGACTGCAGATCGGCGATACCGTAATTATCAGCGGCATACAGCAATTGAAGCCTGGCAGCGTGATCCAGTATAACAAAGTGCAGTAAGACGTCTAAAAAAAATTACCATGAGTTTACCTTCCATATCCCTCCAGCGACCGGTTTTTGCGATAGTAATGAATATCATTATTATCATCTTCGGCGTGGTGGGCTTTACCTTCCTGGGTATACGCGACTTCCCGGCTATCGATCCGCCGGTGGTGAACGTACGTACCTCGTACCCGGGCGCCAACTCAGACATTATTGAAACGCAGATCACTGAACCGCTGGAAAAGGCGATTAACGGTGTTGCGGGTATTAAGAATATATCTTCCCTCAGCAGCCAGGGCAGCAGTAATATTACGGTGGAATTTGAACTCGGTGAAGACCTGGAAGCGGCTACCAACGATGTGCGCGATAAAGTTTCGCAGGCACAACGCTCGCTGCCCGACGACCTGGATGCCCCGCCCGTAGTAAGTAAAGCGGATGCCAACTCAGACGCCATCCTGTCGATGACAGTGCAAAGCAGCACCCGCAACCAGTTGGAAATTACGGAGTACGCCACCAACGTACTGCTCGAAAAACTGCAAACGATCCCCGGCGTATCTACCATCCAGATATGGGGCGAAAAGAAATATGCCATGCGCATATGGATGGACCCTGCCAAATTATCTTCCTTCAGCCTCACCCCCGGCGATGTGCAACAGGCACTGCTGCGCGAGAACGTGGAACTGCCTTCGGGAAAGATAGCGGGCAATGCTACGGAATTAACGGTACGTACCTTCGGCCGCCTCGATACGGAAGATGAATTCAATGAACTGATCATCAAAAATGTAAATGGTAGTGAAATCCGGTTACGTGATGTTGGTTCGGCGGTACTGGGGCCCGAGAATGAAGAAACAATGCTGAAAGAATCGGGCATCCCGATGATCGCACTGGCACTTATTCCGCAGCCCGGTTCTAACTACGTGGCTATTGCGGATGAGTTCTACAAACGTTTCGGCGATCTTAAATCGGAACTGCCGGAGGATTTTAAGGTGAATATCGCTCTCGATAATACGGTGTTCATTAAACGCTCTATCGAGGAAGTGGAGGAAACGCTGGTGATATCGCTGGTGCTGGTGGTAATTATTATATACCTGTTCTTCCGCGACTGGCTAATGGCTATCCGTCCGCTGGCGGATATCCCGGTGTCGCTGATCGGTGCGTTCTTTATTATGTACGTGCTGGGCTTTACCATCAACATTCTTACCCTGCTGGCAATTGTACTGGCCATTGGGCTGGTGGTGGATGATGGTATTGTGGTAACGGAAAACATCTATAAAAAGATCGAAGCCGGACTGCCACGTATGCGTGCCGCCAAAGAAGGATCGGAAGAGATTTTCTTCGCCGTAATCGCAACCTCCATTACACTCGCATTCGTGTTCTTACCCATCATCTTCTTACAGGGTTTCGTAGGGCAACTGTTCCGGGAGTTCGGGATCGTGGTGGCCGGTGCGGTATTGATATCGGCCTTCGTATCACTTACGCTTACACCGGTACTGAACGTGAAGATGGCGCGCAAAACACATACACACTCTAAGTTCTATCTTAAAACAGAACCGTTCTTCCGCTGGATGGAGGATGGTTATAAATCTTCACTGGAGAAATTCATGAAGGTGAAATGGGTGGGCATCGTTATTATTGTAGGCTGCCTGGGTATGATGTACTTCCTCTTCCGCAACCTGCAATCGGAGCTGGCGCCTATGGAAGACCGCAGCACATTCCGCCTGTCGGTTACCGCGCCTGAAGGTACTTCGTACGATTATATGCAGAACTATGTAGACCAGCTCTCGCAGTTCATGATTGATTCCATTCCTGAAAAAGAAATTGTACTCACCGTTACCGCACCAGGCTTCTCTGGCGCAGGTTCTGTAAACTCGGCCTTTGCCAACGTACGCCTCACCGATCCGAAAGACCGTACGCGTTCGCAGAAGGAAATTGTGAACATGGTGAACCGTAACATGTACCAGTTACCACAGGGTAAAGTGTTCGCCATCGAGCAGCAAACGATACAGGTTGGCCGCCGCCAGGGACTGCCGGTTGCGTTCGTACTACAGAATATCAACTTTGAAAAACTGGCCACGGTTATTCCGCGCTTTGTGGAAGAAGCGAATAACAACCCGGTTTTCCAGGGTGTGGACGTAGACCTTAAGTTCAACAAACCGGAACTGCGTATTCATATTAATCGTGAAAAGGCGACGGAGCTGGGCGTATCCGTAGCTGATATCTCCCAAACCCTGCAACTGGCGTTAAGTAACCAGCGTTACGGCTTCTTCGTCCGCAATGGTAAACAGTACCAGGTAATGGGCCAGGTGTTCCGCAACGACCGCGACGATCCTAACGACCTGCAGAATATTTATGTACGTAACGCCGCCGGCGAAGCCATACAGCTGGATAACCTGGTAAGTATTACGGAAGAAACCAGTCCGCCGGTTATTTACCATTACAACCGTTACAAATCGGCTACTATTTCCGCGAACGTAGCTCCGGGTAAAACCATCGGCGACGGTATTGCCGAAATGTATAACATCTATAACAAGCTGCAAAAGGAAAAGGTGATAGACGATACATTTAACACCGCCCTCTCCGGCTCTTCGCGCGACTATGCAGAAAGTGGTTCTAATACCATGTTCGCGCTGGGACTGGCATTGGTACTCATTTACCTTGTACTGGCCGCCCAGTTCGAAAGCTGGATCGATCCGCTGATTATCATGCTTACGGTGCCGCTGGCCTTTGCGGGCGCCTTCCTCTCGCTCACTATATTCGGGCAAACATGGAACATCTTCTCACAAATCGGGGTGATCATGCTGATAGGCCTTGTAACTAAAAATGGTATCCTGATCGTGGAGTTCGCGAACCATAAAAGGGATGAGGGGTTGAAGAAAGATAATGCTGCCGTGGAAGGTGCTTCTATGCGTTTACGCCCCATCCTGATGACCAGCCTCGCGATGGCACTTGGTGCATTACCGATCGCCATGTCGTTAGGCGCGGCGGCTACCAGCCGTATTCCGCTCGGTATCGTAATTGTAGGTGGTATTATGTTCTCGCTGGTGCTTACGCTGTATGTAATTCCGGCCATGTACGCAATGATGTCGCGCAGGAAAAAGAACTCGGAGTTCGAAGATGCAATAGCTGAAGAAAAAGAGGAATCGGAAGCAGAAGCCGCCATTGCTCACGCATAAATGAACAAAAGACCGGCGGCTTGTTCGCCGGCATATATATAAACATGAAGCTGATTAAAATCTCCTTTACCGTTACACTCCTGCTTTGCTGCCTTACCAGCGTAAAAGCACAACAGGTGTTAACGCTGGAACAGGCCATAGACCTGGCGCTGAAAAGCAATTACGACATCAGGCTGGCTAAAAACGATGCAGAGGTAGCAGCGAACGATTATGCGTACCGGAACTTCGCCTTCTTTCCTACGCTGAACGCCACGGCCGCAAAAGCCTGGACCACCAGCGCCATCAAACAGGAGTTGGCCAATGGTAATAAACGCGATACCGCCGGCATTAAAAACCAGAACCTGAACGCAGCCATCAACCTTAACTGGACGTTGTTCGATGGTCTAAAAATGTTCGCTACCCGCCAACGCGTAGAAGGCATTAAAGTACTCGGCGAACTGTCGGTAAAAACGCAGATCGTGAACACAATGGCGGCGGTTATTAACGGTTACTATAACATATCGCAGCAGAAGCAACAACTGCGCGCACTCTCTGAACAAATGTCTATTTCGGACGAAAGGGTGAAACTATCCGATGCCAAGTTCCAAACGGGGCTGGCCCCGAAAACAGACTGGCTGCAGGCAAAGGTGGACTTCAATGCACAGAAGGCCGCGCACCTGCGCCAGCAAACACTCATTGTACAGGCTAAGGCCTCACTTAACCAGTTGATGGGCGTGGAAACAGCGAGCGTTGGATATGATGTTACCGACAGCATCCCCGTTAATCTTTCGCTGGCATATGGCACTATGCGCGAGGGCATCGATACAATCAACGCGGATATTAAAGTGGCTGAGCAGAACATCCTGATATCGGAACTGGCGCTTAAAGAACGTAAGGCCGAACTGTTCCCGGTGATATCTTTTAACTCTGCCTATAACTTTAACCGTACACGCGCCAACGCTGCTACCAACCAGTTCAGCACGATCTTTAACCAGAACCGTGGCCTCAACTATGGCTTCTCTGCCACGGTGCCCATCTTCAACGGCTTTAATAAACAACGCGAAATAAAGGCAGCAAAACTCGATGTTGCTTACCAGCAACTGTCGCTGGACAACCGCCGCTCGCAGGTAAACCTGTCGCTGAACAATGCTTTTAAAGACTATGAATACTTCAAACTAGCCCTGGAACTGGAAGAGGAAAACCTCGGCCTGGCTAAAGAGAATGTGGTGGTAGCGCTCGAACGTTTCCGCCAGGGTGTATCGACCACTCTGGAACTGAAGGAAGCGCAGCAGAGCCTGGAAGAATCTTACAACCGGCTTATACAGGCCCGATATAACACCAAGCTGGCCGAAACAGAGCTGCTTCGCTTACGCGGCGATTTACTCAGATAAATAAACGGAACTCCTATAAAATAAAAACGTCCCGGCCATGGCCTGGGACGTTTTTTCATTATGGCAATTACTTATTTTGATGCCGTTGTATCGGGCAAATCTTCTTTCTTCATAAAGCTCTTTTTATCCTGCTGGTACTTTTCAAATGACTTTTTGATGAACAGCAACAGGTCGTACTCCGTGCTTTCTTCCAGAAACTGGTAGCTGGGCCGGTATCTCAGCATAAAACTGTCCAGCTCATTCCCATCTAACTTCGTCATGCGGTTTACCAGTTCGGGCGAATAGCGGTGATCTACATAATTCTCCTTCTCCCAATATTCAAGCTGACCACGGAAAGCCTCTTTACGTTTACGCGTTTTATTAGGTATCAGGTAAGTGAGCGCCGTAACGGGGTTAGCAGGTAACGTACGGAAAAAGTCGCCCGCCGTTGGCTTTTTATAGTTGAAGTATTTATCGTATTCGGCCCTGGTAGCTGCGGAGTCGCGTTGGTAATTACGACCCCGAACGGCAACACCGCCCAGGTTGAACATCTGCCTTTTAAGGGAAATATTGAGGGTAGCGGAAATAGCCGGTACAATGAGATCGTATTTAATATACCCCACCATGGTGAACTCCAGCGTATCGCCGGGATCGGCCTGTATGAAGAAGCGGCCGGTTTCATTACTGATAGCGCCGTACTTGCCCTTTACTGCCCAAATGCTCACCGACGCCAGGCCCTGGTGAGAGTCAGCATCTTCTACCATGCCCGAAATCCTAACCTGGGCGGTAGATTGCTGCATAGCCAGGACTAACAACAATAACGGTGCTGTGATATATCTGATCAGAAAATGCTTCATACAATCTTCCAAATTTAGGTTTCCATAGGCAAATGAAAAGTTAAAAGTTTCCATCTGTCAACTGGTTAGGCACATTTTTGCTGGAGTTTTATACTTTTACATATGCCTCAAAAAATAATCTTTTCAACACAACGCTACGCCTATCTGAAAGAAAATATCCTGGCGGTCACCAACTGGGAAAACGGTCAGATGGACATTACGGACTTCCCGGACGGGGAACACTATCACCGTATAACCAGCAACGTTAGCGGTAAGGAAGTGATCATTATAGGCGGCACTATCGATGATGGCGAAACGCTGGAACTGTTCGACCTGGCCAATGGCTGCGTGCAGCTCGGGGCTTTGTCGCTCAACATGGTCATCCCTTACTTCGGTTACTCCACGATGGAGCGTGCTGTTAAATACGGTGAAATCGTAAAAGCCAAAAACCGCGCCATCCTCTTTTCCTCACTGCCAGCCACTTCCACGGGTAATAAGGTGATCATGATCGACCTGCATGCCGATGGTATTTCTTATTACTTCGAGAGCAAAATAAGGCCGGTACACCTGTATGGTAAAGACTTTGTAAAAGAGGCGGCCCTGGAAATAGCCAATGGCCAGGACTTTGTATTGGCCAGTACCGATGCAGGCCGCGCCAAGTGGGTAGAGTCGCTGGCTAACGACCTGCACGTAATGCCGGCCTTTGTGTTTAAGAAAAGAATATCTGGCGAGGAAACGCACATTACTGCCATCAGCGCCAATGTGAAGGATAAACTGGTGATTATTTATGACGATATGATCCGTACCGGCGGCTCTTTACTGCATGCGGCCGAATCGTACCTGCAGGCGGGTGCAAAAGAAATTGCCGTGATCACCACACATGGTATTTTTGCAGGCAAGGGATTTGATAAGATAAAAAACAGCGGCCTTATCAGCCGGGTAGTTTGTACCGACACGCATCCTAATGCGTTGCAAATCAAAGACCCGATGTTAACTGTCCGTTCTGTTAATAAATTGATCGTGGACTATTTCGAGGCAATTCATCAGTAATTTTAGTATATGTTTTCGTTACGCATCATAGAATACGGGAGTGGCGACTACCAGTTGATGGTATCCCTGCGCGACGCCATACTACGCAGGCCGCTCGGGCTTACCTTTTCCGAAGAGTATCTGCAACAGGAAATTAATGATACGCTTATCGGCTGCTTCACACGTGAAAAAGGGAAGGGGGAAATCATTATCGGTTGCTGTATACTCACTCCGGTGAACACTAACACCCTGCAACTGCGGCAAATGGCGGTGGAGAAGTCGTACCAGGGCCAGGGTATTGGTAATAGTGTGCTGGAGTTTGCGGAACAGCAGGCCAAAACGAAATCGTATACCCGTTTAATGATGCATGCACGTAAAGAAGCGGTAGGCTTCTACGAACGGCAGGGTTACACGATTGATGGCGATGAGTTTGTGGAGGTGAACATCCCTCACTATGAAATGAGTAAACAGTTATAACTACCGGCTCACATCGTAACTGGAAAACTTGGCTTTCAGCAATTCCCTGAAGTTATGCGCGGCATCTTCAGTTTCGAAGGCACTAACCGGTATCAGGAAAAACGATTTCGTGTCGCGGTAAAGAAAAAAGAACGTAGGTGTTTCCACGATCTGTGAGAAACTGCTCCAGTTCAGCGGCCGGTCGCCTACCTGTGTACCAATGGTCATTTCCCGCTCGTTATAACCCAGGCGGATCGATTCCTTAAATGTTTGCGATTTATTGTACACAGAAATTGGCAGCAGGAACCAGAATGCGCAGCCTATTACCAATATCATGGCTACTATGCCCATGAGTGCGGCAATATTTACAAGGTTAAACACATATCCTGCAAGAGTGGCTAACAGAAGAATGGCAAACGTGTTTCGGAACACTTTTATCTCGCCTCTTCTCAAGAAATGAAAACGCAATGCATTAATAACGTCGTGCCTGTTGTACCTGAACTGTATGTGCATTTGCGTGTGTCACATGGTTTATTTTGATGTATTAATAGGCATTGGTGCCTCTACGTCGTCGCAAACGGTAACGGGTGCGAGTTTCTTCTGAACAGAAGATTGTTTGTCGCCCAGTGCTTCTTCGCTAAGACCGGGAAAGTTCTTTTTAATGAACTGGAAGTATTGTTGTAATGCCTTAGGATCTATCTTAAAAGGTGCCGCCATGCTCTGGAACTGAGCGCCTGTACTAGCCTGGCTGCTATTGATCTTTGTTTCGTTCTGCAGGTACCATTTGTACAGCCCTACCACCGCCTTTTCCATATCGGTATCGTCTACCTTCACCACCTCGTGCGGCATCGACCAGATGAAGTCCTCGAAACGGTTCGATTTCACCGTCTTCGAAGCTGTGCTCGTCGTAGTCGCTGCAGCCGTAGCCGTAGGACCGCCCTTTTCATTGTTGTTCCCTTTATCGCCATTATTGGCGACCCCGTCGCCCGGGCCCGGTACAACAGCAGTGCGATAGCTTTCGGCTGACGCTGATGCGGCTGTAACCGTAGCGATTGACAGCAATAACAACAGCTTTTTCATATGGGTAATACTTTTGTGCCTTAAAAATAGTAAATAAAAACAAGTTTTCCACATTTTGAGGAGCAGCCAGTCCAAATAATTTGCCCCCTTCAACCATTTCGTCCGCACGCTATTTAACGTAGTGTTTGCTTATATATTATAAATCATGGGACAAGCTTTTCTAATTCCGTTCAGCCGCCGTTGGGGTCACTCACTTCAGCGGCAACAACTTTATGGGGCGGTAAAGGATGTATATTTAGCGATCATTCCAAAAAGTGTCGCAATCACACCCGCCGGCCCTAAAACCGTCTCACCGTCCGCTCACCGTCCGCTCATCTGCCGCTCAGGTGCCGTCGAGGTTATATCCATGTCGTATCTATCTTCCTTGTTAGTACCTGCATAAAAAACAAAAGCAATGGGCGAACCATTGCTTTCGAGAGTCATTTTACGGTGCATGAAGATTCACGCGGTGTAGGAATATTTTTGGTTTTTCATAGGACAGTAACCATATAAAAATTAATACATGGCAAATATATTGATATTTGGATAAATGTAATACGTGTATGACTGAAATAGCCAAACATTAAATAAAAGGCTTATAAATGACGATCATCTAAATAAGAGGTCGCTTTTTAGATATAATATAAATAAATTGAATAATGTGACTGTGGAAAGAGGGAAACATTTTCTGAGGATGAGTTCCTTTTTACATCCATTATGCCAAAATACGCGGGAAATTAACAAACGGAGGCATCGTAAACGATGTTAATATATAAGACTAACTGAGCATTAAGTTCGAAAGTGATTTTTGTAAAAAGAAGGAATGTTTGGGTAGTGAGTTGGGCTCTTCTTTGTAAACCCTTTACAGGAGCCGGATCGGGAGTTGAGGGAAAAAGAAAAGGGCACTTAGAAAAGCGCCCTCAATTTGTTACTATCCTATGAAAACCCTATTTAATATCAAAGGTACATTCATGTTAACTTTATTTGAAATTTTTGATAACGAATAACAAATCATTAACAAAGTATGCTTTACTTGAAAGCTACGTACACAGGCGGTTCCGGCGTTTTGCAAAACCTTCGGATACTCATCCTTTTGTTAATAATTCGTTAGGAAACGTACCCGGTACATTTACCTTAAAACGATATCCGAAATCAGCTACAACCCATGCTGTTACCGCAATTCAGGCATTTATAGCAGGTGCCGGAGCGTACCGTAATGTGCCCGCAGGTGTTACAGGCCGGAGCGTCACTTTGCATGCTGCGCAAATAATCTTGTGTGTTGCTTTCACCTGTAGCGGCCGATACAGCCTGTTTGGCCTTTTGTGCAGGCGGGTTACCCGCATTATGGCCCACCCCGATTATACGCACGTTCGACAACTCGGGTTTCACTATTGGATCGTCCCACTCTTCCTCGCCGGTATTGCCGGGAGCATCCAGGATGTGTACAAGGTCGGTACGGCCCAGGTATTCGTACCCCAGCGCCCTGAATATATAATCGATCAGCGAGGTGGCCGAACGGATGTTTGGATGATCGACCATACCGGCCGGCTCAAACCTGGTAAATACGAACTTATCCACGAACTCCTCCAGCGGCACGCCGTACTGCAGGCCTACCGACACGGATATGGCAAAACAGTTCATCAGGCTGCGCAATGTAGAGCCTTCCTTGGCGAGGTCTATAAATATCTCACCCAGGGTACCGTCGTTATATTCACCGGTACGCAGGAACACCGCCTGACCGCCTACTTTTGCCTTTTGGGTAAAGCCCCGGCGTTTGGCAGGCAGGGTCTTACGTTCGATGATGCGGCTGAGGGCACGCTTCAACTTCGTATCCGGGCTGGCCTGCACACGTTTGTTCACTTCCTCCAGCAGCTCGTCTACCGTCAGGCCGTCGAGATCTACGATCTGGCTGAGCGCGGCTGCCTCCCCGGCTTCTTCTGCGATTTCGGTCTTTTTCTTCTTTTCGGTCTTGTTGCTCAGCGGCTGGCTCAGTTTAGATCCATCGCGGTACAGGGCACAGGCTTTAAGACCCAGTTCCCAGCTTAACATATAGCTGTCGGCAATTTCTTCCACATTGGCCTCATTAGGCAGGTTAATGGTTTTGGAAATAGCGCCCGAAATAAAGGGTTGTGCTGCCGCCATCATACGAATGTGTCCGTGAGGGTGTATAAACCGCTCGCCTTTTTTACCACATTTATTCGCGCAGTCAAATACGGACAGGTGTGCATCTTTCAGGTACGGGGCACCTTCTACGGTCATGGTGCCGCATACATAATCATTGGCGGCATCAATCTGCTCATCGTTGAACCCAAGTTCGTGCAGCAGGCTAAACTCCATATTAAAGTACTGCTCGGGGGTAAAGCCCAGCCTTTGCAGGCACTCTTCGCCCAGGGTATATACATTAAATACAAAGGCAATGTCGAACGAGGAAACTACCGCCGTATCCAGCTTCTTCAGCTCCGAGGCAATAAAGCCTTTTTCACTGAGGGTTTGGCTGTTTATATATGGCGCACCGTCAAAGGAACCACTGCCTTTCGCATAATCAACGATCGCTTTCACCTCGTTTTCGCGGTAGCCGAGGTTGCGAAGTGCGCTGGGGATGCTCTGGTTGATGATCTTGAAGTAACCGCCGCCGGAAAGTTTCTTAAACTTAACCAGGGCAAAATCTGGTTCCACGCCCGTGGTATCGCAGTCCATTACCAGGCCTATGGTACCGGTAGGGGCAATAACGGTGGACTGTGCATTGCGGTAGCCGTGCTTTTCGCCCATCTGCACGGCGTCGTCCCAGGCTTTGGTGGCAGCCTTCAACAGGTAGTCGGGACAAAAGCGGGCGTTGATGCCCTGCGGCTTGAGTTCCAGTCCCTCGTAAGCCTCCGTGGCGTCATAGGCTGCCGCGCGGTGGTTACGCATCACCCTTAACATGTCTGCTTTATTTTCCTCGTACTTAGGGAAAGCGCCCAGGTGGGCTGCCATTTCAGCAGAGGTTTTATATGATACGCCGGTCATGATAGCGGTGATAGCCCCGGCAATACCTCGGGCCTCTTCGCTATCGTAGGCAATACCGCTTACCATAAGCATAGAGCCGAGGTTAGCATAACCCAGCCCTAAGGTCCTATATTCATAACTCAGCTGCGCTACCTCTTTAGATGGGAATTGCGCCATCAACACCGATACTTCCAGCACTACCGTCCACAACCTTACCGTATATTCAAAACCCTCTACATCGAAGCTATTGTCGCTTTCGTTAAAGAAACGGCGCAGGTTCACAGATGCCAGGTTACAGGCGGTGTTGTCCAGGAACATGTATTCCGAACAGGGGTTGGAGGCGTTAATACGGCCGCCCTGCGGACAGGTATGCCATTCATTAATAGTGGTATCGTACTGGGTACCGGGGTCTGCACAACGCCAGGCGGCATACGCAATCTGGTCCCAAAGGCTGCGGGCCTTTATTGATTTATAGGTTTTACCGTTAGTTCGGTTGATCAGGTCCCAGTTGCCATCCTCTTTTAACTGGTGGAAAAAGCTGTTGGGGATACGTACAGAGTTATTGGAGTTCTGACCCGACACCGTACGGTAGGCTTCGCCTTCGTAGTCGGAAGAGTAACCGGCGGCAATGAGAGCGGCTACTTTCTTCTCTTCTTCCACCTTCCAGTTCACAAAACTCTCAATTTCAGGATGATCGAGGTCGAGGCACACCATTTTAGCGGCCCTGCGGGTAGTGCCGCCCGACTTAATAGCACCTGCTGCACGGTCGCCTATCTTCAAAAAGCTCATTAGTCCGCTGGATGTACCGCCGCCGCTGAGTTTCTCGTTCTCCCCGCGTATCTGTGAAAAGTTGGTACCCACACCAGATCCATATTTAAAGATGCGCGATTCGCGTACCCACAGGTCCATAATACCACCATCGTTCACCAGGTCGTCGCTCACGCTGAGTATAAAACAGGCGTGCGGCTGCGGGCGTTCGTAAGCGGAAGTAGATTTCTCGAGCTGACCGGTGGCTGGGTTCACGAAGTAATGGCCCTGCGGTTTACCCGTGATGCCATAGCTTTCGTGCAGGCCCGTATTAAACCACTGGGGTGAATTAGGTACGCATGCCTGGTTAAGCATACAATAGGACAGTTCTTCGTAAAATATATCAGCATCTTCGGCCGAGGCGAAGTAACCCGCCCTTTCACCCCACATTCTCCAGCAATTGGCCATACGATGCACCACCTGCTTTACAGAGGTCTCCCTGCCCATACTACCATCCGGCTGGGGCACGCCGGCTTTACGGAAATACTTCTGTGCCAGGATATCGGTCGCTATCTGCGACCATCCACGCGGCACCTCAACATTGTTCATTTCAAACACTACATCACCGCCCGGATTGCGGATGATAGACGTACGCAGGTCGTATTCGAACTGTTCAAATGGACTAACGCCACGTTTGGTGAAATGCCTGGAAAAAGCAAGCCCGGTTTTTCTTTGATCTGGATTTATCATGCCTCTGGGAGTTTTTGGAAGTTGATTAGCAAATAGAAAAATATTCGTTCGTAGAAGGGATTACTAAAATAACCTAATGCAAGCCCTATTCCCATATTTATTATCCACAGCATGTGCATTGTGAACAATGGTGCTTAAGCATTTGTTAATGAAGTAATTAAGGATGGCATAGCAGTTGCTGACTATATTACAGGAAGTGTTTAAACGCCGTGATCGCAAATATCTCATCTGCAAGGAATTATAGCATCATAAATTACTTATAAGCATATTTGTTTCAGCCACTAGCTTATTAGCAAAAAATTTATACATTTGCGACAACCGGAACAATGCAATTTTGATGTCAAAAAAAATATACAGTTCATTCATCGAAAAAAAGGCAAAAGGAACGAAATCATTTGCGGTTCTGATTGATCCCGACAAGGTTACGCCTGCCGGTATTGCAGATCTGACCGCTAAATGTACGGCCGCTAAGGTGGATTACATTTTTCTGGGAGGCAGCCTTGTGATTACCAATCACCTCGATGAGGTGATCCAGCAGATCAAAGCTACCTGTGATATTCCTGTGATCCTGTTTCCGGGCAGCCCGTCCCAGGTTTCCCGTTATGCAGACGCCTTATTATACCTTTCAGTGATATCCGGCCGAAATGCAGAACTGCTTATCGGCCAGCATGTTATTTCTGCTGTTCCGGTTAAGAAAAGCGGCCTGGAAGTGATATCAACCGGTTACATGGTGATAGACGGCGGTGCCCCTACTACGGTTTCTTACATCAGTAATACCAACCCGATCCCTGCAGATAAAGACGATATCGCCATGGCTACGGCTATGGCAGGCGAAATGCTCGGCTCTAAGGTAATATATATGGACGCAGGCAGCGGTGCCCGCAAACCCATCACCGAAAGTATGATACACCGGGTGAGCAGCCAGGTAGAAGTGCCGGTAATTGTGGGCGGTGGCATCAGGGATGCAGAAAAAGCTTACCTGAACTGTAAGGCAGGTGCCGATATTATAGTGGTAGGTAATGCGATAGAGAAAGATACTTCGCTCATAAAAGAAATGGCCGATGCGGTACACACCGCTCCGGTAAGAATATAAAAAAAGGGTTTGATGGTGATCATCAAACCCTTTTTCGTTATGCCTAAAGGCTCATCATTTCCTTAAACTTCACTGCCTGCCTGCGGCTCACCTCAATCTTCTCACCACCCCTCATTTCCAGCAAAAGGCCTCCGTTAAAGTAAGTATCGATACGTTCGATCATTCTTAAGTTTACGATATGCTTGCGGTTCGCCCTGAAAAATACGCGCTCGTCGAGGCGTTCTTCCAGTGCATTCAGCGACTTCAGGATCAAAGGCTTGTTAGTTTCGAAATAAACGCGGGCATAGTTTCCAACGCTTTCGAATAGCCTTATTTCCTGGAGTTTAACGAACCAGCAGCGATCACCATCTTTTACAAACACCTGGTCGTTTTCTGAAAGTATATTACGCAGGCCGGCTGCTGCGGCCAAACGCTCCTTTTCTTCGAGCTGATGTAATTTATGAATAGCGTCTGCCAAACGTTTTGGCTCTATCGGTTTTAACAAATAATCCAGTGCGTTATACTCAAACGCTTTCAGCGCATATTCATCGTAGGCCGTGGTAAAAATCACCTGTGGCGTACGTTCCAGCTCGGCCAACAGGTCGAACCCTGTTTTATCCGGCATTTGGATGTCCAGGAACAGGAGGTCGGGTCGTAAAGTTTCTATCTTCTCAATCCCATCTTTTGCATTTACCGCCTCTCCAATCACTACGATTTCCGGATGGTCTGCCAGCAGTTTCTTTAACTCGCTCCTGGCAAGGCGCTCATCATCAATAATCAATGCTTTTTTCATACGGTCTTTGTAATTGGTTGATGAAATTCACCCGCCGACTCCCGGCCGCTGCCAGCTAAATGCTGCATGGCCCGAATTGGTGCCCCGACAGATGCCTTTTCGATTCAGATGTTAAATTATTAAAAAAATCCGTGCTAAACCGGTTTACCTGATTAGGCACGAAAAAAAAATCTGTTTAGAACAATGGCATTAACACTTTAGCCTCAACCATTTGTGCATTGAGGTTGTAAATTTCGAAAGATGCCCGTTTACCGAATAATATGCCTAGTCGCTGACGTGTGCTTTGCAGTCCAAACCCCTGACCACCAAGGTTTTCGACGATCTGCCCGGTATTCTGGATAGTAAGCTCGTGCTTCGTGTCCTTCACATGAGAACCTACTATAACCGTGCCCCCCTTTATTTCCCTTGAAATACCATGTTTAATAGCATTTTCCACCAGTGTTTGCAACATCATTGGCGGAATAGGCAGTTCCAGGGTATCCGGATCAATATCGTACTGTATTTTGAGGCGCTCCTCGAAACGAATGTGTTCCAGCGCCAGGTAATCTTTTACTATGTTCAGCTCATTTTCCAGGCTTACCATCTCCACTTTTTCTGCCTGCATAGAACTGCGCAGGATGTTCGAAAGCGAGGTAATGGCCGTACGGGCACGCTGCGGATTTTCGTCGACCAGCGCACGTATGCTGTTTAAAGCATTAAATATAAAGTGAGGATTAAGCTGCGCTTTGATGGTTTTAAGTTCCAGGGTACGTACCGTAGCCTCCAGTTTTAACTTGTCTACCTGCGTATTCCTGTTCTTTTCCACGTAATGCCAGCCAAAGTAAATGGCCGTCCACATGGTAATGAGGAACGACTGCTGCAGGAATGAAAATGCCAGGTGCGACACCAGTTCTTTGTGGCTGGTGGCCTCAAACAGCAATCCCAGTATCGTAATTACGATAGCATCCAGAAAGGCGCACACGATAATACCGAAGGAAAAGTAGAATACCGCCCGTTCGAACGGCATCTCCATCCACTTAAACCTGACTATTACCGCCCTAAAGCCATGGGTAAGCAATATACCCACTACCGGTACGGTAAACACGTATCGGATAAGGTCGCCATCGACCTGGTTAAAGAAGAATGCGAAAAACAGGAAGATAAAAGCATAGAGCCCCCAACCCGAAACCTGGCACCACCAATATTTAGTAATCCGATTAAACATGTTATAAATTAGGGAACTGCTGTGATTAAATCAAAAATACCATATGACCCGCCCTGCCTGAACGTAAATTGTACCAATGGCGGTATAGCCGTTTAAATGGAAACGGTTATTTTACCCCCTGTTATCCAGCCTGTTTTTTTGACTTCCCCTCTACAAAAAGCTGTTCCGCATTGGATATTATGCTATTTTTGAGCTTTAAAACCCTAAAGCTGATATGGACATTACGGCAGGTCAACTATTGAGCCAGATCGAATATCCCTCCGACTTGAGGAAACTGACCCGGGAGCAGTTGCACCAGGTTTGTGATGAGTTACGCCAGTTTATAATAGACCAGGTGAGCGTGCATGGTGGCCATTTTGCCGCCAGTTTGGGCGTGGTGGAATTGACGGTGGCCCTGCATTATGTATTTAATACACCTTACGACCAGTTGGTATGGGACGTAGGCCACCAGGCTTATGGTCATAAAATACTGACCGGACGTAAAGAGGTTTTTCATACCAATCGCAAATACAACGGCATCAGTGGTTTCCCTAAACGGGGCGAGAGCGAGTACGATACTTTTGGCGTAGGCCACTCCAGCACTTCTATTTCTGCAGCGCTGGGCATGGCTATGGCATCTAAATACAAAGGAGAACACGACAGGCAGCACATTGCTGTAATCGGCGATGGTTCTATGACGGCAGGTATGGCTTTCGAAGCCCTTAACCATGCCGGCGTTGCCAATGCGAACGTGCTGATCATTCTTAACGACAACTGCATGTCCATCGACCCTAACGTGGGGGCGCTGAAGGAATACCTGACCGACATTACTACCTCGCACACTTATAATAAACTGCGCGACGATGTTTGGCATATGCTGGGCAAACTGCCTGTAGGCAAAAAGTTCACGCGCGACATGGCTTCTAAATTCGAAGCCAGCATCAAAGGCCTGGTTTCTAAATCCAGTAACCTGTTCGAAGCGCTGAACCTTCGCTACTTCGGACCCATCGATGGTCATAACATCTCTAAACTTACGGATACGCTGCAGGACCTGAAAGATATTCCGGGCCCTAAACTGCTGCATATCGTTACCACAAAAGGTAAAGGTTACTCACTGGCCGAAAAAGACCAAACCAAATGGCATGCGCCAGGTTTGTTCGACAAAATCACCGGTGAGATATTTAAAAAGATACAGGAAGGACCGCAACCACCCAAATACCAGGACGTGTTTGGCATTACCATGATTGAACTGGCTGAGCAAAACGATAAGGTGATGGGTATTACACCCGCCATGCCTTCCGGCTCATCGCTTAAGTTCATGATGGAGAAAATGCCTGACCGTGCTTTTGATGTGGGTATCTGCGAGCAACATGCCGTAACGCTCTCTGCCGGCCTGGCCACGCAGGGTATGCGCGTGTATTGCAACATCTACTCATCTTTCATGCAGCGCGCTTACGACCAGGTAGTACACGACGTAGCCATTCAAAACCTGCCGGTAGTGCTTTGCCTCGACCGCGCCGGCCTTGTTGGTGAAGATGGTGCCACGCACCACGGCGCCTACGATATCGCTTTCATGCGTTGCATTCCCAACCTCATTGTGTTTTCACCCATGAACGAAGAGGAACTGCGCAACATGATGTATACTGCCCAGTTACCAACACAGCTTTCGCCAGTGGTGATCCGTTACCCGAGAGGCGAAGGTGTAATGTCCGACTGGAAAAGACCTTTCAAAGAAATGCAGATCGGCAAAGGCCGTAAAATACGCGATGGCCGCGATGTAGCAGTACTGTCGTTTGGGCACCCGGGCAACTTTGTAACAGAAGCCTGCAGGGAATTACTGAACGATGGAATTGAACCGGCTCATTACGATATCCGCTTCGTGAAACCGCTGGATAAAGACCTGCTGCACGAAGTGTTTACAAAATTCGATAAAGTGATTACCGTAGAAGATGGTGCCATACGTGGCGGCTTCGGTAGCGCCATACTCGAGTTTATGAGCGAATACAATTACAAAGCCGATGTAAAAATGCTCGGTATACCCGACCACCTGGTGGAACATGGCAAACCTGCAGAACTGCACCGCGAATGTGGTTACGATGCCGCAGGCATCGCTTCTGCCGTAAGATCAATGATGAAAAGCCAGGTTACGGTGAGTGCCGGCTGAACAGCAAAATAAATGATAGCAGGCATTGCCTGCAACGGGTAAGGAACATGGACGAGCTTTATATCCAACTGCGCATTGCCGCAGTAAAAAAGGAAACCGATGACACTTTCACCTACTGCTTCGAACGGACAGATGGTGAAAGCCTCGATTATAAAGCAGGCCAGTTCCTTACTTTTATTATACCCCTCCACGGAACGGAATACAGGCGTTCCTACTCTCTCAGTTCTACACCCGGCATCAGCCCTAACCCTTCTGTTACTGTAAAGTGGCGGGAGAATGGCGAAGTATCCAGGCATATTATACGACACTGGCAGGTGGGCGATGTAGTTACCACCTTACTGCCCTCCGGGCGCTTTACACTTAACACACAGCCTGCCCTTAAACGTGATATATTCCTGATGGGAGCCGGTAGCGGTATTACGCCTTTATACGGTTTATTACGGCAGGCGTTAAAAGAGGAGCCACAGAGTAAGGTAACAATGATATACAGCGCGAAGAACGAGCAACAAACCATCTTCTATAACGAGTTAAAAGCGCTGGCCAGCGAACATACACATCGTTTCACGCTTCTTTTCTTTTTCAGTGACCCCACCGAAGATAGTGTGTTCACCTTCCGCCGCATTGGCAATACTTTACTGGAAACACTGGCGCCCAAACATATCGCGTATGCAAAAAGCGATGCCCAGTTCTTTATCTGCGGGCCGCTGGAATACATGCGGATGTGCATGTTCACGCTCACCTTTATGGGTTTCGCAGAAGAGCAATTACATAAGGAGAACTTCACCGTTAATACCCGGTTCCTGATACAAAAGGCAGGTGTGCCGAACGATAGCAGTCCTAAGCAGGTAATGTTGACGCGGCAGGGAAAAACGGTAGCGCTGGAGGTGGCGGGCAACCAAAACATACTGCAAACAGCCCTTAACAAAGGAATAACAATACCTTACAGTTGTAAGGGCGGCGTATGCGGATCTTGCACTGCGCGCTGCTCCGAAGGCAAAGTATGGATGGCCGCAAACGAAGTACTGACCGACAAAGAAGTGGCCGATGGCCTTATACTCACCTGTGTTGCTTACCCCGTTACAGATGTCGTGAAAATTGAATGGTAAGCACTCCTGCCCTCACCTATCTCATTCGCTACGCTTGCAAGTTGGGTTTAATTTGTATAATTTCAGCCAAAACGTACGCAGCATGCGCCATACGGCATTCAAAGTGGCTTGTCTCTATCTCCTGTTCGGACTTTTGTGGGTTAATGTGAACGACATACTGCTGACGCGCTGCGTTATCGCTTTCCCGGGTTTATCATTTGCGCTCATTTCTTACCTGCTCAATTCTGTATTCATTTTACTATCAGCCTTACTCGTTTACATAGTAGTAAGAACTAAGCCGTTACAAAAAGACCGTATCACTTTACAATACCAGGAATTGTTTTATAACCACCCCGTTCCAATGTGGGTTTACGACACCAGCACGCTTCGTTTTCTGGCCGTAAATGATGCCGCTGTCCGCAAGTATGGGTATAGCCGCGAAGAGTTCCTGCACATGACCATCTTACAGATCCGGAATGAAGACGAAGTACCAAGGGTACTGGAAGACGTACAGCGCAGCATTAACAGCAAATCGTACCGCGGCATATGGCAGCACTGTAAAAAGAACGGTGAATTTTTTATGGTGGAAATTTACTCCAATTCCAGCCGCTACGAACAAAAAGACGCCCGCATGGTAATGGCCATCGATATTGATGCGGAAATAAAATCGACGATCAATGCCGAAGACTTTGGCACCCGCTACGAACTGCTGGCCAAAGTTACACCGGACGCCATTTATTATTGGGACGTGCTATCGGACTCGGTTACCTGGAACCATGGCCCTACCACCTTATTCGGTTACCTCGAAGACGAAGTGTTACCCACTTTTAAATGGTGGGAAGAGCGCATTCATCCGGACGACCACGACAGGATATTGAAATCGCTGCGTAATGCCATCCGTTTCGGCAATGTGCATTGGGCAGAGAAGTACCGTTTCCGCTGCTCCGGCGGCACCTACAAGTATGTATATGCAAGAGGCAGCATTATCTATAACCACCAGCAGGAAGCACAACGTATGGTGGGTGTAGTGCAGGATATTGACAAAGAAGTGCATCAGCAACAGGAAATAGAACTGCTTTCGCTGGTGGCCAGCCAAACCACGAATGCGGTATTTATTACGAATGCCAAAGGAGAAATAGAATGGGCAAATGACAGCTTTGCTTATCACACCGGCTTCTCGCTGAAAGAAGCGATAGGTAAACGTCCACACGACTTTATCACCGGCCCCGAAAGTAATAAGGCAATAATACAGAGGATTGATGAGAAGATGGCAGAGGGCATCCCTTTTACGGAAGAAATTGTGAACTATAAGAAAGACGGCCGTCCATATTGGGCCAGCATGTCGGTAACACCGGTGCTGGACGAAGAAGGCATTGTGTCCAAATTTATCTCCATCCAAACCGATATTACCGAAAAAAAGAACTTCATCAACCTGTTGCAGGAGCAAAACAATACGCTGCGTGAAATTGCATGGATGAACTCACATGAACTCCGCCGCCCGGTATCGTCGATACTGGCTATTACTTCACTGATAGAAAAAGACAGCTCCGATCAGGCCACGAATGTGCGGCTGATGTCAATGCTGCAAAAGTCGGTAACCGAACTGGATGAAATGATCCACCGGATGCAGGCGAAACTGAAGCAGCAGGAAGATGATCTGCGATAAACTTAGCTGTGCGACTCGAATTGGTTAAAATCGCCTTTTAACTCACTATATAACTTATGGAAAGTATCCATGCGCTCCTGAAGAACATCGTGATCTTCCACCGGCCGGTCGTGGTGTTCAATCAACGCATTATTCAGGCGGCGGCTGGTTTGTTTAAGATCGTGGAATAACTCGTCCGCTACTTCCATCTGGCGGATAAACAGGTTTTGAAAACGTTCTACCTGTACCATTCTTTCGCTGTGGGAGTTGTGGAGGGAAATAGATTCCAGCCGGTCACGCATTGATCTTACTTCCTGGCGAACATCGTCCACCTCATGTTTCCAGGAAAGCAACTGTGACTGCTGATCGGTAGTTTGTGTTGGGATCTCCATGACTTATTAATTTAGCTTTGGTAATTACGGAACGAAGGAACATGCTCATCATTCACCGTCTTAATTCAATTGGCTAATTCATGGTATTGTGTAGTTGTTTAAAACCCCTGCTACTGCATCATTATAGATAAGGCTCAAACTCATAACGGTTTACTGCTTGTTCTAAGTTACGATGTTTTTCTTATACAAAAAGCAATGGGACCTGCCGTACGGCAAACCCCATCAACCTGTTTATTGTTTGTTGTAACCTTAATGCAAAAATGCGTTGTACATCCACACCTGTTTCTCCTGCTCACGAATATAAGTAGTGATGAGGTCGTTGGTGCCGTCGTCGCCCAGCTCGTCGCTCACCGCACTCACTTCCCTTTCCAGGTGGATCAGCGTTTTAAAGCCGTCCAGCACGTGTTGTACCGTGGTGGTCGCATTACTGTCGTTTGTAATTTCTTTGATCTGCGACAGTTCTACATACTGAGAAAAGCTGTGTACCGGTGTAAAACCGAGGGTCAGTATCCGCTCTGCAATCTCATCGATCTTCATCTGCGCATCGGTGTATAATTCCTCAAACTTGATATGCAGGGTAAAGAATTTATCGCCTTTGATGTTCCAGTGGAAACCACGGGCGTTCTGGTAAAATATCTGGTAAGCCGCCAGCAGGTTGTTCAGTTTCTCTGCCAGTTCTTTGGCTGATTTTTTCTCCAGTCCTATTGTTGCTGTATTAGTTGCCATATGAGTAAGTGTGATTAATGAGTAAATTGTGTTAACGGTATATCTATGATCAAAAACTTTGCCGCTTCGGTTGCTTTTATAGATGCTGCACTGTAACTACTGATACCAATTGCATCGCGGCGCTGAAGGGTTTCGCCCTCAATTTCAATGCTACCTTCCAGCACAAAAATATAGGCGCCGTTATATGCAACGCGTGGTGTATACACCAACTCTTTACCGGCGTCGAAGTTGCCTATAGAGAACCAGGCATCCTGGTTAATTGTAAGTGCGCCATCGCTTTCGTTGGGTGAAATCAGCGTTTGCAACTGGTTGTGCTGTAAAACAGGATCAAATGTTTTTTGATCATAACGCGGGGGCAAATTACGCTCGCGGGGGAACAACCATATTTGCAGGAACTCTGCGGCCTCTGTTTTAGACGCGTTAAACTCCGAGTGTACCACACCTGTACCGGCCGACATGATTTGCACATCGTTGGCATTAATAATACCGTGTGTACCCAGGTTATCCTTATGTTCCAGCGCGCCTTTCAGCACTACACTAATAATCTCCATATTATCATGCGGATGAGCGCCGAAGCCCATACCACCTGCCACTATATCATCGTTAAAAACACGCAAAGCACCAAAATGAATGCGGTCTTCATTATAATATTGAGCGAAGCTGAAGGTATGGTGACTCTTTAACCAGCCGTGATCAGCGCTACCACGCGAATCGGCGCGGTGGATAATCTTTTGCATAAATCTGATGAGCTTTTGTTGCTTTAACAAATGTCCAACAATTACAGCCCTGTTTCAATGGACGATTATGCTGAAATGGTGTACTTTTTATGAGCCAATCATCTAATAAAAACAGCCGGTAATGATACCGGCTGCAGTTATCTGGAATGCGTTGTTTATACTAACTCCGCATCGTAAGTAATATCCGTATTCAACAGCTTGGAAATAGGACAGTTCTGTTTGGCATCCAGCACCAGTTCATCGAACTTCTCTTTTTCCAGGCCAGGCACAGAAGCTTTTACAGACAGGTGAATGTTGGGGATCTCACCGTTAACGAAGGTTACTGTGGCTTTGGTGTCGATGTTACCAGGGGTGAAACCTGCACCGGATATATTAAAGCTCAGCTTCATGGTAAAACAGCCTGAATGAGCGGCGGCTACCAGCTCCTCGGGATTGGTGCCGATCCCCTCTTCGAAACGGCTGCCAAAGGAGTACTGCGTATCTTTCAATACACCACTGTCGGTGCTAAGTTTTCCTTTACCTTCTTTACCGGTACCCTGCCAGTTGGCAGTTGCAGATCTTTTCATGGAAATTTATTTTTTGGGTGAATAATTGAAGTATTAAAAGTAGTCTAAAACCTGTTACGATAAATTAACATAGCGTTAAACCAGTTGTATAAATCAGGGTATTACCGGCCGCAAACACAGTGCCGTAATTAAGCGTTATCTACCAATGTTATCCAGTCGTTTACCAACTGCTGCAACTTTGTTTTGCGTTCGTTGATTTCGTCCATATTATAGAACTTGGCCAGGCGGCGGTCTTTATAATCGCCATCCAGGAAACCGTAGTTGTCTTTCAACATTTTCCCGTCGGGGAATACAAATACGATGTGTACATATTCATCGGGCCGTAAATGAAAGGCGGCCATGTCAATATTCTTATAAAAGAAGCTGGGGGAGTTCCATTTCACACGTTCTTCGAGTTTATCGTTTGCCTCCAGGATGATCTGCCTTAGTGCTTCTACTTCTTTTTTGAGTGGATGTTCCAGCCGTTCCATGTATTCCGGCACGGTTACGTTCTTTGAGGCCATCAGGTAAAGTTGAGTGTTTCTAAAGATAATAAAAAAAGCCGGGCAATGCGAACATTACCCGGCACACTTAACTCCTGACAACCGTTTTCACACTACTTCTACAAAATCTTCCAGCGGTTTCCGTACTTTCTGTTTATGCTGATAAATATCGTCAGCGGCGCGGAAGCCTACTGTGGCCAAAACCACGGTGCGCAGGTTCCTCTCTCTCAGTCCTAATATTTCGTCGTAAGCTGTAGCATTAAACCCTTCCATCGGACAGGTGTCGATTCCTTCAACCGCGCAGGCAGTAAGCAGGGTGCCAAGGGCAATGTATGCCTGTTTGGAACTCCATACTGCTGCTTTCTCTTGTTCCATTTTTGTTATCTGTCCTTTCACCATTGCTGCAAACCCTTCAAGGGCGCCTGTTTCCAGGCTACGAGTCGTTGCTGTCAACTTCACAAAATCATCCACGTGCGTACCGGCCAGTTCATCCACTCTTGCAAAAATCACCAGGTGCGAAGCATCTGTTATCTGTGACTGGTTGTTCGATACTGCCTTCAATTTTTCCCTTATCACCGGATCATTTACCACTAAAACCTTGTAGGGCTGCAATCCATATGAGGATGCTGAGAGATTGGTGGCTCTGAGTATTCTTTCCAACTGCGTGGCACTCAACTTTCTCTCCGGATCAAACTTCTTCGTAGCATAGCGCCACGCGAGCTTTTCAAGAATATCCATCGTCTTTTAAATTAAGCTTGTTTAATCAACTGCACGTTAGCCAGCAACTTCACGTCATCACTCACTACAATACCACCCGCTTCTGTAGTCGCTGTCCATTTCAATCCAAATTCTTTACGGCTAATTTTGCCTGATAACTCGAAACCAGCTTTGGTCTGGCCCCATGGGTCTACCGTAACACCTGCGTACTCTACGTCCAGCTCTACTGGTTTAGTATTGTCGCGGATGGTAAGGTTACCGTTCAGTTTATAATGTTCGTTATCTTTTTTTACAATACCGGTTGATTCAAATTTGATCAACGGGAACTCAGCCGCGTTAAAGAAGTCGTCGCTTTTCAGGTGACCATCGCGCTGTTCGTTCTTAGTGCTGATGCTGTCTACTTTCGCTTCGAAAGTGATCTTAGCATCGGAAAAATCATCATTGGAGGCTTCTACCGTAGCGTCATAATCAGTAAAGAAACCATTCACGTTAGTGATCATCAGGTGTTTTACTTTGAATTCTATTTCGCTGTGTGAAGCATCAATTTTCCAGGTTGCCATTGTGTTTAAGTTTTAAAGTGTTTTAAGATGTGTGTGTTTTATAATAAGTTTAGTTCAATCGTCCCATGCGGCCTTCGCTGTAATCCTGTATCGCCTGCGTAATCTCTTCCTGCGTATTCATCAGGAACGGGCCGTAAGCAAATACCGGTTCGTTTATTGGCTCGCCGTTAAGTACCAGTAAGGAAACATCGGAGATGGCAGTAATGTTTATCTCTTCTCCCTCATTACCGAAACTCACTATTTCTACCTGTTTGGAGATGTGTGTTTCATTAAACTCTGCTTCTCCTTTCAGTACTACTATACCTGTATTATATCCTTCGGGCAAACGCAGTGTGATGTTTTTTCCCATCTTTAACTGTATATCGTATACGTTAATCGGGGTGAAGGTGCGGGCAGGGCCGTACAATCCTTCAAACTCACCGGCTATTACTCTTAGGTAGCTGCCATCGTTCCAGTCTTTTACCGGGATGTCTTCTTTGAGCAGCGTCTGGTAACCAGGTTTATCCATTTTATGCGCCTTGGGCAGGTTTACCCACAATTGTGCCATTTCAATGGTGCCTCCTTTCTTAGAGAATTCACTTTCATGTTTCTCCTCGTGTACAATGCCGGAGGCGGCTGTCATCCATTGTACATCACCTTCGCGCAGTTTACCGTAACTACCGGTAGAATCGCGGTGTTCCAGGGCGCCCTGGTAAACGATGGTCACGGTTTCAAATCCGCGGTGCGGGTGTTGGTCTACACCACGCGGCTTGTCACTTGGCGGAAAATATACCGGAGCAGCGTAGTCGAGCAAAAAGAACGGGCTGATGGTTTTCCCTATGCGATTGCCGCTGGGGAAGAGGTTTTGTACCCTGAAGCCGTCGCCGACCATGTTGGGTTTAGACCCTTTGTAAACCTGAGTAACCTGTTTGCTTGTTTTCATTTTGTACTCCTTTTCTTAATGACATAACAAAAGTACGTGTTGCAACATCTATCTTAAATGGATTAATTGCTGTTAGTGGTGGACTTTTTATACTGCTCATCGTATGTTATTGGTTATCAATAATAAATGTTTCGCTAAAAGGGGAATAAGGCGCTTCTGCTGAAGGTAGTATAGTTATGGGCAGTGATAATTACCACATTACGGGCATATGATGTATAAATAGTGAAATATAGTTGGGGAGATGGGGGCACATAAAAAAAGTGTGGCCTTACCACACTTCCTTTCTTATCAATATAAAGTAGTTATACCTGTTGATGCGTAAACACGCCCGACACCCTCGATACTTCTTTAAACTCCGATGGTGTTTGGTTGGTGTACTTTTTAAAGAACCGGCTAAAGTAATGCGGATCTTCAAAACCCAGGTTATAGGCAATTTCTTTCGCGGTAAGATCTGTATTGTACAGGTAACGTTGCGCTTCGAGTATAATACGGTTGCGTATATGCTCGCCGGCGGTAATGCCGGATAACTGTTTGCTTACTTCGTTTAACAACACGGGTTTAATATGCAGTTGTGCTGCATAATCCGACACGTTCTTTAACTCCCGGAACTTTTCTTCGATCAGTGTTTTAAACTGCAGGAACAGGGAGCTGTTATGTGAAAGATGGGTATCGGGTGCAAATGTATCTTCTGCATTCTGCAGGCGCGACGATAACACGAGGAAGTAGCGCAATAGTCCATGGAACGCGCTCTCGTAATCATTTTCCTTGTGCTTTATCTCTTTTACCATCGCCTTAACCAGCCATTCGAAATCGGCCTGCTGATCTTCGGGAAGGTGTAATACCGAACTGAAATGATTGTTGAAGAACAGGCCGGAGTTAATGCCCGATGAAAGTTGTGCCTGGTCTTTTAAACACATGAAGGCGTCGTGAAAAGCGATCATGTAACCATCGGCCTTTTCTGAGAACTCCATTTTATGTACCTGGCCGGGCGCAAGGAAAAACAGCGTATTGTCTGTTACCTCGTGCGTAACCGTATCGATCGTGTGGCGCAGGTGACCACATTTAATCCAGTAAATGGAGTAAAAGTCGTGGCGATGCGGCGATTCATTATGTTCAAAGAAAGTATCGCCCAGGTTACATATCGACGATACGATGAACGGGCTTTCCTCCTGACCATAATCGGGCAGCGAAACGATTTCTATATGATCGCGTTTATCACTCATCAAATACAACCGGCTCAGCATCTTCCGGGCGGTCAGCGGGATCTACGTATTCAATAATAAAGTTGTTGCGGCCTTCGCCCACCATAATGCTCAGGTATTTCGCCTGCACCAGTTCCAGCATACCCAGGAAAAGGAATATAGCATGGATACGGTCTTTACAGTGATCGAATATTTTTTCAAAGGCCATTGTTCTTTCGCCGGCAGCAAGGTCCATCATGTATTCACGCGAACCTTCCATGGTGTAATGGTATTTATACACCACGTGCTGGGGTTTATTGTTACGCTCTTTTACGCGCTGCATTACCTTTTCAAAGGTTTTGGTCAGCTTAAAGAGGGTGAGTGTTTGTACTTCGGTGCCTTCGCTGGTCATCTCCCCTATCGCAGTCAATTCCTTTGCAATGTTACCTCTTTTGATCTGCAACATACGTTCGGCTTCCCTCTCTGCCAGTTCCGTGGCAGCCTGCTTATAGCGCTTGTATTCCAGGATTTTGTCGACCAGCTCCTGGCGGGGGTCAATTTCATTACCCTGCTCGTCTATCTCCTTACGTGGCAACAGCATTTTTGCCTTAATACGCATCAGCGTACTTACGAAAAGAATAAACTCACTGGCCAGCTCAATGTTCAGCGATTCGAGTTCGTGGATATAATTCAGGAAATCCCGGGTTATACCGCTGATGGGAATATTGTAAATATCCAGCTCATCCCTCTCGATAAAGAACAACAGCAGGTCAAAGGGGCCTTCGAACTGCGGGAGCTTTATTTTATATACTTCCTGGTCTGCCAATAGCTTGATTATAAGTTAATTAAAAACAATAAACCTGCCGTACATGCCAGCAGGTTTATCAAAAATAACATAATTTTCCCGTAATCAGAATATCGCTGCAAAGCCCACCCCGATCACCTGTTTAAGCTGCAATCGTGGCCCCATTACACCCGTTTCTTTGTTCTCGAACACCCTTACATCGTCGTCGTAAATCATATCCAGCGACACCGTGGCCGACAGGTACTTGTTGACCTTCAGCGACAATACGTTGGTCCAGAACACGTCTATATTACCCGGATTGTGACGGTAGTTGGAAAACAGGTCGAGCCTGGTTTTGTATACTACGTTTTTTCCTATTTCCTTATTCCAGTTGGCAGACAGGTAGGCACCGAACTCGCTTTTCACGTGTTTACCGGTATCTACGCCATAAGCGCCCATGGCCGACAGCGAATCGCTGGCCACTATTACCAGACGGCTTGTTACCGGCGACAGGAAGAGGGAAAACTCTTTGTTGGGCTTGTAATCAAGGCCTGGCGAGAATAACACATAGGCCGGTGAAAAGAACCTCGATACCAGTTCCCTGGCGGTATCGTTATACAGGTAACCATTGGCAAACTGTGTACGCACGTTCACTAAGCCACTTAAGTACCAGTTTTTGCCCACATCATAACCATACTTGGTGGTCAGGTCAATACGGTCGTCGCTCTTACGCATACCAAGACTGGTGGTTTTTACATAACCGTAAGCCAGGTCGAGCGTGTTATCCCAGGCATGTTTACCTTTCGCGTAATTGGCAAACACAGATAGTGTTGCGCCGGCAGAAAGGGAGAACTTATCACCACCTGCTGCCCAGTTAGTGAGGGAACCCTGGTTCACGTTGAGGTTAAAGGTGCCTCCTTTCTTCCAGTAAAGTTTGGTCGTATCCTTATCGTTACGTTTTATCTTTTTCGCAATTTCCTCTCTCGCCTTTTTCAGTTCATCCTGCGCATAAGTAACGTTTACCGCCAGTAGTAAGGCAGCAAACAAACAAATCTTCTTCATCATTCTATTATACGTTTTTCTGTTTAATGGCATCGCGGATTTCCATCAGCAGTTGTTCTTCTTTAGTTGGGCCGGCTGGAGCTGCGGGTGCTGCCTCTTCTTTACGTTTCAGCCTGTTAATACCTTTAATAAGCAGGAAAATGGCAAAAGCAATGATCACAAATTCAACAAATGCCTGTATGGCAATACCGTATTTCACTTCCGCGCTGCCTACTTTTATCATCAGGCCTTTGAAGTCGAAGCCTCCGATCAGTATCCCTACCAGTGGCATAATAATACTCTCTACCAATGCATTCACGATCTTACCGAAAGCGGCACCGATCACAACACCGACAGCCAGGTCTATTACATTACCCTTGGTGGCAAACTCTTTGAACTCTTTTAAAAATGACATATTGTAAGGTTTAAGGTTTCTTATACTCCCGAAAAACACGCGATATTAATATTTTGTTCTCTTTGTTCTTAATTTATTTATGTCTTTTTAAGCCCGGGATATTTCATTTTGAGCTTTACCAATGTATCTCTTACCGTCCTGGCAATCAGGTATTCTTTGTACCAGTTTTGGTCAGAAGGCACTATTATCCAGGGTACGTCATTACAATTTTCAAAAGCATCTTCATACGCCTTGTGGTACTCATCCCATAACTTCGCTTCTTCGAAATCGTTAGCGTTGTATTTCCACATTTTACGGGGGTCCTGCATCCTTTCGGCCAGTCGCTCCTGCTGTTCTTCCGGGGAAATGTGGAGATAAAACTTCAAAACCTGTGTATCGTTATGTTTTGTAAGCAGGCGTTCGAAAGCATTTATAGCCTCGTAACGCTTTTTATAAGTGGCTTTATCTACCCATTTATGCACTCTCTGTATCAGCACATCTTCGTAGTGCGAGCGGTTAAGCAGGTGTATATGCCCTTTGCCCGGTGCCACCTTATGTATGCGCCACAGGAAATCGTGCGACTTTTCCTCCTCGGTGGGTGCTTTAAAAGAATACACCTGTACGCCCTGCGGGTTCAGCTTTCCGAACACATTCCTGATCACACCGTCCTTTCCGCTGGCATCCATACCCTGTAGCACGACCAGTAACGAGTGTTTATGCTCGGCAAATAACAGGTTCTGCAATTCGTCAAGTTCCTCCAGTATCTTGGCTGTATCGGCCTTTATATGGTCTTTATCTAACTTACCGGGGGCTTTGGTACTTATTTTAGAGAGTTTCGCTTCGGGCATATGCGTTAGTATTTATCTTTAAATTTAGACAAAAAAAACGGGGACCATCAGGCCCCCGTTACATAATATTGCGCGAAACCCGTCTTTTTTAGATAGACATGATCTCTTTATCTTTCGCTGCGCAGTGTTTATCTACCAGCAAAATGTATTTGTCGGTAAGCTGCTGCACGTTGGCTTCGGCATCTTTGG
>NZ_CABHOU010000053.1 GCF_902168175.1 uncultured Chitinophaga sp. | reverse complement strand
ATGGTTTTAAAGCCAGTGTAGGCGATTATCCAATGGAGGCGGTGTATGATAACATGTACATTTACAGAGATTCCATTAACTATGCCGACGGTATTAAGCTGCGTGTAAGGGGGCTTTCCAAAACCAATCAATACCGCATTAAACTATGGGGTGCAAGGATCGATAATAATACTCCCGTACGGGTGCTGGAGAGCATACAGGGGCCGGAAAAATGGAAGGAAACCGCATTCATCAAAAAGGCGGATACCAGGTATCTCACTTCCCAGGCAGCGGACTATAACAATGCAGTCGTTCACAATATAACTGGCGTTGATTCTGTCGATATACTGTTGCGCCCCAGCCTGGCGAGCAACTTCGCACATATCAGCGTAATCGATATCGGCATCACGGGCGATATGCCACTGGCCCCCACGCTTAATATTCCAGATACAACAATAGATCTGTTTAATACAAGCCACGTTCAGCTCAGACCCACGGTTGTGGATAATGGCGTCCCTATTTACGACTACCAATGGACGCAGGTATCGGGCCCCAGTTCTATCGGGGTGCCGTTATATCCAACTATCAACGCAGATTTGTATGACCTTACGAACGGCGTGTATGTGTTCCGGTTAACCATGGTGACGGCAGTGGGCAATATTTCTGATGACGTAAAAGTTACCGTGCTGCCCAATAACGGAGGCAAGAAAACCCTGCGTGTTCACTTTTCTAAAACCGCTGCTGAATTTGTTCCTGGATGGATGAACGTATTTGGAGAGCCCGGTAAGGCTATGCCCCTCCCGACGATCATCGGAAAACTAGATCCTGTAACAAGCTGGACTATCGACAACGTGTTGTCGGGTACCGCAAATTATTGGATAGAGTACGCCGGCAGCAGCAGCTCCAATACGGATGGCCACACTACGGGCAACAACAGCGGTATTGTACCGGATATTGTGCTGAGGGGGTATTGGTACAACTTTACACCATATTCTCCGGGAAAACACAATCTGGAAATCGGTAACCTGGCTACGGCGAAGCGATACAAAATTACGATAGTGCCGTCGCGTTCCTCCACCTCAACCCCGCTCAAATTCGGGTGCTACAGGGTAAATGGCGGAGCAGTCAAATACTTAAATGCTTTAGGTAATACGCTGAATGCGGTAGTGTTCGACGACATAGCGCCAGATGCCAACGGAAAAATATTCCTTGATATTCATTCCCCTGTAGGAGTGGATACCAATACCTACGGCAACTTTAGCTTTATCAATGGCCTGATCATACAAGAGTTATAGTTTATCCCTAATAAAGTGCTATGCTGAAACAGTTGGCTTTAAGTCTTGCTTTACTCGCTGCATTATCGCAGATAAACGGCGCTAAAGCAGGAAACATAAAAAATAATGACACCGGTAGCCTGCCACGGTTGCAGATAATGCGGGACAGTCTTATCCCAGGTATACATACAGGGGCGTTGAAAATCCCTGTTATGCCGGACAGGAAATCATTAGGCCTGGATACTGCCGGGCTCAAAGCCCTGATCCCAGGAACAGGCCTCAAAGGAGCATCTTTAATACCAGGAAAAAATCTCCTGGTGATGGATACGGCATCGCTGACGGGCGCTACGCGGGCGCTGCGTAACCCTGACCTGAGAGGTTATCTTAAAACAAAGATTGGCCCGGCGGAACAGTCATTGCTGAAGGGCTTCGACACTTCGCAGGACAGTACTAAACTCTGGCAGTATTTCACTCAAAAATCCAATGCTGGAAAATCGTTGCTGTCGGGTTTTATTAATCCCGATGCTTTTTTGAAATATGCACCACCGGCCAATAAACTAAAGGGCCTTGGCGCGCAGGTGATCTGGGACGATAATCCACCATTACCCTTTCAGACGAAGGTGCTACTTCAAGGTGGCGACATGGTTACGCTGGGCGGAATACCTGTGGATATCAATTACAACAACCTGGCGTCTTTTGGCGGCGGCACACAGGATTATATTACGGGCGGGTTGTTTAAAGTAAACTTTAACCGTGAGCAATACCTGCAGCAATTAAACGCAAAACTGAATACCTACTACGATCTCCGGAAGTTTTTCCTGAAAGACATGGACCTTGAATCTGCTATGCGCTCTTATGTAGACAAACGTTTGGCTGGCATCCGTACTGGTATAGACAGCCTTTACGGAAATGGTCTCTCAGGTGTGTTGCCAACAGGAATGAGCATGGATCAGCTGGTACAGCTGGATACCACGCAAATCTTACAATTGTTTAAAGGCAACGATCCTTTCGAAGCAATAAAAGCACAGGCGATAAATAAAGCAGGCATTGCAGGTGATTCTGTAATGCTTCAACAACAGGCAAAACAGGCAGCTATCGAAAAAGTGTTGGCATTGAAAAGAGACCTGGAGAGTGGCCAACCTGCCAGGGAACAACTGGCTCGCTTCGATAAGGTGAAGGATCAATTATCTGCTTTTATAAACACCGACGAAAGCCGCATCCGCCATGCGAAGGAGTTGTTTCCATTAAGCGGCCTGCAACGATTTTTCCTCAGGGTGAAAGATTTAAATATAGGCGCCTTTAATACAGACGCAAGTGCCTCGTCCATTTCAGGCCTGTTCATGAAAGGAGCTGGGGGCAGTTTTCTGAATAAAGGGAAAATGCTGATGCTCGGGATAGGTAGTCGTACGGATGGACAGGGGATGAAGGATGCTTTCCTGGAAAATAACGCATCCGCCGGCAGTTACTTTATGCAATTCGCCAGGCTTGGCAAGGGAGACCTTGAAGAAGATCATACGCACCTGACCGCACTCAATGCTAATACGAAAAACAACGAGCGCCACCAGGTAAACCAGCAGTTCGCTGCGCGTAATATATTTGTTGGAACGCTGTCTAAACAATTGACACTGGGTGAATATGGCACCATCAATGGCGAATTTTCAAAATCGAATACGGAGTTTGCCAATGCAGGTTCCGGTAGTGGTGGTTATGCCATGTCGCAGAAGGCTGCCGCTATGTCGTTTTTTAATGATTTTTGGCAAACAGTGTCATTAGGCCTTCGTTATACAGGCGAAGTGCGGGAACTGAGCATGTCGCAGGGAGCCTACGTTTCCTACGCAGGTATGGGCTACAATAACCCCGGTACCCCCTTTGGCACAAGGGGCAGCTGGCAGTACGGGCTTAATGTGCGCCGGCGCTGGAAATTCCATAAAATGACTACCGCTTTCCGTACCGATATCAGGGACATACAAACATCTTTTGATGCCGGATGGAAAAGTTTTCAGTATTCAGGAGATGTACAGTTCCGCGTAAAACGAAACTGGTCGCTCAACGCACGCATGATGCGCTCCTCCATGAAAAGCAGCGGGAATAATGCCGGCGATGGATTCATTACCCGCCAGGCTTCGCTCACCTCGCAGTTAAGTGGATACATCGGCAGCATGCCTTCCAGTAACCTCATCGTGGCGGGCTTGCAGCAAATGAAACTGACTTCAGCAACACTACCGCTGAACAGCGTACTCGCCAACGTGAACATTGCCGAAAACCTGGTGATCAATGGCCACGTACTCTCGCTAAACATGTTCTACAACTACGACCTGAAACAGAATGCCGTGTACGGTAACATGCTTAACATGGACGCCGGATGGAGTTATATGCTCTTTAAAACGCTTAACTGTAACAGCGGCATCACCTTCCTGGACAATCATAACATGGTGACCCAGCTGGGTGTGAAACAAAGCATGTCGGTGGAACTGATACCTGGTGTGAATGCAGCAGTATATGTTGATACGCGGAAGAATCTTTACAGTAGTCCATTAAACTACCTGTTCGGTACTTTCCGCACGGAATTTTCTTTACAATATTTAATCAACTGATCATGGCGCAAGTGAAATTATGGCTTACCGTGGTAATGGTGTTTTGTTGCAGTATACTGCATGCGCAGGTAAGTTTTGTATTTATCCCGGAAATACAGGGGCGTACGGTAGATGGGCTTTTTATGGTCCGTACTGTTAACATGAATACGCAGCGTAGTACTGCGACACTTACGATCTCCGTTACGGAACGGGTGTCGGGAAAGATCGTGCAGGTACAGTCGGCCCCTTTCGACCTGTTGCCCGGTAACAACCCGTTGCCGCCCTCAATGGCGAGGAATGCTTCGGTGCTGTATGGTAACGCAAGAGAATCTGCCGTTACCAGGCAATCGGGCTATTTTATGGAAGGTGATTATGACTACTGTTTCCAGTTGTTCGAAGGGAAATCAGGTGCGGGCACGTTACTGGCGGAACAATGTTTTCAATACTACCTGAAGCCATTCTCGCCTTTGTTGCTTATTCGTCCCGGCGACATGGAAACGCTTTGTGATAAAAGACCTGCGTTCTTCTGGCAACCAATACTGCCGGCTGTCCCAGGTGTACTATACCGCCTGGCGCTGGTGGAGCTAAAAGCTAATCAGCATAAAACAGAAGGCATGAATGTAAACCTGCCGCTGATTAACCAACGTAACATCGGTACACCTATGTTGTTCTTTCCGGCAGTAAATAAAGACCTGGAGGAAGGTAAACGGTACGCCTGGCAGGTTACCGCTTATAAAGGGGTGACTATGCTATCGCAATCAGAAATATGGGAATTTACCTGTATTTGCACCCTCAATGAAAAAGACAGTTTGCCCGACGCATTCAGGAATATTGAAGATCTCGCAAAAGGCAACTTTTACCTCGCGGAGGGCCGGGTAATGTTCGCGATGAACAATCCTTACGCAGCCACAAATCTTACTTACTCCGTTCTGCCGATTTCCAATCCACAGGAGAAGATTAAAAAACTAAGGAAGGTTAAACTCACGCACGGACTTAACTACGTGGTAATCGACCTGCGTGATAACGCTTCGTTTGTTGATGGTCATTATTATCAGCTACAGGTGAACGTGCCGGGTGGCAATACCAAGGCATTGAGATTCCTGTATAAATCCCCTGTTGAACAATGATGAAGTGCAAATATATAAGTGCATGCATCCTGCTGCTGTTATTCGCAGCCTGTAGTGCAAAGAAGAAAACACTGGCGGAAGCCATGAAAGACCCGGGCATCCGGCAGGAAAAGGAAATCAACAAGGTGAAGGTGGTACTCAGTTATATGCCAGCCTGTTGGCAACGTAACCTGGACAGGGGAGAGGCAGATACTTCGACCATGACCTTCCGTGTGCAGGTAACACCCGACAAAAACAGTGTTCGGCAAACCGACAACAAAGCTGCAAGTTTCGGTACCGATTCGTTGTTCGCCCTTGTAACAGGCGGGGATACGATAAGACCAATATATAGTGAAAGGATCGCCAATGGAAATATCACAGGAGTAGAGTACGTAGTGGCATTTGAGAGGCGGCTTACCGGCCAGTCCAACGCGCTTCGTTTTATCTACATGGACTGGTTGTTCTCGGCTGCGCGGATGGAGTTTTTTTATGAGCGGACCAATATTTCAAAAGTAGACGAATTAAGCTGTAGTTTATGATATTTAAAGTGAATGCCAGGAAAAGGATCGCATTTTTCTTTCTCGCTTTGCTGGCAGGCGAAATGTTAACCCCCGCCCTTGCACATGCCCTCACCAGCGGCCCTGTACAGCCGGAAACGAAGCAGTTTGCCGCAGCAGGTGCCAGTGATATGGTAGACCTGTTTACCGGCGATTTCAAATATAATATACCGCTGCTTGACGTGGAAGGTTATCCCGTAAACCTCGCCTATGCTTCCGGCTCCAATATGGAAGACGAAGCATCCTGGGTAGGCTTGGGCTGGAACCTCAATGTAGGAAGTGTTACCCGTAATCTTCGTGGTATCGCAGACGATGCAGATGGTGACAATACGTATACGCATGCCTATTTTAAACCGCAGATTACGTACGGTGGCCGTGGTACTTTACGGGCAGAACTATCCGGTTATGATATCGCAAAACTAAAAGGCTCTCTTTCTGTTGGTGTTTTTAGTGACAACTATACAGGCCTTGGCGCGGAATTCGGTGTGAACTCCGGTATGAGCCTTACGATTGGTGGTACCCTTACCGGGGAGATGGGCACGGAGGCGATTTCCAATACCTCGACCGGGGTTGACAAAACAAGGAAGAAAAGCCTTGAGTTCCGTATGAGTGCAGACTCAAAGCTGTATAATATCGGTATTTCTTCCCAGGTTTCTTATAATTCCAGGAGGGGGCTCAAGGAGCGCACCCTCGGTGGGTCAATGTCTGTTGGTCCACTGGAGCTGGAAATGGCTAATAAGATATCTTATAATACACCTCCCATCTACCCACGTGCATCGAATGACATTGAGTCGAAGGACTGGACTTTTTCGCTGGACGTCGGCGGGCTTACGTTTCTTTTGTTTACGGGTGGCGGTCTTACCGGTTACAAACGCGTACGGCAACTGGCAAAGGCGGAATACCCCAGAAGGGCCTATGGCCTGATGTATGCTGATAATGGTAAAGACGACCCCCATGCGCTGATGGACTTTTTAAGAGAGAAGGAAAACCCCGTGGTTAACGGGCTACCTAATCTACCCATACCTGTTTCTACACCTGACGTATTTAGTTATACTGGGCAGGCGGGCAGCGGTCAGTTCCGTCTTCATAATGCTGGTTCCGGCGTCCTTTTCGACCCGGCCTCCAAATCGTCAAGTGATGTGTTTACGGCGGGTGGTGATTTTGGCTATGGTTATATCCTGCATGGCGGTGTTACACTGTATAATCAGGATGTACGGTCACATACAGGCAAATGGACGGTGGACAACGGCTTCCTGGCCAAAGGTGATTTCCGCAAGAAGGATGATTTGGAGGCAGTGAATGAAGAAACAACCTATTTTAAAGAATCAGGCGAGCAAAATGTAGCCGATCCGGCATTCGTTAATCGCATACAGGGAGAAGAACTGGTATCGGTAAAACTAAACCAGAAAACGGCGACCCCCAATCTGAAACAGGGCGGTACCATCTTCCCGATAGCCGCTCCTTATAAAAAAGACGGGCGCCAGCAGCGTAAAACCTCCATCTCTTATCTTACAGCCCGGGAGTTAATGACCTGTGCGCAGCGCGAACTGGAAGATTATCCTTTCCTCAATACTACGTTTACACCTGTTGCCTGCCAGAAATTCAACCCTGAGAAAATCGGGCGCGGAAGCGGTCCGCGTAAAAGCGGGCACATTTCCGAAATAACGGTACAGTCGGAAGGTGGCCAACGGATGGTATATGGGGTGCCAGTTTATAATGCTGCGCAAACGGAATACACTTTTGCCACTTCGAAAGAAACCCTGGACCCGGAAACAAAACAGGCAAATATCTTATGGGACACTGATGGCGAGATTAAACACAACTACGGTCGCGATGAATATTACAGCCGCGAAAAGCAGCCCTCTTACGCCACCAGCTACCTGCTTACAAGTTTGCTGTCCGCCGACTATTCAGACCTCACCGGGAATGGGGTTTCAGAAGATGATCATGGTACTGCTTACCGGTTCAATTATTCCCGGCAGGATGATTATTATAACTGGCGCACACCGTTTGATAAAGGCCAGGCATTGTTTAACAAAGGCCTCTATGCAGATGATGGCGATGATAAAGGCAGCCTGGTATACGGTTCCCGTGAATTGTGGTACACGCAGTCGATAGAGTCGAAAAACATGGTCGCTTATTTTATTACCGAAGACAGGGAAGACGGGCTGGATGTGGCGAACGCAAACGGCGATATGTCTTCCACATCCAAACTAAAACGCCTTAAGGAAATACGCCTGTACGCTAAAAACAATCTTGCTACACCTATTAAAACCGTCGTGTTTGAATATGATTATTCGCTTTGTCCGGGAATGCCCAATCACCTGAAACTTAATGGTACCGGTAAACTGACGCTAAAGCACGTATACTTTAAATACGGATCATCCACCAAGGGGATGCAGAACAAATACGCGTTTTTCTATAACGAAGGCGTTGGCTATGAACGCATGGCTGCTGACCGTTGGGGCACCTATAAACCCCAGAATGCCAATACACAAACAGGCTGGCCGTTCCAGAACGACGAATTTCCTTATGCCGTACAGGACTCTGTGAAAGCAGCGTTATATGCGGGCATGTGGAATATCAATAAAATTGAACTACCCACCGGTGGCAGTATTAACGTAGAATATGAAGCGGATGATTACGCCTACGTACAGGACAAACGTGCGATGCAGATGCGGCACATCACCGGGATGATCAAGGAAGACGGTTCGCCTGCAACGGAACTAACGGAAGCCAGGGGATTGCGTATCAGTGTTCCAGATGCGAGTGCAGGGGCAGAAGATCCAACCCTTTGGTTTAAACGCGAATACCTCGATAATACGGATGTGCTGTACACCAAGCTGTTTGTGCATATCGGTGATAAAGTCAATAACAATAATGAACGCTATTTCGACTTTGTGCCCACCTACTCCAATATTGAAAAGGTAACACTGGGCGGAAGCGGGGATGATGCCTACGCGGATGTTTGGCTGAAAAGTAAACAGGCAGGCGGACTTACGATTAACCCGATATTGCTGTCGGCCTGGCAGAAAATGAAGGAAGATTACCCGATGTATGCCTATCCTGGTTATGATGGCAGATTGCAGCATGAAACGGGCATTGAGAAAGCGCTTGCGCAGATCGTAAATGCCTTCAAAAATATGCGCGAGCTGAAAGAGAATTTTTACCAGCGCGCTAACCGTAAGAAGTTCGCGAAAACCGTGGACCTTACCAAAAGTTTTGCACGTGTGGCCAATTACAGCGGCCACCAGCTCGGTGGTGGAGTTCGGGTGAAGAAATTACTGGTAACAGATGGCTGGAACGAAATGACAGGCAGCGATGATGTGATCAATATTGGGCAGGTGTATGAATATACCACAGAGCTGCCCGGCGCTAAAGATGGCCGCACGATCAGCAGTGGTGTGGCGGCCTACGAGCCACAGGCAGGTGGTGATGAAAATGCAATGCACATGCCCGTGGAGTACATGGAGGAAATACAGGGAGGACTGAATAACTTCTATTATCTCGAAAAGCCGTTTGGTGAATACCTTTTCCCTTCGCCACAGGTAGGATATAGCAAGGTGACTGTACGCAGGCTGGACGAAACGGGCTTGCTAGACGAGAAGAACCTGACGGGATACGATGTGTCCGAATTTTTTACAGCCCGCGACTACCCCGTGATCGTTAAAGCAGACGGCAAACCGGATGAATTTAACCATCAGTCGAACTCGACGTTCTCCTTTTTTGGCGGTAACGCCATCCACGAGAAATATATGTCGCAGGGTTACGTGGTAATTCTGAACGATATGCATGGGAAACCGCGTGCTGAAAAGGCATATAACAAAGTCGGCGTGGAAGTATCCGCTACAGAATACATTTATGATAGTGAAGGTTACAACGGGACGTCTTACCGCTTACGCAACCGCGTTCAAACGGTAAATGATAAGGGGATTATCAACCCCGAAGAGCAGGTGATAGGAAGGGAGATAGATATGTTCACCCACATGCGGGAGGAAGAAAGTAAAAACTTCGGTACCACCTATGCTGTAGGCTCCGACTATTTCCAGGCGATCTGGTTCCCGCTGCTGATACCACACTTCCCGATAAAAACAAATAAGGAATACCGGCTGTTCCGTTCTGCCTCACTGTTAAAGACGGTACAATATACGGGTGTAGTAAAGAAGGTGATCAAACGCCTGGATGGCGCCAGTGTTTCTGCAGAAAATCTTTTGTATGACGAATTGACCGGACAGCCGGTGGTGACTTCCACGCAGAATGAGTTCGGAGATCCTGTTTATTCCGTGAACATCCCGGCTTATTGGGTGTACCCGAAAATGGGGCCTGCTTATAAAACGGCGAACAGGGTTTTTAAAGACATGACGACCAGCGCCACCGGTGAAATTATGGCGGAATATAAACCATTCCTGACGGCCGGGGATGAAATGTCCGATGTTTTCACAGGGCAGCGATTGTGGGTAGTGAACGATGCGGAGGCGCCAGGTGGCACAGGCAAACTGAGGCTGATAGATGAAATTGGAAAGCGCCGGTTGAACTATAAGGGAACCACTAAACTGATCCGTTCCGGCTACCGGAATATGCTGGGTGCTGCGGCTGGAAGTATCACCAGCCTTCGTAATCCTATTGGCAGCGATAATAAACTAGCGTTGTTCTACAACAATGACCTTAGCGGGTATAAAGTATTGGACGCAAAGGCTACACTATATGATGAAAAATGGGGCGTGCCGGGATGTGTTGCCGGAGGGTGTCCTACCGGGTATACCATGAATGAGTTGACCGGAAGATGCGAAAAGGTGCCGGCCGTTGAGCAGAGCGTATTTAATTTCTGTGATCCAAATGGAAGTGAATATATCTACAATGCCCAGGGCGCTGTTTTTTACGCCTTGAATGGCACCATTTCCGCGCAGAAAACAAATGCGTTCTGGGGGCAGGCTGCCATTGTAAGTCCTAAGCCAATCAGCTACGGCCTGTTGGGTGAAGCGATGAAGATATGTAACTCAACTTATGACCTTACCAACAAGTGGACGGGAGTTTCTGCCTCCGTATCCATTCCGGTTAGCGGAGTGTATCACATAGCGATGTCTGGCAACGGTGCATTGCGGTTCTTCGTGGATAACCGTAACACGCCGGTGATCGACAGGCCGGCATCACTCGGAAATGTTAACCACCAGAAAATACATGTGTATGCTGTGGAGCTTGCCGCCGGTGAGCACCAGGTATGGGCGGAGGGGAAATCCAGCACCAGTACCCCGGTAATGATGGTCGCATATATTTTCGGCGCACCGCTGGCACAACTTACGCAGGCATTATTCCATACGGAGGCTCAAACCATCTGGGGAATGACAGGGGAGATGAAATATGGCGATGTTAATACTTACATATTCGAGGATAATGGTACGCGGGTAGCAGAGAAGTATACTTGTGACGGAGGGATACTTAAGGGGCCGAATGTATTGGGCGAGAAGATATGCGTGGCGACAGAAAACAGCTGTCCACCGAACTCTATTTTAGTAGGGGACGACCTGAGCGTTTGTGCCACACCGTTGACCGGTAGTACAGATGCTATATTTAACATCAACCGGATTGCGAATGCATCGTTCAATGCTAACGGAACATCTTTCTTTGATCTGCAAGGCAGGGTAGTGGGCACAACCGATGCAGGCTTTTGGAAGGAGTGCATTTCCATCACCCATCCGACCTGCGGCCGGCTGAACAAGTGTGCCTTTTTTGTAGGGGCCGCCACCGAATCACGGAGGACCGGGTTAACCAGTTGCTTTAAAGTACCGTCCACTGGCAACTACTATGTTGGTTATAGCGGTACTGCTGCGGCCGAGTTTTTTGTTGATGAAATGAAGGTGAGCGGAGATGAACCCGGTGGCCTGACCACTAACAAGTGGTTTGTAAAGCCTTTGGCTTTAACCGCCGGGCAGCACCAGGTACGTGTAGAAACAAGGAATAACAGCGAAAGCGTCGGGGCTTTGGGTATGGAAATATATGGCGCGGCTGACTATATTCAATTTAAAGCAGGCACCACGACGCCTACCATCCTGTTTTCTACTTCAGAACTAATATATTCCCGTACGAACCCATACGTGGTCAATAGTAACAACTCCGTGACCAGTAAGTATGCCGGCAATGGGGAAAAGGTATATTCGGACTGCGGCAGCTATGTCTATATCAACCCCGTAGCAAAAAACAACATCATCAACCCTTACCTCCTTGGCTATCTTGGTAACTGGAGGCCCTCCGAATCCAAAGTGGTGGAAACCAACCGCACAGATAAAAACCTGTTCTCCGGTAACACTGGCGAAGGCTTGGATATCAGGAACAGCGGTGCCTACAAAACGTTCACCCCTTTCTGGTACCTCAATGCCGGCAATTGGGCGCATGATGTAACGACACCGACTCCAACATCTAACGAGCTCTGGGTAACCAGCAGTTACATTACCCGTTATGACAGGCAGGGACATGAACTGGAAAACAAGGATGCCCTGGGACGGTACAGCAGTGCGATCTACAGCTACAAAAATTCACTGCCCACAGCGGTGGCGGCCAATGCGCAACGCAGGGAAATATTCTATGAAAGCTTTGACGATTACCTGTTTAACCAGCAATGTGCTTTACCGCAGCCATGCTCGTCAGACGATTTCAAATTCCCGATGAATGCCAGCCTCATTACCGGCACAGCACATTCGGGCAGGTATGGCTACAAAATAGGATCTGGAATAACCATGACGGCATTGGTGCATACGATGGAACATAAACCGGGAGAGTACCTCGGCGTTAACATAAACGGGGAATACTACAAAAAATACATCCCGGCCTACTTTAAAGAAGGTTTCAGTCCCCGGCCGGACAGGAAGTACATCTTCTCAGCCTGGGTGAAAAACAATAATCCTAAGGCGGCATCCAGCAAACTGGTGCTGACGGTTAATAACCAGGATTATGAGCTGAACAAAAAAGCGGCTGTGGAAGGATGGGTGTTGGTTGAACATATCATGGATTTCAGCCAACTGACTTTCACGGACGGCCTGTTGAATTTCGGATTAAAAGGAGCGGGGGGCAGTATCGACATCATCGTCGACGACGTCCGCATATTCCCTTACGACGCCCAGGTAAAAACCTACGCTTATGACGACGCCAGCATGCGCCTGATGGCCGAACTGGACGAAAATAACTACGCCACTTTCTATGAATATGATGATGAGGGTACGCTCATTCGTGTGAAAAAAGAAACAGAAAAGGGTATCCTTACAATCAAAGAAAGCCGCTCGGCATACAGGAAAAAACCTTAAAGCCATTAACAAGATGAAAAGAAGATATTATATAGCGCTGACCGTAGTCACTTTATGCCTGGCCGCTTCACTGGCGATGGCCGTCAACCGGGGTTTGTTTACCAAAGCAGCACCGCAGGAAGAAGCCTTGCCGGACATACGGCCGGTGGAGTATACTCCTGAAGAAATGGTCGCCATGCAGGAATTGCTGACGGTATACGGAAAGATAGACAGCCTCCGTGTGTTTTATGCGGCTGGTACTATCTCTGTAATTGAACCGGCAGACAGTACGCAGAATATGTTTGCACAGTTCACCTATGCCCAGCAGGAGGACAGTGTCTATTACCGGCTCGGTGAAAATCGGGTACTGGCATTGCCGGGTCTGTATCTGTCCGTGAATGATGCGGTTAAAAAGATTTTCCTCTCGCGTAACCAGAAAGCACCCGAGGCTCCCTTCCGGATGTCGCAGGAAAAGCTGCTCAAACTGTTCCGTGAAGAGGGCTACCATGTGGAAGCGATTAAAGGCGAGGGCATAAAAACGATACGGCTGTTCCTGGAGAACCACGTATTCTGCAAAGAATACCGGCTCACCTTCGACGACAGTTATCGCATACAGGAAGTATACGCGCGTTTTACGAACCTGAAGGATCCGCTGAACGTGAATATGGACAGGATACACAGCGTAAAAATGACAGGGTGGCAAACAGGCAATGTTCCCCCGGGAATACTGAGCGCCGGCTCCATGGTGCAGCAACAGAACGGTCAAATGAGGCCGGCAGCAGCACTCGCGGCTTACGAACTGGTATCTGCTAATTAATCCTTTGTTTGAATCCTGATTATCGTATTAGAAATGGCAAACTATATTACCCGTTCCCTGAAACAAATACTGCTTTTCCTGCTTCTGCTGCTGCCTGCGCTACGTTCGCTGGCAGCCTTGGAGCCGTACCAGAACCGAAAAACCGGTACGCTGAAAAAGGGCGACGTGCTGGTGGTGAAAGATGAGAAATTCCGGAACAAAGCTTACAAATGGGACCTGATCCGCAACCGCTCCGTGGAAAACATTATCACGTTCGGACTGAACCGTGACACCACACTCGTTTTCCCAAAATCGTTCAGCTGTGAGATCGAGCTGAAGGTGGAGTATTGGAGTCAGCCCGACCAGAAGAAACCGCTGACCATCGAGAACGTCAAACTTAAAATAAACTACGATACAACTTACGGTGCAGTATACCAGGGCGAGGATACGTATCGCTTTAAAAATGCGCACCTGTGTAAGATCACGGTAACCAATATCACCAGCAATGAGCTGGGGGCTAACCTTCCGCCGATGTTTATGCTCAGTGGGAAGATTTTCGTAGACCGCAAATACCTTCCTGCCGAAAACGAAGCTGCGCCGGTGATGAAGGTTTCCGTAGCTGCCGCTGCAACGCGGCAGGTAGCCGGCCGTGCCGCTATGGGCACGATGAATATAGAGGGTGACGAGGCGGAGGCACATGAAGTAATTATCCAATGGGACCAGGAGGCTGCCGAGGAGTACGACCTCGAGTGGACTTTCATCGACGAAAAGTCGGCTAACGGCGCAGCTATTGAAGCAGCCAGTTTGAACCCTTCGGTAGGAGACCTGGCGCTGATGATGAAAAATAATGCCACCCGTGTTACCACCTCTAGGAACATGTACCGCCTATCGCTGGTCAACAACCATAAATATTTACTGGTACGCTGGCGCAGGGTTACCTATGACGACGATGATGATTTTCGCAGGGAAGAAGCATGGATCTATGCCACCAAACAAGTGACGGCCGATGGCGAAACGCCACATAACGGCCTGATTGTGCTGGAACAGGCACAACACCACCCCCATCTTAACTGGCAATATAATGTGACATATGCCGAAGAAGGCAAAAAGAAAGAAGTCGTGTCTTATTTCGATGGCTCGCTTCGCAACCGGCAAACCGTAACGGTAGCCCGGCCCGACGAGTTGACCGCAGCGGAAGACTATGCCGTTGTACAACAGAACGTTTACGACCAGTTTGGCCGTGTGGCCGCGAATGTACTGCCTGCCCCGGTGAAAGACAATGCGCTTAAATTCTACGGCAACATCAATCAGAAGGCTGATGGCGAATACCGTTTCACTGATCTGTACAAAGGCAATTACGCCAACTGCCTGGTGACGCCCACACCTATGGCGAGCCTCAGTGGCGCTGCAAAATACTATTCAGCTAATAACGACTTTTCGGGTGTTAACAGGGACTATATCCCTGCGGCTGAAGGGTATCCTTTCAGCATGGTGTCGTACACTCCAGACAATACCGGCCGTATCGTAGTACAGGGAGGTGTGGGATTACATATGCAACCCGGGACCAACGCTTTGCTGGACCATACTACGCGCTTCTATTACAGTAAACCACATAAAGGGGAACTGGAACGCCTGTTTGGCAGCGATGTAGGTGTGGCGACTCACTACCTCAAAAAGGTGGCCGTAGACCCGAACAAACAAATCAGTATTTCATACGAGAATGCCTCCGGGAAAGTGATTGCCACGGCACTGGCCGGCACTCCGCCGACAACGGTAGATGCGTTGCTTTCCTCTGCACATGGCGCCGAGCGCACAATGATCGTTTTATCGCCCGACGAAATGGTGCTGGACCGCCAGTCACTCACGCTGCGTGGTTATACGACCTATGTGAATACCCTTACCGGCCCTGCTACCCTTCGCTATGAAGTGGAAAAACTGATCAAACAGTATGAAGAGAAGGGCGTCAGCATTTGCAGCAATTGTTATTATGCGATGCGCATAAAACTCTCTGATGACTGCGGCCAGCCACTGGCAGAGGTCACTGCGCCCGTTAAGATCGGATCGGCTACGTCCGACTGCTCGGCCACCGGCACGCAGGCGGCCGATATCTCTTTCAGCTTCGCGCGTATCGGCACCAACTATATTACTTTCGAGTTAGCCATGGACCCCGATGTGATTAAGCATTACACGGACGATTACGTGGCGCGTAACACAAACCTGCGCAGCAAGTTCGACTTTGTGGTGGAGGCTTTACAGCAAACAGATTTTAGTGGATGTTTTACCGAATGTACCACCTGTGAAAAGAACCTGGGCAGCCGGGAATATTTCCTGGAGCAGCTGGCCAAACAATTGGAGAAATACGATGTAGATCCCTACAAAATGGGCGCTGTGTATGATACCTGGGCCAATGGACTGTACACTCAACTGCTGTCTCAATGTAAAGACGCACAGCAGAACTGCGCGGAACCTCCGTGCAAGGCCTTAAGGACAGCCATGGAGGCAGATGTGAGCCCGGGCGGACAATACGCGTTGTTTACCACGGGGGCGAATGGGTTTGTGGTTGTAGAGCCGGAGATTAATGTACTGGCGCTTTACTGGCGTATTAAATTCCCGGTACTCGACCGGAACTCGGCTACCTATAAAGATCACCTGCTTACGCTGCCGAACGGGGGGACGACCTCCCTGAATGATGAGTTGTTTACCCTGCAGATGTTAGTGGAGAACTGGAAACCGGAGTGGGCCGCCACTTTCGTTAACCAACACCCGGAATATTGTGCGCTTGATTTATGCGAGGGTCAGGCCGACTACATCGCATGGGATAACAGATTAAAAGAAGTATACAATAGCACCGCCGATATTGCACGTATAAAACCAGGCCTCACTTATGACCGCACCCGGCCACAATGGTTACTGAACGCCGACCCGTTCTTTGGCGGTGACGGACCGGGGAGCGAGTACTACGGCGCGATGCTGGCAGCCCTTGACAAGTATTCTCTGGAAGTCTTAAAGGTGACGGATTCCCGTGTGCCGGTAAAAAGCCTGTCGGAATATGTTGATTTTGCCTTGTATTGCGGTGATAAATTCGGCAACACGAGTCCTGCTACTGATGACAGGTGGTCGGAGTGCCAGCCTGTGGACGCGTGCCGTGTGCCCGACCAGGAGTGGCGGATGTACAGGGACCTGTACTTACAGCAGAAGGATGTGTACTATAAGCTAATACAGGACAGGATCTGTTTGGGGAAGTGTAAAGTAGGAGAAGCTAATGGCAGTTCTTCCAGCGTTCCGTTTTGCACGCAGATTTCCACAGCTTCCTTTAGCTACAGCATGCAATTCGGCAATGTGCTGGTGGCTAATTATATAGGCCCCGTCATCCCGGTTGGCGTGACCATACTGGCATCGTTTGATGACCCGTTTAATGGTAACGAACATATAGGGACCGCTGAATTCAATAGTGCCAACTACGACGATTCACAGTCTTTCGTTTATAGTCAGTCTAACCTGTGGAGTGTTCAGTTAACGTACTCTTGTACGGGTACTCCCACTTCCGGATGCCCGGCCGCCTATCTTACAAAAACACCGCGGCGGACACCGGCCAGAAGCGCGACAACAGACCTGGCAACAGCAACAGCCGCGCACAATACAGGCCTGCTATCTGCCGTTACTACTGCCTGCGAAGCCCAGGCAGACATCTGGATCGCCGCATTGGAACCCTGTCTTGCCAGCAACCCTGCTTATGAGTCCAAACGCGCCTTGCTGAAGCAAAGATTGATAGATCTTTGCGTGATGGGAGGCGATGTGGACCATCCTAATGGCGCCAGCTCACTGAAGCCTGGTCAGGTTACTGCACAGAATACCAGGAACTTTGGCGAGGTGATCAAAAATGTGTTAGGTATCGCTGCTTTTGATATGGTATGTAACCCCTGGTTACTGGAAGCGCCTTATCCTTACAACGCCAAACCGCAGGTAGCCGAACTTGACCTGATCGCCACCGATCCTAAGTTATGCGCCAAACTGGCCGAACTGCAGAACACACATATGAATACCAACCCGGGAATTACTTTTTACCAGTTCCTGGCACAGAAATACGGACAGCTGTTAAAACTTACTGCCTCGGAGGTGACCATGTTGGAAAACGGCTGTACCAATTGCCGTTACCTGCTGGCCCAACCAATGACCAGGCCTTTGTTCCTGGACCCGGACAGCCCCGGCTGTATAAACGCCGCCACCTTTAACCAGGCCTGGCAGCAGATGCTCAGTGAAGCGGTTACCGAGGATACACATGAGAACTTCCCGGTTATTGCATCCACATACCTCAATCACCGCTGGGGCTTTACCTTGTCTTTCGACGATTACAAGGCTTACCGCGATAAGGTGCAGGCTAACAACAATGCCACCGAAATGCTTTGCAACATACCCTCTTTTGAGAATGTTGACATTGATCCTTATGGTTGCCTGGCCGATCAGATGGCTGGTGCCGTAAAAGGTGGGTTGCGCAACTACGCCTATTACATTGAAGAAGTAAAGAAAGAATTCCGCAGCGCTTATGTCAATTACTGCGGTAACAACCAGGCCCTGGTAAAACTTAAGGCAGAAGACAACGTATATCACTATACGCTCTACTATTACGACCAGGCCGGCAATCTCGTTCGCACCATCCCGCCCGAAGGCGTGCAGTTGCTCGACGATGCGCAGGCCAACCAGGCCGCCAAAGGCCGCGATTTGCCGAATAGTCCCTGTAATTACAACGGACCAACGGCTAATACCGACAAGGCCGAGTCGATGACCAAACTGGCGCAGTCGATCACAGGCGGCGTAACCTCGATAGAATGCTGGCTGAATGGCGACTTTGGTGCGGCCAAACAGGTCATGTTCAATGCCAATAAGCAATACCTGTTGAACATGTGCGTAGACGGACGTTATCTGCATGTAGACGTTTATACCGTACATAAATTACCCAATGGCACCATTGGTTTTAGCAACTCTAACCACGTGGTGGCCGATATAGCCACCGCACTGCCCTTACGTGATTGGGTACACGTAGTAGTGGAAGGCAACAACCTGGCAAAAAACACCTTCTCGGTATACGTAAATGGTAAGGAATGCCCCATAGCGGCCCGGCCGCCCAAAGCCACCTGCGGCTGGCAACTGGACATTGACGATACCGTCGAAAAACTGCCGGAAGAACTGAGCCTGCTTAAACACCTGCGTCTTTATAACAGGAAACTGAGTTTGGAAGAAGTGTCTGCCAATGCCGCCGAAATCTGTATGGGCATTAGTCCGCTATATTACGAAAGTCTGGCTGTGGGAGCAGGCGCGCCCCTGAAGAACTGGGGCCGCTTTAATATTACCTCCGGTTCAGGTGGATCGGGCGGTACAACAGAGATCACCGAACGTCAAAGTCCGCTGATTTATCCTAATCACCGCCTGGCCACCAGTTATGCTTACAGCTCACTGGGACAGGTGGTACAACAGGAAACACCCGATGCCGGTATCAGCAAGTTCTGGTATGATAAACTCGGTCGTTTATTCGCTTCCCAGAATGCAGAACAACTGAGTCCTGCAGGTGGTGGTGTGGCTAATCGTTACAGCTATACGAACAACGACGCCCAGGGTAGAATCATTGAAGTGGGAGAGAAGCTGAACTACACGCCGTTACTGAGTGAAACAGGTTTTGTGGCCAGGGGTACCGTAGAAACGTTCCTGAACACCACTACCGGCAATACACAGATCACACACACAAAGTACGATGAAGAAGCGGCTGCGGTGAGTTCGTTCCAGCGAAACCTTCGTAAGCGCGTGTCGGCTACGACCTATAAAGAAAATAGCAGCGCCTTGGTGACACAGGCCACCTATTACAGTTATGACCAGTTGGGCAACGTAAATAGTCTCTGGCAACAGATAGACGGTATGCCGTTAAAACGCATCGATTACAAGTTTGACCTGGCCAGCGGCAAGGTGAACGCAGTAAGGCTGGCGCCGGGCTCCAATGCTTCCGCAGAAAACTTTTATTACAGCTATGAATATGACGGCGAAAACCGGGTAGTGCTGGCCAAAACTGGTATCGGCGTTGTGAGCGTGGATGGCTGGGAGCCGGCCCTGACGAAAAACGAGGCCAGCTACGCCTACTACCCGCACGGCGCCTTATCGCGTACCAAATTGGGCAACCAGCATATACAGGGTATCGATTACGCCTATACCATCCATGGCTGGATCAAGGGCGTGAACGGCAACTACCTGAGCGAAGATATGGGTAAAGACGGCGTTGCCGGCGAGCCCACAGCTACGATCGGTAAAGACGTGATGGCCTACAGCCTGGACTACTTCAAGGACGATTATACCTCCATCGGCACCAACAATGCGTTTAAGCTCCAACCTGGCACTGATAGCCGCAACCTGTTTAACGGTAACATTACCCGCAGCACGGTAGCGCTCAAAAACATCAACAGCGACCTGGCCGCCGGTTACAGCTATAAATATGATCAGCTGAACAGGCTGACCACAATGAGGCATCACCCGTTAACGAATAACGGTACCGCCTGGGGCACGATGGACGATGCCTACAAGGAAGATATCAGCTATGATGCCAACGGTAATATCCTTAGCTATGACCGCAACCGCGGAGGCGGTGTGGCAATGGATAAACTCCAGTATCACTACAACCGGGAGAACGGCTTCCTGAAAAACAACCGTCTCGATTATGTGAATGATGCGGTCGCAGCTGGGATTAACATAGACGACATAAAGGACCTTGATGGACAGTCAAATTACACTTATCTTTACGACAAGATCGGGAACCTGATTAGTGAGCGGGACATTGACGCCATTACCTGGACAGTGTATGGCAAAATCCGCTCCATCACGATGACCGATGGAAGTTCTTTGGAATACAAATATGACGCTTCCGGCAACCGGGTGTCTAAAACCTCCACCAAGGCAGGTGTCGTTAAAACGACATGGTATCTTCGCGATGCACAGGGTAATGTGTTATCTGTTTATGATAAAACAGGCGCCGGCAACATTATCTGGCGGGAACAGCACCTTTACGGTTCCAGCCGTGTCGGTGTATGGGAGCCTTCAGCAGATGCGGGCAGCGCTAGTTTTATGTTGCCCTGGAATGGCAGCGGCACTCGTTCATACGAACTGACAAACCACCTTGGAAACGTGCTGGCGACGGTCTCGGATGTTGGATTGTTGAAAAGTTCGACGGATTATTATCCTTTTGGGATGATGAAACCGGAGAGGTCGTGGAGGGCGGATTTGTCGAGGTATAGGTATGGGTTTAATGGGAAGGAGAATGATAATGAGGTTAAAGGCGAGGGGAATCAGCAGGATTATGGGATGCGGATTTATAATGCGAGGTTGGGGAAGTTTTTGAGTGTGGATCCAATAACAAACCACTATCCTGAACTAACACCTTATCAGTTTGCAAGCAACACACCCTTGCAGGGAATAGACTTAGATGGGATGGAACTCTTGAAAGTTAACAGCTCGGCCTACAGAATGAAATATCTTGCATCTATTCCTATCATAACAGCAACGTCCGCGAAAATGGTTGCTGTAAATACTGTGGTAACAATCCCAGAGAATCTTCCTAAAGGGTATAAAGATATTGAAATGGACGGTCGTGTGTATGTAGGTGCAAAAGGACACAATATGATTTTGGAGCACCAGACAAGATTCCTGGCCGTAGGTCCTACTGCATATGCCGGTGATGATGATGGTGAAACAGTCCAGAAAACGCCAACTGTTAAATCCAGGAAAGTAGCCAGGTTTGCGCAAAATGCGTCAAATCAGTTGGTCGTTGGCCAGAAGACTCCAGATAAGTTTAACAAGGCGGCATCAAAAGCGACAGCGATTCAAGATCTATGGAACTTGGGAAAGGGTTTTTATGATGGGGTGAAGTCTTTCAACGAGACGTTGATCCTAAGTCAAGAAGAGCCGTTAAGGAAAGCATTCTACAGAGCAACTAACATAGTTGATGAAACCTTCTCTGTTAAAGAGAATAGCGCTTATCTTTCTGATATGAGTAAGGTTGCGGAGATAGGAGCATTTAGGGCCGATCTTATAAACTATCTTACGGACGGAACTATGCCTGCAGACTTTAAGGGAGATAAGGATAAAAAAGGATATTATAATTCCGAAGTACTCAAGGTTGGAGATCAATTAATGAAAGAATACGGAATTGAAAAACGCAGTAAAACTAAATAATATGATAAAATACATGTTTTCCTTTTGTTGTGTATTGAGCCTGTTGGCTTGCAATATGCAAGTAAAACAGCAAGGGGATGAAGCATATCGGCAAACCACTTATAATCTTTTAAAATTGTTGAAAGACGATAAAGTTGATTCAGCTAAGGCCTCTGTACTAAAAAGTTATCAAGAGAAACTCACAAGTGTAGATGAAGTTCGACTACTTCAGAACTTGCTTAAGGAGGTAAACGAAATTCCTGACATGGATTCTTATAAGTTTGATTCCACAAATCTTCTCTATAATAAAACCAGATCTTATGAGGTAAAGTTGTACCAAGATAATGTGGTTGATCCCGATAAATTTATTGGAACTATTCAAATTGTTTTTAAAGACGGTGTGCCTGCTGAAGTTTACGATTTAAGTTCGATTAAAAGAGGAATGAGAATAAGATAGTTTTCAAGCCGTGGCTTTACGTAGATGTTTTATTTTTATGACCTAGAGTTTTTTAGAATATTATAAGCCTGGGAGAAGCGATAGTGCGGGTGGCTATCGTTATGGGTTTAATGGGAAGGAGAATGATAATGAGGTGAAAGGAGAGGGGAATCAGCAGGATTATGGGATGAGGGTGTATGATCCAAGAATCGCGAAGTTCCTGTCAGTTGATCCGTTAACCCCTGAGTATCCAGAGTTAACACCTTATCAATTTGCAAGTAACCGGCCAATAGACGGTATTGATAGGGATGGATTGGAATACTCACCTGCAGGTAGAAATACGGGGGGAGAGCCTAGGTCTAGTACTAGTGTGCGGCAATATGATAATAGGCCTGAAATCATGGAGCAGGATGTTGCGGACGCACCGTTTAGAGCATTTGAGAAAACAAGGCAGGCGTTAGCGGCAGCGGGTTATTCAACAGGAAGTTTCGGGGCTAATGCCAATACAAGTGCATATGATAAAAAGGTTGCGGCTAGCCGGACAGAAGCATTAAATCTTAAGGCTGGTTATAATGCGGATGGGAGTCAGTCGTTAATTCAGAAAGTAGGAAATAACAAGACCTGGAAGAAGTTTGAGGCGAATATTGCAATGCCGATGATCGAAGGTGCTGCATTAGAGGTGGGTGGAGGATTGGTAGCTAGAGGACTTGGATTAGGAGGAAAGGCAGCCGTTGAGGTTGCGGAAGAAACAGTAAGCTCTAGTCGAGTTTGGGAAGTGGGTGCCTATAATAAGCTAGCAGGGGTAGAAAGTGGCTTAGATGCTCACCATGTTGGCCAGAAAGCATTAATGAAAAATTTCATACCGAGTTATGATATGAAGACTGCACCAGCAATCTTAGTTCCGGAAGTAGGACATACAACCAAAGGAGCTTTTGGTATTGTATCAAGAAGTACTAAAGGTTTTACAAATGCTCGCCAAGTTTTAGCAAGAGATATTTTTGAATTAAGACGAGTGTATAAAGCCGATGGAATACCCAATAGTTCACTGCAACAATTAATAGATTTAAACAAAACTAAGTATCCAGGAGCATTTTAAAAATAGAAGATATGCAAGTATTAGAGTTTGTCGAAAATCTTAAGGCAAAAATTATTGATAATAGCATTATTGAATACGGCGATTTATTAGATCGCGCGAATAATGCAACAGACTCAACGTGGCAGAGTATATTTGCTGTGTACGATAAGTTAACAGAACAAGAAAAAATATCTTTTTTAAATTTTATTCGATTGATCAAAGTGAATACCTTGTCAGCTGTATTGGGTGTTTTAGATGGATCTTCTTATTTAAGCGCTCATCGTGAAACATTTATATTAACATCAGAATCAGACGGCGAGGTTTTGAGCGGATCGTTGCAAGACCTATTCCTAGAAATGGAAGAAGATAATAACGGGTAAAAGCGTATTGAATATTATAAAGGGGATTAGGAGGGGGCTCTAAGGCAATGGGGCTCCATCCCGAGCTACAGCTATATTAGAAAAAGTAAATACTAAGCCAACATCTTTGTTTTTGGGTGGTGTAAAAGGGAATTTGTTATCAAGGCTGAACATATTGGAAGGGAATCACATTCCTACAATGAGGTCGATTAATATTGCTGGATTTAAAATTTCCGATAACTCAGGTAGTGTGTTTCAGATGCTTTATGAGGATCATCGCCCTTTTATTTCTACCGGAAGTAGCAAGGCTGCAGCAGCCTTTCGACATCAAGAAGCAGATCTTTTGGGTCAGGGGAAGTTTATGGAGGCATTTGATTTGACAGTAGATCGCGTCAAAGCTATTCACCGAGATAAATACAATGACGCTATGACACAAGCCAGGGATTATTACCAAAAGAATATAGAGCCTCAACTTCAGCAACAATTGCAGCAGAAGCAGGCAACACAACAAAAAACAAATTAGTAACATGGTATTCGAATATGTGTCAACTGGAAGAGTGAAGATTGATGAAATTGCATTTGAATTTGGGGATAGCCGCGAACGGGTTCGGGCTATTATTGGGAGTATATACACTGAAGATAATCAAACTATACAAATAGGAGCGACTGAGGACGATATTATTCACCAGCGAAGAGATATTTACTCAAATATCAATAGCAGCGAGAACTACTTTTTTTTATCTTATGATATGCAGGATTTACTGTCAGAAGTGGAAGTGCATTTTTGCGATAGTATAAAAGTATTTGAGTCTCAGTTTGAGTTTGATGATGATTTTGAATCAGTGAAGTCAAAGCTGATATTGTACTCTCCAGTTATTATACGAAATGAGGGTGAGTGTTTTTTCAATAACTTAAAAGTAGTAATAATGAGTAAAGAGCAAATGGGTGGTGAAGGCACGACGCTAGGGTATTTCTATTGTGCTGCAGATGTTACTCACTTAGACTGAGTTTTGGGCCGACTATGTCAAGAATTCTAGCGCAGTCCAAAGGGCTGCGCTAGGAATTACGGCTCACTGGTCCACGAAGAGCATTATGAAAGCGTTCGATAAATTGCCAGATGGTGCGACAGGTGTTATCTTCGGAGACCGAGGTGCGGGAAAAGTGGGACATTACTTTAATGTGACTAAGCAGAACGGCGTAGTACAAGTTTATAGATTTTCAGAAACAGGTTGGCAATAGGACACTAAATCCTAAAACTTTGATGAAGGATGAAAAGTTTGAGCGTTTATTATTTAAAAATACAACAGATTTATAGATGATAACATCAGATGTAGCAATAACAAAAGCAAACGAATTTATAAAAAGGTTAAAGGTAACACCTCCCTTAGAGCTAGTTCTAATGCTGGATGATATAATTGAATTTGAATACGGATGGTTTTTTTTTATCAATCAGCAGAATATATAAGGACTAGAGATATTTTTGATGCTGTGGGAGGAAATGCTCCCCTAATAATTAATAAAAGTGATGGGAGTTTGCATGAAACAGGAACTGGACATTCAGTGGAATGTTATATTGCTGACTATATAAAAAACTTAAAGGAGTGATATACTGCAAGCCTATGGTGTTGATATTTAAGCCACGCGCATTAAAAACCTTTGGTGCAATGTCCTGAATGTACTAAGGCTTGGGAGTTAGAATACCAATTTTTAGAGAAGTGTAAATGCCCTAGGTTTGGTACTGTGCTATTGACCCCTGGTTCTTGAAATGGCACGCTATGCTGGTGTGTGCTTATAGTTTGGACACATGCATTTATTTTTATTTCTAAAACTCAGAATGTGAATATTTTTAGTCGTACGAGGAGTACTAATTGTCAATTGTGAGGCAACTAAACAGCTGTCTCTTACTATTTATCCATAAATACCCAGATCCCTAACGCTATGCGTATAAGTTTCATCCTTGCCGCCCTGCTGTGTACGATCACCGCATCCGCCCAGCAAGTGTCGCTGAAAGTGTCAAAAGATACCGTGAAAATCGTCAATGCCGAACTCGTATTGGAGAACAGTACGAAGCAAAAGAATGGCTTTCTTTACAATAAGAACAATGGCCTTACTTCCTTCGAAAACCTGGGAAATATCATCCAGTTCAAAGTAGGCGCAGCAAACGTCCCCGCTGCAGGCGCATCTGTTTTTTCAGACGGTAGCCTGGCTAACAGGCTTGTAAAGGTCTGGCGCAACGGGTTGCTGCAGCACCGCGATTATGCCCGTGGTATAAGTGTGGATGCATCAACGGGTACGATCACCTTTTACCCCAAACTGGCAGCCAACGAAAGAATTTATATAGAGGCAACAGCTGGGTATGAAACCGGGCAAACTCAGGCGCCTGGTAGTGCGGTGTCAAATCTCAAACAGGTGTATGCAGGCATATTTGATAATGGTAACAATACCTTTGTACTACGCTGGGCCAGTAACCATACCACTTTGTATCACAATCCAAGGGTGGTAGGTATAGGCTCCTCCACACTTGCCGGTTATGCGCTTACTTATCCGAACCGCCTCGGCGACAGGATCAACTTCTGGTTGAACGCGTCGACGATTGCTCCTGTTTGGTTGAACTATGCCGTATCGGGTTATACTACCGCTAATGTGATGCCCCAGAGCATGAATGGCGTTTCCGGGCATAATATAGAGATGGCGCTAAGCGTCAATCCTGATATTCTTATCATCTGTTTACCTACAAACGACGCCAATGAATATCCCGTAGCGCAGTCGATGGCCAACCTTCGCTTTGTGGATAACCTGGCCCGCAAGGCGGGCATACCGGCCATCATCGAAACCACACAGCCCAGGTCGACCTATGGCTCCGATGTTCAGTTAAAATTGTTAGCTTTTGCAGATAGTATCCGCAGTGCGTTCCCGGACAGGTATGCAGAAGGAATGATTCCGCTGAGGGATACATTGTCAGCCAAACCGGCCAATATATTTCCGCTGTACGATGGCGGTGATGGCGCCCATCTTACGCCTGCAGGTATACAACTGGTAGCGAATAGCTTTTTCAGTACGTTAAAAAACTACTTCCAGCCAATTACGGGGGTGAGCAGGTATGTAATCGACACCTCATACGACGGCAACAACTGGGCGCAGTTCGATGTAGTGACAAATCCCAACACGGTAAAGAAAACGTATAATAAACCCAGGAATGGATTGCTTTATTTCCGGGTGAAGGCACAATTAGCCGACTCCACGATACTGATATCCGATGTCAATACATTAGCACCTCCGCTTGCCGGCGGGAACAACTTTGATCATCGTATACTGGTTGATCTTGGGGGCGATGGTATGACTACGATCAACGCCGAATCCAGGGGAGATGGACAATTGGCTCCATCGCCCGATCAATGGGGCAAACGATGGAATAACTGGACAGGTGGCGCCAACGGCAGGGGCTTTGTTGATAGCCTGAAAATATCCGACCTGGTAACGACTACAGGCCGCGTTACATCGGTTTCTATCTCCCTGATCGGAAGCCCAGGCGCCGGATATGGTACCACCAGCACACAGGCGCTCAATTTTACCGGCAATAAAACGGTGGTGGGCGACTATCCCATCCAGGTGGTGTCGGATAATATGTACATCTACAACAATGGCACACCCACCAGCAATTACAATATCCCTATAAGACTTCGGATCAAAGGAATGATCCCGGGGTGCCAATACAGGATAAAGCTATGGGGGTCGAGGGGAGATGATGGTGTTAGTTCCAGGATTATGGAAAGCATTCTCAGTACCGGCGAATGGACAGCGCCGGCAGACATAAAGAAGATGGAAACGAAATACCCGGTCGGTGAACCGGGCGATTATAATAACGCGATCATTCATAACATCACCGGTGTAGACTCTATCGACGTGCTGGTAAGGCCCAGCCAGAACAGCGGTTTTACACACCTGTCACTGATCGATATCGGTATTACCGGCGAGCTGCCGCAGGGACCAGAAATAGTGATGAATGACACGACCCTTACTTTGCCTTCCAGTCAACTGGCCGTAGCGCCCGTTATCATCGATAACAATATTCCTGTTAATCAATATCAATGGAGCCTGGTATCCGGCCCGAGTACCCCGGGGATGTCCAGCAGTACTACCGCAAATACGATTATTTCAGGACTTACGAACGGCGTATATGTATTCCGGTTGAAATTGGTGACCAGTACAGGCGTTGTATCTAAAGACCTGCAGGTGACCGTATTGCCAGATAACGGCGGAAAGAAAACGCTGCGCGTACATTTCTCCAAGACGGAAGCGCCATATGTGCCCGGCTGGATGAACGTGTTTGGTGAACCTGGCAAATTGAATAGCCCGAGAATAACTAAAACCGATCCCGTTACTGGCTGGCTGATAGACAATATTAAATCTGGTGCCGAAGGTTACTGGGTAGAACTTAGCGGGGCAAGTTCGTCTAATACAGATGGCGCTACTACCCTTAATAACAGTGGCTATGTGCCGGATATTGTGCTCAAGGGGTATTGGTTTAACTACAGTGGTTATACCCCCAATATTCATAACCTTAAGATCGGCAATCTTAACCCGGCAAAACAGTACACTATCATTTTGGTGCCTTCCCGCGCAAACAATGTAACCGGGAAAAGGTCAGGTTATTATGCTGTAAACGGCGGTACCCAGGAGGGCCTGAATGCACTGGGAAATACAACCGAAAAGGTGACTTTTCCGAATATATCACCAGATGAGAACGGACGTATTTACCTTGATGTACACGCGCCGCTGGGTGGGGCTATCAACAACTGGGGCAACCTGTCTTATTTGAATGCATTGATTATCCAGGAGCAATAGGAAACGCTCGGAGAGGGATCAGGGAGTCCTATAGTCCCAGAGGTGCGTTTTGAGTTGAGTGTAAGAGATGATTTACGCGCCCGTTTGGTTGCTGAACATTAAAAGCTAAAATTTACCAGTTGTTCGAGTGAAGACGGAATTCTATAATTTTTCTAAATGTAACAAAATGTAAATGCGGATAATTATGGGTATAATTAGCGGTTGGGCTGGAGGTTCGACTTATACGGCCTCCAGCATCATTTTGTGGGTAGTATTAACAATGCTTTTCCTCTATTCTCCGGAGAAAGCAAGTGCGCAAGATAGCCTTCATTGGAACTCGCACCGCAAACTGACCTGGGAAGATTTTAGAGGTGTTGTTGATTCGGCTGTCGATGCGGCGGCGATCACAAATTCTGGAATATAATATCTTAGTTATACGATAATCTAAAAGCGATACAAGTCATCACCTGAAAGTAACGTTGTGTTTCCGGAGGACTTAGTAGAGATTCGCAACAAGAAAACTCCAATTTCTTTCAGTCCCTTATTTGCTGTCGCTAACCGCACTTGCCACCGCCTTAATCAACCCCATGTCCATTTTCATCCTGTTCCCGTCTTTATTGATCCACTCCTCCTTATCTTTCAAAAATATGTAAGGCTGCTTGTACATCTCAATGTGAAGCTCCTCTGCGCTGTTACCACGGTCGGCAGGTACTTGTTTCGTGACAATGAAAAAGTATTCACGGTTTTCAAAATGCGCAGTTAATCGTTGTGACATAAGTTGATCGTTTAGCTTCGAGGTCCGCAAAGGTAAGCCAAAATTATTCTTCTCACACAAGGTAACCGGAATGTTGGGAACATTTCCGCTTATTATATCAAATACAAGCTGGATTCACCGCATAAAATACTAATGCGTTATAACATATTTTTTATTCCCATGGTTTTAAATCCGATGAAACCATTTGACAATAAGCGTTTCGGCGAAATGTCGCAATAACTCCAAGCCCCGGAAAAACGACAAAAACGACAATTACGACAAAAACGACACGGAATTTTTTCACGAATTCCGGGGCCACTACTTTTGTTATATCGATTCCGGAAAACGATGGGTGATAGGGGGCGGCCCGGGTAACAGCTCTCCATTTAATAACTTTTAATTTTTCATACAATGAAAGAAAATATACAATCCCGGATGGAGAAAACACTCGCCGGACAAACGATCATCAAAAGCGCCGATGGTTTT
>NZ_CABHOU010000052.1 GCF_902168175.1 uncultured Chitinophaga sp. | reverse complement strand
GTTTACAGCCAATTGCCAGATCGTGCACAAGCGTGGGCGTACGCCATTGATCATCAACAACCTTTATTGGTTTATGCTGCTCCAGGTTATCTTTTACCCAGGTAATGATATTCGTACGTTTAGGATCATCGGAAACGCCGTATACCAGTACCGTGCGGGCAATAGCCCAGGGCGTGGAGGCTGCTTGCACGATACGTTCCGCCGCCACTTTACTGGCGCCGTAATAGCTGATCGGATTCACCAGGTCATCTTCCCGGTAAGGCCCCGCCAAACCATCAAACACGAAATCTGTGGACAGGAAAAGGAAAAATGCGTCCGAAGCTTCGAGCAGGTGTTGAGTGGCGGTAACATTGGTAGCCCGGCAGGCTTCTTTGTCGCGCTCGCAACTATCGGCCTGGGTCATAGCGCCGGAGTGGATAATCACCCCGGGCTTATGTTTATTGACCAATGCCGTAATTACTTCTTTTTGCGTAAGGTCTGCATCTTCATACAAATACCCTTCCTGCAACTTAAGCCTGTTGGGACCTTTACCGGTGGCTACCACCTCGAAGGCCTTGTCTTTGCTGAATAATTCTATTAAGTACTGGCCCAAAAGGCCGTTACTACCGGTTATTAATATCTTCATTATTACATCTTCATCCCTAAATTATACATCGTAAACGCCCATACATCGGCCGCTTCTTCAATTACTTTTGAGGTAGGTTTACCTGCTCCATGCCCTGCCTGTGTTTCAATGCGGATAAGCATAGGATTGCTGCCCTTATTAGCTTCCTGCAAAGCCGCCGCGAACTTAAAGGAGTGCGCGGGTACCACACGATCGTCGTGGTCGCCGGTGGTGATAAGTGTAGCAGGATAAGCCGTGCCTTTGTGCAGGTTATGCAGCGGCGAATACTTCAGCAAATACGGGAACTCATCAGCCTTTTCACTGCTGCCATACTCTACTACCCATGCCCAACCAATGGTGAAGCGCTGGTAACGGAGCATGTCCAACACGCCCACTGCCGGTAAGGCAACTTTAAATAAGTCGGGGCGTTGTGTCATACACGCACCTACCAGTAACCCGCCATTAGAACCGCCACGGATAGCTAGTTTGGCAGGACTGGTGTACTTCTCTTTTACCAGGTATTCTGCTGCGCCAATGAAATCGTCGAATACATTTTGTTTCTTCTCTTTCATACCTGCTTTATGCCAGCTTTCACCATACTCCGAACCACCGCGCAGGTTCACCACCGCATAAATGCCACCCTGCTCCATAAAGAACAGGTTACTTACACTGAACGAAGGGGTAAGCGGGATGTTGAAACCACCGTAACCATAAAGCAGCACCGGGTTCTGTCCATTGAGTTTAATACCTTTTTTATAGGAAAGGAATACAGGCACTTTGGTGCCGTCTTTACTGGTAAAGAATACCTGTTTAGTTTCAAACTGCTCTGTATCGAACTTCGCTTCCGGCCTTTTATACACCTCCGATTTGCCGGTCGCAATATCATATTTGTAGATAGTAGCAGGCGCTACGAACGAAGTATACGTGTAAAAGAACTGCTGATCTTCTTTTTTACCACCAAAACCGCTGGCTGTACCAATGCCTGGCAATTGTATTTCCTGCTCCAGTTTACCGGTAACATCGTACTGGTACACCTTGGTAGATGCATCTTTTAAATACCGCGCAAACAGTTTACCGCCGCCGGTACCCACACCTTCCAGCACTTCCGGCTTTTCCGGGATAATTGTTTTCCAGTTCTCTTTAGCGGGATTTTTAGGATCGATGAGCACCAATTTGTAGTTCGGCGCATCTTCGTTGGTAAGCACCAGCAACTGATCGCCTACATTATCCACCACTGAGGGGTCGTGGGCGAAACCTTTTACCAGGAGTTTAAAGTCCGTCTGAGAAGCGTCCTGCAGGTCGCGAACGGATAATTCGTTACCAGAAGTACCTTCTGTGGTAACGAGGAACAGGAAACGTTCGTCTTCGGAGAGGCCCACACCGGCGTTACGCAAAGGGTGTTCCTTATCAACGTACACCAGTTCGTCCTGCTCCTGGGATGTGCCCAGTTTATGATAATATACCTTATGGAACTCGTTTTTACCGGATAAACGTGCCTTCTCGTCCGGCTGATCGTACCGGCTGTAGTAAAACCCATCGCCCTTCCAGCTAAGGCCGCTGAATTTGATCCAGTCGAGGTGGTCGGTGAGTATTTTCTTCGTTTCTACCTCCATCACGAACGCCTCCTGCCAGTCGGACCCGGCTTTGGCGATCATGTAAGCCGCATAACGGCTGTCTTTCGAGAAACTGAGCGCTCCCAGGGCTACCGTCCCCTTGTCCGACAGCTTATTAGGGTCGATAAATACCTCCGGCGTACCGTCGGTGCCCAGCTGGCGGTATAATACCGACTGGTTTTGCAAACCATCATTTTTATAGAAATAGTAATATTTACCCTCGCGGAACGGGGCGCCATACTTAGGATAATTCATCATTTCCTCCAGCCTGGCCTTTATTTTATCGCGAAAAGGGATTTTAGACAGGTAGCCGTCTGTCACCTTATTTTGCTCAATTACCCAGGCTTTGGTATCGTCCGCATGGTCGTTTTCGAGCCAGCGGTAGGGGTCTGCGATCTTTTTGCCGTGATAATCGTCTACTGTATCCGTCTTTTTTGTGAAAGGATACGATATTTGCTGTGCGTCTGCCGCTCCAATGGTCGTGCTCATCAGTGTAAATATTAAAAAGCTCTTTAGGTAAAACGATTTCATGAGGAAAATTTTTAAAAATAAGGGGGATAATTTCAAATAAAATCAAAAATTAACCTGAATTGCTAAGATTATATATAAGAATAGTATTCAAAAAAAGCTATTTTTGTGCGCCCTTTAACGCAATATTTTGACCAATAATATGAAAAAAGTGAACAACATCGCAGTTCTTACATCCGGGGGTGACGCTCCCGGGATGAATGCGGCTATTCGTGCCGTTGTAAGAGCAGGTATCTATCATCATTTGAATGTATACGGTGTTATGTATGGTTACAAGGGGATGTTGACGAATGATATCTTTCCTATGGAATCCAAAACCGTTGCCAACATTATACAGCGTGGCGGCACGATTTTGAAAACTGCCCGTTGCAAAGAATTTTATGAGCCTGAAGGTCGCAAAAAGGCATACGAGAACCTGAAAAAACTGGATATTGACGGTTTAGTGGTAATCGGTGGCGATGGTTCCTTCAAAGGGGCGCAGAAATTCAGTGAAGAATTTGATATTCCCTGCATTGGTTTGCCTGGCACTATCGACAAAGATATTGCCGGTACGGATTTTACGATTGGATTTGACACAGCAGTGAATACGGCCATTGATGCTATCGATAAGATACGCGATACGGCAGACGCGCATGATCGTTTGTTCATCATTGAAGTGATGGGCCGCGACGCTGGTTATATTGCACTGCACAGTGGTATTGCCACCGGTGCAGAACATATCCTGTTGCCCGAGCGCAAAAGCGAGATCGATGAGATCATCGATGAGCTGCAGGCCAACGAGCGCAGGAAGAAACTGGTAAACCTGATCGTAGTAGCTGAAGGAGATGAGTTTGGTGGTGCTAACGGCGTGGTAAAACACGTAAAAGAACGCCTGCCACAACTGGATACCCGTGTATGTATCCTCGGCCACATCCAGCGCGGCGGTACGCCAACCTGTATGGACCGCATCATTGCCAGCCGCCTGGGTTATGCTTCTGTAGAAGCCCTGCTGCAAGGCACGCATAACGTAATGATCGGCGTAGTAAACGACAAAATTGCCTATACTCCGCTCAATCAGGCCGTTAAAGCAAAACAGCAGATCGACGAAGAATGGTTCAAGATTATTAAAATTCTGGCGAGTTAAAATTATATAGCTTATGAGTACTAAAGACCTGTCGAAATACTACCACAAACAAATGGACAATGTTGCCGGACGCGAACATTCCTCTCACAAAACGAAGATTGTAGCAACCGTAGGCCCCGCCTGCGATACCTACGAGAAATTGCTGGAACTGGTGCAAGCTGGTGTGAATGTTTTCCGTTTGAACTTCTCTCACGGCAGCCACGAAGACAAAGCAAGGATCATCGGCTATATTCGCGAGATTAATGCAACCCAGCCTTACAACGTAGCCATCCTGGCCGACCTTCAGGGTCCCAAACTGCGTGTAGGTGAAATCGAGAACAATGCACTGCCGCTGAAAACGGGTGATATCCTCACATTCGTAAACGAGAAAGTTGTAGGTACCATGGAGAAGATCTATGTGTCTTACCACAACCTGCACAGAGACATCCGTCCCGGCCAGAAAATCCTGCTGGACGATGGTAAGATCGAAACCGTAGTAAAAGAAGTAACTGCTGCCCACGAAATTAAAGCAGAAGTTACCCTCGGTGGTATCCTCTCTTCCAAAAAAGGCTTTAACCTCCCCGATACCAAGGTAGAACTGCCTTCTCTTACGGAAAAAGACCTGATTGACCTGGACTTCATTATCGACCAGGCTCCTGATTGGGTGGCGCTGTCGTTCGTAAGGAACGCCGCCGACCTGGTAGATCTGCGTAACCGTATTAAAGAGCGCAACTCTAAGCTGAAGATCATTTCTAAAATAGAAAAGCCGGAAGCGATCGCGAATCTGAAAGAGATTATCTGGGAAAGCGACGGCGTAATGATCGCCCGTGGTGACCTCGGCGTGGAACTGCCTGTAGAGGTGATTCCTATGATCCAGAAAGATATCATCCGCAAATGTATTCACCGTGCAAAACCCGTTATCGTGGCAACACAGATGATGGAAAGCATGATCGACCGCAGCCGTCCTAACCGTAGCGAAATCACCGACGTAGCTAACGCTGTGCTGGAAGGCGCCGATGCGGTGATGCTGAGCGGCGAAACGGCCACTGGCTTGCACCCTGCACTGGTTATCCAGACGATGAAAAAAATCATCCAGGAAGTGGAAAAAGAAGAGATCATTTACAACCGTAACCTGATCCCTCACCGCCACTCTCCTACCTTCCTCAGCGACGCCCTCTGCTACAACGCAGCTAAAATCGCGGAAGACCTGGATGCGGATGCACTGATCGGCATGACTGCCTCCGGTTACACCGGCTTCATGCTCTCCAGCTACCGCCCGAAATCACCACTGTACGTATTTACCAAAGAAAAGTCGCTGGTTAACCAGTTGAGCCTTAGCTGGGGTGTACGTGCCTTCCACTATGCGGAAGAAGAAAGCGTGGACGATATCGTAAACGACCAGATCAACATCCTGAAAGAACGCGGTTTCTTAAAAGCGAACGATGTGGTGGTTAACACCGGCAGCACGCCCGTTAAAGAACACCTGCCAACCAACATGATCAAGATCACGAAGGTGGAAGGAGATACGAAATAGTACCCATTGGGTCGAAATAAATAAAAAAGCGTACGGTTATCGTACGCTTTTTTTGTTTTATCAACTTAACTGATATTATTGCTTTTTATAAGTGGTAGCGTAAATAAGAATAGCCATTAAAACCAAGGCACCACCTGCTATACAGGCCCCGCTCCATTGCGCTACACCCCATACCCACAGCCCGATACCCGACCCTGCGGCTGTTCCAATAAAACTCACCGTCATAAATATCGTATTCATCCTGTTGCGCGCTTCCGGTAATATGGAATAAATACGCGTTTGGTTAGATACGTGTACACCCTGTATACCTAAGTCGAGCAACACAATACCCGCTATAATGCCAATAATATTAGACTGAAACAGGAAGAACAGCAGGAAACTGGCCAGCACTAACACCAGTCCGTAACCGATGGCAATACGAGGGTTCTTTTTATCGGCAATACGGCCAATAAGCGGCGCACCCAGGGCACCTGCTGCGGCGGCGAGGCCCATCAGCCCAATTACATCACTTCCGTAATTAAAGGGCGGGCCAGATAACAGGAACACCAGCGTTACCCAAAACAATCCGAAAGAGGCGAATACACAGGCATTAATGAGTGCCGCTTCGCGCAATAAAGGTTGCTGCTTTACCAGCGTAAACAACGACCGCATCAATGCTCCGTAACTACCTTTAAAATCGGGGCGACTTTGCGGAAAGGAAAACCACATCAGTAACATCAGTAAAAATACAATGCCCGCCGCTATCCAGAACATGGCGCGCCAGCCGAAGTGCTGCCCTACGATGCCACTAAGTGTGCGGGAAAGTAAGATGCCGACTAACAACCCGCTCATGATAGATCCCACAACCTTCCCACGTTTCGACGGATCGCTGAGGTGTGCGGCAAGGGGCAGGATGAGTTGGGGAATCACCGAAGTGAAACCGATAAGTAATCCGCTGATCTTTAAAATGAAGATATTGGGCGCTTTGGCTGCCAGTATCAACGCCAGTAAAGAGCAGCCTGCCATGATAATGATCTGCCGCTTACGCTCCAGCTTGTCGCCGAGCGGCACACAAAAAAAGAGGCCCAGCGCATAACCCAACTGGGTTAAAAACGTTACCTGCCCCGCATTGCTATCCGACACATGAAATTCCTCCGCAATCAATACCAGCAAGGGCTGGCTATAGTAGATGTTTGCCACGATCAAACCCGTGCACATCGACATAATAATGATGTTCAACCTGCTTAAAGCCATATCCGTTCTGTTTAGCGGGTCAAAAGTAGCCAATTGATCTGTAAAGGCAGATGTACATTTCCTTTCTATTTACGTTAATTTTATACCTGCTATCACCAAAAGGAAACCATATGAACTTCAGCAGCATTTACCCATACACCGGCGAAACGATTGCGGAATACCAGGCACACAGCAAAGCGGAGATAGAGAAAAAGATCAGTTCGGGCGACAGGGCTTACCACCTCTGGCAGCAAACTTCGCTGCAAAAGCGCGCCGACTTAATGCGCAAACTGGCTGCAACATTAAAAAATGAAGCAGATGCACACGCTGCCATCATCACCAAAGAAATGGGAAAAACCCTGAAGGAGGCAAAGGCCGAAGTACTGAAATGTGCTGCCACGGCCGAATATTATGCCGATCATATCGGGGATATGATGAAGCCGAAAGTGATAAGGTCCGATGCGCAAAACAGTTATGTATCGTACGAAGCCAAGGGGGTTATACTGGCCATTATGCCCTGGAACTTCCCTTACTGGCAGGTGTTCCGCTTCGCTATTCCTAATATTCTTGCAGGCAATACCGGACTGCTCAAGCACGCCAGCAATGTAAGCGGTTGTGCATTGGCCATCGAAAAGGTGTTTATTACGGCCGGTTTTCCGGAAGGCATTTTCCAGGCATTACTGGTATCATCTAAGGAAATGGAACCGGTGATCGCGGATAGCCGCATACAAGGTGTAACGCTTACGGGCAGTACGCCGGCCGGCATGAGTGTAGCCTCGCTTGCGGGTAAATACATTAAAAAAACGGTACTTGAACTGGGCGGCAGCGATCCTTTTATTGTACTTAAAGATGCAGATATAGAAGCGGCGGCGAAGGTGGCCGTACAGGCACGTATGCAAAACGCGGGACAATCCTGCATAGCCGCCAAGCGCTGGATCGTTGAGAAAAGTGTGGCGGCCGACTTTACAGACCGTGTGCATCAGCTCATCCACCACCTGCAACAGGGCGATCCGATGCTCGATAGCACCAATACTGGCCCTATGGCGCGGCCCGACCTGGCAGAAGAACTGTTAAAACAACTGAACGATAGTCTTAAACTCGGCGCCCGCATCCTTACAGGCGGCACGCTGGAGGGTTGCAACTTCGCTCCTGCGCTGCTGACGGATGTAAAACCAGGCATGAAAGCCTTCGACGAAGAAACCTTTGGCCCGCTCGCTGCCATCATCACTGCCGAAAACGAACAGGAAGCTATCAGACTGGCCAACAAAACCGAATTTGGACTAGGAGCCTCCCTGTGGACGAAAGACCTCGAAAAAGCGGCTCTTTTGGCCCGCCAGATCGAAAGCGGCAATGTATTCGTGAACGCAATGGTACGTTCCGACGCACGACTGCCTTTCGGGGGTATTAAACAGTCGGGCTATGGCAGGGAACTGTCGCTGGAGGGGGTACATGAATTTCTTAACCTGAAAACGGTGTACATTCAATAATGGCTTTTTTATCCGGCTTACTGTCTTTTGCGTTGCTGCTGTTGCTGGCGGGCAACATTTTTAATATCCCCCTGCTGGCGCAATGCCACGAGAGTATGCGGATCGCAGCGGCGGTTATGTTCCTGCTTATTGGTTTTATGCACCTGAAGGCACCGCAAAAGCTGACGTATATGATTGCGGGCATGCTGCCTTATGCACATGCGCTGGTCGTCATTACAGGGATATTGGAAATTGGGCTGGGCGCAGGATTATTATTCGCCGCCACGCAATATTGGAGTGCATGGGCACTTATCATCCTGCTCATACTCATGTTCCCGGCCAATATACGGGTGGCGGTACTGCAACTGCCTGCCCCCGGAGGTTTACCGTCAAAACCCTGGTATACCTGGTCGCGGTTGCTGTTTCAGCCGGTGTATATATGGTGGATCTGGTATGCCGTTATTGCACACGCAGGGTAACTTCGGGCGGATAAGCGTAGTCCTGCCAGGCGGCTTCTGCATCTTTCACACTCATCTCCCCGTCAAATACAACTACACGGTAACGCTGCACGTACTGCCTGCCGTATTCCATGAGCCATGGCTTTGTTTTGGTAGGTGTAAAACATACGAACACCTGTCCCTGCAAATCTTTCGAAGGCCAAACTCTTAATGGCACAGGGAAGTTAAAATCTGAAGGATGACACATGATCAACAGGCCTGCCCTGCCCTTTTCGGTATCGCCGGTGATTTTTATCCAGCGGGCATTGGACGAATCTGCATTATCGCGGGTACGGCCTTCGGAGGTGATCATGGAGCTATTGGTTGCATTCCAGTTGCCATTACCACGAATATTAAATCCACCACCATAGCGGTATTGTTTAAGCAATAACGGACTAACGCCGGCGCAGCTTTGAATAGAGTTAAAGTCCCAGGTACGGCGGCCTGCCTGCACGTTATAAGCCTTCACGTCCAGCACTTCATGTAAAGCGGTTTTCTCCGGCTGATCTTTTTTAAACACAACGTAATCCTGCAATGCACTGAAGCCCGCCCATACCGGCCCATCGGTTTTAGCAGCAAAACCTTTAAAACGTACGGTCCCCTGCTTCTTCACCAGGTTCCAGAAGTCTACGTTCTCGCCCTCAAACTCAGTGTCTGTCCAGGGATTCCATATGCCAAAGTGATGATAATGATCTTTAGGATGGATGTTGGTGAGTTGTGCGCCATTGGGCGACCAGAGGGGGTGTATAAACCCACTGCGCCGGAACACCGTATCTACACCGGCAGGAGGATAAACGGTTTCATAATTGTACTGTAACAGCCCGTTAATGGTCAGCGCATTTTTGTCATCTTTTAAGTGGCCAGAGGGCGTGTTATTGGCCGGCGATTTCTTCAACAGCTCATATTTACGTGTGGCACCGGCTTCCAGCCGTCCTTCTACCTGCCACCACAATCTGCGTGCGGCACCGTCTTCCACCTGGCAAATTACAGGAACACTTTTGCCATTCCTGATTTCCATTAATACTAAACTATCAGGCGCCGTAACCACACGGTCGAGCGCGACACTTACGATACTGTTAGCGCTCGCAGTTTTACCTGCTTTTACGTCAATACGCGCTATCAGTTGCGCTTCCACATTTGTAAGATGGGCCATAGTGATAAAAATGATAACCAGCAGTTTCTTCATAATAACGGGAACGGGTTTGCAACAAAATAGTGATTTGGAGGGGTTTAAACAATATTGCGTAACTTTCTGATACTAAATCACCCCAAATGAAAAAGGATAAACTGATTATCACTAATCTGTCTGCCCTTATTGCTAAATACGGCAGCAAACACAAATCCATCCTTGCCGATCTCAAAGCCTTACAGGCTTTCGACAAAACAAGGGGGCTCTCCACGGAAATAGTTTACATAGACAAAGCAGCCACCATGAAAAAGCACAAAGGTAAAGCCGTTACCGACGCTGCCAGTGCCAAACAAAACAAAGATGCGATAGATGCGCTCAACCGCTCGTACTCCCCCGATTACCTGCTACTGGCCGGTGCGCAGGATATCATTCCCTTTCAGCCTTTAAACAATTTACTTTTCAGTGAAGATGACGAGGACAAACGTATTCCCAGCGACCTGCCCTACGCATGCGACGCAGCTTACAGTACTGATCCTGCTAAATTCGTAACGCCTTCCAGGGTGCTGGGCCGTTTGCCTGATATACCAGGTGTAGCCGACCCTGCGTATTTCCATTCGCTGGTGCAGGATGTAATTGCACATAAACCAGACAACAGCGCGGCTTACAAAAAGTATTTTTCTATCAGTGTGCATGAATGGAAACTATCGTCTGAAGAAAGCCTCCACAATATATTTGGTGATAAAAAGGCGCTGTTCATTTCACCCGTAAAAGGCCCTAAATGGACAGCCACTCAACTAAAACCAAAAGCACACTTCATTAATTGTCATGGTGCGTTAGACGACCCTTTTTTCTACGGACAGAAGGGCAGTAATTACCCGGAGGCACTGTCTGCATCACTTATCGCGAAAAAAGTGTCGCCAGGTACGGTGGTAGCAGCGGAATGTTGTTACGGTGCGCAGTTATACAATCCTAATGTTACGGAGTACGATCAGCCAAGTATTGCCAACACTTACCTGCAGCATCATGCACTGGCATTTGTAGGTAGTTCCACCATTGCTTACGGCCCTGCAGAAGGGCAAGGCCTGGCCGATCTGCTTACACAATACTTCCTCATTAATACTTTCAAAGGTGCCTCTACGGGCAGAGCGTTACTAGAAGCCCGTCAGCGTTTCCTTGATGAAATGGGGCCAACGCTCGATCCACATGAACTGAAAACGATCGCACAGTTTTACCTGCTCGGCGACCCGTCGGTAGTTGTGGTAGCTACGCCTAAACCGAAAGCGGAGAATAATGGTTTGCTGATGAACACCCGCTCGAACCGCCGCGACAATATACAGGCGAAGGGGTTGGCGCTCGGTAGCTTCATCGCTACGCCCAAAGCGATTGCCAGTACAGGCAGCCCGGCGTTTAAATCGGAGGTGCAGGCGCTATTGAAGAAAAAGAAGTTTAAAAAGGCCCCATCTGCTCAAACCTTTATTAATAAACCTGCGGCGGCGAACAAGGCGGGCGGTACGGCTAAGGCGTTCTCGATGCCGGTGAAATTTCACGTATATTCGGAATCCACTTTCCACGGCAGGTTTAAACAAACCAAAGTGCTGGTGGTAAAGGAAAAGAATAATGAAATCATTGGATACAGAGAATATGTCAGAAGATAAAAGAAATAAAAAAGAGCCTGCCACAGTGAAAATCAGGGGCAGGCTTATATTAAAAACCTTTGGCCGCACTACTAAGAGCGAACACCTGGGTGTGCACATCGACACAGGAGAAGACACTTTCCTCATCCGTCCGGCAGGTTCCAATCCCTTTATGAATAACCCCTTGGAAGCGCTGGCAGGCAAGTTTATTGAGGCAGAAGGCCGCATCAGCGATTACATTTTCTTTGCCAAAACATGGAAAGAGGTGGAGGACCCGGAGCGCTAGGAAACTTGTGCATTTTACCTGTCAGCAAAAACACTCGATAATTAATGTAGAAATGACATTCATTCTAAGCCGCCACCATTAAAGGTTAGCAGCCAAACATCTATTTCTTTCACCATACCTGAAATCTGCCACTCGTCAGAAATAGCAAAATAAACCAGGTATTCTGCGGAACTTTACCCCATCAATTCATCCAACAAGTACGTTCTTTTTTGAGAGCAGTGTAATACAGGTCCGTCACCACTAAACTGTTTGTTTATGAATCGCCATTCTAACAACAAGCTGGGTGCCTGCATTTGTGTGCTTTTTATTATTTGCAGCTCCCTCCCTGCCGCCTTTGGGCAGCAGCACACCAACCGTTTTTTCCGCGAAAAGACCGACAGTCTTTGCGGCAATTACACCGTTTCGTTCCGTACGTCGGAAAAGTCTTACCGTTACGTTTTATCCATCGATAGTGTGCAGGGCGCCAGCTTTTACGGCACCCTGAGTGCCGACACTACGGTGTATAAGAAATTGCGCGACTTTGTGCACGTGAAGGGAATGATTGCGGGTAATGCGGATTATGACTTTATTATGAAGCCCGTTTTTAAAAAGGGTATGCCTTACAGGCTCGACTGCCAGCCTGCCGACTGGTTATTTAACAACACGGTGTATTTCAGCCGTATGACCGAACACCGGCTGGCGGGAAGAATGGTAGTGCGGAACGAGCGGTATGATTCGTATGTTTTTAGCTTTTATGGCTTAAAACGTCCGGATGAAGCACCGCCCCGGTTCCTGGCCGCTCAGCGTAAATAATCCGGCCGTTTATGATCTTAACCCCGTCTGCTATGTCTTCAGCAAGCAGTAAGGGCCCATCCATGTCGGTATAATCGAGATAAGGCAGCAAATGCGCTACGGCAGATGTGCCTACCGTACTTTCATTCATACTGCCGGTCATGGTTTTCATGCCCAGCCGTTTGGCTGTATCTATCATACGGCGGGCGGGTGTAATGCCGCCACATTTGGTGAGTTTGATGTTTACACCGTGGAAGTAGCCATTACACTTCTCTACGTCTTCTTCCGTAATGCAGCTTTCATCGGCGATCAACGGCAATGCGCTTCTTTCGTATACTTCTTTCATGCCCTCCCAGTTATCGGCGCGCATGGGCTGTTCTATGAATTCCACGCCCAGGTCTTTAAAGGCTGATGCGTTGCGGATGGTTTCTTCTACCCCCCATGCACAGTTGGCATCTACACGGAATATAGAATTAGTGTGTTTACGCAATTCGGCGATGATCGCGATATCGTCTGTAGTGCCCAGTTTTATCTTATAAATTGGCCAGGGAAACTCTACAAGTTTCTTTACCATGTTATCTATACTATCGATACCGATGGTATAATCGGTAAGCGGGTTGCGCGAAATATCGAGCCCCCAAACTTCGTACAATTTCTTATGCTGTTGTTTGGCGTACAGGTCGTGCGCCGCCAGGTCGAGCGCGCAAAGGGCGAACATGTTATGTTGCAGCTTTGGGTACATGGCCTGCCAGAAAGCCTCGGGTGTATCGAGCTGGTAGTTTTCGATGAAGGAGCGATGGGCTTCTACGTCCTGCATAAGTATCGGCACCGTAATGTTGTAATAAGAATTATCCGCGGTTTCGCCCAGCCCGGTAATACCGTCCTGCGAGAGGGCGATGACCAGCAGTGGTTGCACGTCTTTCGACTTGCGGGAGATCGTAAAGGTGTGCCTGAACTTCAGGGCCACGGGATAAAACTGTACTTCCATCTGTAAAAAATTAGCGTTAGAAAGATAGGAGATTTGCAGATTAATGCAAACTTTTTGTTCAAATCCCGCAGAAAGGCGCAACCTATCTTAAAAGAAGAAGGCCCCGGAAAACCGGGGCCCTCAGACCAATTATCTATAGCTATTCTACTATTTCACTTCTTCGTACTCTGCGTCCGTAACCTGGTCGCCTGCTGCGCCCTGGTTTGGCTGACCCTGCTGGGCACCGCCATCGGCACCTGGCTGAGGCTGACCCTGAGTAGCTTTGTACATTTCTTCTGAAGCAGCGGTCCATGCAGCAGTAACTTCTGCCAGTGCGGTATCTACCTGGGCAATGTCCTTAGCCTGATGTGCGGCTTTCAGTTTTTCCAGGGCAGCTTCGATCGGGGCTTTTTTATCGGCCGGGATCTTATCACCGTATTCTTTCAGTTGTTTCTCTGTTTGGAAAATGGTGCTATCAGCCTGGTTCAGCTTTTCGATATTTTCGCGTGCAGCTTTATCGGAAGCTTCGTTGGCTTTTGCCTCATTCTTCATTTTCTCGATCTCTTCTTTGCTCAAGCCGCTACCAGCTTCGATGCGGATGTTCTGGGTTTTACCAGTGCCTTCATCTTTAGCGGTTACGTGCAGGATACCGTTGGCGTCGATGTCGAATATAACCTGGATTTTCGGAACACCACGCGGAGCCGGTGGAATGTCGGAGAGGATGAACCTTCCGAGCGTCCTGTTCTGCGCAGCCATCGGACGTTCGCCCTGCAGTACGTGGATTTCCACGCTCGGCTGGCTGTCGGCAGCTGTAGAGAAAGTTTCTGATTTTTTAGTTGGAATGGTAGTGTTAGACTCGATCAGTTTAGTGAACACACCGCCCATGGTTTCGATACCCAGCGAAAGCGGGGTTACGTCCAGCAGCAATACGTCTTTTACTTCACCTGTGAGTACACCACCCTGGATAGCAGCACCGATGGCCACCACCTCGTCGGGGTTAACGCCCCTGTTAGGTTTTTTGCCAAAGAATTTCTCTACTACTTCCTGGATCTTGGGGATACGGGTAGAACCGCCCACCAGGATCACTTCGTCTATCTCAGATGTAGAAAGACCAGCGTCAGCCAAAGCCTTTTTACATGGTTCCAGTGTTCTTTCCACCAGTTTGTCGCTCAACTGCTCGAATTTCGCGCGGTTCAGTTTCTTCACCAGGTGTTTAGGCACGCCGTCGATAGCAGTAATGTAAGGCAGGTTGATCTCTGTTTCCTGAGAAGAAGACAGTTCGATCTTTGCTTTCTCCGCTGCTTCTTTCAAACGCTGCCATGCCATCGGATCTTTATGCAGGTCAACAGCTTCGTCTTTCTTAAACTCTTCTGCCAGCCAGTCCATGATCACTTTATCGAAATCGTCGCCACCGAGGTGCGTATCACCGTTGGTAGATTTCACTTCGAACACACCGTCGCCCAGTTCGAGAACGGATACGTCGAATGTACCACCACCAAGGTCAAACACTACTATTTTGCTATCCTGGTTCTTTTTGTCGAGGCCATAAGCCAGGGCTGCAGCGGTAGGTTCGTTGATAATACGACGAACGATCAGGCCTGCAATTTCACCGGCTTCTTTCGTTGCCTGGCGCTGAGCATCGTTAAAGTAGGCAGGAACGGTAATAACCGCTTCTGTTACTTCGGTACCCAGGTAATCTTCCGCAGTTTTCTTCATTTTCTGAAGGGTCATCGCAGAAATTTCCTGCGGTGTATACTGCCTTCCATCAATATCAATGCGGGTTGTATTATTATCACCTTTCACTACTTTATAGCTCCAGTGACCGGCTTCGTTGGCTACCTCGTCATAATGGCGGCCCATGAAGCGCTTTACTGACATGATGGTATTAATAGGGTTAGTGATGGCCTGGCGCTTTGCAGGGTCGCCTACCTTTCTTTCCCCATTCTTTAAAAATGCCACTACGGAAGGCGTAGTCCTGCGGCCTTCGTCGTTGGCAATCACTACCGGCTCGTTACCTTCCATTACGGCAACGCAAGAGTTAGTAGTTCCTAAGTCAATACCTATGATCTTTCCCATGATTAATTAAGTTCTCCTTTTAGTTGTAAGTGTAAAACCTGTTGTCCCAGATTTGTCTATGGTTTGTCAATGATTATGCCAAGTGACAAAATGTGCAATATTGTCAGTACCTCATTCCGAAGCCCTTATTTTACTGGACTTCCCCAACCTGCCACACCTTTTTCCCGACTGCATTCAGGGCCTTAAAAATTCTTCTGACAGATGATCCGGTTTTACTGACAAACCGGCTTTAACCCGAGAAATACACCCGGTAAGCGTTCCGGCGATCAAATAATACATTAAACACATGAATAAAAGAGATCATAACAATACAAATCCCTAGGTTTCATCCAGTTATAACCGCAATGGCTTGAAATTTGGAACCATGCAGTAACAACTTTAACTACCAATCTCATGAAAACAAACTTCCTCACCCTGGTCATCATACTGATGGCCATTTTGACTCCATTGATCAGCTACTCACAGGACGAAGCGTCCAATCCACGTAACACTACCACCACAGCTCCGGGAGGACTGTTTCAAGGCTCGGAAGGCTATCGCAAATGGTCTATCGGCGTTAACGGCGGTTTGCTGGCACCTGTTGCCGTTACCGGTGGGCATAACGACTTTACTAAATGGCAGGTATCTTATGGGTACGGTGCCTATCTTAAATGGCAGATACTGCATATGATGTCGTTACGTGCCGATTTCCTGGGCGGGCAACTGAAAGGAAATAACGACAACGACCTGGGTAACGGTACCCGGCCTAACAGTCCCTACAAACAGTTTGAAACACAACTGCAATGGTCGGGCAGCATTAACGCCGTATTTAATGTGGCCAATATGAACTTCTTCGCCAAACAAAACTTTATGCAGTTATATGTATCTGTAGGTGGAGGACTGGCCAGTTACAAACCTACACTTACCACCACGGGTAACGTTACCACTGACTACAAAGCCGATGGCAGCATTAAAGAGTTTTATGTGCCTGTTGGCGCAGGTTTAAAATTCAAACTCTCCGAATCGGTTAACCTCGACCTGGGTTATACCATGCACTACCTCGATGGCGACAACCTGGATGGTGTGGTAAACAGTTCGGGCAGGGATAAATACTCTTATGGTTACATTGGCCTGGAGTTCCCACTGGGCCGTAAATCCAAACCACAGTTGGCCTGGCATAACCCGGTAGCCGAAATGTATGATGACCTTGCGGCACAACGCGACCAGGTAAGAATGGAACTGGACGCACAAAAAGAGAACAATGCCAAACTGGCCGCCGACCTCGCTAAACTGAGCGCAGATAGCGACAAAGATGGCGTTTCGGATATGTTTGATAAATGTCCCGACACTCCATCTGGTGAAAAAGTAGATGGCTCCGGCTGTCCGTTACCAAAACCAGACACCGTTAAACCTAAAGAAGTAAAAATATTTGTAACAGAAGCCGATAACAGGCTGGTGCGCGAAGCGATTGCCAACCTTGAATTCGAAACAGGCAAAGCAAGCATTAAACCAGCCTCTTTCCCTCCGCTTGACAGAGTAGCGGCACTGCTCACACAAAAAGGCTTCAGCATCAAACTGAGCGGCCATACCGATAATGTGGGCAACGACAATAATAACATGATCCTTTCCAAGAACAGGGCAGAATCGGTGAAGGCCTACCTTGTTAGCAAAGGAGTGAATCCTTCAAAAATAGAGGCAGTAGGTTATGGCGAAACACAGCCGATCGCCACGAATAAAACAGCGGCGGGCAGGCAGCAGAACAGGCGTGTGGAATTTGTATTGTACTAATTGTGATTATCTATTCTAATATCAGAGAGCCGGCATTATTTGCCGGCTTTCTTATTTACAGGCAGTTTGATACAGGATGGAAGGTGGATCACAGGTACGTGACAGGTACGTGGAAGGAAAAAGGATATAGCGGGGATATAGAAATGATATAGCGGGGATAAAGAAATGATATAGCAACGATATACAACTCACGCAACGCACTATTCTATTCAATTCATTTTTAATCAGTTATAATAGCAAAAACTGACTTTAGATATAGCGAACATATACAAACATCCTATCGAATTGATTATCAATCACCATTTCCCCGCTATGTTAAATAGCAAACCCGCACACGTCGAAACCACAGTGGGAATAGGCATTCCCGAGGTTGAAGGGCCCTCAAATGCTTGCTGGCAGGCACCCATGCCCTTAGCCTGCCCTTAAACTGCCCTTTACCTGCCCTTTACCAGGATACCATCTACCCTATTTTCCCAGTTCCAGCAATGGCCGGAAAGTCTGGTCGTTCAACTCCTGGTCGGCCACCTCTGTCAGCAATGCTGTTCTGGCATTAAACGCCACACCGTGCCCGGCTTTGCTGATCATACAAACATCGTTAGGTCCATCTCCTACCGCTACCACCTGGTCGATAGTAAATCCGTAAACACCCATCACATGGTGCATCACATTTGTTTTACAGTAAATGTGGGTACAGATGCTGCCCGGCTGGTGCAGGAAAGCCTGCGGAATCACCACCTCACCGGTAGTTACGCCCATAGCGAACACCAGCTCGTTCGAGCAGGAAAAATCCATGCTCAGTTGTTCGGATACATAACCCGTAACACAATCATAACTATCACTGATAATACCAATAGTGTAGCCCTTGGCTCTTAAGCCGTTCATTACTTCAAGCGCATCTTCCACCATGGGGATACCCGCCACCACGCTGGTTATCTCCTGGCGGGTACGGCCTTTCATCAGCAGGGCTATTTTCCGGGTGCGGGGTACATCATCCAGTTTTTCGGCCACTATAGCGTTTAACTCGTCGTAGAAACCAAACTGGCGTGCGGCGGTATGGATAAAGCTTTGCTGTAAAATCGTGTTATCCATATCGAATATCATCATCTTTCTCTTACCGTTCAATATTTCTGTAGTCATGCGTCATCGCGTTTTTGGTTATATAAAAGATGATAAAATCACTAAAAACAAGGCGGTAGCTACAGGTGCGTCACAATGTCCGGATTTCCGATTACCTTTGCTCACTTATCAATTTTAACAATTATCATCAGGATGAGTGTTGTACTTGCCATCAAAAATGCTGCCGCAGCAGCCATAAACGAAATTTACCAGCAGCCGGTAACGGCGCAGGACATTGCCGTTAACATCACCAAACCCGAGTTTGAAGGGGAATATACTGTCGTAACTTTCGGTTTCACTAAAATGAGCCGCCAAAGTCCTGAAGAAACAGGAAAGGCCATAGGCAACGCTATGCTGAACGCTTTCCCTGAACTGGTGGCCGGTTTCAATGTGGTAAAGGGCTTCCTGAACCTGAGCATTAAAGATGGTTACTGGACGGGCTATTTACAATCATCATATAATAATAAGTTAACAGGGCACAAACCGGCTAATGGTAAAAAGGTGATGGTGGAATACTCCTCTCCTAACACCAATAAACCCCTGCACCTGGGCCATTTGCGTAACAACTTCCTCGGTTATTCGGTAGCGGAAATATTAAAAGCGAATGGTTACGAGGTAATTAAAGCCAACCTGGTAAACGACCGCGGTATCCACATTTGTAAATCGATGCTGGCCTGGCAGTTGTTCGCCCATGGCGACACCCCTGAAAGCACCGGTATTAAAGGCGATCACCTGGTAGGCGACTACTACGTGAAGTTCGAAAGCATTCTTAAAGAACAGGCAGAACCCATTATTTCCCGCGTACTGGAAGGTAAATTCAGCGACTTCGATGGCGAAGACCTGGAGAAGGTAAGAAAACTGCACACCGCTTTCATAAAACCGGAAATACAGAGCGATAAAGAGAAAACAGCCAAGATCACCGACGAGATCAAGGAACTGGCCCGTAACAAAACGGAGATCATGGTGCAGGCTAAAATCATGCTGCAGCAGTGGGAAGCCGGTAATCCGGATGTACGCGGCCTGTGGAGTACCATGAACCAGTGGGTGTACAAAGGTTTCGACCAAACTTACAAACGCCTGGGTATCGATTTCGATAAGATGTATTACGAAAGCGAAACTTACCTGCTCGGCAAAGCCGTAGTAGAAGAAGGGTTGCAAAAAGGTGTACTGTTCCGCAAAGAAGATAATTCTGTTTGGATAGATCTTACCGCCGACGGCCTCGATCAGAAATTACTGCTCCGTGGCGATGGCACTTCTGTATATATCACACAAGACCTGGGCACTGCCCGCCTGAAGTACGACGACTACCAGATGGAACAGAGTATGTACGTGGTGGCGGACGAGCAGGCTTATCACTTCAAGGTATTAAAACTGATACTGGAGAAGATGCAGGAGCCTTGCGCAGCAGGCATTCACCACCTCTCCTACGGTATGGTGGAACTGCCGCACGGCCGTATGAAAAGCCGCGAAGGCACTGTAGTGGATGCGGACGACATGATCGACGAAATGCTCGATACCGCGAAGAAACAAACGCAGGAACTGGGTAAGGTAAAAGACTTTACAGAAGATGAACTCACCAGCCTTTACCAGACTATTGGTTTAGGTGCGATGAAGTTCTTCCTGCTGAAAGTAGACCCGCGCAAAACGATGGTCTTCAACCCCGAAGCCTCCATTGACCTGCACGGCTTCACCGCCCCATTCATCCAATACGCATACGCACGTATCCGTTCAATACTGCGCGACTTTGGCGCCACCGCACTTTCATCTGCCTACGCCTACACGCAGCCCCTGCTGCCATTGGAAAAAGAGCTGATCATGCTCAACGAGCAGTTCGGCACTATCGTAGAAGATGCTGGCCGGGAAACAAGCCCCGCACTGATCGCCAACTACGCGTTCCAGCTGGCGCAAAGTTTCAACTCCTTCTATGCAAAGAAAGAGAGTGGCCGTTATGTGTATTCAGTAATGGAAGCAGAGAACGAAGAAAAGAAACACTTACGCTTACAAATCGCATCACTTACCGCTAACACCATTGCGCAGAGCCTGAAGCTGCTGGGTATTGATGTGCCGGAAAGGATGTAGGAAGATAGTTGTGAATACAGCGCCGCCGGGCTTCCGGCGGCGTTTTTTATTTAGGGATAGCGCGGTGTATACACCGCCGTGATGGAAGAACTGAAACTTTGCCCAATGTTGTTACCACAGCTGAAGGGAGTGACACAACGGCGGCCCGATAGTAGTTCCAGCGCTGGTACAAAAAGAAAAGGAATGCCCATAACAGACATTCCTCTCAAAGAAATACCACCGGAAACACAAAACAATTGATCGGGATGCTTGCCTTACCCCTGGCTGCTTTGTGCCTTAATGTCCAATGGCGTAATTAGTATTTTATTTAACGTCGCCGAGTGCTAATGCCTGGTCGCAAATTTGCTGACCTTTCATTACCTCACCCGCACCCATATACGATTTGCCAAGCATAAACATGGCGAAAGCGTTCATGGGCTGCAACGCCAGGATGATATTCCATTGCGTAACGGCGTTGGTGTAGTCTTGTTTTTTATAATACGCGTTAGCGAGCGAAAGCATGATACGCATATCTTTCGGACGCAGTGTGAGCGCTGATTTCAGGTGACGAATGCCTTCTTCTGTTTCTGATTGCCGCAAACAGGCATTGCCAAGGTTAAAATAATAATCCGCATCGGCGGGGCGCCCTAATACATTAGCCTTTTCAAAGGCGCCAGCAGCATGTTTAAAGTTTGCCATATTGTAATACATCATTGCTAGTTCATAAAATAAGTTGGCCTGGGTGCTGTCTATCCGGAGGGAAGCGTGGTAGTATTCGATACTTTCGGCATAGCGTTCTTTCAGTGCCAGCACCTGCGCTATTTTGTAAGGGACCGCCGGGTTGTCCGGCTCTTCATGTAACGCTTTCTGCAGGTGGAGTATTGCTTCTTCGGCATGGTCTAAATGATAGTAACAAAGTCCCATCATCTTTTCCATCCGGGCTGCACCTGCTTCCTGTGCATATTGGGCATAGGTAAGCGCGTCTTCATAAGCCTTCTGCTCGAAATAAAGTTCTGCTACATTCTGCAGCGCCACTTTATTGGACGGTTCCTTTTTTAAAAGTACCAAAAACTGCTGCTTCGCAGATTCAGTCTGCCGTTGTAAGCGATAAACCAGCCCCAGTTCAAGATAAGCGCCGGTAAAAGCACCATCTTCCCTTACGGCTGCCGTAAAGCGCTCCAAAGCGGCATCCAGTTGGCCCTGTTGTTTCAGTGCCAGACCTTCTTTATACAATTTCTTTGCCTTGTGATCATTCTCCGGTGAGGAAGCTATTGCATGGTTGCCGGCGGTTACTAGCAGCAACTGCAGCCATAGGATACAGGTTCGGGATACGGTCATAGGCGTAGGAGTTTTTAGCCCCTTTTCACAAATATAAATATGTTATAATTTATAACATAGCTTTTTAACGTTAATTTAAGATAACCTTTGTGTTATATACAAGTGAACACTATTTCATACTATCTGCCGAAAAAGAGAACGGAAGTATGTCCAACACACTGTTTATCAACCATACTGGCCCGGTTTGTCCACCTAAAATAATACGGATAGGTTTATGTTGCCGCTGTTCGTACTCCGCCAGCGTTTGCCGGCAAATACCGCAGGGTGATATCGGAACGGTACTTTCGCCCTGTTCATTCTGATAACTCACAGCTATCGCTTCAATACCCACTCCGGGATATAAAGATGATGCGGCCGATAAAGCAGTACGTTCCGCACAAATACCTACAGGATAAGATGCGTTTTCCTGGTTAGTGCCCGTTACAGTTTCTCCATTATCAAGTTTTACGATGGCAGCCACCCTGAATTTGGAATACGGCGCATACGCATGTATTACCGATTGCTGAGCGTGTACCAGCAACGCCGCATCTTCCGGTGCCAGGAACTGCAGGTCGTCGCATTGCAGGTATTCGAATGACTGCTGTACTTTTTTCATACATACAATTTATGCAATTAATACAAAAAAGAGAGGGATGAAAGTTGCCTTTCATCCCTCTCCGTAATTTTATCACAATAAGATTAGTGAATGCCTCTGAACAAACGGCTCCAGCGGATACCATCTTTACCATAACTCATCCATATGATCCAGGCTTTACCTACCACATGATCTTCCGGCACAAAGCCCCAATAGCGGCTGTCCAGTGAGTTATTACGGTTATCGCCCATCATCCAGTAATAGTTCAATTTGAACGTGTACATATCGCTCTGCTTACCGTTAATGAAAATCTTCCCCTCTTTCTCTTCCAGCTTATTGCCTTCGTACACACCAATTACACGGCGGTAAAATGCGATGTTGGAAGAATCGAGCTTAACGGTTTCGCCTTCTTTTGGAACGTACAGCGGACCGAAGTTATCGAGGTTCCAGTGCAACGAGGTATCCTGCGGGAATACAGCGTCGGGATTAGGCTCGGTAACACCGGGAGAGTAACGGAAGTAAGGCGTAACGCCCTGTACTGCGGGCTTCAGACCCCGCAGGGCAGTCACATTATCTTTCGTTAAATTGTAGATATAGGTATTGTTACCCGTGATCTCGATCGGTTCTGCATCAATGCCAAGCTCTTCGAGGCGGCTGGCGTTCAGCGGATCGCCGGAAGTAGTTACATTATAAAAATGCTCGCTATGCGGAGGTACCGGTGCAGGCTGGCCGTTAATGAATACTTCGCCATTTACAATTTTTAACGTATCTCCTGCAATCGCAAGACAACGTTTTATGTAGTTTTCGCGTTTATCTACCGGGCGGGACGTAACATGGTTGTTCGCCCATACGTAATCACGACCACTTTGACGCACCAGCGCATAATAACTGCGGTCTTGCTGCTCCAATGCCACGGTATCACCTTCAGGGAAGTTAAACACTACCACATCATTTCGTTTGATGTCGGTAAAGCCCCACCAGCGGCGGTATTTCCACTGAACGGCTTCAGAGTAGGCTTTAGAATATTTAGTAAAAGGAAGTGTATGATGTGTAAAAGGAACGGACAGCGGCGTCATTGGCACACGCGGACCATAACTGATCTTGCTTACAAAGAGAAAATCATTAACCAGTAAGGTTTTCTCCATGGAGGGCGTAGGGATGGTGTAGGCTTCGAAAATGAAAGTACGGATCAAAGTGGCAGCAATGATCGCAAAGACAGCCGCATCAATCCACTCACGTAGCGGCGACTTCTTTTTCTTTGGCTGACCGTCTTTCTTTCTCCAAAATGCAAGATTCATTCGGTGACTTTTAGTTTGTATGTTAAGGTGCTTGAAGCAACAAATATAATATTCTGTTAATTCTAACCAGCTTTATTAAAGCAAAAGTTTTCACAAAACGGTTAAATAAAGGAAAAAAATAGCACGTTCGTTCAACTTCTTAATCTATATTTTTGTTAAATTCTAGATATACTACCATTGAACAGGTTCACAATTAAAGATATTGAATTACTTACCGGTATCAAGGCACACACCATAAGAATATGGGAGCAGCGTTATAAACTGCTGAAACCTAAAAGGAAAGATACCAATCACAGGGTTTACGACAACGACGACCTGAAGCATATCTTGCGTGTATCCTACCTTTATCACCGTGGCGTTAAAATTTCCAAGATCGCTGAAATGACGGATGAAGAGATCCGCCGCAGCTCGCTGGAAGAAAAAATGACCGAAGACCTGTTCCAGCCTTTCAGCAATCAGCTTGTAGAGGCGATGATCGACTTTGATCAGCAACGTTTCGAAAAGGTGTTTAACAACGCGCTGTTGCGTTTTGGGTTTGAGAAAACGACCCTGCAGGTAATTTATCCCTTTTTGCAAAGGGTAGGACTGTTATGGCTGAACGACTGCGTCAATCCCGCGCAGGAACACTTTGCCTCTTTGATCGTCCGCAAAAAAATGATGGTAGCTATCGACGGTCTCGACCTGCCCAGGGAAGGCAGCGAAAGCTTTCTACTGTTTTTACCGGAGGGCGAATATCACGAAATACCATTACTGTTTGTACAATACCTGCTCAAGCAACAGGGTTACCTGGTAACCAATCTTGGCCCCAGTGTGCCGCTGGAAGACCTTAAGTTTTTCACCGACCGCCGGCCTGTATCCCACATCTACACCCACATGCTTACCTGTTTTTCGCAGAAAGACATGGATACATTTTTAATGGAGATGAGCCAACTGTTCCCGCAGATACAGATCATCGTATCAGGGCCGCAAACGGAACGAATTTCTTCTTCACTACCCACCAACATTATCGCCTTACACTCGCTCGACGAAATACTTCGCTACACTAAAAAGGGTAAACCTGTTACCATGCCCTAAAGCACGGCCTGCAACGATTCCTTTAAAATAAGATTGATTTGTGCCGCACGGTTCAGCACCATGAAGTGCCCGCCGCCGTCTATACGGTGTGTAGGTTGCAGGTAGCGGATCGGGAAAGGACGGTCTTTAGTACCGTGGATATGTACCACCGACTGCGGCATCCATTCGTTTTTCCATTGCAGAATCGTGCTTAAAGCCCAACGCGTATAGGCATAATCTTTTTTGCCCAGGTATTCGCGCAGCAGAGCCAGTTCAAATTCGCTTTCAGTCTGCAGGAAATATTCTACGATCACCTGCCTGCGACCAAACAACAACCGGTCGGGCATTTTTTTGAGAATGAATTTAGAGAGGAGATTATAACTGTAGTAAGGCGGGCGTTCTTTGCGGTGTTTGATACTGGAGAGCAGTATCACCTTTTCGGCATTTAGCTGCCTTGCTATTTCCACACACATGATACCACCGAACGAAAGGCCCAGCAGTATCGGGTTTTCGTGTTTAATACTTTCCACCATACGGGCGGCGTAAGCTTCTATAGGTTCATTTGCATCAGCAGGTTTAATCCAGGGCAGGTAATGCGCTTCATATCCCGGCGGGAACTCCAGGTTGCCGAAAACCCGGCCATCAGCGCCAAGGCCGCTGATCATGTAAATATGTTTACTCATCGTCTGCCCCGGATTTTTTTATGCCGTAACGTTCGAGTTTGTTGTAAAGGTGACTTCTTTGTATGCCCAGTTCCTGTGCGGTATGCGTCATGTTCCAGCCGTTCTTGCGTAACATGAACTCAATGAAAATACGCTCTACCTCTTCGCGAAACTCGTGCAAACGGTTAAAGTCTAACAACTCGTCACTCAGGTAGTTGCTTTTTTTTTGTCGCGGGCCGGCACTACGTAATTCTCCACATCATCGGCCACAATGGTTTTGCCGGAGAGTATCACCAGCCGTTCCATTACGTTGCGCAGTTCGCGGATGTTACCGGTCCAGTTGTGGGCCTGTAGTGCTTTGACAGCGTCTTTATCGATTTGTTTACGGGCCGTTCCGTATTCCGTGCAGATGATATCGAGGAAGTGATCAGCCAGTAAAGGAATATCATCGCGGCGATCGTTCAACGAAGGCACGTGGATAAGGATCACACTTAAACGATGGTATAGGTCGAGGCGGAAGTTCTTATCTTCCACTTCTTTTAAAAGATCTTTGTTGGTAGCAGCCACCACACGTACATCCACACTAATTTCCTTATCGCCGCCTACACGGGTAATTTTACCTTCCTGCAGGGCGCGCAGCACTTTGGCCTGTGCGCTCAGGCTCATATCCCCTATTTCATCGAGGAACAGGGTACCGCCCGTGGCCTGCTCGAACTTACCAATGCGTTGTTTTACCGCAGAAGTAAAGGAGCCTTTCTCATGACCGAACAGTTCACTCTCTATTAATTCGCTTGGAATAGCGGCGCAGTTTACCTCCACCATCGGGCCGCTGTTGCGGTTGCTGTAGGCGTGTATCCAGCGGGCTACCACTTCTTTACCCACACCGTTTTCGCCGGTGATGAGTACGCGGGCGTCCGTAGGTGCTACTTTCTGGATGGTATCTTTTATTTTTAAGATAGGTCCTGCCTCTCCTATCATTTCGGGCGTTTTGTTCACCTTTTTACGCAGCGTTTTGGTTTCGGCCACCAGCGTGGTTTTGTCCATCGCGTTACGCAGGGTAATAAGCAAACGGTTTAAGTCGGGCGGTTTCGAAATGTAATCGTACGCACCTTTCTTTACCGCTTCTACCGCAGTATCTATATTGCCGTGGCCCGATACCATTACGATCGGAACATCAGGATTGATCTCTTTTGCCTTTTCCAGGAACTCAAGGCCGTCCATTTTAGGCATCTTGATATCGCAGAGTACCGCATCGTAGGCTTTGGCCTGGAACATCTTAAAACCTTCGGCCCCGTCGGCCGCCTCATCTATCTTATACCCTTCGTAAGTAAGTATTTCCGTAAGCGTTTTGCGGATGCTTTTTTCATCATCTATAATCAGGATATTGGCCATAGTGTGCTGTCCATTAAATTAAACAGTGCCAAAAATAACACAATGCAGTTAAATAGCTGGCAAAAGTCTTTTTTTTGCTGATACTTTCGGCTGGATATTAACGTTAAACCCTGCCGGATAGTTGACGCACGGCCCACGTTAAGAAGGAAAAGCCTCGAAATAGTTGAAAGTCTACTAACTTTACAGACTTAAAGACTAACTTTATTTATATAGAGCCGTTATAACGGTAACTGTTCCAAACATGAAAGATTTTCTGCAAAAATTGAGATTGCGGCATGCCGAAGCAATCGCTAATGCATATCCATCTACTGAAATGGTGAACTCGTTCAGCAGCAACCTGATCAACTGGTTGTTTCCCGAGCATACCGGTACAGTAATGGAAGCTGGCGACCCTGAGCAATATGCTGCCGTGCTGGAAGGACAACTGACAGTGCTGTTACAGGGCATGCAACATCGTTTGCCTGCTGTAGCCGCCGATCTGAGCCAACGATTTATGGCGCAGGTCCCGGCTATTTACGATGACCTTACAAAGGATGCCGAAGCCATATACCAGGGCGACCCGGCAGCTACCTGTTTATACGAAGTAATTCGCGCATACCCTGGGTTTTACGCCATTGCAGCCTACCGCGTGGCACATGCACTGCAGGTACTCAAGGTGCCCCTGCTACCCCGCATTATTACCGAAATAGCGCATACCCGCACGGGTATCGACATTCACCCTTCGGCAGTGATCGGCCCCTACTTCTGCATCGATCACGGTACAGGCATTGTGATTGGCGAAACAACAAACATCGGTGCCCATGTGAAGCTGTACCAGGGCGTTACGCTGGGTGCGCTGAGTATCGACAAAACCATGGCACAGGACAAACGCCATCCTACTATAGAAGATCATGTGGTGATTTACGCAGGCGCCACCATATTGGGCGGCGATACCGTAATTGGCCACAACAGCGTAATTGGCGGTAACGTATGGTTAATTAAGTCCGTACTGCCCCATTCGCGCATCTACTATAAGGCCGATGGCACCATTAACATCATTGAAAATAAGGTTGTATAAAAAAGCATCATGAGATCTATACTCGACCTGGTGGGTAACACGCCGATGGTGGCGTTAAAAAACATCCCCACCAACCCGAATGTTACTATCTACGCCAAACTGGAAGGACAAAATCCCGGAGGTAGTGTGAAAGACAGGGCTGCCTACGGCATGATCAAGGGCGCACTGGACCGTGGCGAATTAAAACCCGGCGTTAAGCTGATAGAAGCCACCAGTGGCAATACCGGTATAGCTCTCGCCATGATCGCCAGCCTTTTCGGGGTTGAAATTGAGATCGTGATGCCCGAAGACGCTACCCGGGAGCGCGTGCTGAGCATGGAAGCATTTGGCGCTAAGGTAATCCTCACGCCCAAAGAAGCATCTATGGAGGGTGCCATCGACTACTCCAACCAGCAACTGGCCAAAGGCGGTTATTTCAACCTGAACCAGTTCGGCAACCCGGACAACTATGGCGCCCATTACCGCAGCACAGGCCCGGAAATATGGCACGATACCAACGGACAGGTGACCCATTTCGTAAGTGCCATGGGCACCACGGGCACCATCATGGGTGTTTCGCGCTACCTGAAAGAGCAAAACCCGAAAGTACAGATCGTTGGCTGTCAGCCTACCGACGGATCTAAAATACCCGGCATTCGCAAATGGCCCGAAGCCTATCTTCCCAAAATATTCGACCGCGAGCGGGTAGACCAGGTAATGGACATTTCCGAAGAGGAAGCTCGTATCATGAGCCGCCGCCTGGCGCGCGAAGAAGGCATCTTCTGCGGCATGAGCAGCGGTGGCGCCGTATCTGCCGCCATACGCACAGCCGAAACCCTCGACCACGGCATCATCGTATGCATCATCTGCGACAAAGGCGACCGATATCTTTCTACTGATCTTTTCGCTTAAAGCGTATACATATCGTTGAAAGCCATGAACTTAACGGTTCGTGGCTTTTTTATTTGGGTACGGGCGGTAGTACTGCTATCAGCCGCCGTTGTGTCACTCCCTTCAGCGCAATAAACGCTATTCTCCTCTTCCTTCCGGAAGCACTTCAGCCGTTAGATCGTACCCAGATCCTTTAGCGATCCTGTATAGATGTCCCGTATATGTCCCGTATATGAGCCGTAGTTGACCCGTAGATGTCCCGTATCTTTAAAGATATGGGACATCTATGACTTAGATATGGCTTAGATATGGCTAATATATGGGACATCTATAGGAGATCCTCAAAAGATGGCCCGAAGGGTCTTACTACCACGACAGCACGATCAAAGGGATATAAATGATAGTATATTACCAAAACACGCGGAGTATGCCTGAAGAGTACCTGAAGTATAGCTGAAGTATAGGTGAAGAGTAGCTGAAGGTGGGTAAAATAACATTAAAAAAAAGGGCTGCTCCGTACGGAACAGCCCTTTTCAATATCTGTACTTTTCGTATTACTTTCTCATGTACATCACTTCCTTCACCAGTTTAACGGTACGCTCGATATCGGGCATGTACAGTTTCACCAGGTTAGGTGCGTAGTGCATAGGTGCATCAGGGGCAGTGATACGGCGGATGGGGGCATCCAGGTAGTCAAAGCCTTCTTTCTGAATACGGTAGCTGATCTCAGAGGAGATGCTGGAGAAAGGCCATTGCTCTTCAACGATTACCAGGCGGTTGGTCTTTTTAACAGACTCCAGGATGGTAAACCAGTCGAGCGGACGGATGGTACGGAGGTCGATTACTTCTGCCTCAATACCTTCTTTTGCCAGTTCTTCAGCGGCACCGAGGGCCACTTTCATCATTTTATTGAAAGAAACGATGGTTACGTCTTTACCAGCACGTTTGATGTCGGCTTTACCGATTGGGATGATATATTCCTCTTCAGGAACATCGCCCATTTCGCCGTACATCACTTCACTTTCCATGAAAACAACCGGATCGTCGTCGCGGATGGCCGCTTTAAGCAGGCCTTTGGCATCGTACGGGTTGGAAACGGAAATCACTTTAAGACCGGGAATGTTAGCATAATAGCTTTCAAAAGCGGTAGAGTGCTGAGCGCCCAACTGACCGGCAGAACCGTTAGGTCCGCGGAAAACGATAGGACAACCCACCTGACCGCCGCTCATGGCCAGCATTTTGGAGGCAGTGTTCAGGATCTGGTCCAGGGCCAGTACGGCAAAGTTCCAGGTCATGAATTCCAGCACCGGGCGAAGGCCGTTTTGTGCGGCGCCAACACCGATGGCGGTAAAGCCCAGCTCTGCGATCGGGGTATCGATCACGCGCTTAGGACCAAATTCGTCCAGCATTCCCTGGCTCACTTTATAGGCACCGTTGTATTCTGCCACTTCTTCTCCCATGAGGAATACGCGGTCGTCCCGGCGCATTTCTTCCTGCATGGCTTCCCTTAAGGCTTGTCTGAAAGCTATCTGACGCATTTGCTTAGTAATAAGTTATGAACGTTAATTGCCATTCCAAAAAATGGTAGGCAAAAATATCGTTTGTTGATGAAAAAGCAAACCAAAAAAAGTATAAATGTTTAAATATGTTAGCATCACACAATGTCTATACCCTTTCCAGGATCATTGCGCTGGCTCCGCCGCCACCGTTACAAATACCCGCTACCCCGTACCTGCCCTTGTTATGCTGCAATATGGAGGTGAGCGTAACGATGATGCGCGCACCGCTGCAACCAATAGGATGACCTACGGCCACGGCACCGCCCCAAACGTTCAATTGTTCGTTTCCAAGCCCTAATTCCTGCTGATTGGCCAGGGCCACACAGGAAAATGCCTCATTTATTTCGGCAAAATCCATGTCGCTGATCTCCAGTTTGGCCTTTCCCAATGCTTTATTGATGGCTTTTACGGGCGTAGTGGTAAACCACTCCGGCGCCTGCGAGGCGTCGGCAAAGCTGACAATACGTGCCAGCGGCTTCAGTCCCAACTCTTCCATCACCTCTTTACTTACCAGTACTACCGCGGCAGCGCCATCGTTGAGGTTGGAAGCGTTAGCGGCCGTAATGGTGCCGTCTTTTTGAAAGGTGGGCTTCAGGGAAGGTATCTTATCGAAATTTACTTTTTTAACATCTTCATCCTCAGTAACTACTACCACTTGTTTACCGGCAATTTCCACCGGCACGATCTCGTTGCCGAAGTAACCTTTCTCCTGGGCCACGGCCGCACGTTTGTAGCTTTGCACAGCAAAAGCGTCCTGGTCTTCGCGGGTAAATTTGTAGGTAGATGCGCATAATTCGCCTGCATTACCCATGTGGTAATCTTTATAAGGGTCCCAGAGGCCGTCGCGGATAATGCCATCGGTAATGGCTCCGTGCCCCAGGCGGTAACCGTTGCGGGCTTTGTCGAGGTAGTAAGGCACATTGCTCATGCTTTCCATACCACCAGCCACCACAATGTCGTTTTCGCCGAGCATGATGCTCTGGGCGCCTAACATGATAGCCTTCATGCCCGAGGCGCATACTTTGTTAACGGTGGTACAGGGCACGTTTACCGGTATACCGGCGTAAATGCTGGCCTGGTTGGCAGGGGCCTGACCCAGGTTGGCACTTAATACGTTACCCATAAATACTTCCTGCACCTTATCGGCCGGCACACCGGCGCGCTGCAAGGCTGCTTTCATAACGATGGCGCCAAGCTGCGTGGCGGGAAGGGTGGAAAGGCTTCCGTTAAAACTACCAATTGGGGTGCGGGCAATTGCCGCAATAAAAACTTCTTTCATGCTTTCTATTTTTTCAAACGACCAAATTTAGGGGTTTGGAATTTAGGGGGATGTTAAATTGAATCGAAGTTGTTCAATCAACTTAATATTTCGTTAGGAGATCACTAAGAATAGCGGTAATTTCTCATTGCAAAATTCATTCAACGGCTTTACGCACAGGAAATTAAATAATTAAATGAGAAAAAAGCGCGGACGTCCGTCAACGGGTAAGCACGTTTCTTTGCGGGAATCCGTAAGTTTGCAGTTCGCATCTTTCGCAACGTGATTACACAAAACACCATACAACAAATACTCCAGCGCATCGACATTGTGGATGTGGTGGGCACTTTCGTGAAGCTGAAGAAGAGGGGCAACGGGTACATGGGGCTTTGTCCTTTTCACAACGAAAAAACGCCTTCGTTCACCGTTTCGGCCAGTAAGGAGATCTATAAATGTTTCGGCTGCGGCAAAAGCGGCAACGGCATCAATTTCATCATGGAGCATGAAAAGTACTCCTACGTGGAAGCGCTGCGCTGGCTGGCCCAACGTTACGGGGTAGATGTAGAGGAAACTGAACAAAGCCCCGAGCAAAAGCAGAAGGCACAGCTGTCAGACAGTCTGTTCATCATCAATAACTTCGCCCGCGAATACTTCTCCAAAACCCTGTTCGAATCGGAAGAAGGCCAGAATGTAGGCCTTAGTTATTTCGAAGAAAGGGGCTTTACCCAGGAAACCATCAAAAAGTTCCAGCTGGGTTATTGCCTTAATACCCGTGATGCCTTTGCCAAACTGGCGGTATCAAAGGGTTACAACCTGGAGTATCTTCAAAAAACGGGACTGGTCACCATTCGCTATGAGCAGCCGGCGGATAACTACCGTGGCAGGGTAATATTTCCGATCCATAACCAGAGCGGAAAAATATTAGGTTTCGGTGCAAGGATTTTAGGAAAGGCTGATAAAGCCCCCAAATACATTAACTCGCCCGAAAATGAAATCTACTATAAAAGCCGGGTACTCTACGGCACCTACTTTGCCCGCCACGCCATCGACAAACTCGATGAATGTTTGCTGGTAGAAGGTTATACGGACGTGATTTCCCTGCACCAGGCAGGTGTGGAAAACGTAGTAGCTTCGAGCGGTACGTCCCTTACGCAGGACCAGCTGCGACTGATCCGCAAATACACCAATAACCTCACGATCCTTTACGATGGCGACAACGCCGGTGTAAAAGCTGCCTTACGCGGTCTGGACATGGCCGTGGAAGAAGGCCTGAACGTAAAGGTGGTACTCATACCGGACAAAGAAGATCCGGACAGCTACGTGCAAAAGATAGGCGCCGACGCCTTCCGCGCTTTCATTGCTGAGAACAAACAGGATTTCGTACTCTTCAAACTCCAGACTTCCCTGCTGGAGGCCGGCAGCGACATGAACAAAAAGTCGAAGCTGGTAAACGAGATTGCGGAAACAATTTCAAAGATCAATAAAGCGGAAGATTTTACCCGCCAGCAGGACTACATCCGGCAGAGCAGCCAACTGCTTAAGATTGATGAGGAAGGCATGATACAGTTGGTGAATAAGTTCATCCGCGAAAAGATGACGAAACTGGAAAAGGAATTCACCAAAGGCCGTAATCCGGATTACGATGTGCCTGAAGAAGACCTGCCTCCTATCCCGGAAGAGTACCTCGACGATACAACTAACGTATCGCTGTTTAATCCGGATGAGAACCATGAAAGGGAACTGATAAAGATATTACTGCGTTTTGGCCACAAGGTGTTTAACGAAGAGGACAACAGCACCGTAGCAGATTTCATTTTCCATCTGCCTTATGATTTTGAATCGCTGGCAGATAATGACACGGTGAAACGCATTTTGCACGAGTTTAAAACGGAATACGACAAGGGCAACATTCTTGACCAGAAGTGGTTCCTCTACCACAACGACACTGCTATTGCGCAGGCCACCACCGCCATTCTTGAAGATAAGGAAGCGGAGCTTAGCACAAACTGGAAAGAGAAGTTTGAGATCAGCACCAAATACGGCGATAACAATTACGTAACTGATACCCTCTCCACCACCAACTACCTCATTCTCCGTAAAATCAGGAAACTGATTATTGAGAACCAGGAGGAGATGAAGAATGCCACGGAGTATGCAGATCAGTTGCGCTGCCTGCACATGGCCAAACACTTAAAAGATATTGAAACGGAAATTACCGGCGGTAAAGGAACGGTGATACTCAAATAGCAAAAGGCGCGGAGAACTTCCGCGCCTTTTGCTATTATTTTAATAATCTTTATACTTCATTGGTTTTCCGCTCCCACACCTCAAAGGTATAAGCGTAGGCATGTTTTTCATCAGCCTCATGCCTGTCGGCCTTTACTTTAGTCCATTCGCCTGCATTAATTTCAGGAAAAAAAGCATCTCCTTCTACCTGCGCATGTACCCGGGTAATGTAAATACGGTTCACTAAAGGAAATGACTGAATAAATATCTCGGTACCACCTGTGATGAATATCTCGTTGACATCGTAAGTCTTAGCCTTATCCACAGCAGCGCTGATGGATGATACCACATCGACTCCTTCCGGTGCATAATCCTGCTGGCGGGTAATGACGATGTTTTGTCTGCCTTTCAGCGGTTTACCTACAGAATCGAATGTTTTACGGCCCATGATGATGGGCATCCCCCAGGTGGTGTTCTTAAAATATTTCAGGTCGTTAGGCAGGTTCCAGGGTAACTGGTTATTGATGCCAATCACATTATTTTCAGAAGCCGCCACGATAATGGAAACTGTCATAACTATATGGCCACCGGGGCTTTAATATGAGGATGCGATTGATAATTTTCCAACGCGAAGTCTTCGAACTCAAAAGAGAAGATATCTTTTACTTCCGGGTTCAGCTTCATTGTAGGCAGCGGGTATGGTTCGCGGCTCAGCTGGAGTTTGGCCTGCTCGATGTGGTTGCTGTACAGGTGTACATCGCCGAAGCTGTGTACGAAGTCGCCCGGCTGCAGGTCGCAAACCTGGGCGATCATCAGCGTGAGCAAAGCATACGAAGCGATATTGAAAGGCACGCCCAGGAACACATCGGCACTGCGCTGGTAGAGCTGACAGCTTAATTTGCCATCTGCCACGTAAAACTGGAACAGGCAATGGCAGGGACTCAAAGCCATATCGGGTAAGTCGGCCACATTCCAGGCGCTGATGATCAGGCGGCGGGAATCGGGTGTCTTTTTGATCTGATCGATGAGTTGCGTTACCTGGTCAATCACCTTACCGTCTGCACCCTGCCAGCTACGCCACTGGTGACCGTAAACCGGCCCGAGGTCGCCATTTTCGTCGGCCCATTCGTTCCAGATGCTTACACCGTTATCTTTCAGGTATTTGATATTGGTATCGCCTTTCAGGAACCAGAGCAGTTCGTATATGATGGACTTGAGATGCGTTTTTTTGGTGGTCACCATTGGAAAGCCCTTTTGCAGGTCGAAGCGCATCTGGTAACCAAAACAACTGATGGTACCGGTACCGGTACGATCGGTTTTAACGGCGCCGTTATCGATAATATGTTGGAGTAAGTCTAAATACTGTTGCATACAGGCGGCAAGTTAAGAAAAAAGCCTCCGAATACCGGAGGCCTTTATGCACAATCTGTTAGTAAAAAGTTGAGTTAAATACCCCTTCGCTTCATCTCCTTACGGATAAGGCCCAGTTCGCGCCCCATTTGCCCGGCGATAGAAGTATTTTCCTGCGCACGACGGATCAGGTAAGGCATTACATCCTTCACGGGACCGTAAGGCAGGTATTTGGTAACATGATAACCGGCATGCGCCAGGTTAAAAGTGATATTATCGCTCATACCGTACAACTGCGAAAAGTGGATGCGCGGATGATTGGGCGGCAGGTGCCTGTCCGCCATCAGTTTAGTGACCAGCAGTGTACTTTGTTCGTTATGGGTACCCACGAACAGGCCCAGCTTGTTGATATGATCCAGGCAGAAGTGTATGGCTTCGTTATAATCCTCGTCTGCCGACTGTTTATTCGGCTGGATGGGTGACTGGTAACTTTGTTCCTCCGCACGTTTACGTTCTTTTTCCATGTAAGCGCCGCGCACCAGTTTGGCACCCAGCATATAACCACCCTGTTCCGCCTTTTGCAGAGAGGTTTTCAGGAACTCCAGGCGGTCGTGGCGGTACAACTGGAAAGTATTGTACACGATTACTTCATCGCGGTTGTAGCGGGCCATCATAGCATCGGCCAGGTCATCTACCGGTTGTTGGATCCAGGATTCTTCGGCATCGATCAATACGCCAACTTTATGCATGGCACCTGCTTCAACGATGGTATTGATGCGGGAACGTACGCGGGTGTACTCGCGATCTTCTTCGGCGCTGAGCGGTTCACCGGCATGCAGTTTTTCCAGCAGGGCAAAACGGGCGAAGCCGGTTATTTTAATGGCGATAAAAGGAAGGTGTTTTTTACCGGCCGCATATTTGATCGCGTTCAGGAATTCGGGAACAGCATTGTCATAGTTCTCCTCTCCCTCCATGGCCTCTACGCCGTAGTCGAGGGTAGCACCTACGCCAAACCTGCTTAGTTGCTGCGCGGTAGCAGCAGCTTCTTCGAGGTTTTCGCCCCCACAAAACTGATCAAATATGGTGCTTTTAATAATACCCTTAACCGGCAGGCCCAGTTTAAAGGCAAGCGGCGTAGCAAAGGCGCCGAATTTTACCAGCCAGGGCTTACCGATATTGGAAAAAAGGAAGTTCGCTTTTTTTAATGATCGGTTGGTCCTGTGCTCAAATGCAATAGCTGTATTCTCGAAAGAAATGAATGGCTGCGTTTCCATGGCGGGCAAAGTTAGGGTGCTCAATTGTGATTGCAAAAACAATATAGCCTGCCCCGTTAACGCATATTATCTATTTCTTATCCGAGATTGCCTGGCACAATAAACGTACGGTATACGCCCCATCTGATCTATATCTGAATTTTTTCGGCGCACTCACCCATAATAGTCAACATAGAATACTAATTATAGATATTATAAGGAATTGTTAAAAATACTTAAAAGTGAGTATAGCGGAATAAGTGGGCAGCGATTACCTTTGCACGAGAGCATTCATCCAACTCCCAAGTATAGAGAGCAATTTGAGTATAAACAATCCCTTGCCTCAGCCTTCAACTTCTTGTAAGCACACGGCCCAGCAGGGGAAAATTGAGAGTAACAAACCTTCAACAGTGAATATGGACACACCAATCACCATTACAGCTGCCTTTAAGGGTTGATTCATCACAACACCAGACTAAACTGATTTAAGATACCCGGGTTGATACCCACATCAGCCTTGTTGCTTGCCCCAAGGATTTAAGCTGTCTTATCTGCGATGCATCATCATATGATGGTTTATCGTAAAATAAGGTGGCTTATAATCATTTAGGGGCGACCTATGTTTCCGCAATCGCCGAAAAATTTATTACTTTTAAGGCGGGGCAATCAACCAACCATGGCAGCACAAGAACTTTGCAATTCCAAAGGCGAACACGTTATGAATATGAAACGAAAGAAACATTCCTGGCAACCATTTACGGCAGGCATTATATTAGTGATGCTGTTGATTTCCGGTTTTATGTACTACGATCATGACCGTGTACAACGGCCGACGCTGGCTATGGACCCCAACACCCTGCGCGCCGGCTACCAGGCATACCATTGCCAGCATGGCAACCGTAAAGTAATCACCCTCGCTGATGGCACCAGGGTTACCCTTAACTCACAGACCACGCTCTGGGTACCTAAAAATTACCGCGACAGCGCACATACGCTGGTATTGAACGGCGAAGCGTTTTTCGAAGTACCGGCCAATGGATTCATTCCCTTTACCATCATCACCGATAAACTGATTACCACCGGTTACCATGGTGCCTTACGCATCCGTTCGGCCGAAAGCCAGCCTGGCGCAACTGTACATGTGCTGGACGGGCAATTTACCGTACGCAAAGCCTATCACTCCCCCACCGATAACCAGCCCGAAACGCTGATAGCCGGTAACGAAATACTGTTTAACAAAGACATCGACCTGATGGAAAAGGAAACCTACAACGTGGCGGAACTGGAAGAATGGAAAAAGGGGAAACTGGTTTTTGAAGATGTGCCTTTACATACGGCTGTTCGTAAAATTGAAGCCTGGTATGGTGTAGAGATCGCGATGCGGGGTAACGGGCAGGATACTAAAGTGTCAGGGGAATTCGATAATGTATCTTTGGATAATCTGCTAGACGTTCTTCATTCTACCACCGGGGTTAAATTCTCTATGAACTAACGGTTAAGGCGGTCGAAGGAGAACACCGGCGACAGTTCATTTTTCTTTCCTAGTATCATATCTGTAACAATACCTGCAGCCACCTGGCTAAAGGTAATACCGTTGCCACCGAAGCCCAGCGCAAAGTACGCATGCTTCATGGGTGGATATACACCTATGTACGGCAAACCGTCTTTGGTAGTCCCAAATGTGCCTGTCCATTCAAACTCAGGCAGAAAGTCGGTTTTAGGAAATAGTTCGTTAAAATCGCCCAACAGCTGGCGGGATTTCGAGCGCAGCAGTTTATCTCTCTTTACCGGGTTATAGAAATTTACGTCGCGGCCGCCTATGAGCAGGCGATTGTCATGGGTGGTACGCATGTAACGATATGGCTCCTTTGTTTCCCAGATCAGGCAGTTCTCGTGCCAGAAGGTAGACCGGCTATACGTTTCACTGAGCAACGCATAAGTAGCATGCAGGTCTACCACATGTTGTTTAATGTATTGGGTAGATTCGTAGCCGGTGGCGATGACCAGCTTCTTCGCCCTTATCTTTTTCCCGTTATGCGTGGTAAGGGTTACACTACGCGCCGTCATATCTATATCCAGTACATTGGTACGATCGTATACCGCAGCACCCTGCCCAATTATGTATTGCAGCAGTCCGTGGGTAACGGTGTAAGCATCAGTATATGCGGCGCATTGTGAATAGATGGCGGCAGGCGCTTCGAAGCCCATACGGCTTTTCACCTGTTTACCGCTCCAGAGCTCCACGTCAAAGCCGTGTTTCCGGCGGGCAGCAAATTCCTTTTCTATAAAGGGGATGTGTTTATCGGATGAAGCGAAGTACAGGCTTGTTTTACGTTCAAACTCCTTCAGTTTCAGCTTTTTGCAGATACGCTCAATATCATCAATAGATTGTTTGCAGGCATGATAGGCGGTGGCGGCATGTTCCTCACCCACTTTATCGATAAGCTTGTGTAGCGGTACATCAATTTCGTATTGCAGAAGTGATGTACTGGCGCAGGTGCTGCCGAGTCCTACCGTACGGGCATCCACAACGGTGCAGCTGATACCGGCGTTTACCAGCGAATAAGCCGTGAGTGCGCCGGAAATACCAGCACCAATCACTACTACGTCCGTACGGATATTTTTTTCAAGCTTAGGGTAATTAAACGGCAGCCCAAACCGCACCAGCGAATAAGGCAGGCCAGCATGCAAAATCATGGATCGTGATGTGAGGTATCGTTTACGCTAGTCGCGAACGGCAAAAGTGGTATTTTCGTAACGCTCGTGACGGCCCATTTTACGAATGAAGTTATATAAAGTATCACCTTCATAATCAGCATAGCTGCCAAAAGCGTTCATCAGGTAACCGGTGTTGCCCGATTCGTCTTCGATCAGGTAAATGATAGCGGGATCGGCATACCTGGAACCTGTTGGCACTTGCAGTGTTTCGATCACACGCAGTTCTTCAGGCGTGTATTTGCGGGTGTTTTCCTGCAGTCTTGCCCGGCCATCGTTACGCAAAACGAATTCCTGTCCGTAACCACGGGCTTTTAATTCTTGAATGAGACTGCTTATAGAAGCGGTGCTTGAGGTTGTAACTTGCTGAGCCATACTATCCAGGTTTAATTGTTGTTAAAAAATTGGTTTTTGTCGGTTCCGTGTCCTTTTGGGTGATTAACGATTGCAAAAAGCAGACCATCTGCCGGGCTAACTAACTTTGGGGAGTTTGTATAGTGCAAATAAAAGGCATTTCGGTGAGAAACGAACCCTCACAGTTGCAAAACTGATCAGATTGAGGATTTTTGGCAACAGGTGGGATAAAAATGGTGATAAAATGAAAGGCCAGGCTTCGCAGCCCGGCCCTCCTATTGTATACTGACGGTTAGCCTTAGCTTAAAACACCGCCTGCTTTTATCAGCAGGTCGCGGGTCTTTTTGATGCCTTCTTCTTCACCCAGCTTCGAGCCTTCGTACTCAATGCCTATGTGTCCGGTATACCCGGCGTCCTTTACGATCTTCAGCATTTTATCATAGTCTACCTGAACAGAATTACCGGCATCGTCGAAGTCGTAGGTTTTAGCACTCACGCCTTTGGCGAAAGGCATCAGTTCCTGTACGCCGATGTATTTGTCGTATTCTTCAAGGCATTTGGTCGCGGCCCAGCCTTCGGGTGTATTAGTTTCCGGTTTGGTGCGGTTGATGCAGAAGTTACCGAAATCGGGGAGCGTGCCGCAGCCGGGTTTGTTTACCGATTTCATGACATTACTCAGCCACTTACCGTCGGAAGAGTAACCACCGTGGTTTTCCACGATAACGCCTATGTTAAAGTCTTTTGCAAAGTCGGTAAGTTTTCCCAGACCATCGATCGCCGCCTTGGATACCTCTTCGGCCGTACCTTCTCCTGCCGCATTTACGCGGATAGAGTGGCAGCCCAGGTATTGAGCAGCTTCTACCCATTTGTAATGATTCTCTACCGCTTTGAGCCTGGCTTTTACATCCGTATCGCCGAGGTGGCCTTCATTATCGCACATAATGAGTACGCTGCGAACGCCATTGTCGTCGCAACGTTTCTTCATTTCGGCCAGGTATGTTTTATCTTTTGCTTTGTCTTTGAAAAACTGGTTCACATATTCCACCGCACTGATATCGAAATCCTTTTTGGCGCGCATGGCGAAGTCGAGGTGGTCCATTTTACCGCCCATCAAAGCTTTATGGAACGACCATTCAGCCAGGGAGATCTTAAAAAACAGGTCTGCCGCAGTTTTGGCCTTACCAGTAGAATCGGTGCCAGCGCTGGCGCTATCGGACCCAGGGGTTTTACCTGCATTGTTACAGGCTGCCAGGAAGGCCGGACCGAGGCTTACGCCGGCTGCAAATACACCCATCCTGCGCAGGAAATCCCTGCGGTTATTGAAGTTGCTATTCATGGATTTTCGTGGTTTTAATGATGTGGGCTGTTAATAACGTGGTTAAATAGAATGCATTCTGAAAGTACAATTTATTTTCTAAAATTATCAGGTAAGGGGGTGAGATTATTTAAAGAAGGGCAAACACTTGTACAGCCGTTAAAGGAGCAACCGCTGATTTACGGTGTATACACCGCCGTGATGGAGGATCTGATCTTTGCCCAAGGTTGTTACAGCCGTTGAAGGGAGTGACACAACGGCGGCCGGGATTTGTTCCCCAGCCTGTTTAATAAAAAAAGAATGCCGGCCTAGTCTGCCATGCGCGAGCAAAGCATTATAAGGCCGGCCTCTGTTCATATTTCAACCAAATTAAGAAAACGAAAAACGGTTATGGCTTTCTTTCCACACCCGTTTGCATTGTTACGATGTAGGTGCCGCTGCCGAAAAAGGTAATGCCGAAAGTAGCATTTACGTTACGGTTGATTGTGTTAAAGGCACCCGGAATACGGTAATAGGAGCTCGTTTCGCCATTAGGCTGTGTAAAGAATGGGAACCTTGTCAGATTAGGGTGCTGGAACTCCAGCGCCGTATCTGTTTTTACTTCCGGAAAGAAAGGATTATACAGTTTAAAGTGCGCCCTGTCGCCACGGAGAATAATTTCTCCGTTTTTAGGATTAAACGGAACCCCTTTGGTGTCTACAAATTTAAACACCAGTTTGTTAGGCGCATCCGGGTAACGGTCGATCGTCATAGGCATGCTGCCGTCGCCGATATTCTGGAAATCCGTTTCCGCTCCTACGGGAGAAGAAGTACGTGTTTGACGGGTAATAGTGTACCATGTTTTAGGAGCGATCAGGATGTTACCGGCATTCTTAAATACCCGGGTACCGCGCATATTTGACACTTCCACATCAAACTCATAACGGCCTGTATCCAGGAAACTGGCCGCGGGCGAAACGATGATACGGCCGCCGATGGTAGCGATATCAATAGGCCGTTTCATGCCCCTTGTAATTTTTTTATTGATCAATTCTATCGTTGTATCTGCAGCCGTAAGTTCGGCCAGGTAGATAGGCACTTCCCGCGGTTGCAGGGTAGCGCTATCGAGCGCTTTACCGGTGGCCTTACTGCGTATTTCCAGCAACTTTACTTTTAGTGGTAAAGTTGAGCCATCGGCAGGGATAGGTGTTGTATAACTAGCCGCACCCTGTGTAGCGATGAGCGTAAAAGGCATGTACTCCATCCTGTCGCTCAGGTAACCTTCTTCCACCTTTTTGCAGCAGAACAGGGTAACACTGAGTCCGGAGAGTATTAAGATGATATATCGCAATTTCATGTTCAGATCATTTCAGTTAAGTAATAAACAATTGTCAGAACCGCACAAAACCATGGCTGTTTTGCAGTACGTGCAGGATAGTCCCTTTACCGTTCTGCGTTTCAATACCGGTGGTTTGGCATAATACCGTTGCATCCACATTTGGGTCGTTTCCTGAAGGCGGGTTATTGGGATCATCCAAACCTCCCCGAACTTTAACGAGGTAGAGATAATAAACCGGCTCGAATGAGAAATCGGTACTCACCTGCTGCCTCCTTTTACGTACGGCCATACTTGTGCCGGCGAGGCTGGATTTAAGAACAGGATCCTCCGATGTAAGAGCTGAAACCGGGATCTTATCAGCAAACATGTACTGACGGATAGAATCCGCCGTAAGGTCGCGGTAGAGGCTATCCATGGTATACTTTGCATTTTCGTCCCAGAACTCGGTCTGCACCTGCTTCATGTTCATGTAATTTCTGATGGAACGGTTAGTGACGGCGAAAAAAGTACCCGCGCCGTTCACTTCTTCCTGGAGACCGTAGTGATCCAGGATGGTAACTAATGTATCGAAGCTTTTCCACGGATGGTTCTTTAGAAACTCATACGTAGTAAGAGGCGTTTTGGCCGAGTGTACACCACTGTCGGTAAGATAATCGGCCTTTTTGCAGCTCACGGCCACCATCAGGCTGGCACATACCGCTAATAATAATATGTTCAGTTTCATGATGTTTTGCTTTAAAGTTTTCCTTCCCAGAATGGAGTTTGGGTAAGTTTAGGGTTGAGCACGAGCAGCAACATGTCAAGCGGCCAGTAATATTTACCGGCAGCAAAACTGGCGGCATCCATTTTTGCCCCGAATTTGTATACCTGTTTTGCACGTGCCAGCCTGATCATATCGTAGAAACGGTGTCCTTCCAGGAACAGCTCGCGAGCGCGTTCCTGTATTACAGCTTCGAAAAGACCTGCATCTGTAGCGTCGGTATCGCCGGCTTCTGCCGCAGCACGGATGCTATTGAGCGCTGTTCTTGCATCGCCAAAAGCAGATGTGGCAGCAAGAGCTTCGGCTTTCAGCAACACGATGTCGGAAAGGCGGAAGATGATGATGTTGTTTCGCGCGAGAGGGTTTTGATTGCCGGTTTGCGTGTAAGCGATATTCGAATACTTGATACAGATAGGCTCCTGACCGGTTGTCATAAATGCAAAAGCATGTTGCGCACGGAGGTCGTTAAGGTTCGTGAACAGCGCATCCGGATTAGTGGTGCTGTACAAGTGATTCTTATCGAGGCCATATGGCGGAATGGTGGAGGTATTGGTCATCAGGTAAGGGGCCACCAGCGTTTTAAACGCAATGCCATTGCTGTTACCTTCAGTAGTGCTGCTCATCGCGATCTCAAATATACCTTCTGAAGAAACAGTAGCGGAAAACATTGCAGGTATCGCACGTCTGTCGGCCAGCGCGAATCCGCCTTTACTGATTACTGAATCTGCGGCAGGAATAACTTTCGCGTAATTTCCTTGCCAGGCGTAGATATGAGCCAGTAAAGCAAATACTGCCGATTTATTTGCGCGTATACCACGATCGGCCGAGCTACGGTGACCATAAGTTGATTTAGGAAGCGCAGCCTCACAATCCTTTATGCATTGGGCCAGTACTTCAGCCTGCGGGGTGCGGGCCAACAAAGGCGCACCGGCAAGGTCAGTTACAGACTCCAGCACCAGGGGAACATCGCCCCACACACGCGCCATATAAAAATAGGTATAAGCGCGCATGAAATAGGCTTCAGCCATAAGCGCATCGCGTGCAGCTTCCGGGTTGCCCGAAGTGTACTCGCTCAGCGGAATGGTAGGCAACAGTTTAATACAACGGTTAGCCTGATCGATGATGCGGTAGAAGTTATCGTACCTGCGGTAGGCCACGATACTCCTGTAAGGTTTACTGTTAGTATCTACGAACACAGACCAGTCGATGGCGGCTGCCGACCTGGCATCGCCTCCTACACGGTCCACATTGAACTCGTCGGACGGATAATCGCCATGGGCAAAATACAGGTCTGCATCTCCACCGGTAAGGGCTTTTCGCAGGAGTGCATAAATGCCTGCCACGGCAGAATTGCCTTCTGCTTCGTTTTTCCAGAAGTTTTGGTCAGTAGGCTTACTGATCGGTTCCTGGTCAAGGAACTTGCTGCAACCAGATGCAAAAAGCATCGTGCAACCAATTGTTATATAGAGAAAGAATTTCTTCATGATGTTAGTTTTTAGAAGTTAATGTCCAGGCCCAATGTCCATTTCTTCGGGATGGGATAGTCGTTACCGGAAGAATAACCATCATAACCTACCGCTTCAGGATCAGGAACAGTAGCTGAAGTAATGGTGAACACGTTGTCCAGCAGTCCGTAGAAGCGGATGCCTTTCAGCTTCGTGGGTTTTACCCAGCGTTCGGGCAGGCTGTAGCCAAGACGAATGTTCTTTAACCTGAAGAAGCTGGCATCTTCTACGAAAATGGACTGAGATATATGCCATTTTTCAACACTGTTCGTGATCAGACCGGGCAAATTGCCTGTGCTACCCGGGCCACTCCAAAAGGAGAAATCGTCTCCAAAATCGGATGCCACTGCTGAATAACCTCCCCACCTGTTATAAGGATCCGCTGAACCGGCATCCTGCAATTTGTCAGACAGGTAACCGTTCCATAATTTACGGCCTGCGAAGAATGTGCACAGCACATCCAGCGAAAAGCCTTTGTAACTAAAACTGTTGGTTAAACCACCAGATATTTTGGGGTTTGGGTTACCGGCATTTTCCTTGTCCAGGAGATCTACGATATAATCGCCATTAAGATCGCGGCGGATTGGGTCGCCTGCACGGAAAGGATTACCATTTTCGGCCCTTAACGGTCTACCCGTCAATGGGTCAACCGGTACCTCGGCATCTGTCTGGTAAATTCCATCTACCTTCCACACATTGATCTGGAACAGTGGCTGACCAACAGTGAGAGAGCGCTGTAACCATGGATCCCCGAACTTAAAGTCGCGGCCACCCTGCGGCAGACGGGCCACCATATTTTCGTTGATGGCAATGTTGAAATTGGTACGCCATATGAAGCCCGATTTGGTAGAGAAGTTGGTAGAGTTGATCGCCAGCTCCACACCCTGGTTCAGCACATCCACGTAGTTGTTTCTAACCCGGGTGTAACCAGTGGTAGTTGTTACAGGTACATCAAATACCTTCGCATTAGACTCTCTGCGATAAAGATCCGCAGTAACCTGGATACGATCTTTTAGCAGGTTGAGGTCCATACCTAAGTTAAACTGCGGGCTGCGCTCCCAGGTAATACCATTAGCGGCACTTGTATTCGCATAATCAGGGTACATTACGTTGGTGCCGTTATAAGTATACATTGCACCACCGCCTGAGCCATTAACATTGGAGCCGCCATAGCTGGCATCAGACACAAGGCCCTGGTACTGCGCGTAATAATCCAGTGGATCGGAGCCTGTTACACCATAGCTACCGCGGAATTTCAGGAAGGAAACCGCATTTCTGAATACGCTGCTGAAGAAGGCTTCATCACTCACTACCCAACCAACAGAGGCGGAGGGAAACTCGCCCCAGCGGTCGTTTTTGGAGAAACGGGAAGATCCGTCGCGGCGATAGTTCAGCTGCAACAGGTATTTTCCTTTGTAATCATAACCTACACGTGCGAAGTAAGACAAACGTGTACGGGCCTGAATACCGGAATTACCGTTCAGGTCAGGTCCGGATGGTACACCCGTTACTGTTTTTACAGCATCTGCTATTATACCTGCACCATACAGGTAAGTATTATTAAGCACCTGCTTTTCCACGCCTTGCCCTACCAGCGCTGAAATGCTATGGTCTTCCGCCAATGTTTTGTTGTACATCAGGTAGTTTTCCACCTCATAACGGCGCATCTGGTTTACATTATTCTCAGCACTGTTAATGCCCCAGTTCATGATGGCCGGCCTGAAATAATCCCTTCTGGCCGTACTGAAGTTATAGGCCACATTACTGTTCCATACGAGTCCGGGAACGAAGGTGTATAACAACCGGGTATTACCCATCACCGAAGTGGTACGGTCATCATCCAGCATATCCTCAAAATCACCTGTAAAAATCTTCTTTTCTGCATCGCCTACTTTCCAGAATGATGCAGGGAAGCCCCATGTAGAAAAAGGATAGCGGCCACCATCACCGCGGCCATGCCTTGCTTTTGTAAATGTGATAAACAGGTCGTTAGAAATTTCCAGTTGTTTTGTAGGTTTTACCGACAGGAATAAACGAGGGCTTGAACGGATGAAGTCATATCCCTTCATCACACCATCTTCCTTATAATATCCATAAGCCAGGCGGTAAGCAAATACGTCCGATGCAGCACCTACGCTTGCATCTACGTTATTGATCGTAGCTCTTTTCAGGAACAGTCCCTGCCAGTCGGTATTGTTATTATACGCTGGATTCAGACTGTCTGTAAGCATCATATCTAACTGCTGATTCCTTAAATAATCTCCGTACTTCTGCAGCAGGTCCATCTTCATACGCCTTTCATCGGCACCCACCACCATGGGTTTCATAGCAGGTTTATCCGCAATACCCATGTAGCTGCCTACACGAATTTGCGGCGCTCCGTTTTTCGGACGTTTTGTTTTGATGATAATTACGCCGTTGGCTGCCCTCGCTCCGTAAATAGCAGATGCAGAGGCATCTTTCAACACGTCTACTGATTCAATATCATTTGGGTTGATGGCAGACAGCGGGTTGGAAAAGCCATAAGTGGCCTGAACATCACTTACATCGAAGATCACACCGTCAATTACATATAACGGTGCACTTACACCGCCCGGGTTTACACTGGTAGAACCGCGCACATTCACAATACTGCTGCTGCCTGGTTCACCGGTAGTGGTTAACACGGTAAGGCCGGGCACCCTGCCCTGTAACATCGCATCAAAGGTTGCGTAAGGTGTGTTCTCTATTTCTTTACCTTTTACAGAAGCTACCGCACCGGTGGTTTTACGGCGTGTAATATCCTGGTAACCGATGATTACCACATCGCTCAGGGCTTTTACATCTTCTTCCAGTTCGATATTTATCATACTACGGCCGCCCACCGTAATGGTTTGCTGCATGTAACCCATAAAGTTCACCAGCAGCGTGGCATCGCCCGATTTTACGTCGAGGCTGAACGTACCGTCCGCACCTGCGGTAGTACCCTGTTTGGTGCCCTTTTCTCTTACCACTACACCGGGCACCACGGTGTTGGTCTTTTTGTCGGTGACCTTGCCCGTTACCTTGAACTGGGCTAGTACGGCCAGCGGGAGCATGAGCAGGCATATCAGCACCGCCGCCAGCATCCGTTTGTAATTTGGTTGATACATCATTGTTGTTGTTATTAGAAGATGAAATGATATAGAAAGGTTAGGGCAATAAGAATCCTCAAGCTATCACAGGCTCGTTCGTGGAATACAATGCACCCTAAATAAACAGTGTTACCTAAACAGGGTACTCAAAAATCCTTATTGTATAGTCAATAGTTTTCCTCTGCCATACCAGATGGCAATTTGGTTGATGTTTTAAGCTTTGTTAAAAAATGGGCAATACGGCACCTTTTACCTAATACCGGTATCGGCTACCATTCTACATGAGTTTTTATTGTTTAAACGGAGTTTATACACACAATCCACTACAGTAGACAATTCCGTGTTGTTTTAAAATGCACAATTTTTCGTATTCTATCTGATCCTGGCTGAAATAATCTTTGTTAAAAACTGATAGGTTGATAAACGCTTACTGCGAAGGGGCTTGCTCACTATATCTACCAAACGTTTGCAACTATGCTTAATTGTCACTATGACACTATAAAACTACTGTGAAGAAGGGGCTAACACTTTACCGATTTTACCATCTTATACGCGGATATTACTTATTTAAATTGGGTGTAAAACCGACACTTATATACATTTATTGCTCCTGCTCCTGTAACCATTGATTATAAGCGATCACCGCACGGATCTCTCCGTAAGAAAACTGATCGCCTAATCTTTCCTTGAGCGGGCTCAATGCACCATCACCTATTTGTTCGATAGCGTTCAAAATAGGTGGTATTTTCTGCCTTGGCACCAGTTCGTGTACATCTAACTCGCCGGTGCGGATAAAGGCCGCTAAATGCGCCTGTATGGTATTAGGTGCCAGGCTGCGTAAATGAGCCACATCGTCCACCGAATTACCATCGAGGAACAGCTGGAGCGTTTGCCGCTGTGTATTGCTGCTGGAGGGCACTGCAGGCTTTTGCTTCGTCGCGCTGCTGCGTTTGGGAGCCGATGAAGATGGTTTAAGATGGATTTGCGTGGGAACGCGGTTAAGGATGCAATAATCCTGCACGGCCTGCAAAAACGCATCGCCGTATTTGGCGAGCTTCACATCGCCAAAACCGGAAATCTTTGAAATATCTGTAAGCGTGAGTGGCAGGTAAGTTGCCAGTTCTACCAGCGTGGCATCGGAGAATATAATATAGGGAGGTACATTATCGCGTGTGGCCAGCTCCCGGCGCAGTTGTTTAAGCAACTTGAGCAAATCGTCCTGCTGCGGATGTGGTTTGCCCTTTGCAGGCATACCTGGCTCGCGCAGCACTTTTTCTTCCTTCACCTGCCTGGTTAACATCACAGACTGACCGTTTTTTAACACTTCCCAACTGGTATCGGTGAGTTTCAAAATCGGGAACTCATTGCCCGCCAGTTGCAGGTACCCGAGTTGCAATAGTTCACGGCCATACAGCTTCCACTGCTCTTTGCTGTACTCCTTGCCTATCCCGTAAGTTTTAATATCGCGGTGAAAGTCTTTTACCGATGCGCTGCCCCGCAAAAAGTCAATTACATAGTTCATGCCCCAGCGTTCCTGCAGGCGGTAAACAGCGCTGAGCATCTTCTGTGCTGCAATGGTCGCATCTTCCCTCTCCCCTTCCGTCATACAACGGTCGCAGCTACCGCATTGGTCGGGCGCTGCTTCGTCGAAGTAATTCAGCAGGTATTTGCGGCGGCAAAGGAAAGTTTCACAGAGACCAGCCATCTGGTCGAGCTTTTTAAGCATGATGGCGCTCTGCTCCTCGTTGCCGTCAACCGTAGCGAAACGTTTGAGTTTAAACACATCGCCCGGACTGTAAAACAATATCGCATCGCTGTTAATACCATCGCGGCCGGCGCGGCCAGTTTCCTGGTAGTACCCTTCAATGTTTTTAGGCAGGTCCACATGCACCACGAAGCGCACGTTACTTTTATTGATGCCCATACCAAAAGCGATAGTGGCCACCATAATGCGGATATCATCTTTCAGGAACTTCTCCTGGCGCTCGTCCCTTACGTTACGCTCAAGGCCCGCATGATAAGCAGCGGCGGCAAAACCTGCACGTTGCAGGTCCTCGGCCAGCGATTCGGTGGAGGCGCGGGAGAGGCAATATATGATACCGCTGTCGTCCTTATGTTCTTCCAGGTATTCGGTAAGCTGGTCGAAGTAATTACGTTTGCTGCGGATGTAGTAGTTGATATTGGGGCGGTTAAAAGAGTTTTCGTAGACCTTATACTCCTTCAGCTCCAGTTTATGAATGATGTCTTTTTTAGTAAGCGAATCGGCCGTGGCGGTGAGCGCTATTACCGGTGTTTGGGGAAAGAACTGTTTTAACTGTCCAAGTCCCAGGTACTCCGGACGGAAGTCGTGGCCCCACTGGCTGATACAGTGCGCTTCGTCGATAGCGAACAGCGATATGTCCAGCGTTTGCAGGTATTGTATAAACTTACCGTCGCCAAGCAGGCGTTCGGGCGCTACATACAATAGTTTAAGGCTTTTATTGCGCAACTGGTGCGAAACCGTTTGCTGCTCCGCCATACTAAGCGTGGAGTTAAGGAAAGCGGCGGGAATTCCGTTTGCGGTCAGCGCGTCTACCTGGTCTTTCATTAAAGCAATAAGGGGCGATACTACGATGGTGACACCATCGAATGCCAGGGCTGGCAACTGGTAACAAATAGATTTACCACCACCCGTAGGCATTAGTACCACCGTATCTTTTCCGGCCAGCACATTTTCAACAATAGCCTGTTGATTATGGCGGAACTGATCGTAACCGAAATGATGTTTAAGAAGAGTTAACACAGATTGCATACCCCGACCTCCAATTGCTTTGGCGACAAATATAAGCGGAAAGGCCGACTTTATCCCTCCCAAAAACGGAACACCGCACCCTCTGCATATAAGAGACGGTGCGGTGTTCAAAGGCGGTTAAACCAGCAGGTTTAGATTTTTTTGTTGATGTATTTCGCCAACGCTTTACCGGTAATAGCGTAAGCTTCAGAAATACGCAGGCCCGAGTCGAAGTCGAAGCCCATGGCATCGCCACCCGGCGCATCTTCCACGGTAAACTTCACGATCGCCTCTTTGTGATCGCCAGCGGTTTCCACCAGCCAGATCTGCGTATCGATTTTAGCACTTTTACGCGTTATACCCACGTTAAAGCCAGGTTCGATGAAAGAAGTATGCACTACCAGTGTATACTTAGCCCTCTTATAGGACCCCGCAGGATGCTCGAAGTGTTTGGTGAACAATTCGTTAAACTTCGGCTCATAACGGAAAGCACGATCGTCTTTCCAGGCCTTTGCCCAGGCATCACCCTTACCGGCTTCCTTTTTGTTGTACTCGGCTTTTTTTCTTTCGATGTAATTTTCCTCGTTACCTTCTTTACCTACTTCCAGGTTATCGTAGGTAAATTCGGTGTTGAGGGTATCGATTCCTGCAAAGGCTTTAATGTCACCTTTTACCAGCTTTATTTTCTGGGCGGTTGCCAGCTGGGGTGCTAAACCGGCCACTAATAAAAAGGCCAGTGTGGTACGGATAAATTTCATATACTAATCTGAGGTTTTAGAGCTGCAAATATAAGTATAAGATTATTTATCATATCTTTTCAAATAAGAATTAATTTGTTAAAATCCGTTTAGCGTATAGTTTTGCGGTAACTACGGACATCATCCGGACATTTTGAAACTGCGCCGCAGCAAATTCTGGCATAAATACTGTGGCACAAGCATTATTATTGATCATCTAAAAGAAGGACATACCAAACGCACATTTTTTCGTACTTTCAGGTTGTTGTTACACACCCTGATTATCCGCGTACTGTTTTTTACAAACCTACCAGACTGATGCAAAACGACACTGCAACAATAAGCGCACTTTTCAACGCAGCAAACGTGGAAGTGGAAATGGGCAACCTTGAAGAAGCTGCTGTTTTCCTGCGAAAAGCCATCTTGCTGAAAGAAACTACAAATCCCGACGAGCCCACACTGGCAAACGATTACTTTGACTTAGGATTGATGGAAAAGGCCCTGGACAACCTGGAGGCTGCCAAAGATGCTATGCTCAATGCCCAGGAGTTGGAAAACAAAGCCGGTACAGGCCGCGACCTTTCAGACTTATATTATCACCTGGCGGCCGTAGAAAATAACCTGGGCAACTTTACAGCTGCCAAACTGCTTGTGGAAAAAAGTTTGCCGGGCATTATCGCTAAGTATGGCGAAAACGACCTGCGTACGGCTAACCTTTACTACCATCTTTCCCTTACAGAAGATGAATTAAGTAATACTGAAGCAGCCAAAGCCGCTATTGAGCAAAACATCCGTATTGAAGAAACGCATTATGAACCTACACATCCGTCGCTGGGAAAGAGTTTTTATCAGCTGGCCATGATAGAACGTAAACTTAAGAACTACGAAGCGGCCAGGGAACTGATCAAAAAAACACTGGAATCGGACTTTGCGCAGGAAGAAGTGTCGCCGATAGAAACAGGCGTACACTTCTGGAGCCTTTCTGAAGTTACCCTTGAAATGGGCGACCGCGAAGAGGCGAAAAAGATAGGTGTGCATTGTTACAACATGATCGATGAGGAAATTCCGGAAGATCATATCCTGAAACGGGATATGTATCAATACCTTTTCCGCAACTTCCCTGAGTTATTCGAGGAAACAGTTTAAGGAGCCATCATACACTACTAACAGGCAGCCTTTGCGGCTGCCTGTTTCTTTTATGTGAAACCCGGTATAAAATATGTACTGTAATAAAATAGAATTGCACAGTCTGCAAAAAACGCGCGAATGCCGTGGCAGTACAGTGTAAGATTTAGATATTTACTTATTAATGTCATAACAGGAATGACGGAATGTAGACATACCTGTGGAACAATATCCACAATGCCTTTAATAAGATCTATCTCTTAACCATTTAACCTCATTGGCTTGAAACCGCTAACATGCATGCTCATTGACGATGATGCCGATGACCTGGAGTTTTTCTCGCTGGCCATCAAACGCATAAACGAACAAGTACATTACATCGCCTTTACGGATGGTATGGAGGCGTTAAGGAAATTATCGGAAGAGGCGAGCATCCTTCCCGACTTCATCTTTCTTGACCTTAACATGCCACGTGTAGCGGGCAAACAGCTGCTTGTGGAAATGAAGAAACTCCGCCACCTGTCGGGCGTACCTGTTATCATTTATTCTACATCTTCCGAAACGCACGACATGGAGGAAACCCGGAATTTGGGAGCGGTAGATTACGTGGTGAAGGCTCCCAGTATTAAACAACTTTCTGAACGTCTTGAACAAGTGATTAATCAATATAAAAAGCCACCTTCCCCAGCATGAATACAGAGCAACAGACTATCCCCGGCTTTCTTACCGGAGGCGGCGAACTGGGAGAACGTATCAGGAGTAAAGACTGGTCGCAAACGCCACTGGGGCCTGTAGATACCTGGCCGCAAAGCCTTCGTACCTGCGTACGCATTATCCTTACTTCCTCCCAACCCATGTTCGTGTGGTGGGGGCCCGGATTAACAAACCTGTATAACGACGCCTATATCAGTATCATTGGCGGTAAACACCCTGCTGCCCTGGGACAGCCTGCCGCGGAAGTATGGAAAGAAATATGGCATGATGCAGGGCCCCGTGCAGAAATGGCAATCAGCAAAAACATCGGCACTTACGATGAAGCGCTGCTGCTTATTATGGAACGTAACGGTTATCCGGAAGAAACTTATTATACCTTTTCCTATAGCCCCGTTCCCGGCGACGATGGTATGCCGCATGGTATCATTTGCGCCAATACCGAAGATACCCGGCGCATTACCGGCGAACGCGAAATGCGTACGCTCAAGGACCTGGGCAAAAGCATCCAGGAAAGCAAAACCGTTCCTGAAACTTACCAGAGAACACTGGCCGTACTACAGCAAAACGCAAAGGATTTCCCCTTTTGCCTGATATATCATTTCGAGAACGACTGCTCAGAAGCGCGCCTCGCAGGTTGCAGCGCTGCCGAGTTATCGGGCCGGGCAGCACCATTACACCTGCGGCTGGGTGACGGCGAAACCGACAACTGGCGACTGGGAGAAGCCTGCAAACTGAACCAGCCCATTGTACTGGACAACGCTGAATCTATTTTTGGCCCATTACCCAAAGGCACCGACTGGCCTAAAAGCCCTGGGCAAATAATGGTAATGCCAATTATACAGGCCGGACAAAAATACCCGTTCGCTGCGCTGGTGGTAGGTCTTAACCCCTACCGGAAAGCCGACGAAAAATACACAGGCTTCCTGCAACTGGTGGCCGACCAGATCGCTTCGGGAATCGTGAACGTACTGGCTTACGAAGAAGAACGCAAACGTACCGAAGCACTACTGGAGATAGACCGCGCCAAGACAGCTTTCTTCAGCAACATCAGTCACGAATTTCGTACGCCCCTTACATTGATGTTAGGGCCACTGGAAGAACTACTGAATGATCCGCAACAGGTATTGCCTGAACTTCATAAGGCCAACATTACCTCCACTCACCGCAACGCCCTGCGTTTACTGCGGCTGGTAAATACATTGCTGGACTTCAGCCGCATAGAATCAGACAGGATGCAGGCATCGTTTTCGCCGGTGGAACTGGGCAACTTCAGTACCGACCTTGCCGGTAGTTTCCGTTCCGCTATCCAGCATGCGGGACTTAACTTCGAAGTGCAATGCGGCCCGCTGTCGCAACTGGTTTACGTAGACCGGCAGATGTGGGAAAAGATCGTGTTGAACCTGCTTTCAAACGCGTTTAAATACACACTTAAAGGCACTATCAAAATAACAATCACAGAGGAAAACGGGCTGGCCGTACTACGCGTACAGGATACAGGCATCGGCATCCCGAAGGAAGAACTACCCCTGATGTTCGAGCGTTTCCACCGGGTAAAAAATGCTACCGGGCGCACGCACGAAGGTACCGGGATTGGTCTTTCACTCGTGCGCGAGCTGGTAAACATGCACGGTGGTAAAATTAAAGTAGATAGCGAGGTAGGCAAAGGCAGTCTGTTTACGGTCACCATCCCACTGGGCAAAGAACACCTGCCGCCCAGCCACGTATTTGAAACGGAGCAAACCGATTACGAATCTACCTTACCCGAGATGTACGTAAACGAGGTGCTGAGCCTCTCCGGCAGCGAAGTGGCTAAGATAAATGCCCACACCCATCAACCCCAGGAAATAATATCAAATATCCAGGCCCCGGCACATGTGCTGGTGGTGGACGATAATATTGATATGCGCGATTACATTGCGCGTTTACTGCAAAAAAACTACAGGGTAACCACGGCAGTGAACGGGCAACAGGCACTCGAAAAAATAGCCATTGAAGCACCCGACCTTGTACTCTCGGATGTGATGATGCCCGTAATGGATGGCATTGAACTGTTACACCGCCTGAAAAGCAACACTTCTACAGCATCCATGCCCGTCATACTTCTCTCCGCACGGGCAGGCGAAGAAGCGAAGATAGAAGGGTATGATATCGGGGCAGACGATTACGTGGTAAAACCCTTTTCCGCCCGCGAGTTACAGGCACGCATCAAGGCGCAGATAAAAATTGCCACCATACGCAGGGAAACAGAACAACACCTCCGCAACCTGTTTAACCATACACCTTTCCCGGTAGCCATTATGCGTGGAGAACCACTGGTGGTGGAGCTGGCCAATGAAGCCATGCTGAACTTCTGGAACCGTAAACAGGAACAGGTGGTGAATAAACCGTTACTGGAGATATTCCCTGAAATAGGCGATCAGTCGCCCTACAGGATGATATCCGAAGCGATGCATACGGGTAAACGGCTTAAGGAGAAGGAGAAGATCGTGACTTACAGCCGCAACATCGACCATATGAGCAATGCCTATTACAACGGCGTTTACGAGCCGGTAACCGACGAAACCGGGCGTGTTACACATGTAATAGTGATGGTGCAGGATGTTACAGAGCTGGTAGTGGCCAGACAATTGGCCCAAAGCAGTGCCGACGAACTGGAGAAAAAGGTAACCGACCGTACGTCGGAACTCAACCACAGCAATGAACTGCTGCTCAAATCGAACCACGAACTGGAACAATTTGCCTATATCGCCAGCCACGATTTGCAGGAACCGCTGCGCAAAATCCAGGTATTTTCCGAGCTGCTGAAAGAACATCTCGAAGAAAAAGAAGTGGCCGGGCAATACTTTGAAAAGATCAACGACTCCGCCCGCAGAATGGCTTCGCTGATTCGTGATGTGCTGCACTATTCAAGGCTCAGCAAAGTGCCGGAACAACTGGCCAGCGTAGATCTGAACAAGATACTCCAAAACGTGACCACCGACTTCGACCTGCTGATCGAGCAAAAGAAAGCGGTGGTAAAGATCGCTAAACTGCCAGTCATCAAAGGTGTTACCACACAGCTGCAACAGCTGTTCGCCAACCTGATGGGCAATGCATTGAAGTTTGCCGACAAAGAACAACCGGAAATCAATATCAACTCACGGATGTTACCTGCCGACGAGATAAAACGATATGCTAAGTTAGATCCCGCGTTACAATATGCGCAAATATCCTTTGCAGATAATGGTATTGGCTTTGAGCAGCAGTATGCGCAGCAGATATTCGTGATTTTCCAGCGCCTGAACGACAAACAGACCTATAAAGGAACGGGAATCGGACTGGCGTTGTGTAAAAAGATAGTGGAGAACCATCATGGCATTATTGCCGCGAAGGGCGAACCGGGAAAAGGGGCTACGTTTGAAATGATATTCCCAGTGTGAATAACAGGATAAAAAAAGCCCGGCGTTTATAACAGACGGCGGGCTTTTTTTATTAGAACTTCGCAGGTGTACCTGCTTTGGGAATTGATTTGAAAATGAACTCCCGCAGGTGTTCGTTGCTGGACGCCAGGTCGTCTTTACGCAGGTACATCATATGTCCGCTGCGGTAACCTTCCCAGGAAATACGGTCTTTCAGTTTACCGCCCGGGTCCATTTGCCAGATGTTGTATTTCGCGTTGAAGTAATCGCAGGCGCCATCGTAATAGCCCGACTGCACCAACAGGTGCAGGTAAGGGTTTTGCGCCATTGCCTGTCGGAGGTTTTCGCCCGTTTGGTCGCCGCCGCGGTTCCATGGATGAACAGGCCCGAACATATAGTATTTCAGGTCGGTTTTATACCCCAGTTCTTCGCGCAGGTACATATTGATAGCCGGTGTAAACGAGTGCAGCCAGGAAGTAAGTTCGGCGTTATAATCCGGCTCCGTACCCGCATCCTGCCTGTCGATGCCCCGGTAACGTGAATCAAGGCGACCTACCGTAAAACTTTTATCACGTAACAGTTCCTTCCAGAAAAAGCCTGTAGGTATATTCAGGTTATGTTGAAGAATGATTTTTTCAGAGATACCAATGTAACGCGCCATTTTGCCGGCAATTTCTTTCCGCTTCGCCTCTTCCAGCGTGCCACCTTTGGCAATAGCCGGCAGCAGTTCGTTGATGGTAAAGCTTTCTACTTCAGGCAACATGGCCGTCAGGTCTTTTTGCTGTAAATCAGGTGCCTGCATTTTGTGATACCAGGCCGTAGCAGCGTAATACGGAATACGTAAGGCCGCATCCACCGGTCCTGCGCGGTCGATACCCAGTTCGGTAGGCGATACCAGTACCACACCGTTCAGGTACATCCACTGATTATTCTGCAATTCCAGCGCCAGGCCCGATACGCGGGTAGTACCGTAACTTTCCCCGATCAGGAATTTAGGAGAAGCCCAGCGGTTGTAACGGCTCACAAATGTACTGATCCACTCCGCCAGGTAACGGATGTCCTGCTGCACACCAAAAAAGTTGGCAGGCGCGTCTACATCTTTATTAGCCGGACGGGAAAAGCCGGTATTTACCGGATCGATGTACAGGATATCTGCCACATCGAGTATAGAGTTAGGATTATCGCGCATACCATAAGGTTGCACAGGATAACCTTCGTCATCTATTTTAAGGATGCGGGGGCCTGTATATCCAATTTCCATCCATACAGCAGAGGTGCCGGGGCCACCGTTAAAGGAGATTACCAATGGCCTGGCGTCCTTATCCTGGATATCTGTTCGTTCGTAGTAGGTGAAGAACACCCCCGCTATTGGCTTACTTTCATTGTCCCAAACCGGGATAGTACCCGCAACAGCCTTATAAGGCACATTTTTGCCCTTAATCGTCACCTGGTGCCGGGTAGTAACGGTAGCATCCAGATCGAGGCTGCGTTTGGCGGTAACTTCCACTTTTTCCACAGGCTGCTTTTGCGCAACGGCCGTTAATACCATACAACAGGTAAGGCCGGAAAGGATTAGATTTTTATACATCTGTTTAGATTCTGTTTTTCTGGAGCTTAAAGTAATGCGATTCATGGAATTTTAAGAGAAAAAAGGGATGGGAGGGTTAATTTGGGTAATATCGTAATGGTGGGGGATAATTTTGGTTAGATAAGGGAAAGCCGGTTGACCACTTGTGTATCCACTATGCGACATTTTAGGCCAGGGAAAGGGCAGGCAAAGGGCAGTTAAAGGGCAGGCAAAGGGCCTGGGTGCCTCCCAGTAAGGCTTTCGGCGGCTAAAAATCCGGAGATGCCTATTCCCACTGTTGTTTCCGCGTGGTCGAAAATGCCGAAAATCCAATGTCTAGCCTCTTCCTGCAGTTGAAGAGTGCGACGCAACGGCGGCTTAATGGATACATCAGGCCGGGTTCACCTATATTTTATTCCCTGCACATATGACATGACAGGGAGGAAAATCCAACGACACGATGGCGCTTTCGTTAACATTTCCTTATGAACAATGTTGCAAAAACGTTAAAGATTGGCAGTTAACCTCTGCTATAAGTACCTGTGGAACAATATTTAAGCTATAGTAGGAGTTATAACGGGGAGTCACGAGGAACCATATCTTTTTCACCAAAACAAAATCCTATTTGCATGAAGTTAAATCTGCGCACAATCAAATCGACCATTTTTGTTTCAACACTTGCTACATTACTAATTGCTACTCACCTGCCTTCGAATGGTAACAAAAACGCTGCCGCAACACCGGTGGCTGCCAAAGAAGTGACCGCCACCCATACATCTGCTATGGCTGCGCTGTATACCCAGCTTGCACTCGATTCTGCGGGACTTTCGCAGGAAGCATTCGATTATGCGCTGGCGGGTTACGAACAACTGTTACAGGCAGGGAAGATCAAAAATGAAGATATTTTGACGATCGTAGATTTTAGCCGTCCATCGAGCGATAAGAGGCTGTTTGTGATCGATCTGCAAAACGGTAAACTGTTGTACAATACGCTGGTATCCCATGGCAGGAACTCGGGAAAAGGTCAGGCTACAGCGTTTTCCAATGCTCCGAACAGCTTTAAAAGCAGCTTAGGTTTTTATGTAACCGGCGGCACTTACAAGGGCGAACATGGTTACTCACTGCGTCTTAACGGAGAAGAAAAAGGAATAAATGATAATGCACTGAGCCGCGGCATTGTAATGCACTGTGCGGATTATGTGAATGAGAAACTGGTACAAAGCCAGGGTTATATCGGCCGCAGCCTTGGTTGCCCCGCTATTCCTACCAACGTTCATAAAAAGATCATTACAGCGATAAAAGATGGCTCCTGCCTGTTTCTTTACAGCTCGGACAAACGGTATATCGCACAATCAAAAATCATCAAGTTAACTAAGGGAGTGATGAACTCCTAGTCTTCATAAGGGTAAAGAAAAAGCCCCGCCGTTAAATGGCGGGGCTTTTCTGTTTTATTCAGGTTGAGGATCTTCAAACATTTTACTGGCGATCTGCCCATCGTGCCCGTATATATCACTACGGAAGTTCAGCGTCCTGTTATCATCCACCCATGCCGTGTAGTACGTGATCATTACCGGCAGCGGGTCGTTTATTTTCACGAACTTCTCTTTACCAGCATTCATGGCGCTATCGATTTTCTGCGGCGGCCAGTTCTTATTGTCCTGCAGCACATACTTGGCCATCTTCGCCGGGTCACTCAGGCGTATGCAGCCGTGGCTGTAGGCGCGGTTGTCGCGGCTAAACAGGTCTTTGGCAGGGGTATCGTGAAAGTAGATATTAAAACTGTTGGGGAACAGGAACTTCACTTTACCCAGCGAGTTTTTCGGGCCAGGCTTCTGGCGAATTACCGGCAAACCATTACGTTCACCCGTGATCTCCATATTGTTCTTTTCGAGATAACCGCCGTTACGCCCCTGTGCGGGTAATATTTCCTTACGTACGATACTTGCGGGCACATTCCAGTACGGGCTGAACACCACCTGGTTCATGGCACCGTAGAACATGGTGGTACTATGCCCCTCCTTGCCTACCACCACCGGCATATCAAATACATTTTTGCCACCTTCCGTTACATGCACCATAAATTCCGGAATATTTACCACGATGAGTTTACCTTCTGGTTTGGCAGGCAGCCAGCGCATACGCTCCATATTAATGAGCAGCTGCTGGATGCGTGTAAGTACGGGTACATTCATCTGTTTGATCAGCGTATCGCTGATAACGCCGCTGGGCGAGTAACCATGTTTTTGCTGGAAGGTTTTTACGGCAGCTTCCAGCGCATCATCGAATAGGGCGGCGGTATCCTGTGCGTTTAATTCGCCGGTTACGGACAGGCGTTTACGCACCTGTGCTATTTCGGGCGACTGATCACCTTTCTTAAACCGTTGTTTGGGCGCTGTAGTAATGGCAGGCCATCCGCCCTTTTGGGCAATATCGCGGTAATGTTTCAATTGCTCTTTCAGTTCTCCATAATTACCGTTGCTTTTGGCATACCGGCGGTTCTCTTTATCGGCCAGTATGCTATCGGCCAGGGGTAATATTTTTTGTTTGCGGATGGGGATGAAATACGCCAGCTGTTCGCGGCGGATGTTCTCATCTTCAAAAGTTGCTTCCGCGTATTGCAGGAAACGGCGGGTGAGCTGAAGTTCAGTTTTGATATAACCAGCATCGGTGGAACTCACATGGAGGCTGTCTTCCCCGGTGAGGTCGTCGAGTTTTGCTTCCAGCGCTTTACTTTCCGTACTGTCCTTACTGTAATCGTACAAACTACGAAAGCCCAGGGCCTGTTCGGTAAGGCCGTTGGAGGCGAACCAGGCGAACTGGTAATTACGCGCATTGTAGAAACTGCGCATCGCATTGCCGATGGTATCGTTCAGTTTTTCGGTGCTAATGTATTTTTCCAGGGCCATGCTGTCGAGAAAAATATCATTATAAGCATTTGCCTTAGTGATGCTGTAGTTGCGGGGTACAACCGATTCTTTTGCACCCGGATCTCTTTTCGAACCGCCGTTCATACAGGAGGCCAGTATGAACACGCAGGCGGATATGGTGATGATTTGCTTCATATAGGCACTATAAAACAAAACACATGCCTGAGGGCAACTATTCGGAAATACTTAAATGGATATGATCAGCTTACCCGCAATTCTGATAAAGAAAGCACCCGATCGTAGCGCCATCGCTGTGCTGAAACCTCGTATACGGATAACCGGCTTTACCATCTTCTTTTATCGAAGACGTTAATTCCCTCATTGGGGAATTCTTTCCTGCGAGCGTCCGGGTTAGCGGGCAGCGTTACGGCTCATTCGCTGCGCAATGGCACTGGCCAGTATAATTTGTAAGGCGTGGTACAGCATAAGTGGCAGCAACATGACACCGATTACATCCGGCGTGTGTGCGAACAGTACCTTCGACATCACCGTTCCATGTATCAGCGATTTTTTGGAACCGCAGAATACCGCTACTACGCGGTCTTCCCGGTTAAAACCAAGCAGGTTGCAGATAAAAGTGATCAGAAAAAAAGCCACGAGGAACAATACGATCATGGCCGCGCCCATCAGTACAATATCCAGCGCTTTAAAGCCGGCGAAAACACCGTTCTCAAAGCTTTCACAAAATGCCGTGTAAACGATCAGCAGTATCACCGACTGGTCCATTTGCCGGAGCCGGGTTTTATGTTTTTCGGCAAAGGCACCGAAACGTTTGTTTAGCAAAAAGCCCAGGACTACAGGCAACAATACCTGCAGGCATAATTTGAGCATCACCCCGCCCAGGTCCATATCGCCGCCCGAAGTGGTAGTTACCAGCGCCATCAGCAACGGTGTGATAAATACACCCAGCAGGCTTGAAATACTGGCGTTAAAGATAGCTGCGGGAATATTTCCCTCTGCGATAGATACCATCACCACCGATGAAGAAACAGTGGATGGCAGTGCTGCCAGGAAGTATACACTTAACCAGGTAAGTTCCGTACCGGGCTGCATAAACAATCCGCGGGCACCTAATATAACAACAGGAAATAATATGAAGGTACTTAGCTGCACTACTACGTGCAGTTTCCAGTTGGCCAGTCCTGCTTTAAGTTTGGCAGGATGCAGCCGTAAGCCATAAAAAAAGAAGATGAGAGAAACACCATAACCCGCAATCGCCTGCAAACTGTATGGGCCGTCGCCCGCGCCAGGAGCGGGCCAGAGCTTTGCCAATACGATCATTAACACCAGTAAAAGCACGAACGCATCCAGTCCTGTTTTTTTAAGGGCGGCTGAAAAGCGGCCGGCAATCCCTTTTTTCCCTGCGTCTTCCATTCAATTATCATTAATTTAACACTGTAGTAGCAACATCTAACACAATGGTGTTACCGCTTTCTAACGCAAAATACAAGAACTTTGCATCATCTACCTGGATTAGTAAAAAAGAAAATGCTTGGCAAAAAATAATTCCCGTATACCTACAACATGGAATCAGTTAGTCGGCGACAGCAGCGAATTTACCCGTCAGAACCGGGCGTATAATTCTATAAGTGTAGTCACTTTTTTAATACTCACTATCCTGCTTCCCTTTAATCTTTTGATCGGGTTAAAGGAAGTATCGGTTGCTATCGGCATATTAATGGTGCTGCAGGTTTTCTTTTATTACCTCTCCCGTTTTCATAAGCGGTTCAAGCTGGGCATGGTGGCTTATTTCACCATTAGTTACCTCGTACTCATCATTACCTATTATTATAATTCCGGCAGCTACGGACCTATCATGCTGCTGTTTTTCCTCTCATTTAACCTGCTGATCGCCTTTACACCGCAACGTATACATTACCTGTGGGCCATATTACACCTGGCCCTGCCGGTAACGTTACTTACACTGGAATACCTTTACCCGGAGCTGATCAAAAATACTTATACTACCCGGCAGGACCGGTATATAGATATCATCAGCAGTTATTCTGTTACGCTGCTCTGCATTTATCTTATCACCAATTACCTGCGCAACAACTTCGACAAGGAACGCAAAACCGCGGAGGCGCGGGCTGATAAAATTGCTTTACAGAATGAACACATCATTCACCAAAACACCAACCTCGACGAACTAAACCAGAAAAAGGACAAACTGTTTTCCATCATCTCACACGACCTGCAGGCGCCACTGCACTCGATATTAAGCACACTGGAATTGCTGGCCGAGTTCGACCTTTCAGAAGCCGATCAGAAGAAACTGGCCGAAGGACTACTGATCATGACGCGCAACACCGCCAACATGCTTAGCAACCTGCTCACCTGGTCTAAAAACCAGATATCCGGCGTTAACTTTAGTCTTAGCGAAGTCGCCATCGCAGGACTGGTAGAACGTGTGCTGAGCGTACAAACATTACTGGCCCGCAAAAAAGGCTGCCGCATCACCACCAGCATTTCTCCCGCAGCCGTGGTGCAAACAGATCTGAACATGCTGGAGCTCATTGTACGCAACCTGATCAACAACGCCATCAAATTTACGCCCGAAGGCGGCACCATCAATATTACCACCGAGTTGCAGGAAAAAGAGTGCATACTTAAAATCAAAGACAGCGGCATTGGCATGACACTCGAGCAGGAAGCCAACCTGTTTACGCTCAACTCCCGCTCCACTTACGGCACCAACAACGAAAAAGGCATTGGCCTGGGCCTCATGCTTTGTAAGGAACTCACCGAACTATTACACGGCCAACTGTGGTACGAAACCATACCGAATGAGGGCACTACCTTCTTCCTCGCATTACCGCGCGGCGATGTGTCGCAGCCAGAAGTGCCGGTAGCCGTTAATATGAATTTGAGCCAGCTTCAGTAACATCACTCAGCCGCCGTTGTGTCACTCCCTTCAGCGGCAATATCTTTTATCATCATTGATAGTCTGGGGACGGCACAACGTTCGTTAATTCGTGTACGCCGTGTATACACCGCCCAATATTGTTCACCTCCGTTGAAGGGAGTGACACAACGGCGGCCCTATAGTACCACCACTGCCGGTTAAAAAAAAGAAACCCGTCAATGGAGATTGACGGGGCCGTTTCCTTGTTTGGTATAAACAACTTATCTAAACATATTGCTTTGGTGAAAGTAGTACATACCGTTTTAGCGGGCACCCGTGTGTAGACAGATGGCCGGAATGTGTCGATAAGTCCGGGAAATGTTGCGAGAAAAGGGTGACTGGCCCCGTATGGCAAAGAAAAGGCCGTCTCTTTTGTGGAGACGGCCAGCCAATAAATAAAGATTTCTTAAACGATGGTTTTCACCAGCCCACCGTCTGCACGAAGCGCAGCGCCATTGGTAGCCGCCGATAACGGGCTGGCCACGTAGGTAACCAGGTTGGCAATTTCACCTACCGTGGCAAAACGCTGGATAAGTGAGGTGGGACGGGCTGTTTTAAAGAAGTCGGCCTCGGCCTGTTCGGTGGTTACCCCCTGCGATACGGCCAGTTGTTTGATGAACTCCTCCACTCCTTCGGAGCGGGTAGGGCCGGGCAGCACGGAATTTACCGTTACGCCGGTTTTCTTCGTGAGCTCTGCCAAACCACGACTGATAGACAATTGCGCGGTTTTCGTCATACCATAGTGAATCATTTCCTCTGGTATGTGAATGGCAGACTCGCTGGAGATGAAGATGATGCGGCCCCAGTTCTTTTCAAGCATTTTCGGGAAATAATGGCGCGCCAGGCGTACACCGCTAAGCACGTTTACTTCGTAAAACCGCAGCCAGTCCTCGTCGGTAATGTCGGCAAAGGCTTTTGGCTCGAAAATACCCGCGTTATTAATGAGAATATCTACATCCGGTAACTGGTGAATGAGTTTGGCCACGTCCTCCGCTTTGGAGAAGTCGGCGGCAATACCGGTTACCACAGCGCCATGTACCAGCCCTTTCAGTTTCGTAATGGCTTCGTCTATTCGCTCCTGCGAGCGCCCATTGATGGTTACGATAGCGCCTTCGCGCAACAGCTGCGTGGCGATGGCAAAACCTATTCCCTGTGTTGAACCGCTGATGAAAGCGGTTTTACCTTTTAATTGTAAGTCCATTGCTATTGATTAAATCATTACAAAATTCCAACTCTTTATACTATTAATAAAATAATACAAATTATCGACGATTATAATTAAGCTGATAGAAAGGTAGGGAAAAACAGGGGTTGGGGCAGGCTTAAAACAACACTGCTTTGCCGTGGAAGGCAAAGCAGTGTGAAAAGAGGTTTATTTTTTCCAACCGGCTTTGTTGGATTTGGTTTCTATACTGTGTATGGAATTACGTTCGAAGTCCTCATCGTACCTGTCGGCGTATACACCGTAGGCGAGGTAACCAATACCTTCAGCCTCGATATCAGAAAATAGAATAGAAGGATCTTTATCTGCCTTGTTGTAATATTCTTCGCCCATGCCTACGATGAAACAGCGGCAGTAGATAAAACCATCGGCAGCGCCTTCGGTACGTGCCTGGATATCGCGGCGGTCGATGTGGTACAGGCGTTCTTCCATATTAAGAATGAAGCCTTCCAGTTCTTCCTTTTCTACTTCATAAAGTTTTTCGGTGAGTGAATCGGCAATATCATCGGCTACTACGTCGCCCAGGGTGATAATGTCTTCCACATCATTTTCGGCCAGCGCTTTAGCACGTAATGCCAGGGCTTCGGGCTTTTCCTTCCAGGCCGACTCGATGATCTGCCAAAACTGTTTCTGATCCATAAGGTTGTTACGATGGTTTGATTACTGTTGCTATTGGCTGCAAGATATAATTTTACCATAACCTGATCAAATCCGCTAGAATGTACTTTTCTTTTCCAGTTCCGGCAGCGCTTCATCTATGCGCTGTGCCAGTTCAGGCAGTTTAATAGTAGGTACCGCGGGGAACAGATGGTGTTCGAGGTGGTAGAACATGCTGTAAGTCACAAAATTTTTCCAGACGGTACGCTGTGTACGGGCAATGGTATGCTCATCGCAGTCGTGGTGTACGCTCCATACCGCGAAAAAGGCCGATAACAGTTCGCCGGCGATCATCACAATGCAGTGGTACATCAGGAATTTGATATTGAAGACGAACACGATTACCAGGAACAGTCCCGCCGCTATCATCTCTGCAATAATAGTCCGGCGGTAGTTTTTGTTGCCCTTCTGCAAAGCCACTTTGTGCACCAGGAACATGTGCTGCGGACCGTACAGGATGGCGCGCCACCAGCTCATTTTAGCGGAGCGGCCTTCGATATCCTCCTCGCCGAGGCAATGTTTATGGTGTTGCAGGTGGTTAAACTTCACTGCGTGAATAGAGGCCAACATCAATATACTGTTACCAAACAGCGCTACCCAGGTTAAAAACCGGTTCGTGCCGAGTGAATTATGGAAGCCATTGTGCACCTGCCGTAACGCAGTTAGGAAAAACAGTGCAGAAAACGGGAGCGCCCAAATGTAGTAACCGTACCAGGCCAGTGTCCAGGACACGATGATCCAGGGAACGGAAATATTATTTTCGATAAGCATTTCTTTTACAGAAAGGCGGGTAAGGTCTTTCCAGGGCACTTTACGGGTAATGTCAACATGTTTCATAAGGGGGTGGGATTTATGCTTATAAATTTACCCCACCCCGTTGATTCTGTTCGTGACATTTATCATGTACAGGATTATTTTCCCACACTCACCGAAAACGGCTTGTCCTCTTCCGCCAAACCACGGTTAGTAGCAGGATTTGGCCCCATTTGCAGCCACAACTTCCCCCCGGTCATAATATCGCCATGGGTAATGTAATGTTTGGTATAAGGCTTACCGTTGAGGGTAGCCGACTGTATATACACATTCTGCTTACTGTTATTGGCCGCTTCTACGATAAACTGTTTCCCATTTACGAGGGTGATAGTGGCTTTGCCGAACACCGGACTGCCGATCACGTATTGGTCGGTTCCGGGGCATACACTGTAAAAACCAAGTGCGCTTAACACGTACCAGGACGATGTTTGTCCCTGGTCCTCATCGCCCGGATAACCATTAGGGCCACCGCTGTATACTTTGTCCATTACTTTACGAACGTGGTATTGGGCCTTCCAGGGCTGGCGGGCGTAATTATACAGGTAAATCATATGCTGAATGGGCTGGTTGCCATGTGCATATTGCCCAAGGCCAGCTACCACCATCTCCTTCATTTCATGGATCATGGATTTGTACGAACCCACGTTTACCGAGTCAGACAGGCTGAATACAGAGTCGAGGCGCGCCACGAAACGCTCTTCACCGCCTACCAGGTCAATCAGTCCTTTCGTATCGTGAAACACAGACCATAACCAGTGCCAGGCGTTACCTTCTACGTAAGGGCCGCCCCATTCGAAGGGATCAAAGTTATCGGCGAAGTCGCCGTTCGCTTTGCGGGCGCGCATAAAACCAGTTACGGGGTCGTACACGTTGCGGTAATTGTACATCTGCCGGGCGAAAAGCTGTTCGTAAAACGGCTGGTTAGTGGCTTTGGCCAGCTGGTAAGCGCAAAAGTCATCGTACGCATATTCGAGTGTTTCGGACACTGCGCCATACGGCCCAGGCCAGGATACATATCCCAGCTGAAAGTAATCTTTCCAGCCCTCGCGGCCATTAGAGGGGCCGCGTGGACCTTTGTTGGCCGCCTCGTGCCAGTAAGCGGCCAGTGCCTGCTTAGGATCGAAAGTACGGATACCTTTCACCCAGGCATCGGTGAGTAGCGAAATAGCATGGTTACCCACCATACTGCCTCCCTCCCCCGGGAACGACCAGGAAGGGAACCAGCCATACTGCACCTGCGCATCGAGCAACGCCTGCATGTAGCGGCCTTCCATAGCAGGGTGCAAAATAGTGTTCAGTGGGAACTGTGCGCGGAAAGTATCCCAAAAACCATTGTCGGTGTACATGTAGCCGTTGTGCACCTTACCATCGTACGGACTATAATAGTAAGGCTGCATTTGCGCGTTGTATTCAAAAAACTGGTGTGAGAAAAGGTTGGCGCGGAACAGGCAGGAGTAAAAGGTAGCCTTTTCGTCTTCGGTACCACCTTCTACCAGTACGCGGTTAAACAATTTGTTCCAGGTATTTCCCGCTGCCGTTTTCGTGTCCTCAAAGCGGCGGTGTTTGCCCAATTCCTGTTGCAGGGTAAGGCCCGCCTGTTCTTCACTGATATACGAGGAGGCCACCTTCGCCTGCACCTTCGCGCCGTCTTTAAAGCGGATGTATACACCTGCACCGGCACCCTCTTTCGCTACCTCTCCCTCATTGATCTTATTGCTCTTATTATCCCAGGTGCCGTACACTTCAAAAGGCTGGTCAAATTCCACTACGAAGTAGTTCCGGAAGTTATCGGGGATGTAACGGCCGTTGTTCACATAACCCGTGACCTTTTTCTCCTTCGGCCATATTTTCACACCACTCATTTTGTCGTAGCCGTCCAGCACTATCCAGGACGCCTGTTTGGCGGGGAAACTAAAGCGGAAATGCACGCCTCTTTCGGTGGGCGACAACTCCGTAGTGATGTTATTATCGAAAGTAACTTTGTAGTAATGTGGGTGGGCAATTTCGTTCGTATGACTGAATGCGGATGCTCTTTCATCTTCTCCCACCGTTAATTTACCAGTAACAGGGAATAATGTGAATACGGCATAATCGAGCGACCAGGGGCTACACTGGTGCGTTTGCTTGAAACCACGGATCGTATTGGCCTTGTACTGGTACTTCCATCCATTCCCGTTTTTCCCGGTTTGGGGCGACCAGGCATTCATACCAAAAGGTAATGAAGTTGTGGGATGGGTATTACCGTAACTAAGCGCAAACTCTGAATTAGTGCCCTGCAGGGTGCTGGCGTACTTTACCAGCGGCTGCTGCGCCCGGGCAATGCCACTTAGCAACAGCATCAACAAAAAACAATTCTTTTTCAGCAACATGTAGAACGATCGGGCATATTGTTTGGGTATGCCTATAGAACGAAAGATAATATCTCACTAACGGAAGCAGGATTTTTTGTGATGAGCGCATAAAAAAAGCCATCCGCGGACTAAGCCGGGATGGCGTCGGCGCTCTAAGCGCCTCCAGATATTTTTATGGACTTAGCCCGGTTAGGCGATACTAACCGAAGGCTTCCATGAATATGCTGTAGATTCCATGAATACCTCCTTTTTTTTGATGAATGAAATTAAAGCTATCGATTATTCCGCAAATAAAATGTTAAAATCTAATGGCAGAGTTGAGTAGTTATATTGGTATTGCAGCAGGTGTTTGCACCTCGGTTTCGCAACTGCCACAGCTGTTTAAAATCATCAAAGAAAAGAAGGCGGATGACATCTCCTATTTTATGGTTTGCATCCTACTGGCGGGCGTAAGCACATGGGTATGGTACGGCATCCTGAAAGAGGATGCGCCCATTATATTCACCAATGCATTTTCCGTTCTGGTGAACATCCTGATGCTGATATTTACCATCCGCTATAAAAAGCACCATTAAGACGGCCTGTCGCGGGTGTTACGAATAAGCCCGATGCCTGCAAAAAAGAAAATAGCGCCCAGTATTGCGTATATGATGATGGATTTCACACTCCTCACTCCCTCTCCCCCATTCATAAAGTTAACGCCGGCCATTATAAGACCGATAATGCCCAGGAAGGTAAGTATGATACCAATAACGCGTTTTTCCATAGTGGTTGTTTTACGGTACTAATACAAAACCTATGCCTGTGCCTATAAAAAAAGCGGCCTACAATGCCGCTTTCCTCCTGATATCATCATAATGCTGGTTTTTCTTCAACTCCCCGTTCTCAAAAACCGTGATCAACTGGTCGGCCAGTTCTGGCCTTTCCTCTTCCCGCACCGTACTGTACACCCCGTTTTCCTGTACCAGTTTCAACCTTCCGGCTTTCGACTTCTTAAAGGATTTAACCAGTTCACCGTGACTGTTAAGCTCCGTAGGGTTCTTCTGCACGTCCACTGCCTCGCCGTTTACCACTGCATACGAACATTTGAAAGCGAACTTCTGTGTATCCCTGTCTACTTTTTGTAACAACGCCCCACCCATGCCCAGCACCAGGTTCTCTGCACTAATACCGCTTACTTTCAGTGCGTTATAGATAGCCCGGATGCTCTGGATATTAATACCATCGCCCTGTATCACCCTCACCTGGGACGGTAACACCTTGTACCCCTTACTGTTAACGGTGTACCCGAACTTATCGAACAATATATCAAATACACGGAGCAGGGTAAATACCGGGTCGCCACTGTCGGGACGAATAACCAGTGTGCCCTGGCGGCTCAATACGAGTTCTTTTAACTCACCGCCCCAGTATTCGGAACAGGCCCTGAAAATATCGTAGGAATCCGATACACAGGCTACTGTACCTGTGGGGAAGGAACGTAAGATATGTTTGAATACTTCCAGCTCACCTTCTTCGCCCAGCAACGTACAAATGGAGTGTTCGGTAGCGGGAATCGAAAGACCGTATACCTTTTCCGTACCATAAAACTCCTGCGCCAGCAAAGAACCGGGGATATTATCGCTGCCCAGGAAGTTGAGCAGGTGTGCCGCACCACCCAGTCCGGCGCTTTCCATAGAACTTACCCCACGTAAACCGAAGTCGTTCAGTACAAAATCAATAGCGCCTTTGGCCGCATCGTCCGCCGTTTCCTCAAAGTATTCAGTAACGATTTTCCTGATCTCGCGACTGAGGGTACCAACTGTAATCGGGTACCACACCTGCAGCAGTAAGGTTTCCAGGAAGTTGGGAAGCCAGAAGCATTGTTCATCGGTACTTTCAATGGTCATTAACACATTACTTACAGGTACCGCTGTACCTTCCGGCACCGCTTTGATACGTACCGGCAGTTTACCATCGTACTTTTCGAGGATGTAATCGAATTTGCTGCGATCAAATACGTCAGTGCGACCAAACACCTGCAGCATGAATTTTTCCGCTGCATCTATTTTCTCTTTGGTAATCACTTTACCGGCCAGGTAAGCCTTCAGGAAATATTGCAAACCAAAAAATAGGGTTTCATCAAACTCGCCACCACGGCTTTCGAGGTAGGAGTACATTTTAGAGGTGCCGGGGTAGTATAACTTGTGGTGAGAGTACTTGTAGGCATCGGATAAAAGAATAAGGTTGTCCTGCGTTTTCATACAATCAAAATTTATAGTAATCAGATAATGTTCAGGTTTTTAAGCAGCATGTTGACCAGCGGCTTGTGTTCGGGCGTAATGCTGATCTTATTCAGCATTTCAAGATCGAACCAGGCTACTTCGGCAATATCATCGTTGGCTTTGGCCTCTCCGCTGATGTAGGCTGTTTTGTATAAAGTAGTAATGATCTTATCGGTTTCGTTGCGGTACCGCCAGTCGTCGATCCGCGCCGTGCCAACATATTGCATCGCTTCCGTTACCAGTTCCCCGCATTCTTCCTGCAGTTCCCTTGCGGCGGCAGCTTCAAAGCTATCATCAGTCGGATCGGTAAAACCTCCGGGAAAACGCCAGTTGGCAGCATTATGTTTTTTGCCAAGCAATACCTGCCCGTTTCGCAGTACCGCAATATCAACAGTGGCGTACACTTTCGGATATACGTTCTGGTAAGCATAATTTATGCCCATCCTGAAATCGCTGGAGTCCAGTACCTTATCGGCGTTTACATCACGGATGGCGGTGGCGGAGTGCTCGCCCAGTTCGGGCAGCAGCTCCACCTGTAAATGGCCGCTGTAATATGGAGCGAAACTGTTACGGCTGCCATAGAGAACGAAGTGTTCCTGCGGAAAAGCGCTTCCCAGCAAACTATCGATCTGCTGACTCCAGGCCACATCCGAAGGATGATCGCTGAGCGGAAGTACCACCAGTTCCGGAGCGTATTGTTTCAGTAATTTTTCGCGGGTATAAAAATCGAATGGGTTACGGCGGCTGCCTTTTACGGGCGTAACGCCCAGTAGTACCACCACTTTGTTATGCTTGGCCTTAATTTCATCGATCAGGTAAGTGTGTCCCTGGTGCAGATAAGGTGTTTGAAACCTTGCGATGATAACTCCTGTGGTTTTCATTTTGCGTTGTTTAAACGCAAATATAATACGTAGTTATGAATCCACCAAACATTGCGTTAAATTGACGCAATATAAATTTTATATGGCACAGGCAGTAGTACGCTATTGGGCCGCCGTTGTGTCACTCACCCCAGCGGAAGAATCACTGTTAGACGCAGCAATGTACCTGTTCTTTCATCCCATCACTGCGAGCATCTCTCCTTTCGCCATTGCCAGGCACGAAGCAATGGCGATCAGGAGACGACAGCCCTTACCTCATTTGCATGCAACAACGTTTTTACTGACGCGAAGACTGAAGCGACGGGTTGCTTCATTTCATTCACAATGACGGTGGTGAGTAGCGGGGAACACATCGCCCCCCAACCCTATATCTCGAAATTAATCCCCTCTTTCGCCAACTGCTCGTAGTTCTTCTTATTAAACTTATACACCTTACTGGGCCTGCCCTTGCCTTCGGCTTTGTACATTTCATCCGTTTCGTCCAGCACATTCAGCGCCAGCATTTTACGGGAAAAGTTACGACGGTCGATGTCGCGGCCGAGGAGGCTGATATAGAGATGCTCCAGGTCGGAGAAGGGGAACTTACGGTCGAGCAGTTCGAAGCCGATAGGCTCGTAGCGTATTTTCATCCGGATGCGGGCAATGGCGGTGTTCAGCACTTCACTGTGGTCGAACACCAGCTTCGGTAATTCATTGATAGGGAACCAACTGGCGTTTTCGGCATCTGTATCTGCCTTTAACTGCTGGTATTTGGCAGACTTGACCAGTGCAAAATAGGCTACTGATACAATATGTTGCCGCGGATCACGTTTGGGGTCACCGAAAGTATATAACTGTTCGAGGTAGTTTACACTAATCCCCGTTTCCTCCTTCAACTCGCGGCGCACGGCATCCTCCAGCGATTCGCCCTGGCGTACAAAACCACCGGGAAGTGCCCAGCTGTTTTTAAACGGCGCATACTTTCGCTGTATCAGCAAAACCGATACACCGTCGCTTTTAGAATACCCGAACACTACGGCGTCTACGGCCAGTTTTATATTTGTAGATGAAGCAGCCATGCCTTGCAAGTTAAAACAAAGTTCAATTTAACGATTCATTATTATCTTTATTCACTAAACACGCTACCGATCATGTACCTGCTTATTCCCGGAAGACATCAGCTACTCACTAATTTTCAGTTCGGCTATTTACAACAGATCATCAGTCAGGGTATACATACACAAAGTGATGTATTTGGCAGGGAAATTCCGCAGCGAGGGCCTGTAGAGGCAGTAATATTCGCCATCACCTCGGCTAATCATTCCAATACCCGCCGTAATCCCCTGCCATTTTATTTACGCAGTATTGCCATAGAAGCGATGGGCAATGAACTGACTGTACCGGTATACAGTTACGGCATCGACGATGTGGGCAACCTGCCTAACTTTGCCAGTTATACTATTAAACGCATCCGCCACGACAGCGACTTCCAATTTGAATTGAGTCCGGAAAACACGGTGGTGATATGCTCTACCCCCGTTCTGCATATGTACACACAACTCGGCTATACCGTATTACCTGCCGAACTGGCCGATGTACAATCCTGGACATACAGCCAGCCTATGCCATGGGACATTGTAGAAAAGGTAGCCCAGAGTGAAGACTGGCAGAACGACGCCTACATACGCAGCCAGATGCACAAGGCGGCCTATAATGTATGGCGTAAATACCGTCAGGGCGAAAAGGTACAGTTACTGTTCCGCGACACCATGATCGGCAGCGATGGCGACCTTACCGAAACCCGCGACTACAATGTATACGTGAGGCAGATGGACGATATCGCGGAAATGAAGTTCCGCGATACAGCGGAGTATATACAACCCGGCCGCATCGGTGATATTGGCTGTGCAGTAGGCTCCTGGATAAAGCTGGCCTGTAAACAGGACGGGCTGCGGGAGTCTGACTTCTATGGCATTGAAGTATCGCGCTACCTGTACGAAATATGCCAGCAGCGTAAAGTAAATGGCGAGTTCGACGATCCGTTCGTATTCTTCGCTAAAAAGAACGCAGTAACGGGGCTGGTATTCGAGAAACATTCGATGAATACGATCCATACCTCTTCCCTCACTCACGAAATTATATCTTATGGTCACCCGGGCGATTTAGAAAAGTTCATCCGCAACCGTTATGAAGAACTGGCGCCCGGTGGTATCTGGATCAATCGTGATGTTGTAGGGCCTTACGATAAAGAGAAAACTGTATACGTTTGGCTGAATGAGGAAGATGGCAGCAACGATGAATTATTCTCCGAGTTCGACGACCGCCACACACTGGCAGCCTACCTGGAAACACTTTCCACCAAAGCACGGTTCCTTCGTTTCGCCCGCGACTTCCGCCACAAAGAAGGATATCACCTTAACTATAAACAACACCAGGTAGCAGGCCGCGAGTACTTCGTGATGAACCTCCGCGATGCCGCCGAGTTCCTGAGCCGCAAAGACTACACCGACAACTGGCAGAGTGAAATGCATGAAACCTTCTGTTACTGGGACTTTAACGAATGGCAGGAACAAATGATCAACGCCGGCTTCAGGATCCACCCATCTTCTAAAGCCTTTACCAACAACTGGATAGCAGAAAACAGGTGGCAGGACAGGGTAGCGCTGTTTACCCTGAATAACGGCAAACTTATACCGGAACCCTGGCCGGTAACAACGATGTTTTTAATGGGGGTAAAGGAATAGTTAATCAGGGCCTGTAATTCTGCAAATGCAGCATACCCAGCGGCTCCATCCATTTTTTGTAGGTAACATCCATCTCCAGACCTTTTAGCGCCTGCATGGCGGCTGGCGCATGCTGAACGGGTAATATCCGGCAACCGGACTCTTTAAATCCGGCGAGCAGGCCACCTGCCTGCTCCAGCAGTGTATCGAACTTCACTACACCCAGTTCCATACGCTCCCTGCCCCACCAGTTTTTACGCAGGCGGCCCATTACTACGTAATCTACTTCGGGAAATACTGCAGGATCCGGAAACGCCCAGGCACATACACGGATGGGCTCCTGGCTGCCTGCCCTTCTAAAGTACGACACGCGCGGCACGAAATATTCTTTTCCCAGCTCCTCATTTATCAGGGAGCGGCGAAGGTTGTATTCCCATATAAAATCGGTTACTTCAGGCGACATATAACAGCATTTGTCGTCGAAATAGTTTACGGCAAACTTACTATTGGTTACCCGCCATTCCTCGTAAAGCAACTGGGCGTTGGGCTTTTGCGGGATATCGGGCTCTTCGCCCTGTGGATTTAGTACAAACAGGTTGAGGTCTGCCACGAGGTTTTTTACAAACAGGAAGGCTTCTTTGCCGAAAAAGTCGGGACGCATAAAACTGAGGTTAAACGACAGGCCCGTATGCTCAAAACCCATTAATACAGGTACCTTATCTGCTTCGTCCAGTTCCAGGAAAAAGTAAACACCGGTGTTCTCATTATGATAATTGAAGTCGGAACGTAGCCCCTGCTCTGGTATTGTAGCCGGGATCTTAGCTTCGAGGTAACTGATAATATCACGGCTGCTTAAAGGCTGGCCTTTTATCTTCGCGAATGAAAGATCGTAACTCATAGGGATAGCATTACGGCAGCAAATTAATTTAAATTCTTTCATCCTTCCCTGTCCACCCGTCATTTTTTATATAATGGAGCCCGCAAAACGTGTAACTTACCAGCTACCAACAGATCTAAATCTTTGTTTTGATATGAGACAACTTTTCCTGTCCGCCCTACTGCTATCGATACTGAGCCAGGGCAACGCACAACAAACACAAAAACCGCCTTTACACGGCAAAAACTGGATGGCCATTACCGGCAAACCTATGGCGGCAACGGCCGGCTCTATGATATTCCAGAAGGGCGGCAATGCTGTAGATGCCGCCTGCGCTATGCTGGCAGCTACCTGCACGATGTGGGACGTGCTTAGCTGGGGCGGAGAAACACAGGCGCTGATTTATAATCCGAAAACGAAAAAGGTAATAGCGATCAATGCACTGGGCGTTGCACCAACGGGCGCTACGGCGGCCTTTTATAAGGGAAAGGGATATAGCTTCCCGCCTGAATACGGCCCGCTGGCTGCTGTAACGCCTGGTACTGCAGGTGGCATTTGCCATATGCTGGCCAACTACGGCACCATGAGCCTGAAGGAAGTGCTGGCACCCGCTATGGAAATGGCCGCCGGTTATCCGATAGAAGCGCAAACGGCTAACAGCCTCGAACGCAATAAAGCCATGATTAAACAATGGCCGTACAGCAAAACGGTATTCCTTACCCACCCCGGCGAACAACGCGAAGCACCGGAAGCGGGAGAGATATTTGTACAGAAGGACCTGCTGGCCACGCTCACTAAAATGGTGGAAGCAGAACAAGCTGCGCTGCGCCAGAAGAAAAGCCGTAAAGAGGCGATCATGGCGGCCTATAACCGCTTTTACAAAGGTGATATTGCCAAAGAGTTTGTACGTGGCTGCCAGGAACAGGGCGGGCTGATTACCATGAACGACCTGGCCAAATGGAAACCTATCGAAGAAGAACCTTTACATGTAAACTACAAAGGCATTGAAGTATATAAGTTACAGGAATGGACGCAGGGCCCCATGTTGCTGCAAAGCCTCAACATCCTCGAAAACTTCGATCTGAAAAAGATGGGATACAACTCCCCGGAGTACATTCACACCCTGTACCAAACCATGAACCTCACCTTTGCCGACCGCGATTTCTATTACGGCGATCCGTACTTCTCTCCCCGATCTCCCATCAAAGGATTGCTGAGCAAGGAATACGCAAAGGCCAGGGCGAAAGAAATTGATCCTGCTAAAAATAATGCTGGTATACAGCCCGGTGACCCTTACCCGTTCCAGGGTGGCGTAAATCCTTTACTGCCTTTACTGAAAGAACGAGCCGACTTAACGGACAGCACCAAAAAGAAGGACGACAACTTCGTACCCAAACACGATGTAATTACGGCCATGAACGATGAACAGGCTTACCAGGACCGCCTATGGCGCGGCACCACCAGTGTGGAAGCGGCCGATAAGGAGGGATGGGTAGTATCCATCACTCCAAGCGGCGGCTGGATACCGGCCTGCATAGCGGGTAAAACCGGCATTGGCATGAGTCAGCGCGGACAGAGTTTCGTATTGGACTCGGCCTTAAGTCCCTTTAATGTAATTGCTCCGGGTAAACGTCCGAGGGTAACCTTAACACCTTCTATGGCACTGAAAGATGGCAAACCTTTCCTCTCGTTCGCAGTGCAGGGGGGCGATACGCAGGACCAGAACCTGCTGCAGTTTTTCCTGAACGTTACTGAATTTGGAATGACGGTGCAACAGGCTTCCGAGGCAGCCAATATCAACAGTAATCAGTTATGGCTTTCGCTGGGTGGCACTACTATCAAAGACCGCCAGCCACGCCCGGGCAGCCTGTTACTAAATAGCAACACACCGGAAAAAACAAGAACTGCCCTAAAAGGGATGGGATATACCCTCAGCTTCACCGAACGAAGCAGCGGGCCAATTAATGCGATCTATTTCGACTGGAAACATAACAGTCTTTGGGGCGGGAGCAGTAACCATGGCGAAGATTATGGGATAGGATGGTAAGTTCCTAAAAACACTTAAAGCGGCCACTATAAAAGCGGCCGCTTTTTTATTGCTATTGGTTATATGTTATGCCTGTAGCGCCATCGTAATTTCGCTCAGCAACAACCCACTGCCACCTCCATAGTGCTGCACCAGCTTAACGCCGGGTTGCTTTTCTAAAAAGTAGGAGGACAACTCCGCTTCGTTCTCCGCATCTATACCAGGACCAAACAGTACCAGGTTAAAAGGCGTAGTCGCAAAAAGCGATTTGGCTGCTTCATCGTCCTGCACACCAGTGCCGCTCCATTCGTCGCGCTTGTTCAGCAGTCGTACAACGGTATCCAGTATTTCCTGGTTGCGGCCAATGTAGAGAATATTGATTTTTTCCATAAACCTTGTTGTGATCATTTCCTCACCCACCCTCCTCCGCAAGAAGAAAGGGCTGCCGGGCGAGGGTTAAATATAAAGAATACTGCTTAAGACATCACCATCGGTACATCCATCAGGAGTACTTCGGCATCTTTCGAATTGGATGTGATATGTAAACTCTCTTTATTCCATACGCCCAGCCCGTCGCGGCGGCCTAATGGCGTGCTTTCGATAGTAATATCGCCGTTGAGTACGAAGGCGTACACACCGTTGCCGGGCTTGCGCACTTTGTAGCTGGTACTGAATCCTTTATCGAAACGCCCCATGTGGAACCAGGCATCCTGGTGTATCCATACGCCGGCATCTGTTTTGGAGGGAGATAAGATCTGTTGTAGTTTATTATGACGATCGTTTACGTTCAGCGTGAGCTGGTCGTAGCGCGGAGTGATATTTTTCTTGTTGGGGAACAGCCAAATCTGTAAAAAGCGGGTATCGCGATCGCGGTTCTTATTGTACTCGCTGTGGAAAATACCTGTACCGGCACTCATCACCTGTACATCACCGTGTTTAATGACGGCCACGTTACCCATACTGTCTTTATGTTCCAGGTCGCCCTCCAGCGGAATGGAGATAATTTCCATGTTGTCGTGCGGATGCCTGTCGAACCCCATACCTGCCGCTACCCAGTCGTCGTTTAATACACGCAGCACGCCAAAGTGCATACGTTCCGGATTGTAGTAGTTGGCGAAGCTAAATGTATGGTGACTATCCAGCCAGCCATGGTTCGCGTGCCCGCGACTGGCGGCTTTGTGTAATACCATATTAGGCAGTACGGCAGATTGTGTATTGGGAATATGATTAAAACCCATTACCTCCAGTTCCTTCAATTCATCCACATCATTTTTTATCACATTACCCATGGCTGCGTTGGCCACGAACATGCCGGTACCGAGCAGGCCTTTACGTATAAAATCTTTTCTTTCCATAGCGGTGGTTTGATAGGCAAATCTACCTGCTGCCTGCCACCTGGACATTGAACTAGTTCAAGAAATTACTTTTTAGAGAGGCGGGTGCGCACTTTACTGAGAAATTCGGGAGAGAACCCCAGGAAAGAGGCTATCTGGTGCTGGGGCGCACGCTGAGGTATGGTAGGGTAACGCTGCAGAAAGTCGAGGTACTTTTCTTCTGCGCTGGTGGCAATGGTCTGGAACAAACGTTCCTGCAACCGCGACAGGTTGCGTTGCACCATCAGCCGGAACATACGTTCGAAACAAGGCGCCTGCCGCAGCAACGATTCCTTGGTATCGGGATGTAGGATCAGTAATTCACAATCTTCCAGCGTTTCTATGAACATACGACTGGGCTTGTTTTCATGAAAACTGGCAATATCGCTTACCCACCAGTTTTCTATGGCGAACTGTAAGGTGATCTCGGCGCCATGTTCATCCACATAATAACTGCGGATACACCCTTTACTAATGAACGCTTCAAAGCGGCATACCTCCCCTTCCTGTAACAGGAACGTTTTTTTAGGCACCGTACGATGCTCCAGCAGCGAATTAAACAAAGCTACCTCCTGCGGTGAGAAGGAGGCAAAGCGGTGTATATATTCGTTGATGGCCGTGAACATGATTTTTAAAGGTATTAAAAAACATGTTTCGTTGCGCAGGATTGAGCATAATGTCAACAAGCGGAATAAAAAAGGCATCGGAACTACCGATGCCCTGCTGTATTTAAGCGAATATTTTCTGTATACTCTGTTCCGTATAACCAATACTGGCGGTCATGCCCTTACCACCAATACCCGTGCGAATGTGAATGTTCGGACTGATATCTTTTTCCACGATATTGTCCGGGTGTTGCGGGTAATAACCGGCCCAGGAGCTGGCTACCTTGTACACATCGAAATTCACGATACGCGCCGCTTCGTCAAGCATGAGCTTATTAATCGCATCACTGATACTGAACCCCAGGTCGTCGGTATGCGCTACATCTGCATACTCGTGCGAGTCACCAATAATAAAACTGCCATCAACTGCTTTTTTAAACAGGATGTGGATACCCCATTGTTTCAGCTCTTTATAATGATCGGGTGTAGCTATTGTTTTAAAAGAAGGACAATGCGCCTCGAAACTCTCGTACCGGCGGATGGTAAGACCAGTAAGGATATTGCCTTCCAGCTGCACTTCGGGCATCGGCACGGTGCGAAGCATTTGCAGTTTGCTGACTACCTGGCCGCTTTGTTTGTACACGTCCGGGAACAATAATTTAAATTCAAGACCATTGCAGATGATAGCCTTCGCGGCATAGAAACGTTCCTGCGAAGTGCCCATTACACTTACTCCTTCTACCTCATCGCGGCAATCGATCACAGGCGTGTTATAACGGATGGCGAATGCCGGAAACTTTTCCTGCACGTAAGCCTGTATACGATGGATCATCAACGCGGGCTCTACACTTATCTCTCCGGGAAAAAACAATCCTTCCTCAGCGTAGGACGATCTAATAGCCGGGTACTTGGCCAGCACCGCTTCTTTAGACAACAGTTGTGAGGGATAATCCAATGTATCGTAATGTGCTTTCAGCTCGTGTAACAACGTCTGCTCGTCCTTATCAGAAGCTATGTATACACTACCGTTATTACGGGCTGATATGTCGAACTGCTGCTGGATAGATGTATAGATTTCCAGTCCGCGGCGTCCATATTCAAACCATTCATTGGCCATGCCCGAGGGCACTACCTGGCCAAAGTTGCGCACGGTTGCCCCCACCGGGTAATTATCTTTCTCAAAAAGTAAAACGCTTTTACCCGCAGTTAATGCGTGGTAAGCATGGAAGGTGCCGATAATGCCGCCTCCCACTACTATCAGGTCGTATTTTTTCATCTGTTCCTATTGATCACAATAAATTAAAATTAGTGCTTTTATCAGCATAAGAAACTACCCGTTTTTCATGCCTCATTACTTTATGCCTGAAGTATACCAGCGACAGCAATGCACCCGCGCCTCCCACAATCGCTACCACCATGGCACCATTCCTGAAAAAGAGCCCCCAGCTAACGTGACCGTTGTAAAACTCTTTAAGCAATAATGCACTCACCGTACCAAGATACCCTGCTGCATCGGCTACATAAATAACAAAACCAGCATTACTCTTAAACTTAAATGTGGCGATCATACGCTCAAAGAAAACAGCATTGTAAGGAATATAACCCAGGTACAGTCCCAGCCCCGCAAGGCTCATCCAGGTTACAGGACCGATTTGCTGCCGGCTGTAAAGCACTGTTGAAATACCCAGCAACAATGCGCCGGCAATGATCATGAAATGAATAAATGTAAACGCTTTAAGGTTATCTTTTACCAGTATGAGTAGTCCGATCACCAGCAGCACCACAAGCGAAATAATAGAATCTGTTTGCGTATAAATGTGGTTATTGCGTTTACCCAGATCGGACCATATTTCTACTTCGAAATTATCGCGTATATCGCGTGCGATGGTAAGCAATACATAAATAACGAGCGTAATAATAATACCTGGTAAAAAGTGACGCATAAACTGCTTACGTTCCCGTGCGCACATAGGCTCCCGCTTGTTACGTTGTTGCTGGTCCAACGCGTTGGGCGCAGGCAATACGGCCAAACAGGCAGTAAACAGCAGGAAGGGCGCCACAAACAATAATCCAGTACAAAACGGCATCCAGTATTCGTTTACCGGTAACACATCCATAATCGTTCTGGCTACCGTCTTCACAAAACCAGAAGCGAAAATCAGACTGATGGACATTACCGCAGCAATAATCTCCGTACTCCGCCTCCCCTCCACGTAACCAAATACCAGCCCCCATATCATGCCCAATGGAAACCCGTTAATAAACATAAATACGATATTATAGGGCGCCGGCACCAGCGCAAAGGCCAGCAACGCCGCCCAGGCTATACCTACGAGTAATAAGATCCTCATCGTCCTTGTTCCGCCACCGGTTTCCGCGATGTATCGTATACCGTAAAACTTACTGAGCATATAGCCCAGCATTTGTGCGATGATCAGCCAAACCTTATAATCTGCCCCGAAGTATTGCTCCCCGCTGAAAGTACCGGCAGCAAAAGCTTTACGAAAAGCATACATACTGGTATAACAACCGAAACTTGCGAGCGATGCCAGTAAAGTAATGGCAATATATGGCCACCCCGCCACCTTACGGCGACAGACATCCACGATTTTCATATCTCACTTTTTAGTTACCAAAGAATATCCGGCAGATCAGTATACCTGCAATATCAAATACAACGAGTTTTAACGACATAGATCTGGCTTTAAAATGCACCTGAATCATTGCACTTTATTAATCAATATTAAACAAAAATCAAGTATTAGTAAACAACCCTATTATTATCTAAACATTAATTCTTTGTCATAAATTAATTAAACAACTGGTTATCAGGACAATTTACCCGACTTGGTACTGAGATACTGTTTCTTATAACTATACATTGCCCTTATCACCTTCCGCGGACTTTTCCACTCAAATACCCAGATCACAAAAGTGGTGATCTTGATCAGGCCTTTCGGGCTCTTTAAAGCCTCCGCCAGTTTTTTGATTGATGTATCACGGGCAGACAGGCAATTGGCGCGTTCAGCAGCCTGTTTGCCATATAACTCTTCGGCAAAACTCCAGGCCCCGTCACGTGCATTACCAATACTAAACTGGATAAGTACCGACTGGCCGTTGGCTGCGTGTAGTCCCATCAGGGAAAGTAAAGGAGAAATGCGGCTTATTTCATTGGTCACTTCGTAAGTAAGTGAACCAATGATGTTATTGATGCTGAGAAAGTCTTTATGCAGGCCCTGTATATCGTTGGCGCCACAGGCATCTACCGCGGCAACGCCCAGGTCGTAATTGATATGGGCGTTCATGCCCAGCAACAACTGCTGTAACAGTACCACCCGCCATTTACGCGTACCGGCAAAGGCTACTGCCCAGGGGCCGCTGGGCGACTGTTTACTACGATATTGCTGCACCGCTTCCAGGTAACGATTGGCGAAAAACACGTCGAGCCGCTCCATACGCGGCCCGTCTTCAAATTCATTATTTAAGATGCCTTCTTTTACACGCACCGTTACCTTGTAATACAACGATGCAAAGTAACCCATACGGTCGCCTCGTTTTATACAGTCGTCTATTAATTGTTCTAATTGGAGAATTACTTCGTCGATAGTAGTAGCAGCCGCCATAAGGGGTGTATTTGGGGTGAGTGAAATATGGCTACAATGATAGCTAATTCTTTTTAACATGACAAGCAGGCCTCATCGAAATAATCTTTACTTTTATTACCAAACCCAAACCCTTTTACCTGTGCAGCTACCAACTAAAATTGTTTTGCTACTGTGCCTATGCCTGTGTGGAAGAACCTATGCACAAGATAGTACCTGGAAGGTGCTGATCTATCAACATAAAAAAGTAATTGTACAACGGCCCGACATGTCTTCGTTTGCCAATACCGGCTTTCGGTTGTACCGCAATGTGGTATATAAGTTCCAGACTTCCGATGGCAAACCCGCGGTATTACGGCTGGCAGATGTAACACCGGACAGCCTGCGTTTTATACCTTTGGCGGTATACGAACAGCGCACTCCGGACACTGTAACGTTGCATCCGCGCCAGTTATCGTTCCTGTATGTAGAAGGTGCGGGCGGCTTTTTTACCAAAACGCTCAACCTGCAACTTTACCAGTTTATTTTTGAGAAAGATACATCCGGCAACTACATACCCGGCCTGCCTAAAACTACTTTTGTACATGGCCGGGAAACGCATTACGAACTACTGCCATCGTTTACACGTACAGGCATTAAGAAAAACATCGAACCTGATTCCATCTCCCGTTACCAGTATGTAAAAACACCCAACCCGGTTAATATCGATTCCACTTACCGCGTACGTAAAGTATTCGGTTTTACTCCCACAAAAGTGGAAGAAATTAATGGCCTCTCATTCGGCTTCAGCACCAAAAACGACAAGAACAGAAGATACCATGTACGCGACACACTCATCACCCGCGGTATTAACATAGAACTCAATCCCATTGCCATCATCGGCCCTATAGCACTGGTATATTCGCCACGCAGGTTCAGCGAAACCAGTTATGCGTATTACCGCGACACCTTAGCTGCCACGTGGGAAGCAAAGAACAAAGGGCTCAACATCAGTTTGGCCAACGTTCACGACAGGATCATCGAAGGTGTAAATCTCACCGCCACCTTCACGGTCGTTAATGAACTGCACGGACTCCACATCTCCGCGCTCACCAACTCCGCTTATGTAATAGAAGGTGTGGCCGTTTCGCTGTTAAACGACTGTGTTAAAAGCCGCGGCTTTCAACTCGGCCTTGTAAACAGAAGCCGCAACCATAGGGGATTACAAATAGGTTTATGGAATGTGAACGGTAAGCGGAAATTGCCTTTAATTAACTGGCAGTTAAAGGGGTAGTAGGCAGGTGGTGAAACCAGCGGGGGAATACTATTGGGCCGCCGTTGTGTCACTCCCTTCAGCGGCTTTACTACTATCATCTAAATATACCACCGCTCCCCATCCTTCAACATCACTTCCACCGTATCACCGGGCTTCAGGCTTTCATCATTTGTGTGTACGATAAGTGTTTCGCCATTTACACCTATTTCTGCCTCGTAAGTAAATCCTATAAAATCTACTTTACGCACAGTGGCAGTAACGCCCTCATTCGCGAAATGCAGATTCTCCGGACGCAGGAACAACCCCTCCTTCGTACCCGGGAAAATAGCCTTGCTCAGCACCATATACCGCCCAAACAATCCCGCCACATATTCGCTGGCGGGTTGGCGATATACTGTTTTAGGCGCACCCTGCTGCACGATCTGACCATTTTGTAAAAGGATCACCTCATCTGCCCAGGAAAGAATATCTAACGGATCGTGGGAAACGAGCAGGATGGTGATACTTAGTTTTTCACCGATATCGGCGATTACCGATTTCAGGGTTTGTTTATGAACGAGGTCGAGGTTAGAAAACGGCTCGTCCAATACCAGCAACTTAGGGGAAGTAGCCAGTTGCCTGGCCAGCGAAATACGCTGCTTTTCACCGCCCGACAACTGGTTGGTCCAGCGTTTAAGCAGGTGATCGATGCGGCAAATGCGGTATAGATCGGCGGAGTCTTCGTCGTAAAAGAGGTTGGCGTATTCCAGCTCCTCTTCTACCCGGTAGTTGTTACGCAGTTCGTAGTGCTGCGACAGGTAGGCGATGCCTTTATGACCGGGCATCAGCTTTTCAAGCAGCCCTTTTACCTTTTTATCCTGGAACATTACCTCGCCGCCGGTAGCCTGACCCAAACCCGCTACTATTTTCAGCAACGTGCTTTTGCCCGATCCCGATTCGCCGGCAATGGCGATCTTCTGCAACTCCTGTTGCTCGAAACTAATGCCCTTCAACACCTCTTCCGGCCCTTCCTGCCTGCGGATATCCGATACTTTTAAAATACTCATAGCTATTCCCTCTGGTGGTCCCGGGCAGTAAATTGCCGGGGACGAACGGGGTCAAAAGTATAAAATCATAAGGGGAAACCGGCGGGTGGATGTATCAACTTAAAAAAAACTAATACTTTGCCGCTAATTCTCTATTTTTACTAAACAACCAATTCCACGATTCCTTACTTGCAATGGAGCTGATACCACGATCAGAAAAAGAACTGCTAAGGCAGGCCGCGGAGGGCAATCAGGCCTCCTTCTCCTCGTTGTTCCATACCTACAAGCACAAACTTTACGGCGTATTACTCCGCATGACCGATTCGGCCGAAATGACCGAAGACATCATCCAGGACGTATTCCTGAAACTCTGGAAAAACCGGGAGGAATTGCCTGCCATCGAACATTTCTCTGCTTACCTGTTCCGCATGGCCCAAAACCAGGCCCTTAATGCCTTTAAACGCCGTGCCCGCGAGTACCAGTACATCGCCAGCCTCCAGGAACCTATTACCGGCGCCGAGGCCGAAACCAACATCAGCCTGCAGGAAGTAAAGGCAAAACTGGAAAGCGCCGTACAACAACTGCCGCCGAAACAGAAGCAGGTATTCACACTCAGCCGCGACAAAGGCCTCAAACACGAGGAAATAGCCCGCGAAATGAACATCTCCCCCGCTACGGTCAATAACCACATGATCGAGGCCCTGCGCTCGCTGCGCAAACAAATTGGCCCTTACCTGTACACCACCGGCAGCTACTGGCTGCTCCTGCTGATCTCCAGCTTCCTATAATTCAGCCTTTTATCACTTTTCCGCTACCTGCCAACTGGCGGGCAACTTATCTTTTAACTCAGTTCCTGATGCCATATAGCCGGCTGCTTCAGCGTGATAAACGGTGTACGCCCTAAAGATGACCGGGAACAAATGGATGGCAATAAAAACTGACTAAAACCAATGCTGTAAGCCATCTTTCATGACAAAAGGCCGTGAATAGTGGCTGTTTGCTTTGTCCTGAATTCTCATTAATACCCCGCCGGGTACGTTATAAACTTTAAGCGATCTTCCAGCAACGTCATTGGTCAGTGGCTTCCAGCCGTTTTCCCAAAACTCAACATCATAGGCAGCACCAATAACTGGCCTGCTGCCGGCCTTTCCAATGGCTATCGAGTGCATAAGCCGGGAAAATGCCTTACCAGATGTTGTAGAAAAGGCATCGAACTGATCTGAAATAGGAGCATTTAACTGCTTAATGTTGACATGGGTGATTTTACCAAGTTTGATAAAGCTGTTCACCTTTCCATTTTTATCTAAGACAAATGGTGTGGAATAAGGTGTGAATCTACTATTAACATGAACACCAATAATATAGAGCATTCCCCTGGCCATTTTTGTAAAACGCCAATATTTGCCGCTTTTCTGACCCGTCCATGCCGGCCACCACCGCCCATTGCGGTACACATTGATAGACGGTCTGCCACCGCTGCCAAGGTAATAAACGTCACTGGTAGCCATATACTGATCGGTTACATCGATAAAGTTGCCTCCATCGGTTAAGGCGCAGGGATTTAACAGTTGGCGGCTAAATTGCCGGGTCGGTTTACTACTGGATACATAGCCCCGAAATACCTTTGCGCATAACTTATAGCTGGATAGCTTGTCTGAATAAAGGTCTTTTATTAAAAGAAATGGATTATATGGCTGGGGAGAGTATTCGCCTGCCATGTACCGTATCTCCCTGCCACTACTGTCAAATAAGGTCGACCAGCAGTGAAGGTTGCCGTCGAAATTGCCCCATGAATTTGTAAAGTCAATGGCTGCAGGCACCCCCAGTCCGCGACAAATATAGGTGGCTAGTTTGGTCATCCCTATGCAGTCGGCACTTTGGGCAGATTTAAGATCGGTGTAAGTAAGCGCGGCTGCATCCGTTCTCCTCGAAGAATACACCAAATGTTTGCGGATAAAGCTATCAATTTGGGGAAGATGCGCCAGCGGATCGGTCAATACATTCCCTCCCGTGATAAGTGAAAAATCTTCAGCCACCGCTTTGGGCCAATTATCGATTCGTTCACCCAGAAGCTGCATGGGTAACAGATATGGCCGAAGCTCTCTATTCCAGGACTTTTTGTACCCGTATCCGCTAAGGTGATCCAGCAGTATTTGTGGGGTCAGGCGCAGATCAATGGAAAAAGAGGAATCAAGCGATGGATAATAGGCACTTGTGCCCAACGTTGTGTAATATATATAACACAGGTCCAAAAAATGGCGCCAACCTGTATGTTCCACTTCGGAGTTTTTACCCGGATGCGCCGGGGGGCTTTTAAGACACGCATCCATTCCAAGAGCCGCATACAGAAGTAGCACTACGACCCAAACGACCGATCTCATTTATTAACCACAATTAGGGTACGAGATCGCCCGTACCGGGGGCTAAACAGTAAACTAAAGGCATTACCGGGATGAAGTGACTGCTCAATGCCGTAAGGCGGAATGGAAAATTCCTGGTAAAATAACCCCCAATGACCGACGTGCTGATAGCCGGTAAATACCTCCTTAACACAATCCAATGCTTTACTTATTTTACCCGGCAGGTCACCGGTTTGGATGACCTGCTGAGATAAAACATACACAGGATTCTTACTTAAAGAGGAAAGATGAGAATCAGGCCCTGCATAGATGAACTTGTCTTCAACAAAACAGGTAAAGTAATTACAGAGTAGTGAAATATCTATCCAGATAGAGGTTTGCTGAAGCCATTTATCACCGGCAGTTTCCCCAATACTAATGTTCAGGGAAAAACTGGGGAACTGCCAAAAGTACATATGAGTTACGGCCTGTTCACCAAAATGGCTCATGAGTACTTCCAAAAGTTTTACACCCTGCACATTGGTGCCATCCTGAACGGAGGTAATTTTTTGCTCAATGATTTTTGTGAGCCCCTGTTTGTAAGCGGGGGCCCCGCCATCTTTTTGCAAATATTCTCCATTATGGTAATACTTCTCAATGATACTTTGACTTTCCTCTATGAATAGTTCTTTCATAACTTTTAATTACAGTCTGTTTGATATTTGGCGGCAGTAGTTGGAATGGCCGTTCCCTGACAAGCGGCTCCTATTACTGAAGACCCGGGATAAGCAGCCTGAATGTAAGACTCTACAGTTTCTATCATAAAAAGTCTGACACCGGTTACCGATGCTGGCATGCCTGCATTTAAGGCATCCACTGTTTCATTATAAACGTGGTTAAATGCCTTTCTAAAAGCCTCCGACGCACCGCGTTCTGTAAGCTGGCTGGCCCCTGGTACGATGGTTACGCACAATGTTGTGATAGGTACATAAATAACGGTTGGGTTAGCCGTACCTTGTCCCCACTTTGCAAACCGGGAGTTAAAGCCTGTCAGATTACCAACGTATGCGCCATTAGGACCGGCGATATATTTAAAGGCGAAAACATTCGAGCCGCACAAAGTGGCATAATCGGTAACGCCGTACCATGAGGTATATGTACCGCTGCCACCACCACCATTGGGAGCAGTTTCATCAACCGTACAGGTGGTCGATGAAGTGGAGCCGCAAACAAAAGGTTCGGTGCAATTAGAGTAGGAATATTCACCATTGCTAAAAGTCCATTCGGTACATGTTTGGCATACCTCATAAATGGTAGTGGTGGTACATGTACTGGTGGTTCTGGCATGTTGGTCGTACTTATCCCACCTGGCGTCCCGAACTTCTTCTACAACACTGCCGTTGTTATAGACCCAGCCATTTTTAAAGGTCCCTTTCCAGTCGTGAAATAAAACGTGACCGGCAAACTCCTTCTTTAAATTTCTGTAGTTGTTGCCGGCCAGGTCGCCCTTCACCGAAGTATTGTATTGCTTTGTAGGCAATACAGTCATGAGCGCAAAATCTGTAAGCCCGTTCTCCCGCTTAGTAATGATTAAATACCTGACACTGTTTTCTTCTTTTAAACTCAGTGGAATCCTGGGCTGGCTGGACCCATCGGTAAATGAGAAAGTCTTGGCAGACTTTGTTTTGTAGGGAATCTGAAAAACTTCATCTTCTCCATCCTTAAAATAGATGGCCTTGTCCCATAATATCTTTCTGCTTTGGCCGCTGGCAGCAAGAACCTGTTCATCACCGGCGTGGTTGTTGCGAATTTCAGTTATAAACCAGCTTTGAATAGCGGCTAAATCGTTATCAATCCTGGCCGGCGTATCTGCCTTTCGACACGACAAAATAATAGTTATGGCCAGTAAAACAAAACAACTTGTATACAAAAACACTTTTTTCATTGGGGTGTAATTAAGAGGTCAAATAATTGGTTTATGTAGATTTCAAAAATTGTTCAGCTTGTCTGCGTACCTGCTTTGTCCACTCGGAAGGTACTTTTACGGGCCGCTGTAATAACACCTCGCCATAGCCCCTCGCCTTGGTGGTATCACCCAGGTCTTTGTACATGGAAAACAAATGGTAGGCGGCCCGAAGCCGGTTGGGGTAGGTGGCCATATGGCGCTTGTATTGGTTTTCAGCCTGCCGGGTATCGCCTAAGTTTTGGTAACATTGGCCGATATATAGCAGCACCTTATCATTTTCGTAAAAGTGATGGGCCTGCCGGAGTTTTTTGATGGCCTGATCATAATATCCACTTTCAAACAAAAGCACCCCATGCTGATAATTATACACTGGATAGTCTGATAGTTTACCAGCATACTTCTGATACTGCTCTAAGCTTGGTTCCTGTGTGCAACGGCTTTGCCACAGCCATATAGCATAGATTCTATCACCCGAAAAAACAACGGCTGATGTTATTCCAGCCAACATGATAAGTCTGAACCCCATCCGTCCCTGCACTGTCCATTGCGGGGCGAGGCTCGCCATCCTTGCGACTACAGAGGTTGCGATAACGCCAAAAAAAAGGGCATGAAAGGGATAACCTGTCAGAGATAAGATACCAAAGGTGATCAGATACAAAGCAGTATCCATTCCGCGATTTCCCGTCCGGTCTTTTTTTACCAGGACGATGGCCCCTATCACCAGCGCTACTACGGCTACTACCCCGCCAATTCCCCAGGCCAGGGCCGCAAAAAGAAATTCATTATAGGGTACGGTAATGGCATCGTCGAGCCACACCTGTTCACTGGTAAAATTTCCGCTTTCAAAATTGGTGGCTTTGTACTCGGCATACCGGGTCGCAAATGATGCCGCACCAATACCGGTAGTCCAATGATCTGCCAATATGGACGCAGATACTTTATAGATATACATTCGACCAGCGGTAGAATGATCTTTATTTATATACCAAAATAAGGGAGCTATTACCATTACTACTACCACCGCTATGCGGCCGTATCGAATAACACCGTTTGGCACCGAATGCGCATGGGTCCAAAGGTATTTACAGGCCAATACGAACACACTGACCAACAGGCTGATTCTTGACCCGGATAATACCAGGCAACCCAATAACAGGCAAACAACCAACACTTTGGTAGTATTGAAAGCAACCAAAGGCAATACAGATATTTGACTCCTGTTAATCTGTAGCGTGGCTACCAGGCACAACACCATAAAATAGGCGCATATGGCCGAACTGCCAAAAGGCCACCTAATCAGCTCCGAACCAGGCCCTATTGTTTGATATAGTACAACAATCCCTATTATCACCCATGCCAACAGGAGCGTTAGCTCGATAAAAGGTTGCTGCCCTGCCAACGGCCATGTTAATCTAAAGGCCAGGTAAGCGATAAAAATACTGGCCCAACTATAAGTTGTCGGGTTGAGCAACTGATCGTGATAGGCGCTATTGAAGAACAAGAAGATCGCAAAAGCCACTATTCCTGCATCAATGGCCGAGAGGCTAAGCTGCTTAATGCCCGGAAGTACTACCGCAATAATGAGGGCGCAGGCGGTGATGACAAACAAAGGCAGCGCATGATAGGAGAAGATGCCGTCACCCAGGGCAGAGGCGACTATGAGTGCAGTCATCCCTATTGTAAACAATAGTGTTACGGACTGTTTTATCCTGGAGGGAATAAAATTCATAGCGGGAGCATTAATCCATCTTTAAATAGGACGAATCGGCAGCACTGGAGGTAAATGTTACAAGGATTTTATCGGCAAGATCTTCCATGTGACACAACAGCAAATTATAACGCCCGCGCTTATAGGCATATATTTCCGAATCACTCACCGGATTATACACAGAACTCACAGAAGGCTGGCCGAGCGCGCTTTTGAGCTTTTGGAGCGAGGCTTCGGAGTACGCAAAAAAATAAGTAACCGCCGAAATGGTGGAATCTGCTAAAAGTGCGAACCCCGTTGTTTGGACGCTAAGTCCCCAGGCAGTATTTGAAGACTGCTGCGTATAAAATATTTTCTGATATCTTAATCTGGTGGAAAACTGCTGCTCGCTGACTGCAATATTTATCGCTTCGGGATATTGCGCTTTTGAAAACGTCGTTCCAAGCAAGGTGGCAGGCCAGGGCATAACCTCGCTCGTTGTCGGGGGGGCCTGGCTGTAAAGCCGCAGGTGACTACATATAAAAAGGGACAGCAAAATTATTTTTAACCTCATAACAAAAGCTTACGTTCGGTTACCAATCGGAGTATTAAAAAAATTATGGGAAGGGCAAGCCACCGACTTGCTGGATCAACTTCGTTACAATTCACTGTCTTTAACATTGCTCCCCTTTATAACGGCCAATTCCATTCTAAGGGACCATATGACTTTAAGAAAAACTTGGTCATTGGCCAGTCAGTTGCTATTTATACGAGGGTAAACCCCCGGGCAGGCAGCTATATCGGCGTGTGGCCAGCCGGGCCTCGAATTGACAGTAATACCATACATAATGCGCGTTTTTTTTGTGAAGCGCGCTGGTATCGCCCCGGTAATTAAAAGAGGATTAGAGGCGTGAACCCAAAAAGTGCTGCAAAGTGCGAAACAATGTGCAACACAATCGGCAGTATTTAACGGTTTTTGCCGGTTTTAACCCAAAAGTTAAAACGACGTTTTTCGCTCCTTCATACAAGAATCTCGGTCACGTCCTAAAAAAGGTTTACACCTTCAAAAGTGTAAAACATGGATAAAAACACAGTATTAGTTCGTAAAAAGGGCGGTAGGGCCTTTAAGTATGATCAAACTTTTATGCGGCAGGTTGTATCG
>NZ_CABHOU010000051.1 GCF_902168175.1 uncultured Chitinophaga sp. | reverse complement strand
TGCTCGCCCTCAAAATCGTGAATGGCGGTAATCACTTTCTCGCCCGCCGCTTTACCGGGGCATACCGCATGTACATCGTGGCCCACCATCTGCAACATCTGGAATGGTACCATGGTTTCATAATCTTCCGCATAATCGCCGGTCAAAAACAGGATCTTCTTTTGTGCCATGGGAAATGGAGTTTTAACGGGGTGAATGAATCTATTGGGTCTTATGAAGATAAGGAAAATTTACCGCTGGTCATTCTGTTGCAAACGATTGCAATTTTTGCGGGGAATTGTTTATCTTGGTTGCCGGAAATCAAAACTTACGGAACGGGATAGTAAATCAACACGTCGCAAATAATATATAAAGGGCCTTGGGGCTACGCCTTTTTTCCAGGTTATAAAAACGAAAAAATCTATGCAGCTGTCGTAAAACAGCCCTCTTACGGGCAGCGCGCAGGCAATTCAGTATGAAAAAATTTATCCTACTCGGCGGGGCGCTCTTTAGCATGGGCCTTGCATCTGGCCAGGGCAAATGGCAGGCGCTGTTTAATGGTAAAGACCTTAAAGGCTGGAAACAGCTGGGCGGTACGGCCACTTACACGGTGAAGAACAAAGAGATCATTGGTACTACGGTGCCTAAATCTCCCAACTCCTTTTTAACTACCGAAAAGAACTACGGCGATTTTATACTTGAGCTCGAATATAAACTCGACCAGGACTTTAACGCCGGTATCCAGTTCCGTAGCCAGAGCCGTCCCGATTATAATAAAGGACAGGTGTTTGGTTACCAGATGGAGATCGATCCGGCCCCCCGTGCCTGGAGTGGTGGCATATATGAAGAGGGCCGCCGTGGTTGGCTGTACCCGCTGGATTTAAACCCGGTGGCGCAAAAGGCTTACAAAAAGAGCGACTGGAACAAATACCGCATCGAGTGCCGTGGACCGGAGATCCGTACCTGGATTAACGGCGTACCGGCTGCTCATCTGATCGATACGGCGCTGCCCAGCGGCTTTATCGCCCTGCAGGTACACGGTGTAGGCAATGCGGCCGACGTTGGTAAAAACATCCGCTGGCGTAATGTAAGGATCATGGAAAATCCTGCCGCTAACCAGTATTCAGCCTATGACGATGTGTATGTTGTAAATAATATTCCTAATAATATTTCGGCACAGGAAAAGTTGAACGGTTATCGCCTGATTTGGGATGGGGCCACCAGCAACGGTTGGAGAGGCGCTCATAAAGATAAATTTCCAGAAAAAGGCTGGGAAATTAAAGACGGAACACTTAATGTATTATCTTCGGGCGGTGCAGAGTCCAATAACGGAGGCGATATTGTTACCGACGAGGAATTTGCAGCATTCGACCTGGAGTTCGATTTTAAACTGACAGAAGGTGCCAACAGCGGAGTTAAATATTTTGTAACCGAAAGTGAAAAAGGTAAAGGATCGGCAATAGGCCTTGAATTTCAAATACTTGACAACGATAAACACCCTGATGCTAAATTAGGAGCGGCAGGAAACCGGACCCTCGGGTCACTTTACGACCTGATCCCCGCTTATAAATTTGGAAATTCTCATAAGAAAATCGGCGAATGGAACCATGGCAGGGTGGTTGTTTACCCGGATAACCGTGTAGAACATTGGTTAAACGGACACAAAGTAGTAAGCTACAACCGTGGTGATAATATTTATAAAGCCCTGGTGGCACGCAGTAAGTATAAAGACTGGCCCGAATTTGGTACCGCCAAAACAGGTCACATCCTTATCCAGGACCACGGCGACAACGTTAGTTATAAAAGCATTAAAATAAAGATTTTGAAATAGTGATCTAACTATTTCATTGTTCACTGTTTTTCAAGTCATCCCGATTCTTCGGGATGTTTCTTTTTATACCAGTTCCAGTGGGGATTTTATTAACTTCAGCCCCTAAACCTGCAACATATGCATTTCCCTAAGGCTCTCCCCGCGCTTACAGGCCTTGCTTTACTCATGGCTTCCTGTGGTGATTACGCCAAAAAAACTATCCCGGTTGCTTCCGGTGCCAACGACTCGCTCAACAACATTCTCGAAGATTATTACGAAGACAAAGTGTGGTTTTTCCCGGTAGAAGCCACGTTTAACAGTGAAAACCGGTACAACGATAAACTCAATATCGACATCAGCGAAGGCTTCCGCCGAAGTGTAGACTCTATGTACGCCAGCTACCAGGCGCAACTTATCGCCATCGATACGGCCGGCCTCGACGATAACCATCGGCTCAGTTACGCCACGTTCAGCCGCGAGCTGAGCATTGGTCGCGAGGGATTAACCTTTCATGATCACTTAATGCCCATACAGCAGTTCAGCTCCCTGCCCCTCACACTACCACAACTCGGCAGCGGCACCAGTGCGCAGCCTTTCAAAACAAAAAAGGATTATGCTGATTTCATTTCCCGCATGAAAAGTTTTGCGGAGTGGTCGGATACGGCGGTGAGTAATATGAGAAGAGGTATGGCCGAAGGATATGTATGGCCACAAACCCTGGTAACAAAAGTAATTCCGCAACTGGCGGACCTTGCGAAAAACGATACAGCATCGAATATCTTCTTCAATCCTATTCGTTTAATTCCGGCTGATATAACTGGTGATGACCGTTCACAACTGGCAAAAGAATATGCTGCAGCGGTGCGCACTTACATTCTCCCGTCTTATAAAAAATTACACACCTTTTTTGTAGAAGAGTACCTGCCGAAATCCCGTACTACCAGTGGTATAGACGCTGTGCCTGACGGCGCCGCCTACTACACTTACCTTGTAAAGTACTGGACAACTACCACGAAAAAACCGGATGAGATTTTTGCATTGGGCGAAAGGGAAGTTGCCCGCATCCGCAGCGAAATGGAAGCCATTAAAAACGAAACAGGATTTAAAGGTGATCTGAATGCTTTCTTCCAATTCATCCGCACCGATAAACAATTCAAAATATTTAAAACACCCGGAGCGGTCATCGATTC
>NZ_CABHOU010000050.1 GCF_902168175.1 uncultured Chitinophaga sp. | reverse complement strand
ATAGCTTATCTTTGGCCATTCGCACTAAAAAAGATGCGGATGCTTTTATGGCTGAAATAGATGCGATCAGAAAAAAGAGAGATTAATGATTTGTAGTAAGATAAAAGAAAATGGGCCGCAGATTTGCAGCCCATTTTCTTTTATTGCTGGTCACAACGTTCCTCACGACAAACGATGCAAACTGCGGTATTGTTTCGTGAGTTCCCCTCCAGATTACCGAAAGTTCCGTCAAAGTACTATCATCAATAGCATACGTAGCCAGAACTTATTATAGAAGGCCCGGAAACTTCGAAAACTGAACAACAAAATGGAGCGTAAGATATCAGGGCTGCCCCTATTCACCCAATACCTCAACACAAGCCTCAGCTAAAAGACTGCCGGAACTCTAAAGGTGATTGCTGCGTTTTGCTTTTGAATAATTTGCTGAAAGATTGAGAATGTTCAAACCCTAACTCATAGGCGATCTCACTTACAGATATATCTGTGGTTGATAGTTTTTCCTTTGCCTTCTCTATCAGTTTTTCATGGATGATCTGCTGTGTTGTCTGCCCGGTGAGCTGCTTCAATAAGCTACTTAAATATTTGGAAGATATGTTCAGTTTGTTAGCCATGTATTGCACATTGGGCAACCCGTTTGAAAGCAAACTCTCGTTATTGAAATAATCCGTCAACACCTCTTCTACCTGGTTTAGTATTTTGTGATTGGTAATCTTACGGGTTATAAACTGTCGTTGATAAAAGCGTTCCGCATAGTTCAGCAGCGTTTCCAGATGTGAAACAATAATATCCTGGCTGAATTTATCAATATTTGAATGATACTCGTTCCTGATATTTTTTATAATATCATTTATTACAGCCTCTTCTTTATCAGAGAGAAACAGGGCCTCATTGGTGGAATAACCAAAGTATTCATATTTCTTTATTTTCTTTGCCAGCGACGTGTTCCATAAAAAATCAGGATGTATAAACAACATCCAGCCCTGGAGATCAGGCGGCACCCCGCCTTCATCACCACGCAATACCTGGCCGGGCGACATAAAAGCCATTAACCCCTCATCGAAATCGTATTTCTGTTGCCCGTATAAAAGAGAGTCGCAGCCTCTTTTTAACGACACAACATATAAATCAAATACAATGGCATCGATATCCGAATCGTTTCTTAGTCCTTCCAGGTCAACAATCCCAATGAGTGGATGATGCGGTTTGGGAAGTCCCATTAAACGGTGTATTTCCGTTATGGATTTTATTCTATAAGGTTTTGAACTGGCCATTGTACAAAGTTAGTTTAATTTTTAAACGGATATTTCAGCCATATCATTATTACCGGCATCGCCAAAAACGGAATTTCTATCAAAGTCATTTTTAAATTCCCTGCACGTAATGCTAACGCCATTATCAAAATAACAGACATCGCGTTCAGTACATTGCCTAAGAAAAATGTTTTAGGAATCAGTAATAGTACTCCAATCACTATAGTCAGAAAACCAAACAACGGAATGACCGGGCCCATAATGCCTAATTCACTCATCATTTTAACTGATCCGGGGTTATTTTTATAGTTGAATGTGTCCCAACCATGTTTAAAACTGAGCGATACGGACACGATCAATAATAATAAGGAAATTATACTCTTTGCCATTTATTTAAAAGATTATAGGTGTTCGTAAGTAATATGAAAGAATGTTCTTTTCATACCGGATAAACTATTTTTACTGAATGCGTTTCCCCTTGTTAAGCTGCTTAAATTTATTGAATTCTTTATGCCCAAACCTAATGAGCAGTCCAGGCAGTATCCTGCTTACCGTTTTTATCACGCCAACCAGAAACGGTTTTATCTCCGGCTTATCATTCAGCAATCCTTTAATGACAATATTTACCATTTTGTCTGCATCCATCATCATGGAGGGATTTGGCGGAAGCACCCAATCATTTTGAAGATTGGTATTAACGCCCGGAGGGATCACGTCAAACACTTTTACATTCGTATCCTCCAGTTGCAAACGTAAGGCCTGTGTAAAAGCGCGGACCCCTGCTTTAGAAGCACTGTAAACGGGGGCACACGAATAGGCCATAAACGCAATACCCGATGAGATGTTCACAATTGCAGCTGATTTTTTAGTGAGCAAATGAGGCAGGAACTGGTATGCCATCTGGATAGTTCCCGTGAGATTTGTGGCCACTTCAAGGGAAACATTTTCCAGGTCAAACGTCGTATCCTGCAAATCCATCAGTCGCATAAGCCCTGCATTGTTGATGATGATATTAAGATCAGGAAACTGTTGTGTAACATCTTTATATAATTGTTCAATGTCTTTTGGTTTACTGACATCACTTTGAAGAGTGTGAACTTTTGGAAACCGCTTTCCTGTTTCAGCCAATGAGTCGGGGTTACGCCCGGTAACGATGACCTTTGCCCCTTGTTCGGTGAACTGCTTTACCATCTCTAAACCAATTCCGCTTGTTCCCCCTGTTATAAGAACTGTACTGTGTTTTAAATCCATTTTTCCTGATATTTTGTTAATGCAAAGGTGGGCCATTAGCCAGTAAGTGGTGTAGTCAAAAGTCGCAATGATGTAGCCGAAAAGTAGTAAAGGGCGGATACGGGGTGGCATAACCTTGCTGCCAGCTACATTTGATGTAACTTCATTTCGTCTAACATTAACGGATATGAAGAATGTAAAAACGCTACTTGATGAGCATAAGCAGAACGACAACCTGCCCATCCGGGTCGTTTCCCCCGGTTTTGGACATCTTCCCAGGGAGATTACAGATCAGGTTGCGCTGACCCATCGTTCACCATATTATTTTATATTGTTTATGGTAAGCGGTTGTGCCCGGCATAGTGTAGATCTTGAAGCGTTTGATATCGAAAGTAATCAACTACTGATCGTGCGTCCGCACCAGCTCCATAGCTTACCCGCCTCGGGGCATGGCACCGATTATTACAAACTAGGCTTTGATGAAAACTGTCTTGCCCGCTTACCCAAACAATATCCGTTTTTAATTAATCCTTTAAACCAACAGAAGATAAGCGTTGCTCCGGAAAGTGCTGCCAGGTTCAAAGCCATCTTCGAAATGCTCATTGGTTTATTGAGCGCTCCCGATACCGATCCTGAGCTTATACTGGCGCACCTTCACAGTTTGCTGACCGAGATTAATTCGGCATATTCAGCTACCAGTAAAACGCCGGCTAATGAGCACCTTTCTAAGTATATAAATTTCCAGGTGTTTGTCGAAGACAACCTGACCGATCATCCTACCATTAAAAACATTGCAGGTGAACTTGCCTTGAGTACAGATCGTTTATACCAGATCGTTAAACAGCATTCCGGGCTTTCCCCCAAAGAGTTTATTACGCAACGCCTTATACTGGAAGCCAGGCGGCGGATATCCTATGGTAAAAGCTTATCAGTGAAAGAACTTGCCTTCGAACTCGGCTTTAATGACCCTGATTACTTTTCGCGATTATTTAAAAAAGTAACCGGGAAAAATGTAGCGGCATTCTTTAAAGATCTGTCCGGAAGTTAACAGGTTTTGTCCGGCAGCATTCGTTCTGTTTCCACGAATTTTGTTCATGAAATCAAATTCAGCACAATGAACAGAAAACTAGGAAAAAACGGACCGCTGGTTTCGTCAGTAGGTTTAGGCTGTATGGGTATGTCGGGAGCTTACGGACAGTCAGACGACAAACAATCTATTGCCACTATCGAAAAAGCACTTGAATCAGGACATAACTTTCTAGATACAGCAGATTACTATCTCGCCGGCCATAACGAAGGGCTGATCGGGCAGGCAATCCTGGGCAAACGCACCAAGGCCTTTCTTTCTGTCAAAACCGGTCAGCTGGTTGCCCCGGGCCCCAACGGCGCTATGGGACCAGGCCCCGTAACAGGCCGCCCCGAGTACGTACAAAACGCAGTAATGTATAGTCTTAAGCGACTTAAGACTGACTACATAGACCTCTATACGCTGGCGCGCGTCGACCCAAACGTACCCATTGAAGAAACAATTGGTGCAATGAAAGACCTGGTACAAAAAGGAGTAATCCGGTATATTGGACTGTCGGAAGCATCTGCACAAAGCATACGCAGAGCTGCGGCAGTGCATCCCATCACAGCCCTGCAGATTGAATATTCACTTTGGAGCCGCGATATTGAAGCGGAAGTGCTGCCCACTATAAGGGAACTCGGCGTTGGCCTTGTGGCTTACGCGCCGCTAAGCAGGGGTTTCCTCAGCGGGGAATATGAAAAACCGGGCGATTTAAAAGATGGCCGTGCTTTTATGCCACGTTTCCAGGGTGAAAATTTTTATAACAATCTGAAGTTGGTAGAGAAAATTAAATCGCTGGCATATGCAAAGGGTTGTACACCATCGCAACTGGCAATTGCCTGGGTACTTGCCCAAGGTGAAGATATTATTGCAATTCCCGGCACTAAGCAAATCAAAAACCTGGAAGAAAACATCGCATCCGATAAGGTAAGCCTTACTGCTGAAGATTTACAAAGCATTGAAGCGATCATGCCTGCGGGAAGCGTATCCGGCACCAGGTATCCCGAAAAATTCATGAACAGTCTAAACAAATAAATGCTCCACACGGGAATGCAGGTTCTTATCAGAGGCAGTACGGGAAATCGCATTATCATTTAAATGTGCCAGGCAGCACAGCAATTTTGCATCAGTTCCGAACGGTTAAGGCCCAAAGCCTTTACTTTTACCGGTATCGTACCCCTGGTTACCTCCGGCACCGGCCTGTTTTTTTTGATCCTGAACTGGCCGGGGCCTCCTGGCGTATATGCCAAACCCCATCAGACGCATTCAAAAAAATTGCTCCCTAGACCTCCGGTGCGATCGCGGGTAAAATGAATTTACATCCCGCGCCACTTATCCTCACCAACAAATAAACTCTTAAAGACCAGACTGCTTGCTTAAACTTTGTCATATCGCGCAGACATTGTATTTTAACGGCCAGTTAAAGCAAATTTACCATATACAAAGACGCACATGATCCCTTCAAACGATGACAAGCTTTATCAGAAAATGATCGAAGAGATTGAGGACTACGCCATCTTAATGATTGACGTTGATGGGATAGTTGTAAACTGGAACAAGGGCGCAGAAAAAATAAAGGGCTATAGCCATAGTGAGATCATCGGGAAAAGTTTCCGCAACTTCTACCTGCCGGAAGACCAGGAAAAACAATTACCGGAACGATTGATTCAAATTGCGAAGACAGAAGGCAGGGCGACACAGGAGGGGTGGCGTGTAAGAAAAGATGGCAGCCGCTTTTGGGGCAGTATCGTGATAACTGCGATCCATGATGAGGATTACAATGTGATCGGCTTTACCAAAGTAACACGCGATCTGACGGAAAGGAAAAAAGCTGAAGACCAGATACAGCGATATGCGAAGGAACTGGAAGAACAGAATAAGGAGTTACAGCATTTCGCTTACGCGGCCGCTCATGACATGAAAGAGCCTGTGCGTAAAATCATGTTCTATGTCAATTCCGTTTTGGAAAGCAGCGTGCTGCCGGCAGCATTGCCTGAAATGCGCTATCTGGAAATGGCCGCCAAGGCTTCGGAGCGCATGCGCATCCTCATCGATGATATACTGAGCTACACAAGGAGTTCTACTGCGTCGGACCCTTTAAAAGAAACGGATTTGAATGATGTGCTGGCGGAGGTGTGCCTTGCGCATGAAATAGCAGTAAAAGAAACAAAAGCCCAAATTGAAGCCTCGCCCCTACCCCGTATTAAAAGCATACCCTTTCAAATCTACCAGCTTTTCGACAACTTACTCGGAAATGCGATTAAATACCGGCACAGCAACAGGGCGCCCCATATAAAAATCGCATTTGAAGAAGTAAATGCAGACGCAGCAGGTATACCCGGCTTACTTAGCGGGCAGCGCTATAACAAGATATCGTTCACTGACAATGGGATTGGGTTTGAAGCAGAAATGGCCGAAAAGATATTTGAGATCTTTGAACGGTTGCATGGCAGGGAGCAATATCCGGGCAACGGGATTGGTCTTGCTTTATGCCGGCGCGTAGTGCAGAACCATGGTGGCACGATCATCGCCTCGGGCTTCCCGGCCGAAGGGGCGAGATTTGACATTTACCTGCCTGCATAAACGCCTGTTAAAAGTTGCCCAGCCTAATTACACGCTCCACGATAATACGGAGTTCTGCCTGGCTGGCTGGCTTCTGAATATAGTCTGTTGCGCCCCTCCCCACACACGCTGCCGCGTCCTTAGGCTGCATCGACGTACTCCATACAAGTTTAGGAATGCCCGCGAGCTGCGATTGTTCCGTAATTATGAGTAGAACATCGGCCGCGTTCAGGAAGGGCATTTTATAATCCAGCACAATAAGACTGGGTAAATTTGCCGCATCACACTTCTCCAGGAATTCTACAGCGGCGCGGCCATCGTCTACAGTCTTAATAGCAACGCCCGGGCGAACGGCCCGTATCCCGTCCACCAGCATGGAAGTGTCTTCCTGGTCATCATCTGCGATAAATATGTAAGACTCAATCAAAGATTATCTGTTTTTGGCCAATAAAAATCAATTATAGTAAATAATTAAGAGATAAAATAATTGATGATACCCCCCTAGCAAAGCGCATCCGTCATTGAAACGGGCGATGTGGAGACCAGTTTATGTAAAAGCGTTTAGCTTTAGTCATCCTGCCCCTACTTGCGCTTATTTCGCTGTACGACAGCTAAGATAACCAGCGCCCCAACGGCCGCCAACATCAACCCTTTACGTATCACCCCTGCCCGATTATACTTCCACTCTGCTTTATAGCCCTTTTCCGCAATTAAATCAGGAATTTGACCTTTCTTAACATCATCCACCAGTGCCTCGACCATCTGTACACGATCTGCCAACAATAAAGGCAGCCAATGGCTGAAACTGCCCTCACTATAACGGAACGCATAACGCCTCATTGCTCCACTAAGGCCTTCGGGAGGCTGACCGGTACCAAATACCGCCGTTACTCCCGGCCGCTCATTGGAGTGCAGAATCTCATTAGTAACCGGTTGTAGCGTAGGACGATCATAGTTAAGCCTCTTATGATCGTCACCCGTGTACTTTTTCATCGGGTAGGTAGGTTCATTTTTCGGGTCAGCATCAACGCCCCAACCTTTAATATGACCGAATAATTCTTTGTTTTCCATATAGCTAATTTTATGGGATGAGTACCGTTTTAATACAGTTATCAAGTTTAGAAGAAAAAATTCTGTAAGCATCGGGCACCTCAGCGAGTGGAAGGCGATGTGTGATCAATCCTTTAGGGTCAACGTGGCCTTTTTGAACATGATCGATCAGCCTTGGCAGCAGGCGCTTTACGGAAGCCTGGTTTGCGCGGATCGTAAGTCCCTTATTTACCACATTACCGATCGGTACCATATTCGTTGTTGGCCCATAAACGCCCACTATTGAGACAATCCCTCCCTTTTTCACCGAATTAATAGCCCAGTGCAGTGCTGTAGCCGAACCCGCCTGCAACATTAACTTACGGCCGGTAATCGTCTGCAACGCGCTGCCGGCAGCCTCGCAACCTACTGCATCAATGCATACATCGGCACCGAAAAAGTCTGTCGTCTTTTTAAGAAACAGCACCGGGTCTTCCAGCGACTTGAAGTTATAAGCCTCACACTGTGCATACTGGCGGGCAAATTCCAACCTGTACTCAATGTGATCGATAACTATCACTCTGCCCGCGCCAAACAGCCAGGCACATTTAGCCGCCATGATGCCTATGGGGCCAGCCCCAAATACGACTACTGTGTCGCCCATTTTAATACCGCCCATTTCCGCAGCCTGGTAACCTGTCGGAAATACGTCCGTAAGCATCACCGCATCATCCATATCCATCCACTCTGGAATAACATAAGGCCCAACATCGGCATAAGGTACACGCACGTATTCCGCCTGGCCGCCATTGAAGCCGCCAGCCGTATGGGAGTATCCGAATATTCCTCCAACAGCCGTTGCCTCTGGATTAGATTCGTGACAGTTACCAAATAATTCCTGCTTACAAAACGGACAGGCACCACAAGCGATATTAAACGGAACCAGCACATTGTCGCCGGTTTTTAAGCGGGTTACCTCACTACCGGTTTCCACAACTGTCCCAATAAATTCATGGCCGAAAGTGGTGCCAATCCGGGTATCAGGAACCATGCCATGATACAAATGAAGATCGGAACCGCATATGCACGAGCGGGTCACCTTCACAATAGCGTCCCCCGGATGAAGGATTTCCGGATACGGCATATCCCGGTCGGCACGGATGCGGTAGGGACCGCGATAGTTCATAGCAAGCATATTTATCTTTTTAAATTAGAGAAAAATTATTCTAAACGCCCGCATGGGTAATCAGGCCTACACCATTCCTATCTTTCACAACAGGTCAGGATTATCGTGCCAATCGGCATTGTACAGCCTGGCAAGCTTTGCATGTTGTGCGTGGGTACGGCTTTTGCTATAACTTTCCTTGTGCCCAAATGGACATACATCATAACTCATGGGGCTCCCTGCTGAGGCAGAAAATTGCATAGGCCTTCAGGGACTTTTCGATGAGGGCTGGAAAGTAATTGACGAAACTGAAGATGGGAGTACACAGCGCGATGTAGCACTCATCATCGCTGCGCAGAAGGTGGAACACTATGAAATTGCATCTTATGGCAGCCTCGCAACGCTCGCTACCACGATGCAGCAACCAGAAGTAGTTAAAAACTTCGCAAGGTCCTTAAGGAGGAGAAAGATACAGATGCATTGCTTACTATTATCGCCGAAGGTAAAATCAATGTAAAAGCAGGCGAAGAACCTGCTTAGAACACATGTTAGCGATAAAGACCTTAAATACTTAACACGTTATCCAAATTCATGAAAAACGTTACCACGACTGGTCTGGATAGGTTTTACCCCGGCTTAAACGTCCGGCCAGATCAAATATCAGGTTTTCTTCAATCGGGCGACACTTTGTTTGTACTTTCTTTGAAAGGCTGTGTCATTACACGCTTCTTCCCTGAAAATGCTGCTCAATTTCTGGAATGGCTCCGGGCAAACGATATCAGGAAAGTAGGGTAGCGAAAACAGGGTGCCGTCAAGTAAGCCGGATGCACCTTTATGCGTTTAATTTTCACGTACTGTTAAAAAGGTATTCTATGAAACTGAGTGAGGGCCTGATTAAAAAACTAACGCAACCATTTGCTCCTTCCACTATGGTTGAACTGTCTTTTAAAGGAAACGACCTGTCCGTTAAAACCGACGAGCAGGGCCAGGCCATCCTGTTGTTTATAGGAAAGCGAGGTGAAGATGGCAACGTAAAAGGTGAACGTTATGCACGCCGGTTGAAATATGACAGGGACGGTACGTTGATAAAAGACCACTGGGAACTAAAAGGGAAAGCTATATAACCGGCATTCCTGTAAATAGCGAAGGGCTTACGCTTTGTAAGCCCTTCGCTATTTATACAAAAAGAGATTACTGTGTTCTGCCATCCGGGGCCACGCCCCCGGCATACCCCCGCCATTAAAGCCAGGATAAAGAACTTGTCACCGAAGTCCCGGCTCCACCAATTAATGTAGATCTGTCCCGTAGGTACTAATACCTTGGCTCAGGCTTCTTCCTCCTGTTCAGCAGCCCAGTTTATATTGCCTTCTGCAATGCCTGTCAGGATCTCGTCGGTATCTTTTTCTTCCTGCAGGGTTTCGGCCAGGATATCGGCGGCATCCTGCAGCCCCAATGTTACGGAAAGTTGCACAAGGCTGCCATAGGTGGCAATCTCGTAGTGTTCCACCTTCTGCGAAGCAACGATAATCGCAACGTCACGAGTCATAGAACCATCTTCGGTATCTTCCACTACGCTTTCCCCCTCTTTAATAAGGCCCTCCATGGCGTCACATTTTTTAGCCTGGGCTTTCTTACCTAACAATCCAAACACCTCTTCCAGACGTTGAACCTGTACTTTGGTTTGTTCGATATGTGTTTTAATTGCAGCTTTCAACTCTTCGGTTGTAGCAGCTTTCATCAGTTTGGGTAACGCTTTGGTGAGGTTTTTCTCTGCCCAGTAAATGTCTTTCAGTGCATCTGTAAAAAACTTCATCAGTTGAGTATTACCTTCAGCAGCACCGGCCGAAGATGGCCTCTTTTTACTACGAGTAGCGGTTTTTGCCTTTGCCATAGTTAAATGTTTAAAGGCAAGAAAACAAACGATATGCCGGGCCGTTTTTTTGCCGATCCCCGGCCTACAGACCCATATATCATTTAAAGTTGTAGAAGTATATACACACAATACCGCAACCGAACAAACGGAAGAGAAACGCCGGTACTATTTCAGCAGCAGCCGAAAAGGCGCGAAGCATAAAAGTCCTGTTGGTATGCTTTTAGGGGCGCATCATTAATATGAAAAAGCTTCTCCGGAACAACAGTTTGTCCATTGTGTTTTTCTTGCTATTTATCGTTGCCTGGGTGGCCCAGGCATGTAGCGGTTTTGCCAGTCACAATGATGACAGGATGCAGGATGAGCAACCCCCCATCACATTCTCTGCCTACCTCCAATCAGGGCATTTTATTCAAGCCACCTTTGAAAACTGGGAAAGCGAGTTTTTGCAGATGGCATTATTCGTAGTACTCACCATCTCGCTACGCCAGAAAGGCTCGTCTGAATCCAAAAAAATCGGAGAACCTGAGGAAGTGGACCGCCAACCCTCCCCTGGCCGAAAAGGTGCGCCATGGGCAGTTAGGAAGGGTGGATGGGTGCTGTTTCTATACAAAAGGTCGCTCTCGCTCTCGCTGTTTTTTCTGTTTATGATTTCATTTGTGTTACATTTTTATGGAAGTTTTAAGGACGAGAACGAGCAACTCACTAACAAAGGACTACCGCCCGAGCCAGTAAGCAGCTATATAGCTGATAACAGGTTCTGGTTCGAATCTTTCCAGAACTGGCAGAGCGAATTTTTGTCTGTTTTCGCGATAGTAGTGCTTTCTATATACCTGCGAGAGAAAGGGTCTCCCCAATCGAAGCCAATTGATGCATCAAATGACGAAACAGGTGAATAAAAGGTTACATCCTGTAACACACCGCATTTATATTCATCCCCGCGCCTACGGAAGCGAAAACCACTACATCACCTTCAGCCACCTCGTGTTCTGGAATGAGTTTCCTTTTAACCATGTCAAGCAGTGTAGGCACAGTAGCAACGGAGCTATTGCCGAGTTCCCGGATATTCATTGGCATAATATCTCCGGGAACGGTTGCCTGACCGTAAAGCGCATACAGCTCTCTGACAATCGCATCATCCATCTTTTCATTAGCCTGATGGATGAAAATCTTTTTCACCTGGTTTAAGGTAACGCCAGCTTTGTCCAAACACGCCTTAATAGCCAAAGGCACATGAAGAAGCGCGAACTCATACACTTTACGGCCCTGCATTTTGATATATCGTATACGGGCATCTGAGCCGGGGTAGTTCGACTTACCCATATTGATATAGTCCAGCTCTTTCATTGCGTAGGACTGCGCGACAGTTGCGAGAATACCTGCCTCACCGTTTTCTCTTGCCTCTACCACACATGCGCCGGCACCATCGCTAAAAATCATGCTGTCACGGTCATACACGTCAATAACGCGACTTAACGTTTCGGTGCCCACTACCAGGCAACGTTTGGCATCACCTGCGGCAAAGTAAAGATTTGCCTGGATCAGGCCCTGCAACCATCCGGGGCATCCGAACAAGATGTCATAAGGTATACACGACGGATTATGAATGCCCAGCCCATACTTCACACGGGACGCTAATGACGGAACTGCGTCCGTTTGTATGGTATGTTTGATGACATTACCGAAATTGTGGGCCACAATTATATAGTCGAGCGTTTCAGGATCTATGTTAGCATCTTCGATTGCCTGCCTGGCTGCCAGGCAAGCCATTTCCGATGCATTGATGTCTTCACCTGCATACCGACGCGCCGCTATACCAGTTATTTTTTCGAACTTCCGCACGATCTCCCCTGCTGCATTTGGAATGGGCTCCTGTTCATTCGTGTAAAAATCGCTGGTAGAAAACGCCTGGTTATTCTTGATAAATGCAGGAACATAACTACCTGTTCCTGTAATAACGGTCCGTATTGTCATGAATGTTCTTTTTCCAGGATAAATAATAATAAGCATACATGCATTCCCGCCATTTCGATAATGGCAACTGCACTATTTGTGTAGTTTACACACATGCTCACGTATTGCCAAAAGCTTACCTTTTGAGCGGTAAATATGCACAAAAATCTTGCAAAATAATAACTGATCGGTCAGCTAAGCCCTACAAATGAATGATTCCTGTTGCTTATTAATATCCCCGCACCGGGAACATATTTATCCGGATGTTCGCATTAGTAATACAAAAAGGGCGGCACTCCTGCCGCCCACGTTCTAATCATATCCAAATCATCTGTTGCCAATGCAACTTTATGTTATACTTACGACCATGTTATAACAATCTTAAAAGCCGATACCGGTTTTTAATGCCCGGCACGAGTGCATGATCGCGGGATCAGTAGTTCTCCACCAACGCCACCATCTGCAAAATCTGGTCAGTTAATTCCCCCATTGTAATGCCTTTCCAAAAAACACCAATATTCAGTTTGCGGTAATCTTCCATTTCATCATTCGCTGTACTCGTGGTGAATAATACGGCGGGGACTTCCTGAAATTCATCCATAGCCCGGATATGTTTCAGTGCATGAAATCCATTTAGGACGGCATATTATAATCCATTATGATCAGTTCCGGAACAGGATTACCATTCCTTACGGACTTTAAATAGTCAATAGCCTCCTTGCCATTGCTGGCGTGAATGAGTTTATATCCGGGACGTACTTTAGCCAACGACTCCTCGAAGAAATAGTAATCGTCGGGATCATCTTCAGCATACAGAATAAATTTAGGTTCTTCAGTCATGGTTTATGATTTCTGAGTTAAACGCACATAAAAACTGTTGTGTCGGTTTCACCTAGAGGTCATGTATTATCCTGCCATGATGGCCTTGTACCAAATTTAATATAATCTGGCCTATATCTTACATTTTAATTTAGCAACCTGTGCTATTGATCGGGGACAGGTTTTTGCTACTTATACAGTAATTAATCTAAAAGGAGGAAATGTAGTTGAAAGAAAAACGGTTAAGGAAAGAGAAGGTGCAGTTAAATATCATCTATTTTACCGATCCTCTTTGTTGTTGGAGTTGGTTGTTCGAGCCAGCCTGGAGGCGGTTACGCAATATGCTTCACCCGGTACTTACCTATCAACACTGCATGGGTGGAATGCTGCCATCGTGGGATGTGGACAACGGCACCGCGAATGCGGTGAAAACAGCCGTAAAGATGGGGCAGCTATGGCGGTCAGCAAAACGGGAATCCGGCACTTACATTAACGACCAGTTGTGGTCTGAAAATCCACCCGCCTCCTCCTATCCTGCCTGTATAGCGGTAAAAAGCGCGGGTATGCAGTCGTTATTAGCTGAAGAGCTATATCTGTATAAGTTGAGGAGAATGGCGCTGGTAAAAGGCAGGAATATCGCCGAAAAACAAGTATTACTGGAAGCGGCGCATGAACTAGAGGATGAACGACCGGAGGCCTTTAATTATGACACATTTCTGAAGCATCTTACTTCACAGGAGGTACTAAACCTTTTTAAAAACGATTTGAAGCAGGTGCGGGCACTCGGTATTTCCCGTTTCCCATCACTACTTATCAGTGTAAAAGGAAAAGAGCAGGCCGTCATCTTAAGCGAAAACTGCACTTACGACACCGTGATGGCAGCGATAGACAGTCTGATAAAAAAGGTAGAGGCCTGACCCCGGGCGGGGAAATATTTCTCATGATTAGGGAAGGTCAAAACCAGCAGTGGCCTTTTTTACGATAGGGGCTAATGCACAGGGCAGTTACCCGTAATCAGGATGGCGAACGAGTTTATACTGATTGCTATTCATTCGGGGCTATTGGGAGTTAAACCCTTCTCCTGCCTCAAAAAAATCCTGTCTCTTAATATTCAACTTCACCATCTTCGACTCCAGCGTAGTGGGTTTGATCTTCATCAGTTCCGCAGCGCCGTCATTACCCCGTATCCGGCCTTTTGTTTTTTTAAGGATGGAAACAATATAGTCGCGCTCTGTTTCGCGGTGCATGTGCTTAATTTCGTCGATCGTATTGGCAGGGCCTGTGTTGAGCTGCGGGGTGGCGGGTTGAAGCTTACGGGCCAGCTGTAAAGGCGACTTACCGTCATTGAGTACAACGGATTGTTCAATAATATTTTCGAGTTCCCGGATGTTACCTGGCCAGTCGTAATCATTTAATGTGCCGAGCATAGAAGTGGCAATACCGTTGAAAGGTTTATTAAACGACTGGCAGAACCTGTTGGCAAAGAACAGCGACAGTGCTTCGATGTCTGACTTACGTTCCCGCAGTGGCGGGAGGGTAATCGGAAATACGTTCAGGCGGTAATAGAGGTCGAGCCGGAAGTTACCTTCTGCCACCTCTTTTTCTAAGTTCCGATGCGTGGCCGCCACAACCCGTACGTCTATTTTAACCGGCGAACGGCCACCGACATACTCAATTTCCCGTTCCTGCAATACGCGCAGCAGCTTCACCTGCATAGGCAGCGGCAACTCTCCTATTTCGTCCAGGAAAATGGTGCCGCCATGGGCGAGCTCGAACTTACCTTTTCGTTTTTCAATAGCACCGGTGAATGCGCCTTTTTCGTGCCCAAACAATTCGGACTCTATAAGAGTTGGGGGAATGGCGGCGCAATTCACTTTAATGTAAGGCCCCTGCTTCCTGGGCGAAAACTGGTGGATAGATTGCGCCACTCTTTCTTTGCCGGTGCCGCTTTCACCCAAGATGAGTACGGACGTACTGTAATTGGCTACCTGCGAGGCAAGATCGAGTGCTGCCAGGAACAGGGGATGATTGCCAATAACACCGTTAAAGCCGGATGATTTCGCATTATCTGTTGTGCTTCGGCGCGAAGTAACCGGATGGTTTTTAACGGGACCGGCCGTGGTGCTATAATAAGTTTCTTTTCCGACCAACTCTTCCAACGCTGGCTTCAGGCGACCCAGTAAAACCAGGTGATCGTTTGTATAAGCGCCAGGTTGCCTGCTGTAAAAGGAATACAGTACCGACAGGCCGTAACCCAACGACACCGGGAACAACAGGCAGGACAGCATGCTGAACTGATCGGACATCAATTGCTGTAAAGAACCTTTGGCAACTGCATCCACGTTAAGCATCACTGGCTGATTTACGGTCGGAGTGTTATGCGTTACCGAGGCGAGGTGCTGCTTAGTTAAACCTGTAATAGTGAGCAGCTCATTTTCACCTACGAACTGGTATTCATTAAAACCGATGCGCAGGTACCCGATATCGCTTAGATGTTCGCCGTCGGGCGGCCTTAATCCGGTAGACATATAATCAAAAGGAATGAAGGGCTGCATCGCCCTTACCACCTTTTCCAGTTTCACGGGAGCGTCTGAATGTTCATTGCTGATGGCAGTTAATTGCTTCTGCAATTGCTCTTCCTGCCTTAACTTCGATTCCAGGCTATGTGTGTGCCGGTACCACGCAATATCCAGCGTAACCAGCATATCCTGCTCCCGGAAAGGTTTTACCAGGAAACCATAAGGCTCGGTCGTTTTAGCTTCTTCCAGCACTTTCTGGTTGGAGTTGGCCGACAGGTAAACGAAGGCGATATTTTCTGCCTTCAGTTTTCTCGCGAAGTCGATGCCTGTAACGGCACCCTCTAAACGAATATCGAGGATCACCAGGTCGGGCTTCCTTTTCAGCAGGTATTCCTCCGCTTCTTCAGCCGATGCAGCGATGCCCATTACCTGGTACCCGGCCTGCACCAGGATCAGCCGTACATCATTGGCAACGATAAACTCATCTTCTACTATCAGTATACTTCTGCTCATAACATGCTAATTGTTGGACACCTCTTCGGAAAACATTTTATGGACCACGGCAAAACGGACTGTGATATGTAAACCATCATGATTGATCATATTAAAACGTCCCTTCAGCTGCTTCGCCAGTCCCCGTATCAGTTCCAGCCCAAGGGAGTTATGTTCCATCATATCAAAATCCACCGGCAGGCCAATGCCATCATCGGTGATATTTAATACCAGGTGATCCGGGTCGTCATGTAGAAGGCTTACTTTCACCTGTCCTTTTTTTCCATCCGGGAAAGCGTATTTGATCGCGTTTACAATGCATTCATTGATGATGAGGCCCAGCGGTATTGCCTGCGAAACATCCAGCGCTGTTTCCTCCACCTGCTGTTCAAAAATGATCCGGCCCCGGGTGCCCAGGGTATCCTGTACATGACTCACCAGCTCGTTGATATATTCCAGCATGTCGATGGAGGCTATATTGTCTGACTGGTAAAGTTTCTGGTGAATGAGCGACATGGCATATACCCTGCGTTTACTATCCTGGATGGCGGTGAGCGCCGCGTCATTATTAATATATACAGATTGCGAATTCAGCAGGCTCATTACGATCTGCAGGTTGTTTTTTACGCGGTGATGTATCTCCCTTAACAGCCATTCCCTGTCTGTAAGCAGGTGTTGCAACTGGCTGTTCTTTTGTGTGATCACTTCATTACTCTTTTGTTTCAGCCGGTTTTGCCGGTAAAGCAGGGCGGCAATTATGACAACAGCACCAACCGCGCCCAGTACAAGGTTTCGTACTAGCGTGGCCTGGCTGGCCTCCTTATTTAAAGAGGCGATCATATCTTCCTTTTCCTCTATTTCGTAGGTGACCTGTAGTTCTTCCGCCTGCCTCACTTTCGTGACCCGGAAATTAGCATCGAGCAACTGTGTATACCTCTTATAATGTGCCACTGCCGATTCATGGTCGCCCAGTGCCGAATCGGCGCTAATCAGCCAATTGTAAGAAACCAGGCTGGCCGACAATTCCCCGACCCCGGGCGCAGCAGTTTCGAAACGCTTTTCAAACCACACCCTTGACTTTTCGTACTGCTTTTGCTTATAATAAAGCATGGCAAATCCATCAGTGATAAACTTTCTTCTTATAGGCCCGCGGATCGTTTCCGCAATGCTTTCCAGCGAATCCATCTTGTACAGGCACATCTCCAAAGGAGCCAGGCTATCGAGCCGCATGTAGCAGTTAAAAAGTGCAGAATAATAAAAAAGATGATCCGTTACGCACGACGGAGGCGCTACCCGCTTCGCAATATCAAATGTTAAGTCGAGCGCCTCCCGGGCCCGCCCCTTGCGCCCCATATCATTCAACACTGCAAGCAACACATTAAACACCGCCGGGTCACGGTCGATGAGATACCTGTCGATACTTTTATGTGCGAACCTGACCGCCTCATCCTGCCGGCCTTCTATATCATAAAGATTCGACAACCGGGTATAGAAAGCTCCCCACCCAATACTATCCCGGCTGCGCTCCGCGACCTCGATGGTTTGAAACGTATAACGAAGGGGCTCGGAAAACTTGCCCTGAAACAGCGTAGTCATTGCCATGGCCTCCGTCATGTAATGCGTGTAGGGGTAACCGATACTTTGCGCCAGGGTATATGCCTGTAGAAAAACATCGTGCGCCTGCTGCAACTGCCCCGTAACCACTAACATATAGCCCATGTCTGTAACCACCGATATCTCCGCTTCTACATTACCCAACGCTTTATAGAGCGTGGCTGCTTTCTGCAGATCGGCCACTTTGCCGAGCAGGGTAGCCGCCGCAGGTTTCATATGAATACCACGGTAGGCAAAAGCCCTGGCTTCCATTTCCCTGTCGCTGGCCTTGCGGCTTTGATCGATCAACACATTATAAATAGAATCGCCTTTCGGATCATTTTCCTGGACGTACATTTTGGCCAGCAGGCAAAGTGCGATCCGTCCCAAACGGCCTTCCTTTAACGCTTTACTTTCCGATACGGCCAGGTTTAAAAAGTACTCCGTACTATCACGGTACTTGTAATAGGTACCCGGCTCAAACGCATAATAGGCACCTAACAGCAGCAATGATTGCAGGCGCTTTCGTCCGCTGGTTTTGGCAAGCAACCTTACACCTTCACCTGGATCGTGCCGGTCGATCCACTTCGACTCATTGCGCAACTCCGCATCTGCAATACCTTCCGCCAGCACGAGGTAGCGGCTGATGCCCAACGACCGGCTGGCAACATACAGGCAACTGTCGTGGCCAACCTGCCCTTCCTTGGCAACAACGATAAACGTAGAACTTTGCAACAGCAGTAACCGCTGCCATGATTCTTTTTGCTGAACAGGGGGAGTATAATAGATGCGTGTATCAACAGGTACACCCGGAGTATGGGAGCATCCGATTATAAGTAACAGCGTACTAAGTACCACACACATCGAAATTATTTTGGGCATCGCTTTTATTTAAGTATATAATCGCTGGGGGTTGGAATCGCAGAAGTATCACAGGGCCATCGAAAGATAATAATTATCAGACAAAACAAACTACATTTTTCACCTGAACAATCAACGCTATAAGCCCTACTACTCCGAATCTTCGGAGTTTATCAACCGAAACTCCAAATGTTCGGAGCAGCATATGGGCGGCGCTCATCCTTATACACGAAATACATCATACATATTTTCCTGATCACACACCAATCATGCAAGGCTAACTTACTGCGCGATGAATGGCATATAACTAGCCTTATGCTGCCAAACTAATTGTATGACACATCAAACCGACTGGAGCGCTGCTCCATCCATTAACCCCAGGAAAGGCTTCAGGATACACCTGCTCGTGTTCCTGCTTGTAACACCGGTCATCTGGCTGGTATGGTATGTTACCGACAGAAGTTATCCCTGGCCGGTTTGGTCGACCCCCGCATGGGCAATAGGCGTACTGTTTCATTACCTGGGCGTGTTTGTATTCAAGTCTAAAAAAGCTAAATAACACGTCATGAACCAGATAACTACCAGTTTCCGGCGCATTGTAACAGGGCATGATGCAGCAGGGCAAGCGATCTTCCTATCAGACGCCCCGCCCTTAAACAATCAACTCGTGGGCGGGCCGGGCGGCCCTACCTTCACAGAGGTTTGGCATACCTCCGAAACACCGGCCCTTATTACCGCCCGGCCGAAAGACAGGGATGAACAAGGCCTGGTGTTGCCGCCGCCGAAAAACGGCACCCGCATCCGTGTGATCACCTTTCCACCGGAGGGAGAAGAGATACGAAAACTGACGGGCGCTGCTGCGGCGGATAAGTTTAGGGAGATGGGTGATGAGCAGGCCTCAACGGGGGGCGAAAGTGCGCCGCATCCCTTAATGCACCGCACTAAAACGGTGGATTACGGCATCGTGCTGGAGGGAGAAATCACCCTTATACTTGACCGGGACGAAACAACCATCTATGCAGGCGACATTGTTATACAGAACGGCACCAATCACGCCTGGGCCAACCGCTCCGGCGAAATATGCCGTATGGCTTTTATCCTGCTCGACGGCGTGCCGGACGAACACTTCTTATAATTCAACATCATCACATGCGCATTACTCCTCTTCCACCAGCACAACTCAGTGCCGAGGCCCGTTACGTACACGACGAAATTGCCGGCCTGATAGGCCGCAGCCAGGGCCAGGTAAATATGCAGAATGCAGAAGGCGCATTGTTAGGCCCCTTTCCTCCCATGCTGCAATACCCGCAATTTGGCACAGCGGCACTCAGCTTCCTGCGAACGCTCGATACACACGCCACCATCGATAAACGTGTGCGTGAAGTAGTGATACTAACTGTAGGCGCAGCATTTAACGCCCGCTTCGAATTATACGCCCACGAAATAATGGCGAAGGCTTTGGGGCTGACACCCCACGTAATCGCTGTACTGGCGGCCGGAGGCACCCCATATGGTTTAACAGAGCAGGAAAACATCGCTCACCATATTGCCTCCATACTGGCCGCGGGGCGTGCAGTGCCTGCATCAATGTATAATCACGCAACAGATTTATTTGGCAGCGATGGCGTAGCGGAAATATTCTTCCTGGTGGGGGGCTACAGCCTTATCGCCATGATCTTAAACGGGTTCGACATTTCTGCACCCGAAAATGACCTGGCATAACATCTAACCCAAGGTGAACCTTTACATGCTCACTTTCTAAAAACGAAGTAATGACAGCTAACATCCTAACATCGATATTCAGAAGAGCAACGGCTTTGTATATCCTTATTCTCTCCCTTCCCGGAAACATCCTGGCCCAAAGCCCGGAGGCCATAATAACAAAATTTGGGGTTGACAGCGGCCAGGAAAAAGCATCACGCGAAGCGCTTGCCACGTATGTGCAGCAGGCACTTCGCCACGAAAGCAATATAATGGCCGAAGCCTACTATGAACCGGAACAACCATCTGTCCTTTGGCTGATAGAGCGATGGCACAGCAGGGCGGGACTGGATAACATGCGCAGCGTTACGCCACTGAAATTAACCGCCCAAAGAACGATCCATATCACCGACCTGGAGCCGCTCTCCAAACGGGAATGGAGACGGGCAGCAGCGGCAGCAGACACGCCCATCACCATCATGTTATTTGTAGATAGCAAACCGGGAACGGAAAGTATATTCAGGAACGTGTATCATAGCGCCATGCCACAGTTCCGCGGAGAACCGGGCGTTATCAACTACCAATTGTCGCAGCTCGTGGCCGACAGTTCGCAATTCGTGACCTACGAGAAATTCCGTAACGAAGCCGCTTTCCAATATCACCTGAACTTCCCGCCCATCCGGCCCGTCATCGACTACCTGCAGACAAATATTAAAAGCCGGCCCTTCCAGCAGGGACTACACCGGCTCATTGCACTTAAGTCTTTAACTCACATTAAAACGAACAACATGAAAAAAATGAATCCAACATGGGTGGCAACTACCGTAAGCGTATTTTCCGCATTAACCGCGGGAGGGCAGTCGACCGATCATCAAATGACCGTATTAAACCAACTGGCATCGCCCACCGCAGTGGTAAATATGCCCGTTTCGCAGCTGTTAAATGCACCTGGCAACGAGGCGTTAAGAGCTTTCTTTTTCGACCCGATAAAAGATGCCACCATATTGAAAGGGAAAAAGATCGCTGTGATCGCTGCAGATGGTTTCGAAGAAATCGAATTACTGGGGCCCGTATGGTATTTCAGGCAACTGGGTGCGCAGGTAGACATCGTGGCACCGAAATTCGTACCAGCCCCGGAGCGATATGGCCTCGTACAACCCGAAATGGCGAAAACACACATCATGGCCATCCAATACCTGCAACCCACAGGCTGGATCAAATTCGACCGCACAGCCGACCAGGTAAAAGTAGCGGACTATGATGCAGTGTTCATACCCGGTGGCGCCTGGAACCCGGACAACCTGCGTTACGACAAAGACGTGATCAAATTCATACAAGACTTTAATAAATCCGGCAAACTTATCGCCGCCATCTGTCATGCGCCGGTGGTACTGGCCTCTGCCGACATATTGAAGGGAAGAAAACTCACCGGCTACTGGAATATACAGGTCGATTTAAAAAATGCAGGCGGCACAGTGCTGGAAGAGCCGGTTGTGGTAGACGGCAACCTGATTACCAGCAGGCATCCTATCGACGTGGCCGACTTTTCCAGGGCAGTAGAGAACTGGTTGAAGAAAAAATAAGCGCATGCACACACCGCCCGGAACGCCGGCCGTTCCGGGTTTCCTACTTTATTTAACCCATCTGCATAAAATGACTGCATTGATTATAGGCGCCACCGGTGCAACAGGCAACGATCTCGTACAACTGTTATTGAACGATCCCGCTTATTCCAGGATCGTTGTATTTGTGCGCCGCCCAACCGGCATCATCGATCACAAGCTGTTCGAGGTGCTTACCGACTTCTATAAAGTGGAAGACGTAGCAGAGTTTATCAAAGGGGATATATGGTTCTCCTGCCTGGGCACTACGCGTAAAGCCGCCGGCTCCCGCAACAGCCAATGGCAAATCGATTATGAAATCCCGGTAAAATTTGCACAGATAGCGAGAAGGAACGGCGTCTCCACGGCAGTACTGTTATCTGCCTATGGCGCGTCTTCGGCGAGTAATGTTTTCTATTCAAAGATGAAAGGGGAACTGGAGGAGCGTATTGACGCATTGAAGTTTAACCGGTACATCATTTTTCGCCCCGGCTTACTGGAACGTAAACACAGCGACCGTACCGGAGAACGCCTGTTTACCATCCTGCTAAAAATAATGAATACCCTCGGCATAGCACGGCGGTTTTGCCCTTTACCGACGATGACGCTGGCTACTAAATTGTTGAAAGCCCCGAAAGTACTGAGCGGCGGGCGGCATGTGATTGAACTGGAGAAGATTTTTACGTTTTAATTAGCAAGATTGGAAATCTCCCACGAAACGATCACCATCATGGCAAGCAAGGCGGCTTCGTTATAACGAAAATGCCGGAACTCCTTTTGCAGTGCTTTCAATGCCAGGTTCATCTGCTGTTCTACGCTGTGTACGCTGATATTCATACGGCTTGCAATTTCCCGGTGGCTTAACCCCTCTTCCCGACAGAGTAAAAATATTTCCCTCCGGCGTTCGGGCATAGTTAACAGCACTTTTTCAATGCCTGTACTTATTTCTTTAAAGGTGAGCTGGTCGGTGGTGGTATTCGCCCCTTCCGCCGGCTGCAATTTGCCCCATCCGTCAAGTTTGCTTTGCTCGCTGAGTTCCTTCCGACAATGGTCGATCAATTGCCGTTTAGCAATAGTATAAAGCAATGGTAAATAGTTTTCCTCCTCGTTCAGGGTATCCATTTTTTCCCATAGGGCAACATACACATTCTGCACCAGGTCGTCGGTAAGGGCATCATTTTTTGCCGTTAGGCGATGTAGAAAATAGAAAACCTTTCCATACGTATCCGTATAGACTTTCTCGAAAAGGGCCGTATTTCGCGTATAGCCGGGCATGTGTTGCTCCGTCAAAAGTAGCTATCCAATGTGAACAAATTGTAAACTCCCAAAATGCCTATAAGGCAAGTGCGTCCGCAAACGATAAATAGATATAGAACATCAATTATCATGGACCTTAGATTATTAGATCGATACTTTACCGGGAGTAACTGTTCGCCTGCAGAACTGCAGGAAATTAAGCAATACCTGGAACATCCCGACCACCTGCTGGAGGAGTATTTATCAGGTGAATGGCGCCAGGCGGGTGGGTTGGTGAATGAGGACCGCAAGCAAAAAAACCTGCGCCGTATTATGGCGGCTACGGCACAGTTGCCCGTGCAGGAAATACGGCCCAGGCGATGGAAAGGCTATTGGGCTGCTGCGGCCATCCTGGGGATCGTACTACTCGGAAGCCTGATAATAAACAAAAACCGCATCGACCATACTTCCACTATAGTTGCCAGTAAGATAACCTGGAAAACGATGCGAAATGGCAGTGATAATGTTCAGTTAATCACGTTACCGGAAGGATCGAGGGTATGGTTAAACAGCCGTACCGCAATTAGCTACCCTGCCGATTACGGAGCCAGGAACAAACGGGAAATCCACCTCTCGGGTGAGGCCTATTTCGATGTGATGCACGACGCCCGCCGGCCTTTTATTATTCATACAGACAGTTTACAAACAACCGTACTGGGAACATCCTTCGCGATAAGGGCATGGCCGCATACTCCTTATATACAGGTTGCACTGGTTAAAGGTAGTGTGAGGGTGACGGGCTACAATGGCACTTTGAAAGAAACGCTGGTCCCAGGCGACC
>NZ_CABHOU010000049.1 GCF_902168175.1 uncultured Chitinophaga sp. | reverse complement strand
TCCGGCTTCCGGCTGTCTACATCGTTAAAGAATGCTTCCAGTGCCGGAAGGTTGGCATGGATGTCGGAGAATAATGCGATTTTCATTTTATATTTTAGTTAGTGATGAAGGATAATATTTGTTACGCAGCCAGAAGGCAAGATTGACAAGTGCGATCAGTGCCGGTACTTCAACCAGTGGGCCAATTACGCCAACAAACGCCTGGCCCGAATTGATGCCGAATACGCCAATGGCAACAGCAATGGCCAGTTCAAAGTTGTTTCCGGCAGCAGTGAAAGCAATGGAGGCACTTTGTGAATAATCAGCGCCCATCTTCTTTCCTGCAAAGAAGCTGACAAGGAACATAATAGCGAAATAGATCACAAGCGGGATCGCTATGCGTACCACATCCATCGGGATCTGTACGATGAGTTCACCTTTCAAACTGAACATTACAACAATGGTAAACAACAGGGCGATCAAAGTAATGGGTGAGATAAAGGGAATGAACTTCTTCTGAAACCATTCTTCTCCCATAACTTTTATCAGTACATAACGGCTGATCACACCTGCGGCAAATGGAATACCCAGGTAAATGCCTACGCTTTTGGCGATCTCGGCAATGGTAATGTTTACCTCCAGCCCTTTTATGCCGAATAAGGGTGGTAGAACGGTAATAAACAGGTAAGCATAAACGCTGTAAAGCAATACCTGGAAGATGCTGTTTAAGGCAATCAGTCCGGCAGCATACTCCCGGTTTCCTTCGGCCAGCTCATTCCACACCACAACCATTGCAATACAGCGGGCGAGGCCGATCAGGATCAGGCCGATCATGTATTCCGGGTAGCCGTTTAAAAACGTAATGGCAAGGATGAACATCAGTATGGGGCCAATTACCCAGTTCAGAAAGAGTGAGGTGCCTAACACCTTTGTATTCTTAAACACCTCACCCATTTTTTCATATTTCACTTTTGCCAGTGGCGGGTACATCATCAGGATGAGCCCTACTGCCAAAGGCACATTCGTTGTGCCACTGGAGAAGGAATTGATAAAGCCGGAAGATGAGGGCAGGAAATATCCTATGCCTATAGCTATCGCCATCGCCAGGAATATCCAAAGGGTTAAATAGCGGTCAAGAAAGCTGAGTTTCTTTCTTTCGTGCGCCGGAGCGCAATTGTTTACGGTCATAAATGGATTGGATTAATGAATTAACTACAACAGCCTGGTGCGCAGCAGGATTCGGCTGACTCCAAAGGTTTCTCAGCATAAACCGTAACACTATAAATACCGGTACCGGAAGATTTGAAGGCCGCAATCTCTGTATCACTTAAATAGTTTTTCAGGATGTCATCAGGAATGATGATGGGCTTTTCCTTTTGCAGTAATACGTTTTTAAAACCATTTTTATCGATCAGGCCCAGATACTCTTCTTTTTGGATTGCCCCCGACACGCAGCCTGCATACATCTCGGCAGCGGACCGCAGGTTTTCGGGCAAATCGCCAAGCAGTACAATGTCAGAAATGCTGAAATGTCCGCCCGGTTTCAATACACGATAGATTTCTTTGATCACTGCATCTTTATTCGGCACCAGGTTCAGTACACAGTTGCTTACTATCACATCAGCTACATTCGCTGTAACCGGCATGTGCTCAATATCACCCTGACGAAACTCTACGTTATGATAGGCCAGTTTTTCCGCATTGATACGGGCTTTGTCAATCATGGCCGGGGTGAAGTCAATGCCGATAACTTTACCAGTATTTCCGGTCTCGGCACGGGCGATAAAGGCGTCATTGCCTGCGCCGCTGCCCAGGTCGATCACTACGTCACCTTTTTTGATTTTGGCGAACTGAGTTGGCAGGCCGCAACCTAAGCCTAAGTCTGCATCTGCATTATATCCCTCCATTTGGGTATAATCATCACTCATGATGTTATAAACTTCAGTGGAGCAGCATGAAGCACCACAGCAGGAGGCGGCGTTGGTGTCTTTTTCCTGTAAAGCGATCTCACTGTATTTCTGCTTTACGAGTTCTTTAAGTTGTTCTTCGGTTTGCATAACACTTTATTTGTTATCGTACTATTGCAATATTGCGATTATTTTGAGCAAAAAAATAGATCAGCAGCATTTAGCTCCGCTCAGGTCTACGTTCTTAAAAAAGCTGCTGAAAAGGGAATGGTACAGGTTCCATACTTTGGGGTCGATGCAGTAACAAACACTTGCCCCTTCAATGTTACCCTGAATGATACCTGCATTTTTGAGTTCCTTTAAGTGCTGCGATGTGGTGGCCTGGGCTAAACCAAGTTCTTCGACCAGGTCACCGCAAACACAGGCGTTTTTCTTCACCAGGTATTGCAGGATAGCAATACGGGCAGGATGGGCAATAGCTTTAGCCATTACTGCCATATCGTTCTGCTCTTTGGTAAATAATGTTGTTTTTGTGGCGCCCATTGTTCTGATGTTTCTATCGCAATATTACGATTACTGTTTTAGACTGGCAAATATTTCTGAAAAATTATGTGAAACGTACTATAGTTATGGCTTTATTCTTACAATAGCCCCTCTATCCAGTATTTTCATGGGCAATCCAGTAAGGACGTTTATGCCCGCTCGCTACAGAAAAGGGACTCGAGGTTTTGGGGGATATGAAAGCTGGGATACATTGGTTGTAAGGGCCACCGATGAAAGATGATTAATCGGCATGAATGTTCTTCATAACGGACGCGTTCATGGTACTGCCGTCTGAATTGGTTGGAAGGATAATTCTAATTGAGTATAACTAAAAAGGGCTACGAATCATCGATCCGTAGCCCTTTTCAATATCTCTAACGTTCAATTAAAACAGATCTCTCAACCATCTCCACACATCCAGCCCATTCGCAAACAGCAACAGGCTAAACAGTATCACCATACCTACGATCTGCGCGTATTCCATAAACTTATCGCTCGGTTTACGGCCGGTTACGATCTCATAAATGAGGAATAATACGTGCCCGCCATCCAGTGCCGGTATGGGCAGGATGTTCATGAAGGCGAGGATGATCGATAACAGTGCGGTGAGTGTCCAGAAACTCTGCCAGTCCCACTCGGAAGGAAACAATTTGCCAATGCTCATGAAGCCGCCCAGCGACTCTGTTGCTTTCACTTCTTTTGAAACGAAGATCAGGCGCAACTGTTGTACATATTTTACGAGGGTGTTGATCGCTTTGTTAAAGCCGGCAGGAATGGCCTCGCCGAAGGTGTATTTCTTCGTGGCAAAAACAAACAGCTTCTCTGCGGGTGTGTAGAAGCCCAGTGTGCCCGTAGAAGGTATTAACGCGCTTTTGGTCAGCGTGTCTGTACCGCGGAGTATTTTAATGTCTATGCGTTTGCTGGTATCCCTGGCCAGTTCCTGGCGCATGAGGTGCAGGTATTCGGCATTTACATTGTTGACGGTCAGTATTTTATCACCTACCTGTAAACCCGCTTTGGTAGCGGCGAGGTTCTTGCCGTCCAGGCTATCTACGATAGATGGAACGCGTACGCCCAGGATGTCACCTTTCTTTTTTATCACCTGGCGGATAAATCCTTCAGGGATCGGGATGTTCACCTGTTGTCCTTCTCTTTCGACCTGGATGGTTTTAGCCTCGCGGAGGATAAGCTCGCCGGGGATAGTGAAGAAGTTCTCGATGTATTGTCCGTCTACAGAAAGCACCTTGTCGCCATCGCGCAGGCCAATGCTTTGTGCGAGGGAGTCGGTAGCAATACCGTAAGTCAGGTTTTTAGTAGGCAGGTAAGATTCGCCCCAATGCCATAACATGAGTGTGTAAATCAGGAAGCCCAGTATAAGGTTCACCGTAACACCGCCGATCATGATAATCAGTCGTTGCCAGGCAGGTTTAGAGCGGAATTCCCAGGGTTCTGCCGGTTTAGACATCTGCTCTTTATCCATGCTTTCGTCTATCATGCCCGATATTTTCACGTAACCGCCGAGTGGCAGCCAGCCAATACCGTACTCAGTTTCACCTTTCTTAAATTTGAAAAGAGAGAACCAGGGGTCGAAAAACAGGTAGAATTTTTCCACCTTGGTCTTGAAAAGTTTAGCGGGGATAAAGTGGCCCATTTCGTGAAGTACAACTAGAATGGACAGCGATAATATAAGCTGTCCGGCCTTCACCAGTATTTCCTGTGTTGTCATTTATTTGCTTTAAAAAATACCCTGTTAAGGTAATGTTTTTTGAAGATGGTTAATCTGTTGCAGGGCATAATTCTGCATGATTTAACCCAGTCCGTTGATCAAAGATGCAGCATACTCCCGCGCTGCGGTATCAGTATTATAATAATCGTTGAGGGTTGGCGTAGCCTGGAAAGGAATCTTAGCCAGGGTTTCCTCTATCACTTCCGTCATCTGTAAAAAGCCGATACGGTTGCGCAGGAACGCGTTCACCACTTCCTCATTCGCAGCGTTCATCACACAGGCCGAGTTACCGCCGGTCTTCAATACTTCTATGGCAATAGCCAGGTTCCTGAAGGTTTTGGTATCGGGTGCTTCGAACGTTAAGGAAGGGTAGTTTTTAAAAGAAAAGCGGGGGAAGTCGTTCGCCAGTCTTTCGGGGAAACCCAGTGCATACTGGATAGGCAGTTTCATATCCGGAAGGCCCATCTGTGCTTTCATAGAGCCGTCGGTGAACTGCACCATGGAGTGTACGATAGACTGTGGATGCACTACAACATCTATCTGGTCGGCTGCCAGGTTAAAGAGCCATTTCGCTTCGATCATTTCCAGGCCCTTGTTCATGAGGGTGGCCGAATCGATCGTTATTTTAGCGCCCATGCTCCAGTTGGGATGTTGCAGGGCGTGGTCTTTTTTTACATTGATAAGATAGTTAGGCTTCTTACCGAGGAAAGGTCCGCCGGAAGCGGTCAGTATCACCTTTTCCAGGCATCCGCCGGGTTCGCCAACCAGGCATTGAAAAATGGCAGCGTGTTCAGAGTCTACCGGTATTACGGGTACGTTTTTGCGGCGTGCGGTGGCCATTACGATATCGCCGGCTACCACCAGCGTTTCCTTGTTGGCCAGCGCTACGGGCGTACCCTGTTCAATGGCTGAAAGCGTAGGGGCCAGGCCGGCAAAACCGACGATGGCTGCCAGCATCATGTCTATGCTGCTCCATGCAGCTACTTCCACCATGGCTTTGGGGCCGGCAAATACCTTTATGCCTTTATCGAACAACACGTCCTTTACTGCAGTGTATTTGCTTTCGTCGCCAATCACTACGGCATTCGGGCGGAACTTCAGGGCCTGTTCTATCAACAGGTCTGCACTGCTATGCGCCGTCAGCACTTCTACTTCAAACCTTTCCGGATGGGCGGCTATCACTTCCAGCGCTTGCTTTCCGATGGAGCCGGTAGACCCGAAAATGCCAATGCGTTTCTTACTCATGGTGTTTTTATCAAACAAGAATGATCCTCTCGTTATACGGTTAAATGTTTAGATTAATTTCTGTTGTCTTTTAAAATTTAACCCGGACATCAATAAATATTATTCGTGCGAAAAGGGCGCAAGGCCGTCCGCAATTTTCCTGTCGTTGCTCAGTCGTGGTACTTTATTCTGACCGCCAAGCCGGCCGATAGACTTCATATATTCGATGAATCCGCTCTTCTTCACGGCCCTTATTTTAAGGGTTTGCAGGATGCTGCCAGTGAGCAGGTCGTCGTAATATATGTTCTTTTTCCGCATCTGGTCGTCCACCTTTTTCGCGAAAGCGGCCAGGTTGTCCGGTGCGTTTTCGAACTCCACGAACCATTCATGGTAAGGCAGTTCACCGTCTACCTGAATTTTAGGTGCCACCGTAAATTCCACGATCCGCACGTTTTCCTGGGCGGCTATCGTCATCAAACTGTGTTCCACTTCTTCGCCGATCACGTGTTCGCCGAATGCGGAAATAAAGTGTTTGGTACGGCCCGTTACCACCAGGCGGTACGGATTTACAGACACGAATTTAACGGTATCTCCGATATTATAGGCCCACATCCCTGCATTACTGTTAACAATGAGGGCATAGTTCTCGCCTACCTTAACGTCTGCGAGCGACAACCGGGTAGGGTTTTCGGAGAATATTTCGCCGGCAGGCACAAACTCGAAGAAGATGCCGCTATTGGTGTTGAGTAGCAGTCCCTCGTGTTTTTGCGAGTCCTGGAAGGCGAAGAAGCCTTCAGAGGCCGGGAACGTTTCTACCGTATGGATGGGACGGCCAATAGCATCGAACAACTTAGCCTTGTAGGGCTCGAAGTTTACGCCACCATGTGCCAGCACGCTCAGGTTTTTAAACAGTTCACCCACTTTCTTACCGCTTCTGGCCATCAGTTCGTCGAAATACATCTGCATCCATGGTGGTATGCCACTGATCAGTGTCATGTCCTGGTTGATGGTTTCGTCCACGATTTTACCCAGTTTGGTTTCCCAGTCTTCGATACAGTTCGTTTCGTAGGAGGGGAGCTGGTTCGTGCGCAGGTAGCGGGGTATGTGGTGATTTACGATACCGCTGAGGCGTCCTGTAGGGATTCCGCCCACCCTTTCCAGTTCGGGAGAACCCGAAAGGAAGATGAGTTTACCATCGGCAAAAGCCGTATTACCCGTTTCGGCCATATAGCACAGTAGCGCGTTACGCGCCGTATCCATATGATTGGAAACAGAATCTTTGGTAATAGGAATATACTTGACTCCGCTGGTAGTGCCAGACGTTTTGGCAAAATAGATGGGTTGCCCCTTCCATAATACGTTGTGTTTTCCTTCCTTAACCCGGTCTATATAAGGCCTGTATTGTTCGTAATCTCTTATGGGAACGGCCTGCTTGTACTCTTCGTAGGTCTGTATGGCGTTAAAGCCATGCTCGCTGCCGAACTCCGTTTTCCTGCCTGTTTTGATCAAATCTTGCCAGATAGCTCCCTGATCTTCTACCGCCCGCTGCATTTCCTTCCGGATCTTATTAGATATGTAAGAAGCAAATGGCTTGGCCAGCAGTGCTTTAAACTTCATGCCGCTGTTATTTTTATTTAAGGTAAAAAACAAAAGTATAAAAATTGTGACGCATTGCACCGCGTATTCCGCCAGTTTTTAGAAGGGTTAGGGCGCATATCGGCCCAGTTTACGTTTTGGAGTAATCCCGTTCGCTGCTGGCAAACAATTACAAACAATTGTTAAAAAAAACTAAAATTGTAAAAAGTCCGTATCTTTGGAGGAATTGTTGTGTAGTATTGATGAACTTTTGGGCATCGCTCACAATAAATTATAGTAAAATCTTTTGTTGATATAAAAGTAAAGGTTACCTTTGCCGAAATTATTTTTGGATAACTATGTTCGCAGTTGTTAAAATATCAGGTCAGCAATTCAAGGTGTCGAAAGATCAGGAGATCTTCGTTCAGCAATTGACCGGGAGCGTCGGAGACAAAGTTGAGTTCTCAGATGTTCTGCTGTTAAACAATGACACCCAGCTAACTGTAGGTACTGATGTAAAATCAGTGATCAAAGCAGAGATCCTCGGTCATGTACAGGGAGATAAAGTGATAGCCTTTAAAATGAAGCGCCGCAAGGGCTTCAGAAAGAAGATCGGTCACAGGACTCACTTTACAAAAATCAGGATCAACGAGATTGCTTAATTAATTAGAAAAAGTTAAAGTCATAATACAATGGCACATAAAAAAGGTGAAGGTAGCGTTAAGAACGGCCGCGATTCCCAGAGCAAAAGACTAGGTGTGAAAATCTTTGGTGGCCAGGTTGCCGTAGCAGGTAACGTGATCATCCGTCAGCGTGGTACTGTGTACCATGTTGGTCAGAACGTAGGAATTGGTAGAGATTTTACCATTTTTGCGATGACAGATGGTGTAGTGGAATTCAGAAAAGGCCGTGAGAACAGAACGTTCGTTTCCGTAAAATCATTTGACACCACTGCTCAGGCGGAAGCCTAGGTTAGTGTTTGCCATAAAGTTTTTTTAATACCCAATTTTAATTACTAACCCAAAATTCAAAAAACAATGGCAACAATTAAAAAAGCGGCTGCTAAAAAAGCTGCGCCTAAAAAGAAAGCTGCTGCTAAGAAAGCTGCGCCTAAAAAAGCTGCTGCTAAGAAAGCCGCTCCTAAAAAGAAAGCTGCTGCTAAGAAAGCTGCTCCTAAAAAAGCCGCTGCTAAGAAAGCTGCTCCTAAAAAGAAAGCTGCTGCTAAGAAAGCTGCTCCTAAAAAAGCCGCTGCTAAGAAAGCTGCTCCAAAGAAAGCCGCTGCTAAGAAAGCTGCTCCAAAGAAAGCCGCTGCTAAGAAAGCTGCTCCTAAAAAAGCTGCTGCTAAGAAAGCTGCTCCTAAGAAAGCTGCTGCTAAGAAAGCTGCTCCTAAGAAGAAAGTTGCTGCTAAAAAAGCACCATCTGCTCCTGCAGCCCCTGCAGCTCCGGCTATGTAAGTTCGGAACTACAAATTCAAATTATAAAAGCCCTGGCAACTGCCGGGGCTTTTCTTTTTACAAAAGTACGTACGGCTTAACTGATCCTGATGATCCGATATTCATCCTATATCGATCCTTTAATCGCCATCACCACCACGGCGGTTTTTAGCGAAAATGGATAATAGGATGGATAAATGACCGATATAGGACAGTCGGGATATGAGTCGAAAATGGATCAGGCGAGATAGGCGCTCTCAGGAATTGGGGCTATGCTTTCACAGGATGATAAAGCTTATCAACTGAGCTGCCCATCTCTCTAAAAACCGGCCTCCATCGCATAGTGCCTTCCAATATCGAACCATCGCGTTTAAGGTCAATAGCGTCATAAAAGCGGTCCCTGAACGGTTCGGGTGTGAATCGTCCCCGCCCGCCCATGTCCATCAGGCTAAAGCCCCCTTTATGCAGCAATGTGGGCAACAGTACTTCATGGTGCCCTACCCACATTGCCTTCAGCGACTGATGAATGTGCTGCAGGGCATGCCGCGATAGACGGTAGACCGGATTAAAAGATTTGATCCTCTGTTCCACCGGTATGCACTGGTAGGAGTTGGCCAGCGTACCCCACCATGGCCAGGCAGGCGCATCTCTGAAAGGATGTATGTGCGTACTGATAAAATCTGAACTTACATCGTCAAAGGCCTGAAAAAACTGTTGCCAGTCACCGTTAAATCGTACATCATCTTCCACAATCCAGTAATAATCGAAATCCGGATGTTCGTTATAAAACTTCAGTAGTGGAAAATGATTGTTGCCCGGTAAAAGACTAAAGCCGATGGGGATATAATTCAACCTGGTGAGGACTTCATCTGTAAACGGATAAACAGCTGCACCAGGAATGTTTTCGTGCTGCTCCCGCTGCAGATGATAAAGTACGATGCATTCGCCCATTGTTTTAGTGGCATTATAGAGCAACTGGTACTGCGCCAGCAACTGCGTACTGGTTTTGTTACAAAGCAGCAGGAAGGCTTGTTTGGACATGCGTTCTACTTTTTAAGTATGTATTTAAGATTATCGAAGAAACGATGGATCAGCTGCCTGTCTTTCGTGATTATTTCGGCCATGCCCCGCGAGTCCTGACTAAACACCAGTTGCTCACCATAATTCGTCAGTAATCCTTTATCGAAAGCAATAGTTGCCAGGTACGTTTCCAGTTCGCCCTGCGCGGTTTTCGTAGTGCCGGAAGTGAGCGCTATGGAAACAACGGTGGCGCTGATTACACCATATTCCTGGTAGGGGTAGTTATCCAGTTTCACCATTACCTTTTGACCAGGCTTCACTTTTCCTACACCCTGTGCTGGTAAAATGACCTGCCCATAGGGAGTACCCGCCACAGGAACGATCGTAAACACCTGTTCACCGGCTGCTATAAATTGTTTGTCGTTCCAGAATTTGAGGAACTGCACTTTACCATCAAACGGTGCGCGAAAAACATACTGCTGCTCCCATGTTTTAATGCTGCCTTTTAATTCGTTGTAAGCGGCTATGCTGGCTATTTTAAGTTGATGCCCCTTTTCATGGAATTGTATATTGATCTCGCTGATCTTCGCCAGCGTTTGCTGTAGTTCTTTACGTGAAGCAATGAGGCTGCTGCCAGTATGCCGGTAGTTATTTTCGCTGGACAAATAATTAAGTTTCGATCGGTCTAGTTCTGCTTCTGCGGTAACGTGCTGCTCAAATAAAAGGGAATCGCGTGCGTATAACTTCTGGTTATAATTCAGTTGCTGGCTGCTGATTTGCAGGCTGGCGGTCAGATGGTCGATGTCGTTCAGTTCTTCTGTTTTTAGCTTTTCCAGGCTGGCGAGTTGCTTTTCATAGGGCTGGTCGGCATAAAAGTCCTGTAGTTGTTGAAGACTATTGAGGTATGAATAATAAGGCGCGCTTAATTCGCCCAACCGTGCCTTTAAGGGCAGGCTGTTCAGCAGCTTTGTATTCCCGGGACCGCTGTTATCGAGCATAGTGCTTATCAGCCTTACCGTATCCAGCGAAGCCGGATTATCGATATAGGCGATGATATCATCTGCCTTCAGAATATCTGATGACGAGATGCCATTTAACCGCAACGTGCCATTATGCTGGCAAACCAATTTTACAGGCGATAGCGAAGCATTGACGGTAACCGAACCGGTAATTACGTCAGGGTATCGGACCGCGAAGCCTGAAACGATAAGTACCAGTGTAATGAAGAGCGCTACACCGGATATGTAAAGACCAAACCGCGAGGGCATGCGCGCTATAATGTCCTGTACTTCGTCGGTGCGCTCGTGCAGGTAGTATTTGTTTTTAGTTGGATTGATCTGCTCCATTGAAAAGCGGGTTTTCTGTAACTGCCGAATCGGGTGAGGGATCGAGTTGCGATTGTATTAACCTGGCGTAGCGTCCGCCTTTTTGCAACAGTGAGGTGTGGTCGCCTATTTCGACGAGACCGCCATTTTGCATAACAATGATCTGGTCGGCTTTCCGGATGGTACTGAGGCGGTGCGCCACTACGACTACGGTTTTATCTTTAAAAACATCATCCAGCGCAGCTGTTATTTTTTGTTCGTTAAGTGTATCGAGCGAATTAGTGGCTTCGTCGAAAAACAGGAAGTCCGGATCTTTGTACAATGCGCGGGCAATGAGCAAACGTTGTTTTTGTCCGCCGCTTAGTCCGCGTCCCTGTTCGCCCATTTTGGTCTGGTACCCCAGCGGTAAGGCCTCAATTTCTTTGGCGATATTAGCGGTATCCAGCGCCCTTTTTAACCTGGTATAGTTTACATTTTCATCGCCCAGCACAATGTTGTTCAGTATCGTATCATTAAAAATTTTCCCGTCCTGCATAACCGCGCCGCAGGTTTCTCGCCATTGTTTCAGGCTGATGTTATTAATATTCATGTTGCCCATAGTGATTTCGCCATACGAGGGTTTATATAGGCGCAGCAGTAGTTTGAGCAGGGTTGATTTTCCGCTTCCGCTATCGCCTACAATGGCGGTCACTTTTTTCTCAGGTATGGTAAGGTGGATGTTCTTCAACACCAATGAGCCGTTAAGCATATATTGAAAGGAAACGTTTTTCAGGTGTAGCGACTTTTTATCTGGTAACTCGATCGTGTTGGCACCCACATCTTCCGTTTCGTCTTTTAACTGGTGGATTTCATTCAACCGTAAAAAGCTGATCTTAGCGGCCTGGAATGACATGATGAACTGGATAAACTGCACGACAGGCGCGTTTAACATACCAGTAATAAATTGGATAGATATCATGACCCCGAAAGTCATTTCGCCTGCAATAACCGCTTTGGCGCAATAGAACGTGATAAACAGGTTTTTCATGCTATCGATAAACTGCGCCCCCGAATTTTGTGCGTTGTTGATGCGCAGGATTCTCAGGTTCACTTTAAATAACCGTGCCTGGATGGCTTCCCACTTCCAGCGCTTCTGCCTTTCATAATTATTGATCTTAATGTCCTGAATGGCATTAATCGTTTCTACCCAATAACTCTGGTTCTGAGAAATAAGGTCAAAGTAAGCCCAGTCGAGCTTTTTCCGGAGTTTAAGAAACGCCATCACCCAAAGAAGATAAATGGTACTACCTGCAATGAATATAAAGAACAGTGTTGTGTTGTAAACGAGCATGATGGCGCCGAATAGGAGGAAGGTAAGTGTGGAGAAGATCATACTCAGCGAATTGTTCATGATAAAGGTGCGTATCCGTTCATGATCGTTGGCCCGCTGTAGTATATCGCCGGTCATTTTATTCTCGAAGAAGGTGATGGGTAACAGCATCAGTTTAACGAGGTAATCGGAAATAAGAGCAATGTTGATGCGCGACGAAACGTGCAGCAGTATCCAGTCGCGCACGATGTTGCATAACAGGATACTTGCGAGTATGCAGAGGTTGGCGATCAATACCATATCGATAAATTGCCGGTCGTGCGTTTGTATACCTACATCAATAATTGCCTTGGATATAAAAGGCAGGAAAGCCTGCAGCAGGGTGACCAGCAACATTACTACGAAAAGATTGATGAAGTTCTTTTTGTATGGCCTGAAATAGCCGGTTAAGCTGTCGAATGTTTTGCCGCGGTGGTGTTTCTCTTCTTCCTCGCGCTGGTAAAAGTCGGGCTGGGGCTCTAACACCAGCACGTAACCATTATCTGTATTCGTTTTAAGCCACTTATCCGTAAATTCTTTCGCTGTATACTTTATAAGTCCGCCAGCAGGGTCGGATACAAATATGTTGTTCCTGCCGGGCGTGGTTTTATATACTACGATATAATGGCTGTTATTCCAGTGTGCTACGAGCGGCAGGGGCATTTTATGCACTAAATCATTGATGGTACATTTTATGGACAGGCTTCTTAGCCCGATACTTTCCGCCGCACAACCAAGGTCGATGAAAGAGGCCCCGTGCCTGGTAAGCCCGCATTTATCCCGCAGGTATTGCAGCGAATAATATTTACCATAATGTTTGGCAATC
>NZ_CABHOU010000048.1 GCF_902168175.1 uncultured Chitinophaga sp. | reverse complement strand
TGCCTGTAATACCAATCGCATTGGTTACCGGCCAGTTGCCCGCCTGGCCACCAATCACCGTGTTACCAGTGTAAATATTGTTCCCCGAAAGGAATAACATACCGCTACCGGTTTTGTAAATACCACCCGCACCATTCACATTGCCATACAGGCTTATGCTTCGGGAAGGAACGTGTGTTGTTACCTGGTTTTTAAGCAACAGGGGCACATTCAGTACCTGGTCACTCGCCGCGTTATTAATAAGATCGTTGATAAGAACAAGCGTGTCGCCGTTTACCGTATAGCTGTTAGCAGTAACGTCGAATAAGATGCGCGATGCTTCAAGACCATTTACATCGTTTGTTAACACCGTATCTAAAGACTCTCCGAAAGTGAGTACCGCAGGACTATAAGGTGTTCGCTGCTCCTGCCAGTTGGCCGTATCGCTCCACACATCACTTACGGGCGCTGTACTCCAGGTGAGCACGGCTGCACCCGGCACACTGAATACTTCCGGCGAATTCGCGCTTTCGAGTGTATTACCAACGGAGGTGATCACATAGTAATAAGCGCCGCCATCCACCACATCATGATCATCATATGCGGTATTGGTTACGGTGGCAATAGTGGTGTAAGGCCCACCCATTTTGCTACTGCGTTTTACTTTGTAACTGGCCGCACCATTAGCAGGTAACCAGGAAAGTGAAAGCAACCCGCTTTGCGAAGTGATGGAGGGTTTAACCGGGATGGCCGGCGGTACACTGCCCGATACTTCCACCGACGCCGGGCCTTCCAACTCACCCGCATTGGCTGTTATTATGTAATAATTCCTGACTTCAGGTACCGGGTTATCATCTATAAAACTTACACCTGTTACACCTGTTGCGATAGTCGTATACGAGCCGCCAGCAGTAAGCGAACGCTTTACAGTATAAGCCGACGCGCCGGCTACGGCAGCCCAGCTTAACCGGATATCGGATACATTTACCACCGTGGCGGTTACGCTAGCGGGTGCGGCGGGCAGCTCATTACCGGTAACACGTATCACTAATACCGCGTTGCCTGCACCACTGCTGTTGTTCGCCCGCAGCAAAACGGGGAAAACACCCGTGGTGTCGGGAGCGCCGGTAATCAATCCTGTAGCAGCATCCAACAGTAAGCCTTTGGGTAACCCGCTGGCGCTGAATGAAGATGGAACACCCGTAGCTGTAATGTTGTAATTAAACACTGTACCCAGTGTTGCTGACGCACTTAACGAGGAGGTAATACCGGGAGCATCCCCGGCCGAGGTGTTGGTAATCTCCAGTTGGGTGAATACCGCGGTATTTAATTGCGAGGTATTATTCGATACGGTATATACACCGATATAAGCCGTGTCTGACCAGGGAATGATATACTGCCCGTTGTTAGACCAGTTGATGCTGTCCTGCGAGTGTAACGAAAACACACGCCTGCCCACACGTTCGAGCTTGAGCCACCAGGCTGGCCGGGGCCCGTAATGGGTGTATAATGTGCGGGCCACATCACCTTTTGCCGAAGCAGTAAGGTTTCCATTATTTAAGTTGATGGATACGTAGTTGGCAGCGGGATCGAGCGATTGACGCAACATGACGCCGGTAGCTGCGCCAGGCATGGAATTCGCATTGACTTTCACCACTACACTTGCATTACCCGCTACTGGCGCAAAGGTAAAGTTTACCGCACTGGCAACGGAGTTACCCGCCCCGCGAACGGTCCAGACGCCACTAGTGTAATCAGCGCTGCCCGCCATTCCTGTATTACCAATATCAATGTTAGCCAACGCCGTTGCCGGCACTACCGGGGGATAAGGAATAGCAGCCAATGCTGTGGCTGTGGAAGTGTCGGCCGACTTAAGATAGAGAAACGAAGCCGGGCCTTCACCTACTAACGCACGCATTTGAGTAGACCAGGGCGTGGGTATATTTTTACGTAAAGCATAAGCGCCCTGTATGATATTACAAAATGCGCTTTGCCGGCGTATGCCGCCGCGAATGCCCCAGTTGGTATAGTAAGCAGAATATCCGCCGAAGGGAATAAAACGCAAACCCGCGGTATCGATGTTAAACTGGTTATATAATTCTCCGATGGCCAGCAGGCGATTGTCCATTTCGGAATACAGGTCCACGCCTTGTTTCCAGGCAACTTCGGCGCACCACATTAAAGCATCGGCCTGTACAAACCAATGGTCATCGCGACCAGCATCGCCCACCTGACCATTTGACAAACTATTACGCAAACCACCACCGGCATCTATCCTGTAGGTTTCAACTGCCTGGTCCCATTTTGCCTGGTCGTTCAAAAAAGCGGCAACGCCGAAGGCTATTTTTAGCTGGATGGCGCCCTTGTTATTATCGCGTAGGGGATTGGGCACAAACGAGGTGGGCCAAAGCACATTGGCAAAATAGGCCGACACATGTTGTGTATTAGCAGCAGACCAGCCAGGGAACGTGGCCCGTAGTATGTCTGCACCGGTGGCCCAATGCTGCGCATAATCGCCGATATCAAGCATACTCTCATTACCACCCCAGGATGTATTGGTCACCGCCCAACTGTCGAGCAGATTGGTGGCTTTTCTGGCATAGGCCGAATCGCCGGTGAACAGCCACATGATGGCGAGGTTATGTATCGCCACCATATCACTTTTCCATGCCGTATTGTTCAGATTCGGGGCCCTGCTCACAGCTACAAAAGGCCCCTGTTGCCCGTACGTCAACCTCGATCGCGCATCGTTCTTAAATGCGTTCCAGGCCGACAACCAGGGCTCCTGCGTAATGTTTATCCTGAGCCTGTCTATATCTTCCTGCGTAAGTGGTACGCCTGGATGCTGGAACCGTTGTGCAACCGCACGCTGCGGAAGTATGGCACCGAGCAGTAAGAGAATTATTAAAAGGGAAAAAACGACTACAAACCGGGGGTACCTGAATGGCAATAGCATGCCCAATGGGACATTGGCCCTTACGTGGAATTTCGTCATGATGAAAGCTTATAGTTAGTAATGGGTCCCGGTGCGATTTGCAATACACCGGAACCCTAAATTATTATTTTTCATTATCTCCCGAGGGGGGATAAGTGACCAAAAAAAGGGGATAATTTTAACGCATTACACTATTCACGGATAATGACCGCCTGACCGCCTTTTGCTTTGAGCTGCAGTGGCCACGAGTCTCCTTTCTTAACCGGCACCACCCGTTTAACGATGCTGCCCGCCCCGTTATCTTCATATACCGTAGCTGTATATACCTTACCTTTCTTTAAAAAGTTAAGACTGACCTTACTGTTCCAATCTGCAAGACCTGCTGCATTACCCATAAACCACGTGTTACCATTGCGCCTGGCTACCGAAATGTTTTTACCGATATCACCGGCCAGGTAATGCGACTCATTCCAAACGGTCGGTACATATTTAAAGAATTCTATCTCTCCTTCGTTCGTATACTCATTGGGCTTGCCATACCAGAACATCGCCTGCAAAGGGCTAAAATAAACCACCGTTAACGCCAGTTGCTGCGCCATACTCACCTTTATATTCTTAGCATAACTATTCGTACTGTTAGGATAACAGAAAGTAAAATCAGCCGGACCAGCCAGGAACCTTGTAAATGGCAACACTGTATTATGAAAAGCATCCGGACTGTTTTCGTCGCCACGAATACCTTCCTGGGTAAGCAATTGCGGGAATGTGCGGCTTAAACCGGTGGGTTTGTAGTTGTCGTGAATGTTCAATATCAGTTGATGATCATACACTTTTTTCATCGCAGCGCTCAGCCAGGTGAGTCCTTCACGGGTATGCCCATCTACAAAACCAAATTTAAGACCTGCCACACCCCACTGTTTGTAAAGCGGCAGAATCACGTCCAGCTTAGCACGCAGGCCCACATAGTTCACATAAAGAATCACGCCAATGCCCTTCTCTTTGCCATAGGCTATAACTTTAGGCATATCGATGGCTTCGATGGGTTGAGTAGGGTCTGAAGAGCCTCTGAATTCGGCGCCGTACCAGCCGGCATCGAACATGATATAACGAAAATCATGCGCCGCTGCGAAGTCGATGCATTCCAGGCCGCTCGCCGTTGTAAGCTGTGCGCGGATCAACTTTCCGGGCTTTATCCATGCAGGGACGCTGCTTACCGGGTTGGAGGCCAGGCGGAGGTACTGCTGGCTGTAGTTATGCAGGCCAATAGCAGTGGTGGCCACACTGATCGTACGCCAGGGCGTGTTGTAAGTTCCATCGATGGTCACCGACTTATCCTTCGAAAATACCACTGCGAGACTGTTGTTATCCGCGCCCTTTTTGAGTTCGGCTTTCGTATACGTTGTATTATCAGCCTCCCCCACCGAGAGGTACAACTGGTCGCTCACCAGTGTTGCCGGAAAATCGCAGGTCATGCTGAAAGTATCGAGCGTAGTGGGTGTAAAAACAGATTCGTGGTTGTACTGGTAAAGCAGCGAAGGGTTCGAAAACCGGAAGCCCGTAAGCTCCTGTTGCACGCTGCTACCCCTCACCTGGTAACGAAAAGCGATGCTGCCATTGTATGCTCTTGCTATAATACTGAACTTTTTACCTGCCGCTTCGCAGGCCAGTACCAACTCATTATAGTGGTTACTCAGTACATCATCTTCACCCAATGGCCATGCGAACGATTGGTTAAAGGTTTGCCTGGAGGACGAAGTAACGGCTACATTTTCACCGAGTGATACTCCATCTGTTATTAAACCAAGCGGCGACCATTCGCATACCTGCTTTTGCTTGTAAGCAACACGATATACCAGCTTACCATTTTTAGGAGCATCCAGCTCCCAGGTGGTGGATTTGTCGGGCGAGCGCAGGATGAAGGCCGCTTTCGCTTCGGCCAGCCAGCAGCACAATACCAATATCAAAGAAATATTCCTCATCATAACTTTTTAAATTTACGGGCGCTACTTACCGGCGCCATAAAACAATAACGTACCAAAAGCAGGCTGATCGCGGTCGTACCCTTCGGGCCGTATCTTTTCGATCACCTGTTTGGTGTAAGGCATAGACAAGCCTTTGATGCGTACGAAATGATTATAAACCATTTCATAAACCGGGATAAATTTGCCCCGACCGATCGCAGAGATCTTATCCCAATCCGAATACTTACCCGTTACGTCTTTCCAGGTAACGAACGGTACATCGTCGTGCCCCAGGTTATACTTCGCTACATATTCGAAGCCTTTCAGCAGGCGGTTGTTTAATGCGCTGTACAGGTCGTCGTGCTGGTTCCAGGCAATTTCGCAAACCGTGGCCAGTGCCCCTAATCCCAACTGACTATGCCCCTGATCGCGGCCGCTTTCCTGGATCTGGCCGGTAGTGCCGCTCACGTAATTACGAATGGTGCCGTTATCTTTTGCATGATAATAAAAGTCAACCGCCTTTTTATACATCTTGTCATCATCGAACCAGATCGCCGCCGAAATGTACAACTTAGTGACGATAGGCCCCCAGTTACCATTGGTATAAGCGATCGTATCATAAAACCTTTCGCAGACCGGCAAAAATACATTCGTAACCATTCGGCTCACCTGCTCAACTTCGTCCAGCGGCACGTCCTTCCAGGTGTAACGCAGTATTTCCAGCGCATTTACAATTTTAACGCCTTCCAGTCCGGCCAATAGCGGCGCATCGTTGGTGTTAGGTATCAATGTAAGACTATCTGCATACGCTTTCATGATGGCCATCGACATGCGTGCATGGGCAGCATCCTTTGTGGCCACCCACATCAGGGCATTTAGATAGGCCGCACTGAAATCTGCTTCCATTTTGGACTTCGTCCATTTGTACTCACCATCTCTCGAAATAATCGTGTAAGGCCCGTTCATTTTATAATTCGCGCTGGATAAAGGATGGTCCCGCAGCAGCTCGTAAGAGCCGTACCCCGGCTGTGTTTTTTGTTGTGCTACATCATAGATCCGTTGCAGGGACGCCTGCGAGTGCAAAATACCCGGGTGTACGAAAACCTTCTTTTTCTTCGATTGCTGCCCGGATGCCGGTAGCAGGAAAAAACATAACAACATGGGTAAGCAGGCAAGTGCGCGCCAAATCCCTATTCTTAAATTCATCATTATATATCGTTTTTAACAATTCAGCAATAAGGTCAGCTATTTCTTTTCCAGTGATAATTGCCCCCTCACAATACCCGCGGGATAACGCCTGGTAGTGATGATGAAATAGTAAGAACCAGCCAGTAAGTCCGTTTGCTGCTGCGTACTAAAACTTGTTCCGCCAGACAGGCCCAGGTTGGCGGTGCCATTGCGGTTAGGGTTGATAAAAGTTAAAGAGCGGACTAATTCGCCATTACCAGTTGCGCTGGCCGGACCGTAAAACGCAACAGCCGTAATCGTATCCCTCTTCGTATCGCGCCACAGGTCTGTCCAGGTAAGGGAGAACGTCAGGTTATTCAGTCCTTCGTCGTAAACACCGCTTAACGTGGCCACCGAGGGCGTATCGATAGCCGGCAACAACTGCCGCGCACTCGCGGCGGACGATACCGTAAACATGTTGCCCTTCGCTTCGTAGAGATCACCGCCTTTCGTGCAGGCCATCACGCCCAGCAGGGCTATTATCCATATCCAAAAATTACGTTTCATGCTACCAGATTTTAATAGCCCGGATTTTGCTTCAGGGCTGGTGATTTAACAATTTCGCTTTGCGGGATGGGCCAGAAATACATCGCATCCGTAAACACATGCTGCCTTACAACGACCGTGCGGTAAGAGAATTTACCATCGGCAGCGCGCGTAATTTCCATTCCATGGGTTTCCGCATTTTCCGTTTGCGGTGCAATTTTCCAGCGGCGTACATCCCAATAGCGATGTTCTTCAAAAGCAAGTTCTACCCGGCGTTCGTGATGAATGGCCTCCCGCATTTCATCTTTCGTCATATCCGCCTTTAAGCCGTACAGGCCGTTAGCACCTGCCTGTATACCGCCGCGACTGCGTACCAGTTTTAACCAATCATATATTTCTGTTGACGGGCCGCTATATTCATTCTGTGCTTCCGCAGCCATTAATAGCACCTCGGCGTAGCGCATCAGCACCCATGGGCGATATAGCTCACTACCGCCGCCCACTCCAAAATTGTTACACATCTTATACCTGAAATAGCCGGTTTTAGTACCTGCCGAGGTGTACATACCGTCGACACTGGCACTGGTAGCGGCTGCATTACCGGTTGGAATTACACCCGTATAAGTATTCACGGGCTGATCGCCGAGGCTGCCCATATTACGTAACGAGCCATTGAAGTGTACCGTAACTGCCAGGCGGGGGTCGCGGTTCTTATACATATTATCGCCAATACCCGGGTACCCGGACGCCGGATCGGTAATGCGCAAACCATTGATCATATCAAATTCGTCTACCAGTTCCTGCACCGGGTAATACTTCACACCGGCATAACCGTTCACCGTACCCCTCGATGGAGGATTGGCGCTGTTCTCTACATAAAAGTTATTGGCGGTCGTTACCGGTTGCCAGTACACCAGGATGTGTTCGGGCTGCGGTGTATTCTGCAAAAACAGTGTGTACAGCGGAGTGGCCGAGCTGGTATACAAACTATGCACACCCAGTGTAATTACTGAACGGGCAGCATCAGCCGCCTTTTTCCAGCGTTCATTATCCGCCGCAGCGTAAGTAAGCAGCCGCTCGGGATCGTCGCTGCGGGGACCACTATTAAAAAGAGGACTGGCCGCATTTAACAACAATCTCGCTTTCGCTGCCAGCGCAGAGCCTTTTGTAATTCTTAACGCATTTACATTATTGGCCGGATACGAAGTGGGCAGCAATTCAGCAGCAGCATCGAATTCCGCCGCGATGTAATCGACGCAGGCTTCGAACGAACTACGGGGTGCTTCAATCTTTTCATCCACATTAAATATCTTATCGCCAATCATGGGGATGCCGCCGTAATGCTTGAGTAATGTAAACAAATACCAGGCACGCAGGAACCTTACCTGCCCCACCCAATAATCGCGGGTGGCCACGGTTACAGGAATACTATCCTTGTTCTTCAGAAAGATATTTGATGCGCGCACCATCTGGAATACGGTCGTCCATAAACCTTTATCAGCATTACTGGGATTGATGCCACCATTGGACAAACGGTAAGTATAGATCGTTGGATCGCTTATTGGTTCGGATTCGTCGCAGGCTGCATCCAGTCCGGTATTCCCGAAGCGGCGTGCGTTAAACGACAAACCAATATTGCTATAGATGTTATTGATCATACCCAGCGACTTCAGGCTATCCTGGAACACTGCATTTTCATCCACCGCCGATAGCGTTTTCTGGTCAAGGAAATCCTTATTACAGGCTGTGAGCAGCGCCGCCGCTATCACAGGTATGAAAAGTATTTTCCTATATAATTTCAAGTTCATGTTTTCTCTTTTTTAGGTTTAGAAACCAAGTTGTACGCCCAGGTTAAAATTCGCCGTATTAGGATATGCCGCACCGGTACCGTTGGCTATTTCCGCATCCTGCTGAAACTTGCCCATATCCTGGATGTTCAGCAGGTTATAACCGGCAACGTACAGCCGCGCATTCTGCATTACACGTGTCCTTTTCAGCCAGGAAGCAGGCAACTGGTAAGCCAGTTCCAGCGATTTCAGGCGGAGATAACTGGCATTTGCAAACCAGAAATCAGAAACCGTTTGATAGGAGATGTTATTGATATTAGTATTGAGCCCAATGCGGGGATAAGTAGCCGTAGCTGCAGTAGCAGGCGTCCAGCGCTCGAGGTTCCAGGGGCGGAGGTTGCCATTAAACGCATCGCCCGCGCCTTCGGCAGTTACCTGTACGGCATACCCGAACGCACTTTGCAGCAGCGCCCGAAGCGTAACGCCCTTATACCCTACTGTAAATTCAGCACCCAGGTTGGTGGTAGGAATGTTTGGTTTAGATAACCAGGTTTTATCTGCATCTGTTATCACTCCATCATTATTGAGATCAGCATACTTCAGGTCCCCCGGCTGAATGACGCTCCATGCTGGTGCGGCTATTCCTTTCAGCACTTTCCCGTCGGCGCCGAATTCGCCGGCCTGATAAAATCCGAGATTACGATATCCCAGCGTAAGGTTCAGCGGCATCCCGGTACGTGCCTGGTAAGGATAATCGGGCGCCTCACTCACATACACGATCCTGTTTTTAGCATATGAGGCGTTCACACTTACGGAGTAGTTGAAGTCCCCGCGTTTGTCGCGGTACGTAATTACGCCATCGAAACCTTTGTTATCTGTTTTACCGATGTTCTTTTTCGGCAGTGTTTGCCCAATGGCCAGCGGCACATCACCCTGGTCGATCAACTGATCAAAACGAAAATTGTAGAAGTAACTACCGCTGAACGTCAGTTTGCCTTTAAACATGTTAATTTCGAGTCCCAGGTCGGTTTTGCGTTCCCGCTCCCAGGTAATATCAGGATTAACCAGCGAGCCTTCTATCGTGGTGGGGCCATAGTAATTGGAGCCCGTAGCGGCATACTGAATAACCGAAGTAACCGTACCCGGATAACTTGCGTCGGAACCCACCAACCCGTAAGATCCGCGTATTTTGAACAGATCGATTACAGGGAACAGATCTTTAAAAAAGCTTTCTTCAGAAATGTTGTATCCCCATGAGATAGCGGGAAATATGCCGTAACGTTTATTCTCCTGGAAGATATCATTACCGTTCCTGGCCAGCGTTAGTCCCAGGAGGTACTTCTGCTGAAAGTCATAATCCAGCCGCAGTGTGGTACCACGGTAATTTACAGGGATCGTAGCGCCGTTGATATAGTTACGCTGGTTTAACAGCAGCAGGCCAGTAACATGATGCCCGCTGAAAGTGCGGTCGTAGTTAAGCGACGCCTGCACAATCGACGTTGAATTGTATGCACCGTTGCTGGAGGCCACATTGTATACAGGTGTACGGTACTCCCCCGCATTCCTGATCGCATAACTGTTGTTAGCAGCATTGTACCTGTAAGAAGGCATACCCGAGCGCAGCAGTGTGCGCGTTTCATTGTTATTACCTGCGTACGATACGTTCACCTTGGCAGATAAACCTGTAGTAATAAAATCGAGCCGCTGATCGGCACCGGCCACCAGGTTATAGTTATTATTAAAGTTACGCCTGTAACCGCCATTAGCTATCCTGTAACCTGGATGAATGGCCCCAACGGTGTTTACGGCACCCGCGTGTGAAGCATAACCATAAGTTCCATTGGGATTAACCAGCGGCATCGCATAAGGCGCCAAATACCTGAAAGCGCTAAGCTCATAAAACAACCCTGCGCCCTCCTGCACACCACCGGGATTATTCACCGTTTCAAAACGGCCATTTACATCAAAACGGATCTTCAGTGTTTTGGTGGGCGTAATATCCAGGTTAGAGCGGTAATTGAAGCGTCTGTAAAAATAGTTCGTGTTCACATCATCACCAACAGGTTCAAACTCTTTAAGAATACCATTCTGCGAGTAATACCCCAGCGAGGTAAAATATTTCACCAGTTGATTTCCCCCACTGGCATCCACATTAAACCTGCTTTGGGTAGATGCCTGTTTAAACAAAGCATCCGTCCAGTTTACATTGGGGTGGCCATAAGGATCTGATCCGTCTTTAAACTTCTGCAGATCGTCGGGCGTAAACGGCAGTACAGGTGTTTGCGATTGGCCGTAAGCGTCGTTAATCGTGGCCTCATTACGGAGCATGGCCGTATTGTAGGCATCCAGGAATTCAGGCATTCGTATCACCTTGTTAAAACCCACTTCGCTGGTTACATTAATCCTGGGTTTACCGGCACGGCCGCGGGTAGTGGTAATTACCAGTACGCCGTTCGCACCTTTCAGACCATATATGGACGTGGTAGCCGCATCTTTCAGGATAGAGATAGACTCTACTTCGTTGGCATTCAGTTGCGACAACTGGGTATAGTCATATTCGATATCGTCTACGATGATCAGCGGACGGTTATCGCCATTCAGTGAGTTAACACCGCGGATAAAGAAGTCGGCGGCATCTGCACCGGGCTGACCACTTCTCTGCTGTGAAAAAAAGCCAGGCAAACGGCCTACGAGCGTATTCTGAATATTAGCGGTCGGTACAGATTTGATCTCTTCACCCTTAATGGAACTAACCGCACCAGTGCTGGTAATACGTTTCTGGCGACCAAATCCCACTATCACTACATCTTCCAGTCCTTTCGTGTCTGTTAGCAGCCTTACAGGAATTTCGCCGTTCGCATCGGCGTTCACAACCTGCGTAACAAAACCCACACTACTAATGGCTATGCGGTTACTACCCGTGCGCAGCCGCAGGGTAAAATGCCCCCTATCGTCCGTTACCGTAGCATTACGATCGTTGCCTATTTCTAGGATGGTGGCACCGGCAACCGCCTGTCCCTTATCATTAGTAACCAGGCCGGAGATCGTACGCTCCTGGGCTTGTGCGGTGGCTGTGCCTATGATGCACAACAACCATAATATCATTATATGCAGTTTCATTTCTATGGAATTTAGAAATCTAAATAGTTGGTTTAATAGCCGGGATTTTGCCCCAACTGAACATTCACCTGCGTTTCTTTCAGTGCCAGCGGCAGCAGGTTCATCGCATCGGAGAAATAAGGTTTAGTTACTTCTTTCGCTGTATAGGTAAACGAGCCGTCCGTGTTTTTAACGACCGTCACGCCATGTAGCGTAGTTCCGTAAACCGCAGCCGCAATTTTCCAGCGCCGTATGTCCCAGAAACGTTGTTCTTCAAATGCCAGTTCTATTCTTCTTTCATTACGGATGATGTCGCGCATCTGTTCCTGTGTAAGGCCTGCAGGCAGAGCAAAGGGCAAGAGGCCTGCACGCTGCCTGATCCTTTCTACGGCAGCATATACCGTAGCGTCCGGGCCTGCATATTCATTTTGTGCTTCTGCATACATCAGTAAAATATCTGCATACCTGATGATGCACCAGGCGGGCACAAAACCGTTATCGCGAAATATGGTATTGGTATAGTTTACACTGTTACTATCGTTGGCGCAGAATTTCTTCGCATAATAACCGGTTTGTGTTTGCACCGGTGTGATAATAGCGTTATTGGGCTTGTCTCTTCCGCCCTCGAAAATCTCTACCGGGCGTTGCAGCCATTTGGCGCCGTTGTAAAAAATAGTCTGGTCGAAGCGGGGGTCGCGTTTCACATATGGATTGGAAGCATCGTACCCCGAAGTGGGATCGGTAATTGGTTTGCCGTTCGCCATGGGGAACGCATCTACCAGTTCCTGTGTAGGACTTACCCGGCCTTCACTTTTAACATTCCCCGGCGTATAACCCACCGGCGACATGTAATACGAATAGGTGTTAGACACGCGGGAGTCGCTCATTTTAAAGAACATATGCTCCCTGTTGGCGCGTGTTAGCAAGAGATTATAACGGTTAGGTTCCAGGTCGTATATGCCCAGGTCCATTACCGCTTTCGCTGCATCGGCCGCTGCTTTCCAGCGTTCGAGACTATAAGCGGGATAACCGGTATATGGTTTATCGGCAGACGTGGTGGCGTTAAATAATGGACTCGCAGCCAGCAATAATACTTTTGCTTTCAGTGCCATGACTATACTTTTCCGCATTCGCCCGAAATCGGGATCGGTAGTCCGGTTGGCAAGCGTGGCATCCGGCCGCAGGCTATCTTTTACAATATCGAATTCCGCTACCAGGTAGTTCACACATTCTTCAAAACTGGCGCGTTGCAGTTTTTGTAATTCCGGATCGTTGGGATCGAATACCTTATTACCTACCAGCGGAATACCACCGTAACGTTTCAGCAATTCATAATAGAAATATCCTCTCAGCGCCCGCGCTTCGTTAGGAAACCACACCCTGCGGGATGAATCGGCCCAGGGTACACGCTGGTAGTTGTTAAGAAATACGTTGGACGCCCTGATGGCAGAATAACCTGTGTTCCACAAATCATCGAAGGTAGACTCCGGGCTATACCCACCACGGATCACATTCCAGGCGGCGTTCCCTTCTGCACTTGGAACAGCATCGTCCGATATACATTCCAGTGGCAGCGCATTAAGGCGTGAATAACCAGTCGGAATTTTTGAATAGATATTGGACAACCATTTACTGGCCTGGTCGCCGGTGGGATCGTTGGCGTCCCATATATAATCCTCTGTGATCTGCTCCAGCGGCTTATCCTCGAAGGCCTTTTTGCATGAAACCACTGCAGATGTGAGCAGCAATGATGCAATTACCCATTTAATATTTTGTATCATACGGCAGTTCATTGACGTTTAGAATTTAATGTTTGCACCGAAGTTGAATACCTTCATGATCGGGTAGGAAGCGCCCCAGGCTTCGGGGTCCATATCCTTACGGATGTCGTGCACATCAGCGAACGTGAGCAGGTTCATGCCATTGGCAAATACCCTGAAGGAAGGAATGCGCACCTTGCGTGTCCATTTCTCGGCCAGTGTGTAACCGAGTTCGAGGTTTTTAAGTCGCACGAAATCGTTATTCTTCAACCAGAAGGAAGATACCTGCGTGTTATTGGTATTGTTGCCTAACCAGAGTCGTGGTTGTGCTGCTGTTGCCGCATTGGCCTCGTTAAAACGGCCCAGGTTGTAGTCGTAAGCCGTAAATGTGCCGTTATTGCCAAAACCGTTCATGAAACCGCCGCCGATATAACTTTGCCTGTTCATTGTGCCCTGAACGAGCGCGCTCATGTCAAGCCCTTTCCAGCTAAAACCAAATGTAATACCGTAGTAAACGGTAGGTTTACCACTGCCTATTGGCGCCTGGTCATTGATATCGATGATGTTATCGTTGTTACGGTCGAGGTACCGGATATCACCCGGGCGCAGCGATGATTTTGGGGCTGCTGGCAATACTGCTGTAGCCGGATCATTAATTTCCTCATAAGACCTGAATAAACCGGTAGCCGTGTAGCCATACTGTAATCCAACCTGGCGGCCAGTGGTAAGCTGGTAGTCGTACAATTTGGGCAGTTCCGCATTGTACACCACTTTAGACTGTACGGCAGAGAAGTTGGCGTTTATATAATAGCTGAAGTCTTTGATCTTATCCTGCCAGGTGGCTGAAAACTCAGTGCCCCAGTAGTTGAAGCGCTGGTAATTCTGCAGCGGATAATTAGCCCCCAATACACCGGTGGTACGCACAGGCGTAGCTACCAGGTCGTAGAATTTATTGTAGAAGTAATCGGCGGTGAAGGAGAGCCGGTTGTTCAACAGGCCAGCGTCCAGCCCTATATTTAATTTCTTTGCCTTTTCCGGCGACAGGCTCGGATTTGCAATTGCGTTTTCGCCCGTACTTCTTTCCAGCGAAGAGCCGGGGCCGTACCAGTACGCTACATTATTGCTTGTATTGGTAATGTTGTTAAAGTAGGTTTGGATGTAAGAATAGTAGCCGGCGGCTACCTGACCGGTAAGACCATAATTCGCACGCAATTTCAGGTTACTGATCCAGGTGATATTTTCACTGATGAACCTTTCGCGGTGTATATTCCATCCAATACCCGCGGCCCAATAGGTAGCCCAGCGGTTATCAGGTGTTAACCAGTTGTATCCTGCATAACTTCCCGCAGCTTCGAGCAGGTATTTATCATCATAACTATAGTTAACCCTACCTGCGAAAGTGGTGTACTTTTCGGGGAGATTGGTGGTATTGAAAGCCAGCCTGCTTTGCTGATTAGCAACTGCCAGCGCGCTGATGCCATGCTTGCCAAAATTGCGATCATATCCAAGCGAGCCTTCGAGATACACGATCCGCGAACGTTCATTGGCAGCGCCAGTACTCGTTTGTTCAGTCGTGCTGCCAAACTTCGTATAGGTATCGTTCGCATACTGGAACACTTCGAAATTCTTAGCGCGTGTTGTTGTGTACCAGGCCGTATTATTATTGGAGCCCTTCGCTCTCAGGTACAACCCTGGCGCCAGCACGTCCAGTTTCTGCGTTACCTCCAGGTCTACCGCCATATCGCGTACATCCTGGAACTGGTAACCTCTTGCTACCGCCTGCCCATATATATTAGCGTTGCCGCCGTAGGTACTGGTACCACCGTAAGTGCCATCCGGATTTAGTACCGGGTAAGCATTACGCGGCGTATTGAGCAATGCGGTAAAAATACCACCCGCACCCGAGCCCGGCTGGTTATATCGCTGGAAACGGCCGAAGAGGTTTAACTGGATATTTGTAGTAGACGTAATATCAGCCCCAATGTTGGAACGCATGCTGTAGCGGTCCAAGCGGGAATTAGTATTGTACGCATTGGCATCATCAGTTTTAAACAAACCGTTTTCGCGCATATTATCCAGGTCTACAAAATACCGGAAACCCTTCCCACTACCCTGTATATTAAAGTTGTACCGGGTAATACGCGCCGATTTATTCAGTACGGTATTATACCAGTCTACATCCGGATAATTGTATGGGTCGGTGTTGTTTTTATAAGCATCGATTTGTGCGGCCGAATAAGCAGGTGTTACCGGCGTAACGCCCGCTTCGTTTTGCCTGGCTTCGTTATAGAGCGTTGCATATTGCCAGGCCGGCAGTGGTTTGGGTAACGCAGTGGGCGTTTCAAAACCGGATTGCACGGTGAAGGAAAGCCGTGGTTTACCTATGTCGCCTTTCCTGGTTTTAATAGAGAGGATGCCGTACGACGAGCGTTGTCCGAACATCACTGTACTCAATGCATCTTTGAGTACCGACACTGATTCTATCTGCTCCGGGTCGAGCGACAGATAGCTGCGCTCCACCCCATCAATAATAATAATTTGTCCACGGGCCCCGCGGATGTTAAAAGTAAGGCCGGCGGTATCGAGTCCCGGGCCACCGCTGGTGAAACCGATGTTTAACCCCGTGAGGCGGCCTGGCAGCGCCTGTAATAATTTTGGACTTGGCGTAGTGACCAGCTGCGGTGTATATACCGTGGAAACTGCCTGCAGTGAGCGATTCAGCGGCTGGTTGCCAAAAAGAGCCGCTACGAATGATGTTGGATGGGCCGCCACCGTACTATCTTCCGGCATTGCCATCTGATCTTTACCCTGTGACCAGGCAGTAAACGCTGGCAGCAGGCAGGAGAACAGCAGCAACGACCTTCGTTTGGGCGTGAGCACTTTTTTCATACAGCTTTAATTTAATGGCGCGTGGAAAACGCCGTTTATGAGTATAGGTCCTAATTTTTGAATACTATTTTTTCTGTAAAACCGCCAATCCGAATATTGGCATCTGGTGCAGACTTAACAGGTTTCCCGTTAATCACCAGGTTGTCGAACGTAACACCGCTTATTATGTGATCTTTATCGAGCCCTGTGATAAGGGGGCTGGTGGAATTGCTGCCGTTGTAATAAATGTTCCTGAAATAAATATCGCGTACCCCTCTTCCAGGTCCGGTATTGTATTTTGGATTATACACCACGCGGATATTGAACAACTGCCCCTCCTGGAAATCATCGACCCACACATTTTCGAACCGGATGTTCCTCACCAGGTTTAAATCGCCGCAGGTAATAGCCATACATCCCTGGTAATCCGGATCATCTTCGTCATGTTCAAGGATGTGAATGTTCTTAAACGTCATATTCTCCACCGTATCACCCACATGGTTGGTATTACCGTGCAAGCCAATATTAACAGGATGTGCTATATCTGCCCAAAGAATGGCATTAGTCACCTGGTAGTTACGCGCACTACCAAAAAACTTCCAGCGATGCCCGTAAATAGCAATACAATCGTCTGAATTACGCATAAACACATCGTCGATCACCACGTTCGAGCAACTCATCAAATCAATACCATCGCTCCAGCCCTGGCAGCTAAAGGAGGTAATATTACGGATGGTGAGATGGTTGGAAGCGCCACCATGGATGGTGTAATGTTTAGGGTTGATGAAATGGAGACCATTGATCTCAACACCCTCGCTATGGCTCACCAATACGCCCTCCTGGGCCTGATCGATGATGCCGCGCCCTAAAATGCGCACGTTTTTTACCTTTTCGCAACTAAGCTGCCCTCTCAGGATAGCACTGCCATGAACGTACACCGTTTTCCCCGAAGGGATGACGAACGTTTTGCGGAACGTATCTTTAGGCAAATGAAGGCCAGGGCCGAAATAGATAACGTTACTATCTGAAGGTGAAGGCCGCTCCTTTTCCACTGGGCTGGCAAAAAGGTGCAGGTTATGTAACTTATCTCCATTAAACTCTACGGATAACTTGCGGGGCTGTTGCAGGGTGAACCTTACTTCATTTCCCTGTACTTCCGGTTTTATATCAAAAGGCAGCGGGCGGATGCTTACACTGCGAACGTCCTCATTGTTCTTACGGACCATCACTTCTACAGGCCCTTCCATATCGAAATATACCATAGACGACTCCTGCACCCTGTCCATATCCACCTTTACTTTGTACTCGAACAGGTCCTGCCATTCGCCCCCCAACGTGCGCACCCGAACCGTAAAATCATCATTGTGCATATTATAAATAACCTCCTGCGGCGCGGGATAGGTAACCAACTGCTGGGCGTTTACCGTTGCAGAAAATACCAGCAACACCGCCAACATCCCGTAGCAATGATTGATGTTCATCTGGCCAAAAAGAAATAAAAGGGACCGGCGACACAGGCCGTTTACAGGCACCCGCTTCAGTTCATAACGCATAATCAGATCGTGGTTGAATTAGTTTTTAACGTGACATATTTTCAGTTCTATTGCCTGAACATTCTGTAATCAGTGTTTCAAAAGTAGGCTGATACGTTAAAAGAGGGGTGGGTATTATGATCCAAAAAAGGGGGTATTTTTGCTCAAACCCCACCATAACAGGGCCTAAAATGGAAGGGGGTCATTTTTAATGAGGAGGCTTAACGTTAAGCGGGATAAAAAAGAACGCAAAAAAACCTGACAGCTAGTCAGGCTTCATCATATCCCGGTTCAACTGGATATTATTATGGAATGGCTTCCGGTATTTGCGGATGTACTCGAGCGGCTTCATGCCGAACAACTGGGTAAAGTGGGTGCGGAAGTATTTGATGTCATTAAAACCGGTAACGCCTGCGATCTCCGTCACATTGTACTCCGTCGTGATCATCAGTTGCGCCGCCTTCCGAAGCCGTATTACCCTTATAAAGCCAACGATCGACTGCCCGGATACGGAGTTTACCTTCCGGTACAGGCTGGAGCGGCTCATCCCCATTTTGGCGGTGAGCGTTTTAATTGAAAAGTTCTCGTCGTCGAGGTGTTCTTCTATTATGTGGATACATTTTTCCAGGAACTCCTTGTATTCGGCCGATATTTTTCCATCCGTTTGTTGCAACGTTACCTCGTTATAGAAATATTGCTGGAGCGAATTCCGTTTTTTGAGCAGGTTGGCCACCCGGGCTTTCAGCAGTTCTTTTTCAAAAGGTTTGGTCACATAATCGTCCGCTCCGGCCTTAAGCCCCTCCAAACGGGTTTCGGATGCGGTACTGGCGGTGAGCAGGATAATGGGGATATGCGACAGCGCTGAATTTTCTTTTACCTGCCGGCAAAGCTCCAGGCCTCCCAATTCCTCCATGGTGATATCACTGATAATCAGGTCGGGCAGCAATTGCGCGGCCATTTTAAGTCCAACCGCCCCGTTTTCTGCCTGCAACACGTTAAACGCGTCGCTGAACGCCATGGATACGTATTGCCTTAACTCCTCGTCATCATCCACCACCAGGATCGTTGGCTTTTCGGCAACGAGCGAGCCAAGGTCCTGCGCCTGATCGGCCTCCATTGATTCCACGCTGCCGGCGAGTTCGTCCCATACCGCGGTGGAGGACTGCTGGGCGAGCTGTACTTCCTGGCCTTTGAAATGCGCATCGCCTTTCAGTAATGCAAGCCTGAACGTTGCGCCCTGCCCCTGCTCGCTATGATAAGCAATGGTGCCATGATGAAGCGTTGCAAAATGTTTTACCAGGTAAAGGCCAATACCAAAACCGGTTTGGGGCGCTTGCCCGGCTTCCTTTACCTGGAAGAAACGGTTGAACAGTTTATCTTCCATTTCAGGCGGTATGCCCCGGCCAGAATCCGCGACTTCTATAATGACTTCAGTACTTGTTTCCTGCAGGCTAACGTTGATTTGTCCACCTGCGGGTGTAAACTTGATAGCGTTGGAGAGCAGGTTAAATAAGATAATCTCCAGTTTCTCCCGGTCAGCACAGAGGGTAACGGCTCCGCCGCTGTCATCGAAACGAAGCAGCTGTTTCTTAAGCAGCGCCTGTTGCTCGAAACTAAATACTACCTCACGGCAAAGTTCAGACGCGTCCAGCATGGTGAGCCGCAGGTTATCGGCCTGTGTTTCGGCCTTGCGGAACAGCAGGAGTTGATCTACCAGGCTCAAAAGACGCCTGGCATTACGATACACCATCTGCAAACCTTTCTTTTGAGGATGATCATTATCGCCCCCGAGCATTTCCCGTACCGGATCAATTATCAGTGTTAACGGTGTTCTGAATTCGTGGGAAAGATGTGTGAAGAAAGTCAGTCTTTTTTCGTTGACTTCCTTTTCCTGTTGTGCTTTCACCTGCGTTTCCCTTGCCTGTAGCTGTGCCACTTTCACCTCATAATAGAGGCGGCTTTGCCGCACCTTATAACTGATAAAGAACCAGACAGCCGCCAGCATCGCCGCAGCATAAAGTGAAAAAGCCCACCAGCTGCGATACCAGGGGGGCAATACGGTAATTTGTATGGCCAGTTCCTGGGTACTCCACTCCCCTTCGCCATTCGTACATTTTACGCGGAATGTGTAGTTTCCTTCAGCAAGATGTGTGTAGGTGGCCGTCCGGATGTTCCCTGTATTATTCCACCCCCTGTCCCAGCCTTCCATATAGTAAGCGTAAGATATCTTGCCGGGCACGGTATATTCTAACGCGGTGAAGCGGAAGCCAAGTACCGCCTCGCTGTAAGGGACCGTTATGGCCGTAACCGCGTCTGCAGAACGCTGTTTGATGTAATCTGTATCTGCCTCAACGGGGGTGTTGTTTACTAAAAGACCGGTAAGCCTGAGGGCCGGCATGTTATGATCGGTCCTGATACTGGCTGGATTAAAAATATTCAGTCCTTTAATACCGCCAAAAGCCAGTTCCCCACTGCGCATAGCCAGTGCGCTATTATAATAGAACTGGTTACTTTGCAACCCATCCCCCTGGTAAAAATTTTTAAAGCTGCGTTTTTCCGGGTTAAACCTGGCCAGACCATTAAAGGTGCTTAACCACAACTCTCCGTTTCCACCTTCCAAAATGGTAAGTACTACATCACTGCCTAGGCCCTCGTTGATCGTGTAACGATAGGTTATCTTTCCTTTTTGCCGGTCGAACAGCAATAATCCTCCGCCCTCTGTACCTAACCAACACCTGCCCTGCCTGTCTTCATACACACATCTTACAGCGTACCCGATATCATAATAGGTGTGTTTTTTCTCCGCCCTGTCTATCTTCACCAGTTTACTGAGGTTACCGCCCCACATGTTACCCGCCCGGTCTTCAAACAGTGTGAACATATCCGACAGCTTATCGTCGAATATTTCAAAACGGTTGTTGCCCTCATCGAAACGATATAATGCCCCAAAAATGCTGTTTTGCCGGAGCGTGCTAACCCATACCTGCGACTGGCGATCGACCAGCAGGCCGTAGGTTACACGGTCGGGACGATTAGCAAAGGTATTTACCGGCATGAAGCGCTCGATTCTTCCTGTAGCAGGGTTATACCTGTTTACACCCTGGCGGAAAGTGGTGATCCAGATACGGCCGGTTTTATCTGCGTTCAGATTGATGACGGTGTTATCAGACAGGGATAATGGATTAGCGGGATCGTTGCGGAACGAATGGAACGTATTGGCCGAACGGTCCCAGATGGTTAAGCCGCCGCCATCTGTACCTAAATAGATTCTACCATCGGCGGCTTCGTATAGGGAAGACACTACGTTTGTGGGCAGGCTGTTCGCATTACCGGGTTCGTGTAATAATGTATGAAAGAAGCCCTTTCGCGGATCGAGAATAGCAGCACCACCACGCGAAGTACCTATCCACTTACGCGATTGCCGGTCGATATACAGTGTATGCAAACCCACCGCACTTAGCGAAGCAGCCGAATTCTCGTTAGCGGGATTTACCAGCAGCGGTTCCCCCGGCTTCCAGGCCAGCAGCCGTGCCTGCACGGTACCAATCCAGCAGCGGCCGTCCTGGTCCAGCCCGAAGGATACAATGCTGCCTGCATCCGGCTGTTGTGCTTTATAATCGAATATGCCGGTTACGCTATTATTGGCCATGTTATAATCGTACAACATAGTGCCACTGGCCAGCAGCAAATGACCATCGTTGTTTATTTCCAGCCATGCCGCTTCCACCAGTTTATCGATCACGAGTTCGAGCCGGTCACTGCCCGGCCTATACCTGGCCAGGCCGTACTTAGGCACCAGTGCCCATACCTGCCCCAGTTTATCTACCCTTAATGCTTTAACACCGTATTGGGTAATGACTTCATTCCCTTTAAACAGCGGTATGGATTGTGCCAGCGTAGATCCGTTCGGGCATAACAGCAGGCCGCTGCCTTCGGAGGCGATGTATGCATTGTTGTATTTGTCTGTCCGGATATCTTTTATAACATCCTGGAAAACCCGCTGACCCGTTTTAAGCCGGATAGTGGTAAAACGGCCCAGTAAGGGATCGAGCCTGCTTACACCCTGCCGGGTGCCGATCCAGATGCGGTAAGCGCTATCTTCAGTAATAGAAAGGATAATGTTGTGTACCAGTGAGCCGGTGTCGTTAGGTTTATTGCGGAACACCTTACTATCATAGCCATCATACCTGTTCAGCCCATCGAAAGTACCCAGCCAGATAAAGCCGTTATGGTCCTGAAAGATGGTGCGTACAGTGTTGTTTGATAAGCCCTGTTCTATATCCAGGAAAGAGAAAGGTGGGAACGAAGTTGCTTTCCCGGAAAACGGCATGATACAGAGTAGTACCGCGATGATGTATACACAGCGTTTCACCCTGTCGCCTTTAAACTGTGGAATTTGTATGATGTACCTGGCGAGCAACTATTCAATCAATTTGCGGTAAAATAGTCATTTTACGCGATTCGTGCCAGCTGGTATTAGAAATAGGAGAAGTTGGTGTGTCCGGGGGTAAAAAAGGCTGGCTGTTATTAGCAGCCAGCCTACGAAAAAATATACTTTCCTTACTTAATCGCCTTAGTTTATTTTATCCTCATCCGCTACAGCATCCTGCCAATTTTCAAACATCGTAACTGCTGGATCGTAACCGGAATAGTTTGGATTCTGGCGCAATTTTGCTCCACCGTTAGAATTAATCGATGTTTGCGGAATAGGCCAGTTGATGTTATGTGCTGCGATGGTGTAGGGACGGTTCCTTACGATCACACCTTTGTTATAATAGTTGTTTTTACGCTGCATACGCTGAAACCAGTAGCTATTTGTGTGTAGGTTTTCAACAGTATAAGTGTTACCATACTCATCAGCCTTACCGCTCAGCGCCAGGCAGTAAGATGCACGACTGAGTTCGGTGAAGCGCCATTCTTCCATGTTCAGTTCACGGGCACGTTCGTCAAAGATATCGCCGATAGTAACGGTTGCGTACTCCTGCGTACAGCCCGCACGACGCCTCACGACATTCACATCTTGGGCAGCTCCACCTACATCACCGTTATAAAATTTGGCTTCAGCGCGTAACAGGTAGGTTTCCGCAAGCCTGTAAATATACCAATCGCCTGCGCCACCGCGGTGGTTAGCTTCATTAGGGTTCTGCGATTCAATTGGATCTTCAATATAATATTTGTAGTGCGGCCAGTCGAACCAGCAACGTATTGTGTCGTTGGTTAAAATTGCCCCCGTCCCACTGTATTTAATAAGATTTTTACCAAACCAGGTTGCATTAGCAGGATCATTGTACTTCAACGAATCCATTCTCGCCCAGTTACCTACGGTGCTGTTATGGCGAAGATCGCCAGCATCATTAACTCCATTTACAAACCAGGCATCATTAGTAGCAAACCAGGTTGGACGAATATGCGCAATCCCTCTACCTATAGCGTGAACGTAGTCGTAATTTGCGCGAAAGTTACCATTTGAGCGAGGGAAATATCTCACAGCCTGTCCACCGTTCGGTGCCGTTGTTCCTGCTGCATCCAGCCATGGAAGCCAGTTACGCATCGTGTTCATTTTGATACCTGCTTCCGTAGCGTTACGGTTAGGCGCCATAAAAATAACCTCCTTATTAGCAGAAATACTTTTGTTTTCCGGGCGGTGCAGATCCCATATTACGTTACGGGTAATAGGCCATGTTGCTGGATAAGGATTGATGAAGGTACCAAAGTTAGCAGTCATCAATGAATAACCAGACGTATTGATCAGGATATCCGCCTGCTCGATTGCTTTATCGTACTGGCCATTCGCCATGTAAATTTTTATCAGCAATTGGCGACAGGCTGCTTTGTTTACCAGCCCCACTAACGACATGTCCTTTTGGTCGGGCACCCACTGTACTGCCTGTTCCATATCAGCCTGAATCATCGCCAGGATTGCTTCCCGTTTGGTAGATTTGTAGTTCGTTTTGGGCACCTGTATGATCTTGGTTACCAACGGCACATCTTTAAATTGGAAGGCGAGCGACAAATAGCGGAAAGAACGATGAAACAGCGCACGGCCGCGATATTGGTTTTTTAGATTCTCGTCGAGGCCAGCCACGTTGCCTATAAAGCTCAACACAGTATTAGCATATTTAATACCGGTATAGGTTTCTCCCCAGAAGTACCGTACTCTCTCCGGATAATCAGTAGGCGTTAAACGGGTAGCGATATCAGCGAAGATGTTGCCATCATCCGTTTTACTTGCCACCGCCATATCAGAGAACATATATTCTGTGCTGATAGGCAGGCTAAGATCTGTATACTCGAAGTAAGTCCAGTAAGAACGCAGGTGACGGTCACAGATAGCCATCGCCGCATCCAGACCACTACGGGTGGTAAAGGTTTGACCTGGTTCGTAGAACGATAACGGATCTGGTTGCAGGTAGCTTTTTTTGCAGGACGGCGCCAGCGCAAGCGCTCCGGCCGTCAGCAACAGGAAAG
>NZ_CABHOU010000047.1 GCF_902168175.1 uncultured Chitinophaga sp. | reverse complement strand
TGGGTGCTTTTACAGACGATAACGGGGAATACCGTATCCAGCATATCAAACCAGGTACTTACACAGTGCAGGTGTCTTTTGCAGGCAAATTACAGAAAACAGAAAGTGTCACACTTACAGCGGGTAATAATACCAGGCTTGATATCGAAATATCTTCAGGCACCCGCAACCTCGATGAGGTGGTGGTAGAAACCAGCAAAATCATGAACCGTGCTGCCGCTACTGCGAATAAGATCCCGCTTAGCTCCCTGGAAACGCCGCAGATCGTGCATTCCATCTCTAACGTGATCCTGCGTAAGCAAAATGCCATGACGCTGGAAGATGCGATGAAAAACGCGCCTGGTGTTGCCAAACTATGGGATGCAACCAGTCGTCCGGACGGTGGTTCTATCTTTGTAAGCCGCGGGTTCCAGGTAACTACCAAGGTGCGTAACGGCCTGCCTAACATCGTAAACACGAACGTAGAAATGGCGAACCTCGAGCGTATAGAGATCATCAAAGGCCCATCGGCTACTATGTTCGGCAGTATCGTATCTTCTTATGGCGGACTTATCAACCGCGTTACCAAAAGACCTTACTTCGATAATGGTGGGTATGCGGATGTGTCTTACGGCAGCTTCAACTTCTACCGCGCTTCGGCCGATGCCAACTTCGTGATCAAAAAAGATAAGATCGCCGCAAGACTTAACATCGCCGGTCAGAACCAGGATAGCTGGCAGGATGCAGGTTTCCAGCGTAGCTATATCATCGCACCGTCTTTCATTTATAAACCGAATGAAAGGTTTACGCTGAATGTGGATGCGGAAATCGTTGGGTCTAAAGGCAACAGCAACGGTGGTAATTTTATGTTCGTACTGGCACCCAGTACGGTAAACGGGGCGCTGAGCGGTGTATTACTGCAACAGGGCCTGACCGAACAACAGGTGGCAGGGATCATGTCGCAGGCGCCACAAACGTTTAAACAGGCTTTTGGTACCGATAGGGTAGATGAGCTGAAACTCGATTACAACCGCTCTTTCCTGCATAACGATGTGTATCCTACCACACAGTCCAACGCTTACTTTGCCGATGCTACTTACAAACTATCGTCGCACTGGACTTCTCAAACTGCCTTTACTTACAGCCTGAGCCACAATAATGGTTATTCGGCTTATCAATACATTCTGCCTAACTATCTGCCTGCATTTATTAATTCGGTGTTTACCGGTACGCCAAACTTCGGCACCGCTGGTACCGACAGCATTGCGCGCATGGTGTGGCATCCTGTAGGCAGCACGAATACGATCAATGCACAGCAAAACTTTGTGTCTGACTACCAGTGGGGTAAGGTGAGGAACCGCGCGGTGATTGGTATTGATTATGCCCGTTACAACTCGATGGTTACCTACAACCGTTTCATCGGCAGCCTTTACGGTGTTCCTTATGCAGACGTGTTCGATATTGTACCAGCTAACGGCAACTCGCCTAAAATGGACGATTTCAATAAAGCGAATGTGTTGAACGCTTTCGCTACCCGCCCGCCAACCGTGTTGCCGTATGACCAGCGTTCGGAAGTATGGAGCGGCTACGTCAACAATGTGACCAATATCACTGATTACGTGATCGTGTCTGCGGGTGTTCGCCTGGATAATTTCAGGAACAGGGTGACTGACCAGGACCAAACAAAGTGGTCGCCTAAGTTCGGTTTGATCATTATGCCGGTTAAAGATGTACTCAGCATTTTCGCTAATTACCAGAACAGCTTTACCAATAAGTTTGGCGCCGACAAAAACAACAAACCGTTTGAGCCGGAAGAAGCGAATCAGAAAGAAGTAGGTGTGAAGTACAGCCTGTTCAAAAACAAACTTACCGGTAGCATCAGTTACTACGATATCCTGGCAAAAAATATGATCCGTACCGATATGAGCGATCCGCAGTTTAACATCCAGGACGGCGAGCAAAAGAGCAAGGGCCTGGAAGCAGAGATCGTGGCTAACCCGGTTACCGGCTGGACGATCCTGTTTGGTTACGCTTATAACGACAGCCGTTATGTAAAAGCAGAAGCCGATGTACAGGGACTTCGCCCGGTTGGCAGCGGTCCGTTCAACATGGCTAACTTCTGGACAAACTATACGTTCACAGAAACCAAACTGAAAGGCCTGGGTATCGGTGTAAGCCTTAACTATTCCGGCGAGTCGTACGCCTTTAACCAGCGTCCTGATGGTGGGCTTATCCTGCCTTCGTACGCGATACTGGGTTCACATATCACTTACGATATGAAGCGTTTTCGCCTGGGTGTAAAGGTGAATAACATCGCCAATGAAGAGTACTGGATGGGCTGGAGCAGCATCATTCCTCAAATGAAAAGGCAGTTGATCGGCACGTTGACCGTGAAGTTCTGATTCCCTTTTCCGGTATAAATGCAAATAGTGCATACGGGTTTCTGCAGCGCCCATATGCACTATTTTATTTTTATAAGATGGATTAACCAGCTTTCATTCCCTGGCTTTGTTCGTAGGTAGGTCCGTACAGCCCGGGCACTTTATTGCCGGTCGCCCGTAAATACACGATCATTTCACCACGGTGATGGTAAACATGGTTGAATAAGAAGTTACGGATCACAATACCCCTTGGCATGGGGCCTACCATGATCTTATCGCCCGCTTTCATCGTCCATGCGTCCTGTAGCTGCTCTTCTTTAAGGTTGAGTAAGGCCTCCCTTGCCTGCTTCACATTTTTCTCAAATAACTCCAGCGTAGCCTTAATGTCCCCCGTATCGCCCCGTTCCATTTTGTCGGCCAACAGGTCGTACTCCGTTTTTGTGAGGGTGCCCACATACCAGTAATAAATCGTAGCAAGGTGTTGGGCCAGTTCGCCCATGGTCCAGGATATGGGCGAGGGTTTAAATTGGAGGTCCTTTTCCGGAACGGCTTCCAGCAACGTCCTGGTGTTATTCACTTCATGTTCAAATTCGCCGATTAAGGTTTGTAAGATCATATAATAAGTGTTTAGATGAGAAGATAAAGGATTCTATATGCTTTCCCGAAAATTCAATATTTTACAGCGCAATACAGGGCTAAATAAGTTGGAGAGGAACGATATAAATACAGACCGGGCACTTTTTTCGAGAATATCCGAAGGTGATGAGAAGGCATTTGAAGAATTGTTTCATATTTATATGCCACAGCTCTACCGTATTATCTACAACCTCGTTCCTTCAGAAACTACCGTCAAAGATCTTGCCCAGGAAGTTTTTCTACACTTATGGCTGGGCCGCGATAAACTTTCAGCCATCGACGAACCGCAGCACTGGATATTCCGCATCGCCTATAACCGGTCGTTCAAATACCTGAAACAGCAGCAGCTCCGGAAAGTGGAGCCGGTACAGTCTGAACTCGGTGGCGAATACCGTTTGCACGCCAATGAAACAGAAGAGGCCGTAAATCTTTCCGAAACCAAACGCCTGATACACCAGGCCATACATGAGTTGCCGGAACAGCAACACCGTATTTATCAAATGAACCGGGTATCCGGCCAAAAGCCGGCCGAAATAGCCGCCGAACTTGGCATTTCCATCCAGGCCGTTCGTAACTCACTAACCCGTTCTGCCAAAACGATCAGGGAATTCCTGGTAGGGCAGGGCATCGAAATCCCCCTCATCCTGATCCTTTTATACCCTGTCTGAAAAAATATTTGTTAGCCGGTGTGTATATTTTCTTTTGGCAGGGTACATAGTATATGTGTACCGCCGAAAGGCAGATTATATCGCCAGGTTACGGGAGTAATATTAAATTAAACAATAACGCTTGAACAGGGAAATTATCGAAAGAGCAGATCAATTGCTGGAACTGGTACGGACCAAAAAAGCCGCAGCTGGTGATTATGACGAACTGCTGCAACTTATGGACGCGCATACAGAG
>NZ_CABHOU010000046.1 GCF_902168175.1 uncultured Chitinophaga sp. | reverse complement strand
CGAACTTATACTCGAACAATTGTTCCGGATCATATTTTGAGAACACCGGCTCAATGCGCGCCAATGCCTCCTGCATGCTAATGGCAGGATTTACCTTGATATTGACGATGCTGCCATGCTGCCTGTTCAGGTACCACATAGAAGGTCTTACGGGTGCATATGGCGATTCCACGATCATATTGCTAATCACCCCAATGATCGTTAACCTGGTGCCATCTACGTCGATGACCGTTCCCACAGGGTTTTTTAATCCCATAAAACTCACCGCCGATTCGTTTATCACCAATGCAAGAGAGTCCGATGCAAGCTGTTTAGAGAAGTTACGCCCCTGTTTAAACTGCCAACCCAACACCGCCGCATATTCTTCCGATACACCCGTTGTCGGGAAATCTACCGCCTGCGAAGGATCTTTCCCGGGCCAACTGATGCCGCCATAGGTACTCCACACACTGGTAGGTGGCGCATCCGCTTCCGACATGTCCACAATCGCACCATTACCCTTCAATTCATCCTTAATCGCTTTAAAATGCTGATGCGTTTTGTCGTTGCGGACGTTGAGCGTTAATAGTCCATCACGGCTATAACCCACGGGCCTGTCCCGCGCATATTGTATTTGTCTGAACACCACCAGGGTACCTATGATGAGGATGATTGAAACCGTGAATTGCACAATAACCAGCGCTTTGCGTGGAATAGCAGCATACCGGCCTGCTTTGAACGTGCCTTTTAAAACTTTTACCGGTTGGAAAGAAGAAAGATAAAAGGCCGGGTAACTGCCCGCCACGATGGCCGTAAAGAAGGACACAGACAGTACGATCGTCCAGAAGGGGACGCTTTTCCATGGGAACGATATCACTTTATCAGCTACCGTGTTGAACAGCGGCAGGGCTAATTGCACGAGTAACAACGCCAGTATAAGACTGAGGAACACTGTTAACAGCGACTCCGTAAAGAACTGCGTCATCAATTGCGAACGCAGCGACCCTGTAGCCTTACGGATACCTACTTCCCGCGCCCTGCGTTCGGAACGGGCAGTACTGAGGTTCATAAAGTTGATACAGGCCAGCAGCAACACAAATACCCCGATGATCCCGAATAACCATATCGTATTAATAAACCCACCTACATTTTTACCGTTTTTGAACGCATCGCGTACATGCCATTTTTCCATCGGGTGAATGAATAGCCTAGGCCTGAACCGGCGCTCGTCTTCCGCAATGTGGTTGTACCTCACGTCCGCGATCTTCTTCGATACTGATTCGATATTTGAATTATCGGCCACCTGCACGTATACCAGGAACGAGTTGTTGCCCCAGGGATTCTGATGCTGTTCTACCCAGGGCATGCGGTTAATGTAGATACGCCAGGAGGCGATATAGTTAAGCTTACCAAACTCAGAGCTGGTTGGGAGGTCTTTGTAAATCCCCTGTACAGAGGCCGTTTGAGCGTTATTGATCTTAATCGCCTTGCCTATCGGGTTTTCCTTTCCGAACAGCGATTCCGCCGTAGAAGCCGAGAGCAATATCGCATCCGGTGCGGCCAGCGCCTTTTTATCGCCCGCTATCATGTCAAGGTCCAGCAGTCCGGGCCCTTCAGGTTCCATATACTTACCCGTTTTAGATAGCCTTTGTTCCCCGTAGGTAATTGTTTCAACAAAATCCCACGAGGCCATTACCACCCGCTTGAAATCGCTGCCATACTCATTGCGCAACGCATCGCCCATCGGGTAGGGCATCGACTGCCAGGTTTGCGTTTCGTTGTTCATCACCTGGTTTTGCATCAGGCGCCCTATTTTATCATAATTGGGGTTGTGGCGGTCGAAAGTCACCTCATCCCAAACCCAAAGGCCGATGAGCAACGCTACCGCCATGCCCGAAGCGAGGCCGCCAATGTTGATGAGCGAGTACCCCTTTCCTTTGAGGAGGTTACGCCAGGCTATTTTTAAGTAGTTGCGAAGCATATGGTGTGGGTTGATCAACAGAGAGGATAATAAAAATATGCCAATAAACGGGTGGGTTGAAATTCAATGGGTTGTGGGGGGAGAGGTGTCCGGTTTTGGGACAGGGGGTGTTCGGAAATGAGAGGGGAGAATGGCAGATCAATTTTGCCAGTTTCCCCAAATCTCCTATCTTCCCTCACCCAAATTAACCATTCCGCGCACAGCAGTAAAACCGATTAACACCAAATTTATATCCTACGATGAACTTTTCATTCCCCAAACACGACACATCCGTCGCGTTTATTCCGTCGCCACACGGCGATCCGGCGTTGGCCAGGTATTTAGACGCCAAAGTAATTACAGGCGATTTCGGGACTTTATTCGTACAGCAGGAATCTACCCGGAAGTATGCATTTACGAGGTATCATTTCAGGGTAAGGCAGCATACGACTTTTCATTTATTGGCTGAGGAGCCGATGGTGGTGCTTATCTATACTTTAGTAGGCGGTGATCTGCCGTTCTGGATACAAGACTTTGGGGAAACGCGCCTGATGAAAGATCACTATCACCTTTACTATTTTTCAGCCGGCCAGCATGATATTATTATGAAGGAAGGTGAGCATACCACATTCCAGGTATTACTTTCAGAGGAGATGCTGGAAGAAATGCAGGATGAATGCCCGGAACTCCGGGAAGCCTACAAGCGCCTGAAAGAAAAATCACAGAGTAGCTGTTGCTTCAGGGATCTAAGGCTGGCTTATAAGGTCAAAAGGCAGATAAATGGACTTTGTAAGAAAGAGCAGACAGGATTTCAGCGGAGGGCAGCGATTGATACGTGCATTACAGACCTATTGTTAGTATATGCTGAGCAGATAAAGGCAAAAGTTAAACTTACGAAGTCGAAGTACAACGTAGATAGTATCAGCGATGAAGTATTGAAGGAGGCCCAATATTTTATCTCAGAGCCGGAGAATGGATGGCGAAGGTTTCGCGAGTTTGCAGAGTCGTTAGGAATAGCACCCCGTAAAATGTATGAGGCGCTGCGTGACAGATGGAGTTGGCGGGCGCGTAATAGAAAATGCGAGGAAAAAATGGAGAAAGCTAAAAAGCTACTGATAGAAACGCAACTCTCCATCAATGATATTTCGCGGATGTGCGGCTATCACAATGCTTCTAATTTTGCCAAGGAATTCCGCAAGTATACAGGCTGCCGGCCCCTGGCGTACCGAAATGAAAACCGGGGCCAGTAACGGCCCCGGTTTCGCTGAATTTACAATGTATGCTCGTGCACGGTGGTATTGCCAGGCAAGTCAGTAGCGCTGATCACTACCCTTGTACCGGTTAACGAAGGATTATCCTTCGTGGCCGTATACCACCAGCCCGATCGTTCCATTGGCATTGCGGGGCCGCTTTCTATAAGCGTGCCGCTGGCGTCAAATAGTTCGAAAGTTACTGAGGCTACCTTTACATCATCGGTTGCCAACACCATCAGGCGTCCGTCCGGACTTCCTGTGTAATCGATGTTATCTACCGCACGAATCTGGGGCGCGTTCAGAAAGTCGGTTACAGCCAGCTTGTAGATGTTTTTACGGCTACCGACCGCGTCCTCATAAATCGCCTTTTTTAACGGGTTAGTCAATACCAATTCCCCGTACACGAAGGCTCGCTGCATTCTTTGCTGTGCAGCCAGCGTGTTTGGATGCGGATCTCCCGTGCGTTTTTTAGGTGGTTTAGCCATAGTGACTTTACCGTCTTTGTTTTTGAGCACAACCTGGTCAAGATACAGACCACTGGCTCCTGTCGAAATGAAGTTGAAATTTTTCTGTTTCATAGTTTTAAATTTTAAAGGTGAATGATTAAAATAACAATACAAAGGTGCGGGCTGGAAATCTATTCGAGTTATCCTGAAGAGAGAAAAAAGAGTGCTGATAGGAGAATTTTGATGGCGATTGTCGGGTATTAAGATGAAGATGGTAACAATATGATTCACCATCTTAAACTTACGTGATAGTATGTATTGGAGGCGGGGTTGTTGAAAAACACAACGGCCTTTCCTGTTTAGTGGAAAGGCCGTTATCTATAATAAGTTATAGCTAAGTAGCAGACTGGGGAAAAGAGGTGATTCCCTTAAGGGAATAGCATAAATGTTATGTTAGGTAAACGTAGGACTGCGGAGGTGTTATATTGAAATCTCTGGTCAAGCTAAGCGGTTTCTTGTAACGCCTGGTTTTCTTAATTTTTATCGCGTGGGCAACATTTCGCTCAGCAAAATAATCAAAGAAAAATTTTTCCGTGATCCCTGAAAACTCTTTGGTTGCTTCCCAAAGTAACTTAGGTTCCAGGCTAACGATGTTCTCTATCTCGAATTCGCCAATAACCTGTTGTACAGGTGATGACGCATATACCACCACCGTTTTTACATCTGGGTTTTTAAAAATAGCGCGCCTGAATTCAAATTTTTTCACGCCATCAAAAATTTTGAAGGCGTATTCCGGTTTTATAGATAATAGAACTTTCATTTTTTGTAAGCATATTTCGTTATCAGATCAAAGCTTTCCCTCGGAAATTCTTTAAACCCGCGGGGTACGTCGGCAATTGAAGTCATAGCTCCATTGTCGAGCAACCACTTCAGGTTCGGGCGCTTTGGTAACGATGCAACATACAAAAAATTAACAACAAATGGGCGATTGTAAGGGTGGTAGTTCCAGTGTTTTCTCAATTCGTCATCTGTAAAAACACTACGCTTTCTGCAAATTTCAATGAAGTGCGCTTCGTCCCTGATGTCGGTGACTACCGATTCGATAACGCCAATAGTTGTAACAACACTACTGTGCACTTTGGGGTCAGTATCACCTGTTCTATAGAACAGGACAATGTCTCCACTTTGAAACGACTTGTCATGTGAACGGGTAATGAACACTTTACTTAACGCATTGCGGTGTGGCTGGTTTTCTACAAAGTTGGCTGGCGATTCCGTATTGAGTATCGAGTCGGGAAATAGCTCACTATGATACGCTGGGTAGATAGCTACCATATAGAATTTACTTGTCCTGGAAAGGAAGGGATATGTCAATTTAGGATCGCCAATATTCACTCCTTCATTCCGGTCAAAAATCCGAACGTAAACAGCTTCATCTCCTGTGGGCGTTGTCTTGCATCCATGGTGTTTAAATCCCCAATCTTCCAGCAGTGATATAAGTCGTTTTTGCTCAGCTGTTTTGTTAAATATAGTTACATAAATTTCAGTTACACGTTGGATATACGCGTTATCAAATATTATCTTAAGAAATCGTTCACCGAGTTTGTAACCATTACTTGTAACTTTAAAAGTGCCTATCTTTAGTCGCTTCTTTTTTGTAAATACAGGTACAATGTCTGCGTAGTTTTCGTCCTGGCCCTCTACTTTAAGAAACAGGAATGCAGACAGTACATCATTTTGATAACATACATAGGCAATTTCATCGGATTTCCTTTTAAACCAGTTGTCAAATCCATGGTAATCCACTCTGAAACTGTCAAAGAAGCAATCAGATAAGTCGATATCGCCGAAATGTTGCTTTTTAACTGCGAGTACTTTGTAGTTGACAAGCTCAGGGTGCTCGGCCGTCACTTTCTCTAAAAAGGAATCAATTTTGTAAACCTTTTCGGAGATGTTCAGCATGCCGGCTTTTCGGTGAATATGTTTGTCCTCAGAAATCAGAAAGTCAATCCTTCCATGGAATACTTCAGCGAGCAACTTAGAATCTGTGATGTCGTTCGCGGTTTTATCCATTAATTTACTGATCCGGCTAACCTCTCCTTCAAACGGAGCTTGCGTTTTAAGCATATTATAGCTAGCTATCTTGATACTCATTGTCCTGACTGTCGATGGGTCAGTATGCTTTTCGAGTTCGGTAACGGATAGGGGATGGATGCATTTCGTAGCTTGTAGTTTATCAAGCCAGTTAAATAGTATACCAATACCTTCGTTCCGGACTTTTGCTGCTTCTCTGTGAATTATAATGTTCGTATCCAGTAAAACTCTCATCGGACTATTCTATTTGTTGATGCGTATGATTTTAGATTAACACGTCTTTGGCAGATCGTATTTTATATATTAGTCAAATTTTCGCTGACTAACAACGAATGGGTTAAACACGGGCTTAACACTTTTCCGGAATTTTCAGTCTGCTTTTACCTAGATGAAATAGCGTCTGCTTTTGGGTGATCTTTTCTAAAAAAAGCAGCCATCACCTGTCAGTATAAACTGATCCGGGTACCATCGCACAGATAGCCGTAGTATTGATCGTTGGCCGACATGTATTCTCCTATCACTCAATATAAATATTCTGATGCAATAGATTTCCATTATTTTGCGAACAGTCAGCAATCGGCATACAATCCATCTCCGACTTCCGTAAAACCGAAATCCTGATTCTTTTGAACGGTTTTTTATGCGTTGCCCCGCCAGCCGCCGGGTTTAACGATGGGCAAGGTATCCCAAACACCGGGCTGCAAACAACATCTGCCACAACCTCTTCGCGCTTGGTTTCATTACCCGGATAATCCTTTGCTGCCACGCATACCCTGTATCCTCCGGTATATTCCTGGAGCGTTGTTGCCGCATATTCCCAACGTGCGCCTGCCTGCTGTACCGCCATCCCGCTCTCTACCAATATGTTGTTTTGATTATAAATCGACACTGACACCGATTTGACCATAAAATTGTCAATAGCATCTATCCTGATCATATCGCCTGGCAGGCCATTATATTCACTTATATTCAATGCTGTAATTTCCGGGGCATGGAAATAGTCAGATACTGCAAGATTGTGCACACTTTTTGCAGGTGTACTGGCGGCTTTATAAATAGGTTCCAGATCTGGCCGGGCCATCACCATCAGCGCGTAGTCATTGGCTTTTGAAAAACGCAAACGCGCAGCTTCCTGTGCTGGCGTTCCTTTACCAGGACGGGGTGGTGGAGCGGCGCAAATCAGTGTTTCTCCGTTTCGCACTCTTAACACGACATGTTTACCGAATTTACCGGAACAGCCGTGAGAAATCGGATTGAATAGTTTTTGTTTCATCAGTTCGTTTTTTACAAAGTTCCTGTTTGCCCGGTTAATCGAATTATCCTGAAACGGGAAAAAAGAGTGCTGATAGGAGAATTTTCACGACTTACCCCTTTCAATACCCTTTCCAACCCCTCTGCAACCCCTATCAACAATCAGACACCAACGCTTCAACAGCGCTTAAAACACCCTTCCCCAATCCCCGCATTTTAAATATCTTCGCCCTTCAAACCCCCACCCACCATGAACGAACAAGAAGCCGCCGCCTACTGGGAACAAAACGCAGAAGCCTGGACAGCATTATCCCGTGCCGGCTTCGACGTATACCGTGATCATCTTAACACACCGGCGTTCCTGAAAATGCTGCCTGATATTACGGGCCTCAACGGCCTCGATATCGGATGTGGCGAAGGGCATAACACAAGGTTGCTCGCACAGCAGGGCGCCACGCTAACCGGCATCGATATCTCGCCCACATTTATAAAGAACGCGGATGGGGAGGGTATCACCTACCTCGTAGGCAGCGCTACTGAGCTGCCTTTCGAAACAGGACACTTCGATTTCGCTACTTCTTTCATGTGCCTGATGGACCTGCCCGGGCCGTTACCGGCTATCAAAGAAGCGTTCAGGGTTATAAAGCCGGGGGGCTTCCTGCAGTTCTCCATCACCCATCCCTGTTACAATACACCGCACCGAAAAAACCTCCGCCACGGCAACGGACAAACGTACGCGATTGAAGTGGGAGAATATTTCAGGCGGCTGGAAGGCAGGGTAGAGGAGTGGTCGTTCTCGGATGCACCCATGCATATGAAATCGAAGTATCCGGATTTCAAAGTGCCGCTGTTTAATTATACACTGAGTGAATGGGTGAACGCGATCATCACTGCCGGCTTTACGTTGGAGGCAGTGAACGAACCCATGCCGTCGGATGAGGTGGTGAAGGAATATCCGGCGTTGCAGGACGCGCAGGTGGTGTCGTACTTCTTGCATTTCCTCTGCAGAAAGCTTTAATTTGCCGGCATGAAATTGCTCGTACTGCTTTTACTGGTCGCCCCGGCGGCGCATGCGCAACGGTTTACGAAGTTGGAAGAAGAACTCATCTTCTCCGATCCGCCTTTTAAACAATGTCACGCATCTACCATAATAGAAACCCCTGGTAATAAGTTGTTGGTCGCCTGCTTCGGCGGCAGCCACGAAGGCAATAAAGATGTAGCCATCTGGACTACGGAGAAAAACAGTACCTGGAGCAAAACGGTAAAAGTGGCCGGCGACGAAAGCTATCCCTGCTGGAACCCGGTACTCTTCCGTACCCAAAAGGGTAAACTCTTTTTATTCTATAAAGCCGGGCCCAATCCACGGGAGTGGTGGGGACTATATAAAACCTCTGCTAACAATGGCATCACCTGGTCGGAGGCGATCAAACTACCAAACGGGATCCTGGGCCCCATCAAAAATAAACCTGTCCAGTTAAAAGACGGTACTATCCTGAGCCCTACCAGCGTGGAAGTAACGGAAAACCGCTGGCAGGCTTACCTGGAGCGGTCAACCGATGAGGGGCAAAGCTGGCAGGTGACGCCGATCGATACGGCCAGTCCGTTCAGGGTGATACAGCCGAGCGTACTTCAATACGCGAACGGCCGGCTACAGGTACTCTGCCGCAGCAATCAGAACAGGGTAGTAACGTCCTGGTCGGATGATAAGGGACTTAGCTGGAGTAAACTGGATACCACGCAACTGCTGAACCCCAATTCGGGCACGGATGCGGTGACTTTAAAGAGTGGATGGCAACTGATCGTGTATAACCCGGGATTACAGGGGAAAGACTGGTCGAACAGTCGCGGAAAGCTGGCGGTGGCGGTATCTAAAGACGGAATAACCTGGAAAGATGTGCTGCTGCTGGAAAATGGCGACGATCGGAATGAATATAGCTACCCGGCGGTCATTCAAACGAAAGACGGGCGTATACATATTACGTACACCTTTAACCGTAAGAACGTGAAACATGTGGTGTTAAGAGAAGATAAAAAAGCCGGAACTGATCAGGTCCCGGCTCTCTCCCAGCATTGATCAGACACCGGGAAGTTTCGAATTTGCCTTAAGCCGAAGACACATTAAAAGCAATACAATTTATTTGTTATAATGAGCAAGTTGTGTTAAACAGCTGTTAATGAGAATCAGCCAATCAGGGTACGCTGCCGTATTTTAACTGCCAAAACTTGATAATTAGGTGCGGGTAGGGTAATAACCGGTAAGGATCAGGTAAATTAATGCCAGCTATTTCCTGCTCATCAGAATATATTCGTACCAGTTAAGATCAACCAAACTGGCAACTATTCCAACATACCAAGAACGGGACCTCCTGCAACGGGTTTCCCATGGCGACGAGGCGGCATTTCGCATACTATACGGGCAATACCGCGATAAAGTATTTACGATTGCCTGTAAAATGCTGCATTCGCACGCTGAAGCCAAAGATGCGCTGCAGGACGTGTTCCTGAAGGTATGGACGAGCCGCGAAAAACTGGCGGACGTTGCGTACTTCTCTTCTTATCTTAATACGATCACCCGCAATCACCTCTTAAACCTGGTCCGCAAAAAAGTGAACGATGCGGTAATGTGTGAAGAGGTAGCCCGCCGCGAACAGCAACCGGCCGATCTGCACGATACCATTATGTTCCGCGAACTGCGCACCACCATCCACGGTGCGATGTCGCAACTGCCTCCTCAACAAAAGAAAGTGTTCGAGTTAAGCCGCATCGACGGTATGCCGCTCGACGAAATAGCGGACCAGCTTCAGATTTCACGCGAAACGGCGAAGAAACACCTGGCCCGTGCTAACCACCAGCTGCGTATTTTACTACGCGCCAACGCCAGTGCCCTCATCCTCCTGGGCATGATCTCAGAAATTCTTTAAAATTATTTTAGGAACGAGTACCCCTTTTTTCTCACTCGCGTGTCTGATACTATACACGGCTAATTTTTACCATGAAGGAACGATTAGATTTTCTTTTTAAACGCTACCAGGATAACGCCTGTTCGCCCGACGAACTGGCGGAATTAAGCCGTTTATTAAATGAACCTGGTAACGAAGCCCGCTTCCAGCGCCTCATTGGTGACGAAATGGAGGCGGAACAGCCGGTGTACAGCCTGGATGAGGAAGAAGCGACGGAGGTATTTAACCAGGTGATCAGTCAGGCACCACCACAATTATCCGTAGTTAAAAACCGTGCACCATATAAATGGTGGATGGCCGCCGCCTGCATCGCCCTGCTATTGGGCGTTGCCGTAATGCTGCCACGTAGAACGCCTGCCCCTGCGGTGGCCGCCGAAGTGAAAGTTAATGATGCCCCGGCAGGTAAGAATGGCGCGGTACTAACGCTGGCGAATGGCCAGGCCATTGTGCTGGACAGCGCCGGTAATGGTCAGTTGGCGGTGCAGGGTAGTAGTAAACTGGTGATGAATAACGGGCAACTGGCTTACCAGGCTGAATCATTAGTACCTGCTGCTTTAGCCTACAACACGATTACCACGCCGAGGGGCCGCAAGTTCAATATCATCCTGTCGGATGGCACGATCGTATGGCTCAATGCCGCATCGTCACTGCGTTACCCGGCTACGTTCACGGGCGGCGAAAGGCATGTGGAAATTACTGGCGAGGTGTATTTCGAAGTAGCCGCGGCTTACGACCATCAGCAAAAGAAACAACCATTTATTGTACATATAAATAGTAAATCAACCGTAGAAGTGCTGGGCACTCATTTTAATATTAATGCTTATACCGACGAGTCACAAATTAAAACCACGTTACTGGAAGGAGCGGTGCGTATCAACAACGACGTAACCCTCAAACCTGGTCAGCAGGCAGTTATGCAACCCGATGCCAGTGACATCCGTGTAGTGAACAATGCCAATACGGCCCAGGCAGTGGCCTGGAAGGATGGCATCTTTTACTTCGGCGGCAGAACGGGCATTGCGGAAGTATTAAGGCAGTTGTCGAGGTGGTACGATGTGGATGTAGTATATGAAAAAGGAGTGCCGGACCTCGTATTCACAGGTAAAATGCAGCGGAGCCTCAGTCTTAGCCAGGCGTTAAAAGGTTTGGGAGAGATGGGCCTGCATTTCAGAATTGAAGGCGATAAACTGTATGTAAGTCCTTAAAACAAGCATATGACGGGCCGACCGTAAAAGAAAACCGCCCCGGGTGCGATCCGTGACGGTTAGAATTTGGCCGGCCTTTAATATACCAGGTGTACTGTTATTTATTTGATCAACCAAAAATTGCTACGAAAGTATGAAAATTAATGCTTTTTGTAAAGGGCACCCTACGCCCCGTCTACTGACGCAAACGCTACGTTGTATGAAGCTTATCGCTATTGCCATGCTCGTTTTCTGTTTGCACGTGAGTGCAACCACTAAATCGCAAACGATTACCATTAAATTGCAGCAGCAGCCGATGGAAAAGGCTTTCTCTGAAATAGAGAGGCAAACCGGCTACCTGATGATGTACAATCCGGACCTCCTGGCCAAAACGCCACCGGTAACCATTGCTGCTACCAAAATGCCGCTGGAAGCCTTTCTCGGCAAAATACTGGAGGAGAATGCGCTGACGTATTCCATCGAAAATAAAACCATTTTTATACGCCGTAACACCACGGCGCCCAAAGCTGTACAACCTGCTGTGGAAGCGGTGGTGCGGGTGCCTATCACTGGTAAAGTGGTAGATACCCTGGGCCAGCCGGTACCGGGTGTAACCGTGGCTGTAAAAGGCGGTAAAGCGGGTACGGCCACTAACGGCGAAGGCCGGTTTACGATCGAAGCCAATAGCGGTGATATCCTGATCTTTTCTGCTATTAGTTTTCTTCCCCAGGAAGCGCCGGCCGCAGCGGGTATGACCGTTGTAATGCTGGTAGACAATAAGAACCTGGGCGAAGTGGTAGTGGTAGCTTATGGTAAACAAAAGAAGGTGAGTGTGACGGGTGCTATCGCTACGGTAGGTACCAAAGAGCTTACCCAAAGCCCTGTAGCCAACCTGAGTAATGCACTGGCAGGCCGCCTGCCGGGTTTGATCACGCTGCAAAACAGTGGTGAACCGGGTTACGATGGTTCTAACCTCTGGATCCGTGGTATGGCCACCTTTACCGGTAGCCAGGCGCCGCTGATCCTTGTAGATGGGGTAGAACGTTCGTTCGGCAGCATCGACGCAAACGAGGTGGAAAATATCTCTATCCTGAAAGATGCTTCTTCTACCGCGGTATTCGGTGTAAGGGGCGCGAACGGTGTGGTACTGGTGACTACACGTCGCGGTACTTCGGGTAAACCAAGGATCACGTTCACTGCCCAAACAGGTTTGCAGTCGCCAACGCGCCTGCCGGAATACCTGGACAGCTACGATGCATTAAGCATGTACCGTGTGGGACTGATCAACGATAACCAGAACTACTCGCAGTATACAGACGAGTACCTGAATAAATTCCGCGACCGTAGCATGCCTGCGTACGAGTACCTGTACCCGAACGTAAACTGGCTCGATGAAATGCTGAAGCCTAATTCATCGATGTCGCAGGGTAACCTGAACGTGAGTGGTGGTAACCAGTCGGTACGTTACTTCGTATCCATGTCGTACCTGAAACAAAACGGTCTGTATAACTTCGAGAATGAGATCAATGCTTACGATATACAGGCGACTACGAACCGTTACAACTTCCGTTCTAACATCGACCTTAACATTACCCGCGATCTGAGCATGGAGCTGAACCTCGGCGAGATCGTGCGCGATAATAACTATCCTCCCACCAGCGCCAGCGAGCTGTTTGCCGGTATGCAGTCTATTTCTCCATGGCTTTATCCCATGAAGAACCCTGATGGCAGCATCAGTGCATTGCCTGCTAAAGCCTGGAACCCTTATGGTCGTTTGACTGCAGGCGGTTACCAGCGTAACTTCGAGAATACTTTGCAGGCTACTGCGGGTTTCAAACTCGAAATGCCCTGGATCACAAAAGGCCTGAGCGGCCGTGCGCGCCTGTCGTTCGACTCTTACGGTTACCGTAACGTACGCAGAACAATGGTGTACCCTACTTTCCAGTATGCACTTGGTAACGACCAGGAAACGGATCTTACTAAAGGAACTTATATTAAAGTAGGTGATGGTAACAATACCCTCAGCTACGATGTAAGCGCCAACAGTAACCGTCGTACCCTGCTCGAAACGTACCTGAACTATGCCCGTACTTTCGGTAAACACGATATCACCGGTATGTTACTGTACACGCAGCAAAGCTTCTTTGATGCAGTGGGCAGCGGTAATGCGATCGGTGGCCTTCCTTTTAAATACAATGGTTACATCGGCCGTTTCACTTATGCTTACAACGGTAAGTACTTCTCTGAATTTAACTTCGGTTACAATGGTTCTGAGAACTTCCCTGAAGGTAAACGTTACGACTTCTTCCCGTCTGTGTCACTGGCATGGGTGCTGAGCGAAGAAGACTTTATGAAAAACCAGGTAAGCTTTATGAATCTCCTGAAACTGCGTGCTTCAGGTGGTTTGGTGGGTAACGATAAAATTGGTGGCCGCCGCTTCCTGTACCAGAGCACCTGGACACTCGGCGCTACCGGTTACCAGTTTGGCCGTAACCGCGATGGTGTTTGGTATGGTGGTGCAACGGAAGATGCGAACGGTAACCCCGACGTAACCTGGGAACGGGCACAGAAATACAACGTAGGTTTAGACCTCGGGCTGTTCAATGATAACATCACTTTCACCGGTGATGCGTTTTACGAGCGCAGGAGCAACATCCTGGCCACTCCGGGTACTTTGCCTTCCTTACTTGGTGTTGTAAACCTGCCACTGGTAAACCTTGGCGAGGTAGAGAACAAAGGTTTCGAGGTGGAACTGCAGCACAAAAAGAACTTCAAGAATTTCAACTATTTCATTAAAGGTAACTTCTCCTTCGCCCGCAACAAGATCATCTCTATGGATGAACCTACACTGCAGGGCCGTGCTTACGCTATGCGTACCGGCAGAAGTGTGAACGAGCAGTACTCTTTCATCGCGAAAGGTTTGTTCCAGAGCCAGGACGATATCAATAAAAGTCCTGACCAAAGCGCCTTTGGTATGATCCAGCCGGGTGATATCAAATACGTGGACATGAACAATGATGGTAAGATCGATGAACTGGACCGCGCTTACACCGGTAAACCTTCTATCCCCGAAAAGATCCTGGGTCTTTCTGTAGGTTTTGGTTACAAAGGGTTTGATGTGGGTATCCTGTTCCAGGGTGCACTGGGTGGTAACGTTTGGCTGACCGGCCCGGCTATCTGGCCTTTCAGCGGCGATGGTGGCATCCTGTCTGACATCAAAGGTAACTACTGGACACCAGAAAATACTAATGCTAAATATCCAAGGATTTCTTACGCAAACAATGCTAACAACAACCAGGTGTCTACCTTCTGGTTACGCAGCACTAACTACCTGCGTCTGAAGAATGCGGAGATAGGTTACAATGTACCACAGGCATGGATAAAGAGAGCGCATCTGAGTAATGTACGCATGTTCGTAAATGGCATCAACCTCCTTACCTGGGACCACCTGAAAATCTTCGACCCTGAAATGCCGAACGATTCTCGTAACTATCCGCAGCAGCGAGTGTTTAACGGTGGTATTACCGTGGGACTGTAATGTGAACATTTAAAAAGTTTAGACATGAAATTCAGCATAAAGAGGATTAAATATTATACCATTGCCCTGGCTTTTACGGCTGCCGGCTTTTCATCCTGTAAAAAATTCCTGGACGTAGTTCCCAATGAACTGGTGACCGACAAACAGATCTGGGGAAACATCAACAACGCTAACGCAGCGCTGGGGCACCTTTACAGTCAGTTACCCAATACTATTGGAGCTGATGGTAATACCCTGAATGAAACCACTGCCGCTACGGACGAGTGTTTTCACCACTGGGGCGCAGGTTATTGGCCGCTGAAATACAACACCGGTGCCTGGAACTCTGCCGACAACCCATTCGGCGAATGGAGCCTGCAATATCAGAACATTCGTAAAGCGAACCTGTTCCTGGAAAACATCGATAAGGTGCCCATCCCGACCGACCAGGTGTCTTACTACGCGGTGAAAGTGCCACACTACAAGGCAGAAGCGCGTTTCATGAGAGCGTTGTTTCACTTCCAGTTGTTCAAAATGTACGGTGCTGTTCCTATCGTAAAATCATCGATACAAATTACGGACAGGGAAACGACTATGTCGCCGCGTAACTCAGTAGATGAAGTAGTGGATTTTATCGTATCTGAATGTGAAGCGATTGCACCAGAGCTGTTACCACACCATCCCGATGCCGACCTTGGTCGTGTAAACAGGGGAGCAGCACTGGCTTTGGCAGCACGTACGTTGTTATACGCCGCCAGCCCGCTGTTTAACGGTAACACCATGTACGCCGACGTGGTAAATAAAGACGGCAAACAACTGTTCAATCAACAGTACAGCAAAGAGAAATGGAGACTTGCAGCCGATGCAGCGAAGAAAGTAATGGACCTCGATTTCACGATCGACCGTGCGATCGGTAATGATCCTATCAACAGCTATGCACGCCTGTTCTACACCCGCAACTGGACAGAGATCATCATGCCAAGGATGGTACCTAACACCAAGAACCTCGACCTGGAACTGTTTCCTTTCGGCGGCCCATGGGGCGGCTGGGGTAAATACAGTCCTTTCCAGGAGTTGATAGATGCTTACGAAACCAATACCGGTTACCCGATCGATTACCCAGGTTCTGGCTACAATCCTGAAGGTTTCTGGAGCGAGTGGTTTTGGGCCGGTGCAGGTGCTACAGAATGGGTTTGGCTCGATAACATCTCCAACCGTTTCAAGAACCGCGATCCGCGCTTCTACGCTACGATCACTTTCCAGGGCAGCAAGTTTAACGCTACCCGTACCAACAATACACCGATCAGGCTGGCCTGGTGGGGCGGTAACAACGGCTGGTCGCAAGCCTGGCCTAAAAGCTCCGGTACCTTTACCGTTAGCGGTTACAACGTACGCAAATGGTGCGATCCTAAAGTTGATCCTACCAACTGGTGGACTTCTCCCGACGCACAGCGTAACGATCCGCTGTTCCGTGTAACTGAGTTCTACCTGGCTTACGCCGAAGCGTTGAACGAATATAATGAAGGTCCTACCCAGGAAGCTTACAACGCCATCAACGCCGTTCGCCGCCGTGTAGACATGCCCGGTCTGCCCATCATTCCTGAAGACATTACCCAGGCAGGTTTCCGCAAGAGAGTGCAGAACGAGAAAAGGATCGAGTTTGCTTTCGAAGGCCACCGTTTCTGGGATGTGAGAAGATGGATGATCGCTAAAACCGTTGATAACGGTATTATGCACGGTCTCAATGCCCGTCCGACCACAGCAGAACTACAGTCTACAGGCCTCGACATCAATAGCGAAGCCGCTGGTCTGGCTGTATTCTACAAATCAGCACCTATTCAAACCCGCGTATTCCTGGACAGGCATTACCTGATGCCGATCCCGCAGCGCGAGATAGATGTAAACAACCTAATGGTACAGAATCATGGCTGGTAATATAGGATACGCCGTCATCTTTAGCTGCCTGTTATGTGGTTGCGGAAAGGATAAGAAAGATACGGTACCCGAGCCCGAACCAGAGGTAGTAATACCATTGGTACCACCCGGCGAATCGAAACACTTCGGCCTTACCAATTATTATGAAAAGTTCCGCGCATTAAAGGTGGGGGCAGATAGTATTCCCATTGTAAGTGCGAAAACAGTAAGTGACGAGGCATTGAAAAGGGCGGGGGATGTGTGCGCCGTACTGGTAGGCACATTACCTAACAGCTCACTACCAGAATTAAGAAGACAGCGTGTATACCTGGCCGTATTCGGCAATGCGCAATACCCCGATGTATTGCCCGGCTGGCCCCGGGGACTCGACGCTACAAGATATGGGGGAGGCTTCGGGCCTTCCCCCACTTACAGGGCCTGCGGCGTACATGAAGGCGATATCATGCGCAACAGTTTCGACCGTTACAAAACGGAGAACATCGTAGTACACGAATTTGGCCACGCCATCAAAAACATGGCACTGGAAGTGATGGACGCATCTTTTAAGAAGAAAATACAGGACCTGTACGATAAGGCCAAAGCAGCAGGCAGGTGGGTGAATACCTACGCCGGCTCCAACCCCGACGAGTACTGGGCCGAATGTATACAGAGCTACTTTAACGTAAATGCACCCGGCCCGGCCGGTGGCGATGGCATCCACAACGATATATGGAACCGCGAAAAACTCGCGGTCTACGATGCTGAGATGTATGGTTTATTAGATGCCATCTATGGCGGCGCCACATTGCCGCCAGGGGAGTGGTAGGTTGTTAGATTGAAAGGATACCCATGACTGCGGCCCGGTGGCTGTTATGGCTGCCGGGGTGCACGTGGGTATTAGATTCGTTTGTTCCCGCTGGTTTGGTATGAGCGGCAAGAAAACCGTTCAAAAAGTTTATACCTTGTGCCAAAACCAACCAACCAGCTATGCCAGGAAAATATTTCCTTTCCCTCTGCATGGCCATACTATTGAGTTTGAGCGCCCTGGGCCAGCAAAACCCGGCTACGCCAACGGTAAAGTATGCCATCCAGAAATCTTACAAAGCCTGTATCAGGGCTTTTGGCTTCGATACTACGCGCCAGCAGCAAACTTCGTCCCCGTTCAGCGGGGTAGTAGTAAGTGCCGATGGCTACATCTTAACAGTGGCGCACGCCGTTGTTCCCGAACGTACTTATAAGATCACCTTTCCTGATGGTACCGAAACCATCGCTGTAGGTCTTGGCCGCATTGGCTGGCCCGACTCTGCCAATGTACCCGACGTGGCGATCATGAAAATCGTGCGCAGCGGCAACTGGCCCTTTGCAGAAATGGGCTGGTCAGAAAACGTGAAAGAAGGCGATCCCGTAATTGGTATGTCGTACCCTGAAACAATGACCGTACTGTTTCCAACCGTGCGTTACGGCGTCGTGACCGGTATGGACGGTTACGGCCGGTTTATGGGCACCACGTCCGCCATGGAACCCGGCGACTCAGGCGGGCCGATCTTCGATATTTACGGTCGTGTAATAGGATTGAACAGCCGTTGCAACATCGTTGAAAATGATAACAAAGAAGTGCGCATCAGCTTCTATCATCAATACTGGTCTGCACTCAGAAAAGCCGTTGATTACCCCGGCTGGCCGGAACAAAGCGATAAATACATTGCGCCGGAACGAGGCATAGTACCGGAAGTGAAGTTGCCTGAAATCAAAGGCACAGCCTGCGTGGCGATCAGTAATGGTACACAGGCGGCTGCATTCGGCACGATCATCGATGCCACGCTGGTGCCATTTAAAGCAAAAGGTACATACATCATCAGCAAAAGCTCCGAGGTAAATGAAGAACCGCTGGTAACGATCGGGAAAGACAAACCAGTGAAAGCACAGGTGCTGGCCCGCGATAAAGCCCGCGACCTTGTGCTGCTGTTCATCAAAAAGAAAACCTTACCCGGCCTCGGCACGGATATAGCCGCTGCACCAGAAACGGGTACATTCCTTGGTTCCATCATGGCCGATGGTAAAACCAAACCCGCCATCACAAGCTGCACACCGTTCGACCTTACGCTGAAATACAGTGCCGGTTACCTGGGCGCACCCGCCTTCTTCCGCAACAATGCCGTTACGCTTCGTCCGCCGCATACCAACAGTCCGGCCGAAAAGGCAGGCCTCAAAGAAGGCGACCGTATCATGAAAGTAAACGAAGCGCCGCAACTAAAAGCCGCCGACTACGGCGCCGAGTTAATGCGTTACTTCCCCGGCGATACCGTAACCCTGTTCGTACAACGTAACGACAGCAGCTCCACCCAACGTGTAGTCCTCGGCCCATGGCCGGAAAGGCGCTCCGACCACCCGGCCGATAACTTCGCAGGGGGTAAAAGCTCACGGAGAGATGGTTTCAGTAACGTATTTCTGCACGACGGCCGTGTAAAAGCAAACGAGTGCGGCAGCCCGGTGTTTGACGCTAACAATAAGTTCTGTGGCGTTAATATAGCACGGTTTAGCCGTACGATTACCGTGGTGTTACCAGCTACGGAAGTGTTAGCGTGGATGAAAAGTTTGCAGGGTTCCTGATCAAAAATATTTAGTAAGATACCCTGCCTGTTGCATAACAGGCAGGGTATCTTGTTTATAGTAGTAGTAAAGCCCCTTGCAATTTCATCAAATTCATCGTAAATTGATGAAAACCTGCAATACCCTTTATGGAGTCCCCAACTACCGCTGGCGACGTACTAACGTCCCATTCCCATGCAACAGTTTGTAAAAACTGCGGCGCAAATCTCGATGGCAAGTTTTGTCAACAATGCGGGCAAAAGGCCGATATTCATCGCATTACACTTCCACACCTGCTGCACGAGTTCTTTCATGTACTTACCCATGCCGATAAGGGCATCCTGTTCCTGGCGAAGGAAATGGTGTATAAACCCGGCGTGGTGGCAGCAGAGTATATTGCCGGGCAGCGGAAGAAGTATTTCAATCCGCTCAGCTTCCTCGTGATCATATCAGCTATATTTGCGCTGGTAGCACTTAACAGCGGTTATTTCGAAGCCATGAGCGCCGGACCTTCGCGAACTTCTTATGGTAAAATGCCGCCAATCTATGCACAGTACATGAAAGAGAGCATGTACATCGTAGTGCATCATGGTAAAATGATCAGCATCATCCTGATCGTGCCGATACTGACATTTTTGTCGTGGTTGTTCTTTAAAAAGAAGGGATATAACTTTGCGGAGAACCTCGTGTTGCAGGCGTTGATCGTAGGGCAGATACACCTGTCGATGATTTTATTGTTCATACCGGCCTACCTGTTGTTTGGCGCGGCCAGGCTGAACAACAATGTGTTTCAGGCGACTTTTTTTGTATACATGATAGTTGCTTACCGGCAATTCTTTAAAAACAGCATACTCGTAACGGTGCTCAAAACCGCGTGTATTCAGTTCCTGTTCATTGTTTCCTTCTGGTTGCTGATTGTATTGTTCCTCCTGGTGAAGCACTTGTTCGTATAAAAAAAGGCTGCTCCGATTACGAAGCAGCCCTTCTCTGTAAAAAGCTAATTTATTTCTTCTGCTGAGCAAGATAAGTTACCAGCGCTGCCAGTTCCTCGTATGATAACGAGTTGGCCAGGCCGGCAGGCATCATCGACGTTTTCATTTCTTTACGGCTCAGGATGTCGGAGGTTTTAACGGTGTATACATTACCGCCAATATCTCTCATCACCACTTTAGCGGCTGTTTCTTCCGTAATAAAGCCCATGTAAGTCTTATTACCTTTAGCCGTAACAGTTACGGTCGAAAAGCCCTGTGAAATCGAAGCATTAGGTTTCAGGATCGATTCGGCGATCTGTTCACGGTTCATGATAGAGCCTATCTGACCCATAAACGGACCTTTCATTTTCTCTCCTTTGTTGATGCTGTGGCAGGCGATACAACCCTGCGCGCTGAACAGCAGTTTACCTTTAGCAGGATCACCTTTGATCTGGTTAACGGCGATCAATACATCTTCGATAGATGATTTACCTACCTGTCCTTTTTTATTCTTGATCTTTTCGAGGTCCACCTTAGGTTCGGCTTTAGCAACCGGCTCCTTCACTTTTGCAGGCGCAAAAGCAGCAATGTCCATGCGGTGGCGGGCGTCGAGGTCGGTGTAGTATTGTTTGCGGGCAGGGCCACCTTTGAGTGCTTCCTTCTTCAGGAATTTCTCGATGGCGGCAGAGCCTTCCCAGGTTACGGCTTTGTAGTAAGGGCCGTGTGAGTCGGGCCTTGTACCCCACCACCATGAGGCATCATACGCTGCTTCTTTTTTATAAAGGCGTGCCAGTGTAGTGCTGATCTGGTTTTTAACCTTCAGTGTTTTAGCCAGCGGATAAGCGGCTATGAGGCCGTTTACTGCTTTTGTATCGTGCATGTAACGCAGCGCCCAGAGGGCGAGGGTGCCATTAGGTGTGTTGATGGCGGCTACGGCCGAATCGGTAGCGTGCAGGTTCACCAGTGCCTGAACGGCAAGGTGAGGCAGTACGATAGGGGAGTTGGGCGTGGCGTGAGGGCCTTCAACATCTTTAGCGGGTGCGGTAAAGGATGCAGGCACTTTTATTTTCAACAGTTCTCCTGCCACCTCTGCACGGCCTAAACGCCCTAAGCCGATAATAGCAGCAGCGCGAACGCGGGTAGAAGAATCTCTCAGCGCATCCAGGAAAGGTTGTGTTGAAACATTGGCGACGAAACCTTTACGGTCGGCCAGTGTACGTAATGCGTATTCCCTGATGCTTTCGTCTTTAGTAAGGGCAGTCAATGCTTCGATGCCATCGGCGCCTGCAGCCTGTGCGTAGGTATAGATGCCTGCGATACGGGCGTACAGTGGCTGGGTAGCGTCGGAAGCGAGGTTCAGTGCGGCATCTATGCCTTGTTTATCGTTACGGGCGATCAGTTCCTGCGAAGCGCTTAAACGAGCAACGGCACTGGCTGATTTAAGCAACGTTATCAATTCTTCAACAGATGCTTTTGTAACATCCGGGAAGGCTTTGTAAGTCCAGTCGTTAGGCACGGCACGAATTACATAACCTTTGCTCGCACTGCCCGAATAGCCTGCGCCATCCCATGCAGAAAGGAACAATCTGCCAGATCCGTCTACATCCAGGTCGGTGATTTGCGGGAGGTTGATGAACTCTTCTTCTTTCTGTTTGAAAGTAGGACCATCGGTAGTTACCCGGTGGATGTACAGCATGCTGCGACCCCAGTCGGCCATCATCGGTACGTTATTGTACTTCTCAGGCCAGTTAGGTTCTGCCATAAACAGCGCACCTGTTCCAGAGCCACCGCCTACGTCAACAAGCGCTGGCATAATTTCGTCGGTGAAGTGCTGGAACAGTACAGGGTATCCGTATTCGGCCGACTGCATATGGTGCGAGAACCTTACGTTCCAGCCACCGCCGTCGTTGGTGTTTTCCCTTGTAAATATGTTCATGTACGGGTCAATGGCCACGTCGTAAACGTTACGGGTGCCGTGGGTAAACACTTCAAACTCGGTACCATCGGGGCGTACCCTGGCAATACCGCCACCCAGCATGGTCAGTTTTTTGCCCGAACGGTCGGTAGCATCATGGAAACCAAAGTCGCCTACTGCGATATAGATCCAGCCGTCAATACCCATCCTGATGCCGTTAGTGGCATGGTCGGTGCCGCGTTCCTGGATGTATTTAGTGTTGCTGAGGTGTTCTACCAGTGGCATTGGCTCGCCGTCTGCTTTACCGTCGCCGTCTTTATCTTCAAAAACTACCAGGGCCATACCGGTAGCTTTGCCTGTTTCTTTAGAGAAGGTGGTGTGTAAAACGTAAACTTTAGTGCCCTGTACAATGATACCGCGCGGATTATCCACCATGGCGAACTCGATATGTTCGTCCATTTTGCCGTCGTTATCCTTGTCTACCAGCTTCAGTATCCGGCCTTTACCCGGATCTTTCCCCAGGGAGCCGATCATGTCGACCCCTACAAACACCTCACCGTTAGGCGTTACCGCAAGGCAGGCAGGGCTGGGTGTAACATCCGGACCGGAGAATCTGGTGATGGTTAGTTCAGGCGGGTTTGCGGCGGCGTTCTTTGCATCCTCGAAAAATGATTTTACCCCAACAATTGCTGCAACAGCATAAAGAAGGGCAAGCGATAATTTAGTCATTAATATTCGATGTTAGTTTAATATGATTTACAGAGGTGGTTATTAAAAAGCGGCTTAAGATAGAAAAGTTCAGCTTCTGCCGGGAGATTTTTTTGATTAGCGGCAGGAGAGAGTTCCCCTGCTCGTGTACGCGTAGGCGTAAAGCAGTGACTTTAAATGATAACTGTTTGAGGCTGCTGCGCTTTTATCGCTGTTGAATATCCTGTTATATTGGGGTAAGATAAAGGAATGGATATTTGATGCTTACCGTTAATTTCATAACATCAAATATTTTGCAAGGCTTAGTTTATGTGAGCGCGTTTTAAACCACTATCCAAATCGAAAATTTAGTCGAGCAAACTGTAAGCTCTGTTCCGATTTCTTCCAAATTGTTGTCTTTCGCACTTGAGACCCGGGTGTGCTGTTTTGTTATTTTCTAAGAAAGACTTCCAACGAAAAAAAGTGAAACTTTTCGACGCCTGAAAGCGCCGGCTGTAGCCTTATGGCTGTATTAAACCTTCGCGCCCGCAGCGTGCAGCTACGCTATTGTCTTTTCGATTCTTCATTATAAACACTTATCGTTATGAACAGAGCTAAAACTCTACTCCTTTTGTTATGTACAGCCTTTTGTGCTTCCCGTGCGGATGCGCAAACAAACGTGGCGCCACAGGCAACGTCATCAACGTCTTATGTGTCGGCATGGGAAACAATTGCCGCCCTTAACGACGGCTTTGCCCCGGCTAACTCCAACGACAAATCGCATGGCGCTTACGGCAACTGGAACAATCCCAACTCGCTGCAATGGGTGCAGTACGATTGGGCGCAAACCTATACTGTTACCTCTTTGCAGGTGTATTGGTTTGATGATGCAGGCGGTGTATTAACGCCCACCACTGCCTACGCCGAATACTGGAACGGTTCGGCTTGGGTAAACATCGGTAATGTACCGCTGGTAAAAAACGCATTTAATACATTGTCGGTAGCGTCCATCAACATGAGCCGCCTGCGTGTAACCATGCGTAATACTACACAGTCCACCGGTTTGCTGGAATGGCGTGTATTCGGTACCGCAGTGGGTGGTAATGGCGCACCTTACACCTGGCCGGCCTACTCGCCCAACATCAGCTACAACTTTAAAACGGAGTTCCCAAGCCTGCCAACTCCTACGAACGTACTGAACGACTGTCCGCAGGTAGTAGGCACGCAATCGTCCAACTGGTGGACGTTCCGCTGGGGTCCGACCAAGAACTCGCTGGTAACCACAGCAGCCATCACCCCTATGCTGGCGCGTTTGAACACCGACTTTGCCTACTTCCGCGATACTATGGGCTGGCCTCCGGATTTACGTGCGAAAAATGGTTACCGCAGTGCCGTATACCTGTACGGTTCAGGCCTTTGTACCGATAATGCTTCCAATACCGCACTGGGCGGATGGCAGAGCGCTATCTACTACAATAACGTAAACTGGCCAATGGTGCTGGCTTCTTATTACCCAGTTTACAGCTTCGATCCTGCCTGTACTTTCTCCGATAAGGTAGCACAGCAGGGCGCTATGACGCACGAAGGTATTCACTCAGTGCTGGCCGACTTACCCGGTGTTAAACAGGCGGCCTGGTTCCACGAAGGGGGTAACGTATGGTTGCAGCAAACAGCGGATGCCAGAAGAACGGGCAACTACAGCTCCATGGGCTTCCTGAATGGTACAGACCTTATCGCTCCATTTATGCCGATCGAGTGTTATACCGGCTGGTTGCAGGATGGTAGTTTCGGCGGCCCATCTGCCGAAGGCGTAAATATGTTTGTTGGTGGTCAGCAGATCTGTACCTGGCGTACCTACTTAGGCGGCCACCAATACAGCAGTACATTCCCAACTGTGCTGGCACTCATCCTGGGCGATGGTTCTATTCCATGGATATGGAGAAATGCTGCAGGCAGGGTACTGGAAGGTGTTGCTTCCGGTATCGGTGCTGCACAAACACGCCGCATGATCACCCAGTACCGGGCTAAAATGGCGCTGGTAGACGTAGGCCCCTGGAAAAACGCCTGTCTCGCCCAACTGGACGCACACTTTGGCCAGTCCATTGGTGCAGAATGGCAGCCTTCCTGGATGAACCCTGCTCCATGGATCGCTACGCCTTACGCTAAAACAACTAATAGCAACGGCACACTTACACCTGATACCACTACCTTACCCGGCTGGTCTGGTTCCAACCAGATCCCGCTGAACGTAACCGGTAGCGTAGTAACCGTAAACTTCCAGCCAATTGGTGCTAATATGACCTGTCAACTGGTATACCGCACTACTACTGGTGTTCCGGTGTACAGCACCCCTGTAAGCTCAGGTAACTGTACGCTTAACCTCACCGCTGCTCCGGCTAACGGTGTGGTAATAGCAGTTATCACCAATACAGATTATATCTACAATGGCGAAGCTACCCGTAAGGCTAAATTCGATTACCGCCTGCAGCTTGTTACAGGCGCTACCAGTGCGGCCAGCGTAAATACCAAATGGTACAACTCTGCCACCCTGGCTGCCCGTACAGCATCTGCACCTGAAAACACCGCATCAGTGGGTGTTAACTGGGCTGAATATTGCCAGCACGACTACCACACTACCCGTAAGGTAGCCGAGGTGAATGAGATCATCAACCCTAACAAATTCCTGGTGTACCCTAACCCTGTGGCACAACATAACAAGGTAACACTGGAGTTCATTAATGAATCGAAGGAAGCGACCAGCATCAGCGTATTTACACTGGGCGGCGCCAAGGTGTTCGAAACCAAAGCTACGGGCACCAACTATGTGATCGATCCTAAATATTTTAATAAAGGACTGTATCTTATCAAGATCAGAAATTCGAGAACCGACCAGACACAAAAACTGGTTGTTCAGTAGGATTTTAACAATAAGGGGATTGCCGTACAGAAGGCAATCCCCTTAATTATGTATAAACCTGTCATGTTAACACTTATTTTCGAAATGCTAATTTATGCACATGATCGGGTAAATATGTGAAAGAAATATAACCCTGTACCATGTAGTTTTACAGATGGATAAAAGCATGCTGTCCTTCCCTGCGATCACTACCTTTCATGAAACGAAGGCACAATGCTTCGTGCCGGGTCGGAAGGATTTCCAAACGAAGGTAGTTCCTTCGGTTCCAGTTAAAGTATACGCCTTTTGGATTGCGGCTGTAAAGTAACAGTTGTAAAGTGTTGATGAGATGAAAGATTTTTATTTTAGAATTTGGTTGATAACCCAAGGCTCTCTTCAGGGCCCTGGCTTCTTTAAAAAGACAAATCATTTTCGGAATAAAAAAAGCCACCCGGTAACAGGTGGCTTTTTACGTTTAGTCGTTATGTCCTTCGCTGCTTTCAAAACCCAGTAGCGCCAGCCTTACCGGCCTTGCAGATACTTTGTGTTTGGTAACGTCGGAGAAGTTAGCCAGGTTCACCTGGTGTACCTCGCCGGTAGCAGGGATAGCAATGTAAGCATATCTTGCAGTGGCTTCCAGCACAGGTTTGTAAGTGTCGGCAGTTGCTACGGCTGCAATAGCTGCACCTTCTTTCACCAAAGCACCGGTGGCCAGGTTATAGATGCGCAGTTTGCCATCGAGGCTAAGTAACAACAGGTTTTTACCTGCATAGTCAACCTTACACTGGAACGCATCGGCACCGGTGTAAATGGGGGTGATAGTGTTGGTGGTCAGGTTAATGAGATAAGCACCTTTGGCGGCAGAATAACCGATGAATTTATTCGCTGCGCTTGCATAATAAATACTACCCAAACGTGCTGCGCCAAAACCATCGGGGTTAGGAATGAAGCGCTGCTCGCCAGATTGTGTTACTACGAGTGCGCCACCGCTGGCACCTGTAGCATCTTTGAATGCACCAAATACCGCGTTCTGTCCGTCGCTCGCGTTACCGTGGATGTTACCTGTTTCAAGCGTTGATGCGAAAGCGGTGGCGCCATCTTTTTTAATTACCAGCACACGGGTTGGCGATGCGCCGCTAACGGCTGTAGAGGTGATGGCGTAAGTGCCATTCGCGAACTGCGCCATTGCACCGTGGTGTGGCAATAGCCCTGCATTAACTGTCTTGAATTTAGCGCCGGCAGTGTTAAAGTCGGCCTCTTCGCCTACACTTAAAGTGCCATCGCCATCATTAAATATCAAAGACTCCGTGCCTTTGCTTTTGAAGTGTGTTGGCTTTAATCCTGCTGCAGTAATCGCGGCCCATTTAGGCGCATGCACTACATCTACGTGGTCGTCGTGCGAGGTTAGGCCGGCATCGAAAACTTCTGCGAGGTTATTGCTGCCGTACAATACAGCGGCATAACGGCCGGAAGCGGTAGCGTACAGGTTAGCCAGCGGGAACTTCGCGTCGAACGAAGTAATGGTGCCGCTGTTAGGCTCTAACTGCGTAAGTTTGGCGCTTGTTTCGTCGCTTACCAGCACCCTTACGAATTTGTATTCTTTTCCATCATCTTCATGATGATCGTGATCATGGTCGTCTTTTTTACAGGCGGAGAAGGTGGCGGCAGCCAGCAGTATGGCGCCGAATTGTTTCATGTTGCTTTTGTTAAACATAGTTTTAATTGGGTTTTATGATCAGATGATTTTTATGCTAAGTCCTTTAATGGTTTGCCAGCCGGCTTTATCGGTTAGCCTTACCAGGAAGTGGTAGTCGCCCGGGTCAATGTCGGCAGGTACGGTTATTTCTATTTCCGGCGAATAGGCTTTTTGTCCGTCGGGAACAGGGTAGTTGCGAATGAATACGAAGGGCGTTACGGGCGTTTTTACCGGTGCTTCTTCGCAACTGTTTACTTCTGTGCTATGTGTGTGGTGGTCAAAGTTGTGGTGGATGTCGATGCTTAGCGAGCCCAGTTGCACGTTGTCGCGCAGTTGTGCGCGGTACACGAATGTTTCGCCGCGTTTGACCACGCTGCATTGTTTCGGGAAGGCATCGGCAGCCGTGATGTCGATTTCCGGGTAGGTGGTATCGGCATCTTTGTCACTTTTTGAGCATGCGTTGAGCAGGACAACTGCGAAAAGCAGTGCCGGTAAGGTTCGTTTCATATGTTGCTTTGTTATTTTTCCAGTATCGTAAAGGGTTCTTTTATTTCAAGTAAACTGCCATTCTGATCTTTCACACGGAAGTAAAAGTCGAAGCTGCCGGTGGGCGCATCAGTCGGTATGTAAAAGTGTTTGTGTACGTTGGTATTCCTCAGTCCTTTGTATTCGGCCCATCCCTGCACCAGTTGCCAGTTGCCACTGTGTTGCACGATCTGTATCCATACACTGTCTATCTTGTCTGCGGCCTTTACATCGGCGTTAAAATGAAAGTCTTTTCCAACGTAACCTTTCTTCTCGTTAGCTGTCCCGATCTCGATATTGGCTGCAGTGGGTTTAGCCGGCGTGGTATCTTCCTTTTTACAGCCCACCCAGATAGCGGCGCTTAGTACAATGGCGATTAGTCTTTTCATATGTTAGCGTTGTTGATTTGAGAATGGAATTTTAACGGAGAGTACAATGTTGCGGCCTGCCTCGGGCAGCTCTAACAGGCGATAGAAACTGGTATGCTCCATGTAACGTGTGTTTAAAACATTCTGCACCTGTAAACTTAATACCAGCGGTTGTTTTCTTATGTTGATGGGTGTGCCTGCCTGCAGGTGTAAAAGTCTGTACCCGGGCGTTTTCTTTTCCGGTGGTACAATGCGGTTTTGCGCAGCCGTGATGCGGTAGTCCAGCGATATATAGCTTTGTGGCAAAGCAGCTGGTGAATAAGATAAGTTGATAAGCACCGAAGGGGGCGGGGAGAACGGGAGTGTGTAACCTTCTTTGTCGCCGGATACCTGTTGTGAATAAAGGTATTCGCCCAACACTTCGGTGCTGAGTGATGGAAGTATGTTGTATTTCATTTGTAACTCCGTACCATAACGCACCACACGACTTTGTTCATACTCAAATACCTGGTTGCCCGCCCCATAATAGTAGTCATGTACGGAGGTGGGATTTAAATAGATGTAATTCGGAAAGTAATTATAAAACGGCGTAAATGTAATGCTCCAATTCTCATCTTCCCAACCCACGCTGGCGTCCACCTGGTACGACTCTTCCGGTGATAGCGATGCATTGCCCCGCTCGTAACTGAAGTAATGATAGTTCACCCCGTTGGCAGCCAGCTCCTTCGCAATCGGCATCCTGAAGCTCTTGCCCACATTGCCTTTCAACGAAAGTCGCTCCAGGTTGTAGTTCACCCCGGCCGACCATACAACGCTGTTGAAACTGCGCCGCATCTTATCTGCCCTTACCAGTTTTTCATCGTTGGAATAAAACCAGTCTGTGTACTGCTGCATCTGCATCTCCCCATAATCATACCTGATGGCCCCATGAAGGATCACTTTACTGTTCAGCCTGAACTTATCGTACACAAAGGCCCCTGCATTATGTTGCACAAACGCCGGCACCAAAAAGCCCCATCCGCCTATCTTATTCTCCTGCCTTTCCCCGCTAACGCCTGCCATCAGTGTATGTTGGCCAATGGTGATGTTGTCGCGCAGGTTAAATGAATACACCTGTTTATCGAACGCCCGCTCCAGCGAAGGATCGATGTTCATTGTATCGGGATATAATGCAGGCATGTAACCGTGCGGTACGTACTGACTATATTCCTGCCGGTGATTATATTGGTACCCGAGTTCCATTTCAAGTTGATGCTGTTGTAACTGGTAGCTGCTGCGGTTTATTACCTTAAAGTGATTTACTTCCTGGTACGGTAGCAGTATGTCGCGGCGCGAGGCGTCGTGCATGGCGGCGTCTACCTTCCTGGGTTCAAGGCCGTGTGCATTGGCGAAGAAGCCGCTTTTGCTGTACACATTACTGATGTGAAAAGTGGAACGGAATTTATCGCCAATGTATCCTGTATTGAAATGAAGCGATGTTTCGTTGCCTGCGGTATTGCGAAGCTGCTGTTTATGTAAGCCTGCCGCATAATCATAAACGAACACGGTATCGGCAGGTACTTTATAGTCCGCGTAATCCTGGTAGGTGATGCGCCCATCCGCCCACCAATGTTCCCCGCGACCATAAAGGTTAAGCGAACCACCGTACAGCATGTTGTTCGTCTTTCCCGTAATATCAACCGCGCCGCCAAAGCTATGTGGTGCTGGTGGAGGCACTGGCTTAACGTTAATAGCCCCGGCAATGGCGTCGGACCCGTAAGCAAAGGAGGCTGCGCCTTTTAGTAGCTCGACCTCCCCCGCTGCAAACTGGTCCAGCTCCAGACCATGGTCTGCACCCCATTGCTGGCCTTCGTGTTTAATACCTTTATCCAGTACTACCACGCGATTGAAACCGAGTCCGCGCACCAACGGTTTCGACTGGCCAGAGCCAATACCAATGGTTTTGATGCCTGGCACCCGTTCCAGTGTTTTCATTAAACTACCGCCCAGGTGGCGCCTGATAAACTGACTGTTCACGGTTTGCACCTGCAGTATGGCTTCCTGCTTTTCTATCTGTGCCCGGTTATCTTTAATTGTTACCCCTCCGAGGTGCAGCGTATCCTTCTGCTGCGCAGCAACAGTACCCCACAGCATTACGCTGAGGCATAAAACGAAACGTTTGGTCATTACCAGTTCAATGGCGCTTCAAGGCGCCTGTAGCGACGATCAGGGCATGGTTACCCCATCGTCCTGTGTTTAAATAAATGGAAACTAAAAAGATGGACGCGGTACTGCATGGGCATGCAGCCTGGTGGCCAATGGCCATATCATCCGCTTAGGAGAGGGCGGGCGGACCTTTATTACTAAAGCCCTGTAAGGTGAATTTGTAAATCCTCGCGTACGTTCTGCCGTTCTGCTGCACGGGTTCGGGTAAGGGAACGTCGAGTACCGGAGGATGGGCGTAAAAAAGTTCTTTACCTGCCTGTTGTGTATAATGATCGCAAACGAAGCAATCATCTACATTATTCATCACATCATCACCGGGACACTGTTCTGTAACATCAACCTGGTGATGAAAGTGGCTGGCCTGGATAACGGTGCCGGAAAACAACAATACCAGCAGCAGCAGAGAGCCTGCGCGCCTGAATATGGTATGTATAGTTTCCGCTCTTTTCATAATTGAAGCAAAGTTGCATTATTTATCTTAAACTTAAAAGGGAAATTTTACGCAGCGGTGAAATATTCTGGAAGAGGACGTTTCTATCCCGGACCTCACCCGGAAGCAATGATCACTGAACAGATCATGCAATAAAGTACCACTCACCATGCATTCGGCACGCTTTCAACACGGCTTTAACATGAGCTCAAATTAGAGTCAGATTAGGAAAACATTAGAATAATATTAGAATAGCATTAGGAAAACATTAGAAAAGCGAAGCATGAACAACGCAGTAGTAAAACACTTGTAAAGCATTTGCACAGTATTTGGTGTATACTCAGGGTAAAGTGATCGGGGACTAATGTTAAATTAACAGTTGGAAGAATGATGTATTGATTGAGGGGGTAAATGTGCAGTCTTTCCTCATTCAGAAAAAAATGTTAATATTATCGCTGTTCTTGATTATGTTTCTATCCTGTATTAGATTGGGCTGAAATGAGCGAATTCCGGGTGTTAAAGAAGTTGATTATCTGCATATTACTGGTTTCACTGGGCCAGGCTGCCGTGGCGCAGCTTAGGGTACAGGGCACTGTTTACGACCGCAGCCAGCGCTTCGGGATGGAAGGGGTGAGCGTGATCAGCACCTCTGGTGCCGGCGCTGCCACCGACTCTAATGGGCACTATGTGATCAAGGTGGGACTAGGCGACTCGATCAGCTTTTCTTACCAGGGCAAGGCTACGGTTAAATTTGCCGTGAAAGAGCTGCCCCGGAACCGCAATTTTGATATGAGCCTGCACGTAGATGTTAAGACCTTGCCACAGGTAGACATCGTTAGTAAACGGACGGGTTACAAAGAAGATTCCGCTAATTTCCGCAATGAATACCGTAAAATATTCGATTATTCCCCGCAGTTCCTGTCCAGCGCCAGTGGCCCCAATGGAGTGGGCGTTGATCTCGGGCTGCTTTTCAGCATCCGCAAGATGAAACGGATGGAAGCGTTCCGGCGGTTCCTGGAACGGGAGGAGCAGGACCGGTACGTGGGATATCGCTTTAACAGGGCTTTGGTTGAGAAAATCACCGGTTTGCAATCCCCTGCGCTCGATACCTTTATGGTACGTTTCCGGCCCAGCTACGATCTGTTATTAAGTTTTGAGAGCGAGTACGACTACCTGAAATACATCCAGGACTGCGGTAACATGTTCTCTGAAATCTGGATCAAACAGCACTCCATCAGGCTCTAGAGGCCGTACTTCTTAAATATTTTCAATACTGCCGGTTTAATCTTCTGCACCATCCTGTCGAAACCCAGGTCGTTGGGGTGGGTGCCATCTGTAGTGCCCTCATGATCGCTGCCCAGCAGGCCATCGGCGGTAATCATGTACAGGTCTTTATCTGTTTTTTGGAGGGCACTGATCTCTTTTAGGAAGTTGCCGTTCTGTTGCCTGATCTTTTCGGCAATGTCGAGGTCGAAGTTGCTGTTCTCGCGGACGATGCTCTGGACCGCAATAATTGGTTTGCCGGGGTGTTTAGCCCTGATGGCCTTTACAAGATAAGCAGTACGCTCTGTTACCTGCTCCGGCGTACAGTTAGGCACGCAGTCCAGGATAAAGGCATCCATGGGCAGGGGGGCGATCATATCGGCCACAGAACGCTCCATTTTTGCATTGCCGCTCACACCGAAATTGATGAAGTTGTAGCCTGTTTGCCGGCAAAGCATGGCGGGATAAGCCATACCGGGCCTGCTGGCAGAGGCTCCGTGTACAATGCTGGAACCGTATATCAGGATGTTCTTCTTAAAAGGATTAGGCCTCGCCTGCAAACTGGCGCCTTTACGCACACCGATGGACAATTCCTTTGTTTCGTCGTAGACAGGCAGGTACACCAGGCATTCTTTGACGCTGCTGTCCATATTATTGACGAGGGTAAACTCGGTGCAGGTATCGGCTTCGGGGCGACCAACGCCGGCAAATACCCATTGGTTGCCGCGTTTGATGTAGATATCGAGGCCTTCGTAAGCGATGGCTGTCATATTATTATAGTGCGGGCTCTTTTTAGTGCACCACTTTGCCGAAATAGCAGTACTGTTAGTGCTAAAACTAATGGCCAGGCCGGATGAATGCGTGAGCAGTTTTTTAACGGCAGGCGGTATATCCGCATAAAGTAAAGTATCTACCCGGTGATAAACAGCCGGGGTAGAAGTAAAGGCTTTACCGATCAGTGTAAGTTTTTGTGCATCCGTATATTCAAATGAAGGTTGCTTTTGCGCGAAGCCGGTAGCAGAACTGATTAATAACGTGGTGCAAAGAAGGAGTCTGGATAACATTGTTTTATGATTGTAGCTCAAACCTAATCGAAAAATTCCGCTCCTGCAATGCCCCTCATTTAGTTAACAGAAATGACACAATATCGACAGCCCAGCTCCGTTATAGTACAGTTCATACCTTTTTTCCTTGGCGGTACCACGACTTTGTACTAAGTTTGCATCGTTGATATGTACCCCAAGTACTTTTCCCTTTAACTGTCCCACTCTTAGTGTTTCCTTGTTGAGACTAAAATAATACTGAACATGTACCAGTTGCTTTATGCAAAGGGCTTCGTGCTTTTGGCAGCCCTGTTTGCAGGTAAAAACGCGGAAACCGTTGAACAGCGGATCATTGGCCGTTGGGCTTTTGTATCTATTACGTCGAGTAAACCCATGGTATGGACACCTGGAACGGCGCCTTCCAAAGATGGAACGGCCTTAATGCAGGAATGCGAAAAGGATGACTTTGTACAATTTAAGCCAGGTGGCGTTTACGAAGAAAATGAAGGAGAAACGCGCTGCGATGATAGTGACTCGCCTGTTTATACCAGCACCTGGTCGCTGGAGGGGAGTGATATGATGATCGATGGTAAGCAATACCAGGTGGTAGCCATCACCGATACCGAAATGAAAGTAGCGCAAACCGTGGAGGCTGGCCGTAAAAATACGGTGACGGTAACGGTAACCATGAAACGTAAATAGTTATTTCCCGGACACTGCATGTTGGTGATCTGACTGCAGCGACTTAATACCCGTCATATCATAAATAGGGCAGAGGCCTTTTAATCCTGTTTGAAACAACACGGGAGCGGCTATTAGTAACAGGATATCGGTAAGGCGGAATACGGGATGATTGAGCAGGAAGAAGCCGGCGGCCATGGCCAGTATAATGCGTATGGTGCGGTCTGTTTTGCTGAGGTTGTTATTCATATTCCCGGTAGTTTAGTAATGTGAAGATAGGATAGGGAACCCCTGCAGGGAATGATGGCCATCAGTCGGAAAACTGATTGTGGGTTCCGGCAAATCTTGTGTTTGATATACAGAGAATAACTATATTTGTCCATTTGTAGCACAAAACCAAAAATCAGATGGTCAACAGCATCAAACCCATTTCATCCAAATCCATGGCCGAACAGGTGGAGCAACACCTTAGAGAATATTTTACGAGAGAATCTTTTAAACCCGGCGATGCGCTGCCTACAGAACTGGAACTCGCTGCTTCCCTGGGTGTTAGCCGCAACGTAGTACGCGAGGCCCTCAGCCGTTTTAAAATGTTGGGTATCATAGAAACAAAGAAGAAAACCGGCATGGTGATCTCCAACCCCGATATCGTAGGCACACTTGAAAAAGTACTGGCCCCCGAAATAATGGACGAGTCGACTTTGCAGGACCTGTTTGAGCTACGGCTGGTACTGGAAATGGGTATTGCCGATCTCTTATATATCCGTAAAACACCCGAAGACCTGGATGAACTGGAAGAAATAGCCGCCCGCGAAGTAAAAGGCAGCAACTTCCGCATTAATACAGAAATAGCTTTCCACGGTAAGCTGTATGAAATGACGGGCAACGAAACGCTCAAACGCTTTCAAACGCTGCTGCTGCCGGTGTTTGGTTATGTAGTAAAACTGGAGAACAAAAAATATATAGCTGGAAAAGTAACGCACCAGGGATTAGTAAAGCTACTTCGCAAAGGCACCCCGAAAGATTTTAAAGAAGGCATGTTGTCACATCTGCAACCTCATTTCGATCGTCTTAATCCTCCGAAAAAGAGAGGATAGATTGATTTTTTCACGGGAAAGGGGCGGTACAAGTTCATTGTACCGCCCCTTTTCTTATAGGGTGAAGTATACACTTATCATTGTGTTCACACAAAATTAAAATAGCCTGTAATCCTTAACAGTATTATCTTTTAATTGATGTGTCCTATTCATGGATGCGCATCATCCTAAAAAAATAACGGTAAAAATTTTTGTATTCTGGAAAACATGTCTACATTTATTATGTAGAACATAACTACTAAATACATCACGTTATGAATTCCACCATTCCACTGTTAGGGAACTATACCCTTCTTGCCGCCGCTATGTTTCTTTTTACCAACTGCAAAAAGACTACCGCCGCAGAGCAGATTATTCCAGGCACAGAAATAGCTGCAGCCACGGCCGCAGCACAATCGCACAGTTACGTTAAAGTTTTTGATGGCGGCAATACCAGCGGCCAGCACTCCTTCCGCATTCCATCTATCGTAAAAACTAAAAACGGTACGCTCATCGCTATTTGCGAATGCCGCCGCTGGAATAACTCCGACTGGGGTGATATTAATGTAGTGTATAAACGCTCATCCGACAATGGTGCAACCTGGTCGGCCATGGGCGAGATAGCCGCTTCCGGCGACGATACCTGGGGTAATCCCACTTCGGTGTACGATCCTTCGCAGGGTACAAACGGCCGTATATGGGTGTTCATGAACTGGCACGATGGTACGTATACCGCCATCAGCCAGGTAAATGCCTGGGGTAAAAGGAAAGTGTTTTCCAGCTACAGTGATGATCATGGTGTTACCTGGTCGACCCCTTTGGATAGAACAACGGGGCTGCTGCCTCCGGGTTATACCTGGGATGCGGTAGGGCCGGGCATTGGTATCGTTACCAGTGTAAATCATCCCGGCCGGCTTATTATTCCGGCTAAGGGACGTAATATCTACAGCGATAATCATGGCAGCACCTGGACGTTTGCCTTATCGGCCACAGGTTCCGACGAAGGAACGGTCGTAGAATTGATGGACGGCCGGCTGATGCGCAACGACCGGGCGGTAAGCAGCCAGTGGGAGCTGTCGAAGAGAAGGCGCGTGTCTGTAGGTACCATCGAAGGCGGCTTCCCGGCTTTCAGTTCTGATGAAACGCTGCTTGATCCGAAGTGTGAAGCTTCCATTCTCCGTTACAATACAGATAATCCGCATCGCATCGTATTTCTAAATTCTGCCAGTACCACTACGCGTGGTAAAATGCGTGTGCGCATCAGTTATGATGACGGGCAAACCTGGCCAGTGAGCCGCCGTATTTACGACTGGCTTACGGAAGCAGAAGCGCAGAGTCAGGGTAAGGGCGGTTATACCAGTATGATCAAAACCGCCGATTATCATGTAGGCGCTTTAATAGAGGTGAATGAAGACACGGGCAATAATGAAACCAGCCACAGATCTATTGAATTCCATAAGTTCAACCTGCCATGGATGCTCAATGGCAGCACAGAACCTTAACGTAATGCAGACAACTGATTTTTAAACTTAATCAACCGACACAAATGACATTTTTCAGAATTTGCTGTTGCTTTTTGCTCCTGTTAGGGATACAAAAAAGTTATGGCCAGGGCACCAGTTTTACCGTGTCTGGTACAGTTCGCGATTCCGCTACCAAAGAGCCATTGATCGGGGTAACTGTATCTGTAAAAGGTAAGCCAGCTATGGGTACTATCACAAATCCCAGTGGACAATTCACTTTAAGATTAGCTTCTGGTGATGAGGTATTACATTTCCGGATGTTGAACTATAACCAGCGGGAAGTGGCGGTGAATAACCAAAGCCAGATCAGTGTAGTGCTGTCTGAATCCTCTTCACAACTCGGTGAAATACTGATTGTGGGGTATACGGAGCAATCCACTAAAAAGAACACAGCGTCTATTTCCAAACTGGATGTAGCGGAGTTGAGGAACAATCCAAACCCTAACCCGGTGCAGGCTTTGCAGGGCAAGGTGGCGGGCGTGTCTATCCCCATTACACAGGGGCAGCCAGGCATTGGTGCATCTAATATTATCATCCGTGGTGGTACGAAACCCAATGTGTATGGCTCGGGACTGGGCAATAACAATGGTGCGTCGATCGGTGCATCCGATGGCAGTAATCCGCTGGTCATCGTAGATGGTGTATTCCGTTCGATGAACGATATTAACCCGGAGGATATAGAGTCGCTGCAGGTGATGAAAGATGCGGCTTCTACCGCTATTTACGGAGCCCGTGGTGCGAATGGTGTAATCGTAATCAAAACCAAAAGGGGTAAACTCAATACCAAAGGTGCTATCACGGTGAGTCACCGTACCACCTGGGAAACACAGGCGCGCGACTACGATTACCTGTCGGCCGAAGAATATTTACGGCTCGCAAGGGTAACAGTGGCTAACACGGCCGATGCGATCGATAAAAATAACCTGTTGTATAACGGGGGCTTTTCTGCCGGTACGCGCATCTTTACCAAACCGGGCGACTACGGCAAAAGTATTTACCTCACCGCCCTGTACGATAACATCATGCAGGTAGAGGGAGAAGCCTATGTAGACGGACTGCTGGCAAAGGGGTGGAAGGTAATGGACGATCCTATCAATCCCGGTACTAAATTGTTGTATGCCGACAACCATTACCAGGATATGCTCTGGAAAACGGGCGTAAGTAATGTGGAGAATGTAACATTTAGCGGTGGTACAGATAAAGCCGATTACAACTTCTCGATGGGTTACACCGACCAGAAAGGTGTGCTGGTGGGTACAGCGTATAAACGGTATAATGCGCTTGGCAACTTTGGGTTCCAGGCATCCGATAAACTGCGGCTCGACTTCATGCTCAACTATCAGAATACGCAGCCCAAGTATGTAGATGCTTACCAGAACGACCTGGTGAGGGCCATCCGCATCACCCCACTGATACGTACGTTTAAAGACGATGGGAATCCAATGCCGGGAGAGCTGTATACCGTAAGGAACCGCTTTCACCTGTTGAAATACGACGACATGCGTACGATGACCGAGCGTATGGTAACCCGTGTAAGCGCCGACTGGAACATCATCAAAGGCCTGCACTACAAACCTTCACTGTCTTACTATATCGACGACTACCGCGAACTGTTCATGCGTAAGGCTACACCGGCCGACGAAATACAGCCATCGATGCAGCGCTGGAAAGATGACTATACCAATAACTCACGCCAGTTGATGATCGACCAGGTGTTGCAGTACGACTTCGATATCAATAAGGAACATAACGTAACCATACTTGGCGGTATGAACTTTACGAGGAATACGAACCATGTGAAAGACATGGGTTCGCAACGAGCCACCAACGATTATATTTATACGATCGATGAACCTACGACTACGGTTATCAACGGTTCTGTGTTCAGCAACGTAGTGGATTTCGCTACCAACCTGGGCGAAACAAAATCGGCCAGTTTCTTTGGTCAGTTTAATTACGACTATAAAGCGAAATACATGCTGGGTGGTACCCTGCGTTATGATGGGTTCTCCAACTTTGCACCGGAGAATAAATACGCCCTGTTCCCCTCCGTATCGGCAGGCTGGAATATAGACAGGGAGGACTTCTGGAAAAGTAATACCGTAAGCGGCCTTAAACTGAGAGCCAGCTGGGGTGCTGCGGGCTTAAGCAGCCTGAGTCTGGCCGATACTTACGGACAATACTCCTCCGTGAGTTACGCTATGTACTCCGGTATCCTGCGCTCCGGGTTGTCGAATACCAACCTGAAATGGGAATCCACCGAAACAACCGACATCGCAGTAGATGCGTCGTTCTTTAAAAACAGGATCAACCTCTCGGTCGATTTTTATAATAAACTCACGAAAGACAGGCTGACGAGCAAACCATTGCCATCGGAAGCGCCGTTTACCTCTATCACCTATAACAATGGTGCTCTTCGCAACCGGGGAGTGGAAATAGCATTGGGAGGCAGGATTATCCGTGGTAAAGACTTTAGCTGGGATGCCAATTTCTCCTTTGCACTGAACAGGACCACTATCACGCAATTGCCCGATAACGGCCGTGCTAAGAACAGGCAGGGCGGCGACATCATTTTCGATAAAACGTCCGGTAAAGAGATACAGGCCGGTGGTTTAGCGGAAGGTGAACGTCCGTACGGTATCTGGGCTTACAATGTATTAGGTGTGTTTGCCACCGATGCGGAAGCCGCAGAATGGAATACCCGCGTTAAAGATAACCTGGCTTCTCCGCAAGGCATTATAGTAGGTAAACGTGGTGGTGACTTCATTTTTGAAGATGTAAATAATGATGGGGTGATAGATTCGAAAGACCAGGTGTTTATGGGGTATCGTAACCCCGACAAGATCGGTGGTTTACAAAATACGTTCAGTTACAAAGGCGTGTCGCTGCGTATTAACGCCGACTATGCCATCGGGCACCTGATCAGCAACGGCGCGCTGGCACGTTCTATGGGACAGGGCCGTGCATTTAACGAAGGGGCGCCTACACAGGCCTTAGCCTCCGACGTGTGGAAGAACCAGGGAGATGAAGGTAAAAAGTATGCGCGTTTCTCCTTTGCAGATTTTGATTTTGGTCAGCGTAACTATTTGCGTAACGGTTCGCTCGGTAACAACAACGGTTACAACTCCGACGTATCAGTGATGTATGAAAAAGGTGATTTCCTGGCGCTGCGTGAAATTACGGTGAGCTACGATCTGCCATCTCATATCACGAACAAGTTCCGTTCATCCGGTGTAAGCATATCCGCCAGTGTATACAATGTCGGTTACCTTACCGCTTATAAGGGCCTGAACCCTGAAATATACAGTGGTTTTGATCCGGGCGGTTATCCAAGACCACGACAGTTTTCACTGGGCGCAAATATGAGGTTCTAACTTTAATAGCTGAATTATGAAAAGAATATTGTCGAATATATTAACCGTTCTTCTTGTTGCCATAATGCTGGCCGGCTGTACGAGTTTACTGGAAGTAGAGCCACAGTCGAGCATTACAGAACAGGTGTTCTTTAAGAACGAGAGCGACTTTGATCCCAACGTGGTGGGCATTTACACCGTGTTGCGCAGCCTGGTAAATAATAACACCTACGGCATGGAACGCAGTGAGGAACTGATTTCCGGTTCCAACTCCCGCTTCACGGTAGCCTGGTCGCATACCCTGTCGCCATCATCCGGCGCACTTAACTATGCGGAATGGTATCGTGGTATAGGGCATTGTAACCTGTTGCTTGAGAAAATACAAGACTTCTCTTTTGCTTCTAATCCAGACCTTAAAAAGAAGATAGTAGCGGAAACTTATGCACTACGGGCCTTCTTCTATTTCCACCTTACCCGTGTGATTGGCGATGCGCCAATTATGCTGCAGGCCATCACTAACGAGAACGTGCCTTTGTTGTCACGCGCTCCGGCAGCCGATGTAATGAAGCAGGTGCTGGCCGATCTTGATGCTGCCCTGGCAGAATTTACAGCGATGGACCAGTTCTCGAAAACCAGTTATCCATCTAAATACCGTTTTGCCTATGGCTCCGTACTGGCGCTGAAAGCAGATGCGCTGTTATGGAACGCCAAGGTGACTGGCGGCGGAGAAGGTAGTTTGCAGCAGGCTGTTACGGCGATTACAGAGATCGAGAATACAGGTCTTAGCCTCAATGCCGACTTTGCGAGTGTTACGGGCGTGAGGGCCGGTACGAACAAAGAAGTACTGATGGCGGCTTACTACCAGCGCGACGAAACACCGGGTGGCAACTATTCGAAGAATGCATTACCCTTCCTTTCAATCGTGCAGGGTGCCATTAACCTTGATAAAATACCTTACGCCGTATCGTCGGGTAATGGGCAGGGCGCTTACCAGATCAGTCCTTTATCTAAATCGTTGTTCTCAAATGCGGCCGACAAACGTATTCCATATACCTGGGTGGTGGAGATGCAGGCCAGTGGGCCCAAAGTATCGTGGATCACCAAGTACCCGGGTACGAAGTATAGCGACGATCGCATCCCCGATAATGACCTGGTGCTGTACCGCATGGCCGATGTGTTCCTGATGAAAGCAGAAGCCTACGCAGGACTAAACGACCTTACCAACAGTGTTAAATACCTGGATACCGTACGTGCCCGTGCAGGCACCGGTAAGTATGCGGGAGCAGCTACCAAACCTGCCATAGAACGGGAAATACTGGACGAACGCGGCCGCGAATTGTATTTCGAGAACAAACGCTGGTTCGACCTTGTACGTTTCCATAAAGGCGGTACGATCGATGTGTATACTTATGTGCCTAACCTGGCTGGTAAAACAACACCCTTGTTCTGGCCATTAAACACTACGGTATTTGCCAATAATGCGAACATCCTGCAAACAGACGGGTACTAAATCAATGTAAAATCATGAAGCGACTTACGATATTTTTATTTTTATGTATGGCGTTGTTTGCCTGCAATGAGAACGAAGAACGCATCTTCCCAAAACTGGAACCACCCGGTTCTGTGTTATCCTATGTATTTCAACAGGGCGGTGATGGCTATAGCTGTTTTCGTATACCTGCTATCATTATGACTAAATCGGGCACATTACTGGCTTTTGCCGAAGGCAGAAAAGATGGTTGCGGCGATGAGGGAGATATAGACCTGGTGATGAAAAGGTCGACGGACACTGGCAGGACCTGGAGTAAACTAAGTGTAGTTTGGAGCGATGCCGTTAATACCTGCGGCAACCCGGTGCCGGTTGTAGACCGTGTTACCGGTAAAATAGCCCTGCTGATGACCTGGAACAAAGGTGATGATGCTATTGGAACGATAAATGCCGGTACCAGTAAAGATACCAGGCGCATCTACCTTACCTCGTCAACGAACGATGGCGTGAGTTGGGAGACGGTAAAGGAGATAACAACAGATGTAAAGAAGCCAGGCTGGGGCTGGTATGCAACAGGTCCCTGCCACGGCATACAAATGCTGGCGGGTGGCAATGCCGGACGTATGATCGCGCCCTGCGACTACATTGAAGTAGGTGCGGGCAGGAGAGGAAATTCACACGTGATTTACTCTGACGATGCCGGCGCTACCTGGAAACTGGGCGGCGTTGTGCCACAGGTGGCGGGCATCAACCCGAACGAGAGTACAGTGGCCGAGTTACCCGGAGGTAAGCTATTACTGAATATGCGGGTGGGTGCTAATGAAAACCTGCGCATGTCCAGCACCAGTGAGGATGGTGGTATTACCTGGTCGGTGCCTTACAACGAGGTGCAGATGATAGACCCGGTTTGCCAGGGCAGCCTGTTGTCAGCCACTATTGCAGGTACACACAGGGTGTTCTTTTCTAATCCTGCTGCTACCACGCGTAAGAACATGACCATCAAAATGAGTACAGACCAGGGTGTTAAGTGGGATAAAAAGAATATCGTATTTGAAGGCCCTGCAGGCTATTCCGACCTTGTACAGCTTTCAGACACGCACGTAGGCTTGTTGTACGAGGCGGGCGTAGCGAAGTACACAAATGGCATCGCATTTAAATCAGTGGCAATCGTCAATATTAAATAAGACGGGATATGGTTTACAGGAAAAGCTTTTACTTCTTACTGGCGATGGCGGCGGTTATTAGTTGCCGAAGCACTTCATCATCAACGGGTAGTACGCACAACGGTAGTCCCGTGGTGTTTGAACCAGGCGGCATTTACACGTCGATGCGTATACCAGCCCTTGTTATCAGCCCTAAAAATACCCTGCTGGCCTTTTGTGAAGCCAGGATAGGCAGTGCGAGCGACTGGGCCGATATGCACCTGGTGATGCGCAGGAGTACGAATGGCGGCAAAACATGGGAGCAGATGAAGATACTTGACAGCAGTAAACAATCGCCCGTAGGTAACCCTACACCGATCGTGGATGCCAATGGTACGATTCACCTGCTGTACCAGAAGGATTATAAGGATGCATTTTACATTTCTTCCGCAGATGATGGCCGCAACTGGACAGCCCCGGTAGATATTACCAGCGTATACGAACAGTTCAAACCCGAATACAACTGGAAAGTGCTGGCACCAGGCCCCGGGCATGGTATCCAATTAAAAAACGGCAGACTGCTGGCCGCTTTGTGGCTGGCCGATTCACGAAAGTTACTGCCCCGCAGGAGTCACGCGCCATCGTGCGTAGCCACTATCTATAGCGACGACCTGGGTAAAACATGGCAACGTGGCGCTATCGTAGCCGACAGTACCGCAGCTATTTCCAACCCAAATGAGAGCATGCCCGTAGAACTGCCCGATGGCAGGGTGATGATGAGCATCCGTAATACTTCGGCGATCAAACAACGGGCATTCAGCATCAGCAATGATGGTATTGCAAACTGGGGGCCGGTGCGTTTTGAAGAAGAACTGTTCGATCCTACCTGTATGGCGGGTATTACAAGTGTAGCGGTAGGAGGTAAACCCGCATTGCTGTTTATCAATCCGGATAGCCGGCATATAGAAAAAACGCCGAGAAAGAACCTGGTAGCCAAACTATCATTCGATAACGGGCAAACCTGGCCACAGCAAATGGTGCTGGACAGCAGTGCTGCGGGGTACAGTGATGTAGCAGTGGGGCACAAGGGGAATGTGTACTGCCTGTACGAAACCAATACAAAAGGCAACAAGGGCTTCAACTACACGCTGGTGTTGAAGAAATTTAATGTAGCCGATGTCAATAAACAAAAAGAAAATTAAGATAATGAGAATACAAGGATTGATTGCTGCAACGTTCAGCACATTTAATGAAGATGGTTCACTGGACCTTTCGCTGATACCGGCATTGGTAGACAAGCTGATAGCAGACGGTGTGCGCGGCGTATTTATATGCGGTACTAATGGCGAAGGACCTAACCTGACTATAGAGGAGCGGATGATTATTGCGGAAGAATACGTGCGGGTAGTAAACAAACGTTGCCTGGTATTAGTACACGTTGGTCACCCTTCAATAGCCGAAGCCCGTAAACTGGCTGCGCATGCGGAGAAGATTGGGGCCGATGCTATTTCAGCGGTGGCTGCTTTTTACTTCAAACCTTCGTCTGCCCGCAACCTTGTAGATTGTATGGCGCAAATCGCGTCCGCAGCACCAGGTATGCCTTTCTACTACTATCACATTCCTGTTATTACGGGTATGGCAATAGACTTGCTTGAGTTCCTCAAACTGGCGGAGGATGAAATTCCTAACCTGGCTGGTATCAAGTATACAGCGGCCACCATTCACGAGTACCAGGCCTGCCTGAATTATAAAGATGGCAAGTTTGATATCCTGTTCGGATACGATGAACTGCTGTTACCCGCACTGGCTGTTGGTGCAGAGGGCGCCATCGGCAGCACTTACACCTTCGCTGCACCGCTGTACCTGAAGGTAATGGAGTATTTCAGGGAAGGTAAGTTGAAAGAAGCACGTAACCTGCAGTACCAGGCGGTGCGGATGATTCAATGCCTGCCAAAGTATTCGCCTATCCCTGCGCAGAAGGCTATTATGAAACTGATGGGCATCGATCTCGGTCCGTGCCGCCTGCCGCTTACTACCCTGGGTGCTAAAGAAATACAGGAGATCAGTGATTATCTCGATGAAATACAATTTACTTCCGTGCTGAACGCGGTGGCGGCCTCTAATGGTGCAGTTGCCAGCCCAAAGCCTTAATAAAAGCAATACCATGAAACGATTGTTTTATCTGTTCTTATGCCTTTCCGGACTATTCGCCTGCAACAAAGACGAAACTTCCGGTGGCGCCGATATCAAAGAGGTTGTATTTGAGGCAGACAGGGAAGAGATCAGCGCCGGAGATAGTATCATATTCAAAGACCAGTCGGTCGGTTATGTGAACAAATGGAAATGGACGTTTAAAGGTGGTACACCCGAAACGTCGAACCTGTCGAGCCCGAAGGTGATTTACAATACGCCGGGGGTGTATGAAGTAACGCTGGTAGTCAGTAACAAGTTTACGAATAAGACGATCACGAAAACCGACTACATTAAAGTAGATTACAACCGCGTAAAAGTAAACTTTACCAAGACGGCGGACGTGTATTTTACAAATGAACTGGTAACGTTCCGCGATACCACTACAGGTAAACCACAAACCTGGGAGTGGGAGTTTGTGCCGGTGGGTGGTGGCGCTGCTATTAAGTCAACACTGCAACATCCTTCGGTGATGTTTACGGATACGGGGTATTACAATGTAACGCTCACCGCATCCAACCCACAGTACTCGGATAAAGTAACGAAAACAAACTTCATCCGTATACTCGATGCGGCAGCTATCAGTTCAGACTTTACCAGCTTGCAGTCTGCTACGTACACAGGCGGCAGTATCAGCTTAACAGATGCTTCTGTAGGAAACGTTACGGGTTGGGAATGGACGATTACGGGTGCTGAAACATTTACCTCCACCGACCGTAATCCTTCTTTTACGTTTAATACAGCAGGCAGGTATAAAGTGTCGCTGAAAGTGACCAATCCTTTCAATTCATCAACAAAAACTACGGAAAATTACCTGCTGGTAGTGCCTGGCGGTGACCTGGCCGCTTTCTTTCCTTTTAATAACAATGTGGCGGATGCGGGGCCTAATAAGATCGGTACTTCTGTATTGGGCGGTGGTATTACGTTTGGTGGGACAGATAGGTTAGGGAGTGTGGGTAACACTTCTGCGTTTAACGGTTCTTCGGGCCTGTTGGTTACAAATCACGCTGCTACGAATTTCGGCAGTGGTAACTATACTGTTGCCTGCTGGGTGAAGACAAGTCTTACCACACGTATGATGCTCTGGCAGGAGTCGGGCAGAAACGGTACAAACGATAACCAGACGTGGATCAGGATAGGTGATAATACCACCGACCGTGTTACGCGCTTCGACGTGGAAGATAACACCGGTTCAGCATTCGTAAACCTCGCTACCGCAACAGGCCGGTTGTCTGACGATGCCTGGCATCATGTAGTGGCGGTGCGCGAAGGACTGGTAACCTCTGTATATATCGATGGTACGAAGCGGGGCAGTACAACAGCCTCGGGGTTGAAAGTGGTGTCCAACGACCAGGACTTTAAGATCGGTTTCCAGGAAGGTGCTACCTCTAATTCGTCGTTCTTTGCCGGTAACATCGATGATGTGATCATATACCGGAAAGCACTGACTGCGGCGGAGATCACGGCATTGTTCAATTTGTAACCATGAAACGGCTACTTTATTTATTGTTAATATTTTGTATGGCAGAGAGTTGTTTGCGTAACGAAGTGAAAGTGCAGTTTGAATGGGGTACACTGCCACCAATACCAGATAGTACAGGGTTTGCCGGCTCCTTCGCAGGTACAGCAGGCAATGTATTGCTGGTAGCAGGCGGCAGCAACTTTCCTAATGGTGGCACGCCATGGAATGGAGGAACAAAGGTGTGGTATGATAAAATATTTGCACTGGAAACAGCCGGCGGTAGTTGGAAAGAAGTGGGCAAACTACCGCGGCCACTCGGTTACGGCGTTTCTATTTCTACAGCAGTGGGATTGATTTGTATCGGCGGCAGTAATGCCGGAGGGCATTATAACGATGCCTTCATAATAACCTATAGCCAGGGGCAGGCTGTGATCAGCAGTCTGCCTTCTCTTCCGGTGCCATTGGCCAATACAAGCGGTGCGATGGCAGATAGCTGTATTTACGTAGCAGGCGGCATTCAGGCACCTGATGCAAAGGTGACCAGTAACGGCTTTTACATGCTGGACCTCCGTAAACCGGCGGCCTGGCAAACATTGCCACCTGTTCCGGGTGCTTCGCGTATGCTCGCGGTGGCCGGCGCGTTGGGCAACGAGTTCTTCCTCTTTAGTGGCGCTACTTTAAAAGATGGTAAACGGGGATATTTAAAAGATGCCTGGCGTTACAGCAAAACAGAAGGCTGGCGCGCCTGCGCTGAGATGCCTCATGCAACAGTGGCCGCACCTTCGTGCGCATACCCGCTTAATAAGCATACGCTGGTTATATTAGGCGGAGATACAGGTGATGATGCGGATAGTGCCGCTGTATTGCGGGAGCGCCATCCGGGTTTCTCAAAAGCGATACTGGCCTATGATGCAGGTAACGATACCTGGCAAATAACTGGTGATGTGTACACAAGGAGGGAAGCAGATGCTGTAACCCATCCCAACAACAGTATATGGGCACCCGTTACTACTACATCCGCTTACTGGAACGGCTGCCTGGTATTGCCGGGAGGCGAAGTGAGGCCGGGTACAAGAACGCCGAACGTTATCACGGTTAAGTTTAAACATTAGATCGTATATTGAAATGATGAAGGACAGGAAATATTATCCCTGGCTGGTAGTTGCCATGTTGTGGTTCGTAGCCCTGCTCAACTACCTCGACCGGCAAATGTTGTCAACCATGCGTCCGGCCATACAGCTGGACATCAAAGAACTGGAGAGCGCGACGAACTTCGGCCGCCTGATGGCTGTGTTCCTGTGGATTTACGGGCTGATGTCGCCGGTGTCGGGTATGATAGCGGATAAGATCAGCCGGAAAGGCCTGATCGTGGGCAGTTTGTTCGTATGGTCGGCCGTAACGATGCTGATGGGATATGCTGATGGGTTTTCACAACTATACTGGCTGCGTGCGATCATGGGAGTAAGTGAGGCATTGTATATTCCTGCTGCATTATCACTGATCGCAGACTATCATAAACCTGCTACACGTTCGCTGGCAGTGGGTATCCATATGACGGGGCTTTACATGGGGCAGGCGCTTGGTGGGTTTGGTGCGACTATCGCAGCTGCATATTCCTGGCAGGCTACCTTTCACTGGTTTGGCATCGTAGGCGTATTGTACTCGGTGGTGCTGATGTTCGGTTTAAAAGAGCATCGTATCAAAGAAGTGCCGGAAACGATTAAACCACCCTTTTTCCAGGGCTTTAAAGGCCTGCTGCTGCTCTTGCCCTTCTGGATCATCTGGCTCTATTTTTCGATACCCAGTATCCCGGGATGGGCTATTAAGAACTGGCTGCCTACTTTGTTTGCAGGCAGTTTGGATGTACCGATGAGTGAAGCAGGGCCTATTGCGACGATCACTATTGCATTTTCCTCCTTCCTGGGTGTGATTACCGGCGGCTTATTGTCGGACCGTTGGGTGCAACGCAACGTGAAAGGGCGGGTATATACCAGCGCCATCGGGCTTTCGTTAACGATCCCTGCCTTGTTCCTGTTAGGCATTGGGCATTCAGCAGTTTACCTGGTGGCTTCAGCCTTCTGCTTTGGCTTTGGGTTCGGGATGTTTGATGCCAACAATATGCCGATACTCTGCCAGTTCGTGGCGCCGCGGCACAGGGCCACTGCGTACGGGTTGATGAATATGGGCGGTGTGTTTTCCGGGGCGCTGATTACAGATTTCCTGGGGAAGTCGACCGATGCAGGCAACCTGGGACGCGATTTTGCATTCATGTCGGTGGTGATACTGGCGGCGGTGGCCATGTTGTTATTGTTCCTGAAACCGAAGGTGAGTGACTACGGTACAAAATAAACAGAAAGGCTGCCAGTGACGGCAGCCTTTTTTAATGCTTTTTCTTTTGCTGACCCGGTGCGTACGGTTTGGCCGATTTGCCGCCAAATACCTTCTTAGCCTGGCCGGGCGGTAACGGTTTGCCTGTAGAGTGACCGGTATGAACACAGCCGGAGAATACGATGCCGGCTATCAGTAATGCTGCGATAATTGAGTGTGGTTTCATGATTTATGGTTATATACCAAAGTGTCACAAAACCGTGCCGGTTTTGAAAATTCACCATTCTCATTAACAATTGGCAAACCGGCGGCTTACTTCGCAGGCGATTTACTAACTAACGGTTTCTTAATACTAAAAAGGCCCGGGCTACAACCCAGGCCTTTTGCTATTCGCTTAATCCCCATTCACCAGTCTTCACATTGATCTTAAATTTCTTAGGCTCCGGCAACCATAGTTTACCATCGCCTATTTCAACAGGCATCCAGAGGTAGCGGGAGTCCCACTGGGTGGAGGGTTTCCACATGTCGCCCATGTAGATGATAGTGGTGCTTTTGGTGCCTTCTACTTTAATGAGCATGGTAGATTGGGAACTGTAAGTATTGGTAGCCGGTGGCGCAATGTCTTTAAATTCGGTCCAGGGACCGGAAAGAGAGGGCGAGGTGGCGTATTTGTTTGGATTGGGCTTCCAGCCGGTCATGGCAGAGCCGATGGAATAATAGAGGCCTTTGTAGTGTACGATGGCGCCGCCTTCGAGCGGAGCGTGGATGAAGCTTACTTCTTTTACCACGTCCATATAGTCGTCGGATAAACCGGCGATGTAGAAGCCTTTGGTAGGGCGGCTTTCAAATACAAGATAAGGGGTGCCGTCGTCGTCGATAAACTGGCCGATGTCGCGGCTTTCCTTATCCAGCGGGCGGAAGCTCTTTACGTACCTGAAAGGGCCCTGTGGCTTTTTGCTAACGGCTACACCTACACGTGCATATGCGTATTTTGCGTCATCGAGATGGAAATACATCACATAGTTCTTTGTTTTCTTGTTATAGAAAACTTTCGGACGTTCTAAAACCCAACGCTGACCAAGGTTCTCGGGGTCGGCCTGTTTCAGTGCATCGCCCTGGTATTTCCAGTTCATGAGATCTTTGGAGGCGTAGCAGCTCACGTAACGGTATTCACGGTCAAGCCCCTGGCGACGTTCTTCGCCATACCAGTAGTACGTTTTACCGATCTTAATAATACCGCCGCCATGGGCTTGTATGTGGTTTCCCTTATCGTCCGGCCAGATACCTCCGGGGTCGATAAACGTTCTTTCCTGTGCTATCGCGAAGAGCGTGCTTAAAAGCAGGCTGGCTGCAAATACGGTCCGTTTCATATCAACAAAATAGGAAGAATCGTTTGCGTACCGGCGATTTAGTGATGAATGGCGAAAGGGGATAAGCACCCCGGCGCTATTACGCTATTGGGCCGCCGTTGCGTCGCACACTTCAGCTTATGGTTAACGATCAGCGGCATGTGATTTAAGGAGGTCTAATATCTCTTTACGCCTGAAAAACATTGCCCATCCTTCGGGCGTGCTGCAATGCTGACTATCGGCTATGGTTAAATCCGGGTGGTAACGCAGCGCCAGCCTGGCTAAATCTATGTCGTTGCGTAGGGCGGCGATGTGTAAAAGCGTACCATGATATTCCATGTACAATATATTCACGGCATCAGGGTCGGCGGCGAGCATAGCCGTGGCACGGTCTTTCAGGCCAAGGTCCCAGGCGTCCAGAGGTTTTAGGGTAGCCTCGTGCGCGATGAGCCATTCTATAACTTTGCGCTGTTTGCATTGTGTGGCCAGTTGTAATAACGTCATGCCATTGGAGATTTGCTGCTGCAGCTCTTCGGGGGCGAGCGTTTCCAGCACATCGATTTGTCCGAGGCCTACGGCTTCTGCTATTGCCGTTTGCCGTTCGGGCACCTCCCTGTATTTAGGCATCCACCAGGTTATTCCACTTCCCAGTTTCTTAAACCCCATTTGCGTGTAAATGTGTTGGCCGGGCGGCGTGGCGTTAAGTGTGGCATACTGGTAGCCGCTTTGCCTGGCATATTCGCAGGCAGCAACGGTTACGGCTTTACCAATTCCTTTACCGCGCAGGCCGGGTAGTACACCCACATTGTAAATGCCTGCCACTTCAGAAAAGAAAACGGCGCTTTGTGCTACAATCTCTCCATCCATCCAGGCCAGGAAACGTTGTGCCCTTTCGGGATATGCTGTCATTAATTCACGGGAGATAGCAGTGTCTTCCCCGGCGTAAGGGAGTTCGCGCAGGTGCGTGGTAGGGGTCGTGTTGTCGTTGGTGATTATTAAACCTTCAGGCGTTTTAAAATTGTTATGTAGTAACGGCAGTTCCAATACCATCCAGCAGGGTTGCCATCCTGTTTGAAAACCACGGGCCAGTAGTAATGCTTCTAAGTTTGCCGGTGCGGGTAGCAATGACCAGCAGCCAATACCGCCGGGAGGATGCACGGCGTAATCGTCCATGATCTCATTTAACAGCTCACTGGTGGGAGTTTCGGGAAATAGAATATTTCCGTTGTGCGTGCTGCCGGCATTCGTCCACCGCAACCCATTTTTGTTGTGTGCGTACCCGCCTGCGGTTATCGCATGCAGTGCATACAGTTCGGCATGATTGTCGGCTATGAGTTGTTCCAGCTTCCGCGACATGGGGTATGGTTTTAGTAAATAAAGTTAATAAAAGCGGGCATACCCCGGAAGGTTTGCCCGCTTAAAATATTACGGGATTAAGTACACGTGAGTTTACGATTCGGGACAACTGTTGTTAATGCTTGTTCCTGGCCCACATCTTTTTGATGAACTTTTCCAGTTCCACTGCATGGAACACGACGAGCGACAACGCTACGCAAATGCCCAGTTCCTGTAAAGTAAGCGGTTGTGTTTTAAATATTGTATTTGCGAAAGGGAGGTAGATCACACCCAGTTGCAGCCCTAAGGTAAACAGTACCGCGCCTACCAGTGGCATGTTGGAAAAGAAACCTCTTTTAAAGATCAGTTCATCGCTGCGTATTGCCATTACGTGTCCGAGCTGTGAAAGCGACAGTACGGTAAATACCATCGTTTGCCAGTGACTGTCGGCAATGTGTATCGAATAGGCCTGTGTACCCAGTGTTACCGCCGCCATCAGGATGCCTACCCAAATGATGTGTATACCGGTGGCCCTGGCGAACAAACTTTCTTTGGCATCGGCGGGCGGCCGTTTCATGATGTTACGTTCTGCCCCTTCTGCTGCCAGCGCCAGGCCGGGCAACCCGTCGGTAACAAGGTTAATCCAGAGGATGTGTACGGGTTGCAGAGGGATAGGCAGTGCTAACAGCGGGGCTATCACGAAGGTGAGTATTTCTGCACCGTTACAGGTCATTATGTATTTAACGAACTTACGGATGTTGTCGTAAATGCGCCTGCCTTCTTTAACTGCTTTTACGATAGTGGCGAAATTGTCGTCGAGCAGTATCATATGTGCGGCTTCCTTACTGACGTCGGTGCCGGTAATACCCATAGCGATGCCGATGTTCGCGGTGCGCAAAGAAGGGGCATCGTTTACACCGTCGCCGGTCATGGCGGTATAGTTGCCGGTGCGTTGTAAAGATTTAACTATATTCAGTTTCTGCTCGGGCGATACACGGGCGTATACCTTGATCTTTGTTACCCTGGCGTCTAATTCCTGCTCACTCAGTTTCTCAAGGTCAACGCCGGCTATTACTTCATCGCCTTCTGCCAGCAAACCTATCTCACGGCCAATAGCGGCAGCGGTTTCGAGGTGGTCGCCGGTGATCATAACGGGTTGTATACCGGCTGTTTTACATTCTGCAATAGCGGCTTTCACTTCTTCACGGGGCGGGTCGATCATAGCAGTAATACCTGCGAAGTCGAGGTCTTTCTCAATAGCCTGCTCGTCCGGCTTATCCCCGGGCGCTTCCGCCAATATCCTGTACCCATAGGCCAGCACCCTTTTGCCTTCTTTGGCCAGGTTGCTGCTGTCGTCCATCATTTTATCCGCAGCCTGTTTATCTTTCAACAGGGGAGCAATGGACTCCGCCGCGCCTTTGGTAATCACCAGGAACTTGTCTTTGTGCTGGTGAATGGTGGTCATGGCCTTACGCTCCGAGTCGAAGGGCAATTCTGAAACACGTTTGTATTCGTCCATCATTGCGTTTACACCTCCCTCTTCGTATTTTTCCATTACATATTGGATCATGGCGATCTCGGTAGGATCACCTGCCCATTCACCATCCTGCTTTTTAGCGTCCTGGTTAAGTGCCATGGCGCAGTAAAGCAGTGGGATGGAGTCTGATATTTTAAGGGAATCTTCTACGGGCAGGGCGTCGGTTACCTGCATCCTGTTCTGGGTGAGCGTACCTGTTTTATCGGTGCAGATGAAGTTGACAGATCCTAGTGTTTCTACCGCAGGCAGTTTGCGGATCAGTGCATTTTTTTGTACCAGCCTTTTAGCGCCTCTTGCCAGGGCGATGGTGATAAGGGCCGGTAATGCTTCGGGAATGGCGGCTACGGCCAGGGAGGTAGCTACTAACAGCATTTCTACTGCCTTTTCACCCCGTAACAGCCCGATGCCGAACAGCAGTACGCAAATGCCCATAATGATATAGGAAAGCTTTTTGCCGAAGTCGGTCATCCTGCGTTGTAAGGGTGTTTGCCCTTCTTCGCCCTGTAACATTTCGGCGATGCGGCCTACTTCTGTTTTCATCCCGGTGGCTATTACAATACCTGTACCACGGCCTTTTGTAACCATGGTGCCCCTGTAGGCCATGTTGGTACGGTCGCCAAGGGGCGGGTTCTCGTCTTTTAACTTGTCCGATGTTTTGTCGGCCGGTGCTGCTTCGCCCGTAAGGGCTGCTTCTTCTATACGCAGGGCATGTGTTTCGGCCAGACGGATATCTGCGGAAACAATCACGCCGGCTTCCAGCAGTACCCGGTCGCCGGGCACTAATTGGTCGGCCTCGAGGGCCGTTTGTTCGCCATTACGTATTACCTGTGCCTTGGGCGCTGCCAGTTTCTGTAAGGCTTCCATGGCCTTCTCTGCCCGGTATTCCTGTATAAAACCAACGAGCGCGTTGAGCAACACGATCACGAGAATGATAATGGTATCGGTAAGATCGCCCACCACGCCGGATATAATGGCGGCAGCGGCGAGGATGATGATCATGAGGTCTTTGAACTGGGCAATAAAGATGGCCCAGGCACTTTTCTTACCCTTACTTTCCAGCGTGTTAGGCCCGTACTTTTGCAGGCGCTGCGAGGCCTCATCGTTAGAGAGGCCTTTGTCGCTGCTGCCTAATTCTTTATTAACTTCCGTGATGTCCGAATAGTGCCAGTTCATAATGGATCTTTTAACAACCGGAAGGGATAAACGGGCTATTTGTTATGCGCAATGAAGAGTGGTAGTGCCAGTTCTCTCATCAAAAAATCGGCCATGCTTTCCCGCAACCAGCGTGATACAGCGCCGCGCTGGTAAGCGCCCAGTACCACCAGGGTGCCATCAGACTGTGTTCTCAGTTCCTGGAGAATGGTTTCGCCGGGTGTGCCGGTCAACACTTTGTAGGTGGCCTGTGGAAAGTGCTGCTGTAAAAAGTCCCGCATCAACTGGTCGTTTTCTAGTACGGAGTCGCTGCCAGTTTCTTTAACAGATATTATTTCTACCGGCAAATTGCTAAGGGCCGACAGTACGTAATAACTCATTTTAATGGCGTGAATGGATGACGGCTCGCCGTCGTACAACAGTACTATCTTCTGTATTTCGCTAAAGGCTTCGGGCACCAGCAATACCGGACAGCGGGTTTCGCTGAGCAGGCTGCGGATGAATTCGGTAGGGGGCTCCTGTTCTTTTGTGAGGAACGCTTCGCGGGTGCCAATTACCAGCAGGTCGGCGTATGTGCTTTGGTGTAATACTTCCTGTATAGGCACGCAGTTGGTGCGGTGTACATTGTGTGCAATGCCTTCTTTCGTACAGGCTTCTACGAAAGCCTGTGCTGCTGCGGCACGTTTTTGTTCATCCCGCTCCTCCATGGCCTTTATTTGTTCGGTAGTAGCCCCGGCGGTAATCACGCTGTTCATGTTGAAACTGTTGTAGATCGGGTCGTCAGGGAAAACGCCGGACAGGTGGGCGGGTTCTTTACGCACGAGGGAAAACGCGTGTTGCAGGGTGCTGTTCGAAAACTTTAAACCATCGAATATCGCAGCTATCTTCTTCATAATATGGAGGCTTTTGCTCAAATATAATGAAACCTGCCGGGATGTGGGTATGAGTAAACTTAGCCATCCATGTGATGTGGGTCATAGTTAAGATAACATCATGTTGAAGGGCGCGACAGTATAGGGACCCTATATCGATCCTATACTCATCCTATATCCGTTTCCGCTGAAACCCGCACTGGTGGTGACGGGTATTATAGGATGGATATAGGATCGATATACCTTCGATAAAGGAAGTCGCCATGGTGGCGGGTTGCTCTCGCGGAGTGCGGCGCAGCGCCATATGTGCGTTTGATGGTTTTTTGTAACCTGATGTTATACTAACCGTTGTGCGATCAGTTGCAGGAACTCCTCTTTCTTTTTAGGTGAGATGGCAATAAGTGACTCATCTTCCATCACCGCGTAACCTCCATCGGTTTTCACCATCTTCTTTACCTTTTTTAAGTTGATGATATGAGAGTTATGTACCCTGAAGAAGCCATGCCCGTTCAGCATTAACTCATATTCCTTCAGATTTTTGCTCACCATGATCTTCGGACCGTCTTTCATAAAAAACACCGTATAAGGGCCATTGGCTTCGAGCCGGATGATATTGGACAATTGCACGAACTCAATACCGTCCGAGGTGGCCAGGCTGATGGAGAAGTCTTCGCCGGTAGGGCGGCTGAGGTTGCGTATCAGTAGTGATATCTTATTGTTCTCGTCTTTCTGCCGAAGGCTTTCTACAGCTCTTTCTACCGCCAGTTGCAGTTCTTCGAGATTGATAGGCTTTAACAGGTAATCGATGGCGCTAAAGCGGATGGCTTTAATGGCGTAGTGGTCGTAAGCGGTGGTGAATATCACCCGGAAGCTGGGCTGTTTTATGCGCAACAGCACATCGAAACCGGTGCCCGACTGCATTTCTATATCCATAAATACGATGTCGGGCTGGTGCTGGTTGATGAAGCTGACGGCATCTTCCACGTTAGCGGCGGTACCGGCTACTTCTATCTGGGGGCAAAACTCTTCTGCCAGGTTCTTCAGGAAGTCGCGGCTCAGGGCTTCGTCTTCTACTATGAGTGCTTTATATTTCATTGTTTTTGAGGCTTTGGCAATTTACTAATTTAGGTTGATGGAATGTAGCGGTGCCCCTAATTTCCGGCAATCTTTGGCCTAACCCGGGTTTTACTTAACGGATGGGGCATTTGACTTAACGGATAAGGCCCCGGGTTTTTGTTTAATCCTGCAGTATCCTTTACTTTTAACACCGTGGTAAACAAGCTGTTTTATACCTTCTTTTTCTTACTGTTTTACGGGCTGCAGTGCCTGGCGCAGGGTTATGCCTTCCGGCACCTGGATACCCGTAATGGTTTGCTGAGCGACTTACGCCTGGTGCTGGCCGAAGACCGGCAGGGCCGTATCTGGATGGCCAGTGCCGAAGGTATCAACGTATTTGACGGTTACCAGTTGAACAGTTATAGCAGCGCCGGTGCATCCGGACTGTTGTCCGACAACGTCCTCTACATTCATTGCGACCCTGCCGGTACCATGTGGGCGGTAACCCCGTTCGGCATCCAGTACTGGAAACAGTGCGACAGCCGCTTCCGTACGTTGGAAAACCACAATATCCGCACGAATGGCAATATCTTCCTGGACCATACACCTGATAGTTCATTACTCGTGCTGTCGTCCGACGGCCTTTACCTGGTAGATAAAGCCCGTCATACCCTGCCCTTAAATGGCCTGAAGCCCGTATTTGCGCAGCATGGCATTCCTTATTCCCTCGAACATTTTAGTGGTAGTCAGTGGTTAATAGGCTTCCGGCATAAGTTGCTGCTGGTGGATATTAAAGGACAGCAACTTGTTAAAACATTTAATTACCGCTACAACTGGTGCGCCGCTAAGGTGAATGACAGCACTGTACTGGCGGGCAGCTTTGGGCACGATACCCTGGCGTTGATCAACACCAGGTCGGGGCAGGTGAGTGCGCTGGACTGGAAAGATGAATCGGGCAAACGGATTATTGGTTACGCTGGTTCTATAGATATGATGGCAGATGGTCGCCTGGCCGTAGCCACCCGCTACCAGGGCGTGTACCTGCTTGATATCAATAAACAAACCGCTACACACCTGGTACACGACCCTTCCGATCCCACGTCTATTGCCAGCAGCAACTGCAGGCGGGCGTTCCTGAGCAGTAATGGTACACTGTTCGTCTGCTCGCGTGGTGTATCGTATGCTTCGCTTAACCCACCATTGTTCAAAACCCAGCGCTGGCTGGTAAACGCGAAAGGGGAGAAGTACGATGCCGGTGTTAATGCGTTTGCGCAGGGCGGCGACAGCAGTATGTGGCTGGCCACCAATAACTTTCTGGCTTACTGGGATAAGCGTACCGGCCTCAGTAAATGGTACCCGTATCTTATCAATGGAAATTATAAAACAGTACGTACGGTAGTCACCGATAAAAAAGGCCGCGCCTGGGTGGGCAGCTTTGGAGGTGGTATTGGCATGTTGCAAAAGGATGGAAGTTTTAAACAAACATTACGTAACGCCGCAGACTCGCTGCACACCTTGCCCAGCTCGGATATCCACGCCATGGTAACTGACCCGCAACGCAATTTTCTTATCTGTACCAACTTCGGCTTTGCCTGGTTCAACCCACTTACGGGCGCCATGCGTAACTTCCGTGAGCATGTGGCGTTATCGTCTATCGCCTTTACCCATACTTTCTATGCTATGGCCACGAAGCACGACTGGTGGCTTTGCCAGGACGACGGGCTGTATCGTTTCCGCTTAAGCGACAGCACCTTGCACAAGGTGATCGCAAACGACCGTATGCAGGCCATTTGCAGCGATAGTGCCGGCAATATGTATGCGGGTGGGGAGAAAGGTTTTTATATCCTTCGGGATGATGCTTATAAATTACTAGGAAAGGATGATGGTCTGCCCAGCGATAACGTAATGGCGTTAAGTGCCGATGCGGCCGGTGATATATGGATTGCAGGCAACGTAGGTCTTTCGCGTTATGCAAAAGGGGAACTCACCAGCTTCGATGCACGCGATGGATTGCTGCAGAGTAATCACATGCTCTGTAACTTCTACCTAAGCAGTAATGGCGAAATGTTTACCGGCAGTGCCGATGGTTTTAATCACTTTAACCCGCAACAGCTTACCGCCACTATTGCACCTTTGCCGGTGTATGTAACGGCGCTGGAGTTGCAGGATACCGTGCTGGGCTTCCCCGGCGGAGGGCTGGTGGAATTACCCTATTATCAGAACAAACTCAATTTCTCTTTCCTGGCTACCGACTTCCGGCTGGCGGCTTATATACAGTACCGCTACCGGTTACAGGGGTTTGACAGCAATTATGTATATGCCGGCACGCAACGTTCGGCACGTTATACCAACCTGGCGCCCGGATCGTATACCTTTCAGGTAGAGGCTTCGGCCGATGGCAAACACTGGACGGCGGCTAAAACGCCTGTCCATATCATGATCACCCGCGCTTACTGGAATAACTGGTGGTTCCGCGCACTGGTTGCTTTACTGTTGCTGGGGGCAGGGTATGCGGCGTATCGCATCCGTATAGGGCAAATACGGAGAGCGGCTAAAATGCGGAGTAACTATGAAATAAGGCTGAGTGAACTTGAGAACAGTGCCCTGCGTGCGCAAATGAACCCGCACTTCATCTTTAATTCGCTCAATACTATTAATGCTTTCGTAAACAGTAACGACCGGGCCCGGTCTAATGAATACATCAGTAAGTTCTCCAAACTCATCCGCCTTATCCTTGACCATTCCAGGCAAAAGCGTATTTCATTAAAAGATGAACTGGAGGTGATGCAGTTGTACCTGCAACTCGAGCAAATCCGTTTCGCCCAACGCTTCGATGTGCAGGTACATGTTACCGGGCTGGATGCAGATAATACAGAAGTGCCGCCGCTGATCATACAACCCTTCGTGGAAAACGCTATTCTGCACGGCCTGTTGCCCCGCGAGCACCGTGGGTTGTTAACCGTAGCAGTTGAACGCCTCGACGACTGCCTGCAATGTACCATCACCGATAACGGCATTGGCCGTAAAGCCGCAGGCTCACTAAAGGGGCGCAATGGTTACAATCACCGCTCACACGGTATGGAAATCACCCTGAAAAGAATTGCGCTGTTCAACAAGGAGTACGGCCTTGAAAAGGAAATCCGGATCATTGACCTGACCGATGCGGATGGAAATGCAACAGGCACCCGTTTCGAGGTGCCCTTAGCATATGTAGAAGCTTTCTAAAGTTGTTGTGATAATTGTGTTATCTCTTTTAAACCCGCCTGGCAGCAGGTATTTACAGCATCAAAACGTTTACGCGCCGGTGCGCCCACCACACCTGCATACGCTTTCTTTTCCAGTTGCAGTAAAGCATCCCCGATATGCCGTTGCCAGCCGAAAAAGGCAATAGACGAGCGCATGGAGTGAGCGAGTTTATAAACTGCGGGCGCGTTGTTCTCCTGTATCGCCGTATCCAGCTGTTGAAGGTCCTGCGGTAGTTGCTGCATAAAGGTCTGCATCATCTTTTTCATCAGCCTGGTATTGGAATGTGTTTGCTGGTGCAGGAAAGTAAGATCGGTGATCGTAGAAGTGCAGTTGCGGTCGATCACTGCGAGTAAGTCGTGTTCGCGGAAAGGTTTAGAAAGGTAGTCGTTCATGCCAGCCTTCAGGCAGCGTGCTTTTTCGCCACTTAAGGCATGCGCGGTAATGGCGACTACAGGCGTTTGTAAACCCAGTTCTGTGCGTATCTTTTCCGTTGTTACATAACCATCCATCTGTGGTATCTGCAAATCCATCAGTATAAGATCGAAGGTGTGTTTCTTCAGGATGCCCAGTGCCTTGAAGCCATTACCTGCTACGCGTACTTTGAAGCCATTACTGGCCAGTAGTACTTTGGTCATCTGCTGGTTCAGCAGGTTATCTTCCACCACCAGTATACGACGGTTATTACCTTTGGCGGCGCAGGGCGTTTCGGTAACCTTTTGTGTTTTAATCACTGCTTTTCGCAGCGGCAAACGGATGTTGAATATAGAGCCTTTCCCTACAGTGCTTTTAAGGCTGATGTCGCCGCCCTGCAACGCCACCAGTTGCCGTGTAATGGCAAGTCCCAGTCCCGTGCCGCCATACTGCCTCGTAATAGCAGATTCGGCCTGGGTGAACCGTTCAAATACCAATTGCTGTTTTTCGGGAGGAATGCCGATACCCGTATCGGCTATACGGATGTTTACGATCGCTTCTTTATCAGTTTGAGAGATGAGTTTGCAGCGGACGCTGATACCGCCTTTCTCCGTAAACTTAATGGCGTTGCCGATAAGATTGGTGAGTACCTGTGTAAGTCTTAACGCGTCGGCCAGTACAGGGAAATTAAGTGCAGGATCGTTATGGCAGCGAAGGCCCAGGTGTTTATCCCGGGCCTTGCTGGCCAACATGGTTTGTACAGAATGTAACAGTGCAGGTATATCAGTGGGGTCTTCGGTTAGTGATATCTTTTGCGCGTCCAGCTGCGAGAGGTCCAGTATATCGTTGATGATCGATAACAGGTTGCTGCCGGAGGTATGGATAGCGTCGAGGTATTGTTGTTGGGTGTAATGGAGTTTCGTTTTCTTCAGCAGGTCGGTGTAGCCGAGGATGGCACCCAGTGGTGTACGTAGTTCGTGGCTCATATTGGCCAGGAAGTCCGACTTTGCTTTGGAAGAGTCTTCCGCCAGTTGCCTTGCTTTCTGCAATTCTTCTTCCGCCTTTTTACGTTGGAAAAAGGCGGGTATATCAGATGTGGCATGCCTGCTGGCGGGCTGTTTTTTATGTTGTTGCCGGTACTGTTCCACATGCGCTTCCAGCCGGTGCGGAGGGGCCATGATGAAGGTGCAGGTTTTATCCCCCGTAGCCGTACAACTTACTTCCACGGCCGTTAGCGCAATCCCGAAACTTTCCTGGCACCAGCCGGAGGAGTAACCGGCATTCATGATACAAACAGGCGAATGGGAGGTAACGCCGCTTCGCTTCCAGGCGTCGGCCTCGAAAGAGTAGGGGTGGTTATAGATCAGGTAGAAATCATCGTTCGCCACGGGATTACTTTCCGGCAGTATATCCACAAAAGCCCAGCCAGTATACGCGAAATGCACGGGGCCGGCCGATAGTCGTGCTATTGGGTCTGTGAGTTGCATTTTAGTATGGAACTGGCGCGCGTCGTTCATGCCAATGGCGTGTGCAATATCAAACAGGAAGTTGCGGCCAATGCTCCATGCTTCTGTGGCTTCCCTGTCCGCATATAACTGCAGCACACTGTCGAGGAAGTCTTTCGAAAGCGCAGAGGCCCGTATCAGCACATATCTTTCGTTACTGATCTCGATCGTTCCTTTGCCGGGGTCCATTTTGATATTGGAGAAGTAGGCGCGGGCGGTGGCTTCTGCCTGGCTGAACAAAGGGGCCATGCTGGAAGGCACTTTTACTGTGGTTTCGGCAGGTGCCAGCGTGGCTTTTCCACGTAGCAGTGCATTCTCTGCCTCCAGTTCCTGTATGCGCCGGCGGAGGTCTTTATCATGCATAGGCTTCTACGGGTTTAGGCTGAGGTTGACGGGTATGGATGGCAGCACCTTTTAACAACTGCTGATAGTCTTTTGGATTAATGGGTTTGAAGAACTCCAGCGGCGACCAGCGATTGAGCTGAGCCGGTAAACCCATGTCCTGCATAAGCTGGTCGAGGTGCATAAAGTTGAATGGGGCCACGCAGGTGCCGCTGAACTCGGCCGATACAGGCCTGGTTTGCCTGCGCCAGCTGGTCATGTAGTTGATGTCGCGCAGCATATTATCATGCGAGGGTAAACGTAGTGTACCGTTTACGTGTGCTACCAGCCAGTTGGCCGCTATCTCTGAGGTAAGAGTGGTGAATAAGCTGGAGTTGTATCCCACAAAACCCAAACCTGGTAAGCCCGGGTGCATGATGTTGCGGAACAGGCGGTAAGCGCCGTCGTTGCCCACGATCAGCCGCCTGTGTTCTTCGGATAAAAAGGGCAGACTTTGCCGGAAACCGGTGCCGAAAACAATAACGTCCGGTGTAATCGTTTGCCCGTTCTGTAAACGCACTTCTTTACCATTGATGTTGCTGATTTCTGTTTGTTGTGCTTTGATGGCGCCGCTGTGTACCATCTCATAAAAACCGGCTGGCGCTACACCCAAACTGCAACTGATCTGATCTTCGATGCGGTGTTTAGGCACCATGCCACAGGCTTTGAGTTTAAACTGGCTTTTCAGCAGCATCTCCAAACCTCTCCATTGCGCCCATACCATTGGTTTACCTACACTGTGCAGGAAACGCTGGAAAGGCGTTTTATAAGGAGAGTTGAAAAATGCCTCGGAAAAACGGGAGAACAGCAGGAAACGCATGTTTATCTTATTACCGAAATAGGTGGGCACTTTCCATTGTGCTTTGCGGTATAGCAGCGTACAATCTTTCCCGGTTTTAGCCGCGAGCGTGGCGATATCGGTGGCCGATTTGGCGAAGCCGACTACGGCAACAGATTTGTTCTCAAGTATGCTGGTATCGGAGATCTGGCTGGAATGAAATACCTGTCCGCCGCTATTCCTGAACGATGAGAGCCCCGGAACATCGGGTATGTGCGCTTTGTGAAAGGTGCCGGTACAAATGGCCACGAACGCAAAGGTGAAACTTTCTTCCCTTCCACTGGGTAGGTACCGGCTTTCCAATTGCCAGTCATGCCCGTTATAATCGAGGCTCAGTACCTCGGTACGGAAACGGATATGTGGTAATACGGAAAAGTGAGTGGCGTAGGCCTGTAAATAAGCCTGTACCTGCTCGCCAGAGGGCCATAGGGGATAATCCTGCGGCATGGGAAAGTCGGAGTAGGCGTACTCGTCGCGGGTAGTTTGCGTGGTAACGCCGTGGTACGAGCGGCTCTTTTCCCATACGCCGCCGATGGCAACTGCTTTTTCGAAAACGGTAACGCGGTAACCCTGGCTTAAAAAGGCTTTCGCTGTGGCCAGGCCGCTGATGCCTGCGCCGATAATGCCGATGTGTTGCATGATTTGGGGGATTTGTAAGACGAAGTTAACCGGCGTCTTCATCCCCCGGGGAGTGGCTTAACGGATAGGGCGTTTGGCTTAACGAATGGCGTTACTCATCCATTCCGCCTAAATCTTTATCCCCCGTTTTGCTGCTTTTAGCCACCATGTCATTGATCTGTGCTATCTCGTCTTTCGTAAAGTGACGCCAGTGGCCCGGAGCTAAGTCTTTGACGCTCATACCCATGATGCGCGTCCTTTTCAGGGATTCTACCTTATAACCCAGCGCCTCACACATACGACGAATCTGGCGGTTAAGGCCCTGGGTTAAGATGATGCGGAAGCGGTTGGGCCCTTCCTGTTGTACGAAACAGGGTTTGGTGTATTCGCCCAGGATACGCACGCCGCTGCGCATTTGTTTAAGAAAGTCGATGTTGATGGGTTTGTCGACGCTCACCATGTATTCCTTTTCATGGCCGTTGCCCGCACGGAGTATCTTGTTAACGATATCGCCGTCATTGGTCAGGAAGATGAGCCCTTCGCTCAGCTTATCAAGCCGGCCTATAGGGAACACCCTGGATTTATAGTTGACGTAGTCGATGATGTTCGTTTTGTCTTTGAGGTCGGTGGTGCAGGTAATGCCTTTGGGTTTATTGAGGGCAATGTACACCGGGGCCTTTTTCTTCTTCAGCGGTTCGCCGTCTACCTCCACCACGTCGCCATCTTCCACGCGGTTACCCTTGGAAGCAATATTGTCATTGATGGTCACGCGGCCCTGTTCAATGTACTTATCGGCCTCTCTTCGGCTGCAAAAACCGGTTTCTGCGATATATTTATTGATACTTTTGTCCATATAACTGGCTACAAATCTAGTTAAAATTGTGAAGTTGAGTTTTAGGCAATGTTTTTGCTTTAAGAGGGGGATAATAAACTATTATCCCTGTCGGTTGTTTTATTTATCACCGCAATCATTAAGTATGAAGATATACACCCTTGTCCTGTTCCAGCTTTTAGTAGCACTCACCGCGTTTGGGCAAAATACCTGGCCCAAAGACATTAAACTTAATAATGGCGGCCGAATTACTGTTTACCAGCCCCAGCCCGAAGCGCTGAATGGCAACCGTCTTTCGGGTCGTGCGGCAGTATCTGTAAAGAAAACATCCTCCGGTGAACCGCTTTTCGGCGCTATCTGGTTCGATGCGATGCTCGATACTGATAAAGACTCGCGCATGGCGGTACTCGAAAGCCTGTCTATTACCAACGCCCGCTTTGCCGACAGTACCGGCGATTCCGACATCGCCTCGCTGCGTTCCCTGATAGAGCGGGAGGTGCCGAAATGGAAGATGGAAATATCGCTCGACCAACTGCTTACCACCCTTCAACAGGAAGCCAGCAACGACGCCGGCCTTAACAACGAACCTCCCGAGATCATTTACCGCAACCAGCCTACTACGCTGGTACTCATTGATGGCGAGCCTAAGGTGGCCATGGACGATGATCTGAAAATGGAAAGGGTGATGAACTCGCCCTTCTTCATTGTGAAAGAGCCTAAAGGACAACGGCAGTATTACCTGTACGCAGGCTCTTTCTGGTATACCGCCAATACGCCAACAGGGCCTTACGCGCATACGAACAAAATACCGTCTTCTCTGACGCAGATAGACAAAAAGATACGGGAGAACGATGAGGATACAGACAAGCCCGCTAAGCCTACCGCTATTGTAGTGAGCACCAAACCGGCAGAGCTGCTGCAGACGGAGGGCGCCGCCACCTATAGGACCGTGCAGGGCACCAATTTGCTATATGCAGATAATACGCTCGACGAAATCTTTAAAGACATCAATTCTCAAAAGACATACACGCTGCTCTCCGGCCGCTGGTTTGCTGCTCCTAACCTGAACGGCCCCTGGCAGTATGTGCCAAGCGACAAACTGCCGGCCGACTTCGCACGCATTCCTGCTGGTTCTGAAAAGGACGGTGTGCTGGCTAACGTAGCCGGTACTTCCGAAGCCGAAGACGCCCGCCTGGACGCGCAACTGCCGCAAACCGCGAAAATCGACCGCAGAACTGCCACCTGCGAAGTAACGTACGACGGTGAGCCGCAGTTTTCACCAATCGCCAACACCAGTTTGCAGGTAGCAGAAAATAGTAGCATTACGGTGATGAGGACTTCGCAGGGCAGCTACTACGCAGTAGACAATGGCATCTGGTTCATCAGTAACAGCCCGCATGGCCCCTGGGCTGTAGCCAACGAAAGGCCAACCGACGTTGAACGTATTCCTCCGCAAAGCCAGGCTTACAACACCCGGTACGTGTATGTGTACGATCATACGCCCGATTATGTGTACATGGGTTATACACCGGGCTACCTCGGCAGCTATATTTATGGCCCTACGGTGGTGTATGGCACCGGCTGGTACTATCGCCCATGGTACGGACGTTATTATTACCCCCGCCCTGTAACCTGGGGTTTCGGCTTCAGTTATAATCCGTGGACGGGCTGGAATATGGGTTTTGGCTGGAGTTACAACTTTGGCTGGTACCACGCCGGTTTCGGCAGGCCATGGTATGGTGGCTGGTTCGGCGGCCCGCCTATGTGGCGTCCTCCTTACCGCCCATGGGGTTGGAATGGCGGTTATTATGGCCACAGGCCGGGTTACATAGGCCGCCCGAATGTTGGCTGGAACAGACCTTCCAGGCCAGTTAGAACGGGCAGGGATTATGACCGTGGTTACCGCAACAATATTTACAACCGTGTACCGGGTGTACGCGATACGAGAGATGTATCGAGAGGCCCGGCAAGTACCAGGCCTACACGCCCGGTAAATAACGGTCGACCCGGTGATAACGTTCGCCCGGGGAATGGAACAAGACCTTTGCCTGGCGATAACGTTCGTCCCGGCAATGGTTCAAGGCCAACGCCCGGTGATAACAACGACAGGACCCGCCCCGGTAATAATACCCGTCCACTGCCCGGCAATAACACACGGCCTATTCCCGGCACTGAACCTGGAACAAGGCCTGGTAACAACACGAGGCCTGTACCTGGTACCGATCAGGGTACAAGACCAGGTAACAATACAAGGCCGTTACCGGGCAACAACACGCGCCCGTCTACGGATGCGCCAAGGCCCACATCAAGACCCAATAATTACAGTAATAACGTACTCACCGATCCGGATGGGAACGTGTATCAGCGTAATAGCCGTGGCAACTGGGACCAGCGCAGTAACCAGCAATGGACGCCTGCACAGCCAACCCGGCAGCCTGATTTAAACAGGCAGCAGAACTCCAGGGAAAGAGGGGCTACCCGTGATGGTAATTTCAGGCAGTCGGCACCGCAACCCGCGCAACGGCAGCAGGCACCAGCACAGCGACAGGCAGCTCCGCAGCGGCAAGCTGCACCACAACGTCAGGCCGCACCACAGCGTCAGTCGGCACCGGCGCCTCAACGCCAGTCGGCCCCGCAACGGCAGGGAAGAGGAAACTAGTTTTTACTGGCAATCAGTATAAGGTCGGTCGTCATTTGCCCGGGTTTGCCGGGATAGGTTTTACGACTGGTGCCTATCATTTCAAAACCATTAGATTCTAACGCTGCCACCAGGTAATCTGCCTGGTGGTAGTGTATGAATAGCTGGTTGCCCGCAGGGGTGGTTTCTATACCAGACTTTTCATAATCATCTTCCATCGTGCTCAGGTAAATTACTCCACCCGACCCCAGCAAACTGGCAGCGTCTTTAATGAACTGCACCGCTTCTTCTTTAGAAAAATAAGGTAACCCGAACCCGCACATGATGCCGTCGAACTGACGGCTTAACTGGCCTATGTCGCGCCCGTCCATCAACTCGAAACCAGCAGTGGGGTTGTTTGTTCTGGCCAGTGCCAGCATATTCAGCGCAAGGTCTACGCCCAGTATCTTAAAATCAGGGCGTTGTTGCAGCAGGTAGTGCGTGATGTTGCCTGGTCCGCAGGCTACATCGAGTACGGAGGCGTTGGGCTGCGTGATGAGATCGCAGAACAGGTTAAAGGTATCGTGGTATAAGCTCAGGTCCATAAATTTGTCCTGGTATTCTTTGGCGTGTTTGTCAAATACTTTGACGGCTAGTTCCGTTTTATTCATGGGAGGGGTTTGTGCAAAGGTAACACAAACGCGAACTCCTTACAAAGCCTGAAAAAACGGCTCCTTTCTGCGTATAAACAGGGACATCTGGTAACTCATGGGCATATAGCAGGTTTGCACTATAACGCCTGCTTCGTTCGCATAGTACATGATAAGCATAAATTTAAAGCCCGTCCGGAGAGTGGACGGGCTTCGTTTGTTATATGGGTTTAAGGAAAAGTAATTCTTTCTTCGTGGCTGTTCCGGCAAAGTTGCCCGCCCCCGAAATGATATCGGTGGCCTGTAAGCCCCAGTCGTTCAGCATGCTGTTATTAGGGAACAGGTTGTAAACCCGGAACTGGTTGGCAGTATCCAATCCCATAATGCCAATGCCCCAGGGACTCCGGATCACGAACTCCGCCCGGCCATCACCGTTTAAGTCGCCTGCAGGCTGTAAACGGTTGTTGTTATTGGTATCTACCACCCAGCCATCTACACGGGTGCCATGAGCCACGAATGCACGGCGGGTGAGCGCGCTTCCACTGATGCCCAGTACATGTAATCCTAAGTTGTTCATCACGACTATTTGTTTCGCGGGGCCGGCCAGTACATTATCTGCTATCACAAACCTGTCGGCGTTGTTCACCACATAACCACCCAGGTTAGTGCCGTTGGCATGTATGGCGATGTGGGTAAGCGTACCGCCTACCAGTTTGAGTATACCAATACCCCAGGCGCTGGTCACGAGTATTTCATCGCGGCCGTCACCATCGAAATCAGCGATTTGCTGGATGGCATTTACGTTACTGTCGTACAGCCAGCCGCCGAACCGTGTGCCGTTGGGTGCGAGGAATACGGTGTTTTGTGTTTCGAGGTTAATGATGCCAATGCCCCATGGACTAACAAGCACAACGTCTTTGCGGCCATCACTGTCGAAGTTGCCGTGCCCGGCGTAACGGTTATCGGCGGTGTTTAACAACCAGCCACCGAAGCGGGTGCCGTTGGCGGCTAAACGTGTATGTGTTAATGTACCTCCGCCAAAAGCCAGTGTGGCAATACCCCAACTGCTCCATACCAGTATTTCTGCGGCCGTACCGCCGGTGAAGTTCTGTACAGCTTTGATGCTGTCGCGGCCGGGATTGATCGTAGCGTCGTAACGCCAGCCACCGAACCAGGTGTCGCGCGGAGCGCCCATCAGTGCGCGGAAGTGTGTGCCGTCGTATTTAAGAATGCCAATGCCCCAGTCGCTGTTCACTATAAATTCGTCGATACCGTCACCGTCTACATCGCCAATGCCACGCACATAGTTAAGTGCGCCATCAAAGTTCCAGCCGTCTATCCAGGCTTTGTTAGGGTGTACAGCTACGGAACCTAATGCGGGGTTCATACCCAGGATGCCTATGCCGTTAGTGTTACGCAGGCGAAGTGTCCAGTCGCCGAGTATACTCCAGAAGTAAGGTCTTTTACGCTGGATGTTGTACGTGCCCAGTCCCGCTTCATTTGCCTGTGCATTAAAGTAACTTCTCCAGCAGGAGCCGAAGTTGGTGCGTGCCGATAACCGGTAACCTTCACCGAAGCCCCAGGGCGCATCGTTAAAGCCTTTTGCGCGGCTCATGAGCGCTACGCAGTTGGTGAAGAACAGGAAACCTTCTGCGTTGTTCCAGCGGCCGTAACGGGGATTACTGTAGGTATCAGACTGCGCTTCGTCGATGCTGTTAACGTTACAGCCGCCGTGTACGACTAGGCTGGCACCAGCATCACGCAAACTGTTGTGGTGCCATAACGCGCGATGTAAGGTTAGTTCTGCATGGCGAGGATCAGCGCGGAAGCTGGGCGTGTATCGTCCCCCGGCATATTCCCAGGCTAATGGTGCGCCGCCCACTTCGGTGGTGAGAGCAGCGGTAGTCGTTTCGGGCCGGAACTCTGAAATGCGGGCGTTGGAATGCGCCATGATATACTTGAATACGGCTGGTGTTTTCAGGAACTGTACGTATTGCTGCAGGTTGGCATTATGCACTTTCACCGACGGACGGAAGTCGGTAGCCGCGGCGTTTAGCAGCGGTTCGTAATAGTCTGGGTGAAAGTCGGTGGTGCCGGTAATGAAACCCGTACGGAACGCGAGTAACGAGAATGCGCCGGTGCGGAAACGGTGGTTACGTAACAGGTAATCGTTCAGCACCCTGCGTTCGAAGTCGATGGAGCGTTCGGTCATCAGGTTATCTTCCTGCGAACCGGAGAACAACTGCGTGGCACTGTTTACTACCTGCGGATTGCCGGAGGCATTAAGAAACGTTTCGCCGCCACTGCCTCTTAAAGCCGGATTGGGATTAACCGCTACGTGGAACGCGTTAATCCGCGATACGGCAATGTCGGGGCGGGCAATGATGTTAGGCATCGAACGGTCGCTGATATCTACTTCACTATTACTCTCGGCCTGGTTAATACGGAGGCGCAGGAGCGGAGTAGGGGTACTGCGGTTTTCGAGAATGGTGAACCGTGCATCACTCATGAAAAACGCATCGCGGAACGTAGGACTGGTGCCGACGGTGAAACTGGTGGAGGAGAAGGTGGTGGTACGGACAGACTCGCCATCGAACCAGCCCGCCGCGATCGTGGCAGCATCGGGGATGGCGGTTATCTGTTGTTCGGAGAAGTCGCCCTGGCGGTAAACGCTTTCCCAATTGCCTGTAAGGTCGGCCAGTACAATTTCGGCACGCTCGCTGATCATTTCAGAGCCGATCCATAATTGTTGCGGGGCAGCGAAGCCAGGCGTCCAGGAAACACGGCGCACGAGCGTAGCTTCCGGGAAGTTACCAATGAGGATGGCCCCTTCGAAGTTCGCGAAGGCGGCTTTAACATCGCGGAAAAAGCGGCGCATGGCCAGCAGTACACGGCCATCTTTTTGAACCGTGCCACGGTATACATCGGCGGAAATGAATTTTGTAAACAGCCCCTCCGCCCTTAAATCGCCCTTCAAATGCCGCAGGCTCTGTAAAAACTGGTTGCGCATCCCCGCATCGCCGGTAGCTACCAGCAATCGCGGTTCTACCAGTACCAGCGCAAGGCGCGAGCCGGCTATGGGTTCTTCATAACCCGTTTCGAAAGATAAATAAGTGAGGGAATTGATTTCAGGTAAACCGTCGCCAGTCATAGCAAAACCGGTAAACCTGCTCATGATGGGGCTCAGGAGATCAGGCATGTGAATGAGTTTTTGGGGAGTGATCAGTTTTCTATTCTACTAAAGTAATGAATTCTAAGCAATTATCCACCTGTGGAAATACGCAGGTGCCTGTCCTGGAAGCGTTTTAATTAATTGTCAGCTTAACACTTGTTAAGATCAAAGTAGCTTCTATCAATATCAGCAATGTGCTGTTGCTGAATCTGTAATAAGTTTAGGTGATAGTTGCAAAATCCTCAGTATCTCTAATGGTATAATCAAAGAACATCAACCTTAATCTCATGAAGCACTTCTACGTTGCCGTGCTTTGCCTTTTAATGTTAAAGGCAAACGCACAGAAGCAGGTATATATTCCTGCTAATTTTTCTACAGATCCGGCACTAAGTACATGGTCGTATGAACGAAGCTACCAGTCGGCCAATTTCGTTTGCTTCTGGGGGCCAACGGTGGGTACTAACCCTGCTGCCTATACGGATGCTAACCTGCGTTTTAATCCCGCAGCGGTATTGGATACGCTTGAATTTATTTACAGTAAACTGATCAGCGAGTATCATTTCTGTAAAGATGACAGCACCACTAAACTGGGGAAGTACAAAATTATCATCGTGATGAACGACACCTGGCCTACAGGCGGCCCTACCGGCTGGGCTTTTGGCGGTAGTTACGATAATATGATCGGCGCAATGTGGGTACATCCCAATTCTACCCGCGATGGTGGCGTGTTGAGTCATGAACTAACGCACTCGCTGCAGGGGCAGAACGGCATCGATCGCAATGCCGCGGGTGGTTTTAAAACAGAACCAACAGGCTCGTTCTGGGAAACGCACGCCAACTTTATGCGCGCGCAGATCTATCCCCAGTATATTAAAGAAGATATGGCCCGCTGGATGGCTACCCGCAGTTTCCAGTACAGCTCTACACGCCACCACTACTGCGCGTTTAACCTGCTGTTCGCCATACAACAGGCCGATAGCCTGGGCATGGTCAACCGTTTGTGGCAGGAATCACTGGCAGGCGAGCATCCGCTGATGGCTTACCGTCGTTTAAAGGGCTGGTCGCAGGCGCAGTTTAATAACTTTATGTTTGATTATGCAAGAAGGGAAGTGGTGGCCGATTATGCGCCGAAAGGAGCAGGCGATATTATTCGTGCAGAAAGGGCAAGGGTGCGGACGAACGAGCCGCACTACCTGTGGCGCGAATACACCATCCTCAAAAAGATCAATGACTCCACCGGCCGTTATGTAGTGCCCGATTACCAGGCACCGCAGGACTACGGTATCAACATCATCCCCCTTTATTCTACCTGCGCCGAACGTACGGTGAAAGTGAAGTTTAAAGGACATACAGCCACCAATAATACCACCGGCTGGCGTTATGGTTTTGTGGCGGTGAAAGCGGACGGTAAAACGGCACGTTACAGCAATACTTACAGCGCAGCCGAAGCAGAAATAGCCTTCAGCCTGAATGCGGACGAAACTAATCTTTACCTCGTGGTATCCGGCGCGCCTACGAGCCATACCAGTTATGTATGGGAGCCTGGTTTCACAAAGATCAAAAGATATCCTTATGAAGTAGCGATACAAAACGCGTTGCCTGAAGGTTATCAGCCTGACTTCAGAGGCCAGTATAAAAGCAACGGACACGTACATGCGAATGGCGGCGGCTGGGTGAGCAACAGTGCCACCGTGGCTGCGTCGGTATATGTGGGCCCTAATGCGATCGTACGTGGTAATGCGAACATTACCGGTAACGTGCGTATAGAAGATAATGCCTGGGTTGAAAGCGCCACGCTCAGCGGTGATGTGGTGATTAGCGGCAATGCTAATATTTTCTACGGTACCTATAGTAACACGGTGAAGGTGAAAGACAATGCCATCCTGAATTACTGCACAGTATCCGGTAATGTGGAAGCGAAAGATAATGCGCTGCAATGGGGTACTACGCACAGTGGTAACCTGGTAATAGGCGGTGATGCCGAAATCGGTAACTGTAGCACTGCAGGCGTATACCTGCAAACGCCGCATTTCAATAACGGCCGTTCCGATTGTGATGGTAAAGGTGCGGGTGATCCTTCCAACATCGATATTAACGCGGCCGTGGTGCCGTTTACTGACGCGCAAATGGCGATAGCAGACGCAGTGGTATGCCCTCCGGGCGGCATTATAGATAACCTGGCGCTTACCGCTACGCCTACCACCTCCTTCGTGTCGTCGTGGGAAAGCCTGGCTGCCATTAACGACGGTTACACACCTGCTGGTTCGGGCGACAGGAGCCATGGTGTATATGGCAACTGGAACAACCCTAACTCTTACCAGTGGGTACAGTATGATTGGCCGCAAGCGTATGTGTTAAATAAAGCAGAAGTATTCTGGTTTGATGATAATGGCGGCATCCGTGCGCCTGATTCAGCTTACCTCGAATACTGGAGCGGTACGGCCTGGGTGAAAATCGGTAATGTGCCAACAGGAAAAGACGTATTTAACCCGTTGATCACCGGTGATATCAGTACCTCCAAAGTACGTTTATCGATGAAGAGCCTTACACAATCTACAGGCATCGTGGAGTTCAGGGTATGGGGTGCTGAAAGTGCTTTGCCTGCACCGTCGTACAAGCTGTTAAGCTTTAGCGGTGCGCGTATAGATGGCGCTAACTACCTGCAGTGGGAAGCAGCGAATGAAGATTCGGTGCTGCGTTACGAACTGGAATATGGAACAGACAGTGTTCACTTCATCAAAGTGGCTACTATCGCGAAAAATGCCGGTAGTTACGATTATACACATACCAGCAACAGCGCTAACAGTTATTACCGCCTGAAACAGTTGGTGGGCAATAACATTAGCTACAGCCGTGTTCAGAAACTGAGCGCCGTTACAGGCAACCTGGCTATGAGCGCCGATGTAAGCACTTCCTACGTATCGCCATGGGAAAGCCTTTCGGCGGTGAACGATGGCTTTACACCAACCAACTCAAATGATAAGAGCCATGGTGCTTACGGTAACTGGTACAGTCCGGATTCTATTCAATGGGTAGAATACGCCTGGGCCGGTAACTGTGTATTAGACAAAGCAGAACTTTACTGGTTTGATGATAATGGTGGCATATTAGCGCCTACCACCGCTTACCTGGAATACTGGAACGGCTCCGCATGGGTGCGTTTCGGAGATGTAGGTGTAGCGAAAGATACGTTCAATACAGTTTCGCTGGGTGGACTGAACACCAGCAAAATCCGCGTGGCGATGAAGAACAATCGTGAGAGTACAGGCATCCTGGAATTCAGGGTATTTGGCTATTTCGCTTTGCCTGCCGCCGATAAACTGAGTGTGCTGTACCAGTCGCAGGGGCAGTTGACCGATAACACGCTGCGGAATAACCTGCAGGTGAAAAATGAAAGCGGCGAAGCAGTGGATTACAAAGACATCACCATCCGCTACTGGTTTACGGCCGAAGAGTTTGCGCCAATGACCAACCTCTATACTGATTACGCGCAACTGGGTACGGGCAATGTAACCATGAAATATGTACAGTTACCGCAGCCACACGCCGGCGCACTCGGTTATATAGAATATGGCTTCACCGCTGCTGCCGGTACCTTAGCCGCCAACGGTAATTCAGGCAACATTCAAACCCGGGCCGCTAAAAGCGACTGGACAACATTTAACAAAGCAGACGATTACTCGTATCAACCTAATACCAGCTATCTCAAAAACGAAAAGATCACTGTTTACCAGAACAGTGTGCTGGTAGGTGGTAAAGAACCGCAGCCTGTAGCGGCAGTACCTGCGTTCAAAGTGTACAGTAAAGATGTATCAGCTTCCAACAGTCTGAGCCCGTACATTAAGCTCGATAATACAGGTAATACCGCCATCGGTTACAGCCGTATTTCCGTACGTTACTGGTTTACTGCTGATGGTACCGCCAACCTTAACTACTACCTCGATTACGCGAAACTGGGCAACTACGTAACCGGCAAGTTCGTGAAACTGGCGAATGCCTTACCGGGAGCCGACAGCTACCTGGAACTGCGTTTCACCAAGCCCGACAGTCTGTACGCCCTTACCAGCACCGGTAACATTCAGCATCGCATAGCGAAAGGAAACTGGTCGGCCTTTAATACAGCTAACGACCACTCGTTCCTGGCAGGCAGCGCGTTTGCCGAGAACGTTAAAGTAACCGCTTATGTGGATGGGATACTGGTGTATGGCATAGAGCCCGACAGCGCCGTAGCCTTAACGCCGGCCGCTTACGCCCGCGTATCGGATGAAAGTCCGCTGGCAGTAAGTTTGTTGCAGAACCCAGTGGCGGGCAACCAGGTAGCCGTAACCATTACCGGTGCAGCCGGTGAGCGTTTGCAATTAACACTGGCCGATGCCGCAGGCAGGATCGTGGAAACCCGTACGGTAGGTAATGCTGCCGCTTCAGAGCGGCAGGTATTCTCCGTACAGCAGGTAACTGCGCAGTTACTGTATTTGAAAGTAAGTACCGGTAAAGCGGTGCGTACGGTGAAAATCATCAGGATAAAATAAAGCAGGGAATAAATGCAAAAGGGCTGGCCCGGGGCGATCATACGCTTCGGGGCCGGCCCTTTACCGTTTGAGCCGGGCTGGTATCGGGCTGGTATCGGGTGGCCCCTCTTAATATAAGGGTAGTGAGAGGGAAATGAAAGGGTAACGAAAGGGTTAGTGTGCTGCATGAACTGGATTTTAGGTTAATAAACTATCACCAATTCTACCCAAAGCGACATTTTTTCTACCCAAAACGACATTTTTTGCAGGGTGAAAACGGGAAATTTGTAACACAAAACCAATACACCATGATCCTGAAAAAACATAACGCCATATCCTCCGGTTTCCGCGGCCTGTTCGACGGCCAGGTTATGATACGCGAATGGAAAGGCCAGGTAGAGCTTTGTAAAGCGCCCGTAAAGCGGCCTGGGAAACCTACCTCCGGGCAGCAAAAGGCCCGCGACCGTTTTACGGAGGCCAACATCTATTACAGATGGGTAGTAGCCGTGCCAGAACTGGAAGCCTTGTACATACAGGCCCGCACCGGACACAAAACCGTGCAAAACCTCGCGATATCAGATTTCTACCATGCGCCGGAAATAGAAAGTATTAACCTTGATGACTATAAGGGGCAGCCGGGCGATATCATCACCATTAACGCTACAGACAATTTTTGTGTACACAAGGTACTGGTATGTATATACGATGCGGACAACCAGTTGGTAGAAAAGGGAGAGGCGCTTCAGCAGGGAGATACGGAGTACTGGGATTACACAGCCCTTTGTCAGCATGCCGGTGGCGGCAGGGTAGAAGTGACAGCCCGCGACCTGCCGGAGAATGAGACGAAAGTGGTGGTGGAGTTGGCGGAGGTACAAAATACCGAAAGGGAAACCCCTGGTACCCGATTTATGAACTACCTGGTGCGGCCCCTGTGCGACCGGGTTGATAGAAAATGCGGTTTAGTTGATATGTCTTTTGATGATCGCTTTATGAGTAAGCCGGGATAACAATCAAATTACTATGCGGTGGAATAAATTCAGCTGTGTAGAAAATACATTCAAGGCCTGCCAGCCGGTAGCAGTTCGTTATCAATTTAATAACCAGTTAGTTACAACAACTTTTAAGAATTTTTACACTTTAGAGTGTCATAGTGACACTTTTTTTGTAGTTTGCGGAAGATACAGAATTATACCCCCCGGGGTTGCTTTACATACAGACAGCCAGAGAGACATACGACGCGTTAGAAAACATACCATTATATTATTCACGGTTATGAAAACGATTCCCATGAATTACGCTAATTCCATTACCTCGTAGCCTGCAAATCCGGCGGAGAAGTTAATATATCAATCAATACATATTGTGCATTGCCCCAGCGGTAGTGTAATGGCCGTTTTGTGGCCCTCAACCAAAAAAAGCGCTTTACGCGATGAAACCTGTATGGTCCGTTTTATTGTTTTTTATCAGTGGACTGGCATTGCCTGCCCGTGCCGATATACGTCCGCCTGTGTCGTACATCGGGCTGGAACAGGGACTGTCGAATAATTCGGTGAGGTGCATTTATAAAGATCATAAGGGATATATGTGGTTTGGTACCTATGACGGACTTAACCAGTACAATGGGTACGAGTTCAAAGTATTCCGCAACAAACTGAACGACCCGGCTTCGCTGCCTCATAATTATATCTACGCGATTACCGGCGACCATCATAACAACCTGTTTGTAGGTACTGGCCAGGGACTTGTGCAGTACAATGGCTTTACAGGCCGTTTTTCGCCCGTCGATTTCAAAGGTGTTGATAAGGAGTATTACCGGCTTACGGGGCACGTAAACGCGCTCAAAACCGATAAGCCGGGCAACGTTTTCATTTGCACCAATGGTTTGGGACTGATGGTGAAGTTGTCGGGCGAACGGGTTGCTTTGCAGGCACAGTTGCCGCAGGGCCGCAATTACACCAGCGTACAGGTAATTACCATCGACGAAAAAGGCGGCGTGTGGATGGTGATAGGAGATGTGGGATTGTGTAAATACGATTATCAGACCAACAGTGTGAGTTTTGCCGATAGTACGATCAAAGCTGCACACTGCATGGAGGCCGACGGGCAGGGGAATTTATGGGTGGGCACTGGTAGCGGATTGTATAAGTTTGACCTGTCGAAACGCAGGTTTACACTGGTAAAAACGAGCTGTAGTAACATCACCACCATGCACGTAGCTGCCGATAAAAAGATATGGATAGGTACAGAAGGAGACGGGTTAATGGTGATGAATGGCGCCACCGGCCAAACCGAAAGCCTGAAACAGGGGCGCAACGGGCTTTCCAGCGAATCGGTGAGCGCTATTTATGGCGATAGTGAACAGAGAGTGTGGATAGGCACTATTAAAGGTGGCATTAATGTGATTGATCCACAGAAAAGTCAGTTCCAGACAATATCGCGGGATCCTTTTGACAAAAATAGTCTTGTGTATAATTTCGTTTCCTGCTTTTACGAAAATGGCGACGAATTATATGTGGGTACTGATGGTGGCGGCTTCAGTATATGGGACCGTAAGAAAGACGTATACCGGAATTACACTGCCGATGCGGGCAACCCGGCATCGCTTAGCAGCAATATCGTTACCAGTATATTGAAAGATGCTTCCCAGACTACCTGGGTGGCTACATTTCCCGGTGGTGTAAATAAGTTTGATGCCGCTACGGGCAGGTTTCAGCATTACAAATGCATCAACCCCAAAACAAATACCGAGAATAAAAATGTTTGGCTGCTGTTCGAAGACCGGGATAAAGACCTGTGGGCTGCCACATTTGGCGCGGGTAAATTGTACCGCTTCAACCGTTCGGCCAACCAGTTTGAAATGTTCGAAGAGGAGTTTAACGATCTTATTTCCATGGCCCAGGACAAGGATGGGATGATATGGGCGGGGAATTTCAGGTACCTTGTAAAGATCGATAAGCACCGCCGGAAGTATGAGTACTTCGATATTGGCAAACCGGTACGTGCTATTAGTGCAGATAAAAACGGCGGCTTATGGCTGGGTACCGAGGGCGGTGGGCTGGTGTTTTTTAAAGATGGAAAAATAGTCGAACGTTTCGCTGATGGATCGGGACTTTGTAATAATTCGGTATTGAACATCCTGGAAGACAATAGCGGTAACCTGTGGTTAAGCACCTTTGAAGGCCTTGCCAGGTTCAGTAAAGAAAAGAAGAGTTTCGCCGCTTTTTACCAGGGCGATGGTCTACAGAGCAATCAATTCCTGTACAACGCTGCCTTAAAACTTCACTCAGGTGAAATGGTTTTCGGCGGTATCAAGGGATTTAATTTGTTTTGTCCCTCGCAGGTGCAAACCCGCAAGTACATTGCGCCCATCGTACTGAGCGATATCACCATCAATAATGCCGCACTCACAGACAGTACGTACGTAACAGCCATGGCCGGCGATCAGGTGAAAGCGCTGGAAATTCCGTACAACAAGGCTGTACTGTCCATGAAGTTCGCCGCACTTGAATATTCATCTCCGGAAAAAATAAAGTTCGCTTATATACTCGAAGGCTGGGATAAAGACTGGGTGTACACGAACCGTAACCGCAGCATCAGTTACACCAATATCCGCGAAGGCAGCTACCGCCTGCGCATCCGCTCAACCAACGCCGATGGCACCTGGAACCCGGGTGAGCTTACCATGGCGATCCTCGTTCTTCCTCCCTGGTACCGCACCTGGTGGGCTTATTTGTTATATGCCGCCACTGCTGCCGCCGCTGTGTACGCGTTCATGCGCTACAAGTCGTACCAGGCAAGGATGAAGTACGATATGAAAATTACCAGTCTCACCGCAGCGCGCCAGCGTGAAGACAATGAACGCAAGCTATCCTTCTTTACCAATGTGGTGCATGAATTCCGTACCCCACTCACCCTGATCATCAACCCTGTAAAAGACATGGTAACCAGGGAAACGCTGAGTGGTACGGAGGATGAAGAAGAATTACACATCGTATACCGCAATGCACGCAGGCTGCTGAGTCTTGTAGACCAGTTGCTGCTATTCCGCAAAACAGAAAGCGAGGCAGAGATGCTGAGTTTAGGCCGCCTGCAGTTTTACGATCTCTGTAACGAAGTGTACCTCTGCTTCGTGCAACAGGCGCGTTCGAAGAAAATAGATTACACCTTTTGCTGCGAAAACAAAACACTGGAGCTGGTGGCCGACCGGGAGAAAATTGAGATAGCGCTCTACAACCTTATTTCCAACGCATTAAAGTTTACGCCCGAAGGAGGTCGTGTTTCCTTTACGGTAACAGCCAAAGAGAATGGCGTAGAAATTAGGGTAGAGGATAACGGTCCCGGTGTACCCGAGGGTACGGGCGACCGGTTGTTCGAGAAGTTTTACCAGGTGAAACAGGACTCGAAAACAGGCTTTGGTATTGGTTTGTACCTCGCCAAACATTTTGTGGAAAGTCACAAAGGTAGCATCCGCTACGACAGTACCCCAGGTTTGGGCGCCATCTTCACGATGATATTGCCAGGCGGTAACGCCGAACAGTGTAAGGTAACAGACAAAGGTGTGCGTTCAGAAGTGCTGGAAGAACTTGCCGGCCGCGAAGTGGTCAACGTTGTAGTAACCAAAGTACGCAGGCAAAAGCAGGAAGACATTACGACAGAGCGCGACACCATCCTGGTAGTAGACGACAATGAGCAGATGCGCAACTATATCCGCCAGATATTCAGCGACCGCTTCTCCGTACACACAGCATCCAACGGCACCGATGCCCTCGTACTTGCTGCTGACTACCTGCCCGATATCATCATTTCCGATATTGTAATGGACGGTGGCGATGGCATCGAACTTTGCCGTCGCATTAAAGAAAGTCCGGAACTCGGGCACATACCTGTGCTGCTGCTTACCGGCAGTCCCTCGCAGGATGCAAAACTTAAAGGTGTAGCATTGGGAGCCGAAGACTATATCACTAAACCATTTGAAAAAGACTTCCTGGTAGCCAAAGTAGAAAACCTGCTTAAGAGCAGGAACAGCCTGCAGAAGTACTTCTATAACGAAATTACCCTCCAGAAAAATACCCACAAGATATCGCCAGAGTACAAAGAGTTCATCGATAGCTGCATTTCCATCCTTGAAGATCATCTTAAGGACGACAACTTCACCGTAAAACACCTCGCTTCTGCGTTGGGAATGAGTCACAGCAAGCTTTATAAACGTATTAAATCCGTATCCGGGCAAACCGCCAATGGCTTTATCCGCTTCATCCGGCTGCGTAAAGCCGCAGAGTTGTTCATCAACACAAAATGCAATGTAAGCGAAGCGGCCTATTACGTGGGCATGAAGGACATCAAACATTTCCGCGAGCAGTTTAATAAGACGTTTGGTATGAACCCATCGGAATATATTGAGAAGTTCAGGGGGACGTTGGGGAAGAGCTATGGGATTGGGAGGACGAAGTGATTTGGGTTGGCTGGCCCCTCCATTCCTCACCCACAAGCAATCATGTCTTTTTGACACTAAAAACGTGAATAATACGAAAATCACCCCTTTTTATCCGAGTTTCCCCATCTCTGCGTAGCCATTCTCTCACTACCTTTCAGCAGCACAGTAACAACCAAAATTCCATCAATTAAAAAACTGAGCGCATGTTTAGAACAATTCCACGACGAAGGCCGGGTCATTCTTTTTTGCTTGTTAAAGTATGGCGCGGCTGATTTATTCCACTATTTGATTATCAAAACTGATTTATGTTATTGACTTTAAAGAAAATGACCGGTTATGCCGGGCGGGCCTTCCTGGTCCTTTTGCTGGTGATGTTATGCCGTGAGGGTATAGCCCAGCAAAAAATTGAAGTGAAGGGTGTTGTTGCAGACAGCAGCGGAGGGCTGCCCCAGGTTAATATTGCTGTGCAGGGGCTTTCGCAGCGGTTTACGACCGATGAACAAGGGCGTTTTTCTATTTCGGTGCCAGCTACGGCCAGTTTGCAGTTTAGTATGATAGGGTATGTGAGCCGGGTGGTGCAAATGAGCAATCAGAAACCTGATGCCGCGGGTAATTATTTTGTGGCGGTGCAATTATTGCCCGATCAAAAAGACCTGGGTGAGGTGACGATCGTAGGGTTTGGTACGCAGAAGAAGGCGAGCGTGGTAAGTTCTATTACCACTGTGAATGTAAAAGACCTGAAGGGGCCTACGGGCAACCTGACCAATACACTGGCGGGTAAAGTACCGGGACTGATCGCGTTTCAGCGTAGTGGTGAGCCGGGCTTGGGTACAGATAACTCCAACTTCTTCATCCGTGGATTATCAACCTTTGGTACCGGTAAGCAGGACCCGCTGATATTAATAGACGGGGTAGAGTCGACACCTACTGATATGGCACGGTTGCAGCCCGATGATATTTCAGACTTTTCGTTGCTGAAGGATGCAGCGGCATCGGCGGTTTATGGAGCCAGAGGCGCAAACGGGGTGGTGCTTATTAATACTAAAACCGGGCTTTCAGGTACCGCGAAGTTTAATGTAAGGGCCGAAAGCAGGATATCTTCCAATACAAAAAACTTCAAATTCGCGGATAATATTACGTTTATGGAGCAGGCGAATGAAGCTACCGCAGCCAGGTCGCCACAGGCTATTCTTCCCTACAGCCAGAACAAAATTAACCATACTGCGGCGGGTGATGATCCCATATTATATCCCAACAACAACTGGCTCGATCAACTCATCAAACCCTATACCGTAAACCAGGGTTACAATATGAACCTGAGCGGTGGCACAGGTAAGGCCCGCTATTATATTGCCGGTACATTTAACCAGGATAACGGGGTGCTGAAGGTGGATAAGATCAACAACTTCAACAGTAACATTAAACTGCTCAACTACTCGCTGCGTACCAATGTAAACCTGAACGTGACCAAAACGACGGAGCTGATATTTCGTATGTATGGCCAGTTTGATGACTACAAGGGGCCTGTGGGCGGTGGGGCTAAGACCTTCGCCAATGCCATGAACGCGAACCCCGTTGCTTTCCCAGCCATATATCCTTCGGAGATGCTGCCGTACGTGGAGCATCCGCTGTTTGGTTCGGCAGTGATGACGACCAATGGGTCGCTTACCTCTGACCTGTTCCGTAACCCTTATGCGGAAATGGTGAAAGGATACAGGATGTACAAGTCATCGAACCTGCAGCCACAGTTCGAACTTAAACAGGACCTTAAGTTTGTTACGCCAGGGCTTGACCTCAACGTGATGACGTATGTGAGAAGAAATTCCTATTTCGAAGTAGACCGTTTCTACAATCCCTTCTATTATGATGCAGTTATTGATCCACAGGACCAGAGTTATTACATTAAGGTGTTGAACGATGGATCAGCCACCTCTCTGGGTACCGTTGGTACAGAGTTTCTCAACTACACAGAGGGTGCAAAAACGATTGATTCGAGGGTGTGGTTGCAGGCGGCTATGAACTATAACAGGCTGTTTGGCAAACACCAGGTGGGTGGTATGTTGATTACCTATCTTTCGAGCTACCAGAAAGGCAACGATGGTGGCGTTACCAAATCGCTGCCGCAAAGAAACAACGGTATTTCGGGCAGGTTTACCTATGGTTATGATGATCGTTATATAGCGGAGTTGAACTTTGGCTATAATGGTTCAGAGCGTTTTGCGGAGAGCAAACGATATGGTTTCTTCCCTTCTGCCGGCGTGGCATACCGGGTTTCCAACGAAACGTATTTTCAACCTTTAAAAAATATCGTTAACGAGCTTAAATTCCGTGCTACTTATGGTATTGCCGGTAACGATGCCATTGGCAACCAGGACGACCGGTTCTTCTACCTTTCGGCCGTTACGATGAACGATGGGAATTATGGAGCAAGTTTTGGCCGGAATGAAGGTCAGGGTACTTTTAACCAGCCTGGCGTTTCTATTTCCCGCTATGCTAATCCCAACATCAGCTGGGAGATTTCCCGGCAGTTGAACCTGGGGATGGACGTTACTATTTTCAAAGATTTTGAACTGATTGCCGACGTTTACAAACAATGGCGTTCGCAGATATTGATGTCCAAAACCTATACAGAATCGGCCTCCGGGTTAATGGCTACGCCCATGGCCAACTATGGCAAGCTGGAAAGTAAAGGTATTGACCTGTCGGCCAAGTACCAGCGTTCCTTTAACAAACATACCTGGGGCGCTTTAAGAGGCACCTTTACATATGCTGTGAGTGAAAAAACACTGGTAGACGAATTACAGTATGACCCTTCCGTGAAATACCTCTCACAGATCGGGCAGTCGGCCAGCCAGGCATGGGGGCTTATTGCCGAACGTTTGTTCGTTGATAACAAAGAAGTGGCCAATTCTCCTTTACAATATGAAGATGCCGGATTACTGGCCGGCGACATTAAATATAAAGACGTAAATGGCGATGGCAAAGTGAACAACGACGATAAAGTGCCCATCGGTTTACCTACGCAGCCTGAGATCATCTATGGCTTTGGGGCTTCGATGGGGTACAAGAACTTCGACTTCTCTTTCTATTTCCAGGGATCTGCGAGGTCGTCGTTATTCATCGACCCAACACAGATACAGCCGTTTTACCGTAGCTCCGCCGCAGATCTGAGAGGCACCGAAACAGGATTGTTAGACGTGATTGCCAAAGATCACTGGTCGGCCGAAAACCCAGACCTCTACGCGTTTTGGCCAAGACTGAGTACCTGGCGTGTAGGTCCTAATAACGAAAATTCTACCTGGTGGATGCGTAATGGCAGTTTCCTGCGCCTGAAGAGCATAGATGGCGGTTATACGTTCCCTAAAATGAAAAAAGCAGGAATTGATATGGCGAGGATTTATTTCTCCGCCACCAATCTTTTCATTCTCAGCAAGTTTAAACTCTGGGATGTAGAGATGGGCGGCAATGGTCTTAATTATCCTTTGCAATCTGTTTACAATGTGGGTATGCAGGTGAATTTCTAATTTAAATACAAGTAGTGATGAAATATAAAATAATCTGGTTGTTGTGTATCGTACTTACAGTTGCTTCCTGCAAGAAGTTCCTGGATGTGGTGCCCGATAACGTAGCTACGCTGGATAATGCGTTTAAATTGAGAGTAGAAGCACAGAAATATCTTTTTACCTGTTACGCCTTTCTCCCAAAAAATGGTGATAACTGGTTTAACCCCGGGTTTATGTCTGGCGACGAAGTGTGGCTGCCACAAACCGACCAAACTACCTGGCATGCGGCCTTCCGCATTGCACAGGGGCAACAGAACACCAATGCGCCTTACTTCGACGATTGGAGCGGCGCGCGTAAGGGCGGTCCATCAGATACCCGCGCCAACAATCTCAAAGTATGGAGGGCGATACGGCACTGTAACATCTTCCTGGAGAACATGAACGACATGAGTAAGGTGCCCGACATCACCCCGGCTGAGCGTAGTCGCTGGATAGGAGAAGCGGAGTTCCTGAAAGCATATTACCATTTTTATATGCTGCGCATGTATGGTCCCATTCCGGTCATTGATAAAAACGTATCGATAGAAGGAGCAGAGTCCGTGCCGAATGTAAAGCGCGATCCGGTAGACAGCGTAGTGAACTACATTTCACGTTTGCTGGATGCGGCCACTGAAAAGCTGCCGCCGCGTATTATGGACGAAAATACAGAACTGGGGCGTGTAACCCAGCCGGTTGCACTGGCCATAAAAGCAAAGTTGCTGATCATGGCTGCCAGTCCGTTGTTTAACGGGAATTCCGACTATACCAACTTTAAAGATAAAGATGGAGTAGCGCTGTTCAACCTTACCTACGATGCAACAAAGTGGGAAAAAGCCAGGGATGCGGTAAAGGCAGCCATTGATGCGGCAGAAGAAAACGGGCATGTTTTATACGAGTACAAACTGGACGTACTGGGCTTAAGCGATACCACCAAGAGGCAGCTGAGCATCCGTAACTCCTTTACCCAGCGTTGGGCGTCAGAACATATCTGGGCGTTATCCAACAGCTACTTCGTAAACGAAGCCCTTTGCGCTGCGCCATTTGAAAGAGGCTCCAATACCAACAGGGGCCAGTTAAGAGGTTTGTGGGCCGCGCCCATGAAAATCGCGAAGATGTTTTACACCCATAACGGCGTACCGATCGAGGAAGATAAAACACTCAGTTTCGCAAACTATGCCGAACTCCGGACTGCTACTAAAGCCGAACGTTTCAATATCGAACAGGGTTTTGTAACCGCGCGTCTGAACTTCGACCGTGAGCCCCGCTTTTATGCCGATCTCGGTTTTGATGGCGGTGTATGGTACATGAAAGACAGTCCGAGCGGGAAAGACGAAGCCACTTATTACCTGAAAGCCAAGAACGGCGAACGGGCAGGTTTTGGTGATTTTGTGAACTATAATGAAACTGGTTATTTTATCAAAAAACTGTTGCATTGGGAATCTACTACCGCAGGTACTGCAGCACCCACATTTAAAACCTACCCATGGCCCGAAATACGGCTGGCCGACCTTTACCTGCTGTATGCAGAAGCGCTGAATGAAGCAGAACCTGCATCAGCCACCGCGATCGAGTACCTGGATAAAATACGTACCCGGGCAGGGCTGAAAGGCGTGGTGGAATCATGGGCCAACTACTCCTCCAATCCTTCCAAATTCACTACACAAGATGGGTTGCGCGAGATCATTCACCGCGAACGTACTATAGAACTGGCCTTCGAAGGTCAACGCTTCTGGGACCTTCGCCGGTGGAAGAAAGCAGCCGATGTACTGAATGCAGATATAACCGGTTGGAACAGTTTCGGTAAAACGGCTGATAACTATTATAAGGAAAGGGTAGTATTCACCCAAACCTTTATCACACCACGCGATTACTTCTGGCCAATTGGCGTTTATGACACCAGGCGAAACCCGAAACTGGTAGAAAATCCAGGATGGTAATTGATTAGCGTATCCTTAAATCATGAATGTATGTTTAGTAAAATAAAGAACTGTTTAATGCTGCTGCCTGCCGTGCTGGTACTGGCCGCCTGCGAAGAAGATCTTGGTCCGCAGGGCCCCGCCACCAGCGATAAAACGCCACCCGCAAAAGTGTCTGACATCAAGGTGGAAAACCAGGCCGGTAAAGCTTTACTCACCTATAACCTGCCGGGCGATGATAACCTGCTGTACGTAAAAGCTGTGTATACCATTGCTAATGGCAGGCAGATAGAAGTGAAAAGCACTTACTACAATAACTCACTAACCGTAGAAGGCTTCGCTGATACTAACGAACACGAAGTAACCGTGTATTCCGTAAGTCGCGCCAATGTACTTTCCGGTCCGCAAACCGTGAAGATAAAACCACTGGAAGCGCCTATATGGGAAGTGTATAAAAGCATCAAGGTAGATAATGCCTTCGGCGGTTACAACCTTAGCGCGCTAAATGCCTCCAAGGCAGACATTTCGCTGCTGATACTAAAAGACAACGTGTTTAAAGAACTCGAGGTGGATAACAACAAAAGCATATTTACAAACGTAGACACCATTCGATCTAAAATCCGCGGCCTGGATACTATCGATCACAAATTCGCATTTGTGGTGAGAGATAAGTGGGGGAATACCACCGATACGATGTATAAAACCATCAAACCAATTTACGAAGTAGAGTTTTCGCCCCTGAAGTTCGCCCCCTTTGTATTACCCGGCGATGCGCCGCAGGTAACAAACGGAGCGAGACTCGATTATATGTGGGACGGTAAAACCGGTTGGCCTTATACCAGCTTTACCCACCAGGTAAATGGCGGCAACCAGCCCCATATGATCACCTTTGATATGGGCGTAGCCGGTAAGTTAAGCCGTATATGGATAAGACCGTTTCCCGAAGGTGCCCGCTATTACTTCCTAACCACAATGAAACGTTTTGAAGTATACGGTTCGGTGAACCCATCCCTCTCCGGTGCCCTGGATGCCTCGTGGGCACTGCTGGGCTACTATGAAGTGGTGAAACCATCCGGCACGCCTTATGGCTCCGACACCTCCGCCGATCAGGCTACCGCAGCGGCAGGATTTAACTTTGAGATAGACCTGAGCGCCGGTAAAGTGAGGTACATGCGGATCAGGTGTCTTGAGAACTTTGCAGGTGGCACCGCACAAAGCATTAACGAATTAAAAGTATACGGCGATAACCGATAAACAATTGCAGTATGAAAAAGCTAATAATAAAGCAACTGGGGGTGGCGCTGTTATGTGCAGTTACGCTGGCCGCCTGCTCTAAATGGGACGACTATAAACAGTATACCGCAAACGGGGAAACATTGTACACCGGCAAACTTGATTCTGCCAAAGTGTTTTCCGGCAGTGAGCGCGTACGCCTGAAAGGATTGCTGGTAGCAGATCCCAAGATATCTAAAGTGAGAGTTTCCTGGAACGATGGCGCCGATTCGCTCGTATTTGCAGTGGATAAAGCAGGCAGCCGGACATTTGATCAAACCTTTGCTGTAAACGAAGGCGTGAAAAGTTTCCGCATCAATACATTCGACGATAAGGGCAATACATCCGTACCCGTAAACGTGATCGGTACTTCGTATGGTTCGGCTTACAAAAGAAAACTGGTGAACCGCCCGGTAGTATCGTCTGTATTTGCCTCAAACAAAACCACCATCACCTGGGATTTAATGGACTTCTCGATAGGTGCGCAGTATACGGAGATAGAATATATAGTGAGCGGTGTTACCTTAAGCGTAAAAACACCTGTGTCGCAGGCAACCACTGTACTCGACGGTTTTAACACCACTTCGGCGAAGTTCCGTTACCGTACCGTATTCCGGCCAGACACCACTTGTATCGATCTGTTTTATACCGAATTTGTAGAGCGCTGATCAATAATACCAGGGCTGTTTTCCTGCGGGAGAACAGCCCTGATTTCAAACGATGAAAAGAATCAACAGCTGATTGTTGGCCCGACGCCCCGTTTTAAATATTCCACGTATGCTCAGCGGCCTGGGCAGAATATCAATAATAATTCTTCACACGAAAACCTTTAATCATGAAGTTCAACCCTTTTGTAGCCGGTGTTTTAGCCGGAACTTTGTTTATGTTCAGCTGTACAAAAGAAAGCACAGTACCCGTAGAACAAGCGACCATAGAAGATGAAACCGCAGCCGTTGCAGCCCCCGCTGCACTTGGCACACTTACCTGGTACCTGGTGAGAGCCAGTAATCCAACAGCCGATCAGACAGATGCTTATAACAGGATTACAGCAGCGATGAACGCAGCCGTTACCATGTATAATCAGCAGACAACACGCTGTACAGGCAATCTGCGCGTAGAGTACAATACAGGTGTGCCTACTGCAGATGGCAATTCCAATGGCACCATCCGTTTTGGCGCTAACCGCAGTTATATGACCCAGCGTTGTGCGATGCACGAAATAGCGCACACCCAGGGTGTGGGCACCACCAGCCGCTGGACGCAGCTGGTAGTAAATGGTAAATATACAGGCGCTAACGCACTGGCGATGTTGCGCAGCATGGTAGGCGAGAGCCCTACCTCCACATTAAGTGCCGATGGCCACTCTTTCTGGCCATATGGTTTAAATTATCAAAGCGAATGGACCACCGTGAACGGCCAGCGTAACGCCCGCATTGTGGGTGCTATGCAGCAGGACGGCGTTTAGTTTTTCACACAGATACTCAGGCCCTTTGCAATATGGCCGTCCCGGTATACGCCGGGGCGGTTTTCATCATTTAAATAATACCCCATGAAAAGAATATGTGTACTACTGGTTTTTACCCTGGCCGCCTGTTCCGGTTATAAACAGGGTGTTGGAGATATGCAGTATATGATTCATACCGATGTTCCCGGTGAGGCTATCCGTACGGGCGACTTTTTATCCGTGAATTATATCCACCGCACCGAAGAAGATTCCTTACTGACCAGTTCTTACCTGCTCGACCATCCCGTATTTTTCGAGCAGCAACAGTCCTCTTTCAAGGGCGATATATTTGCCGGCCTCTCCTTGCTGAGCGAGGGAGATAGTGCCACGTTCCGGCTGAATTTCGATTCCATGCAGATTATACTCAACGTGCCGAAGCCCGCAAACACCAAAGGAAAGTATCTCGTGTTTACAGTGAAGGTGGAAAAGGTAATTCCGAAGGCAGGTAAAAGTGATTCATTATTTAGTGAGGAGGTGCGGGCGTTTTATGCAGCGGATGCAGAGAAATGCAGGCAGGAGGAAGAGGGGAAGATCCACCGCTACCTGTCCGGCAACCGCCTGTCGCCGTTCGAAACACCTTCCGGATTGCTTTACATGGTGACCAGTAAGGGCAGCGGGCCGGTAGCGGCCGTGGGAGATAGTGTAAGTTTCGAACATACCGGGATGTTTATTACCGGGAAAGTATTTGACTCCAGTATGAAAGATACCGCACTGGCGGCCGGCATTTATGACGCACAGCGCCCTTACAGTACCAATGTAATAGAGGCCGGGGCAGGTGCCACGATGCCCGGCGTGGATGAAGCCTTGCTATTATTACCTGCCGGCACAAAGGCCCGTTTGCTGCTACCGTCAAGGCTGGCCTACGGGGCCAACGGAAATAGTATGTTTGCCCCGTACATGCCGTTAGTGTTCGATATTTACATCCGGGAGGTGCGGAAAAAGGGGGAATGAAGAGAGATTTAAACTTTTTCAGCTAATTTTATGGCGGACCAATGATAACTACTTCGTTTGAGAGACGGGATAATTAGTGAACAAGACCTCCTCCGGCGGGTTGCCTCGGGGGACGAAGCAGCATTCCGGCACCTGTTCGACCAATACCGGCAAACCGTGTTTGGCTTTGCGTTTGCACATCTTCGCACAGAAGCGCTTGCCGACGAAATCACCCAGGAAGTCTTTATAAAAATATGGACCTCCGGTGAAAAGCTGGCGGAAGTGCAGTCATTTGAACCATGGCTTCGCACCGTTACGCGTAATCTCACCTATTCTTATTTCCGTAAAGTAAAGCAGCAGCGTGAGCTGATCGACGGTTACGCTTCAGGCTTACCGGGCGAGGAAGGCCTCGACACTACCAGCCAGGATATGGATTATGGCGAAGTGCGCCGGCTGTTACATGACGCCCTGGGTTCACTTACAGAACAACAGCGCACCATCTTCCGGATGAGCCGGGAAGAAAATATGCAGTATAAAGATATTGCCGCCGCGCTCGGCATTACCGAGTACACGGTAAACTACCATCTGAAAAAGATACTAGCTCACCTGAGAGCCGTATTAGGAAATAATTTATATATGCTGTTACTCAGCACCTACTTCCTGTTTTTGTGATCTTTTTGTGAATTTTTTGAGAAACCGACTACTTGAACGCCTTTTTCGTGCGTCTTTCTTATAACAACCGAATTAAACGGTGATGATCGTGAATAGATTGGAACATCTTTACCAGGCATATATGGAGGGTAAACTCTCGCTCGGAGAGAAGCGGGAGTTATGGGAACTTTTAACCGACCCCGCGAATGAAGCGGAGGTGAAAGCCCTGATGGACGCCCGTTTTGATATGGAGCTGCCTGATGTGTTGCAGAGCGACGCCGCGGCAGGCGCGATGTTCAGCGAGATTACCGCACAACCAAGAGAAGTGGTTTTACGGCCCATACGTGGCAACCGCCGCTGGTGGGCTGCCGCCGCTGCCGTACTGGCTTTGGGTACGGGCATCTGGTTCCTGGCCCGACCTGTAAAACATACAGGAGTAGCGATCGTAACACAAGGCACGCTAAACGATGCGCTGCCTGGCAAAGAGGGTGCGGTACTTACACTCGCCAACGGCCAGCAGGTGGTGCTGGATAGTCTTGGTAACGCAGAAGTAGCCACCCAGAACGGCGCGAAAATCGTTATCCGAAACGGTCAGCTCGTTTACAACCCTGCTGAAAATGCAGGCGGCGAGCTGCAGTATAACAAAATTACTACGCCCAAAGGCCGCCAGTACAGTGTGGTATTGCCCGACGGGTCGAGAGCATGGCTGAATGCGGCTTCCTCTTTACGTTACCCGGTGGTGTTTAACGGCACAGAAAGAAGGGTGGAAGTAACCGGCGAAGTGTACTTCGAAGTGGCACAGCATGCTAACAAACCTTTCTTTGTGCAGGTGCAGGAAGGCCCGGAAATACGGGTGCTGGGTACCGATTTTAATATTAATGCTTACAGCGACGAGCATGCTATTCAAACCACTTTGTTAAAAGGCAGTATTCACGTGGTGGCGGGTAATGGTACGCCGGTGGTGTTAAAACCCGGGCAACAGGCCAGCATGGCGCGTAATGCAGAAAATGTGCAATTGAAGGAAGCCGATCAGGAGCAGGTAATGGCCTGGAAAAACGGCAACTTCTACTTCGACCGGGCCGACATCCGCAGCATCATGCGGCAACTATCGCGTTGGTATGATGTAGAGGTGGTTTATGAGAGCGTGCCGGAGAAGAAATTCAGCGGTACTATTCCAAGAAATGTGAATGTATCACAGGTGTTTAGCATATTAGAATCGACCAACAACGTACATTTTAAGATCGAAGGAAATAAGGTCACTGTGGCCAGGTAATCACAGTAATATCAACCAATAGTAATTCTTTCACCATTTAAAAACGGCTATTAATGCAAAGTTTACGAGTCTATGCCGGTTAAGTTTCATCCCTTAAAAAAATAAACCGGAAGTGCGGCTAACACCCCGGTTTGTTTGGATGATGAACGTTATCGTTGTTTTCACAATTCTTCAACCAGAAACAAATTTATGTATTTCACTGCTTTGTGCAAAAACAAAGAGCATGGGAGTGCCATGCCAGCCAAAATCTGGAGGATCATGAAATTATCCTTTATTCTGTTACTAACAACTGCCTTGCATGTTTCGGCCAGTATATCGGCCCAGAACGTGACTTTGAAGGGAAAGGAAATGTCGCTGCGGCAGGTTTTTTCGGAAATGAAAAAACAAACCGGGTTTAATTTCTTTTATACAGACGACGACCTGGAAGCCGCCGGTAAACTGGAGGTGAACATCGTGTCGCAGCCCCTTGCTGCAGCGCTGGACGACCTGTTGAAAGAGAAGGCCCTCACTTTTTCTATCGTAGATAAGGTGGTGATCATTAAGAAGAAAGAGCAGCCTGCCCCCGTAAAAGCACCGCCCATCGAAGTTTCCGGTCGCGTAACCAATGAAAAAGGCGAACCGCTGCCTGGTATTACCGTGATGATCATGGGCACCAAAACAGGGGTGGTCACCAACTCCTCCGGCCTGTTCACCATTCGCTCCCCAAAAGATGGCGCAATAGAACTGAGCATCACCGGGATTGGTTATAAGATGAAAGCCGTTACGGTAAAAAGCACGGACGTACTAACGATCGTACTGGAACAGGATGTGACGAAAATTAACGAGGTGGTGATCAGCAATGGTATGTTTACCCGCAAACGGGAGAACTTTACCGGTGCCGTATCTACCTTTTCCCAGGCCGAAATGAAAGCCGTTACCAACCAGAACGTGCTGAAAGCCCTGGCTATACTTGATCCGTCGTTCCAGATCGTCGACAACCTTGATGTGGGGTCTAACCCTAACCGCCTGCCTGAAATACAGCTGCGCGGCCAAACCGGGTTTCCCGATCTGAAAGGTGATTATACAACGAATCCGAACCTTCCCCTGTTTATCCTCGATGGTTTTGAAACCACGCTGGAAAAGGTGAATGATATGAATATGAACCTGGTGCAGAGCGTCACTATATTAAAAGATGCATCTGCAAAAGCCATTTATGGTTCTAAAGCAGGTAACGGTGTAGTGGTGATAGAAACCAAACCTCCGGTGGCCGGTAAGCTGCGCCTGTCGTACACCGGCAGCATGGACGTAACCGCGCCCGACCTGTCGAGCTACAAGCTCACGAACAGCATGCAGAAAATAGAAGCGGAAGTGCTTTCGGGAAAATACAGCTCTGTATTCCCCCAAACACAGGCCGACCTGCTTCGCGAATACAGCACCAACCTGCAGGCCGCACTGGAAGGCGTGAATACTTACTGGTTATCGCAACCATTGCGTAATGGCTTTGGTCAGCGCCACGGTATTAACCTCGAGGGCGGCGAAAATGGGTTCCGCTACTCCGCCAATATGAACTACAATAGTGTGGTGGGTGTCATGAAAGGCTCCGACAGGAATACCATTTCCGGTGCCATCAATCTCATCTACCGGAAAAATAATTTCCAGTTCAGGAACAGTTTAACGGTGGATAAAAACCGCGCCGACAATTCGGCTTACGGCAGCTTTACCAATGCAGCGAGACTGAATCCTTACTGGAGAATGACGGACGATAATGGCAACTATATCAAGTCGTACAACAACGGTGCCGTTGGCAACCCGATGTACGACGGAAGGCTGAACTCGAAAGATTATACCACTTATCTCAACATCATCGAGAACTTTTATGCCGACTGGGACATTGTGCGTAACCTGCGTGTAACCGCAAGGGTAGGGATAACTAAGCAGACCAACGAACTGCAGAAGTTCATTCCTGCCAACCACTCCATGTACGCTGCTGTTGCACAGAACACCGACGCCTATCTCGATCGCGGCGAGTACACGATTTCGAATGGCAGCCAGAACAACATCAATGGCGACCTGCTGGCTAACTACTCCTTCAGCATCGGTAAACATAACTTCTACCTGAATGGTGCTTACACCGTAACACAGGCCGATATGTACACCCACGGTATGACCATGGTAGGTTTTCCGAATGATAAAATGGATGACATTTCTTTCGGCCGTCGTTATAAAGATGGCACGAAGGCTACCGGTACAGAGAATACCAGCCGCTCTGTGGCGATTACTTCCGCGCTCAGTTATTCGTACGACGAACGTTATATACTCGACTTCTCATACCGCGGTAATGCCAGTTCTCAATTCGGGGCCGACAAACGCTGGGGCCTTTTCTGGTCGGCCGGTGCGGCATGGAATGCACACCGCGAGAAGTTCATGGAGAACGCGAAGTTTGTGAACATGTTGAAGTTCCGGGCTACTGTGGGTACTACGGGTACACAAAACTTCAATTCTTACCAGTCGCTTGCCACCTACCAGTACATTACCGACCGCACTTACAACGGCGATATGGGGCTCGACCTGCTCGCGCTGCCAAATCCCTATCTGCAATGGCAACAGGTGAAAGACAATAATATCGGGGCAGATGTGACGGTGTTTAACCGCGTAAGTTTGCGTTTCGATTATTACATCCGCGATACGAAGAACCTGTTGAGCGATATGGTGATTGCACCTTCTAACGGTTTCGATACTTATAAATCCAATATCGGCGAGTCGCGCAACAAAGGTTTCCAGGCGGGTATTAACGTACGGGCTTTCTCCGACAGCCGTACCCGTACCACCGTAAACGTGTTTGCGAACATCGCGCATAATACGAACCGCATCCGCAAAGTGTCGAACTCACTGGTACAGCTGAACCAGGATGCGGATAACGGTAAGGACGACGTTACCACCGGTAACAGCGAAAGCCGTAAACCATCTACGAGGTTTGAACCGGGGCAGTCGATGAGCGCCATTTGGGTAGTGCCCAGCCGTGGTATAGACCCTGCCAATGGCCGCGAAATTTATGTGAAGAAGGATGGTACACTTACGTACGAATGGAATGCCGCCGACCAGGTAGTGGGCGGCGACAGCAACCCGCTGTACAATGGTACGTTCGGACTTAACGTGTTGCATAAAGGCTTTACCGCCAACTTCGCCTTTACCTTCCGCGGTGGTGGTCAGCAGTATAATACCACACTCGTAAGCCGGGTAGAAAATGCCGATTACAATTATAATGTAGACGTACGCGCACTCACCGATCGTTGGAAACAACCCGGCGACAAAGCCCTGTATAAAAACATCGCTGACAGAACAGATACCCGTCCTACTTCCCGCTTCGTGCAGGACCTGAACGAGTTGCTTTTCTCTTCTGTAAGCCTGGGTTACGACTTCGGCACAGCCGCCTGGCTGGAAAGGATGAAACTGAACAGGGTATCGTTGATGGTTAACCTGAACGACCTGGCCAGGGTAAGCTCCGTGAAAACAGAACGCGGCCTCGATTATCCATATGCAAGAACGATTTCGGGTTCTTTACAAATCACTTTTTAACTGTGTAGCAATGAAACTTAACCGCATATTCATATTAGTTGTTCCGGTGATGATGCTGGCTTCCTGTAAGAAGTTCCTGGATGTAAAGCCGAAAACACAGATCGATGCCGAAGTGGCATTTAATGACGAGCAAGGTTACATGGACGCCCTCACCGGTGTTTACCTTGACATGAACATGGATGCAGTGTACGGCAAGGAGCTGACCTTCGGGTTGACGGATGTACTCGGCAAACAGCATACCCTGTTTAACAGTACCTTCCACGAATACTACAACGCAGCCGCATATCTGTATACAAATGCAGGTGTACGCAGCAAAATAGATGGCATTTACAAAGGGATGTACAATGCCCTGGCCGACGATAATAACCTGATCGCCAACCTGGAGAAAGCAGACCAGAAGATGTTCCGCGATGTGAACTACAGCATCATCAAAGGGGAGGCTTACGGTTTACGTGCCTTCCTGCATTTTGACCTGCTTCGCCTGTTTGGTGCATCGCCTGCTTCCGCTGGTGGCAATACCACGAAAGCTATTCCTTATATGGACCGTTTAACAGTAGATGCGTTGCCTCGCTTAACCACGGCGGAAATTATTACCCGTGTGCAGGCCGATCTGGCCATTGCAGCTGCCGCGTTGAAAGATGTGGACCCGATAGTACCAGGCAGTACAACGCCAACTACTACTACCGGTTACCTCCGGGCGCGCTTCCATAAGTTTAACTATTATGCGGTAAAAGCGTTGCAGGCCCGCGTGTACTTGTATGCCGGCGATAAAACGAACGCCCTGGCTGCAGCATTGGAAGTGATCAACAGTGACGCTTTTACATTTACCACTACCGGGCAGATCAATGCGGGCGACAGGGTATTCCTGGACGAACTGGTGTTCTGTTTGTATAAATCAGATATGACACCGTTTACTGCCACTTACTTCACACCAACTGCCAGTAACCTGCTGACTAAAACCGGCGACGCAGAATTTCAGGCGGTGTATGAAACCACGGCAGATGTTCGTTACACGCTGCTTACGGTGTTGGACAATACATCCAGCAACATCCGCTATTCCAAGAAGCTGGAACAGGTGGTGGGCGGTAGTACGGGTTACCTGAACAAACTGCCGGTAATGCGCGTGTCGGAGATGTATTACATCGCGGCAGAGTGTGTGAAAACAACTGACCCAGGTGCCGCTGCTGAATACATCAACGTGGTGCGCCGGGCGCGCAACGTACTGTCCGATTTGCCTGCCACGCTCAGCGATACTCAGTTACAGGATGAGTTATTCAAAGAGTATCGTAAAGAGTTTTACCTCGAAGGACAGCTTTTCTACTATTACAAACGCCTGAACCTGCCACAGATCGGAAGTGTAACGGCCAATAACAGCATTTATGTGCTGCCGCTGCCCGATAATGAGGTGGAATACGGTAATGGTAAATAATCGCGCTACAAAAAACGAAACAACATGAAACTGCAAAATATAAAACTGGCTGTACTGCTGCTGTTCGCAATCGGCTTAACGTCTTGCGAAAAAGATATTGCAGCGTACAATGATGAGGCAAGGGTTTATTTCTTTGAAAGAAACACCGACCTCTCTCAAACCCGTATTAGTTACAAATCGTTTACTTTCCTGCTGCTGCCACTGGATGTTACGAGAGATACTTTCCTTGTGCGTGTAAAGATCATGGGAGATAAGAGTACCTCAGACCGCGTAGTGCGTGGCCGTACTATTACTACAGGTACTACGGCTAAAGAGGGTACGCATTACCAGTTTATCGATGGGATAGTGCCGGCAGATTCGATATACGGTTACATCCCGGTAGTGTTACTACGTACAGCCGATATCCGCGACACATCGGTGAGCCTGAACCTCGGTATTGCTGCTACGAAAGACTTTCAACCAGGTGTGGGAGAAGACAGCTCGATCGTACTGAACTGGAGCGATAACGTGGTTAAACCATCTAACTGGGATGGTATTATCAGTCTTACTTATTACTTCGGTACTTACAGTGCAGCCAAATGGCGCTTCATTATAGCCACTACCGGTAAAGATAAATTTCCTTTGCAGCAAAGCGGCCGTGTACCGCCCGCGCCGGGGGAATATACCTCCATGGCCATGCTTGATCTGAACGCCTTATTGAAAGCTGCACTCAAGGCTTACAACGACAGTCACGATCCGGACCTGACCGACGAGTTCGGGCAACTGGTAACATTCCCGCTGTAAGGGAGTATTTTAAACACATAAGCTGTTAACATGAAATTTATCTTCAAATATATAGCCGCTTCCATTACTGCATTGGTTTTGCTCAATGCCTGTAAAAAGGACAAAGGCAACTACGATTATATTACGGTAAACATTCCTGCTATCGATACAAGTGGGATGGGGGGAGCAAGGTATGTGGAGCGTTATGGTATGCTCGACATCAATCCTGCCATTAACTACGACGGTGGCAACAAGGCTGCGTTAAAGTACCAGTGGTTAATGTACCAGTACGTGATCGGCAGCACACCGCCTACCAAACCTACCCGTATACTGTCTAACAGCCTGCACCTGCAGGCACCCGTTACAGAAACAGTGGGCGAGTACCGGCTGGAACTGATCGTAACAGATACGATGAACCAGTTGAAGGCCAATGTGCTGTTTCCGGTGATTGTGTCGGTGGGTATTGAGTATGGGGTGATGGTATTGCACGGCAATAATGACTCTTCCGACGTAGACTTTTTAATTACGGCTGATGCGGTGCCTGTTGCCGGTATAACCCCGCGCCGTTTACGTAACCTGTATTCATCGGCCACTGGCGAGAAGTTTCCCGGACTGGCCACTTTTATTGCACAGGAAAGGCGGACAAGTTCTACCCAGAACTGGATATCTCTTGGCAGTGATAAACATCTGTCGCGCATGAGTGGTGCTGATTTTTCCCGGTTAAGAGAAGATATGTCGATGTTTCGTCGTACCGATGCGGTGATTGCACCACAGGCTTACATGATCCTGAATAATTCTTATACAGCACTGATTAATGCGGGTAAACTGCATTTCTATACCACTACTTACGAAACAGATGCGTTGTTTGGCGGTGCAGTACCGGGTGATTATGAACTGGCACCTTTCCTGGCGAACGGTACATCTTCTTCGCTGTATGCGGTTGTGTACGATCAGAAGAACGGGAGGTTTATCCGTCCGGCCGGCATTGGTGGATCAATGATCAATTTTAATGCGCCCGCAGTGGGCAGCAATATGTCTTTTGATCACCGCAACATTGGTAAAGATATGCTGTACATGGACCGTGGTTTCAGTATTTACACGCATTCCTTCTTTAAAGATCGCACCGGTACAGGGTACTGGCTGTATGTGAGCAACTTCAACAAAACCGACGATGGTAACCTGGTGATAGGCGCTTACAATATGACTAATCTGCCTGAGATAACATCTGCTAAGTTTTTCCAGGCGAGTGAACTGGGATACGTAGATTTTTATGCTACCGACCGTAAGATTTACTCGTACGACTACCAGGGAACCAATACGGCTACACTGGTATACGATGCCTTACCGGCCGGCGAAACCATTACCTGTATGAAGATCTATAAACCCAGGCCCAACTTCAACCTTACCACAGCAGAAGGCAGGTTGTTATATGTGGCTACCTGGAACGGCACGCAGGGCAAAGTATATGAATTTGCGCTGAACGGCATTAGCGGACAGGTAACCAGCCCGGCCCGCAACGTGTTCGACGGCTTCGGCAAAATTGCCGACCTCAGTGCTAAAGCAAGAGGGGCTGGCACTTACTAATAACGGAAACCATAAAAATATAACAGATGAAGAAAACGGTCATAGCGCTGGCAGCACTGCTGTCGCTCGCTACAGGCAAGGCTGTGTCACAACAGGCTTTCAAGGTATATCCGCATTACCCGATAGCAGGCGATTCTATCACCCTGCACTACAATCCGGACAGTACGATACTAAAAGGACTGGCGCCGGTAACCGGCGTAGTGTACATCTATCGCAACAACGACTGGGAAACCTATGATCTGCCTATGCAGATGACCGACAGCGGTTGGGCCGGTGGTTACCACCTACCTAAAGACGCGGCGTTGTTCGTAGCTAACTTTAGTGCGAATGGTAAAACCGATAAGGGCGGCAAGGTTACCTATACCAACCTTACCACTGCACGAACAGGCGGGCAGATCCCCACGGGTTATGCTTCCTGGGCTTTCCTGCGCACCAAAGCATTGCGTAATGCAGCGCCGCCTGCCATTGACGACGTAGCTGTTATTACAGACGATGTCGGTTTCTTCTGGATGAATAACGAGTTGAAGTACTTCCCGCAGAGCAGGCGTCATATTTTCTACAATGCCATGGTTATTCTTAAAAGTCATGATGCTGCCAGGATGGACAGCATCATGCCACGCGAAATAAAGTTCATCAGCAATTTGCCCGATGTAACAGAGGCAGAATTGATGGATGTCAGCAAAGCGTATAGAAACCTCGCGGGAAACAGGGCCAAGGCAGATTCTATGGATAAAGTGATCATCGCTAAATTTCCGGATGGATTAACGGCCAGGGATAAAGACCTTCAGGCGGTTTACCTGGGTAAAGCGGAAGATCGCGATGTGCGCTGGAAAGCTTTCGTAGCCAAATATCCGCTGGCGAAGTTCAGGGATGCGGATACGGACGTGCAGAGACTCTGGTACGAAAAAGCTTTTCGTGCGATTGTTTACCAGGCTGTGATGAAAAGAGATTACGCAGTGATGGATAACATGATACCCGATGCCTCTTTCATCAGTCTGAGTGAGTTCCACCGCCTGCTGGTAATGGGAGAATGGAGCCACAACACAGTAACCACTGAGTTTATCTTTCCTTATTCCAAAAAACTGGTGGAGGCGATCGAATTACGCAGCAAACAGAAATGGGGTGCCGATAGCAAATTCTATTCACCACTGCAATGGGAGCAATATATCCTGAACATGGCAGTACCGGCTTACCTCGGACACGCCACATTGCTGCATAAGATGGGCGATGATAAAACAGCGCTGGTTTGGATGGAAAAGGTGAATACACAGGCAAGAAGTAAAGATGCGGAGTTTATGGGCCTGTATGCCACGCTGCTGGAAAACAACGGGCGCCATGCAGATGCGATGCAGGTGGTGGAAAATGCAGTAGCAGCGAATAAGGCTACACCGGAAGCAATAGCGTTGCTGAAGAAAGAATACGTAAAAAAGAACAAGAGCGATAAGGGCTTCGATGAATACTTCAACAGCCTGAAGAGCGCCGAAACATTATCTGCCCAGCAGGCACACCTGCGCGAACAGCTGATCCGCAAAAACGCTCCCACCTTTAAACTGGAACAGTTGAAGGGCGGTTATGCCGACCTCGCAAAACTGAAAGGTCATGTTGTAGTGCTGGACTTCTGGGCAACCTGGTGCGGCCCCTGCAAAGCGGCTTTGCCCGGCATGCAGATGGCGGTTAATAAGTATGCGAAAGACGATAAGGTGGATTTCTTTTTCATCGCTACCCAGGAAACTAAACCTAACTACCGCGACGAGATCAAAAAGTTCCTGAAAGAGAATAACTATAACCTGAACGTGCTGTACGACGGCAAAAATGACAAGAACGGGCATCTTGATGAGGCTTACAGCAAGTATGCGAAAGAACTGCGTTTCTCAGGTATTCCCGCGAAGATCATCATCGATCGGAAAGGTATGGTAAGGTGGTCGTCGAATGGTTATATGGGGAGTCCCAGCGCGCTGGCCGACGAGATTAGTTACATCATTGAACTGTTAAAGAAAGAAGGATGATAAAGCGGATTTTTTTCGTGTTTTTGTTAATATATACCCTTGTACCTGGCGCACAAAGCCAGGTACTTCCTTATCGTTCGGACTCGGTGTATTTTAAAAGAGATACAGTACGTTTTGGCGCAACGCTCACCATTCCTGGTGGAAAAAAGACTTTCCCTGGCGTAGTGTTAGTGTCTGGTAGCGGCAAGCAGGACAGGAACGGAACAATGGCGGGGCATCCCATGTTTAAGGTGTTGGCCGATTCGCTGACGCGGTTGGGCTTCGCGGTATTAAGGGTAGATGATCGTGGTACGGGCGAAACGAATGGCGTGTACGAAACGGCTACAACGACCGACTTTGCAGACGATGCGCTGGCTGCGCTGGGGTACCTTAAACAACAAAAGGGGGTAGGTAAAGTGGGATTGATAGGCCATAGTGAAGGCGGAGCTGCTGCTATCATCGCAGCGGCTAAGTCAAAGGACGTAGCGTTCGTGGTAACGCTTGCCGGCCTGGCCACGAACGGACTGGAAGCATTAATGTTGCAGAACATCGGTCAGATAAAAGCCGCGGACATTCCTGACTACGATAAGGCGCGTCACATTGCCATTAACACCCGCATGTTTGATACTGCTTACCATTATGCAGCATCTCCCGAAATGGAAGCAAGACTGAATGCTACTTACAATGAGTGGAAACGTGCAGACGATAGCGCGTATGCTAAAGATAAACCCGGCGAACATGATCATATGCGTTTTCCGGTGTATTCTTATGTGAGAACTGCCGTAGGGCCGTGGTATCGATACCACCTGCAATATGACCCGGTGCCTTTCCTGCAAAAGATCAGGGTGCCTTTCCTGGCGCTGAACGGGGATAAGGACGTGATGGTGCCGGCGAAAGAAAATCTCGGCAATATTGAACGTACCTTATTACAAAGCGGTAACAAGAACGTGACGGTAAAAACGATACCGGGCCTGAACCATCTTTTCCTGCATTGTATTACCTGCACCAACCAGGAGAATTATACGCTGAAGGAGGAGTTTGCCCCGGAAGCCTGGAGCGAGATGAAGAACTGGCTAAAGAAATTGTTGTAATCATCATATAGTAACGAAGAAGGGCGCCCTGTACAAGGCGCCCTTTTCTCTTTTAATATATTTCTTTTCCAAACGGAGCAAACGTCAGCGACATCAGCTTAAAGTGCTGCCTGCCCCATGGTATGCCGATGACCGTAATGCAAAGCAGCAGTCCGAAGAACAGGTGCGTAATCGCGATCCAGATACCACCGCAGAAAATCCAGATGATATTGAATATCGTGGCTATACAGCCTGTCGGGCCGGAAACGTCCCTTACCTGGCGACCGAATGGCATCAGGGTAAAGATGGCGATCTTAAAACACTGAAGACCGAATGGGATGCCAATAATGGTGAGGCAAAGGATAAAGCCGCCTACCAGGTATTCGATGCAGGTAATTAAACCGCCGAATATTAGCCAAATGAGATTGCCGATTAAGTTCATGGGTAATAAGATATAAAAATTTACTTCGTCTTTGTTATCTTCTCTGTTAATATTTGCACTTCTTCTTCGGTAATGCTATCGAGTTGCGGTAACTGAGGTTCAGTTCGGGTGAGCCCATCCCGTCATGCCTGTAATATTGGCCTTATCTGTGTTTTCGAAAATGGAGGTTAATATACGGTTAAATTGAATATTGTTTGTACTCCACACTGTGGAGTTTTCGCCTCTGTTTACAGCAAAAACGAGCTTAAAGCTGCGTTTCAACCAGTTGGGCTTTAATTTGTTAAGGTAGGTAATAAAAAAACTACTCCCTATGGTGAATGGTACAATGATGCAATACTTCCACTGGTATTATCCTGCTGAAGAGAATTTATGGAATACAATTGCAGAGAGAGCGCCGAAACTGGCCGAAGCCGGTATTAATGCGTTGTGGTTCCCACCTGCGTATAAGGGTAAGGAGGGGACGAACAGTGTGGGTTATGATGCTTACGATATTTATGATCTTGGCGAGTTTGACCAAAAGGGTACTGTGCGCACCAGGTTTGGTACCCGCGAAGAATACGAGAAAGCGATTGAAGCCTGTCATGCCAGCGGCATCCAGGTGTATGCAGATATTGTGTTAAACCACAAAGCCGGTGCCGATGAAACGGAGCGCATCACCGTGCGCCGCGTAAACCCGGATAACCGGCAGGAGTTTATCAGCGAGCCTTTTGAGATCGATGCCTATACTAAGTTTACCTTCCCCGGCCGTAACGGTAAATATTCTGAGTTCATATGGGACCATATGTGTTTCAGCGGTATCGATTACGCGGCCGACCTGCAGGAAGAAGGCATCTTCAGCATACAAAACGAATACGGCGACGATTGGGAAGAAATGATCGACGATGAATTGGGTAACTACGACTACCTGATGTTCGACGATATTGAGTTTCGAAACACTGCCGTGCGCGAGGAACTGAATAGTTGGGGCAAATGGTACTTCGAAACATTTAAAATAGACGGCGTAAGGCTGGACGCGGTAAAACACATCTCCCCCAAATTTTACAACGAGTGGCTCGATTACCAGCGCCAGCATAAGCCGGACCTTGTCGCTATCGGTGAATACTGGGCTCCTGGCGATTTGCCGATGCTGTTACGTTATATAGATGCCACGGAGGGCCGTATGTCATTGTTCGATGCCGCGTTGCACCATAACTTCCACTACGCTTCTACACAGGGTAACGACCACGACATGCGCACCATTTTCGATAACAGTCTGGTGCAGGTGAAACCCGAACTGGCCGTCACCGTAGTGGATAATCACGATACGCAGCCTTTACAGGCGCTGGAAGCTCCCGTGGAGGCATGGTTCAAGCCCATTGCTTACGCGCTGATATTATTGCGGGAAAGCGGTTATCCCTGCATTTTCTATCCTGACGTATATGGTGCCCATTACGTTGATAAAGGCCGCGATGGCAATGATCATGAAATATTCCTGGAACAGTGCAAACATATCGCGGAGTTGCTGAATGCCCGCAATACCTACGCATATGGCCCTCAGCGCGACTACTTCGATCATGCCAACTGCATTGGCTGGGTACGCGAGGGCGATGATGACCATGAAGGCTGTGCGGTATTGTTGTCGAACGGCGACGAGGGACATAAATCGATGGAGATAGGGAAACGTTATGCGGGCAGGGTGTTTACAGATATGCTGAAGGAACGTGAGGAAGAAGTAACGATCGATGAAAACGGCTGGGGTGAGTTCTATACGCCGGCCGGCGGGGTGTCTGTATGGGTGGAGAAAAAGCAGTAACTTCCGCTTATCAACTTAATCCCATGGCTATCACACTCACGGCGAAGGCCTTTATCGATCAACTTAAAACTAAACAATCCGATACAGAGAAAGAGAAGTTGCAGCGATACTTTAAACCTGATAATGGGGAAGATAAATTTATGGGGATAAAGATGGGCGAACTGTTTGCCATTGCTAAAATGTATGGTGACATGCCTATTGATGAAATCGAAAAGCTGTTGGAGAGTCCCATTCATGAAGTGCGTGCCGGTGCGGTGAGTATTATGGACAAAGCTTCCCGTCAAAAGAAATTGCCGGAAGCACGGCGGAAAGCGTTTTTCGACCTGTACATCCGCCGCCACGACCGCATCAATAACTGGGACCTCTGCGACCTTGGCTGCCTGCATATGACAGGCAGTTATTTATTTGATAAACCCCGCGCCATCCTTTATCAACTCGCTACATCTAAAAATCAGTGGGAGAGAAGAACTGCTATTTTAAGTACTACTTACTTTATTCGCCAGGGCGATTTGGATGATACGTATAAGCTTGCAGAAATACTTTTAAAAGATAAGGAAGAACTGGTAAATAAAGCTACAGGGTGGATGCTTCGTTTTGCCGGCGATAAAGATAAGAAGCGCTTAAAAGCCTTCCTGGAGCGGCATGCAGCGGTGATGCCACGCATCATGTTGCGTAACAGCATCGAGAAATTTGACAAAAAAGAGCGTGATTATTACATGGCTTTTTAACATTTTTTTAAGCTAAAGAAATCTTAAAAAGGTAGCAATTGACCTATACAGGAATCATTTTTGTTTTACTCACTACGAACCAAAAATTGAAACCATGTCTAGAATGAGTAAAGAAGCTGTGAAAAAAGAAGTTCAACAATTGGCTATCGGTAATTACAAAAGCTACCCTGCCGACTATGAAACTGCGCCGGCAATAGTGTCTGAAAACGTACGTTCGCTGGCTAAGGGATATTGGGATTGCAGGGCTTATACGGAAGTAGAGCGTGACGAGAAGCTCGGTATCCGCCAGGAGGATTACCAGTTTTGGACGAAAGAGGCGTATGATGCGTACATGAAAAACAATAACTAAGAATACTTTTTGCTTGTAATAATAAAAGCCCCGGCATCGTAAATGACCGGGGCTTTTTGGTGTTTATCTGATGTTGGCTAATTATCCTCTTTCAGTCCTGCAAGGAAACTTACTACGTCCCTGATCTCTTTTTTAGAGAGGATAGTTTTCATATCCGGCATGCTGGACAGTGCATATTTTTTATCCTTGATGTCGGCAGCAGGGATCAGCTTTTCGGGGTCGTTGCCTTCCTTAATGGTAATACCCGCTTTGCTTTCGTTCTGTATCGTGCCGAACAGTTTTTTACCATCCTTCAGTTCAAGGCTTACCATGCCATAACCAGGCGCCAGTCGTGCGCTCGGATTAATAAGTGCCTGTAATATCTGCTCGCGTGAAATACGATTCGCTACACCGTTGAGGCGTGGGCCGGCGTTGCCGCCTTTATCGTCGTATGCGTGGCATTTCATACATTGCGCGTTCTGGTTCTGGAAGAAGATGCGCCTTCCTTTACCCGGATCGCCACCCAGCAGGCTGCTGCTGTAAGAGGCCATCAGATCGTCGGGCGATAATTTACTGCCGATCTCTTTGTAACGTGCGATCAGCGGAGCAGATTTGCTGCTGTCGATTGCTTCGCCGAGTTCCAGGTAAATGTCGGGGCTTAAAGTGCCTGCGGCCATTTTAGCCAGCAGGGCATCGAAGCTCTTTTGTGTATTGGCTACAGGCAGTTTGCCCAGGGCCAGTACCGCAGCCTGTTGCTCCTCCATGGTTTTGTTGGCGATAACGCTGTTCAGCAACGTCACCATCACATCTTTAGAGATCGTCATTTTCTCCAGCAGGTCGAGGCCGGCTACACGTACCGACTTTTCTTTATCGGACAGTGCCGCGCTGATCGCCTGCTCCGCCTGAGGGGCCTGCAGTTTAACGATAGCGTTCAATGCCTGGATACGCACTTTAGGTTCTTTATCTGCTTTTAAAGCGGCGAGCAGTTGTGGTGCTGCATCTTTAATACCAATTTTGTTGATCGCTTTTGCAGCACTCAGCCTTACGTCTGTTTCCTTATCTGTAAGCAGGCTGGTTAAGGCTTGGGTAGATGCAGTGATTACGGGCGCCACCTCTCTTGTAACCGGACCACGCAGGCGGCCGTCTACACGGTCGAGTACAGATGGTTTAGCCCAAACGCTTACCGCATCAATAGCTTCGGCGCGCATAGGAGCAGGGTTGCCTGTTTTGGTAGCATAGGTAACCAGGTTCTGTAAGTTATCAGCATTACCTACACGCAGGTTGGCGCTGATCGCACGCCTGATGAGCGGCTCGTTGCTGAACGTGGTAGTGTTCAGCAGTGCAGCCAGTGCGGGCAATGCATCTTTGATAGAAAGATCGTCGTTAATGGCGCGGGCAGCTTCTGTTACCACAAACTCCGAAGTGTCGCTAAGGAATTTCGTGATACCTGGATCGGCCATTCTCCTTAGTGCCACTACCGCTGCTATGCGCAGTGCGCGGGAAGGATTAGTGGACAGGGCTACTATGGGAGCCGGTTTACCGATACGTGCCAGTGCTAAGCTGCCGGCGTGGCGCTGGTAGGCGTCCACATCGTTGTTGGCTTCGAGGAATGCGATCAGTGGCTGGATAGCTGGTTCGTATTTGATACGGCCCAGTGCTTCGGCGGCGAAGAAACGTGCGCGGCTGGCAGTGTCTTTCAACATAGGCACCAGTTGCGCACCGGCTTCGGCATATTTAATATCGCCTAACCATTTCGCGGCCTGCGCCCTTATTTCCGGATCAGCGTCTTTCAATATGGGCAGCAGTTCTGTAGCATATTTTTTATCCTGGCGGGCCAGTTGGGCAATACCCCAGATGGCGTGTACGCGGGCCAGCTGGTTTGTTCTTTGCGTGAGCGACTTCTTAAAGATGTCGATTTCTTGGCGTTTAGCCAGTTCAAACTGCGCTTTTAAACGTACGCGCTGGTCGGCATGCGCCAGCAGGTCGCCCAGACTAGCGGTTTTGCGGTCGGCAAAGTTTTCGGCCAGTAATGCTTTTACTTCTTTACGAATGGCAGCTTCTGCGCCGTTTTTGGCATCCAGTTTCCAGATGCGGCCGTAGTTGTGTGTATCCCAACCGTCTATCCAGTCGGCAATGTACAGGGCGCCGTCAGGGCCAAAGTCCATACCGGTGGGCAGTATGCCGCTGAGTATTTTTTTGCTTTCGCCCAGTTCGAAGCTGGCGCCTTTAGGGTTTAATTTAAAGGCGTGAACACCCGAGCTGGAAGGGTTACCCACGAATTCAGCAATAAAGAAATTGTTTTTGTACTCGGGGCCTAAAGCCGTACCCGGGTTGTATACCATGCCGGCGGGGCCGCTCACGTAGTTGCTGATACAAGGGGTGATGTAAGCAGCCTGACCTTCCCAGCGGGGCAGGTACATCTTTTCATCCATCCATACCTTATAAGTATTGTTGTCCTCATCGCGGTACTTGCCGTACTGCCAGTTACTGCGCCAGCCAGCGTCGGAACCGTTTACCACGTACACCAGCCGTTCTTTTTCGCCGGGGTGGTCGCCGTCATTGTCCTCGCTGATGATGTTGCCGTATTCGTCAAACACAAATTCGTGGATGTTACGTACACCATGGGCGAATATTTCGAAGTCGCTGCCATCGGGGTTCGAGCGGGCTACCACGCCACTGTTGGGATGTTCCCATTTCGTGCCGTCGGGGCCTTTGCCGTTGAAGCCAATGTCGCCTATCTGCCAGTAAATTTTACCATCGGGGCCCATTTCCACGCCCGACATACCGTGGCCACCAAAGCCAATGTGTACTGCGTAGCCGGTTGAAATAGACGTTTTTTCGTCCGCGATCCCGTCGCCGTTCTTGTCCTTCATCCTCCATAAGTCAGGCGCTACGGCTACGTACAGATCGTCGCCATCAGCGAGTATGCCACCTGCCACGTCGGTCACTTCATCATGGAAATCATCTACGGTCAGTTGCGCCATATCGGCCACACCGTCGCCGTTCTTGTCTTCCAGGCGGTATATATGCTCTTTTTCAACGGTCAGGTCGCGCCAGTCGTGCGAACTGTCGCCGTTGAGGTCTTTCAGCCAGGTGTTCCGGTGGCTATTTTCCGGGCTCAGTTCCTTGTGCAGGAAGGCGCGGCGTTCTTCCACCGTTTGCAGGCTGATGGAAGGGATTTCCCAGTCGCGGTGCCCGCGGATGTCGAACTCCGAGTTGTTTTGCCTCGAAGTAGTGGTGTAATAAATGCGGCCGTGGTCATCGACATCGATTGCAACCGGCGAAATAACCAGGGAATCTATGCCCCATAACTTCAATTCCAGCCCCTCGGCCAATACAGGTTTTACGGCCCACTGTATGGAGTCGGCTATCCTGGCGGTGTAAGCGGTGTCCAGTAGTTGGATCCTTTTATCGGCCGGTCCCTGGTCTTTACAGGCGAAGAAGCCCAGAGCCAGTGTGGCCGGGAGTAGTCGTTTAATTGTAGCGGTCGATGCCATCAGTTTTTTCATTGTAGAATATTAATACAGTTCTGTTGCTGCGCGGGAATCAAGATATAATAAATAAGAAATAAATGCAACGGGGGATGATAAATGGTAAAATCGGGCTATATGGTGGTTAAATTATTTCTATAGCTGATAACAAATATTTCACCCGCCTCGACCCAAAAAATTATCACTTCGTCCCCCAAACCCCTCATCTCCCTCCAAACCCTCCTTCACAACACTTTCATGCAGCCCGCTATTCATCTAGTTTTGCCCTTAAATATTCCTCAAAAAAATGAAACGAATACACACTTACTGTTTGTTGATCGCGCTGCTTGCTGCATCGTGCGATAAAAAAAATAATGACGGGCCTGCGGAAATTCCCGAAGATATGGAAGAGGTAATTACGGCAAAGCCAATGCCACTGGCCGGAGCCGTTACGAAGGTGATTGGGGCAGAGGGCGGTACCCTTAGCCTTGGCAACGACAGCGTGAAGATCGTAGTACCCCCGGGCGCCGTTTCGTCCGCCACCACCTTCAGTATTCAACCGGTTGAGAATACATTGCAGCAGTTAGATGCTAAGGTGAGCTATGAACTGTTGCCGCATGATGTGAACTTTGCAAAACCAGTATCGGTGAGCTTCAAGTACGCAGCCGATCTGTCGATGAATGAAGACGTGCTGATGGTGGCTTACAGGGATGAAGCCGGGAAGTGGCGCGACCTGCCGACGGCGTTGGATAAAACGAATAATACGGTTACGGTAGAGAAATCCAGCTTCTCGATATTTGAGATTTATGAGAAAATATTTTTAATGCCCGTGAAAGACCAGGTAGCACCCGGTGAGTATACCGAGGTGCTGCTAGGTACTCTTTTCAGCAGTCCGAACCAGGATGTATTACTGGCTCCCCTGACGCCGAGTTTCCAGAATGGCAACGAATTATACGAGGTGATTCGTACCGGCCAGGTAACTAAGATCAAGAACTGGCGTATCGTTACCGGTCCGGGATCGATTGAAGTGGCGAACGATATGAAGTCGAAGGCGCTTTATACAGCCCCCACTACAATGACAAAGCTGACAGATAAGGCCCTCATAGAAGTAACGCTGGAAGGCGTGCGGCCGGTAAAAGACCCGAAAGCACCCGGTGGCGAGCGGCTGACGGGGCTGTTGATCATTCGCACGGAGGTAGATATTGTGGCGGGTTACATACGGCTGCAGTATAACGGGAAGGAGTACGTGCTTCGCAGCGAACTTGCTGCTGGTATGTTCACTCCAAAGCTCATGGGCATCAACGGGGAATCGGAGGATGGAGAAATTTCCGTGGCTATTGGCATTAACAGCGACGGACCTGGCAGTACCGGCAGTTATGCCTGGGACCTGGCCTATAAGCCAGGCACTTCCAGCATAACCGTAGCAATTGGTGACGAAATATGGATGATCGGTCACCATGAATGCGGCGAACCGGGAAGAGCGGTAACGGCATCAGGGAAAACGAATATTACGGAGTGGGGGGCCATAGGGGAAGTTGTGAGCGGGAATTTCTCCGCTTCCATGGATATGGGGGTTTCGGAGTGTGAGCATATCTCAAGGCTTGTGTCGGTAGAGTTTAAAATGCTAAGAGATAAGTAGACGTTAAATTTACAATAAGCCCCGAAGGGACGCCCGCAAACCGGGCGTCCCTTCGTATTTTTTCCCTAACTTCAAAGTACCATGAAAAACACCGAACGCTTTTCCAACCGGGTAGACAACTACGTGAAGTACAGGCCGCATTATCCTGAAGCCATTATTCCATATCTGAAACAGCATGCCGGCCTTAAACCTTGTGGCGTAGTAGCCGACATCGGCGTGGGTACGGGTATATCTTCCCTGCTTTTTCTTGAAAACGGTAATACAGTGCTTGGGGTAGAACCCAATGAAGCAATGCGCCTGGCTGCAGAAAATCAACTGGG
>NZ_CABHOU010000045.1 GCF_902168175.1 uncultured Chitinophaga sp. | reverse complement strand
GAACCGCCGATGTAATAATTTTATGTATGATTTTCATCAGAATCTTTTTTAAAATGGGTAACAATGATTAAGGAACACTTACCTGGTACTTGTAATCGAACATATTAAGTACCGCACCGTCCTGGTCCTTCACTACTTTCATTCTCCCGAGTGCGTCGTACTCATAGTAAACGATCTTACCATCGGGACTCACTTTACTGGTAATACCTACCAATGGAATTGCGGTATAGGTTTCTGCCATTGCTTTCTCCGGGCATACGATCACGTGGTCAATACTGCCGCTTCCTGACACAGTTACGGATGTTTGCCCTGTAACCAAATGCTCGAAGCGTGTCCAGCCACGATGTGTATCACCTTGCACCACCTGACCTTGTGTACCACTTACGGTATATGGTGATCCGTTTTTAGTCCAGTACGATACTTTGTATTTAGCACCCGCGGAAAGCCCCCCTTTAGTGATGCTACCCGATCCTAAGCTGTAACTCATGCTGCCAGTAAGTGCTGTAGCATCTGTATTGGCGGCTGCGGGCACAGTCCAACCACCCCATTCACCATCTTCGAAAGAAGTGTAGGCTACAACTGCAGCGGAAGCATTTGCGATTTTTGCTAACGGCGTATTTCTATCGACACCCCATACTATTGAGTTCATCAGTTGATCGCGGCCTTCGAACTCTGTTGCGCGACCAACAGCATCGTAGCTATGTATCCTGGCATCAATCTGACTGACATCAACAATATTCAGTACCGTATTACCAGTTACACTTTGCACCGTAGCAGGAGCAATCACTTTATCGTTCTGCCAGTTAGTATAGTTTACCCGCTGTTGGCTCAATGGCTGACTGACAGGGGCGATAATACTTTTCGTTTCTTCAATTGCCGCGCCCACAAGATTCCTGTCGAGCATCTTATTGTAAACGTTAGGCGTTCCGGAGCTGGCAAAATCAGAAGGATACTTTACATCGTATTTAATCGTATTTCCCTTGCTATCAGCGGTTTGCATCGATGTTACCTGCATATGGGAAGGGTTTGCATAGGAAAAGAGGGTTTCGGAAACAACAGGATTGGCACCGTTTTCATCCCAGGTGGTTTCAGTTGTCTTCTTTGTTTGGAGCCAGCTGCTTGTGAGGTGATAGAAAGCGAAGCCAAAATCTTTTGGTTTGTCGCTACTTTCCGAAGGCAACATAACGCCATCATATAAAGTACCACAAACGTAGTCGATGATAAACATACTCTTAGCCCTCAAGCCTCTGGTACGACTATAATTATTTGTAGCATTACCGTCATTAAAATTATACTCATTCTCAATGCTATACAGCTTAACTGCGCCAGATTTGAATCCCTCCTTTTTTATCAACAATCCCCTTTTATAATCAGGGCTATTAATAGGCATTGATTTATTCGCTATCTGAGTAGCAGACCACCAGCTAGGATCATATTGCATTTCATTAAGCGTGTCGGGGGTAAAAGAAAAATTCGATATACTATATCCATTCTCTACACCACTGGCAGACACCTGTGCTTCCCGGACCTGTGTATATCCAACAGGGCTGCCCTGTGTGAGCCCCATAATAGTTGTTCCGGCACTAATAACTTCGCGGTAGGTAACATCTATACGTGGGCATAACATAATACATTCGGGATTCTGGAAACAGGCACTTTTCTTATACTCATCGGCACCATACTCGTGAAAATAGCTCGGATATATTAGGATATTCCCGGTGCTATACGTATATCTTTTTTTAGTAAAAACACCTGCATTAGACTCATTTACAATTTCCTTAATTCTAAGTCCCCCAGCAAGTGGATCCACCAACTGACCTGGTGGCGTCTGCACATATGTTGTGTAGTTAAAGCTTACTTTTACACTCGGCATAACGGTCAATGGATCACAATCAATCGCGTTACACGGCATTTCGGTAACTATCCTGTAAGTCCCCTGCTGAAATGACAGATAGGGTGAAATATTGAAACTAACTGTACCATTGGGATTCTGCGTATATCCGCTGGAAGGAAAATTATAAAAGGCATCCCAGGAATATATGGTTTGATATGTTTGTCCTACAAGCATCTCTATTCGTGCCTTTGGCCAGAAACTCTGATTTGGAGAAGGTGGCTTTCCGTAATTTTCGAACTCCACCAAAGTATTCGTTGCCGTCTGTGCCATTGGTACCGTAAAATTATATACCTGTTCCGTGGTATTAGCTTGCGGATAATAGGTCGTCGCGGTAGCTAAAACTGTGGCAAGCTGGGCCGGCGGACTTCCTCCCCCTGGTATGCCTGTCGCGGCATAACGATTTGCTTCGTAGTAAAATTCAGTGTAACCGCCTGTAGGATATGTTATCGACTTTAATGCCCCATAGTTCATATACGCCTCGCTCGGTTCACGGTTAGCATTCAATTGCAATGAATTAAGCTGATCGAAGTGCGGCGGCAACAAATGAGCGTTTGCGGTCGCCCCGTTATAATACCCCCAATGGTCCTGGCCGGTGGAAAATCGTGCGGCTATACCGGAAGGAGTATAATACTCAAATTTATGTATAATACTATCGGCTCCAGAACTTCCACCCTCCGCCGTCTTTGCAAGAAAATAGCGCTGATTTACGTATTCATAACTAAGTACCGTTTCTTTTATCTTCTGTTGCTTTTTATTATACACAGCCACTGATGTCAGGTTTACCCCTCCAGATACGTCCTGCCTGGCTTGCGCCGCATTAAATACTACTTCTCCTCCGCTCCAGCGGATTTTCCGAAGCATGCTGAAGCCTGAGGCTGTTGATCTTGCACGCACAGGGTTTGTTAAAACCCCATTCATAAGCACCTGTTCGGCAAGAAAATCGTCGTATATATTATTAAACGCTGCACTTCCGGACATTACCCTTCTTAATGAGTATGTGTAGGGTAATTCATACATCTCCGACTTCTGTACGTAGTCAAAATACACAGTGTCTAAACCATTATTCAAAATTATCTTTGTAAGATAATAGCCAGTGATTTTTGATAATTCAATTGCAGATTGAGTATTGGGTGTAAATGTTTTAGACTCTTCTACACCATTTCCACCCTCTGGCCCTCCAAATGTGTAAACATTCCCCTGAGCGTCTGCCAACTCCCAGCTTTTATCTGTGGGGGATTGCCCGCCAAGCGTATTGATCGGTGTTTTTAGCAGCTTTAACGTACTGGCAGGCTTACAGCGCATTTTACCCCCTTCATCGAAATAAAAACTACCAGATTGCCCTCCAAAGTTATAATAGAAGATATCTGGCTCTGTATCCATTTCATTTCTCGCCACCTTCCTTATGAAAACATAGTCATCATTATTACCGAGCAAGTTATAGCTTGTTTTCAATGAAATATTGTGCTGATTGCGATAGAGAAATCCATTTGGCTGACTCTCATCCTCCATCCCCATAATAGCTCTCGTAATTGCTCCGCCGGCGCTTAATGTCCAGTTAACACCAGTCCAGGATGCCACATCATCAACCTTAACGCCACCTGTATGATATGACAACTGTATCGGCAACGAAAATGATCCGATCTTTATCTCATACAAAGGCACTGTTATACTTGCAGTACCCGTATACAGCGATACCGGCCACTCCCCATACTTTCCTAAGGACGCCGCTTCGGCAGAGGGTAAAGAAATATTCGGGGTGATCCCATTCGCCAGGCGGCCGGGCTGATACTGCGCCACCAGAGGTATAGCAAAACCAAGCGACAGTAAAACTGAAAAAAATCTTTTCTTTAAACACATTATCTTTAAAATTTCCAGGTGATAGAGTTCTTACAAATAGCCATTAATAATTATGGCTTTCGACCGGTATTTACCTTCGTTTTTAGCTCGGCCACCTCGTCCTGAAGTACCGCTACTTTTTTATGTTCTTCAATCAAATACAACGTCAACTCCTCCACCTTCTGCAACAACTTCTTATTCATCTCTCCCACATCAATTCCTTCCTTCGCCACTTCGTCCGCAGAAGGAATATCTGGTAAATGGTTATGAGTTTTGATGAACGCCTCGACTTCCGGAATAGAACGCAATTGATAGTCAGGCGCGAATACATAATCCGCCCAGGTGGTCTGGTCGACTTTGATCTTACGCGCACCGATGGAACCTTCTACAGCGAGCCGGTGTCCGTTGGTTTTCAGTGTACCAATACCGAGGCTGCCTGCCAGAAAATTAAGCCCGGGGCCGGTGTAAAACACAGTATGCTCATTAGTGGCACCGAAACCATTTACTTGTGGATCAACATCCATCCTGTAGTTCACCGGTCCCATGGTGCTATTATTGGGAAGTATTAACGGCAAAGCATTCTGAACTCCGTCATACACTAGCACATCCACTGCGCCACTGGCTTTATAGAAATAGGTAGTACTACCTCTCATCCAGATGCAAATCCTGGTCGATCCGTTATCAATAGAAATATCCTGCCAGTCGGCTATTAGCGGAGTAGTTGCGTAGTACCGGATATTTGCATCAATAAAGGCCGACTGGTTCCCCCATCCGCTCGCATGGAAACGAAAAGTTGAAATAATTGAACCACGCCACCAGTCATCCAGATGCACATTGGAGCGGCCAATCGCCAAATCTGTAGGAATATTCTCAGGTCGTCCTGCATCCAGAAATGTCACAGGGTAGAATTTATCAAGATCGCCCTGCACCACCAAAGATCCGGATGCCTGTGCGTAAAGGGAAATCCGAAATATTACGGTTAACGTAATATAAATTAAGAGGATTTTCATTCCGTTCATATAGGGTCTATTTATTTACAACAACCTGAACTTGTTTCATTTCGGCTTGCAATTCCGTTATTGCCTTCTGCTGCTGGATAATGTAAAGAGTCAATTCCTCCACCTTCTGCAACAACTTTTTATTCATCTCCCCCACATCAATACCTTCCTTCGCTACCTCTGCCTCCGAAGGAATACCCGGTAGATGATTATGCTCTTTAATAAAAGCTTCTACTTCGGGGATGGATGGCAGATGATAGTCTTTGGCGAACACGTAATCAGGCCATAGCGCCTGGATTTTTACCTTTAGCGATTCGGCGATAACACTACCAGCTACGGCCAGTTTGTACCCTTTAGTGTCAGTTGTTCCAATACCAACGTTTGCACTCGCATTGCCCAATGATAAAAAGGAGAAACCCGCATTTGGATCGATCACGAATAGGCTGTAATTAGTAAAATCCCCACTTTTAGACGTTTGCAGGCGCATCTTACTCTTAAGCGGCGTAGAAGCAATTTTTTCAATATAAGAACCGCTCCCATCTTCCCCTGCTACAACAAAATCAGAACTATCCCCTCCCCATCTAAGCACTCCGCTAACACGAAATTCATCTGGCGGCGCAACATTATTAAGACCAGCATAAATGCATGGAGGAAGCGTACTCTGGGCAATCACAATCGCTGATTTAAGAATAATTAATGCTAACAGTATGAAATATCTCATTCTTTAATTTTTAAATTATTTATTACGTTTTTAGTGTATTTATAATTCCTACTCCGACCTTATCAATTAGTTTTTTTTAAAAAAACTGCTACTTTCCACTACTCTTTTGATTGCCAAGGAGTATTTTGTTTTCCTTTTCCAGTGCCTCTACACGTTTGTTCATCTCTATCAGATGAAGTGTTAACTGCTCTATCTTTTCCAGTAGTTTTGCATTCATCTCCCCAAGGTCAATTCCTTCCTTCGCCACTGTTTCAGCCGCAGGAATACCCGGAAGATGTTGATGTACCGCGATATATTGTTCTATGGATTGAAGAGAAGGAAGATCATATTCCTTTGAGCATACGTAATCGGGCCAGGGCGTAACCGCCGTCACTTTAACTTTTCGCGCGCCAATTGTACCCTCCACCGCCAGCTTATGGCTGCCCGGCGAACTGGTTCCGATTCCAACGTTTTCCGTAATAAACAAACTGTGGTTTATCCTTACATTATCATCTCCATCGCCGATACTCATTGCCTGACCGGTTGGTTCTGCATTTACACCATAACCAGTATAGAACTTTATTCCGCCGTAAACAGAATGACCAACTACTTTTATACCTGTATGGTAATTAATCACGAGCTTCGGGTATGGATAAGTCCATTGGCCAGCTTCCTGGTAAATACCATAATGGTTATGCTGAGCATAGCTATTGTCATTACTCCCCCTGAAAAGATATACAGTAGATCGTGTTACACCATTTACGTCCAGGCTCGCCGTAGGTGTTACCGTTCCTATACCAACATTACCATTGTCAGGGAAAGTATTGGTCTGGGCAGAAACCGCAGTTACAAAAAGGGAGCAAAGAATGAAGAAGAAAAATTTCATAGATTCTCATTGTTTAAAATACTTAGAAGTTATACCCCAACCTGAACTTAATCGGATCCATCCGCGGCACCTGCCTATTCGCCAAAAAATCATACAGCAACACCATCGTCCCTTTCATCTTCGGCGTGATCTTATACTTTTTGCTGATGCCGATCAAACCACTGCCCGTCCAGGCAGTGCCGTTACGTAACGTAGACAAACTGGAGAAGGGAATATTGTAATTCTGCTCGAAGCCGCCGTTCAGGAAAAAAGTGCCTTTGATCTTCCAGTCGACGAACGACCGGAAACCAACGCCCTGGTGACTAAAAGCAATATGGTCCCAACCGGTGCCCATGCCCAGCTTGTAGGCAAGGCCCAATCCGGCACTCCCATTCTTATGGAACTTATAAGCCACCTGGCCGGCTATGTCGCTGGTGGTAGGAAAGTATTGACTGGAACGCTGGAACTGGACATTACCACCAAACTCTAACCGTTGAAGGAAGCTTTTTGTCTTCATTTCATTAGGTTTGAAGTCGGGCATTTCAGCAGCGTTATCGGCATCGGGAAAGTTCTTTTTCAGCTCATCGAACTGAGAACGTGCGGCATCCATTTGCTGGCTCACCGCAGCGTTGGCATTAGGGCCGCCGCCCATACGCTGCTGAATAAGCTGCTCTACCTGGGTGCGGGTTTGCAGACCTTCGAGGCTACGGGCTACATCCTCACTGCTGGTAGCACCGCCCGGACTAAAATTAAACAGGCTGGCCAGCTGAGAATTTCTTTCCATGAAGCTGTTAAAGGCTTTTGTTTTCTGTAACAGTTCCATCGCCTTTGCCTCCGTCTTTTTGCGGTCTTTGAATATCTCTTTGTATTCCTTTACCTGCTGCGCATAGTAATACGCCTCTTTATTAAGCTTTTGGAGATCTTTAGAAAAAGCGGTGTACTGCGACAACTGGCTTTTCAGCTGCTGGCGGCGTTCGCGGATATAAGCCTTTACCTGTTCAGCGTATTGCAGCTTCGCCTGCAGGTCTTTTACACGTTGTAAAGACCCGTTCAGCTGGTCTTTCACACCTTTAGATTTACCGAGAAACTCTTTGGAGTCTTTGAGGAAGGAAAGGGAATTAGACAGCGTATCCAGATAGCCGTTGTACTGGCCACTAAGTACCTTCTCGTACTTCGCCGTTTTCTTCCGCAGGTTCGCTTTCAGGTTACCCAGCGAATCGATAGAACGGGTAAAGATGTTGTTGGCCGCCAGGGAATCAGTTTTCGCCAGCTTTCGCTGCATCTTCTTCTCCTGTTGTTGAAAACGGCTGAGCGCTTTATCCGTACGCTTCATCAGCTTCTCTTCGAACCGTTTGGATTTATCATCCACTTCTTTCAGAAACTTTTCGGGAATTCCTGTTAACTCCTGGGCATACGTAGCGAGGGAAAGTAACAGGCATAGGAATACCACAATGATTCTGGAAATCATAGTCATAAAGTTTTTAGGCATACAGGTTACTGTATACGTTTTCAGGTTAACACACTAACTATCTGATCCGGGTTTATTATGGCAGTAGCACGCTATACGTTGCAACCGCCATGGTAAAGCGATTCGTTTCATCGGTAAAGGGTTTGTATTAAGTGTCTATATGGATAATTACTGTCGGGCCAACAATTACGGGTAACAATTATTCCGACAGTGCAATTTTACTAATTATTTTGGGAAATTGGAAGCTTGGTTGAAAAAAAGATTGTTATTCCTGATTCTGTCTTCGGAAAAAACCGGACGCGTTGCAGGTGGGTTTTTGTTGGTTCTCACGAAAACATAGCAATCGCCGAAAACAGAAGTTTGCTCATTACCTCACCACCCGCAACTCCCCCGCCTGCGCATCACTCAAAAACTCATAACTCTTCTTAAAATCAGATTTAATATTGCTAGCAAGATATTTTATCCACTCAGGACTCTTGCCCTCACTTCGCAACAACGCCAAATGAGCGAGCGCATGCCCCCACTCCTGCTGACTGAGATAGCCCTGCTTATTATATCCCCAGCTATCGGGCTGCTGATAGAAATTAAAAGCCGCATTAGCATTAAAGATACCTAACCCATAAATAACCGGCACCATGTCTGTAAGCATTTCATCGTTCTCCCGTATTCTTTTTTCACCCAGCAGTTTGATGTGCGCTATCTCATGAGCCATAGTGGCAATCAGGGTTTCGGCATTCTTTAACTGCGAATCTTCAATAGAGATAAAAAACTTTCCGTTAACCGCTATGTATTGCCCGGCAGAATAGCCATCTCCAGCCATCTGCGAGAATATTTTACTTCCGTTTGAAAATGTCATCAAAGATTGATCGTAAAACCGGAGTTCTATCAACGACGGATCAACGTCCATCTGTTTTGCAACGATGGGTAACACCTCATACGCATCTTGTTCTGTTTGACTAAATTTTATAGGAAAATCTGCAGGTACAGGACAGAGCACCTTACGGGCAACAATGTATTCCTGGCCAAACTCCTTTACAAACCATTTAAAGGATTGTGCTATGAACACATGGCTTTCTTCCGGTACCGGGCATACCGGTTTCTTAGGTTTACGAAAAAAACTAAACATACTTCATCCGCTTTTCAAGGTAATTACTGGGAACTAAAAGTTAACATTCACCGGCTAACATCCCACAATTTTATCACTTTTCCCCATACAAACAAAAAAAGCCGCCCGGTTTCCCGGACGGCTCACCACATCAAAATTTACATTACCTCACTACCACCATCTTTTTCACAGCAAAGCCCTGCCCCTTACTCACGCGCACAAAGTACACGCCCGCAGGCAGGCCGTCCAGCGGTAATGTAATCCTGTTATTTTCGAGCCGTACGGTTTCATTGCTTACGCACTGGCCGTTCGCATTATAAACCGCCATTTCCCCTTCACCATTCCAATTGCCCGTAAATCGAATATTCGCTAAATCCCTGGCTGGCTGCGGAAAGATGTGCATCTGCGGAGAGAGATCGGGAAGCTTTTGCGCTGCAGCTAAAGATGTAATCAGCGGCTGATCTGTAATTACGATATCATCAAAATAGGTTTTAAAACTGCCTGTATCGGCACCATGATCGTAAGCAATAATGATGCGATCAATGGTTTTACCGTTCAGCGCGGAACCGATATTACTGCGTATCTGTTGCCAGGTATTGACGGTACCGTGGCCTGCCCCGGGATGCATCGACGCGCCTGTCTGGTCGATGGCGGTGGTGTTACGTAATGCGGTACCGTCTGTCATCAGCAGGTCGATGGCTACGTAGCGCGACAGGTTATTTGTCGGGTACATCC
>NZ_CABHOU010000044.1 GCF_902168175.1 uncultured Chitinophaga sp. | reverse complement strand
AAACCAGCTTACCCATTTTTTGAAAGGGTATTATGCAGACGGCCGTGTAACCATATTACCCGCCCAGGATTCGTACCGAATGCGCAGTTTCGCCACCGCCAACTGCCTCGTAGCGTTGGACGAAGCGGCACAGCCATACCAGGAAAACGATCTTGTAAATATTCACCTGTTGCCAGTATATGGATGATTTGATAATCTTATGCCCGCTGCTGTTTGCGGTAGCATTCTTATATTCGTCGGTAGGACACGGCGGGGCGAGCGGGTACCTTGCACTGATGGCCTTATTCAGTGTGGCACCGGATGTAATGAAACCTACGGCGCTGCTGCTTAATCTTTTTGTATCGCTTACTTCATTCACCTTTTACTACCGGGGAAATTATTTTAACCGGAGATTGTTTCTCCCGTTATCGCTGGCATCTGTCCCCATGGCGTTTGTTGGCGGTACCATGGCCATACATTCCGAGGTGTACCGTAAAATGCTGGGCGTTTTCCTGTTGATACCCGTGGCACGCTTCCTGTTTTTCCGGGACATAGAGGTTAACAAAACGGCGCAGCCTAAAACAGGCTGGCTATTGCTGATCGGCGCTTCTATAGGTTTACTGTCGGGCATGCTGGGTATTGGTGGCGGGGTTATACTATCACCGGTGCTATTGTTGCTGCGCTGGACCGACCAGAAGCAGGCCGCAGCGATCAGTGCCCTGTTTATTTTCGTGAACTCATTATCCGGCTTATTCGGCCAGCTTAGCCGTGGTGTACAGTTTAGTCCCGACATGACACTTTACGTGATCGTTGCCTTCGGCGGCGGACTACTCGGTTCTTATGCAGGCGCCATCCGTTTTCCGCAGCGGACGATCAAAATATTGCTGGCGGTAGTATTGGCCGTCGCCTCCTTTAAACTCTTTCTTCCTGATTTATCGTGAAAAACACCTTACAGATATTATTTTTCGGGCAACTCGCAACACTTACAGGCTGCGCGAAGGCAGATGTAGTGCGCCCAGCAAACACCGACGAACTACAGCGGCTGTTGTATGAAACTTACCCACGGCTTCGCGAGGCGAAGTACCTGGTAACGCTCGACCGCAAAGTGGTTAAGGAAAATACCACTGTGGGCGAAGATGCGGAAATTGCGTTACTGCCACCCTTTTCGGGAGGTTGATATGGGCGGGCGACGCATCTGTATAAAACACCACCGGATTGACGGAACATTAACGCTGACTCGTTAAGCATTTAAAATCCAGCGCTTCCGGCGCGTAGTGCAGAATATTTCGGTATATTACTTGTAGTTATTTCTGATCGCGCAAAATATGGGGGCATTAAGGTCAGTCCCCGATCTGATAAAAGCATACGATACCAACATCAATTAATAAACATTGCGTTTATGAATGGCAAACAATCCTATAGCAGGCGTTTTTTCCTAAAAACGTCGGGCGCCCTGGCCGTATTGGCGGCAATTCCGGCATCGGTGAAGGCGCTGTACAACGAAGCGAAGAACTTTATTGTACCTCCGAAACAAACCTTTCCACTTCCCGTTAGCATCAACAAAAAAATGTACAAGGTAACGGTAGACACCCGTACCACCTTACTCGATTTGCTGCGGGAAGACCTGCATCTTACCGGCACCAAAAAGGGTTGCGACCATGGACAATGTGGGGCCTGTACCGTACATGTGGACGGAGAAAGAGTACTGAGCTGCCTTACCCTGGCCGCTATGCTGCCTGGCAAAGAAGTGACTACCATCGAAGGACTGGCAGACGGTGAAAAATTACACCCCATGCAGCAGGCCTTTATCGAATGCGACGGGTTCCAGTGCGGGTACTGTACCCCGGGGCAGATTATGTCGGCCGTGGCCTGTGTAAAAGAGGGACATACCAGTTCCGTAGCAGAGATCAAGGAGTTCATGAGCGGCAACCTTTGTCGCTGCGGGGCTTACAACGGTATTGTTGAATCCATTCAAAAAGTTGCAAAATGAAGCCATTCACTTTTTCCAAACCAGAAAACCTGGGCAAGGCCTTATCCATTAAAAAAGATACGGTGCAATTCATTGCAGGTGGCACTAATTTGCTCGACCTGATGAAGAAAAACATCGCCGGACCAGACGCCGTACTCGATATTACCACCGCACTTTCCAGCAAAATAGAGCAGCAGGGCAAAGGCGTTCGTATTGGCGCGATGGTGCGTAACAGCGCCATTACTACCGATAAAACCATCTTATCTAAATATCCGTTGGTAGCAAAGGCCGTGCTGGCCGGTGCATCGCCACAGATCAGGAACATGGCCTCTACGGCAGGCAACCTGTTACAACGTACACGTTGCCCTTACTTCTACGACATTACCACACCTTGCAACAAAAGGAAGCCAGGCAGTGGCTGCAGTGCCATCAACGGTGAGAACCGTATGAACGCGATCGTGGGATACAACGAACAATGTGTGGCGGTGCATCCCTCCGACCTCTGCGTAGCACTGGCGGCGCTGGACGCCACCGTTGCCACTACCGATAAAAATAAAAAGCAGTTATCCATCCCCTTCAAAGATTTCCATAAACTGCCGGGCGATACGCCGCAACTGGATAACAACCTGCCCGCCAATGCGATCATCACATCTGTAGACATTGCAGAAAATCCCTTCTCTAAAAACTTTTATTATTTAAAACTAAGGGACCGTGACTCCTACGCCTTCGCACTGGTTTCGGTAGCTGCCGCGCTGCATTTACAGGACAACCACATTGCTGACGCCAGACTGGCCTCGGGTGGTGTGGCGCATAAACCATGGCGCTGGTATGAGGCGGAGCAGTACTTAAAAGGAAAAGCGCCATCTGCCTCCACCTTTAGTGCTGCGGCCGACATCGTTATTAAAGACGTGAAACCATTATCCAACAATGGTTTTAAGAAATCCATGTTAAGAGGCGCTGTAGAAACCGCGCTGCAAAATTGTTTAACTGCTTAATGATGTATCATGCGACTTTTCAATACTAAAAAACCGGTAGCAGCCAGGGCCGAAGGCCGTGTGGAAGCTGTGGCCAAGGTAACAGGCTCCGGCAAATATGCGGCAGAATACGAGGTAAAGAACGTATGTTACGGAGTGCTGGCAGTCAGCGCCGTAGCGGCGGGCTCCATTAAAAGCATCGACCTCAGCAAAGCGAAACAGGTAGAGGGTGTACTGGATATCATCACCCATGAACATAAACCTTTAGTACCAGGGATGGCCGACGAAGCGAAGATCAAAGAAACCCGTTTCGGTTTACCCATTTTTCATACAGATAAGATCTACTTCAGGGGTCAGCCAATTGCGCTGGTAATAGCCGACACCCTGGAAAATGCTACCTACGCGGCTTCGCTGATAGACGCGGAATACAATACCGAAAAGGCGAACGTAGATTTCGAAAGCACCCATCCCGGTGTAAAACTTTCCAGTGCCGGTAAAGAGAAAGGCACGCTGGACGCATGGTCTGGTGCGGCCCACATCGTGGAAGCAGAATATAATGTGCAGGCAGAAGTGCATAACCCCATGGAAATGCACGCCACCATTGCGCACTGGACAGCAGATGATAAACTGGTACTATACGATAAAAACCAGGGCGTAAACAATGTACAGCGCGTATTTGCGCGACTGTTTAACATTCCGCCTCAAAACATAGAAGTAAGCAGCGAATTCGTTGGTGGCGGTTTTGGCTCAGGCCTGCGCGTATGGCCACATGCACTGGCATCAGTAATGGCGGCAAAACAGGTAAAACGGCCCGTAAAAGTAGTACTCACCCGGCCGCAAATGTTCAGCCTCACCGGCTACCGCCCCGCCGCCTGGCAAAAGGTAAAACTAGGCGCAGATAACAATGGCAAGTTCGTAGGCATACTGCATCAATCAAAGAACAACACCTCCAAATACGAAACCTTCAGTGAAGGCATTACCCGTATTACGCGGATGGTGTACAATTTCGATAACCTGAAAACAGAACAGGCTACCGTTCCGCTTCACCTGAGTACACCCACCTGGATGCGCGGTCCGGGCGATTGTACCGGTGCTTTTGCGCTGGAATGTGCTATTGACGAACTGAGTCATAAAATGCAGGTAGACCCGCTGGAGCTGCGGATGAAGAATCTCGCAGTTACCACAGATCCTGAAAGCGGCAAACCCTGGTCGACCAACTTCGTGAACGAATGTGTGGAGAAGGGGGCAGCGATGATTAACTGGAAAGAAAGAAAACAGGTACCCGGCACACTAACAGATGGTGAGTGGAAGATCGGTTATGGGATGGGCATTGGGATGTGGGGAGCAGGACGTGGTAATGCCAGCGCGGGCATCAGCATGCAAAAAGACGGAACGATTACCGTTAAAACCGCCATGACCGACATCGGAACTGGCACTGGTACAGCGATACAAAATATTACCCATTCCAGCACCGGTGTTGCGAAAAACAAGATAAAAATCGAACTGGGGCATTCAGATTTTCCCGCTACGGGCAGTCAGGGTGGCAGTACCGGCCTGTCTTCCATCAGCGGCGCCGTATCGGCCGTGTGTGATGCGTTAAAGCAAAAGCTGGCTACATATGCGCTGGTGCAGAAAGAGGTGTATAAAAATGCGGCACTCCCGGATATACTGCTTTCCGAAACCGGCGTTTCTTATAAAACAAACAATAACGAATTTGTTTCTTATGCAGACATCTGGAAGAAAAACAACCTTACTACTGTTGATGTAGAAGCCAGCTCCGGCCCGGGAGAAGAGCGGCAAAAGTACGCATTCTGTTCATCAGCCGTACACTTTTGCAGGGTTAAAGTGAATATTAAAACAGGCAAAGTAAAGATCGACAGGATGGTGAGTGTGGCCGACGGCGGCAGGATCGTTAACGAGAAACCCGCCGCCAACCAGATATCAGGCGCGGTAGTGGGCGGCATTGGTATGGCATTGATGGAAGAGCAGCTGGCCGATAAAAATCTTGGCAACCTGGTGGGCAACGATCTTGCTGGTTATCACTTTGCTGTGAATGCAGATGCGCCGGTTATTGAAGTTGCGTTTATCAATAAAACAGATCCCAATATTAATCCAAGCGGGGCCAAAGGTTTGGGAGAAGTAGGTATTATCGGGTCGGCGGCGGCCATTGCTAATGCCATCTTTAATGCTACAGGCAAACGTTTGAGAGATTTACCCATCACACCGGATAAGGTTTTAGCTTAAATTATAGAAGGCCTGGCGATATTTCGCCAGGCCTTTTTATTAAACCCCGTTCCCATAACTTCATTAAGTCAAAGCACCCATGTGTTAACTCCCCACCTCTCCTTTGCCGCCAGCACAACATCTTTGCATCATCGTTAATCTTAAAACCCCCAAAATGATGAACGCAACAGCAACCCTCAGCCCCATGAGATTTTTAAAGAAAGTTCTTGAAAAGGGCGGCCCCGAAGAAAAAGAGTACCGACAACTGGATGAGATATTCCAGGTATTGTCTGAAGACCTCCGTAAGGGCCTGCTTAATCCTGAAGAAATAGAACTGTTCCATAAA
>NZ_CABHOU010000043.1 GCF_902168175.1 uncultured Chitinophaga sp. | reverse complement strand
TACCGGTTACGCAGCTTCCGGATCTCCTCCCGCTCGCCCCAGGTGATAGCACTGGCGGCAAATAATGTGAGCGGAACAACGGAAATCTGTACCGCAGGCGACTGCCAGAAAGTCTTACGCGGCGTAGTATCCGTTACCTGGGCTTTCACAAAAAACGGAAGCAATAGCCAGAGCAAAATTTGGTTACGGGGCATGGGAGCAATTTTCAAATTAACGGACTAAGTCCCGGAATTGTTCGTCTGTTAGGAACAATTCCAGAGCTTAAGAATGGACAAAAGCGTTGGTTTCCCTTCAAAATGGATTCGTGTTTCAGCAACACATATAACAATATGTCATACATACAGTATGCTGAAGCAAGGTGTAACATCAACAAATACAGGCTTTTCCTCCCGCTTGCACTTCATGTAAAAACAACACAAATGTACTATTGACAGTTTTTAGTGAAAAAAACGTCGATATAAATGACCGGAGGATGCTTCATGATGATGAAGCTCGAAAATGAAGTTATCATCATCTCCCGAAAAGGAAAATATCCAACCAAAAAATGGCCACTGCGGTGAGAAGGATGTTGGTAAAAAAGTAGTTTTCCAGATCAATCGATACACCTGACAATTTTGCGGACTAAAACAACCGGGGCTGTTTTTCAAATTGATAAACCTGCTATATTCGACCCGTGATCTAAAATTAGTTACCCAGAATCTAAACCCTGTCCAAGAATGAAATTTATTCCACTAGCATTGTTGCTGGCCTGTTTCTGCATGCCCAATTGGTACTGCAGTAACCCGGCCCCGGAAATGGTAATTTTGTCGAACACCCGTTTATCGGCAGCATTTGAAAAGGCGAAGCAATTGAACAAAGGCCTGCTCCTGATTTCAAGTAAATCGGGCTGCAGTATGTGCGAGGTATTTGAGGCCGAGTTAATCAAAGACCCATCGTATGCCGAAACCATCGCCAGGCACTTCATCGTTCTCCGCACAGACGAAAACGTGACCGGCGAGCAGTGGCTCTCCCGCATTATCAACAAAGGCAGCTTCCCTGTATCGCTATTTTTCGATGCCAGCGGTAAACTGCGGCACCTGGAATTAGGCGCGCTCCGCAAAAAGCCGGTAATCATGCTCGTCGGGCAAATCACCACTACGCCATCCATCACTGCCGATCCCCATTTTCAGATAGAAGATGGAAAAATGATGCGGGCCGATTCGCTGTTAGCTTACTACGAAAATGTGTGTAAGGCCCAGGCCTCGTGGGATGATTACGAAGTGTCAAAAGACAGCAGCCTCCTTAAACCGATGGAAGGCGCGTTGCGGCAATCGCTTCAATTTTACAACACCTTTTACAACAACTACCTGTTGGCTAAATGCGAGAACGCGATGAAAGACAGCATCAACGGTAAAAAGTATGCACTGGCCGCTCTGGCGATAGAAGAACCGACAGCCCTCATCTTCAACGCCCCCTTACGCACCGAAATGAAAATGGCCATGAATAACGGTTACAATGTGTACGACGATGCCTACATGGGCGTGGAACAACTTGACCGCAACATTGGCAAAGTCAAATTTAAATCCACCAGCACCGTTGCGTTTAAAATCAAGAATCTTGGAAAAGCACCGCTGGTGATAGATGAAACCTTTGCGGACTGCGATTGCACGGTAGCGAATATAACCGGGAAAGAAATTAAGCCCGGCGATACAGGCATCCTGAATGTACAATTTAAAGCCACCAATATTGGCGAGTTCGCCCACCTGGTACAGCTCCGTTCCAATGCCAGTAACTCTCCCATGCAGTTTACCATTAAAGGCATGGTGCTCGGCGACTAAATCCAACCGTCTTTTTTTTAAACCCAAAATAAAAACCCAAGACCATGAAGAAAATTTCATTGGCACTTATGCTCCTTTTTGCCGGAGCAACAGCATCTGTGTCCCTGGCACAGACGCACGAAGACCCAAATGCCCCTTGCAGCCCCGATGGCACAATGGGAGCGAGTTCCATTTGGTGTGCGCAATTTTTCAGATGCGACGAGGGCAAGTGGGTAAGGTTCCACTGCCCAGAAGGCCTGCATTACAATGAGTACACCGAGGCTTGCGACTGGCCCGAGAATGTAACCCATGGATGTGGTTGCACACTGTAATCTAAACCTGTTAAAGGGGCTATGGCAACATAGCCTCTTTAATCTTTAAACCGACAAGATGATACGCCTGTTATTAATTGCCCTTTTCCTTACACCCGTTGTAGCCAAATCACAGGAAAAGGTTTTTGTTCCCGCCGCCGGCGGTAATGCTTCGGCTGCCACCATTTTCAAACGTATATGCTTCAGGGAAGTGGGTACCAATGCCCCTTTAACCGGCGTACATTTTACCGCCGTGCGCAACCAAACACCATTTACTTCCGGTAAATCCGACTCCTGTGGTTGTAGTGTGGTGCGATTTACGATGAGTAATTATTATGCGAAGGTCCTCATCAACCTAAATGATAATACCTATATGAAACCAGACTGGCCCGAGCGGAGGAACACTAAAAAGTATGAGCCCATCAACACAAAAATTGCATTTAAGAACCGGCAGGCTACCGATACCACATTTATATTCCTGAAAACGATTCAATAATAAATGAAGGCAGCCGGCCTGTTGATAATTGTTCCCTTAGTCCTGCTTTTCTCCGGGCTAAGGGCAAACCCGTGCGATACCCTGCCCGGCATGAAACCCCGTACGCTGGATTCTGTAACCGTTATTCACAAACGAAAAGCAGTGATACAGAACGCAAGAGGCGCTGTGCTGGACATTTCCAAGATCGATGACGTGAAATTCCTCGATCTGGCGCAGGTATTAAAAGAAATACCAGGCATTGATGTGGATGAAGAAAACCGGAGCATATTATATATGGGCAAAGCGGTAACCGTTACCAAAGATGGTATAAACGTGGCGGGCTTCGGTGATATGATCAGGAATGCGCTCAGCAACCCGGCCTTAAACTTTTCAAAAGTTACCCTGAATATTTACGACCTTAAAACAGAAGGGCCCAGTCTGAGTTTTATCGAAGCAAAACACGATGAAGGACTTTTCGGTAATGCCAGTGTAACCGGCGGTACCAATATGAGTTTGGCCAATCTATCATTATCGGTCAGTAAACGGAGACACCTGTTTAACCTCGCGCCCTCCTTTATGAAGATGTATGGACCAAAGAGTGAAGTGCGGCAGGTGACAAAGAGGGGCGTGAAGGACATCAATACGCTTAAGCAGTCGGGCGTGCGCAGCGGCAGTTATTCATTAAACCTGGGCGAATCGTTTGAAATTGCACAGGGCAAGGTGCTTAATACTTCGCTGAGTATACGGCGAAGCGAAAGCAGTTTTGAAATGACGGCCGACCGGGAGCAGTGGCGGAACGATACGTTGTTTAACCATATGCAGCTTGGCAATATGAATACAAGTCCTTTCGGGCCGCATAACCAGACCATTACCTGGAACAGTTCTTATACCTGGAGGTCAGTTACCCGCAACGGGTACCCTAAACGATTCGATTTTTCGCTGGAGCTGAATAAAAACAGATCGTTGAACGAGCAGAGCGCACGGCCTACAGTACTAAAAGGCGCTTACCTGCCTGGCAGTAATTTTACGAACCGCCGCAACGATAAAGAGCAGGGCGTTTTTGCGATGGTAGCCTACGAACTGCAGCATAAAACGGCAGGCAACTTCGAAGCCGTTATCAAATACTTTAACCGCGATTTGCGTAATGCGCAGGCCTACAGCTTTCGCCAATCGCTGCATGGGCCCGACAGTATAATTATGCAGGCTTACGATATCAATTATCAGTACGCCGCATTGCTTTCGTCGTGGGACAGGCAATTCCGGAACTTTTCGTTGCGAGCGGTGGTGAAAGCGGATTACAGTATGGACAGGGCTTCAGACAAAGCCGCGCGGGAACGGTTTTCGTTTTTTACCATCGCTCCGTACATTTCCGTGTTCAGGGAAACGAAGAACGGATCGTTGAGGGGAGAATTGCAGTACAACCGGCTGCGGCCGCAATTGTATATGCTGACCAATATTACCCGGTATGGCGAAGAATACGGAGTGAGCAATGTAGTGTCTATGGGCAATCCGGGTTTGCGGCCGTCGGAAAAGTGGAATGCGAATGTGATTTACCGGACGGAGGTAAGCGCCATCACCGTTAACCTCACCGGCAGTTATGCGATTACGAAAGATGATATCCAGCCTTACTATTATTTATCCAACGGTTTAATGGCCAGCACGTATAAAAACCTGGCCTCCTCCCAAAACATTGATCTTGGTTTTAGTGCAGCGCGTTACTTGTTCCCTCGGTTTCAGGCAAACATTAGTTCCGGCGTGAAGCTGGGTACATTTAAAATAGCGGATACCGCCCGCACACAAAACCGCGCTTTCTGGCGGGAGAACCTTACGCTATCTTATACGCTCTCTCCGAAGTTGCGGGTTACGGGCGGGGTGTCGTACGATGGCGGTTATTCGTTCCAATTGAACATACCACCGAGGGTGCAGAGTCATTTTTCCTTCACCTGCGTGCATGAAAAACTGACCGGGACAGTAGGCATTCACAACTATCATCGCCCGGTAATGGCAATAGAAAAAACGGTGGAGGCCGATGGTTATGTGATGTTTTCTGAAAGTCGCTCGCGGATATTCAGGGCTACCTTAATGGTGGCTTACAGGTTTGGAAAGATGGGAAAAAAGGAACAAAAAGGGAAAGAAATAGGTAAAGATGATATGTAAGAGTGTTTGTGTAGAGCAAACACATATAACATTATGTCATATTCATCTACCTAATTACCAAATTGAAAACACAGCATGGCAGTGAGTTTTACGATACAGACAATTTGTGTAACGAAAACGCATATATCAAATTGACATATTTTGTTATACTTTTGCTGCAGATTAATTGATTTAACCCCATGGCTTACATTATGGTTGATGTGGAGAGCGACGGCCCAATACCGGGCGACTACTCCATGGTGTCTTTCGGGGCAGTGCTTGTTAACGACAACCTCGACACCACCTTCTTCAGAAAACTTAAACCCATCTCTGAAAAGTTTGTTCCCGCCGCCTTAGCAGTTTCCGGTTACACCCGTGAAGAAACGATGCAATTTGATGACCCGGAACAGGCGATGCGCGACTTTGCCGTTTGGGTAAACGAGGTCTCAAAAAAAGACCGGCCCATTTTTATCAGTGATAATAATGGTTTCGACTGGATGTTTATTTGCTGGTACTTTCATCATTTCACCGGGAGCAATCCCTTTGGCTTCAGCTCTCAAAACCTTGGGAGTTTATATAAAGGAGTGGTGAAGGATACGTTTAAGAATTTCAAACATCTGCGTAAAACGGCACATACCCATCACCCGGTGGATGATGCGAAGGGGAATGCGGAGGCTTTGCTGGCGATAAAGCGGGAGTTTGAGTTGAAGATAAAACTCTAAAGAAAAAGCCCGGCAGATTGCCAGGCTCTTTCCTATTATTTATGATTTGATAAAAGCTAACAGATCGGCATTGATAGTCGCCGCTTCGGTAGTAGGCATACCATGCGGGAAACCCGGGTAGGTAATCAGCTTGCCATTCTTCAACAGCTTGGCAGCTTTTACGCCCGTAAGCTGGTAAGGTACGATCTGATCATCTTCGCCATGCAGCACTAATACAGGCACGTCCACGCTTTTCAGATCCTCGGTAAAGTCGGTTTCAGAGAAAGCTTTGATACAGTCATAGTGAGCTTTTATTCCACCCATCATACCCTGGCGCCACCAGTTGTTTTTAATACCCTGTGCAGCTTTTGCTCCCGGGCGATTGTAACCGTAAAACGCATCGGTGAAATCGTGGAAGTACTGAGGGCGGTTGTAAGCAGTACCCTCGCGGATGCCGTCAAATACCTCCAAAGGTACACCATCGGGATTGCTGGCCGATTTTGCCATAGTAGGCGTAACCGCGCTTATCAATACCGCTTTCGCTACCCGGCCGGCACCGTACTTCGCTACATAACGAATTACTTCACCACCACCGGTTGAGTGACCAATATGGATCGCATCTTTCAGGTCGAGGGCCTTTACTAATTCAGCCACGTCTGCCGCGTAAGTTTCCATTTCGTTACCTGTATCCGTTTGGGTAGAACGGCCATGACCGCGGCGGTCGTGTGCAATTACCCTGTAGCCCTGCTCCAGGAAAAACATCATCTGTGTATCCCAATCATCACTTGATAAAGGCCAGCCGTGATGGAAAACGATCGGCTGTCCGGTACCCCAGTCTTTGTAATAAATCTCTGTTCCGTCTTTAACTTTAATTGAACTCATATTTGCAGTTTTTAGATGGTTATTGTAAGAATTTAAAGGTAGCTCTTAAATGAATCGCCATTACAAGAGATTGATTGCTATATCCTTGTATTAATTATACATTTCTACACTTTCGTTATCTTTAGTAAAAACCGTTATGACTCCAACAGCTATCGCCCGCCTCTTTTCCGCCGGCAAATTTGAAGAAGCCGCCCCCTATCTCGCCGATTCCGTGGAATGGTTTATATATGAAGAAGACAAACACTTTTCGGGCCAAACCCAGGTAATGGCTTTCGCCCGGGAGATTGCCAGCTACTTCGCCTCTATAACTACAGATTTCCGGGAATATGGTTTAATGGAGCAGGATGGGAAGGTAGCTGTGTATGGTTACGGTAAGTTTATCCGCGACGGGGAGGTGGTGAATGAGGTGAATAGTTGTGATGTGTATGAGTTTGATGGGGGCATGGTGGTGCGGGTACATTCTTATTGTAATTCGAAGAAAAAGTAGGCCAGGGTATGGAGATACCCCGGGCGTGTGTTAACCGTGCTTTAATTTTGTTCTTGCTCAGCGGGGATGGAACGGCCGCCGCGGTCGATGATTTTGCGCATGTTGTGGTAGACGTTCGTGAATTCAATATCCTTTATAAGACTGTCTATAAGATCGTCTACAAGTTCGAGCTGGTCGCGCATTTGCGTGAGCAACTCCGGAAGCGTATCAGTGGCAGACTTCCTTGTACCACCAGCAACGTTGCGCTGGCTAATTAGCCTGGTGGCCTCGGCGCGTATACTTTCGAGATTAAGGATGTTTGCTTCAGTTACCCCAAAATCACCAAAATCTGCGAGTTTGGTCCGCGCGTGACCAATTATGATCTGCGAAACCTGCAGCAACGACTGTGTGGCCATCAATTCAAAAGCAGAATCAGTACACCGTACACTTTGCAGGCGTACTTCATCCTTATTCAATTTCCCGGATGCCCGCAGCTGGGCGGCTAACAAACGGGTGCCGTCCTGTAGTTTTTCTAACTCATTGTCTTTGGAACGGGTATACCCCGGCGTGCTGTTCTCTTCCTGCTTCTGCGATTGGCTGGTGATATCCTTGATAATATCTCTTAATTCCGTAACCGCCTTCACCATAGGCGGATGGGAATTCCACATATAGGCGAACCTGACGGACGATTGCCGGTGTTTTCGGAAATTGTATTTTAACCAAAAAGCTTAACGACAACGATAACTTTTTCTTCTTTGCAGAAAACGAAGGAATGCCCGCGCTCGTGGAAGATGAGGAAACGTATATCTCATATTTGAATGCCGACGTAAGACATATCAAAGTCAAAGATCAGCTGGTCCCTGTGGTTCACGATCTTCAACATTATCGCGCGAAAGGCATTATGTTAGAATATCCCGGCAAGATAGCCAACTATGAATTTCTGCGGGGGCTAATTCCAGAGTACGCTGATTTATTCTGGGTGACACTAGAAGAGATCGCCAAAAATCCCAGTTGATCTGCCAGTGCTCATGACATTAAGGGAATGGCATCACCCTGACCTCGGAAACGGAGAAGCCCCAAGCGAAAACGAAACTTTCCAGCACCTGGCTGCGGTTATTTCAACAGGAGATACTTCGTTATACAGGCCTACCCAAAAGGCAAATACGCATTGGAGCAATTGGCCCGAAGGGGGAGCATTATAACTTCTTTCGTACATTTAACCTATATGTCCACCATCATCCTCCAGCCTCCAGCCCTCCTTAACCCCTACGTCAGCCACTTCTGGGCTGCCCCCTGGCAGTACTCTTCATCCACCACCTACTACGCCACCGCCAACACCAACACAGAACTGGCTTTCGGATTCCAGGATACAACGCTCTCCTTCTCCACGGTACTCGGCCACACCAAAAGTCACCGGCAATTCCCGATGAACGCGAGTCTTGATCTCTTTGGCGTGTCACTATATTCCCATGCTGTACCGTATATATTCGACATCTCTGTATCGGAATTACGTGAGCAGGTGGCCGACATGGCCGGAATCAATGCCACATGCAACATCCTCAACGAACGCATGGCCACCACCATCACCACGAATGAGCGCTACCGCCTGCTAAGCAATTGGCTACTTAAACGGATATTGATAATAAAACGACCGGATGAGCAGGTGTTAAATGTTATCCGGCACATCAGGCGGGCCAAAGGAATTACACAGATCCGTCAACTCGCGGCAACAGCCCACCTCTCGCAAAAACAGTTCGAACGTCGCTTTGCAGGATATACGGGATTTAATCCGAAGCTGTATGCCCGGATCATTCGTTTTGAACAGGCTTTATGGGACAGGAAACGCTACGACTCTCTTACTTCGCTCGCCCATGCATACGGTTATTACGACCAGGCGCATTTCATTCACGATTTTAAAAGCTTCAGCGGGTATAACCCACAGTCCTTTTTCTCCCTGGCAGGTTATTAAAAATGTCTGTTTTTTACAATCAGCCAGCTTCCCGGTTGGATAATTTTGTAAAAAAAGAAATGATAATACCGATTCTTCCATGTCCGGATATAAAGGCGCAGGTGAAATTTTATGAGCAGTTAGGTTTTGAGGTATTGGGGGTCTATACATCGCCGAATCCTTATGCTGCCTTGAAATTCGAGCAGATGGAACTTCACTTTTATGGCACCAAACAGATACCGCCGGATCATAATTCTTCGATGTGTTTTATCAGGGTGAAAGATGTGGATGCCGTTTGCCAGGCATTTTCTACTGCCATGAAACAGTCTTTGGGCAGGGTGCCTCGAAGTGGTGTTCCAAAGATATCTAAAGTTCGTGACCTGGCAGACGACCGGCGGTTCACGCTTACAGATCCGGGCGGAAACACGTTCTATATAGGTAGTCCTGATCAACAACGTTTTTTCAGAACTATTCAGCAACAGGAAGTATCGAAGCAATTTACCGCACTATATGATGTCGCATACTCCAAAGAGGATGATGCCATGGCATTTAAAATGCTATTGAAGTACGAATCGCTCAAAAATCAGCTGACAGGGCTCGACAAAGCGAAATTCCTGCTGCTTGAATTGGATGTGTACAGAAAAACAGGGCAAGAATATCATCCAACAGAATTAGTTGCCCTGCTTCAGGGAAATAATCAAGATTTGGGTGATTGGCGGCGGATAGCTGAACGTTTCGAGGAGATTATAGAGGAGGATGAATAAGCGGTAGGGCGAGAGTTCTTTGATTAAATCCATGCCCCAGTATGGACACAGGTACGTTTTATGTGTTAATGTAGAGAGCTATACTAATCCCGGTTAGTTTATTGAATACCTCATCCGAAAACGGAGCTATTTTTAATTGCTTAACCAATTTAAGATACTCCACCTCATTCAACAGATCATTTTTTCCAAACTTGTAGTATGCGTGTAGTGTATGCTCTGCTTCCCCAAAAACATAATTATATGCATCACGCACTAATTTCAGTCGGGCTCCCGATTCTAATTGCTTTAACACGTCGTCGATACTATCCGCAAGTTTGATGGAAGCCAGGTGTTGTCTAACTTTCACCTTTAGAGATAGGTTCGCAATTTCCATCAACTCCTTAGGATCCTGGGATTTCTGATACTTAACAGCATGGAGTATAATATTGTCGATGATGGCCGGCATACGTAATATCTGCCAAACACCATGATCAGCTTCCAGTTCCGCGAAGAAATGTGCTTTAATTGAGGCTAACGATTTCATTAAAATAAATACGGCCGGAATTTATGGACGCACATTGAATGTAGCAATTCTTTCGCTAATCACACTTACAATATCACTATGAATATCTGCAGGGAATCTCATCTTCCCTTCTGCATTGGCACATGAAATTTTGCTGATGTTATTTTCTTCCATCATTAGCAAAGCTTCGTACTCTTTCTTCACCGCTACTTGCAATTCTGTGCTCTTTTCATGAATGTCGTCCTGGCCCTGAAGGTAAGCGCGATCTTTACTAATCAATCGCTGGGCCAATGCTTGCTGTACGAAATCGAAGGGGACGTCTAAGTAAATTGTAAAATCGGGTTGGGGAATTTTATTGTAGTCATATTCGAATTCTAATATCCACTTTCTTAGATAGGCTTTATCTGACTCGCTATCTAACTTGGCACATTGAAAGGCCACGTTTGAAAGTACGTACCTGTCAACTAACACCACGTACCCATCATTCATCCATTCGTTGATGGTACTGGCAAATTCTTTCCTGTCTTCTGCAAATAATAATGCAACCAATTGGGGATGCACTTGTTCCAACTTACCAAATTCGCCTCTGAGAAACTTTGAGATAAGTTCACCAAATACTCCTTGGCTAGCTCTTGGGAAATGAACAAACTTTATCCGTTCATTATTTCGCTCCAGGTGCTTAATCAGTAGTTCGATCTGGGTAGACTTCCCGGATCCGTCCAATCCCTCAATCGCTATAAACTTGCAGTTATTACCCATTAGATGCTTCTTTCTAGCCTAAAATAACTAATAATGGCTTCTTTCGCAAATACTTGCCTGGATGAAATGATTGACATCCACGATAGCATACTAATGCTGCCGACATGAATTTAAACGTCCATATTAGGTAAAAATAGATTATCCGAAGTACGGATTAAATCTACTAGAAATGAAAAAGGCCTGCATTTCTGCAAGCCTTTTGCTTCTTTCCGCTCCCCCTGTTGGACTTGAACCAACGACCCTCTGATTAACAGTCAGATGCTCTAACCAACTGAGCTAAGGAGGAATGTGTGTGTCCCGTTTGAATTGGGATTGCAAAAATAGGAAAAATTTAATTTCTGCAAAATCTATTTCTGCTTTTTTTAAAAAATCTCTTTTACCGCCTGAACTAAATTCATTGTAAATTGAGGCAGCGCCCACGTTTCGGCGCTTATGGTCAACTATGAAAAAAACGTTTCTTTGCCTTGTTTGCTCCTTTGTTACTGCCCTTGCATGCGCGCAATCGGGTACGGATTCGCTGCTCCGGCAACTCAATTCTACACTCGACCAATCTTCTGCCTTCGACCAGCTAAAAAATAAAGAACTGAGCGCGCTCAAGTCGGCTTTTGTTTCGGCCAAACTGCCGGAAGCAAAATTTAACGCATGCCTCCGCTTATTCGATGCCTATAAATCTTTCAGCTTCGATTCGGCTTTTGCCTCGGCACTGGAACTGCAGAAAATCGCGGACCAGTTACAGGATACTAACCGCATCCAGCTGGCGAAAATAAAAATGGGATTTATCCTGATCTCCTCGGGCATGTTCCACGAAACGGGGGTGTTAATGGGCGGATTTAAAGCGGAGGGGCTGCCGGACTCGCTGAAGGCGGAGTATTATGTACTCATGCGCCGTTACTATTACGACCTGGCGGATTATGTGAACGATGCCTATTATTCCCCTGGTTACGTTGCCCTGGCGGGCAGGTACACGGATTCGGCCATTACTTTTTTCCGGGCGGACGAGTACCCTTATATGAGTAACCTGGGCTACAAGTATTTCAAGGAGGGGAACATGGACTCGTCGCTTTACCACCTGAACCGGGCGCTCAATACCCTGGACCTGAGCTTCCACGAAGAGGCGATGACTTACGCGAACCTGGGCAACATATATATTAACAAAGGGGAATACGAAAGGGCGATCCACTTCCTGGCGCGATCGGCTATTGCGGACACGAAGGCCTCGGTGAAGGAAACGACGGCTACTTTTAACCTGGCTTCTATATTATTCCGCACGGGGGACGTGAGAAACGCCTCACGTTATATTGAAAAGTCGATCTCGGACGCCACTTTCTATGGGGCAAGGCAACGTAAAGTACAGGTGAGTGAGATTTTGCCGATCATCGAAGGGGAGAAGATCAATACGGTGGAGGGGCAGAAACGGCGGTTATCTATTTACGCTGCTATGGCCACACTGCTCCTGCTGGCACTCATCATCCTTACCTATGTTATTTTTAAACAGGTAAAGAAGCTGAAAGCAGCACAAAAGGCACTGTCGGCGGCGCACCTGAAGCAACAGGAGATTAACGAACAGTTACTGGAGGCCAATAAAATCAAGGAGGAGTACATCGGGTACTGCTTCCGCATTAACTCGGAGTATATTGGTAAAATAGAGAAACTGAAGAAGGGGCTCGACCAGAAAATGCTGGACAATAAGCTGACGGAAGCGAAGTTTCTGATCAATAATATCAATATTAAACAGGAACGGGAGGAGCTGTTCCGGAACTTCGACCGCATCTTCCTGAAAATATTCCCGCACTTCGTGCAGGAGTTCAATTCCTTTTTTAAGGAGGAAGACCGCATCTATTTAAAGGATAACGAACTGCTCAATACCGACCTGCGCATCTTCGCCCTCATCAGGATCGGGATTAGCGAGAATGAGAAAATAGCCCAGATACTCGAATACTCAGTAAACACCATCTACGCGTACAAAACCAAAATCAGGAACAAATCGATCATCCCGAACGACGAATTCGAGGAGAAAGTGATGGAGATCAAGGCGCTTTAAAAGGCTAAAACGGTCTCAACACGTCTATATTAAACAAATTCAAATGTTTATTTAACCATTTGATCATCAAGCTTTTAGGTGGATGACACACCGGTTATCGGCCCTTATTTCCTATATTCGACCTGTAAAACTTTTCTAGTTCTATTTAACCCACGTACTTTGATATCATGCAGTAAGGCAGTGATAGAGAACAACCAATTTCACGACCCTCTTTTAACCACGTTAATAAACCAAAAAGCTAGTCGATATGAAACCCAAATTTCTGAACAATCAAGAAACGTAATGCTATTTCCCGTCAAAACGATGATGTAGAAGATCTGCGAAAAAACGATACAGAATAAGATCCCCTGCGCTCACTTTGCCGGTGTTATAACACATCCTTTTCAATTATAAACCTCTACGTTATGATCACAACTCGAATCATGCGGGCGTTATTGCTATGCCCTCTGTTTCTGGCCCTTCCGTGTTTGCTGATGGCGCAAACCAGGACTATCACGGGTACAGTAAACGATGAAAAAGGCACTGCCGTACCCGGCGCCTCTATCCAGGTAAAGGGCACTTCCACCGGTACTACTTCCGATGCTACGGGCGCCTTTAAACTGAATGTACAACCGGCGGCTACTACTTTACTGATTTCTTTCCTGGGTTATGCCGCACAGGAGGTAGACATCACTTCCTCAACAAATGTAACGGTGACGCTTTTACAAGACAACACCACACTAACGGATGTAGTAGTGGTGGGATACGGCACCACGCGCAAAAAGGACCTTACGGGTGCGGTAACATCACTTAAGACTAAAGATTTTAACCGGGGCATCGTTTCGGCGCCTGACCAGCTAATACAAGGTAAGGTTTCGGGGTTGATGATCGTGAACAACAGTGGCGCGCCTGGCGGCGCGGCTACGGTGCGCATACGCGGTAACGCCTCCGTACGGTCGGGCAACCAGCCACTGTACGTGGTAGATGGTGTTCCGCTGGACGGCCGGACTGCCCGCCCTAACATCGACGCTAACGGTCTTGGACAAACGCCGGATGCCAACCCGCTCAACTTTATCAACTCTTTCGATATCGCATCTATAGAGGTACTCAAAGATGCTTCGGCCACAGCGATCTATGGCTCGCGTGGCTCCAACGGGGTTATTATCATCACTACTAAAAAAGGAAGTCCGGGCGTCATGAAGCTGGACGCTGGTTATTCTGTTGGTATTAGTAATATGATGAAAAAACTGGACGTACTGGACCCCGGGCAATACCGGCAGGCACTGAAAGATTACGACCTCAATGCAGGCGATTTCGGTGGCAACACCGATGCTTTTGATGCCATCACCCGTAACGCTGTTACCCAAAACTTTAATGTTGGCATTAGCGGCGGTAATGAAAATGGCCGGTACAGGGCTTCTTTCGGTTTGCTGGACCAGGAGGGCATTGTTCTTAAATCGGGATTAAAGAAATATACCGCTAATATTAACGGACAGTACAACTTCCTGGAAAGCAAAAACCTCGGCCTGGACTTCAACATCTCTGCGGCACATACTTCGGAAAAGCTCGCGCCGATCACTAACAATGCGGGTTTTACGGGCAGTCTTATTGGCCAGGCTTTACAATGGAATCCCACTCAACCACTTTATAAAACGGATGGCTCGCTTGACATTCTTGGTAATGGCGATCCTATTAATCCACTGGCCATGTCGCAGGCGTTTAATGATAATGCGAACATCAATTACCTGCTGGCCAGTATTTCACCTTACTTTAAACTCGCACCAGGACTGGAGTACCGCTTCCTGTACAGCATTAACAGGCAAATCGGTATCCGTCGCGCGGAAATCAAATCTTACATCAACATTAATGGTGTAAACGGGTTCGGACAGGCGTATTACGGTAATACGGAACTGACCTC
>NZ_CABHOU010000042.1 GCF_902168175.1 uncultured Chitinophaga sp. | reverse complement strand
ATCAGCATTAAATCACTACCGGGCAACCGTTGCGTCGCACTCTTCAGCTGGGTATCGCTATTGGGGGATAACAAACTTTCTACGTATTCCATAAAAGCAAGCTCCTTGCCGGCCTCTTCCTGCAGGCCAGCCACAATCTTTTAGCCCGGGGAAGTAGCCGAGATGCAGGGCATCAACATCCACCCCAAGAAAAACGCCACATCCGTAAGCGGTGTGGCGTTTCACTACAGGATATTACGAAGCTTACTTCAATACCTTCCGAGGCCTGAAATCAACCATACCATTGAATTTGGGTGATACTACGCTGGTCTTTAGCGAACTTCTTAAGTTATTGGCCTTTACCGCCAGGCGCGCATTAGCATCTGTACGGGAAAACGAGCCCGACTTTATGTAAGAAAAGATTTGTGACAGATGATCGTCATAGTCTGCATACCCCCAGGGAACATTGATGTAATCCGATGCGGCCTGATCGGGGGCGATACCGGAGTAATATTCCCCCACATGGTTCGCATTTTCGGTAGCAAAGTTGATGGCGTAAAGATCGGCGAGGTAATTTTCCTTGCCGGTGCTGTCGTATTTAGAGATCGTGAACGTGAAAAAGCCCACTGGTTTACCATAAGTGGTATCGCCTACGGTTTTCACGCTCATATAAGGCTTCAGGTTATTGAGCGTAAGTTCGCTGGCGGAGGCCGTGCCGTTACCCGTAATAAAAAACACGTTGTTCAGCAATAGTCCGCCGGTGTTTGTGGGATAATTAACGCTTGATTCCAATCCGGCAGTAGCCAGGTTAGCGGTTAGTTTATCGTTGTATTTATAGTAATACATTACCTGCCGCTGTGCAGATGCCGGAGCTATGGCGCTGTCCAGGTATTCAGCGGTGGTTACAGAACCGCCGCCGTTGTAGCGGAGATCTACGATTAGGTTGGAGATACCCTGCGATTTAAACTTCGCAAAGGTTTCGTCCAGCACCGTTTTCGTATAAGTGGCTTCACCATTGGAGTTGTAGGTGCTGGGAAAGGTGTAGAATACGAAGTAGCCTACTTTCTGGCTATTCACCGTAAACACCGTATCGAACAGCACGGGGTTTATTTTGTAGGAGGCCGAATTAAGCGTTACCGTTTTAGATGTGCCGTTCGCCTTCGTCACTTTTAAGGTCACCGAAGTGGAATTATAGATCGCATTGGTTACTTTGGTGGTATTTGTTCCGCTGCCGCCATCGTAATCGATATCCGCATCCCCATTAATGGCCGTTATCTCATCACCGCGGGTAAGTCCACCCTGTGTATATGCCGGCGCATTTTTATCCGCGTAAAGAATGTACAAATAAGTATTGGTACCATCGTAGGCATAACTCACTTCCATCCCGTAATCGCCAGTAGCGCTTATTTTATTGCCGATTTCGGAAACACCGTCTTGCAGGGCACTGTTCAGAGAACCAGTGCGGTCGAGGAAGCTATAGCGGTCGAGCGCTTTACCATTACTAACAGGATAGGAAATCATTTTAGTCAGGAGATCATCTGCTGTTGCATACGTACTGCTTAAAGAATCGATCGTTGGTACCTGGTTATACCAGTAGTAAGTGGGCAGCGAAGTAGATTTATTCCGGCCTTCATCTACATAAGTAACCTGCATAATCCGGTACATGAGGTATTTCAGCGAATCCTCATCAGACAATGTTGTTCCTGGTGTATTGGCAGTGGCATCGGGCGATTCATTGCCTGCGCTTTTATCTTTCTTACAGGCGGCTACAAGGTAACCGCACGCGAACACCAACAGTGCTGCCTTCATCAACTTAGACATATCGGTAAAAGTTTAGTATGGTTATAATCAGGACATAGAACTGCCTGTCCGTAATACAGACCGGCTTTTCCTCCTTAATTTTTATTTACAATGCTAACGGGGATAATGCAAAGATCGTTGCTTTAGAAAATACAAAGGTGGATTACACCGATGAACAGGGAGAAATTATCGATGAGGGATTTTCTTTGCGATGAATTCGTCGGGTATTTTGGGGTTGTAGGTGACTTCAACCTGATCGCCTACAGAGAATGCAGCAGCATCCTTCGTAGAAGAAAACCACGACCAGGTGACCACTACACGCCCATCTTCCATAAAAAAGCAAACTACGGGATGATACACGGTATCATAACGGCGGGTAACTCGTTGTTCTATGTTTATCACCTCACCGGTAGTAATCACGCCCTTTGTATGGAGGCGCTGGCGCCGGTGATGAAACCATACAATTACAATGATAATTACCAGAAGCGCAACGGCGCCGAAGATCAAATCAGATTCCGTATCCATTACTGGTAAGATAGAAAAAGTCCCGGCTTTTAGATAGCCGGTATTTTTTCTGTTTGTCTTACGCATTGCACGTACCTGTATCCCCTTCATCCATCTTTTTTGCAGCAGCATATAAGGTCAGCTCCCCCGCCCTTATGCTTATGCTAAACAAGTCACATCCCTGCTACATCCCTGCTACATCCCTGCTCCATACTAGGTTCATTCTAGGTTTATCCTAGGTTCATACTAGGTTCATACTAGGTTCATTATAGGCTTAGTAACCTAGAATGAACCTAATATCAACGAACAATGAACCTTAGATATACGTTATATACATGAAGGATCCACGATGGACCCAGCATATTTACTTAAACAATGTTCGATTTATGGCAATTTCTACCAATGTTATGTTGTTAGCGTTATCAGGAACGATCGCTAACCAGTTGACAGTCAAGAATTATGGTGGCAAGGCGGTGATTTGTAAAAAGATCGGGAAGCGGGAGAAGAAAGGCACGGATAAGCAGTTGGACAACGAGTATACGTTTAAGATTGCGAATGAGGTGGTGAAAGAACGTTATGCAGATCTTGCGCAGCGGGAAGCGGCCAGAGTACGCCTGCAGGTGCCTTATGGTAAAAACCTCTACAGGGCGATGCTGAAAGAGTATTACAGCGAGCTGGAATAACGGTGTGAGCGCCGAAATAGCTAGATAAATGATCCGGGATGCCGTATATCGCTATCCCGTAGCAATCAGTAAGAGGCCAGGGCAAATGCTGGCCTCAGGCACCATCGTGTGTATAGCTATCGCCTTACACCCTTACTCAGCACCACCGATATAGGCAACCCTACAAAAAACATCAGGATCAGCATACCCTCTATCATCCCTCTCGTGGAGAAAGACCTCGGCGGCACCTGGGAGGCGGGAAGTACGAGCAGGTTCATGATCAGCCAGATGATGATACCGTACAGTAGTCCCGTTATCACGCTGAATTTCACTATTAGAGGGATGGCCTTTATTAGCAAATAAAAGAGGAAAGCGAAGATGATAGCGATCAGGTAATGAAAAATCAAACCCTGAATGGCCATTCCCCAACCGCCAGCAAATGCTTTAACTCCATAAATACCGCTGGCGATGGATTGTAATATCTTAATTACCGGTGCCTTTGATAAGATGAAACCATAGGCGACGATAGCAGCCAGGATATCGAGCGTGCCGGCTATAATACCGGCTTTCAGGATAAGTTTAGTGGTTTGCCGGGGCATAACTAAGGGAATTTGGACTGATGACTTGTAACGTGTTCTCCTAAAATACTATAAAAAACCGTTAAATCTGGCCGTTCATCCACTTACGGCCCTGCCAATCTGTCATTTCTCGATTTATTGCTTATTTTTGCTTTTTTAAATTTTGATCGGAAATGTTGGAACTGGTCCCTAAGACGCATGATGAAGCCCGCCAGGGCGAGGCTTATAGCCCCGCCGCTACGGACACAACTACACATACGAAGAAATTCTATATAGAAAGCTATGGCTGTCAGATGAACTTCAACGACAGCGAGATCGTCGCCTCCATCCTGCAAAAGGAGGGATTTGGCGCTACCCGTAACTACGAAGAGGCCGACCTGGTGCTGCTGAATACCTGCTCTATCCGCGAAAAGGCAGAACAGACCGTTCGCAAACGCCTTACGGAGTTCCGTACATTAAAAAAGAACAACCCGGGAATGCTGGTAGGCGTACTGGGCTGCATGGCGGAGCGGCTTAAAACAAAGTTTTTAGAAGAAGAGAAGCTGGTGGATATGGTGATAGGCCCCGATGCCTACCGTACCCTTCCTTCATTAATAGAAGAAGCCGAAACCGGCCAGAAAGCCATTAACGTGCTGCTGAGCCGGGAAGAAACTTATGCGGACATTAGTCCGGTAAGATTGGACAGCAACGGTGTTACGGCCTTCGTTTCTATTATGCGCGGCTGCAACAACATGTGTTCTTTCTGCGTAGTGCCCTTTACCAGGGGTCGCGAACGTAGCCGCGACGCTAATTCCATATTAGCAGAAGCGACGGACCTGTTTGAACGTGGCTACCGCGAGGTTACCCTGTTAGGACAAAACGTAGACTCCTATTATTGGATAAACGAAGCCGCCGATGAAACGGTGACCTTTGCCAAACTGCTGGAAAAAGTAGCGCTCATTAACCCGGCATTGCGCATCCGTTTTTCTACTTCCCATCCTAAAGACATTACCGACGAGGTATTGTTTACCATGGCGAAGTACGATAACATCTGCAAATACATTCACCTGCCCGTTCAAAGTGGCAGCACACGCGTGTTGCAACTCATGAACCGTACCTATACCCGCGAGTGGTATATGAAAAAGGTAGACAGGATCAAACAAATACTACCCGACTGCGCATTATCGACCGACATGATCACCGGCTTCTGCACCGAAACGGAAGAAGACCACCAGGATAGCCTGTCGATGATGGAATATGCGAGGTACGAACTGGCCTATATGTTCGCCTATTCCGAACGCCCTGGTACACTGGCAGCGCGCCGTTACCAGGATGATATACCGGAGGATGTAAAGAAACGCCGTCTTACCGAGATCATAGCCGTTCACCGCCAGCACAGCCTGGAAGGCATGCAGAAAGAAGTAGGCAAAACGAGAGTAGTATTAGTGGAAGGCACCTCTAAAAAGTCGGAACACGAGCTGTATGGCCGCACCGACCAGAATAAAGTGGTGGTATTCCCGAAAGAGCATTATAAGAAAGGAGATTACGTAACAGTTACAATACACGACTGTACGGCAGGCACTTTGCTGGGCACCGCCGTACAATAGATTGGTGGACAGGTAACCATAACCGCAGGCAAACAGCCTGGAATTGTTAACACGATGGATAATATTCAAAGCATTAAAAACCGGTTCGGGATTATTGGTAATTCGCAGGCGCTTAACTACGCTTTACAGGTAGCAGCGCAGGTGGCCAATACTGACCTGACCGTACTGATAAATGGCGAAAGCGGTGTTGGTAAAGAAGTTTTTTCCCAGATCATTCACGCGCTGAGCGCCAGGAAACATAACCCATTTATTGCCGTAAACTGTGGTGCTATACCCGAAGGCACCATTGACTCCGAGTTGTTCGGACACGAAAAAGGGTCGTTTACCGGTGCTGTAGACAGCCGCAAAGGTTATTTCGAAACCGTCAACGGCGGCACCATCTTTCTGGATGAAATAGGTGAAATGCCACTGGGCACACAGGCCAGGCTGCTTCGTGTACTGGAAACCGGCGAGTTTATCCGCGTAGGCTCCTCCAAAGTACAGAAAACAGATGTGCGTGTAATTGCCGCCACCAATCGCGATTTGCTGGAAGGCACACAGAATGGCAAGTTCCGCGAAGACCTTTACTACCGTTTAAACACGGTTCCCATACGCGTACCCGCGCTACGCGACAGGAAAGAAGATATTCCTTTATTATTCCGCAAGTTCGCCGTGGATTTCGCAGAACGTTATAAAACCACCTCCGTTCAGCTCGACGAAGAAGCGCGTAACATCCTGGTAAACTATCTATGGCGTGGTAACGTGCGCGAACTGAAGAACATGGCCGAACAGATTTCGGTGCTTTCGCAGGACAAACAAATTAACGCTGCCGGTTTGCGCCAGTTCCTGCCCGAACCACCAACCGTGAACAGACTGCCTGTACTCGCATCTTCCTCGGGAGGAAATTCGTCTGGCGGCGATTTCGCCAACGAGCGCGAGATACTGTACAAGCTGTTTTTCGATATGAAAAAGGATGTAACGGAACTGAAGAAGATGTTTTTTGACATGCTGCAGAACCCAAATCTGGCCCATAACTCATCTTTTCAGGATTCGCCGGTATTGCATGAATACATGCCCTCCGAGCAGCAGAAATCGCCCGCTACCCTATCGGGCCCACAACCTATTTTGCTGCACGACGATAAAATAGACCATCACGAAGTGGTGGAAGAAACCCTGGCCCTCGCTGATAAAGAGAAAGAGATGATCATTAAGGCCCTGCGTAAGCACAAAAAGAAAAGAAAAGATGCGGCGCTGGAATTGGGTATTTCAGAACGGACCCTCTACCGTAAACTGAAGGAATACAATCTTACAGACTGATAAAAACCGGTTGACAATTTAAATTTTTTCATACTATATTTACACGACCTATGGCCAGGATATTTTCATTAATAAGCGGCATGTTACTGGTAATAACGCTCGGAGGCTGCACCGTTAAGTACTCAGCAAGCGGCGCCAGCATCGATCCCGAGGCAAAAACAGTCAACGTACGTTTTATTGAGAACAGGGCACCACAAAACAACCCTACCTTAAGCCAGAAAGTAACAGACAAGCTGCGTATGAAAATACTTTCACAAACGAGGCTTACACAAACGAATGAGGCTAATGCCGATTACGAGTTCAAAGGGAATATTACAGGTTACTCCGTATCCAATGCGGCAGTAACACAGATAGACAAGCCCGCCACCGCGCGCCTCACCATCACTGTAAATATTACCTTCGTAAAACGGGTGGGCGATAAAAAAGGATATACACAGTCCTTTTCCCGCTCGCAGGACTTTAACGCGAACCAAACCTTACCGGAAGTGGAAAGCGGTTTGATAGAAAGTATTACCCCACAGCTGATCGACGATATTTTCAACAGGGCATTTGCCAACTGGTAAGCATTATTTTCATACATTAGACCTATGACCGCAAACAGGATCATTAACCATATTTTCCACCAACCGGATCTTCAGCATGTCGATGAGGCAGAACTGGAGCGGCTGGTTGCGCAATATCCTTATTTTGCTGCGGCAAGGTTACTGCTGGCGCAAAAGAAGTTCGCCGCCAATCACAACCTGGCCGACGAATCGCTTAAGAATGCCCAGTTGTACAGCGGCACTTCCCATCATTTACACCAGTTTTTACAAGGCGACGAACCGGTAGAAGGTTATAACGCGCCCGCCATTCATACCGCTCCACCGGTAACCGTACAAACGGAACCAGAGGAGGAACAAACAACAAAATTATCCGGCTTCGAAGCGTTTTTACAAAGAGAAGCGGATGAAGAAAAGCGCCGCGCCATACTGGAAGGCAGGTATGTAGAAACACCTGCTGAAGAAGAGGCGGAGGAAGAGCCTGCACCATCTTCCAGTGAAGACCTTACCAGCCAGTTTACACAAGAATACTATGGTGCCGACGCAGCTGAACACAGTAATACCACTGCCAGTCAGCCTGTAGTATACAGCGCTGGCGAAGTGGAAGATCAGACAGCACAATTCAACAATGAATATTACGGCTCCCCGGCTGCCACCGTGGCGGAGGAAGGGATGCTGACCGCAGCCGGAAGAGAAGACGAGCTGCCTGCCGAAGTAAATGCGTTTACAGGCGAAGCTCCCGCAGAAGAAGAAATACCAGCCACTACCGGCACTATCGAAAACTTTGTCATCACCGGCGAAGACGAACTACCGGCCGAAGTGATCGCACCGTTGGAACAGTCCCTCAGGGAAGAGGATACAGACACCTTCCTGCTCACCGGCGATGCGGAGCCTTTTGACGAAGCGGAGGAAGAAGCGTCGGGGGTATATACACCGGCACAAAATAATATCTACAATACGGTAATCGACGAGCCAGGTGAAACCCTGGCCGACAGCAGTAATATCGAAAATGATGTGGAGAACGAAGCGGCCGAGCAGTTCGGGCACTTCATTCAATCCACCCAACCCCTCTCCCCTGCCGAAAGCGAAGCCGCCACGCAGGATGCGGAAGTGCAGTTATATAATACCGCCCTCACTTCTGAGCGTACGGATATTGAGGATAGCAACAATATTGAAGCAAAAGTAGATGAAGCCTTCAGTCAGTCTGCCTTCCATCCAACACCATCCGATGAGCCGGTAGCCGTTATCACTGATCTCGCAGAACTGGAAGACAATGCCGCTGCGATCATTGAAGGTGCCGAAGCCATCGAACTGGAAGCGGAAGATAAATACAACACGCTCGTAGAAGCCGAAGAAAATGCCGCTGCCATCGTAGACGCTGCCGAAGCCATTGAAGTAGAAGCAGAAGATAAATACAACACGCTCGTAGAAGCCGAAGAAAATGCAGCTGCCATCGTAGATGCTGCCGAAGCCATTGAAGTAGAGGCGGAAGATAAATACAACACCCTCGTAGAAGCGGAAGAAAATGCAGCCGCCATCGTGGATGCTGCCGAAGCCATTGAAGTAGAGGCAGAAGATAAATATAACACCCTCGTAGAAGCGGAAGAAAATGCAGCCGCCATCGTGGATGCTGCCGAAGCCATTGAAGTAGAGGCGGAAGATAAATACAACATACTCGTAGAAGCGGAAGAAAATGCAACCGCCATCGTGGATGCTGCCGAAGCCATTGAAGTAGAGGCAGAAGATAAATACAACACCCTCGTAGAAGCGGAAGAAAATGCAGCCGCCATCGTAGATGCTGCCGAAGCTATTGAAGTAGAGGCAGAAGATAAATACAACACCCTGGTAGAAGCGGCGAAAACAGCTGATGAAGAAACCGAAGCGGCCTCTGTCTACAATACCACCATCGACCAACCAGGTGAAACAATTGAAGATACCAGTAATGGAGAAGCCCTTCTGGAAGAAGCGGTAGCAGAACAGTTCGACAACCTGACAGACAGCGAAACGACTGAGCCTGAACCACCTATACAGGTTGCAGCCGAGGAAGTGCCAACTCTCTCCGCTGAAGACGAGATCTACAATACGACCCTCGACCAGCCGGACGAAACGATTGAGGATACGAGCAATGCGGCGGCCGAACTGGAGGAACAGACAGCGGAACAGTTCGAAATACTGACCGATCCGGAAGAAACCAAGGCCGGTAACACCGAAGACGGGCCTATTAAAATATTCCCCCTGGCCATGCCGGCGGAGGAAGAAACGCTTATTTTCCAGCCCCTGTATACCGAGGACTACTTCGCCTATAAAAGGATAAAAGAGCCGGAAAGAGCAGATTCAATCAGCGACAAAGGAGAAGCGGAAATGAGAAGTTTTACAGACTGGCTGCGCCAGATGAAAGACAATTTTTCGGGTAAATCGCCCAGGGATTGGTACCAGCAACAAATTCACAGGCTTTACGACGACGAAGAGCCTGAAGTATCAGAAGCCGTGGAAAAGATGGCGATCGAATCCATTACCTTCAATAACGACATCGTTTCCGAAACGCTGGCGGAGGTTTGGGTACGCCAGCACCAGTACCAAAAGGCCATTTTGATCTACGAAAAATTAAGTTTGCTTAATCCCGGTAAAAGCGCTTATTTTGCGCAAAAGATCAAAGATCTTCAATTACAAACAGACAATAATAAATAGGAACGAATATGTTAATTCTCTTTGGTATATTGATCGTACTGGCCTGTGTGCTGTTAGGTTTCTTCGTACTGATCCAAAACCCTAAAGGTGGTGGATTGTCCGCTTCATTCGGCGGCTTCGGCAACCAGGTGATGGGCGTACGCCAGACTACCGACGTACTGGAAAAAGGTACATGGGTACTCGCTACGATCATCGCGGTACTTTGCCTTACTTCTTCTGTATTCATCGGCAAAGGCAGTGCAGAACAACAGGCACCGGTATTGCAGAAATCAGCTGGCAGCATTCCGCAGCCAACTACTCCTGCACAGCAGTTACCTGGTACAGTTCCAGCTAAATAAGATTTACATCCAACATACTTTTTAAAAAGACCTCGCCGTTAAGTGCGAGGTTTTTTTTGCGTAACTATTCACCCCGATTATGGCTAAAAAGCAAGGTAAAAAACAACGTCCGGCCTGGATAAGGCGCGCCATCATTATTGCAGCCTGCCTGCTGGGAGGCCTGTTCGTATTCCTGGGTTACCGGGTATTTGGCCCCAACACCAGGGCCTTTGGCGATAACAAGTACTTTTATATCCGCACCGGCAGCTCGTATAAAGACGTGTTAGATGGACTGGAAGACCAGGAAATTGTTCGTAACCGCAGCGCCTTCGACTGGCTGGCCCGCCGCCTCGATTACGATAAACGGGTAAAACCGGGCCGCTACCAGATCAACAGGGGCATGAGCAACTTCGAACTGGTACGCATGTTACGCTCTGGCCGTCAAACGCCCGTTAAACTGGTAATCAAAAAGCTACGGACGCAAAACGACTTCGTGCGCCTGGTATCCAAAAACCTGGAAGCCGATTCTACCGCACTGCGCGCTATCATGAACGACGAAGTATTCCTTCGACAGTTCAACCTCACCCCCGCCACCGCGATGTGTGCGGTAATGCCAAACACCTACGAATTTTACTGGAATACTTCGGCCGGCAAGGTATTCGACAAACTGGCCGACGAATACGCGGACTTCTGGACGCCCGAACGCAAACAAAAAGCGGAATCCTTTGGCCTCTCCCCCCGCGAAGTGATCGTTCTCGCCTCCATCGTGGAAGAAGAAACCAATACCACAGAGGAAAAACCGACCATCGCCAGCGTATACTATAACAGGATTAAGAAACGCATGCTGCTACAGGCCGACCCTACGGTGAAGTTCGCCATGCAGGACTTCGGGCTGAAAAGGATCCTGGGGAAACATACCGAATACGACTCTCCGTACAATACTTACCGTTACGCAGGTCTGCCGCCCGGTCCTATCTGTACGCCTTCTGTTAAATCTATTGACGCCGTGCTGAATATGGAAAATACCAATTACCTGTACTTCTGCGTACGGTTCGACAAACCAGGTTATCACGCTTTTGCTGCTACTTATGCAGAGCATTTGATCAACGCACGCGCTTATCATAAAAAGCTCGATAAAATGGGATTATAAGCGTAATCTGCTATTTTTGTCAGATATGGTGAATCTAAAGCAGCGGTTATATCGAACAAAACCTGTAAAAAGCCTGATACAACGAAGCAAAACACTCGTTTTACCGGGGTTTGAGGGAGCACCGCTTTACGATATCATTGTGTTTTTCCTGAAGGAAGTGCGCAACAGTAGTCTTACCGACAGGGCGCAGGCCATTTCGTTCAGCTTTTTGCTGGCACTGCCACCTTTCCTTATTTTCCTGTTCTCCCTGGTGCCGTTCATTTTCCTGCGGTTCCCGGTGGTGTCGGTAACCAGCATCGAATCTACTCTATATGACCTGGCGCAAAGCGTAACGCCTGATTACCAGAGTTATATGATCGTGCACGACCTGATCTACGATTTCCTCTATACCCAGCGTACGGGCTTATTGTCGATCGCCTTTATTTTTGGGTTTTATACTTCTTCCAATGGGATAATGGGGATTATGCGATCGTTCGATAAAATGTTGCCCGGGTTTAAAAAGCGAAAATGGTGGCAGGCACGGCTTACGGCCATAAAATTGACCTCGCTGCTGGTGCTGTTACTGCTCATTACCCTGGTACTCATTATCACCCAGGGTAAACTGATGAACTTTATACTGCAATATATCGGCATCAAAGACACGTTTACCCGCATATTAATCGATGCGGCCCGCTGGCTGCTGATTATCCTGTTATTCTTCTCCATGATCGCCATGATCTACCGTTTTGCGCCCTCTACCACTAAAAAATGGAAGTTTGTGACCGCGGGCGCTACCTTTTCCACTATTGTGATGATTTTGCTGACTCTCGCGTTCTCGTTCTTTGTCACCAACTTCGGACGGTACAACCAGATTTACGGGTCAATTGGCACAATTCTGGTAATTATGATATGGATGTACCTTAATTCCTTTATCCTCCTGATTGGTTTTGAACTAAATACGAGCATCCGGACGTTAAAAGAAATGGCATTAGAAAGAGAGGAGGAAACCAGGGAGAAAATAGAAGGGCTGTCTTAACAAACCATGACCAACACGTGTTCCAATTCACGATTTAAATCGTTATTTTCATACTACTATAAACTGTACACTATGAAAAAGTTCACACTATTCCTCACGCTTTTAGCAGCCGTGGCGTTGGCCTTCCGTTCGCCCGATATGCTCGACATCGGCGCTCCCCTGCCCAAGGGCGATGTAAAGATGAAAGACATCAGCGGTAAGGAAGTTTCCATGAACGACGCAAAAGGCACTAATGGGTTGCTGGTAATGTTTACCTGTAACACCTGTCCTTATGTGATGAGAAACCAGGCCCGTACGCAGGAAATATGTGCCTATGCACTTAAAAACAACATAGGCGTAATTCTCGTTAACTCTAACGAGGCCCAGCGCACAGCAGGCGACTCCTACGACGCCATGAAAGAATATGCCGGCAAACAACATTACAAATGGTACTACGTGCTGGACAAAAACTCCGAAGTAGCCAACGCATTTGCGGCCGACCGTACACCTGAATGTTACCTGTTCTCCAAAAACAACCAGCTGGTGTATAAAGGCGCTATCGACGACCACCCGGGTAATCCGGCCGAGGTGAAGGACCAATACCTTCGCCTGGCGATCGATGGGGTGTTAACGGGCAAAACGATAGCGAATAACAATACGGCTTCTGTGGGTTGCGCTATCAAAAGGAAAATGTAAATGATACTTCTTTAAATAAAAAACTCCCTGTGTAATATGCACAGGGAGTTTTTTTATGTGGATGCATCGCTATTATCTAAAAGCACCCGCATTTTTTCTGTAGGTGTGTTAACTGCCTTGGCAGCAGCACCGCCTTGCGGATTGCTACTGCCCCACCAGGAACACCGCATTACCGAACAACAATTTGCCGTTTTCCCAGAAGCTGCGGAACAAAGGATCATCGGTCATTACCACCAGTTGCCCGCGGCCAAGGTCCTTAGCGCCCAGTAACAGACCATCCTTCAGTTTAGCCTTGGTGTTGGTACCCACAAAACCAGTGAGGTAATTATCCTTGCGGATGACGCCCACGTTCCAGCCCTCACTGTCGATGAACTCAAACACGTTGTCATTCATTTTAAGCGTGTAATAATAATCGGGGTAGCCGAATGCCAGCGGATGGGTTTTATCGAGTTCCACGCGGTAAATAGCGCCTGGTATAAAACTCTTTACCATATCCCGTTCCCGGGTTTCGTAACGTTTAATATTTTCGTAGATGTCTTTCTTTTTGTCCTCTTCCTTCTTCTCCTCTTCTTTCTTTAGTTTGATGCCCCATTCGGCACCGCCCACCTGGCCTGCAGCACCTTCCAGCGCGATGATCTTACCACCTGCGCTCACCCAGCCCCGTAAACGCTCGGCGGCTTCTTTATTGGAGAAAAAGCTGTAATAACCGTCGGGTAAGATCAGTACGTCTATATCTTTAAGATCGGCCACGTTGAAGCCTTCGGTGTTTAATACGGTTACTGGGTAATCGATCTGCTGCTCAAAAAAGTGCCATATCTCTCCCATGCCCAGCGACGACACTTCGCTACCTGCCAGCACGGCTACATTAGGTTTACGGATAAAACGCATTTTGCCGGAACCCAGGTCGGCCCCTTTATCTACAAAACCGGAAGGCACTTTATCAAGTATTACCTTATTGCTGCTGCCGATAGCAGCAATGTTGCCGTCGAAGTTATTGCCCCAGCCCATATTATCGGAGCGGGTAATGACCAGCGTACCTGCCGGATAGATTTTAGCATTGGCGGTAAATGCTTCTTCCGCATACCTTACTTTAATACCTTTCTGTAACAGGGCTGCCAGGAATTTGACATCGGCCACACTGTTCCAGGCGGCAAGGTAGGCGTACGACTGGCCTGCCACTACGGTCGCGGCGGTAGCCACAACAGGTGCCTGTTGCGCTGCCGGTGTAAGCGATTGTTTTACACCATAAGTCGTAAGCCCGTAAGCATACGGCAAAGCCCATGCGGTGATATCATAAGTAACGGAATCGGTTAAACGCGACTCTGGTTCAAACAGCACCTTAATGAAATTACCACGAGGCTGGGCGGCATTAATCACCAGGTCGTTTTTATCGATCGTAAACTCGCTGGTTTTGCTGGTGAAGTAGTTAAAGCCGCTTGCCTTATCAGCATTGGCGCCATAGCCAAAAATGATATCGTTGCGGCGCAACATTTCAGCGAGAGCGGCTATTTTCTCTGAACTACCGCCACTTTTAATCACGTAGGATTTGTAGTCGCCGGCTGGTTTGTTTTTCGCATCTGTAAAATAGCGCTGATACTCCTGCAACAGCTTGCGGGCATTGGTGGCGCTCACTTCTATAGTGGACATGCCTGTAGTATAATGATGCGCAATACGGTCGGCGAGCGTAAGCGTGTCGCCTGTTTCGGTCAGTACCGCCAGGCCTGCACGACCGCTGCCCCCCTGCTCGTAAGTCATACCAATAGCCCCATTGTACATGGGGTAGGTATCGCCATAACTGGGATAAAACAGGTCGAAACGTTCTTTGGTGAAATAACGCCAGCCTTTATCATCAAAATACTTCGCATTATTCTTTCCTATTAACACCTGGAACTCGCGCTGCCAGCTGGTAATAATATCGTGAAGCGGTTCTGCTGCGGGCGCAAAATAATAAGGTTCGTCGATGCCCTGCTCATGGAAATCGACATGCACCTGTGGCAGCCACTGGTTGTATTTAACAGCGCGCTGCCGGGTTTCAACCTGCGTTTGCCAGGCCCAGTCGCGGTTAAGATCGAAGTAATAGTGATTGGCCCTTCCGCCTGGCCATGGTTCCCGGTGTTCGCGGGAAAAGCGGCTCACATCTGGTTTCTTATTGGCATTGGCATTGTAAAAGTTCACGTAGCGGTCGCGCCCATCAGGATTTAAACAGGGGTCGATGAGTACAACCGCGTGCTGTAACCATTCTTTTGATTTGGCATTGCCCGGCTCCACCAGATCGTACAGTGTTTGCATGGCTGCCTCGGTAGATACGGCTTCGTTTCCATGCACATTGTAGCTGAGCCACACTACTGCGGGCTGGTCTATACTGCCACCCCCGCCCTGCAGGCCAGCCAGGCGTAGGTTATTAGTGCGGATGTCTTCCAGTTTGGCCATGTTTCCGGGTGAGGCTACAGCGGCCAGCAACAAGGGGCGGCCTTCATAGGTGCTGCCGTACTGTTCCAGCTTTACCTGCGAAGAAGCGGCGGCTACCTGTTTAAAATATTCCACCACCCTGTAATGTGGGGTAAACCGGGCCCCCAGCTTGTATCCCAGGAACTGTTCCGGGGACTGTAGGTTTTGGGCCGTTGCAGCATTGAATAAACAGGTAAAAAGGAAAATGAAAGCGAAAAGACTCTTTTGCATAATAACATCTGATAATCTTCCTAAAATAAAGAAAATAGGAAGATTTTAACGCAAATCAGTGTCTAAACGTAGCGGATAGTCGTAATTTACCATCCGGATAATAATCACCAGCAAAAAGGACGTCATGCATAACCGGCTATTCCTTACAGGAATTCTTCTTTTCGCCATTACAAGGGCCCAGGCGCAGGAAGATGCATTTCATTACCAGACCCGTAAATCGGTTACCGCGGTAAACGGCGCGGTGGTAAGTGCCCATCCCCTGGCCAGCGATGCTGGCATACAAATGCTTAAAAAAGGCGGCAATGCTGTGGATGCAGCTATCGCTACGCAACTGGCGCTGGCAGTGGTATATCCCAATGCGGGCAACCTTGGTGGCGGCGGTTTCCTGGTGGCTCACTTAGCCAATGGCAAACAGCTGGCTATCGACTACCGCGAAAAGGCACCCGCTTCCGCACACCGCGAGATGTACCTCGACAAAGACGGTAATCCGCAAACACGGCTTAGTTTAGATGGCCACCTCGCACCGGGAGTGCCGGGTACCGTGGCCGGATTGTTTGCCTCTCTTCCCTACGCCAGGCTGAAGATAACGCAGCTCATTACCCCGGCTATTACGCTGGCAGAAAAAGGCTTTGCCATTACCGATGCAGAAGCCCGCGCACTCAACCGCCTGCGCGATGAGTTCCTCCGTTTGAACACAAGGCCTACCGCATTTGTGAAAGATACGCCCTGGAAAGAAGGTGATACCCTTATCCAGAAAGACCTTGCCGGCACCCTGCGACTGATACGCGACAAAGGGGCGGCTGGCTTTTACCAGGGTATTACAGCGGATAAAATAGCAGCCGAAATGCAGCGTGGCAAAGGCATTATCACCAAAGCCGACTTAAAGGCTTACAAAGCCCAACCGCGTACACCACTCGTATTTCCTTATAAAAACACCACCATCCTCACCATGCCCTTACCTTCCAGCGGTGGCGTGCTGCTGAAGCAGTTACTGGGTATGACGGAGCGTTATCCGCTTGCCGCGATGGGCTTTCATAGTACTGCAGCGGTGCAGTTAATGACCGAAGCGGAAAGAAGGGCCTTCGCCGATCGTGCTGAATTCCTGGGCGATCCTGATTTTGTAAAGGTACCGGTGCAACAGATTACGAGTAAAACCTACCTGCAAAACAGGATGAAGGACTTTGACCCGCAACACGCTACCGCCAGCACCAATATCAAAGCCGGCAACGTGAAAGAGAGTGAAGAAACCACGCACCTTAGCGTGATCGATGCAAAGGGTAATGCTGTATCTGTAACCACTACGCTCAACGGCAGTTACGGCAGTCGTGTAGTGGTAGGTGGCGCCGGCTTTTTGCTGAATAATGAAATGGACGATTTTTCCGTAAAACCAGGCGCGCCTAACATGTATGGTTTGCTGGGCGCAGAAGCCAATGCGATAGCCCCGGGCAAACGGATGCTCAGCTCTATGACGCCCACCATCGTACTGCGTAACGGCAAACCTTACATGGTCACCGGTACACCCGGAGGCTCCACCATCATTACTTCTGTATTTCAAACTATCGTGAATGTGCTGGACTTCGGTCTTAGTGAAGACGATGCCGTAAACAAACCTAAATTCCACCACCAATGGATGCCCGACGAGCTGTACGTGGAAAACAACTTCCCGGACAGCACGCTGCAGGCACTCAAAAAAATGGGACATAAGATAACACCACGCGGCGGTATTGGCCGCACCGAACTGATTACGATCAAAGACGGTAAAATAACCGCCATAGCCGATAAACGCGGCGACGATAGTGCAGCCGGATTTTAAACTGATGATTATGAAGATGGAACAACTATTCCTCGAGAGTGCGATCAGCCGTTTTCTTACCTACAAAACGCTGGCAGAAAAAACCTTTGCGCAGCTGGATGAGGAACAAATGAACTGGCAGCCTGCAGGCAATCCAAACAGTATTCATGTAATCGTAAAACACATGAGCGGCAACATGTGCTCGCGCTTTACCGACTTCCTTACCAGCGACGGCGAAAAGCCCGGCCGCGACCGTGATGCGGAGTTTAGCGCCGGCACGGCCAGCAAAGAAGAGATACTGGCCATGTGGGAAAAAGGATGGAACTGCATGTTTACTGCGTTGAGAGATTTACAGGCAGACGACCTGGTGAAAACGGTATACATCCGCAACGAACCACATTCGGTGATAGACGCCATCAACCGTCAGTTGGGGCACTACCCCTACCATGTTGGCCAGATCGTTTATCTCGGTAAACTGATGAAACAGGACAACTGGCAAAGTCTTTCTATCCCGGTTGGTCAGTCGCAACAATACAATAAAGAAAAATTCGGCAAATGAATATCCGCTACCTGTTCGCCCTGCTGTTAATAGCCGGCCTTTCTGCCTGCAACACCGGGCAAACCTACAAAGCGTTAAAGCATAAAAAGTGGCGTGTGTACGATGTGTCGGTGCCTAAAAACGACCCATACAACAACACGCAGATAACGCAGGCCATCGATCTGAAGAATGGATATTATGCGGATGTATACTACCAGTTCCTGGACGACAATGTGTTTATCGCCACCATTAATGGTGTGCCGGACACGGGGCGGTACAATCTGCTGAGTAACGGAAAGATCATCTCCATTACTGCGCCGGATGGCTCCCGTAAATCAGAGCATCTCATCAACGTCACGAAACTGGATGATGACAACTTTAATATGAAAGTGGCCAGCGGCGATTTTCACTTCATTCTTCATACCAGGAAAGAATAACATCATGCACCTCACCGACCTCACACCAGGGCGCACCGCCATTATCGACAACCGGGAACACCTGTTCTTTTCGGGGTTTGCCTACCTGGGCATGCATCGTTCGGCGGACTTTAATGCACGGCTGGCGGTAGGACTGGAAAGGTACGGGAGCGTTTTCCCATCTTCCCGTATATCCAACCTGCAGTTAAGTTTGTATGAAAAAGTAGAACATGCTATTGGCACGCTGCTGCATCAGCAATCGGCCGCCTGCTTTTCATCGGGTTACCTCGCAGCGCAGGGTGCTATCGGTTACGGGTATACAAAGGGAGAGATATTGTATGCGCCTAACACGCATCCGGCTTTACAACTGCCCGGCGCTACCGTTCCGCAGGCAGAATGGCAGGAATGGATGGCCCGCACGGTCAATCTCATCAACCAACATAACGATCATACGTATGTGATAGCTGCCGATGGCGTAAACCCGCTAACAGCTACCATCAACGATTTCAGCGCATTAACCGCGATCAGTAAACGTACGCTCGTTATTATTGACGATTCGCACGGACTTGGCCTGCTCGGCCCCGATGGAGAAGGATGCATTCATCATCTTCCCAAAAATCCAAACCTGTGTTACCTGTTAAGCGCCTCTACTGCAAAGGCTTTTAGCGCAGAGGGCGGCATAGTTGCAGGCAAAGCGGCAGATATTGCAGCGATTAAACGAATGCCGGTATTTACCGCCAGCACGCCCATAATGCCCGCATTGGCCTACGCGCTGCTGCATAGTATGGACGACTACCGGCAGGCAAAACTCACACTGGAGCAGAACATCCGGTGTTTCAGTGAATTAACGCAGCACATCCCACAAATTTATCAACACGCTCCACTGCCCGTTTTCTTAATGGAAGGCCCGCAGGAAGTATATGATTACCTGTTGCAGCACGAGGTTTTGATTTCTTCGTTCCGTTACCCGCTGCCAGAAAGTCCGAAACTGAACCGCATGGTGCTGTCGGCATTGCATTTGAAGGAAGACCTGGAACATGCAGCCGGGCTGCTGCATAAGTTCTACTTTCCAACTGATAAAGACACAAACTATGCTTAAAAGAATTGTTCCTCTGCTACTGGGCGTTTTCGGGATACTTAATACCGCTTCGGCGCAAAAGTCGCTGTTATGGAAGATTAGCGGGAATGGGCTGAATAAACCCTCTTACATTTTCGGCACCATGCACATGATTTGTCCGACCGACTATTTCATGAGCAACTCCGTAAAAAGCGCGTTCAAAAGTTCCGACTCCATCTATATGGAAATGGATATGGACGATCCGATGATGATGATCAAAGTGGGCCAGTTAGCCAAACTGCCCGAAGGCCAGTCGCTGGAGAAGATATTTACGGAGAAGGAATACCAGGACCTCAGTAAGTACTTTAAGGAGAAACTGAACATGGACCTGAAACTATTTAACGGTTTTAAGCCCTTTTTGCTGCAAACCCTTATAGCCAAAGGATATTTTAAATGCGAAACACCTGCCTCGTACGAGATGGATTTTGTGCAGATGGCAAAGGAGCAGAAGAAAGAGGTAAAAGGACTGGAAACGCCGGAAGACCAGGTAGGCGTGTTTGACTCCATGCCTGATAAAGAAGAAGCGAAGATGATCATGGAAACGGTGTATAAACCGCAGGAGCAGATAAACGACTTCAATAAAATGGTGGCGCTTTACAAGAAACAGGACATTGAAGGATTGTATAAACTGATGGAAACATCTAAGAAAGCGGAAGGCTTTGAAAAAGAGCTGCTGGAAAAACGGAACAACAACTGGGTGCCGGTTATCCGTAAAGCGATTGCACAAAAAAGCACTTTTTTCGCTGTAGGTGCATTACACCTGCCAGGTCCGCAGGGCGTACTGACACAGTTGAAAAAGGCGGGGTACACCGTTACCCCTGTATTATAAAGTATTTAAGGAACCATGAAGAAAATTTGCCTGATAGCCGCCCTGTTCATACAGGTGCAGTTTGTATTTGCCCAGGAGGCGTTGTTGTGGAAGGTAACGGGGAAAGGAACGCATACCTCGTACCTGTTTGCCACCGGCATTGTATGTAAGAAGGAGATAAAAGTGGGCGCAGCGGTGGAGCAGGCCCTTGCCTCTTCTAAAAAAGTGTATTTCGAAATGCCCGACAAGATAGATGAAGCGCATTTTGATTCATTGACCCGCCTGCCCAAAGGCGACTCCATCAGCCACTATTTTTCTGCCGAAGAGTATTCGCTGTTAAAGTCCTTTACGCAACGACGTTTACACTTTAACATCGATCCGCTGGGCGATGCGATCCCTGGTTTTTTATACACCATGCTTCGCAACCTGCTCTCTTACTGCGATCCGAATGTAAACTATACCAGTGTTATCCAGAACCTGGCGAAAGATAATGACCTGGAGGTGTTTGCACTGGAAACCATCGATGCCTCTATTGCTGCGCAGAACAATATTCCCGGTAAGACTTACAGCCGCCTGATGATGGACTACGTATACGAAACTGCCCGTATGCAGGAGTTGCGCAAACAACTGATGGCACTGTATGAAAAGCGCGACATTGCCGGCATGTATGCCTTACATAAAAGCAGTAAGGAGCTGGGCGGATACGAGGAAAAGCTGCTGGGCGACCGGAATAAGAACTGGATACCGGTGATTAAAAAGGCTTTTACCACAGGGCCTACGTTCGTTTGTGCAGGAGCTTTGCAATTTTGGGGAGATGAGGGGTTGATAACGTTGCTTAGGAAAGAAGGATATACTGTTACGGCAGTACAATAAACTATATAAGCCTGCCTCCGTCAGGCTGCTCAATGAAAAGGCAAGGTTTGCACACCCGGCCTCTTTTATTCTTTATAGATCTTCACTTCTACTTTCCCATCTGCCGTAATACACCCCCTGTACATACCGGCAGTATTAAACGGCCAGGCCATGTTCCCGTCTTTATCCAGTGCAATGAGGCCACCATCGCCGCCAAGAGCAGGCACCTTTTTCATGATCATTTCTGAAGTGGCGTCTTTTACGGACAGGCCTTTATACTCCATCAGGTCGCTGGAGGTTTTGGCAACGCTCAGGCGGATGAAGTACTCGCCCCAGCCGGTGCAGGAAATGGCGCAGGTGGCATTATTTGCGTAGGTGCCGGCCCCTATGATGGGCGCATCACCTACACGGCCGAACTTTTTGTTGGTCATGCCCCCGGTAGAGGTGGCCGCGGCCAGGTTGCCCGCTTTATCTAACGCTACCGCGCCAACGGTACCAAACTTGTAATCGTGATTTGCTATACCCAGCAACGATACTTTGGCGGTATCGGCATGGTCTAACTGCGCTTTTACGGAGTCCTGGGCTTTGGCGCGTTGCAGTCCACGCCAGCGGTCTTCTGTGTAGAAGTACGACGGATCTACTATTTCAAGGCCAGCTTCCTTCGCGAACTTCTCTGCTCCTGCTCCCATCATCATTACATGCTGCGACTTCTCCATGACGGCCCTGGCGGCGGTAATGGGGTTACGGATGGTGGTTACACCGGCTACTGCACCCGCCTCCAGCGTTTTGCCGTTCATGATAGCGGCGTCCAGCTCGTTTTTACCTTCGTTGGTGAATACGGCGCCTTTGCCGGCGTTAAACAGTGGCGAATCTTCCATCACCCGCACGGCGGCTTCTACAGCATCAAGGCTGCTGCCGCCTTTGGAAATGACGGCGTAACCTGCTTTCAGGGCCTGTTCCAGCGCGGCGATGTAAGCCTTTTCTTTGGCAGGCGTCATTTGTGATTTAAGGATGGTACCAGCTCCGCCATGGATCACCAACACATACTTTGGCCCTGCCAGCAGGGAATCGGCTGGTGTTGCCTGAACACCGGAGAGGATACAAAGTATTAACAAAAGACTGCCTGCTAAACGTTTCATGATACCCTGAATTTGCTGTAAAAGTAATATTCCTTTGTGTCAGGCGTTACATAACTACCCTCAATTACCGCTATTTGCAGATTTATTTTCGAATTCGGCAGAAACATACGCTCTGCCAATTGGCAGACAAATTGCTTATAGCTATTTTTGCCCGGTAAAATAACAGCACTGAGAAAAGTCCGCAAAATATTATCTATTGTCCTGCTAAGTTTGCTGGGCTTGATACTCCTTATAAGTATCCTCATTAACATTCCTGCTATTCAGAACTTACTCGTTCACCAGGTTACCAAACGTTTATCCGCCAAACTGGGCACCAGGGTGGAAATTAAAAGTGTGAACCTCCGCCTGTTTAACAGCATGCGCATGGAAGGCACCTATATCGAAGATCAGCATAAAGACACATTGTTATACGCAGGCGCGCTACAGGTAAGGATTACAGACTGGTTTTTCTTTAAAGAAACACCGGTGCTGAAGTTCATTGGCCTGGAAGATGCGACCATTAATCTTGTACGCCCCAGGGGCGACAGTGTTTGGAACTACCAGTTTATCGCCGATGCCTTTGCAGGGCCCTCGGCCTCTTCCGCTAAAAAACAGCAGGCCAGTTTCTCTATCGATCTTAAAAAAGTAGACCTGCAAAGGGTGAAGTTCAACTTTATCGACCGCTGGAGAGGAGAAGATATGTACGTAGAAGCGAAAAGCATTTTGCTGGACGCCCAGAAACTGGACCTTGACAAAAAGGACATATGGATCCAATCGCTGGTGCTGGACGAGCCCTCGTTCGTTGTTTCCAGTTATCCCGCCTCCAGGCCGCCGCGTAAGAACATGCCTCTACCCGATGCAGTGGCCGCACCAACGGATACGGCTATCACCATACCGGGCCTGCAATGGAACCCCGACAAATGGAACCTGCTGGTACGATCACTGACGATCAAAAACGGTAAGTTCGGTGTAGATAACCGCCGCGACAGCATACTGCTACCCTCCGACGAAGGTTACTTTGACCCCGGACATATCCGCTTCGAGAAAATAGAACTCTCCCTCACCAATACACAACTTAAAGACGACAGCCTCTATTCAGACCTGAAGTTAAGTACCCGCGAACGCAGCGGCTTCGATGTAAAACAACTGACCTGCCGCTTTAAAATGAGTCCTGTGCAGATGGAGTTCGCCAACCTCGACCTCCGCACCGACAAAAGTCAGCTGGGTAACTACTTTAGCATGGAATACACGGACCTCAGCGACATGAGCGACTTTGTAGACCTGGTGACCATGCGGGCCAACTTCGCCAAAAGCAAGTTATCATCGGATGATATTGCGTACTTCGCCCCGGTATTGCAGGACTGGAATACAGAAATCCGCTTCAGCGGCAACGCCCGCGGGCCGGTAAGTAACTTAAAGGCCGACAGTATGAGCATCCAGGCAGGTAAGGCCACCAAACTTACCGGTACGTTCCAGATGCGGGGTTTGCCTAACATCGACGAAACCTTTATCGACTTTGAGGCAAGTGAATTACTGACCAATGGCAGCGACCTTCGCCAGTTCCTGCCCCTGCTTAAAGACGTTACCGCCGTACGCACCGACCTTATCACCAACCTCCGTTTCCAGGGTTCGTTCAGCGGACTGGTCAACGACTTTGTGGCATATGGCAAGTTCCAGACCAACCTGGGTAACCTGAATACGGATATCAACTTTAAAACCAGCCGCGATATACCGGTGTATTCAGGTAACGTGGTGACCGATAACTTCAACGTAGGACTGTTACTGGATAACACTATTGTAGGCACCGTAACCATGGAAGCCAAGGTGAACGGGGCCGGCTTCAACTTTAAAACCCTTAAGTCGGCCGTGGACGCAGATATCAAGAGCATAGGGCTGAACAACTACCAGTACGTGAACATTAAAACCAAAGGAGAGCTGGACAAAAAGTTCTTCAATGGCTCGCTTACCGTGGCCGATCCTAACCTGGACATGGACTTTGCAGGTACGATCGACTTTAACAGCGAGCTGCCCATCTTCAACTTCACCTCCGAAATCAGGAAGAGCGACCTGAAGGCCATGAAGCTGACCAAAGACTCTATTACACTACAGGCAAAGGCCGACCTTAACTTTGCAGGTAGCAACATCGATAACTTCGACGGGATGGCCCGCCTCTACGACCTCTCCCTGCATAAGAACAACAGTCGCGTGGAGTTCGACTCACTGGTAGTTAAAACCAATGTGGAAGATAATCTCAAAACATTACGCATCAAAGGAAGTGAAGTAGATGGATATGTGCGCGGGAACTATAGCTTTATGCAGTTGCCCAACGCCTTCCAGCTATTCCTGAACAAGTATTATCCCAGTTATTTTAAAGCACCAGCCACTACTAATACAACGCAGAACTTCAGTTTCGCATTTGATTTCGGAGAAGTAGATAAGGTGATCAGGGCTTTTGATGATAACATTTCCGGGCTCAATCAAACCCACGTAGAGGGTGCGCTTAATACCGCCACCGGTAGTTTTATGTTCAATGCCAATGTGCCTTACGCCAAATACGATATGTTCGGCATCCGCAACCTGGTGTTAAAGAGCAATGGCGATTTTAATAAGATTAACCTGAGCACCCAGTTAGGCCAGGTACTTTACAAAGACAGCACCGTATTCGCTAATCCATTAATACTGGCTAATTCCAGCCGCGACACCTCTTTTATACAGATAGACCTGAAAGCGGAAGACACCACTTTGCTGGATGGCTTCTACGCCCGCGTTATTACCGTGGCGGATGGTGTTAAAGTGAGTTTCCTGAACAGCACCTTCACCGTAAATAATAAACAATGGCAAATGGAGCAGGGCAACGAGGTGTATTGGAGTAAAGACTTCCTCACGGTTAATAACCTGCGCATCAGCCGTAATAACCAAAGCATCACCGTTCAAACCAACGAGTTTAATCCGGACGACAGCCGCTTCGATATTAAACTGAAAGACCTGAACCTGGCGGATGTAATTCCCCAGCAGCTAACGACTACCCGTATAGAAGGCCTGGCAAACGGCAGCATCGCCGTGGTCGATCCATTCAATCATCTTACCATCAATACTGATATTACCACCAGCCAGTTACGCGTGGCGAACGACTCCGTGGGTATTGTCACCATTAAAGGCGACTATGATATTAAGAAAGGCATAAGCGGCCTGCAGATCAAAGCGGAGAACGCGCTGGCCAACTTCCTGGTAGAAGGTGATGTGGGGTTAACGAAGAGCAATAAAGAGATGAACGTTACCATCACCGCCAATAATTCCTCCATATCGCTGCTTAGCCAGTACCTGGACGATTATGTGAGTAACCTCACCGGCTTTGCAAATGGTAAAGTGATTATTACCGGCACCACCGACAAACCATCGGTGAGTGGTAATATGCGGATAGACAGTATAGGCGTGAAGGTGAATTACCTGGGCACCTATTACAAGATACCCATGCTGAACATCAAGAACATTGATGACGCATTTATAGAAATGGACGGCTTCCGGCTGATCGATAAATTTGGGAATACAGCCAATGCCAACGGATTCATCAGCCATGAGAACTTCTCTAACCTGAAGTTTGAGTTCGATATCCGGTCGAACAAGTTCCTGTTCCTGAATACCACTTCGGCCGACAGTGATGTGTATTATGGAGATATATTGGCCGCAGCCCTGGTGTACTTCGAAGGCCCGCTGGATAACCTGCAACTGAAGGTGCAGGCCAAACCTTTGCTGGGTTCACATTTTTATCTTCCTATTTCAGATAGTAAGACCATTGGTAAATACGACTTCATCTCCTTTAAAACTTACGGCAAGGTAGAAACAGTGAAGAAAAAGAAGAGCAATGTAAAACTTGACGTTCGCCTGGACATTGCCGCTACCCCCGACGCCCAGATCGATGTGATACTGGATGCCACCACCGGCGATGTGATATCGGCTAACGGTACCGGTAACCTGCAACTGAACGTAAACCTGGACGGTGATTTTACCATGTTTGGCAACTACGTGATCAACAACGGTACCTATAACTTCATCTTCCAACGGCTGGCCCGCTGGAAGTTTGATATTCAGAAGAACAGTACCATTACCTGGAACGGTGAGCCGGCGGAAGCGAAGATGAACATCACCGCCAAGTACTCACTTCCGAAAGTAAGCTTATACAACCTGGTAGATCGTGGCACTACCGGCGGACAGGGTGCAGGCTCGCAGCCTTCTACCACCACCGACCAGTTGGCCACCCGGCAGGAAAAGGTGGATATCAACATTAACCTGCGCGGCGCCCTGCTGCAGCCAACGATCGATTACTCCATAGAACTGCCCGATGCAGGCTCGCTCGCCTATGGCAGTGCCGTAGCCGCAAAACTGAAAGAGATTAACCAGGACCAGAGCAAGGCTTTGCTGCAGGTAACCGCCCTGCTGGCCGCCGGTCAGTTTTGGTCGGAAGAAGGATTGGGAGGCAGCGCTTCCGTATCTACCACCGGCAAAAACAGTATTGGCCAGGCCTTATCGGCACAGGCATCGGCTATCCTGAATAACGCGTCGAGCACCTTTTTGAAGAACAGTGGTATCGGGTTTAACGTTAACTATACCGCCTACAACTTCGGCTTGCAGGAAAGTTCGTACGACCGTAACCTCGTGAGCGCCGGCATTACCAAAAACCTGCTGAACAACCGTATACGCCTTTACGTTGGCGGTAACTACGACTGGGGCAGGCAATCGGCCAATGCCTACAGCGAACACCTGGCGGGCGACTTCCGGGTAGAATACCTGCTTACCGAAGACGGGCGGGTACGTATGAACGCCTTTACCCGCAGCGACTACGATGTATACACCCTCGGCAACCGTAATCGCGGTGGCGTGGGTATTTCCTACGTGCGCGACTTCAACAAAGTGCGCGAGTTGTTCCAGCCGGTACAGCGGCAACGCCGTACCCCGGCCGACAGTACCCGCCGCCGGGAGCTGATACGCCGCGAGATGGAAGATTCGCTCAGGAAACAGAACTAAACTTACTGCACATAAAAAGAAAGGGCTTGCCGTACGGCAAGCCCTTTTGCAATTGACTATAACAATAAATTAGCCCCTCAATATTTCATGGCCAAGCTTATCGCGCTTGGTTTTCAGGTAAACTTCGTTGTGCGGGTTCGGGTGAATTTCGATCGCTACGTTCTCCACGATCTCCAGTCCGTAACCACTTAAACCGGCGCGTTTGCGTGGGTTATTGGTGATCAGGCGTATTTTAGAGATGTTGAGGTGGCGGAGGATCTGGGCGCCTACGCCGTAGTCGCGTTCATCCATTTTGAAACCGAGTTCCAGGTTAGCTTCCACCGTATCCCTGCCTTCTTCCTGCAGGCGGTAAGCCTTCAGTTTGTTCAGCAGGCCAATGCCCCTTCCCTCCTGGTTCATATATAATATAAGGCCTTTGCCCTCCTGTTCCACCAACTGCATAGCAGCCTGCAACTGTTCGCCGCAATCGCAGCGGAGTGAATGCAGGATATCGCCGGTAAAGCAGGAAGAGTGTACACGTACCAGTACCGGTTCATCTTTCTCCCAATCCCCTTTCTTAAGCGCCATGTGCGTTTCGCCGGAGCTTAATTGTTTAAAGGCAATGAGTTCAAAGTTACCGTACTTGGTAGGCATCTGCACCTTTACCTGCTCTTCGATGAGCGATTCGGTGCGGAGGCGGTACTCGATAAGGTCTTTTATAGAGATAAGCTTGAGATCGAACCTGATCGCAATTTCCTTCAGTTGCGGCAGGCGGGCCATAGAGCCGTCTTCGTTCATGATCTCCACCAGTACCCCAGCTTCTTCGAAACCAGCCAGCCGGGCCAGGTCGATAGTAGCTTCGGTATGCCCGGTGCGGCGCAGTACGCCATTCTTCTTCGCCCTGAGCGGGAAAATATGACCTGGTTTACCCAGTTCTTCCGGTTTGGTATCCGGGTTAATGAGTGCCTGTATCGTTTTGGCGCGGTCGTGCGCCGAAATGCCCGTGGTGCATCCGTGACCAAGCAGGTCTATGGAGATCGTAAAGGGAGTCTGGTGAACAGCAGTGTTATCGCGCACCATCAGTTCAAGGCCCAGTTCGTCGCAACGTTCTTCTACCAGCGGGGCGCAGATAAGACCGCGGCCGTGAGTTGACATAAAGTTTATGATTTCCGGCGTCACATTTCTGGCTGCCGTTACAAAGTCGCCTTCATTTTCACGGTCCTCATCATCCACTACGATTACCAGTTTACCTTTCTTTATATCCTCAATCGCTGATTCAATGGTATCCAACATAAAATCGTCCGTTAAATTAATTCGCAAAGTTAGGTTATTAAGTTGGTGTTTGAACGACGCGCATACCGCCTGCAGGGAAAATGACGCAGGGGTGGTGTAACATTGCAGGCGGGTGTTACGCTATACTTTTGGTTACCTCGTCCATCCAATCAAAATCTATACTATATGCGCGTACTATTTACTCTTATCACCGCCTTACTGGTTTTCTGCTCCTGCAACAAAGAAGATGATAATCAGCCGGAAAGCTTAACCGGCGAATGGTACTTTGGGTATGCAATTGAAATAGGCTTCGCTTCCGGCAGCATTGCCAAAACCGATGTACTAAAGTTCAGCGACAACAGGCGTTACGAGGTAGTGCGTGAAAACCGCTTGCTGCAGAGCGGTACATATACCGTTAAGCCTGGCATTAATGGTTATTCAAAAGTCACTTTCAGCAGTAATGACCAGTACATCTATTATATAAAAAAAACAGATACAGGCATTTACGTACATTTCGACCTGCCTAAAGACATAGCCGATAACCCTGGCTGGTGGCTCGGCAAACGCTAAACTTATCGAAAAGCAGCCACAGCGTTGTACTTATCCCCACTTTTGTATCACATTAAGATAATTCGCATTCGACGTTTTGTAATTTCTTCAGGCAGAATATGAACAATTGTGAACGTAGGACGCTAAGAAAAGAGATTTTTTAATTAAACCTCTCTTTTTTCGCGGCGCTCTAACAAGTAACAATTTGTTAATTTCTAGTTAAAATTGACTGGGGAATATTCGGCATCTTTGCAGCACTGAATCAAAACTGTTGTTATGGGATTTAAAAAGCTACTCGCTTCTATTTTATTAGTACTGAGTGGAACTGGCGCATTTGCGCAGGTAACCACTTCGAGCCTTACAGGCACGGTTAAAGACAAGAATGAGCCTTTACTCGGGGCCACTGTTAAAGCTACCCACCTGCCTACAGGTACTGTTTACGGCACCACCAGCCAGACCTCAGGAAACTATACCATCCCAAACATGCGTGTGGGCGGGCCTTATAGAGTAGAGGTAACCTTTGTTGGTTATGCCACCCAGACTTTCAATGATATTTCCCTTAAACTGGGCCAGCCATTAAAGCTGGACGTAACCCTGTCGGACAATTCACAGACACTGGGAGAAGTAAATATCATATCAAGGCGTTCGGCGATCATCAATCCAGGCAACACCGGTACGTCCACTACCATTTCCCGTGGACAGTTAGAAACCCTTCCTACTGTTAGCAGGAGCGTGAACGATTACATCCGTTTGAGTACACAGGCTGGCACCTATTCCAATGGTAGCGATGGCGCATCGCTGGGTGTGTCGTTTGGTGGTCAGAACAACCGTTACAATCAGTTCGCTATTGACGGTGCTACTGCCAACGACGTATTTGGCTTATCGGCTTCCGGTACCAATGGCGGACAGGCTGGTGCTAACCCTATCTCCATCGAAACCATCGAGCAAATACAGGTGGTATTGAACCCTTACGATGTAAAACAAAGCGGTTTTACCGGCGGTGGTATTAACGCCATCACCAAGAGTGGTACAAACGACATCCATGGTTCGGCTTACTATTATATGATGAATGATAACCTGGTAGGTAAGTCTCCGGATACCCTCCGCGCCAGGTATGGTAACTTCGAAAGCAAGATATTTGGTGCTACGATTGGTGGCCCGATCATCAAAAATAAACTGTTTATTTTCGCCAGTGCAGAACGCACTACCAGGGAAAGCCCGGTTGACTTCAACCCGCTCGACTTCGAAACCTTTACCGAAACAGAATTAACGGGCCTCTCCGACTTCCTGAAAAGCACTTACGGTTACGATCCGGGTGGTTATGGCGTACAGGCGAGAGAACGTTCATCTACTTCACTTTTTGGCCGTATCGACTGGAACATCAACAATATTCACAGGCTTACCCTGCGTCATAGCTATGTAGATGGTAATGATATCAATCCTGGTAACCGTACCAAGGAAAACGTATACTACTTTAACAACTCTTATTCGTTTCCTTCTAAAACACATACTTCCGTACTGGAGCTGAATTCAGCGTTCTCCAACCGCATGAGTAACGAACTCAGGATCGGTTACAATATGGTGCGCGACCGCAGGAAGTTCCTCGGCGATCCGTTCCCGTTTGTACAGATCATTGAGCCATCACGCCGTTTTTACTTTGGTAACGATGCCAGCTCTATGTCTAACGCGCTGGACCAGAACATCTTTACCTTCACCGACAATTTGACCCTTTACCGCGGTAAACATACTATCACCGTAGGTACCAGCAACGAGTTTTACAACCTGGAGAATACCTTTATCCAAAATACAAATGGCTGGTACTCTTACGGCACCCTGGCGGGCTTTTTGGCTAACAACGCCAGGCCTAACCAATACCAGATCACCTATAACACTGCTGACTCTACCGATAAAAGTGGTGTAGGTTTTAAAGCCATGCAGCTTGGCCTGTATGCACAGGACGAATGGGCTGTACGTAAGAACCTGCGGATCATTTACGGTGTAAGGGTTGACCTTCCTATCTTCCCAACAAATCCTCCGGCTAACGATGCGTTTTCTAAAGAGCCTGCGTTTAACGGCTATTCCACTTCAGAGCTGCCCAAACAACGTTTGTTGATCGCTCCCCGTATCGGTTTCAACTGGGATGTGTTCGACAATGCGCAAACGCAGATCAGAGGTGGTGTAGGTTTGTTTACGGGCAGGGTACCATTTGTATGGATATCTAACCAGTACAACAATACCGGTAACCTGTATACCACCGTTAACTTAAGCAACGCAGCAGTGCCTGCAGCCTTACGTTTCCGCTACGATGCAGATGCACCGTTCCTTGGCCAGTATAGCGCTGCCGAACTCCAGTCGCTCGGAGCGTCCATCAGCTCGCGCCCTGCTAACGTAAACATTACCGACCGTGACTTTAAATTCCCACAGGTGTTTAAAACCAACCTGGCAGTAGATCAGCAATTACCATGGGGTGTTGTGGCCACAGCAGAATTTAACTTCGCCAGGACCATCAATAACGCTACCTGGGAAAACATCAACTTCAGCCTTTCCGGCGACTCTACCCGTTTCGGCGGTAACGAATGGCGCCCAACCTGGAAGAAGAATGCTACTACCTGGGGTGATCAGATCATCCTGCTGAAAAACACCAGCAAAGGTTATTCTTACAACCTGACAGCAGATTTCCAGAAGACTACCACTACCGGCATGTATGCGAAAGTAGGTTACTCATTCGGCCGTTCTTATTCACTGAATGATGGTACCAACTCAACTGCCAACTCTAACTACCGTTTCTCTCCAAACACAGAAGGTTTGAACAACCCGGCTTACGGCATTTCCCGTTATGACCTGGGTCACAGGGTATTAGCTGTAGTAAGCCAGTCATTTAAATACGGTCCTAAAAAGATGTTTGCCACTAACGTAAGCTTCTTCTATAATGGCCAGAGCGGTACCCCTTACTCATGGGTATACTTTAACTCTTCTTCCGATCCTACCGGTGACGATATCGGCAGTGGCGGCAACAACGACCTGTTGTATGTGCCTACAGAAGCAGAGATCAGCACGATGCGTTTCGCACCATTTACCGGTAGCTACGTTCGTTCTGAAGCACAGCAGCGCGAAGACTTCAACGACCTGATCAAAAGCGATAAATACCTGAGCAGCAGAAGAGGTAAAAACGTAGAGAAATACGGTTCAAGAACGCCTTTTGAGCATGTAGTTGACTTCAAGCTCACACAGGATTTCGTGATCTACAAAACACATAAGATCCAACTGTCAATGGACGTGCTGAACTTAACGAACCTGCTGAACAATAAATGGGGCAGAACACACTTCATCGGTAACTACGTATCCACACCGGTTACCTTCTCGTCAAGAGATGCTGTTACCAAAGAAGCTGTATTCCAGTATGACCGCCGCCGCCTGAACGGTAACGATGGTCCTCCTGAAGAGTACTATACAAACCAGTTCACCTCCCGCTGGAGAATGCAGCTGGGTGCGAGATATAGCTTCTAACGAGCGATAAGTTGCCAATTAATATTGGGGGCTGGCCGGTGGCCGGCCCTCTTCTTTTTAGCATATCAGAAGGGTTGCCGGGCAGGCAGCCCTTTCTTTTTTTAGAGAGATGAGTTGATACAAGCACGGTTATCGGGAACAATCATGGGGCAGATAGATAACAGAACAGTTACCTGCACCGGCAAAACTATTTAGATAAAGATGGATAACACAAGTGACACATGGTTGATACCATAAGACAACAGGCCGATAGTACGTAGATAGAACCAGGATAGAACCGAGATAGAACCAGGATAAAGCGAGTTGACATGGAGAAAACGTGGACTTGATCTGAAAGTGAGTTGGACTTGCAACGGAGACTGCCTGAAGGCATAAAATACCGATTTGGGCCATGAAAACAAGTAAAATTGATGAGATAATGGGGGTACAAAGGGGCTAAAAACCGCGACCAAACAGTGTTTTGACAGGTATAGACATGACGATGCGCCGGCTACGCACCGCCGCCGGACAAACAAACAACTTATTATCTAACCTGGAGAATATTGATTACCTGCCGGATAATGCACCGCTACTAATGGCAACGCACTCCCCTTCTCTTTCTTCGATACCGGTTTGGCTTTAGCAGGACGCTCTGCTTTCATAGGTGGCATTACACCGATGATATCAAGCGCGTTGAAGAACTTCATGCGCATGGTACCACGGTCGTTACAGCAGGTCACTTCTACCACGATGATGGCCTGGCTGCTGGCCGGTACGGGCAACATCAGCTCTACTTCTCCCTGATCTGTCTGAGGGTTGAACACCACAGCCTCCGATACTACCGTTTGACAGGTGCCGAGGGCGAAGTCGGGCAGCAGGGCGATGGCGCGGTACTGCATGGCGTTGGCTTTAGGCGGGATATTGCGGCCGGGATTAGTGATGGTGACGGAGATGTGCCCGCCGAAGTGGCGTACGATCCCGGTTTCGTCGTGTACGAAGGTGTTGCTGTTTACACGGAAGCCGCTAAGGCGCGTTAAGTCGCCGTTGCTGATACGGCGGCGGCCGCGCTTATGTTCCATATCGGCACGTAATACGCTGCCCATGGCGCGGTTAAGGCGGTTCCCGAAAGTAGTATCATAACTAAGATCGCAAACTGAATCGAGTGCCTGCCGCAGCAGGCGGGCCGAACGGGAGGCCGTTCCGAAATCGCTGGCTGCTTTACGTGTGGCCTCCGTTTGTTTTACCGACGAAGGCATTGACCGGAAGCAATATTTGCCCCGATAGAGGTAGCCGATGGCGGTACCTAATTTACCTGTGAAAGGGAAAATCCCTGTTTGAATACCCATGTTTAAGATTGTTTTAGTGTGTGCATCAATGCAGCAAACATTATACCTCTTACCAATATGAATATTTCGTAAATATGTTAGTTATTGGTTTGTTCGATTGGGAGAAAAAAGGAAATATATGATGACTTATATTTGCCGCAGACAACGACAACATGGCAGATATTCAATTCAGAAATGCAACCATAAACGACCTCCCGCAGATCGTTGAGATTTACAATTCTACCATCCCCGGCCGTATGGTGACGGCCGATACCGAACCTATAACGGTGGAAAGCCGGCACGACTGGTTCAAAAAACACGATACTACTAAGCGCCCTTTATGGATGGTGGAAGATGAACAGGGAACAACCGTTGGATGGGTAAGCTTCTCATCATTTTACGGTCGCCCGGCCTATGATGGCACGGTGGAAGTAAGCATTTACCTGGACGAGCGCCAGCGTGGTAAAGGTTTGGGGAAGAAGGTGCTGCAGCATGTGCTGGACGAGGCACCGAAGTACAAAGTGCGTACGGTGCTTGGTTTTATATTCGCCCACAACGGACCAAGCCTTAAATTGTTCTACCATTTCGGTTTTACAGATTGGGCCAACCTGCCCAACATTGCAGTGCTGGACGGCGTAGAAAGAAGTTTGATCATTGTAGGAAAGCGAATAGCCTGATAAAACGAAAGGCAGCCGGGTGGCTGCCTTCTTTATTAAGAGTCTGGATAATTAATTAAGCATCGGCCGACATCCACTCCAGGAATTTCGGCATTACGCCGGCCCAGGTAGCCAGGTCGTGTTTACCACCCTTCACCAAAGAGTATTCTATCTGTTGCCCTTTCACGTAACCTTTCTTTTCCAATGCCTCTATCAGCGCCTCGGTATCGTCTACCGAATCGATAACGCCATTGGCGTTGCGGTCGGCTTCCTCGTCATTAGTGCCGCACTGCAGGAAGAACTTCAGAGAGGGATCGAAGTTGCCTTCACGGATCTGGCGGTGCATAATGCGGTCGCTTTCCTCTTTATACCCATTACCAACATCGCGGCTACGCCACCAGAGAGAGCCCGAAAAGATACCCACCGACTGGAAATCCTGCGGATGGTTCCAGGCGATATCCAGCGCGGATAAACCACCTAAAGAGAAACCTGCTATGGCTTTTTTATCAAAATGAAGATGATATTGTTGCTGAACGAAAGGCACGAGTTCCTTCATCATGAAACGGGTGTACAGGTCGGCCTTACAGCCACGGCCCTGCGCATCGACGTAACCCGCTGTACCATACTCCTGCCTGCGCTGCGGGCCGGCATGAATAGCTACTACATAGAGGCGGATGGCTTTGTTGCGGAACAGGGTTTCCAGTATCTGCTCCAGCCCCAGTGCCTGCATATCCTGACCATCGTTCAATATTAAGAGTCTTGCAGGACCATCGGGAGGCGGGGTGGCCGGAACATAGCAGTCGAACACAACTTCCCTTTGTAGAAAGGAAGAGAATTGTAGGAAGTGGTCAATTCTGACCTTTTTTGTACTTGCTTTACTGCCCATACCTAAATTTAACGAAAAAAGTTTAACGAATACGGTTTAGATACATGAAAAACAGGTGATAATTTGTAAAAAAGTAAACATATAATTATTCACCATGCAATAATTGATTTTCATAACGTGTGGTAGCGTTCCCGTAGTGAACCAGGTAAATATCGGCAATCTTTGTGCCTTACAAATACAGCGGTGGACTAATTAAACAAAACATAATGTTCAAAGGTTTGCATCTGTCCTAAATAATTTGACTTTGTTAACGCTAACAGATAAATTTATAGTGCTGTCCTGATTTTTCACCCAAACGTACCCAAGTGATAGAAAACTACTACAAATGGCATTCACCCAACATCGGAAGAGAATTTGAAATGCTCGTATTCGGCGACAGGGGATTTCCGTTGATATTCTTTCCCACCTCAATGGGCCGTTATTATGAGAGTAAAGATAGGGGATTGATAGATGCCGCTTCGTGGTTCGTGGACAATGGGCTGGTAAAGATTTACTGTGTAGACAGTGTAGACGAATGGAGCTGGTACAACAAGCATGTTCGTCCGCATGAAAGAGCGTTACATCATCAGGGGTACGACAAACTGCTGCACGACGAAATTATGCCCAGGGCCATTGAAGAAACGGGTTTTTCGCGCATAGCGGTAGCAGGCTGCAGTTTCGGTGGTTACCATGCCGCCAACTTCGCGTTCCGTTACCCGGAGAGCGTATCTTACCTGTTCTCCATCAGCGGCATTTTCGACATCCGTTTCCGGATGGAAAACTATTACGACGACAACGTATATTATCATAACCCGGTTGATTATCTCCGCGACAACCAACATCCCGACCTCTGGCGGATGGGCATTGTGCTGGGCACCGCCGACCGGGATATTACCAGGTCGCAGAACGAACATATGTCGGGCATACTGGCAGCAAAGAACATATCACACTGGCTGGACATAAGGCCCAATGCGGTACATGACTGGCCGGTATGGAAAGAGATGTTCCCCTGCTATCTTTCACTCATGAAATAAACCTGTTTATTCATCCTTTGAAAAATGCTTCCATGAAAAAAATAGGGATCTTATTCGGCCAGGAAAACACCTTTCCACAGGCCTTTGTAGAAAGAGTTAATAAGACCGCGCCTACGGGCATCGGCGCCGAATTTGTGCAGATCGATAAAGTGATGCAGGGCGCAGCGTCGGATTACACCGTGATAGTAGACCGTATTTCGCAGGATGTGCCTTTCTACCGTGCCTTTCTGAAAAATGCTGCTATCAGTGGAACGGCCGTGATCAACAACCCATTTTGGTGGAGCGCGGATGAAAAGTTCTTTAACAATGCACTGGCAGTAAAGCTGGGCGTACCCGTGCCCAAAACGGTGATACTCCCCTCCCATGAACTGCCGGCCGATACCAGCAATACCTCTTTCCGTAACCTTGCCTATCCCCTCGACTGGGACGCGATATTTAACTACGTGGGTTTCCCCGCCTATATGAAACCCTTTGCAGGCGGAGGATGGAAAAACGTGTACCGGTTAGAAGACAAGAATGAATTCTACGAAAAACATAAAGAAACCGGCCAGCTTGTAATGCTGTTACAGGAAGAAATTACTTTTGAGTCGTACTACCGCTGTTATTGTATTGGCGGCAAATACGTGCGCATTATGCCTTACGATCCCCGTAACCCCCACCATGCCCGCTATCAGGCCAACTTTGCCGATAAACCCAAACTGCTTAAAACCATTGAAGGTTATGTGTTAAAACTGAACCGATACCTCGGTTACGATTTTAATACCGTTGAAATGGCCGTTAAAGATGGTATACCTTACGCTATCGATTTCTGTAACCCTGCACCCGATGCCGACCTGCCCTCTGTGGGTGAAGCCAACTTCGAATGGGTAGTGGCTACGATGGCCAGGTATGCCATTGAACGTGCCAAAGCCGCCAAACCCAAACTAGACAATCTTACCTGGGGCCAGTTTATTCAACATGCCGTAGCCAAAACGCAACTGGACGAAACCTCGCTGTAAAACAAAATTCCATTTTATAGCTATAAATTGCATCCATATGGACTTTAAAGACCTCACGCTGGGAATAGAAGAAGAGTACATGGTAATGGACCCTCAAACGAGGGAACTTAAAAGCCATGAACAAAAGATAGTAGAGCAGGCCCACAAAGTGATCAAAGATCAGGTGAAAGCAGAAATGCACCAGGCCGTTGTGGAAGTGGGTACCCGCATCTGCAAAAACATACAGGAGGCGCATGAAGATGTGGTGCTGTTGCGCAAAACCATCACACAAATTGCAGGCGACCTTGGATTTACGATCGGAGCATCCGGCACACACCCCTTCTCCAAATGGGAAGCGCAACTGATTACCGATCATCCGCGTTACTTCGAACTGGTAAACGAAATGCAGGACGCTGCCCGTAGTAACCTCATATTTGGCTTACACGTACATGTGGGTATGCAGAATAGGGAAATGGCCTTACACATTGCCAATTCTGTTCGTTACTTCCTCCCTCACATCTTTGCGCTGAGTACGAACTCTCCTTTCTGGGAAGGGCGTAATACCGGCTTTAAATCGTTCCGTACAAAGGTGTTCGACAAATTCCCGAGAACTGGTATTCCCGACTACTTTGCGAGCATCGAGGAATACGACAACTACATTAAACTACTGGTAAAAACCAATTGTATAGATAATGCGAAGAAAGTATGGTGGGACCTTCGCGTACACCCCTTCTTCGACACCGTAGAGTTCCGGATCTGTGACATACCGCTCACCGTAAAGGAAACCATTACACTGGCCGCACTGTTCCAGGCCGTGTGCGCCAAAATATACAAGCTGCGCAACCAGAACCTCAACTTCATCATTTACAACCGCGCACTCGTTAACGAAAACAAGTGGCGGGCATCGCGTTACGGGCTTGACGGCAACCTTATCGATTTTGGTAAAGAGATGGAAGTGAATGCCCGCGCACTGATCTATGAGCTGCTCGACTTTGTGGACGATGTGCTGGATGACCTGGGCACCCGCAGTGTGGTAGAGAACACCGCTAATATTCTTACAAACGGGACCGGCGCCGATAAACAGCTGGAAGTATTTGAGCGTACAGGCAGTTTACCCAGTGTGGTAGACTATATCCAGTCGCAGTTCCTGGCCGGTTGTTAAGACAGCCGCGTAATATTTCGTAATTTTGTACCATGCAAAAACAATGGAGAGTAGCGATCCTGGACATGTATGAAGGCGTACCCAACGAGGGCATGCGCTGTATACGCGACATTGTGCGTCAGCATGCCGGCACACACCAGCTACAATTGCAGTTAGATGAGTTTGAGGTAAGGATGGAAGAACAAATGGCCGACCTTTCGTACGACCTGTATATCAGCACCGGCGGGCCGGGGAGTCCGGTAGACAGTAAAGGCAGCAACTGGGAAACGAAGTTTTTTAAGTTGATGAGCGACCTTGAACACTGGAATAAAACGCAGGAGCAGAAGAAACATGTGTTCCTGATCTGCCACTCGTACCAGTTGTATTGCCGCCACCTGGAGTTAGGAGAGGTATGCCTGCGTAAATCGCCAGCCTTTGGCGTATTTCCCGTACACATTACCACAGAAGGCGAAGCCGTGTTCGCGCAACTGCCCGATCCGTTTTATATTGTAGACAGCCGTAATTGGCAGGTGATAGGCCTCGACCATGCTAAAATAGCCGCCATGGGTGCGCGGGTACTGGCCATTGAAAAAGAACGGCCGCACGTTCCGCTGGAGCGTGCCACCATGGCCATACGGTTTAATGAATACTGCATAGGCACCCAGTTTCACCCCGAGGCAGATGCACTGGGTATGCTGAAGTATCTCAAAAAAGATCAAAAAAAGAACCAGGTGATAGCCGCCCATGGTGAAGAAAAGTACCACAGTATGCTGGAACACTTAAACGATCCGGATAAGATCATGCTGACGCACGACAACCTGTTGCCCGCATTCTTTAACCAGGCACTTGCCCTGGTGGAAAGTTAAGCTCACCTATCACGATATTTTTATGGACCCTGCGATCAGAAAAAAATATAACCAGGCCTTTAGCGACAGTAAATACCAGCTGTTCCTGCAACAACTGGTGGTAAAAAAAGGTACAGTAGCACCGTCTTTCCGCGTGGCAGAAACACCTGTTTTTGTGCCTACCGGGCTGAGGGACAAGCTGGTGCAGGCAGGTGAAGAGGTAATCGACGCCATCCTTCAGCCAAAGTTCAAGTCTTTAACGGATAAGTCGATCCCCAAACACCTGGCCGTACATGGCGAAAACAATCACGCCCACTTCCTGATCGTGGATTTCGGCATTTGCCTCGATGAGCAGGGCGAGCTTACACCCAAACTGATTGAGCTGCAGGGTTTCCCCAGCATGTTCGCCTTCCAGGAACTAATGGCCCTTGCCTACCGCAACCAGTTTGAGATACCGGCCAATTACGACAACTTCTTTAACGGTTTTACCAGCGATACGTACTTCGATTTCCTGAAAGAGATCATCATCGGCAAACACGATCCGAAAGAAGTGGTCCTGCTGGAAGTGTTACCGCATCAACAGAAAACAAGGGTAGACTTTTATTACACAGAAGAAAAGCTGGGCATTAACACCGTTTGCGTATCGGAACTGATACAGGAAGGTAAAAAGTTGTACTACCTTTCAGACGGCGTTAAAACACCCATCAAACGTATATACAACCGCGTTATATTCGAAGACCTCGATACGCATAAGGAACAACTGGGCCCTGTTGCCAACCTGTTCCATGAAATGGATGTGGAGTGGATACCACACCCCAACTGGTTCTACCGCATCAGCAAGTACACGCTGCCGTTGATACACAGTGAGTATGCACCTAAAACCTGGTTTTTACATGAACTGCCCGTACTGCCAAAGGACCTTGACCAATACGTATTGAAGCCATTGTTCTCATTTGCAGGGCAAGGCGTGAAAATTGATGTAACCCAGGAGGATATTGAAAAGATAAAAGATCCGCAGCACTGGATATTACAGCAAAAGGTGCATTATGCCCCGGTTATAGAAACACCCAACGGCAATGCTATTTGCGAAATAAGGCTGATGTATGGCTGGCCCGATGGGGCGGCAAGGCCCGTACTAATGCACAACCTCGCGCGGCTCAGTAAGGGGAAGATGATCGGTGTAGGCTTTAATTCCGGGCAAACCTGGGTAGGCGGAAGTTGCGCTTTCTTCGAAAAGTAAACCATCTTAACATATGCAAAGAACAAACATCAGCACCGGCGCAGTATGGGAAAACAAAGTAGGTTACTCCCGCGCCGTACGCATCGGCAACCTGGTAGAAGTATCAGGCACCGTATCGTCCGACGGTGATAAGATTATTGGCGAAGGCGACCCGTACGAACAAACCAAACATGCTTTGGCGAAGATCGAAGCAGCACTGATAAAAGCCGGCGCCACCCTGCAGGATGTGGTGCGTACCCGTATGTTCGTTACCGATATATCGCAATGGGAGGAAATTGGTCGCGCTCATGAAGAGTTTTTCGGCGGTATTCGTCCGGTAACCACCATGGTAGAGATCAGCAAACTGATAGATCCCCGGTTGCTGATAGAAATAGAAGCTACTGCGGTGATAGCCCCCGCTCATTAAACATTTTCATTATCTTTACGGATCAAAGTTTATAACCATGCGTTACATATCCCTGCCTGCTGTTTGTATGATACTGGCTTCCTGCGGTGGCCCACAAAAGCAACCGACCGACATTGCCAGTTTACCCAAACTGAACGAAAGCACTTTATATAACCGCGACTCTGTGTTATACGTGTACGATGCCAATCGTGATGTAAAAAGCCAGTTAGCGGACAAGCAGTTTTTGAAGGCGATAGAGCTGTACCGCAATAAGAAAGACGCGCAGGGCAGCCTGGCCCTGTTCAAAGCCGCCATTTTTGCACAACCACAGGCCAAAACATACTATGAAATGGGTAATGCCCTAAGTGATGTAGCCTCGGCCCAGTCCGACGACGGAGAGCGCACCGCCTGGCTCAACTACGCACTGGATGCCTATCGCATAGCGGAAGCCCTGAACTACAAGCCACTTTCGAAACTACTGTTCAACAAAGCCTGCATTTACGCACGCATGGACGACACAGAGGAAGCCATTCCCGCCCTGGTAGCAGCCATTGAACTGGGCTACGACAATATCAATAACATCTACAAAGATAAAGACCTTGCCAACCTGCGCAGGTGGGGCATAGATTCCAGGATCACCAAAGCCCTCGAAGGCGCCAGCGATCCCGATAAACTGCAGTGGAACCTGTACTATCATGAATTTGCCGCCCTGAAGTTCCCGGTGCAACTCGACATTCCTTACGCGCAAAACATCAGGAACAACGAACTGGGTTACGACTTCGAAAGGTTTGTAGCAGAAATGCGCGACGAGAAGTTTTCCCGCGAAACAGGCAGTATGTTTTACCGTGTAGGCATTGTGCGCAATACCGATTCTGTAAAAACACTGGTGTATGCCGTACAGGACGTGATGATGAACGAAGACACACCTCCCTATTACTTTATGGCCAGCTATTCCAATACCGGTAAGCTGATCGATAAGATATTGGTGGCCGGGCATCAGAAACTGGAATCCCCTTTCGCCATTGCCACCATCCAGGAAAGTGGCGACTTCGCCATCAAATACTTTGAACTGGTGTACGAAAAAGATCCGGCGGAGAACGGCTATACCGACAACAAGGTACTGGAGCAAAAAGAACTGAACAAAGAATTGTATACAATCGCCAGCGACGGTCACTTCGTAAAACGCTCTACAGAACTGGGTATGCTTACGAAATAGTAGAAGGTTTACCCATCCACCTGTCCAGCGCACCGCTCCTGATCATCCATTCGGCCAGCAGCAGGTTCAACGTCCAGCTGAGCCAGGATATTAGCACATAAGCGGTTACAGGGTGCAGGGCTATATTGAAGTAACCTAACAGGTAAGCGTAAAAACGTAGGGTGATGGCTGATAAAGTGAGCGCATAACTGCGCAGCATCATATGGCTGTGTGCCGACCAGCGGCGTTTCATGGCCAACTGCCAGCCTAAGGCAGTGAACAATAACCACAGAAAAGATAAGATGATAAAACTTGTACGGGCGGGCCACCGCCCGTTCGCGTAGAAGCTCATGACCATTCCGCTCGGCCCGCTCAGGAACAGTACTACCGCCGCATACGTTTTACCCGTCCAGCGATGTACCTGCGGTTTACGGTATAACAAAAAGCGGCTGAACTGGAGTAAACCGGCCAGCAGTACGATCGTACTTACAAAAACATGAATATAGAAACTGAAGCGCCACGATTTGATGTGGTAAACGAGTTGTTTGGTCAGTAGAAAATCCGTGTAACGGTCGAATGTGCCGTACGGCAGGCTCAGTAAGATCATGAGCCATGCACCATATAAAATAGCCGCAACTGCGGCTATTCTTATCATATAATAAACGATCTTCTTCAACTTAAAACACTATTCCCATTAGATAACCTTCACCTTCCACCTCGTTTGCCGCCTTGCTGATCGTACCATCTTCGGCCGTATCGGAGTAAAACTTGATATCGAACTGGCTGTCACGTTTACCGAAAGCCTGGTCGTTCTGCCAGGTAACGAACACCTTTTCGCCCTGTTGTTTCCAGGTGCCCCGGGCAGTGGTCATTTGCGATTCGAAAGTAGAATCAGGCAACATGCGGTAGAAATTGAATTCGCAGCTACCATCGCCTTCAAACGAGATATCACATTTATCGCCCGCATAAATTTCGTAAACAATGCCATCAGCTATCGTTCTTTCCTGCTGTCCTATTTTCTCCAGCGCCAGGCTCTTTTTAGAAAGTGATTTGGTGTTCTGTGGTTCCCAGGTGCCTTTAGCTTTGGTAAAATCGTGGTCGAATACCAGGGTGAAAGCCCCATCAAATTCATGATCACCGGGTTCTTTCAGTTGCAGTTCCCAATCTTCGCCCTTTTCCTTTAATTCGCCTTTCAGGTTGCGGCGCAGGCCTTTATGGACGTTGAAGCCGGCTACCTGTAAACCATTCGTATAGTTGATCGTAATGTAAATCGGGCTGCCGCCAAAATCGGCGCGGTAAGTGCCTAACACCTTGTTTACCGCCGCCATAACAGGCGCAGTACTGGGCGCAGCAGCCGTTTGTTGCACGGCGGGCGTATTCGTATTACAGGACTGTGAGAGGAAAGAAGCCGCTACAAGCAGGCAGAATGCGTATTTCACAGGAAACAATTGAAGGAACGTTGGATAAAAGAACAGCCCCGGTATACGCCGGGGCTGCGAAGTATGTTTAATTACTGGCTGATCTTCTCCTGCCAGTAGAGCATGCCGCCCTGCAGGTTTTTTATATTGCTGAAGCCCATTGTTTCGAGTACCATAGCCGCCTGGCCGCTGCGGTTACCGCTTCTGCAGTAAACGATCACTTCCTGGTCTTTCAGGTCGTCGATCGAATCGGTTTGCATAGCACGGATATCACCCAGGGGTAAGTGAGTGCCACCGATGTTGAATTCGGCGCGTTCGTTTGGCTCGCGCACGTCTACGAGATTTACATTCTCCCCTTTATCTAACCTGCTTTTCAGTTCTTCGGCAGTAATATTTTCCATGATGTATGATTTTATGAATTCGTGATCAAAGTTAAAACAATCCCGTTACATTATTCCTCTACCGGGGGCGGAGGTGGTTCGTTACGGACGGGCGGTGTAGCACTCAGCACCAGGTCGATCACCTCTCCTGCCCTTATCAGGTTACGATCGTTGAAATCGTTGCGGGGTGCCGGTGTTTGTTTAATTACGTAAGCGTTGGCCGTATCCGACACCGGGCCGTCCATAAACATAGTACCTAATACCAGGTTGCTACCGGAAAGTACAGCTTTGGCTTCTATGAAAGTAAGACCTACCAGTTCAGGCACCGGGTTTTCGACGTTACCCGTGCCACTGCTCAGCACCAGGCTGATGTTACTGCCCTCGGCTACCATCGTGCCCGCCTTTACAGGTTTACCATTTAAAAGCTGTTCCAATACAGTATTGGCAGCAAAGTCGGGGCGGTAGATCGTATCGCCTACATTCAGCCTGCGGCTTTTAAGGTTCATTTCAGCACTCCTGAAAGTAAGGCCTTCCAGTTCGGGCATAGCCACCATGGGTGGAATTACTTTATTTACCGTGAGATAGATGGTGCGGCCTACTTTTACCACATCGCCCCTTTCGGGTGTTTGTTCCCAAACGGTAAGCGGGGGAATAGTATCTATATAAATGGAATCGCGCACATCCACGTCAAAACCCGCATCTTCCAGCGTAGCAGTGGCTTCGGCAATACTTTTGCCCCTTACATCGGGAACAGAAAGCACCTTATTATGCCGTGTAATAATACCCAGCGATAAAAAGAAGAGTACCGCAAGCACTATCACCAGGCCTATGGCCACCAGCAGATTGATCCAGAAAGGCTTTTTCGTAATTTTTTCGAACACGTTTATGTTTTTTAGGCGCCCGGCGCAATCTGCACCGTACGTTTAAATAGTTGGCAATCAGCACCAAAAGGAAAACACTCCTTTATTTTTCACGCAGACATTCTTCAATTAACATGCCGTAAAACTCTTGCAGGGTTTTACCGGCAGCCCTTACCTGTTGCGGCACCAGGCTGTTTTCCGACTGGCCCGGCATGGTGTTTACTTCCAGGAAATAAAGGTTATCCGTGTTATCTTCCAGGATAAAGTCGACCCGCACAATACCACGGCAGTTAAGCCTGTCGTACAACGCCGAAGCCGTACTCCTTATTTTGGCGGCAGCTTCTCCGGAGATTTCAGCCGGGGTAATTTCCTGGGAAACGCCAGGTGTATACTTGGCCTCATAATCGAAGAACTCTTTACTGCTGCGGATCTCGGTAAGCGGCAGCACCGTTAGCTGGCCATTGATACGGAACAGGCCACAAGTCACCTCACGGCCTTTAATAAACTCTTCGATCAGCACCTGGCTATCTTCCTTAAAGGCTTTGGTAATGGCTTCTTCCAGTTCCTCCGCCTTATTCACTTTAGACATACCGATGCTGGAACCACCTTCGGCCGGTTTTACGAACACGGGCAAACGCAGTCTCGACAGGATGGCTTTGGCATCGTATGGCTGGTCGCGGAAGATATGTTCAGACTTAGACACATTTACCAGGTTATAGGCAGCCACCACCTTGTTACAATAGCTTTTGTTAAAGGTAATAGCCGAAGTAACCATACCGCAGCTGGTGTAAGGTATGCCCAGCATTTCAAAATAGCCCTGTAAGCGGCCATCTTCGCCCGGGGTACCGTGGATACCGATGAAAACTGCGTCGAAGCGCACCTTTTTGCCGTCAACCGTAAGGGAGAAATCGTTTTTATCTACCGGCACCACTTTGCCGTCCTGACCGGTGTAGGCCCAGGCTTCGCGGGTAATAACGATCTTGTACACATTGTACAGGGCCGCATCGATGTGTTTTTCAATCACCGCCGCGCTCTGCACGGATATTACATATTCTCCGGAATAACCTCCGGCCACCAGGGCTATATTTTTCTTCATATGATGAGCAGTAAAGCAGCAAAAATAAAATTATCGCCTTTAAAAGTTAAAAGTAAAAACGTTAAAAATAAAAAAAATGATAATTTGAGCCATGATGGCTGGTTTGGCGTATAAAAAAAGATCCGGCGCATAGGCCGGATCCTTCAATACCTTAAAAAAAGACGGGATTAGACGTGAAGTTTGTCTTTCTTTGCCATCAGTTCGTCTACTGTTTCCTGGTACATTTCATCCGGAACGCAGCAGTCAACCGGGCAAACGGCCGCACACTGTGGTTCTTCGTGAAAACCCTGGCACTCAGTACATTTATTAGGAACGATATAATAAGTATCAACGCTGATTGGAGCATTACGCGTGTCTGCATCCATATTAGAGCCATCCATCATCTGGTAGCTTCCTTTTACAGTAGTTCCGTCGGCCAGGGCCCATTCTACCCCTCCTTCATAGATGGCATTATTGGGGCACTCGGGTTCGCAGGCTCCACAATTTATACATTCATCTGTTATCTTAATTGCCATGTTATAAACTTTTTGTTTAAGTAGTAAGCCATTAATTTTGCAACAAAAATAGAACATCTAGATTTTAAAAATTCAATTTATTTCTACCCTTTCATGGATATATCGCAAAAAGTAGCTGCGCTGGTGCGTTTGGGACAGTATTTAAATCCGGCTGACAAAACCGGTAAAGAAGAGCTGGAAGCCGTTAAGCAACGGGCGTTTGAGTTAAACGGCTGGTTTACGCCGGAGTTTATTGACATGGCATTGGGAAACATCTCCCGTTACTATCTCGATGAAACGGCGTTGAAAGCCTGGCTGGAACAATACCCGGGAGCAGGGTCGCCGGTTACTGTTAAAGAAGTAGGCATCGTAGCCGCCGGCAATATTCCGCTGGTAGGCTTCCACGACTGGCTGTGCGGTTTCCTGAGCGGACATAAGGTGAGGCTGAAGCTGTCGTCGAAAGACGAGGTGCTGATGAAACACATCCTGGCCAAACTGGCGGAATGGTACCCCGAAGCCGGCGCCATTACCAGCGTGGAGGAAATGCTGAAGGATTGCGGCGCTTATATTGCGACCGGCAGCAATAACTCCGCCCGTTACTTCGCCTATTACTTCTCTAAATACCCCAATATTATCCGTAAGAACCGTACCTCTGCCGCCGTACTTACCGGTAGTGAAACGGAGGAAGAACTGGAAGCACTGGCCGGCGACGTGATGCATTATTTCGGGCTGGGTTGCCGGAACGTAACCAAGGTTTATGTGCCGGAGAACTACGATTTCGAGCCATTGGTAAGGGCTTTAAGGAAATACGACTACCTGGGCGACCACAATAAGTACAAGAACAACTACGACTATAACCTGGCATTGTTGCTGTTGAACAACAATTATTACATGAGCAGTGCTGCCCTGCTGCTGGTAGAAAACCCGTCACTGTTCTCGCCCCTCAGCGTGCTGCATTATGGCTTTTATACCGATGTATTGGCACTGCATGCAGAACTGAGGGCGAACGACGAATTACAGGCGCTGGTGGGGCGCGGTGGTATCGCGTTCGGGGAGGCACAACAGCCTTCGCTGTCTGATTATGCCGATGGGGTTGACACAATGGCGTTTCTTACGACGTTGTAGTAACAAAATTTCAGTTTTATTGTTATAATGGCAGGCACTGTACAAAATTTTGTCAGTGCCTGCTTCGTTTTATTAAGGTGGCTTTAACTATTGATATAAAAATGTGTTAAAGTGTTTTGTATACTGTTTTTTTGATTAAACCCGACCCCTAAATTTGTATCCAAGGCATACAAATTGATCTATCAACCGCGAAAGCAACAACGAAAATTCGATCACAATTTTTAAACCCTTTAAGAATATGAAATTTCGACAAATTGCGGCAACGATTTTACTTAGTTCAGCTACGGCATTTGCCAGCATATTTGTTTACAACAAGTATTTGCAGGATAAGCCTGGAATGTACCAGAACGGTTCTGATAATATCCCTGTGAACTATGCGAAGTATACGAGCATGCCGAATGGCGCTACTGCCAACGCAGCGCCTACGGACTTCCAGCAGGCCGCCAAAATTGCTACACCTGGAGTAGTACACATCAAAACAAAAATAAACCCTCGTAAAGTAAGTAACAACCTGGAGAGGCGAAAGAGCCCGCTGCAGGATATGTTCGGTGGTGAAGATGATTTCTGGGATGAATTCCTGGGCAACCGCGGAGGACGCCAGTATTATATTCCCGGCCAAATGGCTTCAGGTTCCGGCGTATTGATTTCCGACGATGGATATATTGTAACCAACAATCACGTAGTGGATGGTGCCGACGAAGTGAGCGTAACCCTTGCCAATAACAAAACTTACGCTGCCAAGATCGTGGGCATCGATCCCAATACGGACCTGGCAGTGATTAAGATAGATGCCACCGGATTACCTTACCTGCTGTACGGCAACTCCGACGAGGTGAACGTAGGTCAGTGGGTACTGGCTATTGGTTACCCGCTTAACCTGGATGCTACCGTTACCGCTGGTATCGTGAGCGCCAAAGCCCGCAGCATTGGTATCAATACCGCTAACAACCGTAAAGCGATCGAATCGTTTATCCAAACGGATGCGGCGGTGAACCAGGGTAACAGTGGTGGTGCGCTGATCAATACTGCCGGTGAACTGGTAGGTATCAACTCGGCCATCGCCTCGCCTACCGGCGCGTATGCAGGTTACTCCTACGCCATCCCGGTAAACCTGGTGAAGAAAATCGTAAACGACCTGTTGAAATATGGTAATGTGCAGCGGGCTTACCTGGGTATCCAGTACCTCGATCCTTCTACACGTAACGAACAGGAAAGGCAGGAACTGGGTCTGGACCGCGACTTTAACGGCGTAGCCGTAAGCCGGGTACCTGAATCCGGCGCAGCCTTCCAGGCAGGCATTAAACGTGGCGACATTATCACTGCCATTAACGGTGTAGCTACACCTACTGTTTCTGAAATGGTAGAACAGGTAGCCCGTTACAAACCAGGCGACAAAATCACCATCAGCTACCTGCGTGCTGAAAAAACTTATACGGTTAACACAACGCTCAGAAATGCCGACGGTAATACAGATATTGTAAAAACGAGCATTATCGACCGTCTGGGTGCTGACCTTGAGCCGTTGACCGAGCGGGAAATTAACGAATGGAGGATACCTGGAGGATTAAAAGTAATGGGCATCACTACAGGCGCTATCAAAAAGCAAACGACGATGAAGCCTTACTTCGTTATCCTGAAAGCAGGCGACACGAAAGTAAACACCGTAGCAGACCTGAAACGTGCCCTTGAAAAAGACAGCAATACCCAACTGGTAGGCTTCTATCCTCAAATGGGCGGTGGATTGGTGTACTACAACATCAAGATGTCAGAAGAGTTTTAGTAAGTTTTCATATAGGTTTATAGGTTAGGATGAGGACCCCGGTATTTGCCGGGGTTCTCTTATTAAAAGAGGGAATGCCATGGTACGGCATTCCCTCTTTTAATTGATGCTGATGAATACTAACTAACGGAAAACAAAAAGCCCTGGCGTATTGCCAGGGCTTCCTAATATTTTATTCTATTTACAAATTAATTACACCTTTCAACTGGGTAAAGAATTCATCTTTCTTACGGGAAGAAATAGGGATGTTTTTCTGATCGCTCATAATAACCGCGGTACCCAGGCCTTTGATAATTTTCACGATATGGTGAATATTGATCAGGAAGGATTTATGTACACGGTAAAAGCCTTTATCGGACAACATTTCCTCATACTCTTTCAGTGATTTGGAGATGAGGTGCGAAGCGTTGTTGATCAGCTGTATTTTAGTGTAACTGTCAAATGCTTCGCAATAGATGATATCCTTCAGGTCGATAACGTTATAGCCGTCGTTTACGGGTATTACGATCTTCGAGAAAGCGTTATCATTATTCTTTACGTAATCTTTAAGGATAGACGCCAGTTCGTTCAACCGTCCTTTTTTGCTTTTCTTCACTTTCTCCAAAGCATCTTCTACCTCGCTCACCTTGATAGGTTTCAGTAAATAGTCGAGCGCGGCAAACTTAATCGCCTGCAGGGCATATTCCTGGAATGCGGTGATGAAAATTACTTCGAAGTTAAGTACCGGAAACATTTCCAGCAGTTGAAAACCATTATGAGGAGGCATCTCGATATCAAGGAACAGCACATCGATAGGATTTTCCTTGATCATTTCTGCTGCATCATGTATATTTTGCGCTTCGCCGATAACCTTTACGTCCTTGCAGTAATTCTCCAGAATGTTCCGGAGGATATGTATGTTGCGGACCTCATCGTCGACAATGGCAGCTTTTATAATACTCATAACATCTTTACAATGGGAATCCGGACCACTACCAGGGTACCTTCCTTGGAGCCTGATCCCGACTTAAATTTATCAATAATTTCTAATTTTCCAATGCTTCCATTAAAAGATTTAATAATCTGCAATCTTTCTTTGATAACACTTATGGCTGTTGATTCGTGCTTTACTAACTTATTGCTTTTTAACGCATTAGATTGCTCCCATCCTATTCCGTCATCATCTACGGCGCAATATAGCAGGTCGTTTTGCAGCTGCATTTTTACGATTAACCGTCCGCTACCGTTTTTAGGCGCAAGGCCATGTTTAATGGCGTTTTCGAGTATTGGTTGAATTAGCATTGGCGGTATATATACGGTATACTCCTTTAGCTCTTCTTCTATTTCAAACTGATATACAAATGAACTGGCAAACCTGATTTTCTCCAATTCCAGATACCTTGTTAAAAAAGCGATTTCATCTTCCAGCGAAATAAACGATTTGCGTGAATTGTTTAACATCTGGCGCATCAGTGTGGCAAAATCTGCCAGGAAATTGAGCGCTTGTTTTTCTTCTCTCTCCAGGATGAGGTGCTGAACAGAATTCAACGAGTTGAAGATAAAATGCGGATTCATTTGGTTGGTCAGGGCTTTCGCCTCCAGTTCGGCAATCCGCCGGTTATACTCAGTTTTTCGTTTCTCAGCAGCTTTGATCCGCCTCACAATGAAGCGCAATATAACTAAAATTCCCAACACTCCGAGTAGCACCAGTATGCCTCTCGCCCACCATTCCTGGTACCAGCGTGGCAGTATATTAATATTTAAAGTAACCGCAGGCCCCCAGTCGCTCCGGAACTTTCTTGCACGGATATATAGTTGATAATTACCGGGTTGCAGGTCAGGGAAGGGAATAATGTTTGACTTAGTGGTTACCCAACTGAGCGTATCTCCCGATAAATTATACTGATAATCCACCAGGTCGGGCAAATCGTAAGCAATTGCTCCGAACTCTACTTCAAACGATCCTTTACTTTCATATAAATGGGTAAAGTTAGCTTTAGGCAGATACGCACTGTCGCCATACCGGATCGCGTTCAGGTAAATGGTTGGTGGAATGGTATCCATGGGGATATTGTCCGCATTGAAATAACAAAGCCCGTTAGAGGTTGCTATTAACAGAGTATCGCCATCGGCATGTATATCCCTGATATCGTCCGACATCAGACCATCTGTAGAGGTAATGTTGCGAACGAGTGCCTGCGCTTTGGTATCGATCACAGAAACGCCGCGGTTGGTGGCCACATATAAGCGGCCGTTGCCATCATAATAAAGCTGTTGACAAATATCGCTGGCCAGGTTTTCCTGTGAAGTGAACTGTTTGAGTACCTGGTTATTTTTCACGAGGTAAATCCCCTGGTCGCTGGTACCCACCCAAAGGTAGCCGTCTATCATTTCCAGGTCCTTAATGCTCTGTTTTAACCGGACGTCTGTAGTATTAGCCAGCTCGGGCGTCTTTTTATCAGTGCCGTAATATAACCCGTTATTAGTGCCGATATAGAACGCCGAATCGCCCAGGCAAACCACTGCCATGGCCATTTCGCCCAGTGCTATGGTTTTAGAACTGCCATCTTCTATCGTGATCAGTTTTTTATCGGCCGCCACTCTTATCCGCCCGGAGGGCGTTACCTTAATGTCTTTCACCATGTGAATAGACTGTAACAGCTTTACCCTTTGCGTAATACGATCTATCAGGAAAATGTTATTATCAGTGCCCACCATGATATCCTTCTTAAAAGGGGAAATGGATAGAACACTGTTACGGCCGCCGGTAGAATCCAGGTTAAACTGCCTTGCCCTGCCAAAAGTATCGATCCGGCTGAGCATACCGCCGTTTTGGCCCACATACAGGCTTCCGTCCACCTTATCTTTCCGGACACTGAACACCGAATGCGACATGAGTCCGTTGGTGTTATCCAGGTAGCTGAAATAGAAGTTTTTGTAGGGAATATAATATACTCCATCGCCATAGGTAGTTATCCAAACATTCCCATCGCGGTCGTTTAGGATAGAGGTAATGAAGTGGTTATTGAGTAGTTTACTGGCTTTCTTTGCGCCTCTGAAGTAATCTTTAATGAAGTAAAGCGCTCTTGGCGTGCCTATCCATAAATTGTCCCTGTCCAGGCAAATGCTGCTTATTTCCTCCTGAATACCAAAATCGCGGCCATTGAAGAAAGGCACTACATCCTTATAAGTATAGGAATATGCTACGTTTTTATGTGTTAGCACCGCATTCCGCCGGATCCTTTCTATAAAACCTATGTCCTGCAAGGGGTAAGGCATGGTGGTGTATACCTTTTCTGTGCGCTTATCCAGTTCCGACAAAGAGCTGAGGCGGAAGAAAGGCTGCAAAGGACGGTAAATGCTGTCGTTTCTAAGGAAAAAGAACTTATCGGCCGGACCGCCTTTCCATTTATCAGACAAAGTGCTGCGACCATTGTAGAAAACCACGCGGCCCACCGAGTTCAGGAACGAGAGCCCGCGTGCCCGGTCTTCGAACACATTTTCCAGTTCGTACAATCCGCCAGAGTCGAAACGAAGCGACGAATCGTTTTCGCGGTTGTGAACGAAGTGGTTGCCGAAAAACGACAGTTTACCATTATAATTGAAAAACCAGACACGGTTACGCGAATCGGCCGCCAGTTTAATAACGTCGTTATCGGTAAGCCCGTCTCTTTTAGTATAGTTCCGGAAGCGTTTGCCATCGAACTTACTGACTCCTGTGGGTGTAGCAAACCAGATGAAGCCGTCCCTGTCCTGAACGGCCGCATATACGGTTGCATTTGCCAGTCCGTCTTTTACATTGTAATTACGGATAAACAGGCCCTGTGCATGCGAGGATAGTGCCAGTAGCAGGTACACAGGCATCCACCTCGCGATATAACTAATAGATGGCATCAGCTAAATTTAATTCTTTAAACTGATATTAAGTTAGCTACTTATATCTTTTTAACTATTCTCCAACGAGGTGTATCGGTCAATAAGGTTTTTAGCAGTGCATATTAGTATGCCCTTGCGAAAAGCACTCTTTCCCTGGAAGGTTTGCCTGTAAGAATACAAACGCCCTCTTCCTGTGGATTATCTAAAGGAATACAGCGGATGGTCGCTTTAGTACGCTCTTTGATGGCAGCTTCGGTTTCGGCGGTACCGTCCCAGTGTGCGGAAATAAAACCGGCCTTTTCGTCCAGCAGCCTTTCAAACTCCTCGAAGCTATTGGCTTCGGTGATGTTTTCGTCGCGGAAAGTTTTGGCTTTGTTAAACATGCTTTGCTGAATATCATCGAGCATATTTACAATTGCACCAGCCAGTCCGTCGAGGGAAAGGCTTGCTTTCTCCTTCGTATCGCGGCGGGCCACTTCTGCTACGTTGTTTTCCAGGTCTCTTGCACCAAGAGCAACGCGCACCGGTACTCCTTTCATCTCATATTCGGCGAATTTCCATCCGGGACGGTTATTGTCATTATCGTCGTACTTAACGCGGATGCCAGCTTTTTTCAGCTCACCTACAATTACAGCGATCTTTTCGTCGAGCAACGCTTTTTGATCGGCTCCCTTGTAAATAGGCACGATTACCACCTGCAGCGGCGCGATTTTCGGAGGCAAAATGAGGCCGTCGTCGTCGCTATGAGCCATTACGAGCGCTCCTATGAGACGGGTTGATACGCCCCAGGAGGTAGCCCAAACATAATCCAGCTTATTTTCCTTGTTGGAGAATTTAACGTCGAATGCTTTAGCAAAATTCTGGCCAAGAAAGTGTGAGGTGCCTGCCTGCAAAGCCTTACCGTCCTGCATTAATGCCTCAATACAGTAAGTATCAACAGCTCCGGCAAAACGTTCGGCGGGTGATTTAACGCCTTTTACCACTGGCAGGGCCATGTAGTTTTCCACGAAATCGGCATAAACGTCCAGCATCTGCTTCGTTTCCGCAATTGCTTCCGCAGCGGTGGCGTGGGCGGTATGACCTTCCTGCCAGAGGAATTCGGCGGTGCGGAGGAACAGGCGCGTACGCATTTCCCAACGCACTACGTTGGCCCACTGGTTAATCAGGATCGGCAGATCGCGGTAAGACTGGATCCAGCCTTTATATGTATTCCAGATAATGGCCTCGCTGGTAGGACGAACGATCAGTTCTTCTTCCAGTTTGGCTTCGGGGTCTACCATCAGGGCGCCCTTTTTATCAGGGTTGCTTTTCAAACGATAGTGAGTAACTACTGCGCACTCTTTGGCAAAACCTTCGGCGTTTTGCTCCTCGGCCTCAAAAAGGCTTTTGGGAACAAACAGGGGGAAATAGGCGTTTTGGTGGCCGGTATCTTTGAACATACGGTCCAGCACATCTCTCATATTCTCCCACAAGGCGAAACCATAGGGTTTAATAACCATACAACCCCTCACGGCAGAGTAGTCTGCCAGTTGTCCTTTTAATACAAGATCGTTATACCATTGCGAATAATCCTGTGAGCGGGCTGTGATCTCTTTACTCATATAATTTTTTCTTTTAACCTTAAATCATGTTTTTAAAAGCATAAGTCAGTGAATAACAAACTATTGACTATTCACTACACCATTCATCCTTTTTTTTAGCTTAACTAAGGCAGGCAGGTTACCTGTATTGGTTATTGGCTTACTTTTTGTTCCTTTTTAATATGAAACAAGCGCAAACATAGTACGAAATCGGCAAATGCTCAATTGGTGTGCGAAGATAATAAATCAGGATGGCGCGTTAGCATGTCTGGCCGATAAAATTGCATGTTTCAACGATAATTTTCGGTTAAAAAGGATTAAATTTGGTATAAATTAAAATACACGCAAGATGAAACCTATGATATACAGTGCGGTTGTTGCGATGCTGGTTTTAAGCAGTTGCTCTTCCGCGTACAAAACAGCTCAGACGCCGGATGATGTGTATTATTCTCCATCCAAGCCTGTTTATGCCGCTAATACGCAACGGCAGCAAGCCAGGCAGGAAGTTGACCAGGACTCAGAAAGGTATGTTACCTACGACGATAATGGCCGCACTACCGACACGTATGTAACTTACGAGGACGGGGATGAGGAAAAATATGACTACGCCCGCCGTCTCGACCGCTTTAACAGGCCTTATTCCGGTAGCTACTGGGATAATTACTACTACGACGATTTTTATTATGGCGCACCAGCCATGTATAGCTCTATGTACAGCCCCTATTCATGGGGAAGCCCCTGGAGGTCTTCTTTCGGCATGGGTATGGGAATGGGAATGGGCTTCGGCATGGGCTGGGGATCATACTATCCATATAGCTCCTTCGGCATGGGTTATGGCTTTGGCAACCCTTACGGTGGCTGGTACGGCATGCCCGCATATAGCTATTGGGGTGGATACGGTGGCGGATGGGGTGGTTACTACCCCGGCGGCGGTTACTACCCTGGTGGTGGTTACCACGGCGGCGGCAACTATAAACCACGCCCTGCTAACTCATGGGGACCAAGGGGTTCCAGTTCTTCTGTGATTTACGGTAACAACAGTGGCCGTACCAATAGCGGAAGCGTAACACCAAGGGGCAATGCTCCTGTGAGAACTTACGACAGGACCAGCGGCAGTGGTAGCTATACACCTGCAAGTGGCGCGCCACGCAGGACTTTCGACAGGTCTTCTTCAGAACGCCCGGTTACCAGCCCTTCAAGGCCAACCAGGTCGAATGATGCACCAGTAAGGTCATACGACAGAAGCAGCTCTCAGAGCAATCAACCTTCATACACACCTCCAAGCAGGTCTAGCAGCACACCGTCTGTATCTCCTCCAAGCAGCAGCGGTTCATCCTCAGGTAGCAGCGCTCCTGTAAGGTCTGGACGCAGAGGTTAAGCACAATATTCAAATACCCCGGGCCGTTAAAAAACCCGGGGTATTTTATTCCAGCCCGTTACCCTCCATTTTAAATATTGTATAGAAGATGAATAAAAGAATCACAGGTCTTTTAGTAGCCCTTTGTGTATCCGGTGGCCAGCTAATGGCGCAGGACGAAGCAGATGCGTTACGCTACAGCCGCACCACTCCTGGTGGAACTGCGCGCACCCAGGCCATCGGCGGAGCTGCAGGCTCCCTTGGCGGTGACTATTCCGCAGCTCACGTAAACCCTGCGGGTCTTGGATTTTTCAAAACCAATGAGTTTGTGATCACGCCCGGGTTTTACTTCCGCAGCAATGACTACAATTACCGTGGTATTAATTCAAACGACTCTAAATCGGGCATCACACTTCCGAATGCAGGCCTGATATTCGGCATGCCCGTAAATAACCAGAATTCCATGTGGCGTAATGTAACGTTATCGCTTGGTTTTAACAGGGTGGCCGACTTTAACAATAAACGGTTAATTGATGGCGACAACAATCAGCACTCTCTTTCTGAAAAATACCTGGAAGACCTGATCAACAACAACGTTACCAGCGTTGAAGGTGTTAGGAATAACTTCCCGCTTGGCGCCAGCCTGGCGTACGAAACCTACCTGATTGACACTATCGCCAATGCCTCCGGAGGCATCACCGGCTTCCGCAGCAATGTTTTCCCTGAGTTTGGCTTACGGCAACTGGACCGTATAGAAGAAAAAGGCGGCATCGATGAATTTGCGATAGGTTTCGGCGCCAACTTCGCGGACAAGTTATATTGGGGCTTGAGTTTGAACATCCCGAGCATTCACTACGAACGTAACCGGTTTTACGAAGAAAGCGATAACTCCGAAGGTACTCCTGACGACGATCCCGGGTTCCGCTTCTGGACGCTGGATGAGCGGTTGAAGACAGATGCGGTTGGGTTTAACGCCAAACTGGGCCTTACCTATACGCCCAATGGCGCATTAAGACTGGGCGCTGCTTTCCACACGCCTACATGGTATAGCCTTAAAGACGTTTCCACTGCCGAAATTCGCCATCATATGGATGATTATGATCCGGACGGGCAGGGACCAGACAGGATACAATCCACACTGGACATTACCGATGGTTATCCTGTTGAATATGAGTACAGCTTACGTACACCCTGGAAGGGCCTCGTAAGTGCATCCTATATCATCGGCGCTAATTCAGCGGATGTAAAAAAACAGTTGGGCTTTATTACGGCCGATCTGGAGTATGTAAACTACTCCGCGCAACGTTACAAGTTCAATAAGGGTTCAGGGGCCGACCGCGATTATGCAGAAGCGCTTAACAATTCAATGAGCGAGATGTATAAAGGTGCATTTAACCTCCGCCTGGGTGGTGAAATGAAGTTTAATACTTTTGCGGCAAGACTGGGCTATGCTTACTCCGGCAGTCCTTATGAGGATGCGGATATGGATGGCTCTAACATGAAATTCAGTGGTGGCTTGGGTTACAGAAACAAAGGTTTCTTTATCGACCTTACTTATGTACACACCCTGGCCAAAGACACCTACTACCCTTTCAAACTGCAGGACGACCTGGGCATGCCGGTTACGGCAGCTAAAGGAGACCTGAGCGGTGGTAATATCCTGATGTCGGTAGGCTTTAAGTTTTAAAAGATTACTTTAGTATAGAGCAGAAGGCCGGTCGCACAGACCGGTCTTTTTTTTGTTTTATAACCGGCTTAGTACCCAATCCTGCACCTGTTGCTGTTCGCGGGGATCGAACCAGGTAATTTCAGCATCTTTCCGGAACCAGGTGAGCTGGCGTTTGGCATACTGGCGGGTATGCACTTTTATGTTTTCAAGCGCCTGTGGCCAGGCTACAGCACCATCGAGGTATTCGAACATTTCGGTATAACCAACGGTTTGCAGGGCGTTATGTTTACGGTATTCCTGCACCCGCAGCACTTCTTCCAGCAAACCTTCAGCCGCCATTTTATCTACCCTGGTATTGATATTTGCCAGCAGCAGGTCTTTAGGTAGCGTTACACCTATCTTAATAATATTAAAATCGCGGGCCTGCTTTGTAGCGGTGCGGAAGGTGGAGATAGACTTACCGGTGGTTTCCAGTATCTCCAGGGCACGCATCAGGCGTGCGGGGTTTTGGGTTTCGGCGGTGGTATAAAAACCAGGATCCCTTTCCAGGAGCGTTTGCTGTAGCCATTCCAGGCCATGCTGCTCATAACCAGCCCTTACCGCTTCGCGCACTTCAGCGGGAACAGGCGGCATATCATCCATACCTTCGCAGAAAGCGCGTACGTAGAGGCCAGTCCCCCCGCACATAATAGCTACATCGTTACTGGAAAAAATGTCCGCTGCATATTGAAGCGCCAGTTTTTCGAACATAGCGGCATTTACTTCTTCGCGGATGGAGTGGGAATTGATAAAGTAGTGAGGCACGGCGGAGAGTTCAACCGCTGAGGGTTTGGCCGTGCCGATGGATATTTCGCGGTAACACTGCCGGGAATCGGCAGATATTACCGCTGTACTAAAATGTTGCGCCAGTTTTATAGCCAGTGCCGTTTTACCGGCGGCCGTGGGGCCTGTTATAATAACGACGGTTTTCTTCATCTGCTAGAAATAGTTCTCTTCGCTGCCCGCTTCTTCGGTGCCGCCTTCGTCCTCGCTGCTTTCGGTGCTTTCCTCTCCTTCTTCCCCAAAACCGTCTTCGCCACTCAAACCTTCGCGGTTGAGGTCGTACTTCTCTTCCATCTCCACCAGCTTATCGCCGATAAGACCTTTAGTGCCGTACTGGCTGGGGGCCAGCCCCTCCTTACGAACGCAGGCAGGATACTGGATTTTGATGCTTTCATCCTTTGAAACACCTATCAGTTCTACCATGAACGTCCAGTTTTTGGCAAAATCGTACACATAAATGAATTTCTGATTAGGGTCCTTTACGGCAGCTGCAATCACCGTATCTACCATCAGTAAGGGATCTGCTTTACGGGGCTGATCGTCCTTTTCGAGGATGATTTCGCGACCGCGCTGCCAGTTGTCGTTACTGCGGTAAAAGGTGGCTTTATGCTTTGCATCAAACTCGTACGACTTCAGTATAGCCTCATGAAAAGAAAGGAAAGACTGATTAGGTTTGATAGCAATATCCCTATACACACTTTCATCTTCTTCCCAGTAAACTCTGAATTTCAAAACCGGCATATATAACAGTTAAGGTTTGCAAAAAATATGGTGTTGGTCGGTTACCAGCACTGAATTTAAAAGATTTTGTTCTAACCTGAAAATCGAAACCGTTGATCTTTCTTCCAAACATCAAAAATAACACATTATTTGACAGGGGTCAAGTTCAGTTCTTTAGCCTTTTGGAGCATGAACTGGTAGGCCGCTTCATAGTTATTCTCAATTTCCCCGTCCAGGATAGCCTCGCGGATGGCACTTTTGAGGTCGCCAACCACCTTGCTCGGTGGCAGGGCGAAGGTTTCCATGATCATTTCGCCGGTTACAGGCGGCTGCCAGTTGCGGATACGGTCTTTCTCCTCCACTTCTTTTAACCTTTCCCTTACCAGCTCGAAATTCTCAAGATAACGCTTCACTTTCGCCTTGTTCTTAGAGGTAATATCAGCCTCGCACAACATCATCAGGGCTTCTATATCATCTCCCGCATCGAACAGCAGGCGGCGTATAGCCGAATCTGTTATATTCTCTTTGGTGAGCGATATAGGACGGAGATGAAGTTCTACCAACTTCCGTACCAGCTTCATCTTTTCGTTCTGCGGCAGTTTAAGGCGGGCAAAAATGCGGGGCACCATTTTACCACCTACCGCATCATGACCGTGAAACGTCCACCCATGGCCCTCTTCGAAGCGCTTAGTAGCTGGTTTGCCAATATCGTGCAGCAAAGCCGCCCAACGCAGCCAGAGGTCGCCGGTGTTTTTACAGATGTTGTCGATTACCTGTAACGTGTGGTAAAAATTATCCTTATGTCCCTTTCCGTCCATCGTTTCCACCCCAACCAGGTCGGTCATTTGCGGGAAGATGATTTTAAGGAGGCCGGATTTATACAGGAGGTCCAAACCAACAGAAGGCTTGGGAGATAACATGATTTTATTCAATTCGTCGGAGATCCTTTCCTGGGAAACTATTCTGATGCGCTCCGCATTCTCGCGGATGGCCTCAAAGGTTTCGGGCAGGATAGTAAAGTGCAGTTGCGAAGCGAAACGGATCGCCCTCATCATCCTTAATGGGTCGTCGCTAAAGGTGCGGGCCGGCTCCAGGGGAGTACGGATCAGCTTTTTAGCCAGGTCTTCCTGTCCGCCAAAAGGATCAATGAGTGTACCAAAATCAGCTTCATTTAAGCTGATAGCCAATGCGTTAATGGTAAAATCACGACGGTCCTGGTCATCTTCCAACGTACCTATTTCGACTTCCGGCTTGCGGGAGTGCTGCCGGTAGCTTTCGCGGCGTGCGCCTACAAATTCCACCTCCACATCTTTCCACCTGATTTGCGCGGTACCGAAGTTCTTAAAAAAATTTACCTGTATGCCCGGGTCCAGCAGAGCAGCCGTACGATGGGCTAATGCGATACCATCCCCTACACACACAATATCTACGTCTTTCGTCTTACGATCTAACAATTTATCCCTTACAAAGCCACCAATAAGATAGCAGGGCACGCCAAGCGAACCCGCTGCCTGCGCTATGCGCTCAAACAGTTGACCCTCAAGGGATGTAAAGGGAATATCCATATGCCTGAATTTCATTTCCAAGGCGCAAATGTAAATGAATTAAGTTAAGAAAAGGAATGCCTAAGGCCTTATTACCTCCATTTCGCCAGAGGGTAGCAGGCGCACGATACGCGATGCCTGCGTGGGTACCCGCTCTTCCCGGCGGAATTGCACCGCATAATCCACGCCATTTACAATTTCCGGCGCTACCTGCCCGAAATTAGCCGGCGAAAGCGCGCCGCTGATGTTGGCGGAGGTGGAAACCAATGGTTTACGGAAGCGTTTGACCAGGTGACGGCAAAAATCCTCTTTCACAATACGGATGGCCACACTGCCATCCTCATTAATTACATTGGAAGCCAGGTCCAGCGCACCCTGGTAAATAACCGTAGTGGGGCGGTCGAAGCCTGCCAGTATATCCGCTATATCAGGCGGCGTATGCGCCACGTATTTAAGCAAGTCGCGCACATCAGCCAGCAGAATTACCAGGCTTTTCTTCTCATCCCTGTTCTTTAATTTAAATACTTTGGCTACTGCCGCTTCATCCGTAGCATCGCAGCCAATGCCCCAGATCGTATCTGTAGGGTATAAAATGGTGCCGCCGGTGCGGAGGGCGGCCAGACTATTAACGATGTCCTGTTCGAAGTTCATTTTTATAAATTTCCATGACTACTTCCGCCGTTTTAGCGGCCGTAAACTGTTGGGCATGATCCAGACCTTTCAATATCATCCCTTTTACGAGGTTCGTATCTTCCATCACCCGTTCCATAGCGTGCGCAATGCTTTCCGGGCGAAGCGGATCGATGTACAGGGCAGCCTCCCCTCCCGTTTCATGAAAACAGGAACCCTGGGAAGTGATCACCGGCGTTTTGCTCCATAAAGCTTCCAGGATGGGAATACCGAAACCTTCGAATAATGAGGGATAAATAAGGGCAGCGGCGCCCTGGTAAAGTGCGGGCAGATCGTGATAAGCGAAGCTGGCCATCTCATTAAGGAAAAACACCTTTTGTTCCAGGCCCTGTTCCTTAACGTAGGCTTTTACCCTGGTTTTGTAGCCCGAGCCATCGCCCAGTACTACTAAGGGCAGCGAGGCTCCGTTCAGCATTGTCATGGCCTTCAGGATACCCAATAGGTTCTTACGTTCGATGATAGAGCCTACATACAGGAAATATTCCTGTGGCAGCCTGTATTTCTCCAGCATTGCTTTAATATGCTCCCTAGGATGTTCGATCTCAAAAGCCGGATCGCAACTCTGGTAGGCCACCGATATTTTTTCAGGCGGTGTTTTATAATAGTATACGATATCCTCCTTCGTCTGGATGCTGATCGCAATGATCCTGTCTGCCTTGTCACAGGCGTATTTAGCCTTTTTGCGGTAGGTATATACATCGATGGGATTGTATTGTTCAGGGTACCGCTCGAAAATAAGATCGTGCATGGTGACCAGGCTTTTTACACCCGTACGGTGGATCCCAAAAGGAATTTCATGGCTAAGCCCATGGTAGATATCGATGTTATGTTTGGCCAGATCGCCGGTAACGAAGCGGCTGCGCCAGGCGGAGCGAAAAAGTTTGTGCAGCCCCTTTTCGGGCAGCACAGGATGTATGTTCGGGTAAGTTCCCGCGGCAAACAGGCCGGTAATTTTAGGAGCATAAAGAAAATACTGGTGCTCCGGGTAATTTGTAGCAAGCGAATGGATAAGGGAACGGCTGTAATTGCCGAGCCCTGTTTTGTTCTGGTAAGCCCTTTTGGCATCGAAACCTATATTCAAGCGTAGCATCTTTAATGAATCGTCAAAAATAGTGGAAAAATCGGCAATCCTTCTCTCCCCTGTGTTTTTCGCTTTCTTCTTTTAAATTTGCGTAAAATTAAACTAAGCAAGATGGAATTACAGCAACAGATATTAGCGGCCTGGAACGACCGCGCCCTCTTACAGCAAACCGAATATTCCGATGCCGTAAGGTGCGTGATTGAGAGTGTGGATAAAGGAAAACTGAGAGTAGCAGAGCCAACCGAAAACGGCTGGCAGGTGAACGAATGGGTAAAACAGGCCATCCTGATGTACTTCACTATACAGCCGATGGAAACAATGAGCCTGCCTCCTTTTGAGTTCCACGACAAAATGAAATTGAAAACTAATTACGCAGAACTCGGTGTTCGTGTAGTACCCCATGCTGTAGCCCGTTACGGTGCATACATCGCTAAAGGCGCCATCCTGATGCCATCTTATGTAAACATCGGCGCTTTTGTAGACGAAGGGACCATGGTGGATACCTGGGCTACAGTAGGCTCCTGCGCACAGATCGGTAAAAACGTACACCTCAGCGGTGGCGTAGGGATCGGTGGTGTACTGGAACCCCTGCAGGCCAGCCCTGTAATCATCGAAGACGGTTGCTTCGTAGGTTCCCGCTGTATTGTGGTAGAAGGTGTACACGTAGAAAAAGAAGCCGTACTGGGCGCTAACGTGGTACTGACCAAATCCACCAAAATCATCGACGTAACCGGCGCAGAACCTGTAGAGTACAAAGGCCGTGTACCGGCACGCAGCGTGGTAATTCCAGGTTCTTACACCAAGAAATTCCCTGCAGGCGAATACCAGGTGCCTTGTGCCCTGATCATCGGTCAGCGTAAAGCTTCCACCGATCTGAAAACAAGCCTGAACGATACGCTTCGCGAGTTTAACGTAGCGGTTTAATATTTTCTCAGCGGCCTCTTATGAGGCCGCTTTTTTTATGCGTTTTGAAAAAAAATTTGGAATTTATTTCGAACTTCTTACATTTGCACTCCCTGACACAAAATCAGTTACTGCCCAGATGGCGAAATTGGTAGACGCACTGTGTTCAGGTCGCAGCGCTCGCAAGGGTGTGCTGGTTCGAATCCAGTTCTGGGCACGTAAAAAGTGAAACCCGCTCTAAGAGCGGGTTTTCTTATTTCACACGATTCATGCCTACATTACTACCACTTTGTTTTCAATTAATTACAGGTTCTATTCCATTTCCGTTAATCCCAAAACGACTCAATTAAGCGGTGGCAGAACTCAGTCTCCCTTAATCCATATCATCCGAATAAGTATATTTGAAAAACAACAGACCTCAGATGAGCAGCAGCCCTGTTTGGATACGTTGTTTGCTATTGCCCAGTTGTTGGAGGTAAAGATGGAATATTTGTTAGCGGATTGGTAGACAGCGGATTTTTTTATTATTGATGTTTATCGATAGCTTCGCTGCTACATTTCATATACTATAAAATCTCGAAATCATGACTAATAAAGTACTTTCTGACTTTACTCAATTTTGCGATTCTGAAGTGAGCAGACTGAAGCCACAAGCTGATCAATCACTTCCACCGGGAACAATTTCTAGCATGCAGTCATACCTAACAAGCTTTCATGCAAAGTATATAGAACTGGAGCAAAGTGTTAGAAATGAGACGAATAATGTCTTGCAAACGGTGGATAATATGGATAACTTAAAACAGGCACTTGTCGGTATTTGCAAACAGACATTAAATAAATTTACGTCAGAATACAAGCCCATATAAAAATCTTACACACATCTCAAATCACATTAGCTACTAGAAAGTTCGATATTTCCCGTAGTCATCAAGGTTTTTCGGTTGATTTGGAGATAAAACTTGTTAACTCTGTAGATCCCATGTTTAATTTATCAATATGGGAGTAGTATGTTTGCGAATTAGGCGCCCAGTCAAAATAAACACCACATTTTTGATCATTCATTGAGTCCGCTTGGTACTTGTCAATGGACAGTAGCTGATCGAAGATTTTTATCGGCATATTTTTAGTGGTTTCCACGAACACTTCTAGCCTGTATTCACCAGACAAAAAGTTATAATGAATGCCATCTTTGGGTAGTAAAAAATGATGATTAAAGCTTATACCGGTTTTATTTATAAAAAGGCCGCTTCCTCGAACAAGATCGCTATTGTTGTTGCCATATACCCAAACATTAAAGTTCTGTTGCGATTCCCCCCTTTGTAATCGTATGAACATGTTCTGAACATAAATACCCCGGTCTGCAGTACTGTATAATAAAGTTCTAATAAAAACCTTCTTCTGCTCTGTTCCTCTACCATCGGGCCCAAAGAAAATTATACTTGGCCTCGTCATTTTTATAGTTCCTCGATAAATTCGTGTAAGCAAGAAAGTTGATATGGAAATAGCCACTGCCAGTACTGACAACAACAAGCTTATATACTCCATCTGTACGTATTTTATAATTATAAATATATGCAATATCTTCAAGATGGTCCAATAATTAGCTGGAATTGGTATGCTACGAACTTGAAATGATACACGAAAAGTGTAATAATTAAAATGGCACCAATTGCGGGCTACTATTAAAGTTTCGCATGAAAACGCTTGGTTGGTAGCGGTTGAAAAAGCCTGCCAAGAAGTGTTAGCTAATCCGAATTCGCCAACAGTCTGACTTTTTCAGAAATATTAGTGATGTACTGGGTATTGCAGATGAACAACTGGATTATCGATGTACTTGGAACCTATCAATTATATAATTTATGCAATCAAGATTCAAAAAAGAGTTTGATACGAGAATGAACAGCTTCAACATATGGGCGCGACGGATTTATGTTGTTGTTTTTAATGGATATGCTTGGTATTGGCTCTACCGGCAAATCTTCATTCGTCACTCTTATGACTTCGAAGAGTGGCTTTTATACCTATTAACAGTTATAGGCATGCACTATTTCGTACTTGATAGTAAGGGGCTATTCTTTAATACGAAGAAACAGGATAGTAACAAATAATTACCCATTTTTAGCATCATTTATTGGATAAATAATTGATTATCATAATGAATTGGTTCGAAAACATTCTGCTACTGGGCACTTGATGGTGAAACCCGCTCTCACGAGCGGGTTTTTCTTTTTGAAACATGTTTAATAACTCTTCAGTTAATACGTTTTCACAGCACTACCAGCTCGATTTCCCCCGCTATTTGCACTCCCGGTTAACACTAACCTCATTGCGGCTTTTCTTACCATATATCCCGGCAAACTAACCACAGCAGAATTTACATTTGAACCTAGAACGGACCGGGATTTTGGATTGAAATTGCTTGCTGATGGCTTCCGGGCATTGTGCCCCGTTTATCCTTTTCTTTCACTGCCTTATTATTCCATCTGTCATACCAATCGGGTGTAAGATCGCGCGGTTGATCATCGCCTGTTTGCTTTTTCCAGATCTCCAATACATTCGCAAGGCTTTGTTGCTGTGCCTTGTATTCCTTCCGCCCATATAAGTTTACTATTTGGTCTTTATCTTTTGAATAGTCGTAAAACTCATATTGCGGTTGGGGGGTGACGAATATAGCGGCTTGCAAAGATGTGGCTTTACCGGCCAGGTAATGTTTCTTCAATTCCATCCCAGCTGCTCCACCCATAATGTCTGTTGCTCCTACATTACTCTGTTCGGGCAAACCATTTTCGATATACACATACTGGTCGGTCCGAACCATTCGCTCATAAGCCCGGAAGCTATGCCAATTGTGTTCTGCAAATACATAATTCCGGAATTTAGCTGTGGGGGTGGCTAACAATTTTTTGAAGCTTTTCCCCTGAATGGAGGCATATTTAGATATGCCTGCAATTTCCAGTATAGTGGGGGCGATATCAATTACACTTAGCAAACTGGACGAGGCTTCATTATGTAATTTTATACCGGCGGGCCAATGAATGATCAGTGGGGTTTTAATTCCCTCATCATACATACGGGTTTTATTCCTTGGAAATGGCCGGCCATTATCAGCCATAACAATGATCAATGTATTATCAAGGATCCCCTGGGCCTTTAGTTCATCAACAACTTTACCAACATAATGGTCAAAACGGCTTACCTCCTCGTAATACCGGGCCAGATCGTTGCGTGTAGCTTTTGTGTCTGCCAGGTTATCGGGCACTATCACGTCGCGTTCCGAATACTGGCGGGGTTTGGAGGCGCTATCCCAGCCGCGGTGTGCATCCTGGGCAGCAAACCACATAAAAAACGGCTTATTCCTGGGGCGTTGCTGTAAATATTCGACCCATAAACCCTCGCCGCCCGGCCCGCCGCCATCTGCATGTGAGCCGCCAACTCTGTCAAAAGCATCTAAAAATACACCTTCAGGTTTTATTCCAGATGAGCCCAAATGCCATTTACCCGCCTGTGCGGTATAATACCCGTTATCTTTCAGCAGCTTTGGAAACGCTACCTGCCCGTCTGGAATGGGACTGTGTAATTCGGCAGCACCAGTATTATGCGGATATCTGCCAGTCAATATGCTTACTCTACTGGGACTGCAGGAACTTGTCGTGAGATAGGCATTGGAAAACCTGATACCATATTGGGCCAGTTTGTCAATCGCCGGTGTTTTCAAAACGGGATGTCCCATGCAGCCAAGATCATTGTATGATACATCGTCTGCAATAAATATGACAATGTTCGGTTTCTCCGTTTGTGCATATAAGTTACTTGCCGGAACGAGCAGATAACCAAACAGGGTAGCCATGCTGGTGACGGCCAGCCTCAATGTATTCTTCATAACGTGGATTTAATTTTCGAACTAGCCTACAAAATGCGAAAAATATCCAAATAAATGAGGGACTGAATGTCAATTTAAGAACTCAACGGATATCTTACGGGCTTTACAAACTCAAAATAATTGAGGGGAGATTAGTTAATTTATTGATTACGTGCATAAATTGGTTCGAAAATATACCACCGGCAATACTAACGGATATCATTCTATTGATACCGATAGTTTTAATACGTAGCCGGATATACGCATTTTGCCGTACAATATGCCAATCAAAGTTTTATATATCTGTTCCTCTTCCATGTTACGTCCGCTAAGCTTTGTGGTTATCATACGGCGAATGAAGTATTGAGTAATTAAAGATCCTTGGAAAAATTCGTACTTTGGGCTCCCTAAAATCAGGTGTGAACCCCCTAACCCTTCACGCCGTTAACACGAACTTCAATATGAAAAGACGTAATCTTATTTCTCCGTTAGTCCTGCTTTCAGGGCTCTTTTTGGGTATGCTTATAATATCCTGTGGTAAAGAAGGCCCTGCTGGTCCAGCTGGCCCAGCAGGCCCCGAAGGTGGCTCAGGCTCGGGCAGTGTAATATATTCCCCGTGGTTTAGTGTGGCGTATAAGCCCGACACCATACACATGGCAAATGGTAGGATTGACACGGTGGGATACTACTCGTTGATTGACGTACCCAAACTCACCCTGTCGCTCGTGAGCACTGCAGATGTAAAAATGTACTTTAACAGCAACCATGCAAATGACCCTGTCATTAAACCCATGCCTTATATAAGCGGCATGAGTGGTATTTACGTCGATTTCACTGCTTATGCGCAGAAGATAGAACTGTACTCTAATGTGGACATGGGTACTGTAATGTACAATGGTATAATTTACTACCAATACCGGTACATGATCGTACCCGGCAATACCACGGCCAGATCGGCCGCTCCGGTAGACTGGTCTGATTATGCCGCGGTAAAAGCGTATCTCGGTTTAAAAGACTAAAATGAAACGGCCGGGCAAGTTGTCCGGCCGTTTTGTTATTACCCATCTATACAGATTAAAAGATGGCGAACTTCCATACCGCAAGGAAAAGCAGGTGACGTTATTATAGTATTACAGCCTCGCATCTCTCAAGGGAACGCACACCTGCGCCTGGCGCAAACAATAATACCGGAGAAAGCCAGCGTTTAATTAATCCTCGCCCGATTTCTTAATAAGTGATATCATATGGTACAGATACCAGTGAGAAGTTGCTGTAGTCGCGATAATAGACAATGATCCGGTATGCCGATTGTGAAGCAGTACTATAAGTGACACTGCCGACAGTTTCAGACCAGTATCGCGAAGTGGGTACGTTGGAAAACAGGATAACATGGTCGATATAGTAATTACCACCGGCTTCAAGATGAATATAGTTGTTCTCATCGATAGAAGCAGAGGTATAAGGCAACCCGGTACTGAAGGGGCCTAACGTAATAGTGGCTGCATTTACGGCCATGCTTATACAGCAAAACAGTACCAATACTGGCAGGGTGATCATTTTTTTTATCATTTCGATTTGTTTTAACGTGTGAGAAAATGTATTTGGGCTTTCTCCGGCAGAGAGTAAGGATTAACGAATTTGAAGGCAACACGTGGCCAAGGATCACTATTCAATTCGAAGGTAGACATTAGCGTTGAGCGGCTTAAATACTTTTTTATCCGCTTATTGTACGGGTTATACCGAAATTTTTTACTATCCCCTCTGCCTGGATGAAATTAAATGGGATAGTCCTGCGCAAATTGAAGCACCATCAAAAGGACGCGGAATAACCGAACTAATGAATAAACCGTAAATTCGTGAAAATGTTAATATTTCTTGACATAGATGGCGTAATGGTACCCGCCAAAGGGCACAAGGCTCCCGACTTTTTGAAGGACGGCTTTGCCGCGTTCAGCTCCCAGGCGGCTCAAACGCTTGACCGGCTGATTAAGGAATATAACGCCACGATCATCTTAACCACTTCGCATAAATCAAATTACAACCTGGCAGAGTGGAAGGCTATTTTTAACGCCAGAGGTGTGGATACACGACTAATTGCATCGTTACCGGCTAATACACAGTTTTTATCGAGAAAGGATGAAATACTGAACTGGTTTAGCCGTAACCAGGCAGATAGTAATTTTGTGATTATTGATGACGACACGTCACTCAATGCCCTTCCTGCTAAGCTGAAGAAGCACTTTGTACTGACCAGCTCCTATGTAGGCCTCACACCCGCTCACTTCGAGGAAATAAAAACGATTCTTTCATCCGCGGGCTGATGAAAGATATACTAAAAGCCCTTTTTTACTTCCCGGATAAGTTATTACTAACCCCAACCCAGAAAAACCCCGCTCATTTACCCAATATCCCCTTTCTTTGCAGCATGTTACAAATTCAAGACCTCATCCAGGCCGGACAAATTGAAACTGCCATACGCGAAACGGAAACGTCGCTCGCCCAGCTATCACCATCCGACTTTCATAACATTATCGGCAAGGACCTGCTGCACCTACAGGGGCCACTGACGGCATATTTCAACTATTTCCATACCGTTATGACGGAAGAAGAGGAACTGGACATCAAGGCGATGTACCTCGAAATGAATAGTTTTACCACACACTACGACCGGTGGTTCCTGCATTTACTGGCTTACGAATCCATTATGAACCGCGATACCCTCGACTGGCTCACGGATTTCAGCGGAGAATCGGAAAAGACGCTTACCATTACGGGCTTTGAAGCATTGCAGGAAACGAACAAAAAATACATGCAAACGGAAGGTTACCGCGATGATCAATTGCGGCAGGCATGCGAACTCCAGGAATACCTGATCATACTGCGGGTACACGAACTGGTAAAGCAAACCGTTAACGCCAATAAAGGGAAGGCTGCATGGGCGGATGTTCCGGTATTTGTCGGCGCACATGATTATGAAGATCTGATCTTTGTTGTACAGTAGCTATTTGTTGATCAACCTATCAATAATGCCCGCTACTTTGCCTTCAAAACCGTCGCCGTAGCCTGTGAACACCTCTGCTATCTTTCCTTCTTTATCGATAAAATAAAAAGTGGGAAAGTCATTTACATGATAGGACTTGATCACTTCAACTGCATCAACAAAGCCCGTATACTTTATACTGTACTGCTTTTTAAATGCGGAAACAGCCTTTTTCCCATCTCTCCCCGTAACACTTGCTATCAGAATATTTTCGTTCTTATACTTTTTATAAAGGTTATTGAGCGGCGCGATCGTATTCATACAGGGAAGGCATCCTATAAAGTAAAAGTCAAGTAATACAACTTTCCCCTTCAACTGGGCCAATGAAAGCTTTTTCCCGTCAGCCGTAGTTAATGTCCAATCTGGCGCCACTGTTCCTGGCTTTAACAATGCCGCCGGTGCAGACTTTTCGGAACGCAGGCGATACGCGGCGGGCTTGGCAAAGGTGGATGCGTTTACATTCGCCTGATCGAACTGATAATCTGTGTAACGGTTCTCGTCATAATATTCACTGACTGCATCGCCGAAATTTTTATTCCTTGACTTAGTGATTAATAAGCTGGGTAGCCCCGATTGCCTTTCAATAAACAGGTGTTTTAGCGTATATAAATGCTCATTACCAATCACGGTATCGAATGTGGTTACTACAAGATGCATATTGCTGATACCATCAATAGTAGTATCGCCGGCCTCGACGAGCTTAGACGGGCTTTTTTCAACGAAACCTTTTATCCAGTAAAGGTTTTGAAGCAACGTACCAAACAAGGCGCTGGGCCGCACGTTTTGGACTTCGTAAGAGTTATCTTCGGGGAATAGATAAATCAGGTTGCTGCCATTATAAACATCCGTCCGCACGAACTTTTCTGTCTTATAAGCTGTTTCCAGTTTAAACAGGTAACCGAAAGCGCTGTCATGAGCGGCTTTCATATATACTTCTTTTTTATGTTGAATGGAGGTATCGGTGCTGAAATCCTTTCGCTTATTGATAAACTGGTAACTGAAATTCTGATGGCGTTCCATTTTGTCGATGACGTTCTGAATTAAAACGACCTGGGCTCCTGCATTTGTACGAAAAGAAACCAATACGATGATAACAATAACTCTTTTAATAACGGGTATCATAACTATGTACTAAGATAAAAGATCGTGGTATTCCGCTATCAATGTACTGGTTAAAATTTAATTCTCTAACTCATGACAGGGATGCCGGCTGACTTTATACCCTTCTTAACACACTAGGAAACATTAGCCGGCCCCTCCTCCCCCCAAACCGGACATCCATTGTACAAAACCGGACAGGTTGAAAAATAACAACAACTTTAATACATTGGTTTTTATAATAATAAAAGCTGGCATTTTACTGGCATCGCGTATTCAAACCCTTCTCCATGTTTAAAAATTACTTCAAGCTCGCCTGGCGAAGCCTTATCCACAACAAACTATATAGTCTGCTGAATATATTGGGGCTCGCTACCGGGATGGCGGTAGCATTGATCATTGGTTTGTGGATCTGGTACCAGTATTCGTACGACAGGTTCCTGCCTGATAGCCGGCAGGTATATAAGGCCGGGTTAAGGGGTACCGGGAGTAACGGGGATACATATGCTTACCTCGTTTCGCCTATGCCGCTGGCCGATGCACTGAGAAGGGACGTTCCGGGTATTAAACACGTAGCCATGACGGACTGGAACAAACCTCACGGACTGGTAGCAGGCGAGAACAAGATATACCTGCCAGGTATCATCGCCGAAAATGATTTCCTTAAAATATTTCAATACCCCTTACTAAAGGGCCGTAAGGAACAGGTATTAAATGACCCCTATTCGATCGTACTGACGGAGTCGACCGCGAAATCGTTATTTGGAGCGGAAGATCCGCTGAATAAGATCGTTCGTTTTGATAATCAGCATGATCTGAAAGTGACGGGGGTGTTAAAGGATATCCCGGATAATACTACGTTGAAATTTAACTATGTAATCCCTTACGAATATCTCATTCAGAACAGCGATACAAAGGATTACCTGAACATGTGGGGGCAGATCACCTCCAATGTGTATGTGTCATTACAGCCCGGCGTTTCCTACGCGCAGGTGGAACCGTTGCTGAAGAAGATGATAGCCAGATATAACCCTGATGATTACAGGCGTTCGCATACGGAAGTAATCATGCAGCCGTTGAAAGACTGGCATCTGTATAGCGAATTTAAAAATGGGGTGGCGACTGGTGGACTGATCAGTTATGTAAGGGTATTTATGGTGATCGGCATACTAGTACTGCTGATCGCGTGTATCAACTTCATGAATCTTTCAACTGCACGATCAGAAAAGAGAGCCAAGGAAGTGGGCGTGAGAAAAGTCGTAGGCTCCCAGCGATATGAACTGATTCTACAGTTCCTGACAGAATCGCTTGTTGTTACTTTTGCCGCATTTATCGTGTCGTTATTGTTGGTAAAACTCGCTTTACCCGCATTTAACACGCTTACAAAAACAACGATCCAGCTCCCTTATACAAATGTATTTTTCTGGATGATCATGATCGGTTATTTACTGCTCACCGGTTTGCTGGCTGGCAGCCGCCCGGCCTTTTATCTTTCTTCTTTCAGACCGATGAAAATTTTAAAGGCGGATCATGGAGCGGTGCGTTCCAGGAAAATGCTGGTATTAGTACAATTCACCTGTTCCATCACCCTTATCATCAGTACCATTATTATTTATCAGCAGATAAAATATGCACAGGAACGTCCTGCCGGTTACGATCAGCAGCGGTTAATGATGACAGACGCGAGCAGTGACCTGAAAAAGAATTACACGGCATTAAAAAACGACCTGCTGCAAAGTGGTATGGTCACGGATGTAACGATGTCGTCGGAAACGGTTACTGCACTCAGGAACTTCAGCAGTATAGAAAAGTGGCCCGGAAAAACGCCGCAGGAGGAAGTGGGCGCCGCTGTTGTGTTTGTGGCGGATAACCATTACTTCAAAACAATGGACATAGCACTGGCGGCAGGCAGGAACTTTACCGGTATTAAAAGCGCCGATTCACTGAATGTAATATTGAATGAAGCTGCTATTAAAAAGATGCGTCTGGAAGACCCGATAGGCAAGGTGATTTCCTATAATGGCACGCATGACCTAACGATCATAGGCGTAGCGAAGGACGCGATCATGGAATCTCCTTTTTCATCGCCCACCCCTACCGTATTCATGTACAGGCCCAGCGGTGCAAGGTTTATCACCTACCGGTTATCGCCCACTGTGAGTACAACAGCAGCGGTAGACAGGATGGCGGGGATCTTTGGGCGGTACAATACAGCCTATCCCTACATTTACAATTTTGTTGATGAGGCTTATGCCAAGAAATTTGAACTGGAAATGCTGATCGGAAAGTTAACTGGTTTATTCTCGCTGCTGGCGATTTTCATTTCCTGCCTTGGTTTGTTCGGACTGGCTTCTTATATGGCAGAACAACGCACCAAGGAGATCGGCATCCGGAAAATACTGGGCGCGTCTGTCATGCAGTTATGGGCCTTGTTGTCGCGGGAATTTATCGTACTTGTAATGATCAGTTGTTTGATCGCCTCTCCGCTGGCTTTCTATTTTTTAAACAACTGGCTGGAGAAATATGTCTATCGCATCAACATTGGCCCGACAGTTTTCATCCTGACGGCCCTGCTCACAGTTGGCGTCACGGTGCTAACGGTGAGTTTCCAGGCAGTAAAGGCCGCTATGATCAATCCTGTACGAAGTTTAAAAACAGACTAGCTATATAACGTAAAAAACCGCGCTAAGCGCGGTTTTTTAATATCAGTATTCCCGAAGGTATTAACGCCAGCCTAAGCCAGGCGCCACATGCTGCAGAATAGACGACAGGATGTGTACATTGTATTCAACGCCTAACGTATTGGGTATCGTCAAAAGAAGTGTATCGGCTTCCTGGATGGCTTCGTCCTGGGCCAGTTCTTTAATGAGTTTATCCGGCTCGCCGGCGTAGCCTTTTCCAAAAATGGCGCGTTTGTCACTTTCTATATAACCGATTTTGTCAGATTTATTGGTGTCCTGGCCAAAGTAAAGTCTGTCCTGATCATTCATCAGTGCAAAAATAGACCTGCTCACCGAAACCCTGGGCTCGCGCTGATGCCCCGCTTTTTTCCATGCTTCTTTGTACAACCTGATCTGTTCTGCCTGCTGTATATGGAATGGTTTACCGCTTTCATCGAACTTCAGGGTAGAACTTTGCAGGTGCATTCCGTTTTCGGCTGCCCAAATAGCGGTGGCATTAGAGGCTGCCCCCCACCAGATACGTTCCCGCAATCCCGCGGAGTGGGGCTCTAATCGAAGTAAACCCGGTGGATTAGGGAACATAGGGTATGGATTAGGTTCTGCAAATCCAACCCCTTCGAGTTGCTCCAAAAACTGTAATGCTTTGCGGCGGCCCATATCTGCATCGGTTTCACCTTCCGCCGGTTCATACCCGAAATGACGCCAGCCATCAATCACCTGCTCCGGCGACCCTCTACTGATGCCCAGTTGCAATCGTCCGCCCGAAATCAGGTCGGCCGCGCCGGCGTCTTCCACCATATACAGGGGATTTTCATAACGCATATCAATCACCCCCGTTCCAATCTCAATGTTACGCGTTTTGGCGCCGATAGCAGACAGCAAAGGAAACGGAGAGGCTAGCTGAGCTGCGAAATGATGTACCCGGAAATACGCGCCATCTAAGCCAATTTCCTCGGCCGCTACCGCCAGGTCAATAGATTGAAGTAACGTGTCGCCCGCCGTACGTGCTTTATAAGCCGGATGAGCAGACCAATGCCCGAACGATAAAAATCCTATTTTCTTCATACGTCTCTTTTCGGTTGTAAAATAGTCTTTATAAAGATAGATATTATATCATTCCTTCTACTTCAGATAGCGCTACTTTAGCATAAAGCGGAGAAATACTGTAAGGATCATCAATAATTGAACCCATATTAAGGTGTATATGATCGACCAGATAAACGCCCAATATACAGTCACGGAGATATATCCACCAAACCGTTCATTGCTGCAGGCAAAAAATTCAGGATAATCATTGGAGCTACATTCTTAGATTGTCTTTACTAAATAATGACTTTCCGATTTTTTTATATAAATTTGGAACACTACTTCTTTTAATATTTTGAGTTACCCGAAAAAAATCCAAATGAAAAAACATCTCATTATCGTGCCCTTGTTTATTCTTGCCTTCACCCAATACCACCACGTATTTGGACAGACATTGGCAGAACAAAATAAAAAATTGCAACAAGAGATAGAAACATTGAAACATGATAATGATTATTTTCGAAAAACATTAGCCATTTTTCAGTCAAGTCTTAAGACTGAATCGATCGACAGTATGGATTTTCAATTACTAAGTTGCATTGGTAGTAAAGTGGAAAAAAATGTAAAGCTTGAATTTCTGATAACCAACAAAGAAACAGATAAAAGCATCAACTTTTCGCCCGATAGTTATGCAAGAGGTGTTGACTTGCAAGGTAATGCTTATAAGCCCTCCGGAAGCAAGATTGGAACGGATGTATATGCTAGTACCATCAATAAAGATGTACCATTAAAGTTTGTTTTCCAGTTTAAGGATGTTGAACCTTCTGTTGCGGTCTTTAAACTTATCTCCGTTAAATACTATCTTCCTTCAGCGAATTACAAAAACGGGGAACTCCAATTCAAAGACATTTCGGTTGTCTGGAAGTAAAATCGGTCTTAAGGCTGTTAGAATACCTATTTTAATGCACGATAAATGAACTATTCAAAAATTCATCTAGAATCGCTATGTCAGCAGGAGCCCAGTCTAATTCTTTTAACTCATTACGTGTGAACCATCCGATCTGACGATGTTCATACAAAATGATTTCACTTTCTACATAATCAACAACAAATGGCGTGAGTATTACAGTAAAATTCCCGTAATTGAACAAACTATTACCTAACTTATCCCTAATAACAATTTTAAGGTTTAGTTCCTCATATACCTCTCGCATTATACATTCCTCTTCGGACTCTCCCTCAATAATTTTACCCCCTGGAAACTCCCATTTTAAAGGCACCGACATATTTTCGCTGCGCTGGGCTGCCAGAACTCTGCCTTCTTTTAGAACAATCGCGCAAGTAACATTTATTGGATTCATCCTTTGAAAATTTCAGCTCGGTGATATTCCAAGTAAGCTTTTTGTTGATACGTAAAAGTACCGACAAACATATTAGCATCTATCGACCAAGTGTTTAAGATAGGCCGGATTTTATTCTTGCAAACAAGAAGGCCTCCTTCTTCAGAAAATGAAATCCAACCTTTGTCAAATAATTTGTCAATGTGAGGAGATAATAATAGGCCATTATTCCCATCGAGCCGTTCTTTATTGGAAGAAACCCTCCATGGCTTTATGTGACTAGCAATCAACAATCTTTTATCTGACAAGCCAGTAACACGGCACTTTGATTCTATTTTTTGAACATTCATGCGAAACAACCCCTGCCCTACCCGGGAGAGAACTAACTGTCGCTTCTGAGTCACTGGGATTGGCGCATTCTCAATATCTCTTTCTTGCAACCTTTCCTTAAGCCGCGTATCAATATCGTGAATCACTTCGCCAATACCATAATTGTCGATTTCTATTAACGACAACAATTTACTTCCTAGATCAATCCCTATTTCAGCAAGATAAACACCTTGATTTCCATTGCCATTTGCTTGTATAGGGGAATGTTTAGTTGGAAGTAATTGAACAATCTCAATTAGATGTTTTTTTGGAACCAATGGATTCAATAGCCTTTGCCATTCCACTCCTACTAACCAGCCCTTTTCATCCCATTGATGCCCAACTTTACCAAAATCCGCTGGGCGTTCCGCATCTTGAACCATAGCAATTACCTTACCGACAGCAATAATTTCACCCCCAACATAAGAAAAGATAATATCTCCCAAGGTTGTCTTTGTCAAATTGATGTAGGTTTGATTATCGGATCCATTATTCTTTCTCTTAGGTGACCAAATATAACCTTCATCTACTTCTATTTTACCTGTTTGCTTGTGATTAACCCACCAAAAAGATAATGGCGCACCAATCTTAGTGGCAATATCTAGTTGGAAATTTAAATCTTTTAGTAATTGAACTGCATTGGCTTTCACTCCCTCATCAAACCCATCTGAATCTAATTCTTCACCGGTAGCATGCCTCGCGGCCAAAGACAGCACATATGTGGGAGAATAAAGCTTATTGTTGTAAACGAGATCATATGGGGTATCACGTCGCCCTTTGCGAACGCCATTTCTGTCTATTTCCAAAATTGCAGCAACGACATGTTCCACCTGGATTCCATTAAAGATATCCTGTGCCATAGGGGTGAGTGGGTTTGATATTTAGTTTACTGTTTTGATAATCTTGCTTTCAAGTTAAATAATCTCGCTGAAATTATCCTGAACTTTTTAATCTGCAGGCCAATTGTCCGTCCGAGCCCCTCACCTTCAGCAAAGACCTTATCATCAATATTGCAGTTTAAAAAAAACATATGCAAACGAAAGGTTACCGCAGCGAGCAGTTACGGCAGGCATGCAAACTTCAGGAATACCTCATCATGAAGATCTGATCTTTTATCGCTAGGCGTATCATCGAAGTAATATTTCGCCAGGGATACAATTACGTTTCCTTTCTAGATCAGCAAGCTTGATCAGCCATTGGCTTTGATCAAATGCAAAAGAAAACCCGCACACATCAAGTCTGCGGGTTTCTCAAAATACTTTATAACTATTACGGCCAAGTTAGCCACGGCTACATAATGCCCTGACAATAGTAACTACGTAAGGTCAAATATAATGGCGTGAAAATTTCATGACCTTTACCTCCTATTCAAACTGACCTAAGGTCTCATTCTGCTTGGCCACCTTGTCATTATTCTCTTTCTTCATGGCTGCCAGCTGCTGCCTCAGCTCACTGTTACTGGTTCCCAGTATCTGCACGGCCAGTAACCCCGCATTACGCGCGCCATTTACACCTACTGTGGCTACAGGAATGTCGGCGGGCATTTGCACGATAGACAACAGGGAATCCCAGCCATCGAGAGAGTTGGAAGATTTAATGGGTACACCTACTACAGGTAAAGTGGTAATGGCGGCAACCATCCCTGGAAGATGCGCCGCACCACCGGCACCTGCGATGATGATCTTCAAACCACGTTCTTCCGCGGTAGCTGCATACTCAAACATTCTCTGGGGGCTACGGTGGGCCGACACTACGTTAAACTCGTAACCGATGTCGAATTTCTTTAACACCTCTATAGCCTGACGCATAATAGGCGCATCGGAACTACTGCCCATAATAATGCCTACTTCTACCTGTTTCATATTTTTTAATTTAGAATTTCCCGAACTGTTTCAGCTTTTGATACAATGTTTTCCATCGTATTGCCTGTGATGGTGATATGCCCTACTTTCCGGCCTGGCCGGCCTCCCTTTTTACCATACCAGTGAAGATGTACTCCCGGCAAATCGAGCAGGCGCTGTAACTTTTCCTGCCTGTTCGAATTCAGTGCTTCGGTTTCCAGGATGTTCATCATTAAAGAGGGAAGATGAAGGCTGGTGTCGCCCAGGGGCAAACCTAATATAGCGCGGAGCAGTTGCTCGTACTGAGAGGTAGTACTGGCTTCTATCGTGTGATGACCGCTGTTGTGTGGTCTTGGCGCGAGTTCATTCACCAGGATTCTATTATCTTTCGTGATAAACATTTCGACTGCCAAAATACCAACGAGCTGCAACGCATCCGCAATTTTCTCAGCAAGCGAGGTGGCTTCTTTCACGATCGCTTCATCTATCAGTGCCGGCGCAATCTGTGACTCCAGTACGAACTTCTCTTCAGAAAACTCCATCATCACGGGATCATAGCATTTTACAGCACCATGTTCGTTTCTTGCTACGATGACAGCAATTTCGTGTTTGATATCTACCAGCTCTTCCAGCACAGACGGCGCATCAAAAGCAGTAGCAATATCTGCGCTCGTTTTCAACACCATCACCCCGTAGCCGTCATAACCATCGCGGCGCTTTTTAAGGCAGCCCGGCAATTTATTTTCGTAGTTGTGCAAATCACTTTTACCGTCAACAGCCACACCCGGCACTACCGGTATATTGTGCGACAGCAGGAATTGTTTTTGAGTATACTTATCCTGGATTATTTTAATTGTATCGGGAGCAGGAAACACCTTCACTCCTTGCTTTGCGAGTTGTTGTAAGGCGTCAATATTTACCGCCTCCATTTCTATCGTAATTACATCAAGTCCCTTACCAAATTCCAACACCGCCTCATACGATTTGGGGTCGCCAGGGAAAAAAGAAGAAGTATAACGTACACAAGGCGCATTTGTGTCCTTATCCAGTACTGAAATGCTGAGGCCGAAATCCACCGCATGCCTTATAAGCATACTCCCCAGCTGACCGCCTCCTAATATTCCTATTTTCAAATTTTCGAGCATAACCTTCAATTGGGTTGCAAAGGTATAAAACTATTGCTAAATGACCTTAATGCCGTTCTCTTACGCATGCTGCTATTGGCACATCCCGGACCCGGAGCGAACAAATTGATATACAAATACATAAAAATCTCGTAAAACTTACATTTCTTGGATTTTGAGCTATTCTGTAATAAATCACTACGCCAGGGACTAATCCTCGATCTTGGGAATGGACTACACACATCATCCATCCATTCTGTAACTTTACAACCTAATATCATCAGGATGAACGCAGGATTTAATACCAAACCGACACTGGAAACCGGGAATATCATACTCCGTCCGCTGCAGGAAAACGACTTTGAAGCGTTGTACGCAGCCGCAGCTGACCCAAAGATATGGGAGCAGCATCCAAACAAAGACCGTTGGCAGGAAGAGGTATTTCGCAGCTTTTTCAAAGGGGCGCTGGAAAGTAACGGAGCGTTTACGATCACTGATAAATCCATCGGTAAAGTAATTGGAAGTACCCGCTTTTACGACTATAACAGTGTAAACGATTCTATATTTATCGGGTATACTTTTTACACGACAAATTACTGGGGCAAAGGTATTAACCGGGCCGTTAAGGAGATGATGCTGGATTACGCGTTCAAGTCTGTATCCACCGTATATTTTCATATCGGCGCAACCAACCTCCGTTCTCAGATTGCGATAGAACGGGTGGGAGCAACGAAAGTAGGGGAAGAAACGGTGGCTTATTTTGGTGAAGCACCGAAAACTAATTTCCTGTATGCTATTTCCCGGGATCACAACTATCGGAAAGTATAAAAGCTTGTTTCCAGCCGCAAACCGCTGACCAGGCCGCCGTTGTGTCACTCCCTTCAGCCCCAAACCGCTGACCAGGCCAATACCTCCATTACGCCTACTGTCAAAAATTCCTTATCTTAAACTATCTTAAAACATCCCAGCATATGCGCCCAACCCAAACCCTGCTTCTATTTCTTTGTATTAGTTTAACTGCCTCCGCCCAACAAATCAAAAGGATCGACGGTTCACGGATATCAGCCGATGAACTCACCGAAGAAATTAAATACCTGGTGGGGGCCGCACATGTACAGGGAATCGGCGTCAGTGTTTTCAATAATAACGAAGTTGTATACCAGCAAACATTTGGCTATAAACGGGCCGACACCAAAGCACCGCTAACCGGCCAAACCAATATCTACGGCGCCTCGTTAAGCAAAGCGGTTTTCGCTGTATTGGTGATGAAGCTGGTGGAACAAGGCCGCCTGGACCTCGACAAACCATTGCAGGATTATCTCGATAAGCCCATTTATGAATACCCGACCCGAACAAAGTGGCAAGACCATTACGAGCATTTCAAAACAGATACCGCTTATCGCCAGATCACCGCACGCATGTGCCTTTCGCATACCAGCGGCTTACCTAACTGGCGTTGGGACATGCCCGACCAGCAACCGCATATCCGGTTCACACCCGGTTCGCGTTATGCCTATTCAGGCGAGGGCATGGTATATCTCCAAACTGTTTTGGAGCGAATGACTGGAAGGACTTTGCAGGAAATGGCCGATGAAATTATTTTCACACCGCTGCATATGCAGCACTCTGCCTACCAGTGGCTGCCTGCTTACGAAAGCGATTTTGCCTACGGCCACCAGCCCGACGATAAATTATACGAAAAGGATAAAGACAATGAACCTCGCGCCCCCAGCACGCTCGAAACCAGCTTCGACGATCTCACCCTATTTTTCAAAGGTGTGCTGCAGCAGAAAATCCTGAGTGCAACATCTACCCATACGATGTTTACCCCGCAGGTACCCTTGCGCAGCCAATACCAGTTCGGGCCCGAAGCCTGGAAAGACACTTCCGGCCAATATCATCAATCCATCAGCCTTAGTTATGGCCTGGGCTGGGGACTGCTTAAAACACCCTATGGATGGGGCGCATTTAAAGAAGGGCATGGCGATGGATTTCAGCATTATTGTATTCTTTTCCCGGCAATGAAGGCTGGTGTACTCATTATGACCAATAGTGACAATGGCGAAAGCATTTATAAACAATTACTGGAAACGGCTATCGGCGACAGGTACACGCCCTGGCAATGGCATAGGTATTTGCCCTATAAACGCTAACATTACTCCACACCATTGTCTTGTAAGGCTGCCGGAAACACGACGCGAAAAGTGGCGCCATGCTCACTTTCAATGGTCAGTTCACCGTCCATATCTTTGGCCAGCCCTTCCATCAGGCTCATGCCGAGCGATTTGGATGTATCATTAACATGTTGCCGTAAACCTATCCCATCGTCCGCTATCTGTAACTCCATCAGCCCTTTACCAGTGCCTTTAAGCGACACAAGCACAACACCATCGGCATTGTCAGGAAAGGCGTATTTGAATGCATTGGTAATTGATTCATTTAAAATAAGCCCGATCGGAAGGGCTTTTCGTACATCCAGCGATACCGGTGCAATATCCAGTTCGATCTTAATGTTACCACGTCCATCTGCATAATCACGCAGGTAATCAACCAGCTCGCAGATATACAGCGGCATATCTACCAACGCCGGGTTGTCGGACTGATATAGCTTTTTGTGGATGAGTGAAATAGCGTTTACACGGCGCTGGCTGTCGCGGATGGCTGATATGGCATTATCGTCCTGTAAGTAGAATGATTGTATGTTTAACAGGCTCATCACCACCTGCAGGTTATTCTTTACACGGTGATGCACTTCTTTCAGCAACCATTCTTTTTCACTGAGCAATTTACCCAGCGATTCATTTTTATGGCTGATGAGCGCTTTTTGTTTTTCCAGTTCCCTGTTGTTCCGTTGCTTCAGCAAATACCGGTTACAGATCAGCAGGAGAAGAACGAATAAAAGTATGGCGGCCAGGATGATCACGTTACGGGTGGTACGCGTTTGTGCCAATAACCCCTGTTGCAACCGCGCTTCGTTATTGAGGAACCTGATACGCTCCTCTTTATTTTTAAGCGAGTCTTCCCGTTGTTGTATCTCGTTTTTTGCCTGCTGTACGTCACGGTCTTTGAGCATATCGCGCTGCCGGGCGGCCAGGTCGGTTTGCTTAAAGAGCGCCTCTCTCAATTCAGACTGTGATGTAAGCCATGAAATTTGCTGGCTGCGTTGATTCAGCTCCTGGTCTTTCCGGGCGGTTTGATACTTCATCTCGAAGTCCTGCATCTGCCCCCATTTCTCAATACTAAACACCGAATCACTCAGTATCTTTTGCTGGGCAGAATGCCATAATGCAGACTGGTAACGCCCCTGGATAGAATCGATCCGATAAGATAATTTGTGCATTTCCCGCCTCGCCCTCACCGCCACCTGACCTTTCGGCAAACCTTCAATCCGCCGAAGGTATTTGGCAGCAGAATCGTAGCTGCGAAGCTTGTAATATTCTTCGGCGATGTCCAGGAAAAGTTCGGCCACTGTGGAAAAGCGGTATTTCGCGTTCATATCGATCCGGCTTTCGGCAATCAACATGTGTTTAAGCGCAGTTTGCGGCTGGTTAAGGGATACATAGAATTTCCCCAGCACTGAGTGGGCGTACATAAGGTCATGATCAGTGAAGTGTACACGGCCATCCGACATACGCCGGGTAAGGTATTCAATAGCGACCCTTGCATTTTGCTCAAAGTTAAATTTCCTGGCAAACGCTACAATGTCTGATGCCCATGGTACCGTTTCCGGATAAACGCCCACTGTCATTTTAGACATCTCCTCGTAAAAACGGTCTTCCTGTCCGAACGTTGTGTACATATTCGCAAGCATGCAGTGGTAGCTAAATTCGCCATCATCTTTTCCCGTTTCACGCCGGTTATCGCGTGATGCCTCGGCGTAATAAACAGCTTTTGCTGCATCCGCCTTTACGGTAGAAAGATAACTGAGCCATTCGTACACCTCATATCGTTCTTTGTAACCAGCCTTTTTCATCAAATCGTCGGCAGCAAGCAACGTTTCTTCCGCCTTTTGCAACCGGCCCAAAACAAAATGCGTAACACCCACATCCATCAGCCCTTTGGCATATGTAACTTTATCTCCCAGCCGTGTACTAAGCGACAGTATCTGCTCCTGTACATATGTCTTTGAGGGAAACAAGGTATCCGTATCAGCCAGACTATAATTGAGCATATCCCAAGCCCGCAGTTCGTTTTTTGGATTATTGACGCTACGATGATACGCGATCTGCAGCATATAAGATTCTTTCATCTTCCGCCATTCCCGCTTGTGCGTGTAAGCGCGCGAAATATAGTACTCGGCTTCGTTGGCCATAGCAGGCAGATTGGCACGCAGGGCTTCATCTTTCATAATGCCGGCATACATCAACGTTTCGTCATAACGGCCATGGGATGTAGTACTGCTGGTCACCCGCTTCAAAAAGGCACAACGCTGTGCAGGTGTAAGTTTGGGTAACAGTGCTTGTATCTTTGGGTGATCGAGCGCTTCTGCCAGTAACTGGAATTGAAGGGTCATCGCTCTTGTTTCGCCAGCCAGGTACGATAGCCTGGGAAAAAGTGCAGATGCCCGGTCCAGTAATCGCTGTGCGGTGTTCAGGTCTGCAGGCAGTTCACCAGGTTTATAAATCAATAACTGCGCCTCGTCCAGCAGTGATTTCACCTCCATGGTATCGCCAGCCGGTTTCATAACCGATTGGTTCTGTGCAAAAGCAGATAACTGACAACAGCACATTATTGCGATAGCGGTAACCAGGCACCTCATAAATGAAAACAGTTGAGCGTAAATATATTGCCGGCCAAAACGTGGCTAGCAGACAATATAACAAAAATAACAGGCAGTTTTATCCATGTGCGGAAACGCTTTCTTCTACGTTTTCGGGCATCGCCAACGGAAATAACACCCTGATGACCGTTCCCTGCTTACATTCAACGATCAGCTCCCCGTCCATGTCTTTAGCGAGGCCATTCATAAGGCTCATACCCAGGGATTGAACTGCGCCTTCTTCCGACTGCCTTAGCCCTACTCCATTGTCAGCAATTTGCAGCACCAGCTGCTCTTTTTCTGCTAAGATGAGCGACACACTGATGACACCGGCACCATCGCCCGGAAAGGCATATTTAAACGCATTGGTGATCGACTCATTCAATATCAGGCCAATGGGGAGTGCTTTACGCACGTCCAGTGATATCGCTGCAATATCCAGTTCGATCTTAATATTACCTCGTCCGTCTGCATATTCCCGCAGGTAATCTGCCAGCTCGCAGATATACAGGGGCATATCTACCAACGCCGGGTTGTCGGACTGGTATAATTTTTTGTGGATCAGTGAAATGGCGTTTACGCGGCGCTGGCTGTCGCGGATGGCTGATATGGCATTATCGTCCTGCAAGTAGAATGATTGTATGTTCAACAGGCTCATCACCACCTGCAGGTTGTTCTTCACCCGGTGATGCACTTCTTTCAGCAGCCATTCTTTCTCCCTTAGTAATTTACCCAGCGATTCATTTTTATGGCTGATGAGGGCCTTTTGTTTTTCCAATTCCCGGTTATTGCGCTGTTTCAGTAAGTAGCGGTTGTAGATCACCAGCAGGAGGCCGAGCAACAGCACAGCGGCCAGGATGATCACATTACGTGTTGTTCGGGTTTGTTGCAATAATCCTTGCTGTAACTGCGATTCGTTATTGAGGAGCAGGATACGTTCTTCCTTGTTTTTGAGCGAGTCTTCCCGTTGCCGGACCTCACGTTGTGCCTGGGCCACGTCCTTATCCTTCAGTAATTCCCGTTGCCGGTTTGCCAGGCCGGTTTGCTTAAACAGCGCTTCCCGCAAAGCAGCCTGGGAGGTGAGCCATGAAATCTCCTGCGCGCTTTGTTTTAACTCCTGGTCCTTACGGGCGGTTTCGTACTTCAGCTGCAGTTCCGCCATCTGCCCCCACTTGTTAATATTGAATACAGAGTCGCTGAGCGCCTTCTCCTGTTTAAAATGCTGAAGTGCAGATCTATAACGCCCCTGAATAGAATCGATTCGGCAAAACAGGTTATGCATTTCCTCCTGCACCCTTATTGTTACCAGTCCTTTTGGAAGCACCTCCATACGCTGAAGATATTTGAGCGATGAATCATACTTCCGAAGGTTAAACCATTCTTTCGCCAAACGGATGTATAGGTCACCGGCTGTATTGCTTCGCCCTATCTGACCAGGATCCATTAAACTTTCCGCGGTGCGGTAGTGCTGTATTCCCATTTCCGGTTGATGGGTCCGGATATAGAAATCACCCAGCATCATATTCGCAAAAATGTGTTGCCCGGGAGTTGAAAAAGTATTTTTATCCGACATCCTTGGCAGCAGGTACGCTAAGGCCGCCTTTGGCCCTTTATCACGATCGATTCGCCGGGCAAACAAAACAATATAATCGAGGCTTCGTTCCGTAGCGGCATCGCGGTTTTCCAGCAACTTGAATGTTTCATTATAAAAATCCTGGTTCCGGCCAAAGTTAACATACACATTCGCCATTGCAAGGTGGTAGGTATACTTATAATCGCTGCTGGCCGATTCGGGCCGGTTGTCACGGATAGCGTTGGCGTAGAATATGGCTTTTTCCAGGTTTAATTTTACGGTGTATAGGTAGCTGAGTGCGTCGTATATACCATAACGTTCTTTTACCCCCAGTTTTTTAAGCAAATCGTCCGCCATCAGCAGCGTATGCTCCGCCTCTTTCCATCGCCCAAATGCCAGATGTGATTTCCCAATATCGCCCAGTGTTCTTGCATATACCAGCTTGTTGTTCAGCCGCTGGCTCAGCAACGACAGTTGTTCCTGTACATATGCTTTTGTAGGAAAAGTGGTATCCAGGTCGTTCAGGTACAAATTCATAAAATCCCAGGCCATCAGTTCATTATTCTGATTACCCGTTTTTTGGTGATACCGTACCATGTTCATGTAACACTCCTTCTGCTTTTGGGTTTGCCCCATAGCGTCGTAACAAACCGATAAATAGTATTCTGCATCGTTGGCTACGTCGGCCATATTATTTCGCAGGGCCTCCTCTTTCATCATCCGGGCATAAGTAAGTGCACTGTCGATCTGCCAGGTGATACGCGATTGTAAGGTGAATCTTCTCAACAGATCACACCGCACTGCTGGTGAAAGTTTAGGCAGCAGGCGTCTCATCCGCCGACCGTCCAGCGCCTCCACCGAATACTGCACCTGCAATTTAAATGCTCTTTCCTGCCCGGAAAGGAATTTGAGGCGCTCACTACGCGCTGTAGCACTGTCCAGCAGCGGTTGTGCTATAGCGAGATCGGCAGGCAGCTCGCCTGCCTTAAATATCAGATCTCCCGCTTTGCTTAGCAGTAAATTAATACCGGTTGTGTCTGCACCGCCATGATCTGCAACACCTAACCCTGGCCGCTCTTGCTGGGCAAACACAGGCATTAAAAAGCAACACAGGATTCCGATAGCGACCAATAACCTCATAAGAGAAGACAATTGACTGTAAAGATATTCCCCTGAAAACGAAGGACAGTCGACAATATGGAGCCAAATGTATACAATATCATCGAATGCAGATAGCCGGCACATCGATCTATAAAAAGAGCCGGCGTGAATCACGCCGGCCCTGCCGTATTAACTTACTTTTTATTCTAAAATCGGCCCCCTCAGCAATATGCCCGGATGAGCACTATAACAGTTTCTCTTTTCATTTTGATGTGGACCTTCGCTCGATCAGCCGCGACTTAAGCACCACATCTCCTTTGGCACTCCCCTTTTTCTTGATGATGCGTAATAGTTCCTTAGCCGCTGTTTCGCCAATATCAAACGCAGGCTGTGTAATGGTAGTCAATGAGGGATTGAGCAAAGCAGCCGTCTGCAGGTTCGAAAAACTGATGATCTTGATATCTTCGGGTATCCTGAGCTGTATCTGTTCGCACACCCGGTAACAGATCACCGCGAGCTTTTCTACAGATGCGAAAATACCATCCGGCTTCTCTGATTGCAGCATTTTGTGGATGACGGTAAATGCTTCGTCATTGTCGTTCGGGCATTCCAGTATAAGCGGGGACTTTTGTTTCGAATGCTTCTCCAGCGCCTCCAGGTAACCGTTCATGCGGATGGTGCCTACAGGAATGTTCCTGTCAACCTTGAGGTAAGCGATCTTTTCACAGCCAGTATCTATCAGATGTTTGGTGGCCGTAGCGGCGCTCTCATAGTTATCTGAAGTTACTTTAACATTGTCCATCCGTTCGTTTACGCGGTCGAACAGCACCAACGGGATACCTTTGATGTTGAGTTGTTCGAGGTGTTCGTTATTGGCGTTCTCATCTGTTATAGATAACAATACCCCATCTACCCTGCCATTTACCAGTGTATTAATAAAAGATACTTCCAGGGCATGATCGCCGTGGGTAAAATACAACAGGATATGATAATCCTGCTCCTGCGTCACCTTTTCGATACCGCTTATCACAAGGGAGAAGAAGTCGTTCACCATGTCAGGTATTACCACTGCGATCATTTTGGTCTGCTGCGCACGTAACCCGCTGGCACTTGCATTGGGCTGATAATTCAGCCTTTTTGCCAGTGCAAACACTTTTGCCTTCGTTTCGGGGCTAATCTCATGACTATCCCTCAATGCGCGCGAAACCGTAGAAATGGCAAGATTCAACTCCCTTGCCAGGTATTTTATATTTATCTTGTTCATGAATCTGCTCCCAGCCTATTATAAAATAAAGCTATTCCTTTGATAATCCAACTAAAAAAACCGAAGATTCACGGAAACGTTTCCGTAAAAAAAGGACAAAAGCACCGTACTTTTTCCTAAGTTAACCGCCTGTTTAGGAATTCCACGACAGTAAACCACGTCAGAAAATAGATTTATCAACATGAAAATTAGCTTTTAACAACCAACTAAACGTATTCGCTCTGTTACTGCTGTATCGGTTTAGGAACAATGCCACAGGGCATCTTGTGTGAACATGCCATAGAGCAGAACAGCTTATTTTGAGTCTATAAACAACCAATTTTATTCCACGGGCGCGAAGGAACATCCCTGCCTTAATTAATTAATTAAATCCACCACGTCAATAATTTCCTTAATCATTTTGAATCGTCACGTATGAAAAGATCAGCATTAAGCATGGCCTTGCTCAGGTACCATCTGTACCTCAGAGCATCTATCGGGGTCATTATCTGCCTGTGCCTTTCGCTTGCCGCCACTGCGCAAAAGCCCGACAGTTCCACGCTCATCAACACCTTTAACGGGAAACAACTGCAACAGGAGGTCACTGGCGCCTTCTCGCAGATCAAAGGCACAACCGTTGAGAATGTACCTATTATTAACAATCTTAACCGCATGACGGGCATGTTACCAGGCCTGTTTATCATGCAGGACAATGGAGAACCGGGAGATGAATCGGCCACCCTCCAGATGCGGGGCAAACGTACTTTCAGGAATAATGCCCCCATGGTATTAGTAGATGGATTTGAGAGGAGTATGGACTTCCTCGATCCAAACGAGATCGAAAGCATCACGGTATTGAAGGATGCTGCTGCCACCGCGCAGTACGGCCTCCGTGGTGGTAACGGCATTGTGCTGGTAACTACCAAGCGCGGCCAGGAAGGCAAAATCAAGGTTAATTTCAATGCGCGTGGTGGCATAAAAGCGCCCACCACAACGCCTAAATTGCTCAACTCCTACCAATACGCCACCCTGTACAACGAGGCGCTTACCAACGACGGCAGCGCCCCACGTTATTCAGCAGCCGAACTGGAGAAATACCGTAACGCCTCCCAGGGTATTTACGAATCGGACCTCGATAAGTATCTCTACCCGAACATCAACTGGTATGATGAGTATGTTAATAAAACCACCTGGCAACAGCGCTACAGCGTAAATGTGCAGGGCGGCAATAAAAACGCCCGTTACTTCATTTCCGGTGGTTACACGGGCAACAGCGGCCTTTATAAGGTAGATAAGGCGGCAAATACCTATAATACCAACGCGGATTTTAATATGATCACCCTGCGGTCGAACATTGATGTAAATGTGAACAAACGGTTTAACATCACACTCGACATTGCCGGCCGGCAGGAGCAACGCACCTATCCCGGCGCCCGCGGTGATGCGGCATTACGTGTGTTCCGCTCTCTTTATAAAACACCGCCCAACGCGTTCCCGGTATTTACACCAGACGGTAAACTGGGCGGCACCAAAGATTTCACAGGTAACCCATACGGACTGCTGAATGATCAGGGGTACTCTCTTTATTACGTACGCAGCATGTTCGCTACCCTCCGTGCCAAACACGACCTGGACTTTATTACTCCGGGCCTCTCTGTACAAGGCACCGTGGCGTTCGACAGTTGGTACGATATGGTGACCAACCGTAGCAAAAGCTTCAAGGTGTACGACCTGCGCCAGCCCAACGGCAGTGTGGAATACAATGCAAATGGCGGCATCAAGTATGTGGAAACCGGTACCGACAGCCAGATGTCTTCTGGTGTTGAATACCCTTCTACCCGCCGTATCCTCAATACAGAGGGCGCGCTTAACTATCAGCGTACCTTCTTCGGCAAACACGCTGTAACTGCCGTTGTAGCGGTGAACCAGCGTGTTATTTCCTCAGAGAACGATGCCAACATCCCCCGCGCCTACCTTGGCTCAAACGGCCGTGTATCTTATGCGTTTAACAAACGTTACCTCGCAGAGTTCAACTATGGCTTCCAGGGGTCTGAACAATTCCTGCCTGGCAATAAGTTCGGCTTTTTCCCTGCCGGCTCCCTGGGATGGGTGGTGTCTGAAGAAAGTTTCATGCAGGATGCCCAATGGATCGACTTCCTGAAACTTCGTGGCTCTTATGGTATTGCCGGCAACGACGATGTTGGCGGTTACTTCCTGTGGTTCCAGAAATATGCTACCGCCGGTGGCGTAAACTTCGGATACACCTCTGTAGGTTATACCGGCTGGAACGAAACTGCTTTCGCACTTAACAACGTAACCTGGGAAAAAGTACATAAAACCAATGTGGGCATTGATGCCACCTTTTTTAAGAACAGGTTGAACCTGACGTTCGATTACTTCTACGAAAAGAATAAGGACATCATGATCCAGCCAGCACTCCCTTACCTGATGGGTATCCGCTTCCCGGACTTCCCGATCGGTATTATTGAGAACAAGGGCTTTGATGCATCTATGCGTTATACACAGCAATTTGGTGATGTAGAACTGTCGCTGATGGGTACCGTAACACAGGCCAAAAACAAGGTAATAAACCGTGGCGAAGAAACGCCGCGCTTTGCTTACCAGGCTCGTACCAACAGGCCGCTGGATGGTATTTACGGACTTCAGGCAATGGGCCTCTTCCAGGACCAGGCCGAAATAGATGCCAGCCCGAAACAAACATTCGGCCAGGTGAAACCCGGCGACATAAAGTATAAAGACCAGAACAACGATAACGTAATCGATGCGTATGATGAGGTATACCTTGGCCAGGGCAACTTCCCTACCCTGCAATATGGAGTAGGCCTGGGTGCCAAATTTAAAGGCATCGATTTTAACGTATTGTTCAGTGGCCAGGACGGTCAGCAACTCGGCCTCACCGGCGAATCTACCTGGGAATTCCACGATAACGGTACCGTGCGTGATCATCATCTGGGCCGCTTCAACCCGGAAGATCAGTCCAGCTGGGCAACTGCCAGCTATCCCCGGCTTTCTCTCAGTAATAAAGCCAATAACCAACGCACTTCCACCTACTGGCAGCGCGACGGCAAAACGGTTAGGCTTAAAACCATGGAAATCGGTTACACTTTGCCTGAAAGAATATCTAAAAAAATCAGGCTCGACAACTTGCGTGTTTACGGAAGCGGTTACAACCTGCTTACCTGGTCGTCTACCGGTTTGGTGGATACAGAAGCCCGCTCCGGCCACTACGTATTGTATCCTATTCAGCGCATCATCAATGCCGGTATTAGTGTAACCTTCTAAAAGTTTGATCATGAAAAAAATCACATACAGCATATTATCCATCGCACTATGTACCGCGGCAGTTTCCTGCATGCGCAAACTGGAAACGGTGCCGGTGGAATTTAAATCTGCCGAGTTCGTATTCAGCGACTCGGGACGTGCGGAACTATTCGTAAACAATGCCTATACCGATTTACCGGCAGACGTATCCACCTCTTTCAATTGGCTGGATGGCAACGCTATGCTGGCATCTGCAAGTGACGAGGCCATGCACGTATCTACCAACAAAACCGTTCCATCCGCCGCTCAACGTATGAGCGCTGCTAACTGGAACCCCTCCAATATGCGCTATTGGCGAGCCAGCGATGGAGCCGGCGAAATTGGGTCATGGATGAAATTCGGCGGGTATCATGGCAACCGTAAAGCAAATACGGGTATCAAAAATATGCACCTGTTACCTTCTACAGTTACCACGCGTTTCCGCAACCGTATGATGGGTGAAGTTGTTTTTCTGCGTGCCCTGCATCACTGGTTTTTGTTCCAGCGCTGGGGAGGTATTCCTATCGTAGACAAATCTTTTGAAGCATCAGATGACGTACTGATTCCCCGTAACTCCGCTAAATCGGTGATCGAGTTCATTGTTCGCAGTTGCGACGAAGCATATGCGTTACTGCCTGCAGAACCTTATTTCGAGCCAAATGAAGTGGGCCGTGCCGACCGAGGCAGTTGCCTGGCCCTCAAAGCCAAAGCGCTGTTATACGCTGCCAGCCCCTTATACAACCGTGCCGGAGAAGATACACTTACCGCTATGGGTAATGCTGACCCTGCCCGCTGGGCACAGGCTGCAAAGGCTGCTCAGGATTTAGTAGACCTCAACTGGTACGAGCTTTACCGCCCGGGCACCAACGGCCAAACCAACTACTCCAGTTTCTTCAACGCCTGGGGCGCAGGTACTACCAACCGCGAACTTATATTCGCACGCCTTCGTACCCCTAACCGTGATACAGAGAACGATAACTTCCCTGCAGGATTCACTAACGCCAGAGGCGGCACCTGCCCTTCGCAGGACCTCGTAGACGCTTACGAAATGGCCGATGGAACATTATTTAACTGGAACACACCCGCACACGCGGCGGCTCCTTATGTAAACCGGGACCCCCGCTTTTACGCCAGTATCATTTACAATGGTGCTAAATACGCCCGTTTTGCCGGACAGAACAACTACACTTTCCAGATATATACCGGCGGTGTAAACGCTAATGGTAACGCTAAAACCGAAACCGGGTACTATCTCAACAAGTTCATGGATTATGCCAATGCCAACCCGGCACAAAATACGGGTACTACCTATCATAACTGGGTGTACTTCCGTTATGCCGAAGTACTGCTTAACCTGGCAGAAGCGGGTAACGAAACAGGCGGCCCTTCTTATATAGCTCCGGGCGCTACCAGAGCGCTTACGCCGGTACAGGCGCTGGACCTGGTAAGGGCACGTGCGGGCATGCCCGATGTTCAAACCACTTTCACACGCCGTGGAACGCCCCTTACGCAGGAAACTCTCCGTACGTTCATCCAAAACGAACGCCGGATAGAACTGTCGTTTGAGGACCATCGTTACTTCGATGTGCGCAGGTGGATGATCATAGAATCATTGCCAGCGTTCATACGCGGTATGGTTATCACCAGGAACGGGGACGGTACTTTCACCTATAACCCGAATGTGCAGGTAGAGAGCAAGTTGTTTGAACAAAAACACTACTTCTTCCCTATCCCGCAAGTTGAAAGAAACCGTAATCCCAACCTCGCCCAAAACCCGCATTGGTAATAAAATAACTGTAACAGATGAAAAAATTATTATCATTCCTCATATTACTCTGCTGCTGCCTGCCCGATGTGATGGCGCAGGGTAAGGTCATCACCGGAAAGGTGGTGAACGCATCCGGCGAATTATTGATAGGCGCCGGCATCACCGAGAAAGGCACCTCCAATCGTACGGTGACCGATCCCAAAGGTGAGTTCAAACTCACGCTATCGGGTAACACCGGTGTTTTGCAAATCACTTACATCGGGTACGTTTCACAGGACGTGGCGATCCGCAACCAGGCCTCGCTGCACATCAGCCTTGAAGCTGACGCCACCAAACTTGGCGACTATGTAGTAGTTGGTTATGGTACGCAGAAAAAGGCCAGCGTAGTAGGCGCTATCTCCCAGGTAAAATCGGAAGAACTACAGCGCGCTTCTACTCCTAACCTCTCCAATGCCATCGCAGGCCGCGTTTCGGGTGTGGTAAGCATCATGGGCTCCGGTAAACCGGGTGCAGACAATGCACAGATCCTGATCCGTGGTATGGCTACTACCAATACCACCGCACCACTGGTGCTGGTAGACGGGGTGGAAAGAGAATGGCAGCAGATAGATCCTGTAGATATCGAAACCTTCTCCGTACTGAAAGATGCCTCTGCCACGGCCGTTTATGGTGTACGTGGTGCGAACGGTGTAATCCTTATTACCACCAAACGTGGTACGGTGGGCAGGCCAGTTCTTTCTATTTCTACACAGGCCGCGGTACAGCAACCCATTCGTAAGCCCAATTACCTCGGCTCTTACGACTTTGCCATGCTTACCAACGAAGCACTGAAAAACGAAGGCAAGCCTGCGGAATACACTGCCAGCGACCTTGAACATTACAGGTTAGGCAACTCGCCCTATACCCATCCGGATAATGATTATTATGAAGACTTTATGCGTAAGGCTTCCTGGCAACAACTGTCGAATGTGAGCGTGAGAGGCGGTAACGAAGTGCTGCAGTATTTCATTTCTGCCAACCATCTGCATCAGGAAGGTTTGTACAAAGAGTTCGCAAATTCAAATTACGCCACCAACACGGCTTACGATCGTATGAGCTTCCGCTCCAACCTCGACTTCACCGTTAGTCCTACCACCAAAATAGGCGTGGACCTTACCGGCAGATTTGAAGAAAGGAAACAGCCGAACTTCGATGAAGATCTTTTCGATAAACTAAGAAGGCTGCCCCCAAACTTCCAGTCGTATATAAATCCCGACGGCAGCATTGGCGGCCGCTCGGACGAAAGCCGTCTTTCCCCGTATGCCCTTCTTTCACAGTTTGGTAACCGCAACCGCAACAAGAACGTAATTGAAGGTGCCTTCACATTGCGCCAGGAGTTGAACAAGATCACCAAAGGCCTGTCTTTCCGCGCACTGGTTGGCTTTGTGAGCACTTACGAATCGCGCCGCGACATCGTGGAAAAACCACTTTTGTATGAATACACACGTTTCGGCCAGTATGCTCTTAACAAACCCGCGACCGAACTATCTATTTCAACAGGTAAAGGCGCCGGCAGCAGAAGGCAGCACTTTGAAGGAGCGCTGAACTACACCCGTTCATTTGGCGATCATGCCGTTACCGGTATGATCTTATACCAGCAGATACAGGACTTTGTGGAAGCCAGAATCCCTACCGGGTACCTCGGTTGGGTAGGACGTGCTACTTATGGCTACAAGAACAAATATCTCTTCGAAGTGAACGCCGGTTACAATGGCTCCATGCAATTTGACCCCAGCCGCCGTTACGGTTTCTTCCCAGCCGTTTCGCTGGGATGGGTGCCTTCGGAAGAAGGGTTCTGGGCTAACAACGCTTTCTTAAGTTACCTCAAAATCAGGGGGTCTTATGGAGAGATAGGGAACGACCGGATCGGCAACTTCAACTACCTGTATGAGCAACGTTATAACTACGCACCCAACGAAGATGGCTGGAGGTTTTACTTTGGCGAGCAACCTACCTCGGAAAGAGGTATTATCGAAGGTCAGCCTGGTAACGCCTATGTAACCTGGGAAAGAGCAAAAAAGAGCAACATTGGTTTTGATGCGCGTATGTGGGACGACCGCATTAACCTCACGGCCGACGTGTTCGCTGAAAATCGCCGCGACATCCTGGCTATCCCCTATTCCCTGCCGCTCGTATTTGGCATGAACAACCCACAGGGGTCCACCAGGACAGATGGACAAGGTTTACCGCCCGAAAACATCGGCCGGGTACACAACCAGGGCTTTGATATGGAGTTAGGCTTTACCGACAAGAAAGGTCCTTTCGGTTACTTCATCAAAGGTAACTTCACCTATGCCCGTAACGTGATAGAGCGCATAGACGAAGAAGGTAAACGTTATGACTGGCAGAAACGCGAAGGCAAACGTATTGGCCAGCACTTCGGCCTTACCGATGTTGGGCTGTATGGCTTAAATGATTTTGAACTGGATGGTAATGGCGGGCTGGTACTCGAAGGTGGTTTCCCTGTGTTAAAAAAAGACATCCCTATTCCGACTTACGGTGTGGTATATCCCGGCGATATCCGTTATGCAGACCGCAATAAAGACGGATTGGTCGATAGCTACGACGAAGGTGCCATCGGAAAAGGCTCCGTACCGGAATATATTTACGGCATCACCGTAGGTGGCAGTTATAAAGGGTTCGACATGAACTTTCTGATACAGGGCGCAGGTGGTGCAGATATGTACTTCCAGCAGGATGCTGTATGGGAATTCAGCCAATTGGGTAAGGTAATGGAACATCACCTGGGCCGTTACAATCCAGACGATCCATCATCCTGGGACAAGGCGACCTATCCCCGTCTGCATCCTACAGAAAATACAAACAACCACCGCAAATCAACCTACTGGCTGTATGCACGGAACTATGTGCGCCTGAAAAACGTAGAAATAGGCTATAACCTTCCTAAATCTTTGCTGTCGCAGATAAAGATTACGAGCGCCCGTTTCTTCGCCAATGGCAACAACCTCATCACCTGGGATAAAATGATGAACTGGGACCCCGAATCCTCCAGCGAGATCGGTGCTTCTTATCCTCAGTTAAGAACATGGAACCTGGGCGTTAAAGTAACCTTGTAAAACAGAACAACATGAAATCAAGCATAAAAAAGCTCACATATTTTCTCCTGCTGATCACGCTCGCCTCCTGTTCAAAAGACGGTGCGGGCCTGCTGGACAAAGCTGAATCAGGCGATCTGAATGAAGAAAGGGTATTTACAAACGCCAAGTACACGAAAGAGTTCCTGACCGACATTTACCGTCGTATTCCATACAGTTGGGACAACAACGTATACCTGGACGCCGCTACAGACGATGGTGAGGCACGACCCTGGTGGGGATGGGTGAACAACGTACACGTAGGCGCCTATAATCCTACCAGTTTACCTGATAAATTTAAGCGCTGGGCCGATTATTACGCCGCTATCCGCGCCTGTAACCTGTTTCTCAGTAAAATAGACGGGGCACCCATCGATCCCGAGCAGTACATGAACACAGAACAAGTGCGCGACCGCATGAAATATGAGGCAGTAGCACTGCGCGCGTTTTTCTACGCAGAACTCGTGCGCTGGTACGGAGGTGTACCTGTTATCACCAAAGTACTCGACCGCGATTCTCCCGAACTATTCACTGCCCGCGCCAATCTCGAAGAAGTGCAAAAGTTCATCAGCGACCAATGTGACACGGCAGCAGCACACTTGCCTGCCAAACAAACAGGCATCGACTTTATGCGTGTAACCAGCGGTTTGGCAAAGGCCGTTAAAGCAAGAGTATTGCTTCACCTGGCCAGCCCGCTGTTTAACAACAGCACATCCGGCGAAGCCAGTCCATGGTCATGGGGCAACTACGATGCTAACCGCTGGAAGGCAGCAGCAGATGCAGCTAAAGCGGTAATGGACCATAAAGATGAAAATGGTGCGCAGGTATACAGCCTGGTAGTAAGAACAGAACCGGCCAACTACTTCGGCACCCGGGTAACCTACCCAGGATCGATGAAGGCCATGGGCTGGTTCAACGTATTCATTACCCGCGTAAACACCGAATACATACTCGGCTACGGCAGAAAAGGGCTTACCAATGAACTCGACAAGTGGCAGCTTCCCGGTGCCATGCAACGGGCGGGCGATGCATCCTACACTTTGCCTACGTATAACTACGCCGCCTGCTTTGAAACTAAAGACGGCTACCCAGTTTACCAGACCGACGAATACGGTGTGCCCCTGCTCGACGGTAACGGCCAGTTCGTAGTAAATACAGCTTCCGGGTTTGATCCGCAGAAACCCTACGACAACAGAGATTCACGCTTCTACCATTCACTCTGGTACAACGGTTCTATGTTTAGCGGCATTACGTTTAATACCTGGCGGGCCGAAGATGGTTCGTTCGGGCAGGAGTTCCTGAACGGTTACGCCCATACAGGTTTGTTCCTGCGTAAGTTCATGGACCCCAAGAACATCACCATTAACAACAGCGGTACCCAGGGTCAAACTAACCATACGTTCCCGGTATATCGTTATGTAGAAATGCTGCTTAATTACGCGGAAGCGATGAATGAGTTTTTGCCGGACGGGAGTGCCCGCACAGAAGTAATCCAGGCACTGAACCAGATCAGGACACGCGCAGACATGCCCGATATTGCCACCACTTTTACACGCAATGGCTGGAATGAGAACAGCCAGCAGGATATGCGCAAATTCATCCGCAACGAACGCAGGATAGAACTGGCCTTCGAAGATCATCGCTTCTTCGATATCCGCCGCTGGGTTGTCGGCGAACAAACGCAGAAAACCGTGTACGAGCACGATGTACTTAAAAAGCCCGATGGCTCATTCGTATACAGCATCAGGGTTTGGGAAAGAAGGGTGTTCCAGCCAAGGCATAACCTGCTGCCCATACCGCAGTCTGAAGTGAACAACAATAAAAACATGCAGCAAAACCCAGGCTGGTAAAACTGATCAACAATGAAAAGAATCCTTTTAATATTTAGCGTAATGCTGCTGGCTTTCAGCAGTTGCAAAAAAGAAGACCTCTTCGACAAATTCGTACCCGAAGTACTTTTCTATCCAGGCAACGCAGTGGAGAATCCCGATTTCGTGACCACTACTCTACCTGCCGGCGTCACCGAATGGACCGTAAAGGCCCGCGTAAGCGCCCCCGTAAAACTAAAAGAGATCAAACTTTATAAAACAGTGAACGGTGGAACAGAAGAGCTACTGGAATCGTATACGGACTTCAGCCTAAGGCCAACAGTATATAACCTGAATTATGTATTGAAGGACATTACCGCAGAAACAACGGTACGTATCAATGCCACCGACCTTGATGGCAAACCAACAAGCAGGACATTCCTGATAAAGGTAACTCCTTAACAAAGAATACAACGAGGCCGGCTGATGAAGCCGGCCTCGTTTTTTACTACTGCATTTCATAAAAAAACATCCCTTTTTACCTAAAGCCCGGTTAAGCAATTAATTTCACTTAATAGACTTATTTAGCCTCTTCAAGTTTTGAAGGACCTCGTTTTATGCTGTCAGGCCGCCTTTCTCTCCTTTCGCCCTTTATACGTACATAATGCACATACATCAAACATCCCCCGCCCGCAGTATTCAACAACACCTCCATCAACGGCGGGAAATACGCATGTGCCAAAAGGATCACCAGCATTATTACATTTCCCAGCACCAAAGCAAACTTGAAAAACACTGTCTGGTACCGGATTTTACCTGAAAGCACCATTGGCAATGTACTAATGATCGCGGCACTACACAGTACCGGGTGCACCAGTTCGTGATCTGCCAGCAGCGCAGGCATAAAGAGCAGTAATAATGGCATGCTCCAGCAATGTACAAAACAGAGGAAGGAAACAGTTAAACCAGAATAATCTGCCAGCCGCGAAAGATGATGTTTAAGAATGAATTTCATCGGGTTGTTTTTGGGGGATAAAAGCAGGGACAGGAAGGCCCGCCCCTGCATAAACAAATCAGTGTTTTACTTCGAAGATCAGGTTAATTGGATTTTGCTGGGCAATCCTGAACCTGGAATACCCTGCCTCTTTCACAATCTGTTTAACGGCAGCAGGACCGGCCTGTGCGCCCAGACAATAATCGCCGTCCTCCGAATGAGAATGTGGTACACATAGTGCAGTAGACGCGGCATAAAACATTCTTCCAATGGGATTGAAATTATCTTCGGGATTATCGCCGGCATTAGGTTCCACGAACAGCAGTGACCCATCCGTTGCTAATTTAGTACGGGCGTACTGCAGTGCCTTCAACGGGTTACCGAGATCATGCAGACAATCGAAAAAGCAGATCATATCGAAATTGCCCTGTGTATATGCTTCTGCGCCAGCCTCGATGAAAAACACGTTAGTGAGCCCTTTTTCCGCTGCCCGTTGTTTCGCTACCGCAATGGAGGCTGTATGATAGTCGAAACCATAAAATTCGCTATTAGGAAAGGCTTCGGCCATCAGGATCGTAGAAGCGCCATGACCACAGCCGATATCGGCCACACGACCACCGTTGCGCAGTTTGGTTTCCATTCCTGGTAAAGAAGGAATCCATACCGAGTTCAGGTTAGCGAGATAACCTGTACGGTAAACACTTTCTACACCATGAAACAGGTCATGATGATGTTCGTGCCAGCCAATGCCGCTACCGGTAGTAAAAGCGTTCAACAATTTGTCTTTGTCTTTCCATAAACTGTTTACTACATAATAGGCGGGACCAAGGAGGAAAGGACTGTCTTTTTCTACCAGTACCAGGGCATGCTCCTCCGGTAATTCATAAGTCTTGTTTACTTTATCATACACAATATATCCGCCCGCTGCCTGGTTGTTAAGCCATTCGCGAATGTACCGTTCAAAAGTGTTTGTTTTGGCGGCCAGCTCATGGGGTGTTAACGGTCCTGCGCCGCGCATAGCTGTGTATAAACCAAGTTCCTGGCCAAGTAAGGCCATAACGCCGGAGTAATTGGCGGAGAGGTCCAGTATAAACTGGCCGAGGAATTGTTCTGCCTTTTTGAAGTCGACAACCGGTTGTTCTGCTGTTAAAACTGACATTGTAATGCTACTTTTTGGGTGATTGATATTGACCATCTTCCTGATGGCCGATACAAAAGTAGCACGATGCTCCGCCAGCGAATTGTTAGATTGGCCCGGATAATTGTCCATTTGGCTCAGCGGATAAAAAATACTGGTGCCGGAACTGCTGTGGGGGCAAGTTGTAATGTTTCTTAAAGCAGCGGATAAAATGAGAAGCTGTTTCAAACCCGGATGTGTAGGCGATCTCGCTCACACTTTCGTCCGAAGTAAGCAAACGCATTCTGGCGTATTTCAGCCGCATGTCTATCAGCCATTTGTTCAGAGAGGTACCGAAAGTATCCTGGAAGTCCCTTTTAAAAGTGGAAAGACTGCGGTGTGTCAGCTTCGAAAAGTCTTCCTGGTTCAGATTATACAGGTAATTGTCCATCATTATCTGTTTCAGGTTTGCCTTCTCTTCTTTAGCCAGTGAGAAAAAATAGGCCGTTAATTCGGGGTTGATGTTACGGGTGATCAACTGTAGCAACAACTCTTTAAACTTAAGTTTCAGCAAAGCGCCGGATGGATTGTGCTGTTGCAGGAAAAAACTCAGCATCGATTCGAAATACAGTTTTAAAGTAAGATCAACCTCCAATCTCAATACCGTAGAGGAGTTTACACCTCCCTGCCGCAGCAGTTCGGACTCTTTCACCACCTGCCGAATAAAGTCGTCGGGTATAAAAAACACCAGTGCACAGAATTTTTCATCGTAGTAATTTTTAACCAGGTGCGCGCCTTTCCTGCAAAATATAGCATCGCCCACCGTAACAGGAAACTCGCCTTCAGGTGTAATCCATGTTTTCAGCCCGCTTTGAATAAAAGCGATGTAGCTGTGCTGCGACCAGATTCCGCTCCGGACATCGCCCGGTACACACTGGTACTCTACCAACAGGAGACCATCGCATTCAAGTTTAGTATAATTGGTTTTGAGGTTAAACTCATACAAATTATTCATTGGGGAACTTTATAATTAAATGATGCTGACTAAATGGGGCCGTATGGGATAGCGAGCAAATATACACCGTTTGCGCGAAATTTAATTGGGCCGCCAGTCTGCCACCAATTACCACCCGGTAACAAACAACCTCCCCGCCCCTTTCAATCCACAATGCTGATACTTATCGTAAGCTGCTGCCACCTTCCGATGGGTAACCGCCGGTTGCTCCTTTAACAGCCAACTGTCTATCATCGCATCCAGCGTATAGGCTTCGGGCGACATTAAGTGGGTAGTCCACATAAGCGGGTTAGCCCCTGTTTTGCGGATGGGTGCTGTGAAATACTGTTTGCTGGCACAGGCAAAGATCGCTACATCACGGGGGCGGTCGTTGGCTTTGGCGGGATAGGCCGGCAGCGCTGCATCCATCAGTCCATTGTGACCAACGAAACAGATTAAGCGGGCATTACCGCCGGCGCGTATGGTATCTTTATCAAGCGGAATGTAGACAGGCTCCTGCCCTGCGGCATACTGCAGGAAGCGGGTGATGGTTTCCGGCATACGCGCGCCGTCGTAGGCATCGGCCACCAGGTGAACGTTTTGTGTGCGGTGCTTAAATATCAGGCGTTCATGAATATAAGGGGCGGGCTGCTTCAGTTGTTTCACCAACTGCCAGTCGGGTTGTTTCTTTAAAAATGTTTTAACCCCGTAACCGCATCCCCAGTAAAGATTATTAGCCGGGTCCTGCCCATTGCCGATTGCAGCGGGTACAGGTACTATGCCCTGGTATTTGTTATCACAAAGCGCTACCAGTACATGTATGGTGACAGGCGGGGTGTAATTCCCAAAGGCCGAAAGCAGGAAAAACAGCAGATGCATGATACAGTTTATAAACAGATGCAGAAAAGCTGTTTTTACATAAATCTATGCAGCTTTCAGTTTCCTTTTTGTCTTCAGTAAACTCTTTTGCATCCATTTCTGGATCAGGGTTTTAAGTCTCGATTTATAATCCGACACCAGCCAGTCTGTATAGTTCTTCGTCACTTTGCCCAGGCACTTGCCATACTGCTTCACTCTCCATTGGATTTCCTGGTCCAGTTCATCAGCCAGTTCCAGCGCCTGTGCAATGGATTCACTATTTTCCACACACATCACCACATGCTGCCTGATCGCGTTCCTGATCACGTTCATCGACTTCTGCCCTGCGTCCATCGCCTGCTGATATGCCTCCTGCACATCGAAAGAAAGCTGTAATGTATTCGGGAACTTTGCCCGCAGGTCGGAAGGTATTACGCGGGCTTCGGCACTGGCGGAGTGAATATGAAGGCTTTCGATATAAGCTTCCGGTCTGTCAAATACCAGTTGCCAGTCCATAGGAGCTTTCCATTCACCGAAACGTTCGATATTATTGCCAAGATCAATGATCGTAAATGTTTTTTTCTTCGGTAAACTTCTCGATCCCCTGCCAATCATCTGGTGATAAAGCGTGAGAGAAGTGGTAGCGCGGTTCAGGATCACGGTTTGTATACTTGGCTCATCAAAACCTGTGGTAAGAATAGATACAGAAGTAAGGATCGCCCCTTTTGTTTTCTTAAACCATTTCAATATATCCTGCCGCTCTGTAGCAGAATGACGGTTATCGAGGTGTTTTACCGGGTAACCGGCATCTTCAAATAGTTTGCACACATTCCGTGAAGTAAATATCCCATTATTGAAGATGAGTGTTTTCTTTCCCTTTGAATGCTTTTCATAGGAATACATCAGCAGGTCAAGCATCGCTTTCGACGAATACAATTCATCGGAAGTACTGATGGTAAAGTCGCCGTAAATGCCCGTCTTTAAAGAATTAAGTTCCACATCATACCGCCAGCTTACCGGTTTGGCGAGGTATCCCTGTTTAACCAGGCTGGCAATACTTTCTCCAATGATCAATTCCCGGTACGTTTTGTTCATCGTCAAATCTGCGTTCGAACTAAGCGGCGTCGCCGTAACACCTACAACAATCGCATCGGGGAATTTACTTAACAATTTCTGAAAAGCATTGTGATGCGCTTCATCTATAATCACCAGTCCTATCGAAGCGGGATTAAGCATACCTTGTTTGAGGCGGTTGCGTAACGTTTCCACCATTGCTACGTAACAATGGTGGTCGTCCTTTTTGCTCAGCTGCTTCACCGCACTATTGATCACTTTGGTTTTAACCTCCAGCCGTTTTATTGCGGCGGCCGTTTGGCTACATAGCTCTGTGCGATGCGTAAGTACCATCACCTTACTATGAAAGTCGGTTACAAAACGTTTGGCTATTTCTGAGAAGATACGGGTCTTTCCGCCGCCGGTGGGCAATTGGTAAAGTATCCTGCTCCCTTTGGATGCATACTTTAATTTCCCGAACAATATATTGAGGTCGCGTTCCTGGTATGGATATAAGCTCGTGGATTTGCTTATACTGATGTCATTTCCCTTCATAATTCTCTCCTGTTAGTTAGGTCTACACATTATTTCCGCCACAAACTGTGGTGAGGATGCATTTAACTAACAGTATGCAAACGTGGGGCCAATGGCAGGTAATAACAGCAGCCAAACTGTTAGTAATATCAGCTTACCGATACATCCGGCAAGCCATTTCCTTTCCATTTTAACCATCAATAGTGCAAAATCCTCTAAGCCTTATACACTGGTCGAAATTTTGTATACCTACATCCTATGACGCGGATCAGTTATCACACCTCTCACGAACAACACAAGCCCAGCGACTTGCTGCGTTATGTGCAATTAGCCGAAAAAGCCGGTTTCAATGGCGCGCAGTCATCCGACCACTTCCACCCATGGAACGGGGAACAGGGGCAGTCGGGCTTTGCCTGGTCGTGGCTCGGAGCTGCTATGCAGGCCACATCATTTGTTTACGGTATTGTAAACGCCCCCGGACAGCGCTACCACCCTGCCATTATAGCCCAGGCTGCCGCTACACTGGCAGAAATGTTCCCGGAGCGACTCTGGGTAGCATTGGGAAGCGGACAGGCGCTGAATGAGGCGATAACAGGGCAAAAATGGCCATGCAAGGCCGACCGTAACCAGCGCCTTAAAGAATGTGTAACCATCATCCGTGCATTATGGAATGGGGAAACTGTTACACACAAAGGACTCGTAGAAGTGGAAGAAGCAAGATTATACACGTTGCCCGCCACGCCACCCATGCTCGTAGGCGCCGCTATCACTGAAGAAACGGCTGCCTGGACGGGCAGCTGGGCCGACGCTTTGATTACGGTAGCGCAACCGCTGCCCAAACTGAAACGCGTCATCGATGCTTTTCGCAACAACGGGGGCGGCAACAAGCCAATGAAACTGAAGGTGCAGTTATCGTATCACCCTAATGTACAATTCGCGCGGCAGGATGCATTTGAACAATGGCGCTCCAATATTTTCGGCAATGCAATGCTCACCGAACTGCGTAACCCGGCCCAGTTCGAACAGGCGGCTGCATTCGTAAAACCGGAAGATCTCGACGGGCATGTACACATATCCGCCGCTGCGCAACAACACATCGACTGGCTGATGCAGTACGCGGAATTGGGATTTGACGAACTGATACTGCATAATGTAAATACCGATCAGGAAACATTCATAGCTATTTTTGGAAAGGAAGTATTGCCTGCTTTACAACGTGGCTGATAAAAAACGGAGAAATGGTGAACTACTGGTATAAAAACGCGGTGATCTATTCACTGGATATTAAAAGCTTTGCCGATGGCAATGGCGATGGCATCGGAGACCTGGCAGGACTCATGCAAAAACTGGACTACCTCGCCTGCCTGGGCATCAATTGTATATGGCTACAACCCCTGCATCCATCGCCATGGAAAGACGGGGGATATGATGTTGCGGACCACTACGCGATCGATGAACGACTGGGTTCATTACCCGAATTTATAAAGATGACGGAGCTGGCGCGCGAAAGGGGTATCCGTATCATGATGGACCTGGTCGCTAATCATACCTCTGACCAGCACCCCTGGTTCAAAGATGCCCGAAAACATAAAAACAGTGCTTACCGCGATTATTACGTGTGGGAAACTGAACGCCCAAGGTACCATCGCCCCAATATCATTTTTACCGGTAAACAGGATAGCAACTGGGCGTACGATAAAATGGCGAAAGCCTGGTATTATCACACCTTCTACCCTTTTCAACCCGACCTCAATATTTCCCATCCCAAAGTACAGGACGAAATAAAAAACATTCTCCGCTTCTGGATAAAATTGGGTGTAAGCGGCTTTAGGATAGATGCCGTGCCGCATATGCTGCGAAAGAAAGGAAAGGAACAACTGCCAGGCGATGCACACGACCTGCTGCGCAAACTGCGCACGTTTGTGGACGAGCAGGGCGAAGATATAGTACTGATGGGCGAAGCAGATACGCAACACGAAAGCTACAGCGACTTCTTCGGCGAACGCGATCAGTTACATATGTTGCTGAACTTCCACCTTAACAACCACCTGTTCCTGGCACTGGCACAAAAGAAAGCACGGCCGCTTACGGAGTCGCTGAACGAACTGCTGCCTAACTCAGCCGACTGTAACCAGTTCGCCAATTTCGTACGAAATCATGATGAACTGAACATCGGGCAACTGAATTCCACACAGCAAAAAACCGTATTAAACGCATTTGCACCCGACAACAATATGCGCATTTACGAAACCGGTATCCGCCGGCGCCTGCCAACGATGCTCAATAACAATCCGCGCTGCATTAAACTTACTTACAGCCTGTTATTCTCCCTCCCCGGAACACCCGTGCTGCGGTATGGCGAAGAAATAGGAATGGGAGATGCACTTGCCCTATCCGAACGAAACAGTGTTCGCACGGCTATGCAGTGGACCGATGGCAAAAACGGCGGCTTTTCCAATAACAGCTCTTCATGGCCCACTATCAGCAAAGGGCCCTACAGCTTTAAACATATCAATGTAGCAGCACAGGCGCAGGACCGAAACTCTTTGTTAAACACCCTGTCCCGCATGATCAGTTTACGAAAAGCTTACTCGGCCTTCGGCTGGGGACAATATGAGATCATCGACTGCGAGCATCCCGGCGTGCTGATACATGTGTGCCGCCGCGATTCTAATGTGGCCGTAGCTATCCATAATTTCACGGGCGACACAGTAGACGTATCGCTTTCATTACCCGAAGAAGAACGTGCCCTTTTTACAGAAATACTGGCCGACCAGGCGTACGAACAACTAAACGGCAAAGTGCGTATTAACGGCTACGGCTATCGTTGGTTTTGCAGATGGCCTTTGGCGTAAAGTTGCTGAACTTCTTACATTCCCGCACCAGGTGTGCCTGGTCGGCATTAACCCAGTGGGTAAACTGAGTCCGGCCCATTTTACCGGGCCGTTGCCTGCCTTTGTAATATGATGGTACAGGCGACAGGAACGGATGATTTGCTGGCAGGCTTGGGACTTAAACGCGTTGTGGATTTAAAGTGCGTTTACTGTAGCTGCAATATCCCACTCGGTGATCAGTTTGCGGAGGTTCTGTGCCAGTTCTTCGTCGATGTTCGCCCGTAAATTGTTTCGCTAGTACCGGGTTTACTTTTTCAATCACATCCACAAAATTACCGGGTGTAAAAAGATGAGATAGAAGAAATGCATGTAAATGGCAGAGATAGCTAAAAGTCTTACGCAACCCCTCCATGTGGCTGTTTTTTATTGCCTTTCTGTGGGTGCATCTTTCTGGGATTCTTTAAAGATCCTTTATAGATGTCCCATATATGAGTCATATATGAGCCATATCTAAGCCATAGATGTCCCATATCTTAAAAGAGATGGCTTATATATGGCTTAAATATCATTTAAATCTGAATTTGATATGTAATACGTATATAAGATCCTATAACCCTTTAACTACTTTGTTTATGGCAATCCTAAAAGATGGTTTACAGTTTACAGGCAGCGTGGGGCACCTCACCGCCTATACGATGAAGGGCACCGATAAGATAGTAGTGCGCAGGAAAAGCGGCCCCTCCAAAGAGAAAATAAAGAAAGCCCCGAATTTTGCGAAGACCAGGGAAAACAATGTGGAGTTTGGATTATGCGCGCAGATAGCAAGCGGTATACGCGCCGCTTTATGGCCGTTAAAACACATGGCTGGTTACAATTTCACCCCCACACTGATAGCTATGGCCAAACACGTTCAACAGCTGGACACCACCAGCGAACGCGGAAAGCGGAAAGTGCTTTTTTCGCAGCACAGGCACCTGCTGGAAGGTTTTAATCTTAACAAGATCAACCAGTTCAACAGTGTACTACGCCATCCGCTGGCGTGTTCGATAGACAGGACCGGGGTAGCAGCCACGGTAAACATCCCGCAACTGGTACCTGGCATGAATATCTTCCTGCCCTGGCAGCAGCCCGTTTACCGCATTGTGGCCGCCTTTGGTTTTATGTGCGACGATGACGCCACCGCAGAGGGGCATGCGGTGTCTGCAGCTACCGACTGGCATCCATCGCATCAACCTTTTGAGCGTACAACACTGTCACTCGATTATGCGAGAAAAGGCCGTTTCGGGAGCGATATGACCATGATACTGTCGATCGGTATAGAAATGGGCACACCGATCAGCGACCATTTCGTACAGCCCTTTAAAAACCACGCCGCGGCCAAAATACTGGCCACCGGATAAGGCAGATGCTCCGGTTTTGCGAATTGTGCTTATTTTACAGCCTCATATAGCTGAAAACATGAAACCTGTAGCAGAACTGATTAACAACGTTGAACCCGGCTGGACCTTAGTTCAGCAATGGATAGACGAGGCCACCAACACCGTGGAAATACTGCCCGCCGACGAAGGTCGCGCCAGCGAAGCGCTTTACCAGACACAGGTAACCACCCGCTCTCCCATGGGCGCCATTATACATGCTACCGGCGGCTTACTGGTAGATCATGGCTGGATACGCATCCTCGGATCGGGCAGCGACCGCCTGAACAGGACACTGCCAGGCTGGAACATGGGTAAAACATTCAGCCAGTTTGGCGAAGCCCCTCCGTACCTGCTGGTAGCCGACGATGTGATTGGCGGCCTCTGGGCCATTAACGGCGGCGCACTGGGCAACGACACCGGCAATCTTTATTACCTGTCTCCGGATGCGCTGGAATGGGAAGAAACAGACCTCAACTACAGCGAGTTCCTGCACTTCTGCTTCAGTGGCGACACCGAAGGCTTTTACGAGGCTTTCCGCTGGGATGGATGGGAAGAAGAGGTAGCGGCCCTCGACGGCAACCAGGTATTCAACTTTTTCCCTTTTTTATGGACAAAAGAAGGGCAGGAAGATATCAATACCCTGTCGAGGAAACTGGTGCCGATTGAAGAGTCGTACAATTTGTATATGGATACGAAACATGAGCTGGACGGAGAAGAATAAAAGAACTTTCGCCATAGGCGATGTACATGGCGCATTAAAAGCACTGCAACAAATTGTTTCACTGATAAAGCCACAGTCGCACGATACGCTGATATTCCTCGGCGATTATGTGGACGGGTGGCCCGAATCGGCACAGGTAATAGATTACCTGGTCCAACTCGAAAAACAGTGTCACTGCATCTTCATTAAAGGTAACCATGATGTAACCTGCGAAACCTGGTTAGCCGGCAACCTGCAAAAGCCGGAGTGGCTGTTAAAGGCAGGCAGGTTAACGGTAAAGAGTTATGAAGGATACAGCAAAAGACAACTACGCACGCACCTGGAATTCTTTTCCAGGATGAAGTATTTTTATATCGATAAACATCAGCGATTATTTGTTCACGGAGGATTTACCGCAGCGGAAGGCCCTTCGGCAGAACCGGTCATCAACAATCTCACTAAAGACAGAACGCTATGGGAAATGGCGCTCACCATGGACAAACGGGTAAAAGACAACCCGGCGTTATTCCCGAAAAAGATGCAGTTATTCGATGAGATCTATATCGGGCACACCCCAACGTTGAACTATGATGTAACGGTGCCAATGAAAGCCTGCAATATCTACAATGTGGATACGGGTGCTGCTTTCTACGGCAGCTTATCGGCCATCGATCTGGATACGAAGGAAGTACTGCAAACGGATGTGGTGCAGTTGCTATACCCGGACTACCAGGGCAAGGAACTAAAAGTTAAATAACACTCATCCCCTTACCCTCGCCGGATTGCCCACAACTGTAGCCCCTGCAGGCACATCTTTCGTTACCACACTACCCGCGCCGATAATTACATCGTCGCCAATAGTGACACCGGGCATAATTAACGCGCCGCCACCAATCCATACGTTACGGCCTATGCGGATAGGTTTGCCCGACTCCAGCCCCGCCTTACGCTGTTCCGGATCACGGGGATGATCGGCGGTAAGTATTTGCACACCAGGCCCGATCTGGGTGCCATCGCCGATATGTACGGCTACCACGTCGAGGATGATACAATTGTAGTTGAGGAATACCCCGTTACCCACGGTAATGTTATACCCATAATCACAGAAGAAAGGAGGACGTATCACTACGTTTTCTCCGACGGCTGCAAAAGCCACTTTCAACAGCGCATGCCGCTCTTCGTTCGTATTGGCCAGCGAGGAGTTGTATTTATTCATCCAGCGGTTGATGGCTGTATTATCCGCCTGTAATTCGGGAGAACCTGCGTTGTAGAGTTCACCGGCTAACATCTTTTCCTTTTCTGTGCGCATGGTTATTTGTTTCGCCGAAAATACGGGATTACAGCGGGAAACCGGGAAACATTAACACCGCTTTTAGTAACTTAAATTATGATCGAACTAATCCAAGGCGATATTACCAAAATAGCAGCCGGTGCTATCGTTAACGCTGCCAACAGCTCACTCCTCATCCTCCCCCACGCCAACTTCCGCCACTCTCCCTACCTGTCCATCTTCCAACCTCACTTTAATACCCCGCGAATGATAAGGTGCAGAAGTAAGCAAATCCTTCACCACTCCGTAAGTAAGCTTCCCCGTCCGCTGGTCCTTTTTAAGGATGATAGCGACTTCCAAACCCGGGTATATATCTTTTCTGTATCGTCCGTGCATAATTATTCAATCTGGAGTGCAAATTAAGAAATTCCGTGCGAACGGGAACAGCGAGGTATTACATCAGATTCAGGCAATAATTTATTAACTTAAAGGCCGGAAACAACCATCGTTAAAAATGACCAACCGTAAGCGGATAGACGGCTTTGAAGGCCAGAAGATGATCAGCATCCCAACATCTGTCTATGATAAACTGCATCATGAAAATGCACACCTCAGCCGCATCTTTATTAAACACCTGGGCTATTTTCCAAAAGCTGCACATCACTATCGTGAGCGGGAGAAGGGTTGTGAAGATAACATACTGATTTACTGCCTGCGGGGGAAAGGCTGGTTTACGTTGGGAGAGAAAACTTTTTACGTGGGGCCTAACCAGTTCATTCATGTGCCGGCCACCGGGCACTCACTGCGGTATGGGGCGGAAGAGGAAGATCCCTGGACGATTTACTGGGTACATTACAGCGGGCCTTCTATGCATGCGTTTAATGCCTCGCTCAAAATCACCGAACGGCACGGCACGCAGAACATTCATTTTAACGAAAAGGCCATCAACATCTGGAACGACATGTACCAGAGCCTGGAAATGGGATATAGCATGGATAACCTGATCAAAGCCAACCTGCTGCTGCCTCACTTTATTGCTACGTTCCTGTTCCCATCAACAGAAGACACTTCGGAAGAAGCCAATGCGGTAACGGAAACAATCATGTTCATGCGCAGCCACATTGCGGATAAACTAACGGTAGAAGACCTGGCGCAACGTCACCAGTTATCGCCTTCGTACTTCTCCAGCCTGTTTAAAAAAGCAACTGGCATGTCTGTCATAGATTATTTCATTCAGCTGAAAATCCAGAAGGCATGCCAGTTACTGTACGATCCGTCGATGAAGATCAAAGATGTTTCTATTGCATTGGGATACGATGATCCCTATTATTTTTCACGTCTGTTCAAAAAGCTGATGGATATATCGCCTGAGCAATACCGCCTTCAGCGGCAGCAGGGCGAATAACCCCCTGCTTATTTACGCCAGAACGACACTTCACTGATATTGCTGTAATACTCATCCCCACTATCCACATTTAACACCCTGATGCGGATATAACGAATAGTGCCGTCTGTTTCATCCAGCGTTACTTTGTAGGGAGCCTGTCCATTGTCTGAACGCGTTACCTCTTTTAGCAGTTTCCATCCTCTACCCAGCGACTCTGCCTTCCAGCCTGCACTGTTTGACGGCGACACAGTTACCGCATTGGTCAGATCGCTGATACCCCAGATCTCGAACTTCACCGGGTTGTTACAACAATCGCGGCCAATGATCTCAAACTGCGTAAGCCCGCTGTACTGCTGACCCAAATCGAAAGTAAAGTGATGCGGCAGTTGGGTACCATCATCACTATGGAAGATGTTGGGATAACCGGTAGGTGTTGTATTACCGTTCCAGAGTTTGGAAAGGCTTGTTTCACCGCTATAGGTGCCCACATCATTCGTCAGCTTCAGTCCTGCGAACAGCGATTTATCCAACGGTATAATTACATTACTGAGCGAATCTTCTGCCTTCGTATAAAAGGTATCGATAGCACCGTTTACGGGAATGTATTTAGACTGATAAAACACTTTGGTACCCGATTTATAACCTGGCAGCAAAATGCTGTTATCTTCCGGCTGCAGGGTAACTGTACGGCTGGTACCATCTGTAAAGGTATAACGCAGCTCTGTACCCACGTTAATGGTGTCGGGCACTTCAAAGAACAACCGGATGCCCTCAGCTACCAGTTCATAAGGTGACGATGAAACCAGGAAACGGTTGGTCAGACTTTGTTTATAGCTGTCACCGAATACCTTGATGTTATTCACCTCTTTCGGGATAGAACGGTTGCCCTTATCGTCGTAGGAATAAAGTGTAAACGAATACGTGTATTCCGTAAGGCCCGGCACGATCACGGTGATCGTATCGGCGGTGTTGTGCGTATTTGCGGTCACTTCTACAGAATCGGCGCCGTTGTTCCAGAACACCCTGTACTTCGCGATCGATGGATCGGGACCTGGTTTCCAGGAGAGCTTTACGCGGTAATTACCAGGGGCAGAACTCAGGTTGGTAGGCAAACCAGGATAAATGATCTCCTTACCGCCCAGGTAGTCGCGGAACTTGTCGGCGTCCTTGTCGCATGAATTCACGAGCATGCCCGTCAACATCAAAACAACCGCCAGGAATATTTTAGATTTCATGTGATAATTATTTTGGTTGATTTATTTGGTATCGCCCCAGAACGATAACTCCATTACGTGAGCGATGTCGCCACCACCCCAGGTGCTTCTTACCGCCAGGCGGATGAACTTCACTTTAGGTGCAGAAAGCGGTACGTTAAATTCAAAACCGGCCTTCACGGCTTCCAGGTCTACTGCGGTAGTTTGTCCCGGCGGATTGCCCGAAGGCGGCGGAGGACATTCATAGTTACCGAGGTTAGTCCAGTCGCCTACCACATCACCCAGGTTAGAGTTTAAGGGCAGATTCGCATCCTGTGGAGCATCAACGTTAGAGCCCCAGAGCGTCCAGGTTTTGGGGTTACCATGGCCGTAGGAATAATCATTACCATAAGCCTCACCACGTTCCCAGATCTTATAGCGGCTTAGTTTTACAGAAGTGCCCATGTTGATGGTGCAACTTTGCACGATCTTACCCGAACCCGCTTCTGTATGCCATCCCGGATCGGTAGTTATATTATCCCACAGGCGGGTGGTGTTCCAACCCAGGCCCGTAGCGCCCAGTGGAGCATCAGATGGCAGGCGGTATTCACTAAACCTGTTCTTAGGCACCAATGTTTCGTAAATAGGTTTAATTTTTACGAACTGTGTATCGGAGATGTTACCCCAACGGTCGGTGATGTATACACCAAACTCGTGTTCCAGGGTATCATACCCCCTCACGCTGAAATTGATGTTCTCTATCTCCGTACGGTTCTGTTCCACCGGCAGCATTTTACCGGTAGTACTGTCTTCCGCGATCACGATCACACCTATTACCTGTTTGGTGGGGTTGTTTACCGTCACATTTATCCCGCCAAAGTCGCGCTGAATATCAACAGTAGCCGCGGCCAGCAGGTAAGGCGGGGTATCAGGATGTACCTTTACCACTATCGGATCTGATTTTATTTCAGCCCTTGTAACGGCATAAAGCGTCACGTCATATTCACCTTCTTTCTCAAACCCGTCTACCATAATAGTATCAGAGTAATAAGATGATTTGGTTTGCCTTTTCACCTTATCGTTAATCTTATACTCCGCCAGCACGTATAACAGGTTAGGCGTTTTAGGCAGGGTGTAGGTGATGATGGAGCCGCCGTTATAATCACTCACCTTTACATTTGTAACCTGTGTAGGTTTTGTTTTGTCGGCGGTAGCAATATCATTATAACTTTCCTTTTCCCCGCAGGCTGCAAATACCAGCAGCAGCGAAGCCAGTAAGGCCCATAATTTATGTTTCATTATCTGCATAACTGAATGTCTTTATTTATTACCAATAAGGGTTTTGCACCAGGTTTGGATTGATGATCAGTGCGTCGTATTTCACAGGCCAGAGGTAATCTTTAAGACCAAATACCGGCACCACCAGCGTACGCGGCCTGTAATAACCTACAGGGTCCGACTGCTGTATATCCCAGCCCTGAATAGGACTGCTGAGTGCCTGCTGCATAATCTTCCAGCGGCGGAGGTCCCACCCGATACGGCCTTCGAAACACAACTCTATCCTACGTTCCTGTTGTATAATCTGGCGTAAACCATCTTTGGTAGATGCTTTGGCTGCATTGGTAGAAAAGCCCGTCCATGACTCCAATACGCCTTTCAAACCAGCTCTTTCACGTACCAGGTCGATGTGTTTGTAAACATCAGCACCAGGCCCGGCCTGTTCGTTAAGCGCTTCGGCGTATAAAAGATATAGGCCTGCGAGGCGGATCAACGGCATATGTACATCTACTGTAGATACTTCGCGACCAAAGGTAGACTGGTAGTTCACCAGCTTCTGCGGCCAGTAACCCGTTACGTTCACACGGATGTTATCTTTAGGGCCTGCTTTCGTTCCACTGCCCCTGGCCTCTACGTATGCCATGTTGTTTACATCAGCCGTAAGACCATTACCGAAGTAATTGCTACCATCGAATGCCAGGTCGGCATAAAAGCGCGGTTCGCGGCCCATGTGCATTTTAACCGTCTGGTAGTTTTCACGCATGTAGTATTTATCGCCCGCGCCAACTGTTTCCAGGGCGTAGCGGCCACGATAGTCGTAGGTCTTATCTTCATTCATCGGCACACCGTTCTTAGTATAGAACATTTCCGCCACCACCATAGGTACAGCGAAGTTGCCGGGAGCGCCGCTCAGGTTACCTACCATTTCGTCCGTTACCCTGGGCATACACATACGCTGCTGGTCGAAAGTGGGATTCAACGCCCAAACCAGTTCAGGGTTCTGTTCCCATTTTTCGCCGATCGTATGCCTGATGTCCATCACTGTTTTAAGTTCGGCAGGCAGTGTGGGCAGGTTACCGGGCGATACGAACTTATACAGTTTCATACCTGCGCCTTCGCAGGCTAATACCGCAGTACGACAAGCTGCTACTGCACTATCCCATTTTTTAGTTTCGTACGTCTGCGGGAACAAGGGTTGTTCACCGGGATAACGGAAGCTGGCATAATCGGGATTGCCGTTAAAGAAAGGACTTGCCTGTGTAGTAACCACTTCTGCCTTTACCGACAATGCGATCAACTGTGTAATGCGGCCCAGGCTCTGTGCCGGGTCCTGGATGGTAACCGGCAAATCAGGCGTGGCTTCGTCGAGCAGTTTTACTACATAACCAAACACAGAATCTACAGGTTCTCTTTTCAACCTTACCTCGTCGGTACCAGCCGTGATAGGCTGGTTTACACGAATTACGGGAATTGGACCGTACATGCGCAACAGGTAATAGTGGAAATATGCTTTCAGGAACTTCACTTCTGCTATCCAACGTTTCTTTTCGCTGGTAGAAAGGTCCTTTGGTTTATTGATGTTTTCCAGGAAGATATTACAACGCCTGATGGCCTTGTACAATGGTTGCCCTCTTTCTTCGCCATCCCAGTAATTAAGTGTGGGATGATCGGTGGTTTGGCGGCCCTGTATAAGGTGAAAGCCAGCTTCGGCGGCTTCGCTGCCCAGCGTGGGTTCTGTAAGCGTGCTGGGAAAAAATATTTCTCCTGAAGTAGTAAATGCAGGATCGTCAATGCTGGAACTTAATGCCTGCAGTGTCGAGTAACAGGTAAACAGGTAGTTCTCTGCCTCGTTCCTGTTCCTGAAGGCGTAATCGATGGTAGCTACGTTATCCGGCGTTACATCCAGGTAATCTTTGCACGCACTGCCGGTAAAGGCTATCAACACGCATATAAGTAGTTTCTTTGATAGTTTCATGCCTTGTCGTTTTACAGGTTAACATTAATGCCCACGTTAAACACTTTTTGCAGCGGGTAGCTAAACGCATTGGACGATAGCTCGGGGTCCCAGTCTTTAAAGCGGCTGAACGTTAGCAGGTTTAACCCATTGAAGTAAATCCTGGCGTTACTGAGGTACGCCTTCTTCGCCAGTCGGGGCGATAAGGTATAACCGATTTCCAGCGACTTCAGTCTGCAGAACGCGCCATTACGCATCCACCATGAACTGGTTTGCAGGTTGTTGTTAATCTGCCTGTTGGTTACACCCAGACGAGGATATTTGGCATACAGGTCCTGGTTTTCTTCAGACCAGTGACTGTCGGCAAACACCTGCAATACCTGGCGGTTGTTGATGAAAGGGCTCACATCTCCCGGATTGATAAAGAAAGAGGTACGCGCTACACCCTGGAAGAAGGCACTTAAGTCGAAACTTTTATACCCCATAGAGAAGCCTGCACCGTACACGATTTCAGGCACTGTTGGCAAACCAAGGAACACCTGGTCGGCTTCTGTAATTTTACCATCCTGGTTCACATCGCGATACTTGATGTCGCCGCCGCGCGGGGCATCCGTACCCTGACCGAATATCTGGGTGGGCGAAGCTGCAGCTTCTTTATCATCCACAAATAATCGCTCGGCTATATATCCCCAGCGTACGTTCATTTTCTGACCAGAGAGTATGCGCCATGGCTCCTTGTAAGCAGGTTGCTCGTACACATCATACGTATTCTGAGAGAAAGTGAAGTTAGCGCGACCGCTCACCCAAAGACCATTTTTAAATGACTTGCTGTAATCGGCAGACAGGTCGATGCCTCTTGAATCGGCCGAACCTAAGTTAGAGCTGATGCCTGCTTCCAGACCCGAAGACGAAGGGATCGATGCACGGCCCTGCAGGATATTGTAGCGATGCTGCTGGTAGAATTCAGCGATGATATTGATACTTTTGAACAGGCTCATTTCCAGCGCCACGTTCGTTTGGCGCGAAGTTTCCCAGGTTACGTCCTCGTTGGGATAGTTGGTAATACTTACACCGGGACGGGTAATTGAATTGTTCTGACCAAAAAACGCCGGGTTACCACCTGCAAGATTCACATTGGACAGGTAGAAGAAACGGGTGGAACCGATAGCATCGTTACCAACCAGGCCGTAACTACCACGCACTTTCAGTTTACTGATAACGTTATTCAGGTTATCGTTCCAGAAAGCCTCTTTCGATACCAGCCAGGAACCGCCGATAGTGGGGAAGAAACCAAAACGGTTCTTCTCTGCAAAACGTTCAGAACCATTGTAACCAAAGTTAAACTCCAGGAAATAACGCGAATCGTAGTTGTACGATGCACGGCCCGATACGCCAAGGTTACGGTAAGGCAGTGAATACTGCAGGCTTGGCTGGTTAGTAGCAGGATCGATAGCGTTGGCGTACAAACGCTGCTGCCTGGTGCCTACGAGTGTAGCTCCTACATAGTGTTTACCCGTTTGTTTAGCGTAATCCAGCACACCCTGGAAGTAAATGAGGGTATTGATATCTTTTAACCCATCTTCAAAACTCAGGTACTCCGTAGCCTGGCCCGATTTGTTGTTGATCCAGCGCAACGAATAATCATTCGCTATACGGTCGTAAGAAGATACTTTGTAATAAAACGGATCATACTTACGGGTAAGGTCGAAATAAGAATAACGGTTGGTGTTAAAGAGACCCTTAAAGCTCAGTCCCTTCATCAGGAAATCCAACTGCTGGTTCAGTTCGAGCTGTGCGCTCATACGCGACCTGGAGAAAGATTTGTACCCCCTCATCATTTCCGCATAAGGATTGATGTAAGCCACCTCGTTCGCATCACCATCTTCGCGGGTATCGTTACCGAACATGATATGCGTGTTAATACCCGTAGACGGATCGGCAGGATAGTACGCCGGGAACTTTACAGGGCTGGTATGCAGCGCATAATAGTAAAGGTCCGAAGAAAAAGAACCATCCTGCGTAATAGGACCGTTGTACTCATCGAACGTACCCGACAACCTTAACACCGCTTCGGTAGTAGGTGTAATATTAATATTGATGTTCGAACGCAGCTGGTAGTTCTCCAGTCGTACGTTGTTATTAAAATCGTTGACAGGACTTACTTTCAGGATACCATTATCCACGTTATAAGAACCACCGATATAATACCTGGCAATTTTACCACCGCCGCTAACGCTACCGTTCATGCGCTGGTTATTCGTCTGGTCTTTAAACATCTGATCAAGCCAGTTTACCGCGGGGTATACATATTTATTGCTGCCCGGTGCGTTGGCCATTGTTTGTTCGCGGTTATAAATATCGTTGGCCGTAAACGAAGGTGTGCCTCTTGCATCGCGCGTGGCTACCGCTTCGTTATAGAGTTTCATGTAAGCAACCGGATCGGCGATCTTAATGCTTTCAGTAGGTTTAGAGATAGAGTTCTCGAAACGCAGGTTTACCACAGCTTTACCTTCCACACCTTCTTTAGTAGCAACGAGGATTACGCCATTGGCGCCGCGTGCGCCGTATAATGCGGTGGCGCTGGCATCTTTGAGTACGGAAAAGCTGGAAATATCATCTGGCTGAATACGTGCCAGATCGTTGGTGGTTACTTCCACGTTATCGATCAATATCAGCGGGTCTTGTTTATAACCGAAAGTGGTTACCCCCCTGATAAAGAACGTAGAATTATCCAGCCCCGGCTGACCGCTGCGCTGATAAGCTACAACGCCTGCAATCTGCCCTGCCAGTGCATTTGTAAGGTTACTGGCAGGAATTTTCAATTTGCCCGGACTAATAGACGTTACAGAACCCACCACCGCTTCGCGGCGTTCCTTTTTACCGAAAGCTGTAATTACTACTTCCGAAATTTGCCCATCGTTAGGGCGCATCATAATAATTACCTGCCTGTTATCGGCACTTGCAATAAAACTCTGTTCAGCAAAACCGATAGAACTAAGCATAACCTTTGCACCGTCGGTTACTTCCAATGCAAATTTACCTTCCACATCGGTAGCCGTTCCGACGCTCCGGTTGCTGGCGAGAAATACACTTACACCGGGAATACCCGTGCCCGTAGTATCTTTCACAATACCTGTAATCTTAATCTTCGCCCCCTGTTGTGCATGGGCAAAAGAAGAAAGAACAAGAAATAATAGTAATAATAGGCGATGCCGGCCGGCCTGGTGAAACAGGCGTCTTGCCCAATAAGTAGCGGGACGATCCATAGCAGTTTTTGGTTGTTCGTAGTAATAATTTTCCTCCGTTACAGGGGATTTCCTTCAAACCTGAGATTATCTCAAAAGTACTTTTCCTTACATGGGGCTACAATGACTAATTCATCGATTTTGATGGATTATTCGATTCTGATTGTTAACAGATTTTAAAGATTGGCGTATGTTTTAGCGGATTACGCCTTCAAGAGAGGTTGGATGAATAATGGCGATCTTTTTACCGGAGGTGGTGATCCACCCCTCCTGTTCCCATTCATTAATTGTTTTAAACAACGTTTCATAAGTAGTACCTGCGTAAGAGGCGATGTCCTGCCGGGTAAGCGTGCTGCGGATAAAACCCTCGTCATCGCGGCCGAAGAAGCTTTGCAATTTCAGTAAGTTTTCAGCGATGCGGCTCTTTACATCCATCTGCACCAATTTCCTCATACCCTCTTCCGCTTTTTGCAGTTCATTAGCGAAGAACAGGATCACCTGGTAGGCAAATTCATGGTTAGCCATCAACGTGGTACGGAAAAATGCGGGGGTGATAAAACAGGCCGTTACCGGTTCCACTGCCGTAGCCGAAACAGGGTAAAGCTGGTCCTGCCCTATGGCCCTGTGCCCCAGCAACTCCCCTTCCCCGGCAAATTTGATGATCAGTTCACGGTCGTCTACCCAGTGTTTATGCACCTTCACACTGCCCGAATGCAGGAAATAAAAACCCCTGATCTGCTCACCCTGGCGGAAAATAACCTCGCCTTTAGCGAACCTGAGCAGTTGGGCATTTGCCTCCACAGCATGATACCATTCGGGGAAAGTATGCGTACAAAGAAAACAGTTGATATGCGCCATAATATGATTTGAGCAATGTTTTTGAATCCGTAAAACCAAATAAAGTTGTCAAAACATTGCCTTTGCAATATTTTTGCATGTAAAATTACTAAAAATGGAAGTAAAAATACCCGTTGCGCCATCTTTGGACACGGAAGCAGATATAAAAATGGAGGACGGGCAGCGCGCGGTTTCGGTGAGGGTATTACTGCTGAGTATCCAGGTGGTGATCAACGCAGTGATTATCGGCATCATTGCCAAAGGCCTGGTGCTGTTGATCAATTTAATTACCAACCTGTCGTTTTACGGGCAGTTTTCGCTGGAAGAGCGGGGTCCTGCCGGCAACCAGCTGGGTTTGTTAGTGATCCTGGTCCCAATTATAGGCGCGCTGATCATAGGGGTGATGGCCAGGCTTGGTTCGGCAGCCATACGTGGCCATGGTATTCCCGAGGCGATGGAGCAGGTGCTGACCAATGAAAGCCGGATCAAACCCATCATCACTTTACTCAAACCTCTTTCCGCTGCTATTTCTATAGGCACAGGCGGCCCTTTCGGGGCGGAGGGGCCAATTATATCAACCGGGGGCGCATTTGGCTCTTTTACAGGCCAGATTATGCGGATAACGCCCGTAGAACGTAAGATCATGCTTACAGCAGGGGCTACCGCCGGTATGGCCGCTATATTCGGCACACCAGTAGCCGCCGTACTACTTGCTATTGAACTGTTGCTGTTCGAGTTTTCGCCCCGTACACTCATCCCCGTTTCACTGGCTTGCGCTACCGGCGCTGCCATGCACTTATTACTGTTTGGTGGCGAGGCCGTGTTTGCCATGCCGGCCATACCCGCCCCGGGCGGCGAAGCGCTGATGGTGTACAGCATTATGGGGATAGTGATTGGCATTATTGCCGCCATTATTTCCAAAAGCATCTACTTTATTGAAGATATGTTCGAAAAGCTGCCCATCCACTGGATGTGGTGGCCGGCTATCGGGGCCATTGCTATCGGAGTGGTGGGATATTTTGCGCCCTACACGTTAGGGGTGGGTTATAACAACATCAGCGAATTACTCACCGGCTCATTACCGGTGCAATTGGTATTAGGATTATGTTTCTTAAAATTCATCTCCTGGTCTGTATCACTCGGCAGCGGTACGTCGGGCGGTACGTTAGCGCCGCTGCTTACCATTGGTGGCGCTACAGGTCTGGGGCTGGGTATGCTGATACAACACTTTGCGCCGGCTGTTCCCATCAACCTGCCAACCTGTACACTTATTGGCATGGCCGCTATGTTTGCCGGAGCCGCGCGGGCCCTGTTAACCTCCATCGTATTTGCCCTCGAAACTACCATGCAGCCCCACGGATTATTACCACTACTGGCCGCGTGTACCACCAGTTATTTCATCTCCTTCTTTATGATGAAGGGCAGTATTATGACCGAGAAAATACGCAGGCGTGGTGTAACTACACCTGAAGCGTATGAGCCGGATGTGCTGCAACATATACCAGTACAGGAGGTGATGGACAAAACACCTGTAACCGCCAATACATCGGCCACCATAGCAGCTGTAAAAGCACAGCTACACACATCAAAAGCCATACTGGTAAATACTCCGGCGCCCTATGCCATTACTGCCGATATGATATTGCAGGCAGCAGATCATACCACTATTTCCTCAATACTACCCGCCACACGCGTGTATATTTACCCCGACAGTAAAGTAAGTTTCGCCGCCGCACTAATGCACCGTTATGGTGTAACAGCTTTACCGGTGGTAGAAAGAACAGATCGACAGCAGGCAATAGGTATTATAGATACCAACGGTTTATTACGCGCATATAATTTACGCCGGGGCGACAGTGAAAACCTGCAACGCATCATATCGGTGAAAAAACAAGGGTATCGCATGTATCTGAAAGGGAAGAAGAGATTTGTATAGATAATAAAGGCGATGTGCATTACACACATCGCCTTTATTTCAACTTCACTTTTTAACCAGTTACTTAAACCGGATATTGTAAGTAGTACCTATACCCACTGCCTGAATGTTGCCGCCGTTATCGCCATTCCTGAATACGCCATTGTAAAAGGCGAAGAAATTCCAGTCATAGTTATGATAACCCAGCTGTGGTTTAACATAAAAACCGCCATCGTTGGGAACAGGGCCTGTTACCAGGCTGTAACCCACATCTGTGCCTACGAAGAAGCCACTGCTTTTGGGGTAATACCGCGCAAATGCACCCAATGGAACCGTACCGAAGTGATCGAAGCCATCTTTCGGGAAAAAGTGATTATATCCGGAAGTAAGGCCTATGCCCCAATGTGGTGTGGTCATCAGCTGCCCTTTTATTTCGCCGCCCAACATAAAGCCGCTTACAGGCGCTATTTCGCCTACGGGAACTCCCGCACTAATACCAACTTTCAACCATGAATTCTTTTTGGTGATCTCCGTTGCTTCCTGGGCAAACAGCCTGCCCGATGCCAATACTACTGTTAATAAAATGATGATCCTTTTCATAAAAAGCTGCTTTGTTTACACAGCTAATTGCAAACGCCATACCATTTTAACTTTAGCATAACACAATGGGGTACTGATGGGCTTTCTCCATCAATACCCCATAATCAACTACACCACTCTAGTTATTCTGCGATAGTGCTCCCTGACTACGGTCAATCTGCTGTTGCGGAATGGGGAAGTATGCATCTTTTGCATCAAACACCAATCCTTTATAGGAAGATAACAGATTGCCTTCAAATGTTGAATAACTTTCCAGTACTGTTTTGGCAACACCCCAGCGAACAAGATCGTAGAAGCGATGGCCTTCCAGCGCCAACTCTAATCTTCGCTCAAATTGGATAGCGTTACGCGCATAATCCGCTGTGGGGAAAGTTGTATACTGGCCTACTTTGTAAATTGCTGCCAACCCGCCATCTACCTGTTTACCAGGCAGCAACGCTGCACGTGCACGCACCAGGTTTACCAGCCGCATGGCTTCTGGTAAATTGCCCGGCACATTACATTCAGCCGCCATCAGGTATACGTCGGCCAGGCGGATAATATTGATATTAAGACCGGTAATCTGCAGTGCGCCTTTCACCGCCTGCCCGGCAAACTGGCCTTGTTCTATCATGTGTTTCAAACCTACGAACGGGCCGGCATATGCTGGATCACGTATCCACGCATCACCTTCCATCAGGCCCCAGTCGCGGTACGGAACGCCTCTCCTGCCTACAGTATAATCCATACGTGGATCTACGGTGATTGTTTTATCTACCTTATAATTGGTTTTCGCATCGCCACTTAAACCGAAGTCGGATTTAATGGGATTGGTACGGTACGAATTATCAAGGAAAGGTAAACCGTTTGCATCTACCTTAAATGCATTTACCAGGTCGAAAGTAGGCTGAAAGAAACCGCAGCAGTTAACCGGCGCATTACCGTAAAAACCACCGAGCATATCGCCTACGTTCGCATTATCTCCACTACCATCGGGGTTAATGGCGTTCTGCGCGGCGAAAATAGATTCGGGACCGTTTTCTTTTGTTACATCAAAGTTGTCGGTAAACGGCAATGTAGTGATCACTGGTTTAGCGTTGATCACTGTTGTGAACAATGGTAACGCTTCGGCAGGTTTGTTCTGGTAGAGGTACACTTTACCGAGGTATGCCTGTGCAGCCAGTTGATCTACACGACCCACTTCACCTTTAGGTTTAGTGGGACCGAGGTTCGCAATCGCAAATTTGAGATCGTCCTCAATTTTTGGAAATACGTCTGTATCATTTTTCACCATGGCTGCCTGGGCGGTAGTCATGCTTTCGTCTACATAAGGAATGTTTACGAACACCCTGCGCAGGAAAAAGTAGTAGTGGGCGCGGAGCATGCGGGCTTCGGCCTGTACTTCCAGGGCACGGGCATCTGTGAGTTTATCGCCACTGCCTGCCTGTACCAAGGCCACCATGCGCAGTACGTTATTGCAACGGGCAATACCTTCGTAATAACGGTTCCACATTACTTCAAGGTTATCGTTGGTACTGGTTACCTGGTACAACTCTATCTGGTTCATATTGGGCTGGTCGCCGTTGTTACTGCCTTTGTGCGCATTGTCGGCCGCTACTTCGCCAATCAGCCACTGGCTGGGTGCGGAGGCGTAGTTACCCCAGGTACCGCTGATGTTGCCGTTCATAAGACCATAGGCACTAATGAGCAAACCTTCAACGCCTGCAGGTGTTTGCAGCTGGCTGGTCACCAGTTCGCCCTGCGGCACACGGTCAAGGAAGTCGCCGCTACAGGCAGAAAGAACAAATGCCAGTGTGATGTATATAAGATGCTTTGTCGTTTTCATGATTTGATGCTTTTGAGTTAGAAACCTGCGGAAATGCCTAAGATATATTGCCTGCCCACCGGATAAATACCGAAATCGACACCCAGTGCGGAGAACGTACTGTTGGTCTGGCTTACTTCCGGATCTAACCCGGTGTAGTTGGTAATGGTGAACAGGTTAGTAGCACTGCCGTAAATCCTGAAGTTACGCACCCTGCCTTTGAGTATTTTTTCGGTAGGCAACGTATAGCCTATCTGCAGGTTCTTCATCCTGAAATAGCTGCCGTCCTGCACATAATAGCTGGAAGAAGCGTATTCGAAGTCGGAAGCGCCCCTGAACGGAGAAGGTGTTTTGCTGCCGGTATTGGTCGGGCTCCAGGCGTCAAGCATACGGGTGCTGGCGGTACCGTCGAAGGTACTGAAGTCGGTGAAGTACCGGGTAGCTTCGTACAGATCGTTACCCTGCGAACCGTTGAAGAACATAGCGATATCGAAGTTGCGGTAGCGCATGTTCAGGCTTAAGGAATACAGGAAATCGGGATGCGGACTGCCAATTACGGTACGATCGTTAGGATCGATAATACCATCTGGTTTGCCACCCGGACCAGATATGTCCTGGTATTTTAAACCACCTACCCTGGCGCCGGCGTAAGACGGGCCAGTGGTTACTTCGCCTGCGTTCTGGTAAATACCGGTTACCTGGTACCCGTAGAATGCACCAAATGGTTCGCCGGGTTTAAGAATAGTAGTGGATAGACTTCTGAAGTTACCATACACCTGCTGTGATACAGAAGGCGCCAGGTTTACCACTTCGTTCACGTTGCGCGAAAAGTTAACGCCCGCGTCCAGGCCAAAGTCACGTTTGCTGTCGGAACCGTAATGGTAAGTTAAACCGATTTCGAGACCGCTGTTCTTCATATCACCAATGTTCACGAATGGTGCAGAGCCTTCGCCGCTTGCCTGTGATGGCAGTGGAACAGGGTACAGCATGTCTGATGTTTTACGGGTGTACCAGTCAATGGCACCATCGAATACACCGTCGAATATGGTGAAGTCAAGACCTACGTTCAGCGACTTCAGTTCTTCCCACTTCACTTCGGGGTTAGCGTACGCATTTTGCCAAACACCTGTTACCACGCTGTTGCCACCGGCAATAGGGTAAGCAGAGTTGTTAAGCGCACTTTCGAAACGCTGCAGGTATTGGAAGCCAGGTATACGCTGGTTACCGGTAATACCATAACCCACCCTCAGTTTCATGTCGGTAAGCCAGTCTGCATCGGCCATAAAGGGTTCTTCAGACAAACGCCAGGCAACACTACCTGCGGGGAATGTACCGTACTTGTTGTTAGGTCCGAAGTTAGACGAACCATCGCGGCGTACGGTAGCGCTGAAAAGGTATTTGTCGTTAAACGTATAATCCGCACGACCGAAAACAGAGAACAGCGAGTTAATGCCACCAGTACTGGTGTTGCTGATATTGGCCGAGCCCCGTGAAAGATAATAGTAGTCGAGATTACCGAGCAGGAAAAACTCATTTCTGCCACCGGTAAGTGAACGGCCGCGGTAATTATACGCTTCTGTACCGGCCAGCACGGTTAATACGTGTTTGGCTTTGGTCAGTTTGTAAGTAAGCGTATTGGTCCACGTCCAGTCCTTATTATAACCGGAGTTTTCGCTCAGACTGTTGGCATTGCTGCCTTCAGAAAACTCGAGGTTGGGATACCCGATGGACAGGCCGCTATAGTTTTCATAACGCACACCAAAGCTGGTTTTGGCGGTGAGGCCTGGAACGAGGTCCACTTCGGCGAAAACGTTTCCGAAAAAGAAGTTACGTTTCTGCACGTTGTCCTTTGCGCGGTACAGCAATGACAGCGGGTTTTGAGCATTACCCAGTTTATCGCCGCGGCTGCCTGCAAAGTTTCCATTGATGTCGTATACAGGAATGATGGTAGGAATACGATAGGCAAAACCTAATGCACTACCCTCGCCCTGGTACTCGCCCGATACGTTAGGGTTTACACCCACACCGTAAAACTCTTCGTAGCTGTACTGCATATTTTCTCCGAAGCGGAACTTACCGTCAAAGATATTAAAGGTAGTATTGGAGCGTACATTGTAACGTTCGTAACCAGTGTGTTTCACGATACCTTCCTGCCCCATATAACCGCCGGAAATAGCGTAATTAGCATTTTCGCCACCACCGTTCACGCTCAGGTTATAGTTCTGAATAGGCGCGTTCTGGGTAATTTCGCGGAACCAGTCCGTACCTTCTTTATTTGCCCGGGTAATCTGGTAGAAAGTACCCGCGTCGCGGCTGTAAAGGTATTTGGAAGGATCAGCATCGGCAGCCGTAACGTTTTGGCCCGTTGCTTTACCTGCTACCAGGTAGTCGGGTAAAGTAGGCGTGGTACCTGTACCATAGTTACTACCGGTAGTTTCAGAAGTACCGGGTGTAACACCTGCATTACTGAAACCCTGGAACAGGTAGTTGGCGTACTGTGTAGGGTTCATAAACTCGGGGAAGCGGTTGCGTTGTGGCACCTGCACACCGTAGTAGGCATCCAGCGTAACCCGGGGCGGACCTTTAATCCCTTTTTTAGTAGTGATGATCACTACGCCGTTGTTCGCACGCGCACCATATATAGAAGCAGAAGAGGCATCTTTCAACACCTGCAGACTTTCTATATCCGATGAACTCAGCCAGCTCAGTTTACCTTCGTACGGCACACCATCTACCACATACAGCGGATCGTTATTATTAATAGTACTAAAGCCCCTTATTCTTATCTGGGGGGTAGCACCGGGAGCGCCATCGCTGATTACCTGTACGCCGGTAGCTTTACCCTGCAATGCCTCTACGGGGCTGGCGGCAGGTTGTTGCTTCATCTGGTTTACATTCACCACCGCTACGGCGCCGGTAAGGTCTTTTACTTTTTGAGATGAATAACCGGTTACTACTACTTCATTTAATGTGCTGTTAGAAGTAGCGAGCGACTGGTCATAAGTACTTTTACCAGCTTCTACTGTAAACTCCTTCTGTGTAAAACCGATTGAGCTAACAACAATTACATCACCGGGTTTTGCATTAAACTGGAAATCGCCGTTGGCGTTAGTTACCGTGCCCCGGGTAGTGCCTTTTATTTGTAAGGCCACGCCTGGTACCGGTGTTTGGTCAGACTCATTAATGATACGTCCTTTAATTACGCTTTCCTGGAAAAGCACAGCTGGCGCTGCCTGTGCGGAAAACATGATGAGGAATGCCAGGGTGAAGGCAAAGGAAGCCCGTATTGCTTCGGGCAAAGCAAATTTTGTTCGTTTTTTCATTATTGCAGAATTAAGATTTCAACAATGCGGTACATGCTGCATGGGTGCATACATGTACTTTTTCTGCGGATTTTTTGTTTGTGAAAATGGCACCTGGTACATTATTATCCTGATGTGTACTTTTTATGCAGTAATGAATTGTTGGAGCACTGCAGATAATACATTCTTAACATAACATGTACTTTTTTACAAGCGCGGACGGCGTCACCGTCTTCGATTTAGTTTGGATGTTTTCATGATTATGTCATTAACGTGGTAAAAAATCACCTCCCCCCTTTAGCAAAGGCGGCAAGAGGCGTGAAAGCCTTGATTTAAAAAATACGTTGAAGAATGGCGCGAGTAGTTAGGTTACTCAGGGATTACAAAGGACAACCCATAGCAAAGCATGCTCTTTACGATCAGATTTTGGTATTAAACATCTTTTAATGGGAAAGCAAATATTAAGTTGTTTAGTTTTTAGGAAATCATAACGTGATAAACTCTCTCATAAACATTTTAAAATGGCGTTATATTAAAACTACATCATCTTGGGAGAAAATCCAAATAGTAATTTGTATAAAATGAAATAAATACGATAATGCTACAAATAGCTACCCAAGGCATTTTCCGGCGACTACTCAAATAAGCAATGCAAACCGGAAGCCGCCGTATAAGCATATACGTATAAAATGAGAAAAAGGCGGCCCGGAAACAAGATTTTTTTGTCCGGGCGCGCCTTTTCCTATTATAAAGTCTGTTTTTTAGTCTTTTCCTTTTTCTAATTGTGCAAGGGTGGCCTCATTAATTTCTTTTCGTAATTCCGACAGGCGGATGGCGTACTGCTGCATCTTTTTGTCCTCGTCGGTAACAGGTACCCACTCCGGCACCTGCACTGTTTTATTGTTATCGTCTACCGCTGCAAAAACAATTACGCAATGCGTGGTTTTAGTTTCCACTTTTGTTTTTGGGTCGATGGCCTGTATGTCTACTGCAATATGCATGCTGCTACGACCGGTATAAATGATCCTGGCCTGCACCTCCACTATTTCCCCGATCAATATCGGGTTAATGAACCGGATACCGCCAACGTACACGGTTACGCAATACTGGCTGCTCCAGTTTACGGCGCAGGTATATCCGGCCTGATCGATCCATTTCATTACCGCACCACCATGTACTTTACCGCCGAAGTTGACGTCGGAGGGCTGGCTGAGGAAGCGGAATTTTACAATGTTGCTCTGCATATAGGTCCTTTTAATTACCGGGTAATATAGGGAGAATTGGGGGAAGGCGCAATGAAAACAGGCCGGATGTTCGTATTTCAATAGAATACCCTACCTTTGCATCATTATTCTATATCCCTTCTCCGCTTGCCGGATAGAAGTTTCACTTAAAATGATGTGTGGATATACAATCTAGCAACCTTCTCTTTTTATAAGCTTTGGATTGTTAGCATCGTTTTAAACTAAATCTTTAACATTTTGTCATTTGAACAATTAGGCCTAATAGAGCCAATCTTGCGTGCGCTTGTAACACAGGGCTACGCCAATCCTACACCTATCCAGGCCCAGGCCATTCCGATAGTATTGGGTAAAAAAGACCTGCTTGCATGCTCGCAAACAGGCACGGGTAAAACCGCTGCATTTGCTATCCCTATTCTCCAGTTGCTGCACAACAGTAAGGAACAGGGCCCCAACCGCCGCATTAAAACGCTTATTCTTACCCCAACCCGCGAACTGGCTATACAGATCGCTGAAAACTTCCGCGATTACGGTGCCCATACAGGCATTAAACACGTGGTTATTTTCGGTGGTGTATCCGCGCACTCGCAAATACAGGCTTTACGCCAAAACCCCGAGATCCTGATCGCTACGCCCGGCCGTTTGCTGGACCTCTGGCAGCAGGGCCACATCAACCTTAGCTTTATTCAGCAGTTTGTGCTGGACGAGGCCGATCGTATGCTCGACATGGGTTTTATTCATGACGTGAAGCGGGTAATTATCAAACTGCCTGAAAAAAGGCAAACGCTTTTCTTCTCGGCTACTATGCCTGGCGAAATCGCACATCTTGCCAACTCTATCCTTACCAACCCGGAAAAAGTAGCCGTTACACCGGTTTCTTCTACCGCACAAAAGGTAGAGCAGCGTTTGTATTATGTTGATAAAAACGCCAAACGTTCTTTACTGGTGCATGTATTAAGCGATGCATCCATTGCCAGCGCGCTGGTATTTACCCGCACCAAACACGGGGCCGACCGCGTAGCGAAAGAACTGAACAGAGCACAGATATCTGCCAACGCCATCCATGGCGACAAATCACAGAACTCACGCCAGCGTGCCCTCTCCGATTTTAAAGAAGGCAACATCCGTGTGCTGGTGGCTACCGATATTGCTGCCCGTGGCATTGACGTGGATAACCTTTCGCATGTAATTAACTACGAAATACCCAACGTTCCTGAAACATACGTACACCGTATTGGCCGTACCGGTCGCGCAGGCGCCAGTGGTGTTGCTTTATCGTTTTGCGACGATGAAGAAAGGGCTTATGTAAAGGATATTACGAAAGTAATAGCCCAGCAGATACCCGTAGTTGAACAACACCCGTTTTTACCAAGCGGTATACCTATGGCTCCCCGGCCAACACCTGGTGTACAGCTCCGCCAAACATCCGCACAGCAGGTAGCGGCGAGGAAAAAACACCGCGACAACAATCGCCAGTGGCAGGGAAACAACGCCAGAAAGAAACAGGCAAATAACTAAGTTGACAGAAGCCTCGCAGTAATGCGGGGCTTTTTATTTTTAACAGCGTAATATTTCTGTGGATGCGGTTGCCTGACTTTTACGTCCTTTCTGTTTAATTACACACGCACTTTCAGGGGGATGAAACGGCACTTATACCGCTACAGGCAACACCCTCGCGATCTCTAACACCGGGGGCATTAATTCATATGATCAAAAAGGCCTGAAGTTTTCGCTTCAGGCCTTTTCTTACTTACCAGGGGCTTTCATTCCCCATGTCTTCATAATCATTACTGAAAAACTTACCTGATGGTCCATCCGCCTGAAGCGTGGCGTATTTAGCAACAAACAACGCCGCACTTTCAACGGTACCTGTACCGGTGTGATGGTTAAAATCGGTGGAGGTAAAACCAGGGTCCACTGCATTCACTTTAAAACCAGCCTCCCGTAACTCGTACGCAAGTGAAATTGTATAAGCGTTCAATGCCGATTTAGAAGGCCCATAACCCGCGCTCTTATACGGGTAAAACCGCCATGAAGGGTCGCTGTGTAAGGTGAGCGAACCGAGCCCCGAGGTTACATTCACAATCACCGGGGCCGACGATTGTTTAAGGAGGGGAAGGAAGGCTTGCGTTACCTGGATGGTCCCGAAAAAATTGGTATCGAACACCTCGCGCAGCACGCCTACATCTACAGTGGCGGCGGGCTGCGGAAATGCGCCGCTGATACCGGCATTGTTAATAAGGATATCCAGTTGGTCCACCTGCCGTGCAGCCGCTGCTACCGATTCGGGATCTGTTACGTTTAGTTGTATCGCTTTGGCTTCGGTTAACCCTTCGGCCTTTAACTGCAACACCGCCTCTTCGCCCTTACCCGCATCTCTGCTGCCGATGTACACAAAGTAGCCCTGTTTTAATAAAACTTTCGCTGTTTCATAGCCAATACTTTTATTGGCGCCTGTGATGAGTACTGTTTTCATATGTTTATCAATTACCGCACAAAGGTATTTGCAGCGGTATTGAAACAACGGCACTCTGAATGGAATCAATGGTACATTTTCCGGATATCGTCGCGGAACTTCGCGGGAGTATCGCCTGCAAGGCGTTTAAAGAAGCGAATGAAGTAGGATACGTCTTCGAAACCCAGCTCGTACGCTATTTCCTTCACGGGTTTATCGGTATGAAACAACAGGCGGCGGGCTTCCAGCGCAAGGCGATCGTGAATATGTGTGATAGCGGGTTTGCCGCTTTGCTCTTTCACAAGGTCGCCCAAATGGCCGGGCGATACGTTCATCAGTTCTGCATACCCGGCTACTTCGTGTAATTCTGTATAAGAAGTTTCGATATACTGTAGGTATTTATCCAGCAACGCCCTGTTTTTAAACAACGCCGGTTCGCTGAACTGACCGTTGTAAAGGCGGCTCAGGTAAATAAGCAATACTTTCACCAGCGCCAGCAACATACCCTGCTGCCAGTTGGCTTTACCATGACATTCGTCGTATATCTTATTCAGCACATCATCTACAAAAGCTACATCGGCAGCCGTCAGTTGCAACTCGTGACCATTATGTGGGTTACGGATCAACGGCAGGCTTTTTAGCGTGGCATCGAGGGAAAGGAAGTCCTCTGAAAAACTCATGGACATTCCTGTTAACGGCCTGGTTTCTTCTTTCAGATGCACCTGGTGCGGCACGGTGAAGTAAAAAGTATCCGGCTTCAGCACGTATTGTTTCATATCTATCCAATGGCGGCTGCTCCCCTCTCTTACAAAAGCGAAAAAGTAGTATTCTTTACGATGCGGTACCAGGAAATCGGCCTTTTTGTAGTTAGTTACGCCATCGTTACGATTAATGCGGAACATGGGATTGCCAGTAGCCTCATCAGGTTCAAAGGCATAATTTGCAATTTTTATATCCACACTGCTAGTACTCATCTTATGATACTGCTAAAGTAGTATTATTTACAATTAAAGCATCCTGGCTTGTACATATCGCGGTTTTACTTGTTTTATTCCTTTCCGGATCACGGAGATACTGAGCAATCTCCTACTTTTGACACATGAACACACCTGAAAACAAACCGTACCAACCCATCGACTGCGATTATTACGACCGCCTGGAAGCCTGGGCTACTTTACGTACCGAGTGCAAAATCGTGTACCGCAACGAACAGGAACAACTGACGGAAGTAACGGCTAAAATCGAAGATGTATATGCTACCAACAAGGTGGAATATATGAAGATGAATAACGGGCTGGTGATAAGACTGGATACACTGGTAGCAGTGAATGATATTCCGCTGCCGGGTAGCTGTTAAGGGCGGGTAATTACTTTTACACTAAATACAACGGGCGTAACCGGCACATCGTTTTTATCGGTGGGCACGGTGTTAATGGCGTCTGCCACGTCCATTCCCTGCACTATCTCTCCAAAAATGGTATAATCCCCGTCGAGGTGCGGCGTGCCGCCAATGGTCTTGTAAACGATCCTGCGCGCTGGCGGTATAGTTTTGCCGGTCCGCTTTTCAGCGGCGTCAAGACTGGCGTCTGTATGTTTTTTGCCTGCTACCAGGTAAATCTGGTTAAAGTAAGACGCCTTTTCCGGGTTATCGTCACGGCCTGCCCCTAAAGCGCCCTTTTTATGGAAGGCATTGGGTGCGAATTCTGCAGGGAAACGTTTGGCGCCCAGCTCAGGATGCCGTTTCTCGCGGTTCAGGATGCTATCGTCCAGCTCCCCGGCCTGACTCACAAAGTCTTTAATAACGCGGTTGAACAGTGCATCGTTATAAGTCCCTTTTTTAACCTGTTCGAGGAACATGTCGCGGTGTTTGGGTATTTGGTCGTACAGCATAACGGTGAAGTTGCCTTTACTGGTAATGAACTGCACCTGCACCGACTGCGAAAATCCTGCATAACAGGCCAGTAGAAAGGAAATGGAGAGGATGAACTGTTTCATATATGGATGACGGTTATTTAGCCGAATATACGAAATAGCTGCGCTTCGCTTATTCTTATCTACCTAAAAAAGGACTAAAACAACTTAAGCCTGAAACATATATTTGTACCTCAACTTACGATAACGGAAACTTAAACGGATTTAACCCATGCGGACCTTCTACCTATTACCACTACTGTGCGTAGTGTTACTCGCGTCCTGTAGCAAGGACAACGAAACGCCTCCCATTAAATTAAGTGCCAAAGGCGCAGCTGTATGGCCTGGCCAGGACTCCACGATCACGATTACCGGCAGATCGGCACCTTTTACCGCTACCGCCTCCACACCAGGCATTGCAGAAGTGAACCTGGAAAACGATAAGCTTACGTTAAAGGCTTTGAAAAATGGCAGGACCACCATCACTATTACCGATGCCGCCGGCGCTACCATCAGCCTGCCGTTCGAGGGACTTGGCCTTGGTGCCACCATTTGGGCCTATACGTTAAACGACACACCGGCGGATGCCATTGTAGCCACCAGCGATGCTGCGTTCAGCGCTACGCTGAAGGCGGAGGCCATCGCAGCCATAAAACCTGTTTACCGGATAGAATTTACTGATGATACGAGAATGCGGTACCAGGAACGTACGCAAACTGCGACCGAAACTGGTGAAGGCACGTACACTTATGCAGGGATGGTACTTACACTGCTGTTTAATGGTAAAACGGTACTGCAAACAGTAGAACCACTCAACTACTACCGCATTAAATTCATGCTGGACGAAACGGCTAAGTACCAGGCTTTGTATCCAGACAAGGGCATTACGCAGGTGATATCGATCAGGTATATGAGGCGTGTTATTAATCCAGGTTGATCCAGCCATTCAATAGAAAAAGCCAGGCTATACGATGCAGCCTGGCTTTTTTATGTTCATCCATCTCAACTTATTTAAACAACACGGTACGCAGGTAAGTGCTGCTTTGTGTGATGCTTTTATAAGGATCGATAGAAAAGTTTTCCTGCTCTACGATGAAGTGATTTACACCACCCTTTTTAGCGGCGGCGAAAATGGCTTTAAAGTCGATGCTGCCGGAACCTACTTCGGTATTGATGCCCGGGTCCTGTTTGTCCATATCTTTCACATGCACCAGTTTAAAGCGGCCAGGCCCTCTTTTAAACAATGCCGGTGCCGATTCTTTGGCACGTACTACCCAATACAGATCAAGTTCGAACCAGAGTTCACCCGGTTTGGTACCATCCAGCAGCAGGTCGTATAGCCTCACTCCTTCGATGGTCTCGAATTCGAAGTCGTGGTTATGGTAGGCCATCTTCAAACCTGCCTGTTTTACACGTTGTGCGCCCAGCTTCACTTTTTCCACGATATTTTTAAGATCTGCTGCCGATTTACGGTCGTCGCCGCCAATATACGGGCAGGTTACATATTCCTGTTTCAGGATCTTCGCTGCTTCAATTGCATGGTCTACCTCGTCGAAGTTACCTTCTTTGATCAGCGCGTCCATGTTATAGTGACCGCTTGGGCTGGTTAAACCGTGCTTGTCCAGCAGGGCTTTGAACTCCACAGGGCTCAGTCCCCAGAAACCGCCATCTTTCGAATAGCCGTAAGTTTCTACCTCTTTATATCCTGCTGCTGCTACTTTGGCAATTACGCCTTTAACGTCTTTGGGTAATTCATCGCGCAAACTGTATAACTGAAGGCCTGCTTTTTTAGCGCTCTTTGCGGAAAGTAATCCTGGTGCGAGTACCAGACCTGCTCCAATGAGGCCTGCCTGTGTCAAAAATGTTCTCCTGTTAGTAGTCATTACTGGTCTTTTTTTTGTTCATTTCTTCGTACAAGACAAACTTAACGGCTGTGAAGCACATTTCAAAAGAATTTTAGGGGAAGATGGTTGGAGTATGCAGATATTAACATGTCGTATGTAACCCCTTAATATGACGCAATGCACCATCAGGTGGCCACGACAAAGCCCCTACCTTTGTTTCAGACAAACAAACCAAAAAAATATACGTTATGGCAAGGACAAACACATACCTCAATTTCGCCCGCAGTACCGAAGAAGTTTTCGGGTTCTACAAATCAGTTTTCGGCACCGAATATTCCTGCGACATTGCCCGTTTCGGCGACATCCCCCCGCAAGACGGCATGCCACCACTGGCCGAGCAGGATAAAAACCTGATCATGCACATAGAGCTTCCCATTGTTGGCGGCCACGTATTAATGGGCACCGATGCGCCGGAATCGATGGGTTTTAAAGTGAACATCGGTAACAACACCCACCTGAGCCTGGAGCCCGATACAAAAGAAGAAACACAACGCCTGTTTGATGCTTTATCCGAAGGCGGTAAGGTTACAATGCCGCTGGACGTGATGTTCTGGGGCGCTTTTTACGGCAGTTGCACCGACAAATACGGCGTACAGTGGATGTTCAACTTCCCGCTTAATCAATAGTGATGTAAAAGGCCGGACTGTTATGGCAGTCCGGCTTAAAATACATACTTTTTTATCCAATTGTAATGAAAGCGGCATCAGCCCTTCAGAAAGAGAATATCGTATCATAAGAAAGAGGCTGCATCGTAAGACGCAGCCTCCCGTTATTAATTGGCCAGGAACTTCTAAGCCCCCATCTTCTCTTTCAGCAACTCATCCAGCCTAGAGCTGTAGCCTGTAAATTTCTCCACGATACGTCCTTCCCTATCCAGTAAAAACATAGTAGGAATACCTTGTATCATGAAATCGGACATGGTTTTATTGTAATTAGGCGTAATCACCTGCGACCAGGGCATCTGCTCTTCCGACATGGCTCTTCTCCAGGCCTCGTTATCCTTATCCACAGAAATACTCAGTATTTCAAACCCTTTTGCCTGGTACATGGAATAAAGCTCCTTCAGTTTAGGAATAGATTTACGGCAAGGCCCGCACCAGCTGGCCCAGAAGTCTACGATCACGTATTTACCTTTAAACGATGCAAGGCTGGTAATTTTGCCGTCCGGGCTGGCATAGGCTATTTCGGGCGCTACACTGCCTTTCGCCAACATCCTTTCCTTATCCATCTGGCGCGTCAGGTCTTTCTTCACACTGATGGCTTCTTCGAAAGCCGGGTTTACAGCCAGCAGGTTATCCAGCTCCGCCAATATAAATTTCGGGTCTCTTTTGCTCATGGTCGCCAGCAGGTATACCGATGCCGGGTTACCGCCCGAGCTTTGTATCAGCATCTTTTCACGGGCCACCGCCTGGTCTTCTACCTTACGATACAACATTTGCTGGCGGTAGTAAACGTACCAGACCGAATCCGTACTGCGGCGTTTCTGGGCAGCGAAACCTTCGTCCAGTAAGTCACCCAGCAGTATTTCATCTAAGTAACGATTGTACATCGCCATATTAATCAGCTGCGTACCGGCCGATTTGCTTTTCACCTGTACGAAGCCCGAGTTCTTACGCTGATACTTCGCCGTATCGTACCCGCGGGCCAGTACTTCTATGTCCTGGTCCGACCAGAAGGCGGCCGTTTGCCATTTGAGGATATCCAACTGGTAAATGCCAGGTTTGGCGACCGGCAGTTTAAAACTGAACGTACCATCTGCTTTTACCGCTACCGAATCCACCGTTTTTGCATTGGCACCTGCACCCTTCTTCAGCCAAACCATGTTGTACTTTTTCAGCACCTCCGGGTTTTGTATATGCACTTTACCGGTAACCAGCACCGTCTTTTTCACCTGCGCCATTACTGGAAGCGTGCAGGAAGCCAGCCATACCGCTGCACCTATTTTAAACACATTCTTCGTCATGTCTGTACTTATTTGAAGATTGATTTCAGTTTCTCGTCGAGTTCCCTGCTTTCGCTACCCTGCCACCTGGCGATGATATTACCGTTCCGGTCGATCAGCAATTTAGTAGGATAAGCATCTACACCGTAAAGCTTCACTACATCCGTTTTCATATTCTGCTCGTTGTTCAGCACCTGCGGCCAGGTGAGTCCATCCTTTTCAATAGCGCCTTTCCAAACCACCTGTGCAGATGCTGCATCGGCTGTTTTTTCGCTGGCAACACCGAGTATTTCAAAACCTTTATCCTTGTACATGGCGTACAGTTCTTTTAAATGAGGATTAGCCTGCCTGCACGGCGCACACCAGCTGCCCCAGAAATCGATCAGTACATACTTACCTTTGAACTGCGACAGCGTAAGGTAAGAGCCATCAGGTGAAGGTTTCGAAAAATCAGGCGCCGGGCCCGACTTCGCCGTAGCTGCCACGATCTCAATTCTTGCTGCTACGTTTTTACCCAGTTCATTGTTCCGGAGACTGGCATCCAGTCCCTCGTAAGCAGCTTTTAACTCTGCCAGTTCATACTCTTTAGCGGTACGTGCCAACAACCATACAGAAGAATATCCCCCAGGATGATCTTTGATGAATTGCTTGTGAATAGCATTCAGTTCTTTATAATTGGCCAACATTTTTTTACCTACATCATCCAGGCCGTCGGTAACGCCCATCTTCCTTAACTGCATCAGGTTCTTTTGCAATTCCGCCTTCTCCTTTAAGTTCTTGCCTTCTGCTTTACGCAGGTCATTGAAGCTTTCATTATAAGCATCCCCCTGTACTGTAGCCAGGTTAATATCTTCCGCAACGCCTGAAATAGTAAGCTTGCAATCTTTGCTGATCACAACATCCAGTGGCATGGCAGGAATGGCCATAGAGTTGGCCCTTTCGCCCAGATAAGTATTCCTGTCGATGCCCGTATTCAGTTTTGCCATTACGGGTTGTGCAGGTGCAGTGCCAGTAAGCGTAAATTTACCATCCACCGCATCTACTGCATTGGTGATATTTTTGGTACCATCAAAATAGGTAAGGATAATCTTTTCATTGCCCTGGTTTTTCAGGCTGCCCGTAATACGGAAGGTTTCCTGTGCCGACGACGATAATATCCCCGCGCACACTGCTAAAACTGTAAATAATGCTGGTTTCATTTTGTATGTTATGATGTTAGTTTATTGGGTTACAGGATCACAAAAGCTTTCCAGGCCATGGCCTTCACTTTTCCGAAACCTGTGTACTTTTTCTCTGTACCGGCAATGATAGCGCCGCTCGACTGGTTTACTTCCATCTGGTATACATTACCCATTTTAGTAGCTTCGTCGTAAGTAGAGATGTACAGTATCTTACAGATGTTTTTCGGATCGTACCAACGGCCTCGCGCGGCCTGTGTATTATAATACTTCTGTAAGGAAATGTTGGTGATCTTTTCATTACCGGGCGCTGTCCACAATTTATCGGTAGTGCCGGGTGTGTATTTAAACTGGTAAAGGTTTTTCGGTGAGCTATAGTAGAACACTTCGCCATAGAAACCAGCTGTTACCGAGTTCATATCGGCTATTTCCGGGCAGGCGGTCATGTCGTACTTTCCTTTACCGATGGTGGCTATTTCGCCCGTTCTGAAGTCGGCAGTAAGCAGGTAATATTTGCCGGCGTCGTCCTTCATCACTATATGTTCCCAAAAGTTCCAGCCAAGGTCGGCCGCCAGGAAGGTGAGGCCTACATTCTTTACATCGTAAGCCGCTGTAGGACTTTGCGTGGTGGTAAACTGTACTACTTCCGCACCACGTGTTGCTACTTTCATAAACCTTTTATTCGTCTGATCGTACACGATGGCGTCGAAAGCGGCGCCGGTGGTGGTAGATATCCATGGTGCCAGCTGACCGTAAGTGCCGGCCAGCGCATCTTCAAATGCACGTCTGCCCGTGCCGATAATGGTATAATCGATCACATGCAGTTTATTGTTATTCAGCATGAACTCCTTTCGCTGCTCGGTGATCTTTACCAGTTGCGGTGCTTCCACGGCTGGTTTTGTCCAGAAGATCGATTCAAAATTATCGATACGCTGAAACGTAGAAGGGTTTACCGACACCACATCACCTTCGCTCTGGATATAAATCTTGTAAGAAGAAGGAAAATTTACCAGCGAGTAACTGAGAGAACCTGGCGCGCCCTGCAGCGGCTCACCGTTAGATGCGGAATAGATATCCAACAGCACACGTTCCTGCACAGTATTCGTTTTCGTGATCTCATTGTTGACGATGAGGCCTACATCTGTATTCCCATCTCTTTCATACAACACCATCCAGCCTTCTGCCAGCGAAGGCGTAAGGGCTACGGTAAACTTGGAAAAAGACTTAACGCCTGTTTTAGTATTGGTTACCGTAAACAGCACTACCCATACCGCTTCCTTTTTATCCATGATAGTCTTGAGCGCGATACTGCTATCGAGCGTATACTTTTCCTGGATAGATGGGTTGATGGAGCTGGGATACATTTCCCATGCGAACGAAAGCTCACTGAATTGTGGAGCGGCGGGGTTCACGGTTTCTCCTTTATACTTTACCACCGGGTTCAATGTAAGCGTATCAAAACGCAGCATAGAATAAGAGGTGGCCAGTCCCGTTACGTCGATAGACACACTATCGAGCGCGATGTAATCATAATTGCCCTTGTCTTTCGCACAGCCGCCGAACATGGCAAGCGCGGTAAAGCAAAAAACGATATAATAAGTTATTCTCATGATCTGTTAGGGAATAGTGATAAGATTATTGTTTTCATCTCTCAGCGGGTTACCCGGATTGGCGGCGTTGTAAGTGGCCAAACGTTTGATACAGCTGTTCTTGTAATAAGTAACCGTTGTAAAGTCTACTTCCCCGGCCACTGGTGTACCTGCGCTTAACACCCTGAATATCGGCGGCTGGCCGATAGTGGTGGTAATAAACTGGAACTTCGTATTACTGTACACACCGAAGTAGGTCGACAGTTTTGTATAAGGATACGGATCCACGTCCCAGTGGGCCGGCTTCGCAAATACATCATTAAAAATAAGGGTGATGCGGGATGACTCTACCAGTCCTTTTTTAAGGTCGCCCTCTTCCGTAATACTGAACACGATACGTGCGGGACCGGTCTTAAAATCATCAGTTCTTTTTATATAGATAGGGAATTTGGCCGTGTAGCCATTCGCTTTGATCTGGTAGTCGCCCAGTTCGTAATGAATGCCCTTCTTCACCCTGTTCGTATCCCCTCCAACTGCTTTCAAAAAGAAACTGCGGTCGTTAGCGGCAGGTTTGCCCAGCAGCATGCCTGTAAATATCACCGAATCGACGGGCACTGCCGGTTTAAAAGCGAAATTGTATTCCATACTATCGGGTTTGGCGGCTAAAGAGGTACCCAGCCATATGTTGATCGCGTCTGTATCTTCTGCGTACAGCAGCTCCGGCGATTTGTTACAGGACGATAGCAGCGCAGCGGCAACGATCGTCAGAAAATATATATTCCTTTTCATGTGTGTCAGCGTTTATTGATTATCAACCCGGTTAACACCGTTTTCGTATTCAGCCACCGGAATGGGGAGCTTGTAGCCTTTTAACTGTACCAGGTTAAGACCGGTAGCCTTCGGGATAGCCGCATTGTTTTTCCTTTTGTGATAAAAGAAAAGCTGTCCCTCGCCTACTAACTCCTTCCTGTATTCCTGCGCCAGTATGGTCTCGAAATCGGCTGCGTTTATGGGGGATGAGATGAGTCCTCTGGCCACCCTTACTTTATTGATATAGTCCACCGCTGTTGCGTAATCTGTTTTCTGCAAACACTCGGCAGCAATGAAATAGATCTCGGCCAGTTTGATGAGTGGCATTTTATTCCGGTAAGCAATGGGCCATTGACTATCCGTAAGCTGGGTATACATGTTCAAATAGTAATCACCGGCATCGTTTACTTTAAACCAGTGCAGGTAGCGGTAATCTTCTGCCGCACTGTTGTAGTAATCCTGCAGACTGGCTTTGGAGATATAAAAAACACTGCTGCCCGTTGATGAAAAAGCATTGTTGGAAATGGCGTTCAGGCGGATGTTATTCAACGCAAACAAATGCTCAGAGCTGAACGTCAGATCGGCGATCGCCCGGTTGCTCAAAGCGGCCGGGCTGATCCAGGTAAACTTCGTGGCGTCCATTACTACCTGTGCATTGGCCAAAGCGTTCACCAGGTCGGACTTATACAAATACACCCTTGCCAGCAGGCCTTTAACGGCGTAGTAGTTCAGATGTACCTGCCTGTTCATCAGGTAACCGTTATCGTCGGCAATGGTGATGGTTTTGCCGGTCAGTATCGGGTCGGCCTTCAGCAGTTCCTCGGCGGCGAGGAGGTCTACCAGCACTTTATCAATTACCTGTGTAACGGTGAGTTGCGGGAAGATCTGTTTGGAACTGGCCGTTACGTAAGGGATCGTCATTTTATTCGGATCCTCGGCATAACTGGCGCCGAAGGTGCGCAGCAGGTCGAAGTGAATAAATGCACGAAGCGCCAGGGCTTCTCCTTTAATCACATTAAAGTTTTCGCCACCGAAAATAGCTTTCTTCGCATCTATGTTTTCGATGATCTTATTGTCGTTTGCCACAGCGTTATACAACCCCTCCCAGATCGCATCGATCCTGTCGAGCGAAACAGAGCTGGTTTTGTAGGCGTAGGCTTTGTCGGCCGCGTAGGAGTTATTCTGGTAATCCCATTCACAGCCCAGCGCACCCATCAACCCAAAAGTTAATTCCCTGCCATACAGTGGTTCGTAAGTAAGGGCGGAGTACACGCCGGACAGGGCTTCTTTAAAACCTGTTTCGGATGAAAACAGTTCGGTATCCTTCACCTGCGAATCGGGCTTTACATCCAACCATTTATTGCAGGATACGAAGGATGTGGATAAGAGCAGTATTAATATTCTGATTTTCATGTTTACAAGTTTAAAAGGTGGCCTGAACTGAAAGAGAAAGCGTACGCGCAAACGGATAACTAAGTCCGCGTTCGGCTTTTACGGACGATAACACAAACAGGTCGTTGGTAAACAAGGTTACCCGCAGCCTTTGCAGTGTGCTTCTTTTCAGGAATGCCGCATCTTTAAAATCGTACGTGGCGTTCAGCGACGACATCACGAGCTCGTTCAGGTCCTGTACAAACCTTGAAGTCGGGAAGGTTTTATTAGGTAATGCAGTAATGGCTTTGAAGAAAGTAACATCACCCGGTTGTTTCCAGGAGCCGGTAAACACGCGGGTGTCCACGTTATACTGGATGTCCACATTCTCTACCCTGTCTACCAGTGTTTGATTATAATACTGCCCGCCTACTCTGTAAGTAAATGCGCAGTTGAGCCCCCAGCCTTTATACTGAGAGTTAAAACCAAAGCTGCCGTTCAGTTTAGGATTAGAGTCGCCGAGGCGCACCTGGTCGTCTGCATTCCATACGAATGTTCTTTCACCGTTCGCTTTTAAATAAATCTCGCGCCCGGTGGAAGGATCGATACCGAGCGACTGCACAGCATATATGGCAGTCGTAGACTCCCCTTCTTTATACCTGATAAATGGCGCAGTGGACCCGGAAGCTGCCCTGGCCGCCTCACGCTGATCGTTCAGTGATTTAAGCGCGTCGGAAATGCGTACCAGCCGGTTTTTATAACCGGCAAAACTTACGAACAGGTTTAAGAATGCACCGTTGCGTGGACTCGCGAATACTTTGTAACTCACAGTCGCATCTATGCCCTTATTCTGTACACCGCCCAGGTTTTCTTTAATGGTACTAAAGCCCGTAGAACCCGGCAAAGGCAAATCCGTTAAAAGGTTATCTGTGTTACTGATATAATAATCGAAACGTAAACCCAGCCGGTTAAACGCTTTCAGGTCGATACCCACATTATAGTCCTGTGTTTCCTGCCATTTCAGTTCGTTATTGGCCAGGGCCATCAGTTTTGCGCCTACTACGTTATCGTAATACGTGTCGGTGTAGTAGGTGTAGGTAGACATGGCCTGGTAGGGATTGAAGTTCTGGCTACCCGTATACCCCGTGGAAGAGCGCAGTTTCAACTGGTCGATCCAGCTTACGTTCCTGAGGAAGTTTTCGTTGTGCAAATTCCAGCCCGCACCGGCCGACCAGAAGCTGCCCCATTTATTATCGGCCCCGAATATGCTGGAGCCCTGGCGGCGATAGGTTAAGTCGGCCAGGAAACGATCGTCGTACGAGTAGTTTAAGGCAGACAGTACACCCGTTTCCCTGGTTTTAGCATCGCTGCCCAACGGACGGCCATTATCGAGGTATTGTTTGGCAAAGCTGATATTATCTACCCGGTCGTTCAGGAAACCCTGCGCCTGCAAACCGTGTGTTTCGCTGGCTGCATCGGCTATATTCCAGCCTACGTTCAGGAAAAACAGGTGTTTACCAAATTGCCTGGAGTAGTTAAGGGTAAGGTCAGAGCGTAGGGATACATCCCTGCCATCGGTAATCGTGTAATCGCCGCGCATGAAAAACATGGAGTCGGGATAGTTGATGTACCGCGTGCTGTTGGCAGGGTAAAAGTCTTCGCGGGAGGACTGATGCAGGTTGTACGCGAAACGGCCGATGAGTTTCAGCGAACTGGCCAGCGTCCATTCTGCCTGGAAGTTGTTAGTGATATCGACGTAACGGGAAAAGTTCTTGGTACCGATAGAGGCATCGTACATCGGGTTGAAGTAATTCATGGGCGTGCCGCTGCCTGTGCTAAACGTACCCAGTAACCGCTTCAGGTTGCCATTGTCGTCATAAGGCGTCCAGTAAGGGTTAAGGCGGGAGTACTGTGCAAAGGAGCCGTAAGGCGAATCGTCGCTGCGGTTAAAACCTACGGTAAGGTTATTGCGGAACAGCAGTTTTTTTACACGGTACGAAAGAAAGATATTGGCCGAAGTGGTTTTACGGTCCGACTCCTTCATGGCGCCTTTGATATCATTGTAGGTAAGGTCGGCGCCGTAACGAAAAAACTCATCGCCCCCTTCCAGCGATATCGTATGCTTTTGTCCTACCCCCGTTTGAATAGGCTGCGCAAGCCAATCGGTATTAACACCCCGTGCTACCTCGCCATATATTAAATTATACTGTTCGGCCAGTGCCTGTGCAGAATGGTAGTAAGATGCGTTGTAACGGCCGGCGTTCACTTCCGCCTGCAGTTTTTCGGTAGCGTTGGTTAAATGATAACTGGTTAAATCAGGCACCGTCAATTTAAGATCGCCCGTATAACTCACACGCAGTTTACCTGCCTGTGGACGTTTAGTTTCCACTACCACAACCCCGTTTGCCGCCTTGGAACCATAAATGGCTTTGGCAGTAGCATCTTTCAGCAAAGTAACAGAGGCCACGCGGTTCATGTCCAGGTCGTAAATCCTTTCCAATGTAGTTTCAAAACCGTCCAGTATAAAAAGCGGCATGTTGGCCGAGCTGGCGTATTCACCCTGCAAACCCGGTAAGCTGCTACCGCCGCGTATTTGCAAATTAGGCAGCGTGTTGGGATCCGACCCTGCAATATTGTTTTCGATCTGTACAAAGGAGGGATCTAATATTTTCAGGCTCTGAATGATATTCTGGTTGCCCATTGAACGTAACTGCTCCTGTGTAAAGGTGGCCGACGAACCGGTAAAGCTTTCCGCCTTACGGTTAAACGGTCCCATCACCACTACCTCATTCAGTTTTTCCTGCGATACTTCCATGCTCACTATATATTCCTGCGAAGGACCTACGTGTACTTCTTTGGTAGCATAACCCACGTGCGTTACCACCAGCATACGGCCCTGGGGAGGCAGTTCGAGTACGAATTCGCCTCGTTCGTCAGACATACTGTTGGTGGTCCCCATTTCACGAACAGTGATGGTAGCGTTGGCCAGCGGCGTGTTATTTTCAGAGGACAGTACTTTACCCCTTATCCTGCGTGATGAGAGCGCCGTGGCAGGCACCTGCGTTGGTGTGGCGGGGGTCATGCCCATCTTTACCGAACTAACTCTTTTACGCTCCATGATAATACACTTGTTATCGCGCAGCTGGAAATCGAGTTTCGTGTTTTTAAGCAGGTTGGCAAGCACCTGTTTCAGCGGTTCATTCTGCGCTTTCAGCGTTACCTTATAAGGCGTTACCGATTCATCATTGAATACGAACTTCAGTTTACCCGTACTTTCAATTTCTTTCAGCGCCTGTTTCAATGGCGTGTTATTGAAATTAACGCTTAGTTTAACCCCATCCAGACTTTGGGCGCTGGTGCTAAATGGTAAAAGGATCGATAGCGAGAGAAAAAAACAGATCAACGTTCGTTGAATGATGCTCTGACTGTTAGGGACAAGCAGTAAGCTGCGAGCATAATTTTCCATATTCGGAAGTGTTTTTAAATCGTTTAAAAAGGTTGATAAAACATAGCGGTCAGTTGGCATTATGCACTGAATCTGTTACATGCCGGGAAGTTATACTTCCCCGCTTTTAGCTTAGGTAGTAGTTGAACGTCATAGTTCCGGGAGTTTGATTTTCGGTTGATAAATACTGTTCGTTAAAAGTTGGCTGATCTACTGCAATGCTGTTTGATTAAATTCTGATAATCCGGTTGATAAAAAACTGATCTTATTTTTTAGTTTGAGAAATATGAATAGTGGTATCTTTTATAGAATACTGTAGTCCTTTCGTAAGTGTAAGTGCGTCCAGTACATCGTTTAATGTTTCCGAAGCTTCGAATGCGCCGGTGAAGTGGTAACTGGAAATCGTTTCATCGTCGATAATGATGTCCACATTGTATTTATTCTCCAGCAAACCCGCTACCTGCCGGAAGGTTTCGTTGGTAAACAACAGTTTGCCATCCATCCAGCCCAGTACTTCTGCGGCTTTAACCGCCTTTTGCTGTATTACACCGGTAGATTTTGCGTAACTAACCTGCTGGTCGGGCGTTAAGATATAGGCATTATTAACAGACACCTTACCGCCAGAAACCGTTACAGTTACATCCGGGATAAAATGATAAGCGCGGATATTGAAGCTGGTGCCTAATACGGTAGTACTGATCTTATCTGCTTTTACGATGAATGGCTTCTTCGCATCCTGTTTCACATCGAAGTAAGCCTCACCTTCCAGCAGCGTTACTTCGCGCTGGTTACCGAATTTCTTTGGATAAGATAAACGGCTGCCGGCGTTCAGCACAACCGTAGAACCATCAGGCAGTGTCAGTTTTTCATGATGGGCAGCTTTGGCTTCGGCTACTATTAATGGAGATGCGCCTCCTGTACGCCAGGTGTCTTTATACAAAGCGGCCACCACACAAAACGTCAGCACTGCCGCTGCGGCCGACCAGGTAGCGATCTTGCGTACATGCAGGCGGTGCTGTTTCGGTCTTTCGTTTACACTTAGCATCAATCGGCCAAGTATTCTTTCCTCCACCTGCTGTTCCTCTCCCATTTTTGATGTATCCCAGGCGGGTGGCGCCGACTGGAATTGATCTACCGCTTCCGATATACCGCGAAGGGCCTCTTCGTCCGCATGTTTGTTCCTGAATTTTGAGAAAAAGGAAAAGTTCATTCCGTTGCTTTAATAATAAAGACACCGCAAAAAACCCTATCCCCCAAAAGATGGGCAGTTTTCTATAAAAATAATTTCCGGGAGGAATTAAGAGATTAATTAACAACCAGTTAAATCAACAAACAAAAACAAAGCAGGGTCACCAGGTATTCGCCCAGCCGCGTACGTATATGGCGTAAGGCTATCGTGATCTGGTTCTCCACCGTTTTGGGGGTAATGTCCAGTTTAAGGGCTATTTCCTTATTAGAGAGATGATCTTTACGGCTCATGATCATGATTGTCCGGCAGCGTTCAGGCAGTTCGGCGAGGGCCTCATCGTAAATCCGATTAATCTCCATACAGTGCAGGCGTTCCTCGGCAGGCATCACCGACTCCGCAACACCGGCACGGGCATTCAGCATTCGCAGCAGGTTATTTTCGGCGCGTATCCTGTTCAGGGCGCGGTTCTTTACGGCGATGTAGAGGTAATCTTTCAGGGAGTTGATCTGTACATTGCGGCCTTTATCCCATAAATAAAGGAATACATCGTGAATCAGTTCCTCGCAGGTTTCCTGGTTCGGGAAAATTTTGAATGCGCAACGGTATAATTCAGACCAGTATCGTTTATAAATACAAACGAACGCCGGCTGATTATCCAGCTTCATCAAATCCAAAAGTTCCTGATCCGAAAGATCCTCAAGAATTAGCTTCATTGGCTAAACCCCAAAAAATAATACATTACAAAGTGGTGCAATAGTTCCCGTAGACGAACGAATATAGTTATCCCGGTTATATTATCCTAACAGGCGCGTCCAAAATTCAAACTTATCGGGATCGGGTTAATTTACGTACACAATGAGTTAATATTCACAAAACGCTTTCTGATTCGGGGTGGGTTAAAAGCTTTGCCGGTGCTGCAAAAGCAGCCACTGTTCAAAAGCGGACAGGTTTTGTGCCGAAAACGAACAAAACCCAACGAATAAACCATTGCAAATCAACACGCTAATTATACGGCATTATCTTGGGGCCCGTTGTGAGTAACTAGTGCCCATTTGCTATATGATCAGGAACTTCTTTAAAACTGCCTTCCGTAACCTCCTTCGTAATAAAGGGTTTTCGGCTATCAATATAACAGGTCTCGCCATAGGCATGGCTGCCGCGATACTCATTCTGCTATGGATACAAAGCGAAAGGAGTTACGACGAGTTTCATGTAAACAAAGACCGTATCTATGAAGTATGGAACAAGGTTCCAATGGAAGGCAAAATACAGTCCTGGAACTCTGTATCAGCCCTCACCGGCCCTGCTTTAGAAAAAGATCTGCCGGAAGTAGAACGTGTGGCAAGAATAAAATACGATAACCAGCAACTATTTTCATCCGGCGATAAAAAACTGATGAAGTCGGGCCTGATAGTAGATACAGGCTTCCTCGATATATTTACTTTCCCGATGCTGAAAGGCGACCCGGCTACCGCATTGAAGGAAATGCGTTCGGTAGTGCTCACCGAAAAATCGGCCAAAAGCATGTTTGGTGATGAAGAAGCACTGGGCAAAACGATCAAGATCGGCGACAGGGATGATTTCATTGTAACCGGGATTGTAAAAGATTTGCCCGACAATACAAGGTTCCAATTCGAATACCTGCTGCCATGGGCTGTTACCGGACTTAGTCAGCGACAAGACTGGGGCTGGTCAGACAATAGCACTCCCACGTATGTACTGCTACGCCCCCATACAAGTTTAGCGGCTGTTGCCTCCAAAATAAAAGGATTAAAACAGGCTTACAGCGATGAGGCCAAAAACATGAAATGGGAACTGTTCATCTACCCACTCGAGCGCTGGCGCCTGTATTCAAGCTTTACCAATGGTGCGGAAGATAATGCAGGACGCAGTTCGTTCGTAAAGATATTCGGCATCATTGCCGGTTTAATACTGCTCATCGCCTGTATCAATTTCATGAACCTGAGTACTGCACGCAGTGAGAAACGGGCGAAGGAAGTGGGTATACGAAAAGTAGTGGGCGCCCCTAAAAGTGCGCTGATTCTTCAATTCATAGCCGAGTCGGTGTTGATAGCCCTGCTTGCCGGTATAGTTGCTATAGTTATAGTGATATTATGCCTGCCTGCTTACAACCAGCTTACCAACAAACAATTGTTCCTCGACTTTACCAATATTTATACCTGGTTCGCGTTTATTGGCTTCATCCTGTTTACAGGTTTGCTGGCCGGCAGTTATCCTGCGTTCTTCCTTTCGTCCTTTCAACCCGTTAAGGTATTAAAAGGTACTTTTAAAAAGGCAGATGCGTTACTAACGCCGCGTAAAGCTTTAGTCGTATTACAGTTCACCTCCGCTATCATATTGATCGTTTGTACCATCATTATCAGGCAGCAGATCGATTATGCCCGGCAGCGCGAAACAGGTTATAATAAAGACAACCTCGTATATCACTTCCTGACCGGCGATATCCCCAAAAATTACGAGCTGATTAAAGCCGAACTACTCGAAGCCGGAGTAGCCAAATCCATTACCAAAACCAATTCGCCGCTTACTGAAAGGTGGAGTAATGGCTGGGGACAAAACTGGGAAGGCAAAAACCCGGACGACAAAACTTCGTTCGACCGCTACATGGCCGATGAAGGACTCGGCACTACAGCAGGACTCCAGTTTGTACAAGGCCGCGATTTCGACCTGAAGAAATACCCTACTGACTCAAGTGCGCTGATCATTAATGAATCATCGCTGAAGCTGATGAAGTTTAAAAACCCTATAGGACAGGTAGTAGAAGATCTCGGCCTGAAGTGGCATATCGTGGGCGTGGTGAAAGATTTCATTCTTACCAGCCCCTACGAACCTACAAGACCCATACTGATTTGCGGTGGCAAAAGTACTTTTATGACCTTCCAGGTAATGCAGGTAAAACTGAACGGTAATAACTCAACCGCTCAAAACCTGGAAAAAGCAGAAGCGATTTTCAGGAAACACAATCCCGATTATCCGTTTGAATATGAGTTTGTAGACCAGGCTTACGCGAAGAAGTTCGAGAACGAGCAGTTGCAGGGCACACTCGCGGCCTTATTCGCACAGCTCACCATTTTCATTTCCTGCCTGGGCCTGTTTGGCCTGGCTACCTATATGGCCGAAAACAGGGTAAGGGAGATAGGGATACGTAAAGTACTGGGCGCATCCATCACCAGTATTACCACCCTGTTATCTAAAGATTTTGTGAAACTTGTACTCGTTTCCTTCTGTATCGCCGCACCGTTTTCGTGGTGGATCATGCACAACTGGCTCCAGTACTATGAGTACCGCGTAAGTATTCAGTGGTGGGTATTTGCAGTAGCCTGCATACTGTCTGTAACCATCGCCATTCTGACCGTAAGTTACCAGGCTATCAAAGCCGCACTGGCCAACCCTGTCAGGAGCCTGAGAAAAGAATAAGTACCCGTTCGATGGCATTTATAGGCGAAAGAGGCTGCAACTATACGGTTGCAGCCTCTTTTATTAATCGATTTACGTGAAATGCTGATCATTAAACAATTGAAAGTTGATGAGAGCCTTTGAAGAAAACAGTAAGCCTGTTCCATTATCGCGTCGTCCTTTCCATTGGATGCTCTTTCAATAATTGCTCTGTCGTATAAAAATCCTTTTTACCCTGGGTAGCCTTTCTTATCGCTTTCACTTTCTCCGGAAAAATAACACCACCCTTGTTTCCAAATGAGTTGCGGACATACGTTAATACTGCCGCTACTTCATCATCTTTTAGTAATCCGCCGAAAGGCGTCATAGGGACCTGGCCGGGATACTTTTTGCCATTTACCTCTATAGGTCCCATTACACCTTTCAATACCAGCTTAATCAGTCTTTCGTCACTTCCATTTACCCAGTTATTGACTGCGAGGGGTGGAAATCCGGAGGCCGTCAATCCTTTACCATCCGGCTGATGGCAGGTTTTACAGTATCCTTCTTTATTATAGATAATTTTCCCCTGGTTAAATAATGCGAGTGATGCGCCTTTGAGTTCTGTTTTCTCCTTTTTCTCCTTTTCTTCTCCTACATTTCTCCCGTTTAAATGGGCTACAGCGGTTTCGTATGCATGCACCATCCAGCTATCGAGCGGCAATTTATTGGCAGCCGCTAAAACAGGAAGCCCTTTTTCCTTACCGATCCATGAAGCAGCAACGATGGCCATCAGTCTTACACGGCTATTTTTATCCCTGGCGGCCTCCATGAGTAAATTAGCCTGGTCTGGCAACTGGTGTTCTGAATAACGTACCACCTGTACTGCTGCAGCTCTTGCACGATAATCTTTCGCTTTCAGCACCTGTTTTAAAAGCCGCTGATCCACTTTATTCATTCCCCAGCTTACCCAAAGACCTTCCAGTAAATGATGTTCATATCGCGCGTCACTGGTATCCAGTTTTGCCACCCAGGTGGTGAGCTTGGCCAGTACCTGATCAACATCACGGCCCCTTAGTTCCCGGCGAGTCCTGTAACGGGTTCTGTATTCCGGTAATTTGAGATTATCCAGGAGTTCTTCGATGCTGGCCTCCGCTATTTTTGCTGGTTTTACCAATGGTCTTGAAGGATACGTAATACGGTAAATCCGGCCGTGCGAATGATCGCGTAGTGGGTCGCGTGCATTATGCTGCATGTGCCCGATGAGGATGTTATGCCAGTCGATCACAAATAATGAACCATCGGGTGCAAACTCCAGGTCCACCGGGCGAAAATTAGGGTCATCACTCACCAGCAGGTCGGTACGAAAACGGCTTTTGTACCCTGTTCCGTCATCCTCCAGCGTATGTTCTTTCGTTCCCAGGAAGCCAATGGTATTATTGATCAGGAAGTCCCCCTGGATATCATCCGGAAAATGGCGGCTTGATATTATTTCAATACCTGATGTTGGACGTACCAGGTGTTTCTCTTCTATCAGTTGTTTTGATTTATGCGTAGCCTGCCCATACCTCGGTAATATGGTTCCGGGCAGCATCCAACGAACGTCCGGACTGGATGTTTCCGCATAGAAAGGCTGTCCCCAGTCATCGAACATAATGCCCCATGGATTTGGAACAGACATTTGCGCCGTACGTTCCAGTTTCCTGCGCTGCGGTGTATACCTGTAAAAACCACCATTAGTCGCATAAACCGGCCCGTAAGATGTTTCTACATTGGTACGGAGGAACACGCCTTCCCCCGAATAAATGGCTCCGGAAGGATCTGTTGTGAAAGCATGGCTGCTATGATGTGAATCATGGTCATCAAAACCACTTAACAAGATCTCTTTCTTATCGGCCTTATCATCACCATCAGTATCTGTTAACAGGATAAAATTAGTTCCCTGTGCTACGTATACACCTTCTGCTGCGATCTCGAAACCGAGCGGTAAATGGAGCCCGTCTGCGAAAACGGTTTGTTTATCCGCCTTGCCATCGTTGTTGGTATCTTCAAGAATGATGATCTTATCGTCAGGTTTTGCGTCGCCCACTTTATATTGCGGATAGGTTGGCATGACCGCTACCCACAGCCGACCTTTGTTGTCGAATGATAACTGCACGGGTTTGGCGAGGAAGCTAAATTCCGTTTCTGAGGCAAATAGTTCGACTTTGAAGCCCGGCGGCACTTTTAAACTGTTTACAGCATCCTGCCCGTACAGGTATTTAAGGTTACCGTTTTTATTACTGGGCGTATAGTTTGTTTTAACCTCCGGCAAAACACTTGTATTTTTATCAGCCGCTTCGATATCCATTTTCTCTCCTTTAGCCGCCGCAAGCCAAACAGCAGTGTCTCTGACAGCCGTCATTTCGCGGATCTTCTTTATTTCGGCGGGAAAATTATCTGGCCCATAAGGTTTATACCTGCGGCCATATACATGCACCCCGTTAGGAATTTTAAAATCGTTCAGCCACATCCAGTTCTTTTCCATGACGGCATCGTGCACAAGCTTCCTGTTACTTTCTACCGCGGAAGACCTTTCTCCAAAGATCTGGTCTGCCAGCAATACCCCGACCTTTTTATATCCTTCCTCATTCAGTTGAGAACCATCGATGGTCAATGGACCTGTAGCTTCCTTATACCATTTCAGTGAAGGGGTGAATACATCTACAAACAGCACTTTATGCTGCGCAGCTACCTCCCTCATGGCTTCGGTATAGAGTTGAAGATTTTCATTTTCCTTACGGCCATCTGGCAGATCATACCTGCTTTTACCGGTAAGGTCCTCAAAAGCAATGGGAGAAACAATTACAAGCTTCGGCGCCGAGGTTCCGTTATATTTCTGTTTCAGCGTCCATTTAATGAAAGCGTCGAGTTCTGCTTTGTAGTTGGCGAGGCCCGCCTTCCCGGCAAATGATTCATTAAATCCAAAGAAGGATATGATCACATCTGTTTTTAACCGGGTGAGCCATTGATCAGGTGTTTCAAAGAAACCTTCACCGGGATCATCCATTTCGAGTGTACCACCGGCATCTTTTCGTTTTACCAGGTTGGCCCGCTCCACCTGGAATTTTTCCGCACCCGGGAAGGCCCAGGGAGAATTCCTGCTTGCATGCGGGCGAAAACCGGGCGTTTCTCCCCCATCACACATATTACGGATGAACAGTTCATACGTCGGATAACGAAGTTGTAGTTCTGTTTCAAAATTATCATAGTTGATCATCCTCGATCCGAGGTTATTGCCAATGAGCGCAATACGCGTTCCCTTCGCCATATCAAGCGGCGTACCTTTAAATTTAAAAGCGTTGATCATCATCATTGCAGGTATAATTGCAATGAGCAACAGCATGCTGACCTTAGTTAGTTTCATGATCTCTCTGCGTATTTATTTGGCAACACGATAAGGCACCTGGATATCCATTTTACCCTTCCATTTCTTTGGCACTTTCAGGCCCAGTTCATCATGAACGGCATTTATGACGAGCCGCTGAAAAGCTTCTACCCTGAAGTCTTCCGGGTGGCCCATCGTAGTCATAAATACCTTTCCGCCAAAAGCGTTTTTGCCTGTCCAGGCAACGGGGTTTTCGACGGCTGTTCCTTCCGGGTTCACGGCTTTACCGGTGAGTAACGGAACGGAGCCTTTCACGGGATAGTCCGGTACAACATGATACAGCCATGACCGTACATGAAAATCTTTTGCCACACCGGTGAGGATAGGATTACCGGCCTCTTTGGATACGATACTTACGTCGGTACTACTATTGTGCCCATAATGCGTATGTTTGGCTTTTCCACCCCAGCCCGGAGGTGCATTTAAGGCAAACTCTCCGAAGGCGTTCCATTTTTCGCTGGGATGCCCTTTGGGAAAATTGAATGCATGTGTGGTGGTGCGGAAACCCATCACCGGCTTTCCACTTTTAAGGTAAGTTTCAATATGCGCCAGTTGTTCAGGCGGAAGCCTGCGCCAACGCAAAAAGAAAACGGCCAGATCGGCATCCTTTAATGCTTCCAGCCCGGGTATATTCTCTTCGCTGTTATGGTCCGGTGAGGCTTTCAGTACGATCGTTCTCATACCGTAGTGCCTTTCCAGCTCCGCCGCAATAATGGGGAGGGTTTCTTCACCACTGTATTCATGATCTCCGCACACAAAAACAACCAGGGGCTTTTTAGCCTTTGGTGGAGATGGTGCCCCCAACAAACCTGTACTTAGCGATAATAATAAACCAATACAGAAAAATTTCATCTTAACAGGGAAAGTAATTATCATACAATTGAGTTACGATTATAAACGCTGTTTAAGTCCGGTTCGCGACCAGTAAGCACTGCCACCACATTGTTCACCGTAAGCAGGCACATACGCCGGTAGGTGGATGCCGTAAGGCTGGCGGCATGTGGTGTAATGATGGTACGCGGATGCTGCGCAAGCGAAAGGTTTTGAACGGGTGGTTCATCCGGCAGTACATCTGCAGCAAAACCTGCTATGGCATGCGTGTTCAAAGCTTCCAGCAGTGCTGCATGGTCTATCAACGCCCCTCTTGCCGTATTGATCAGAAATGCACCCGGTTTCATATATGCCAGTTGCTGTACTCCTATTATCTGATCTGTTTCTTTATTTAATGGAAGGTGCAGGCTTACTATATCTGATTGGCTTAGTACTTCCTCCATAGAACACTCCTGTGCCGACCTGCTCCAATATTTCACCTTCATATCAAAGGCCTCTGCCAGCCGGGCTACACGTTTCCCAATGTTTCCCATTCCCAGTATGCCCAGGGTTTTGCCATTCAGCTCATCGCCTGCATATTGATTCCGCCAGTTCCAATCGTTCTGCTTCACCCGTTCTGCCGATGTATACAAGTCGCGCATTAACATCAGCATCAGGGCAAGTGTATGTTCTGCAATGGTGGCGGCATTGCTGCCCGGGGCATTGATCACCAGCACCTTTCGGGCCGTTGCTTCGGCCACATCTACATTATCCAGTCCAACACCACACCTGGCAGCCACCTGCAAATGAGGGCAGGCTTCCATCAACGCCCTGTCTATCTGCATTTTTCCCCTCGTAATAACAGCGTGTACTTCCACCTGCTTCAAAACCTCCTTTAAGCTGGCTTCATCATACCCTGTGAACACATTCACACTTTCCTGCAATACGGCTAATGCTTCTGGTGCAATGGTTTCAAGTAGCAATACGTTTTTTATCATGGTTTATTATGATATAAAGTAGCATCATCCGATTTATATCCTCTGAAGTCGTTCCTGTTTGAAACATACAAGCCTTCTTCGTAAAGTTCATCCGTGAATATCCTGGCATCCACTTCAGCGCCGGGTACAGAAGAAATTTCCACCAGGTTACCGGCAGGATCACGAACAAACATCTGCATGGCGCCATCGGGCAGTTTCCTCACCTTTCCCCAGGGACTTACATCAATAGCATTCAATTCTTTCATGCGAAAAAAGATGCTGCTGAAATCGTCTACCTGTACGCAGATATGCCCGCGAAAGGAAGTACGGTCGTCCCATTCCGAAATATGCAATTGCTGCTCATCGTTAAATTTGAAAAACATCACAGGATAATCGAACCGGAACGCGGGAAGCGGTTCCAGGCCGAGTTCCTGCCCGTAGAACTCACCAGCTTTCTCAAGATTGTCTACAATGAGTGTAACGTGATTAATTTTAAGTGCTTTTGCCATAAGTAATGATTTAAACCGGCTGCTTAAACTGTTTTACAAAATCCCAGTTGGGGGTTACGCCTAATCCAGGAGCCGAGGGAGCGGCAATCTCGCCATCTGTAACAACAATCTGTTCGTTTACCAGGTCGTACATCATGGGGTTTCCTCCAAGAGAAAACTCTATGATCGTTGCAGCAGGTGAGGCAAAGGCTACCGTGAGCCCCGCCATGAAAGAGAAGGCAGAGCCCCAGCAGTGTGGCGCCAGCTCTACCTGGTGTACGCTGGCCAGGTGACCCGCGCGCATGGCTTCTGAAATACCGCCAATAATGGCAGCATCCGGCTGTATAACATCTATAGCCCTTATTTGTAAAAGATCATGGATGTCGAAACAGGTAAATTCACTTTCGCCTGCAGCAATTGGTATGTGGGTAGAAGCCCTTACCTCCGCCGTTCCTTTCCTATTGTCCGGACTAATCGGCTCTTCAAACCAATATATATTACAGTCTTCCACACCTCTGCAAAATTGCTTCGCCTCCGGTACGCTGAAAGTTCCATGCGCATCTACCATCAATTTGATATCCGGCCCAAGTGCAGCCCTTGCAGCCTTCACCCTGTCTATACTTTTCTGCACGGTATCATCCATCACCCCTACCCGCATTTTCACGCCCTGAAATCCCTTACTTACATATCCGTTCAATTGTTCGCCGATATTGTGCACATCTGCCCATCCTCCGCTTGCATAAGCCGGCATTTTATCCCTGCAGGCGCCTCCGAGCAATTCCAGTACGGGAACGTTCAACAGCTTGCCTTTCAAGTCCCATAACGCAGTATCAATACCACTCATTGCCGACACGGTAAGTCCCCGCCTGCCAAGGACCGGAAACTTCCTTCCCCTGGATAATGCGTAGTGACCGCGTGTACCGTTATACATTTCTTCCCAGAGGCGGGTGATGTCTTTAAAAGACTTACCCAGCAGTATGGGCTTCAGCTCATTTTCGATACAATTTACAATGGAAGCACACACGCCGGATGAACCTACTGCTGCTTTGGCCTCTCCAAAACCCTGCAATCCTGTATCCGTTGTTATTACGACAAGGGTCATATCAAAATTGGTGAGCAGCCCATAGTCTGACGTATGTTGTTTTCCCTCCGGAATTGGGCAACGTAACCAAAATGCTTCTACGTTAGTTATTTTCACGCTTTAGATAAGTTTTGATAAGGTGTTATATGACTCTTTGGTGAGCATTGTATAAAACGCGTCTGTAACGGAAGAACTGCCGTGATCTACCAGGAATTTCTCCTGCTCCGGTGTAAGGTTTTCGGGCATTTCGTCAATGGAACCCGGGTAAGGATTGGCGGGTGTACGGTCCAGCGGCGGACAGAACTCCACAGAAAGTACGTTGTTATAATTTACTTCCCGCAGCGTGTCTACGATCCTTTGCCAGTTGAGGTGCCCCATTCCCGGTGCCATCCGGTTATTATCGGCTACATGAAAACCTACCAGTTTCCCCTTTGCCTTTCTTATGGCTTCAAACATATCCGCTTCTTCGATATTCATGTGAAAGGTATCCAGGCATACGCCGCAGTTTGGGCCCACTTCCGCGGCCAGGGCCAAGGCCTGCTCTGCGCGATTAATGAAATAGGTCTCAAACCTGTTGATGGGCTCTATACCCAGTACTACACCTGCCGCCTCACTATATTCATATATTTCCTTCATGGAATTAACCGCCCACTCCCATTCTTCATCCGGCCTTCCGTCGGGCGCTACCTTTCCAACCGTGCCTGGCACTACAGACACCATATGACCATCCAGCTCCTTCACCATCTTCACTACATCCTTCACATACTCCACAGAAGCCGCGCGTTGCGCTTCGTTCCTGGATACCAGGTTACGATCACCGAGCATCAGGGTTACAGCACCCCAGCAGGTGAGGCCATGCTCCTTCATCAGTTTTCTTACGTCTTTTGTGTTGTACTGTTCCGGACTTCCGGCCACTTCGAGCCTGGTATACCCGATCGCTGCAACTCTTCGTATCGTTGTTGCTATAGTTTCAGCACGCATCCAATTGTGTATCGCGAGTTCCATAACGTATTATATAAGAGGTGGTTTAGTTTAACAAACTTATTCAGACTTACGTTTAAATAAAAGTACTTCATTTGCCAGTTTTCGATACTATATTTACCGTAATGCTTTTTTTCAGCCCTTAAAAATAAGTATTGTACCAAAAAACGGTCAAATGAAAGTTTCTTACCGACATATATCGACGTCCGAGGATGCCAGTTTTGCCATCAAGGAATACTGTCAGCCACAGTTTACGAACACCTTCCATTTCCACCACGGGTATGAAGTGATCCTGATCGTAAAAAGTTCGGGCCAGGTGTACGTGGGCAACAAGGTGATGAATTATAACGAAGGTGAGATTTTCATGTTCGGGCCGGGGCTGGTGCATTGTTTTTCCAGCGACAACCTGTCCACCAGCCAGGGAGAAGTAGCACATGCTATCGTGGTACAATTCACCGCAGATTTCATGGGGAAGGATTTCTTTGAGACCCTGGAGCTGAGAAAAGTGAAGGAACTGCTGCAACAATCAGTATATGGCCTGAAATTCAGCAATGCCGGGTCAGCCCTCAGCACCCCGTTCTTCCAGTTCCAGCCGAACCAGCAAATGAAGAACTTCATACTATTGCTACAGATACTGGAAGAACTGTGCCTGCGTAGTAAGGAGGGCACTTTATTACTGACCGGCGACATCAGGAAAACACGGTACAGGGAAAGTGATGCTGAAAAACTGGCTTCCATTTTCAACTATGTATTTGAAAATTATCATCAGGATGTAGACATCCGATCGGCGGCTTCCCTGGCCTGCATGAGTGAAGCAGCGTTTTGCCGTTACTTTAAAAGAAGCACCCACAAAACATTCTCACAGTTTGTAAATGAGATAAGGATCAGTCATGCCAGGAAACTACTAATAGGAAAGGAAAGTAACATTACCGACATCTGTTACGCCTGTGGTTTTGATAACGTTTCCTACTTTAACAGGCAATTTAAAATTCACCAGGGAATATCGCCCAGGGAATACCGTAAGGTATTTATTGAAAGTAATGCCAACACCCCAATGTTGCGTGCTACCGACTGACATCCCGTTCAGCGCGCGAAGTTCCCCGAAGCGCTGCACCCGGTCAGCCCACCGCCTTTTTAAGCAGGGCTCCTCCCCTCTGGCTGTGCCGCATCAACTTACCGATTTAATACGTTATCTCCATATCGTCTTATACCCAGATAATGCACCGACGAATATAACCGGAAGGCCTGCTCCTGCGAGCGTGCCTGTCCCTAAAACACACCTCTCTACTTTCTTAAACGATCGAAATACGACGTTGTTCCATCCACGATATCTTTCATCAGTTCTGTCGCCTTTTTATGTTTCAACACCGGTGCTATCTGCCCGCTCCAAAACTGCGTCATATCCCATTTCTCCTGTTCCAGCACTCCTTTCCTTAAATGTGACATGAACTGCGATTGTAGCGGAAATGGCAGGAATTCCCGCTCCTGGGTTAACAGGTCGTCCGTAAGGCGATTGGCCAGTACTCGTCCGAGCCTTCCGGTAAACGCCCTCGACAAAGTGGTATGCCTGGCGGCATCGGAGAATAACATTTGACGGTGAATAGCTGTAGCATTCGATTCCTCTGTAGCCAGGAAAGCCGTGCCTATTTGCACTCCATCAGCGCCCAGTGCCAGCGCAGCCGCAACACCTTTAGCGTTCGCAATGCCACCTGCTGCAATCACCGGCAGTTTTACCTTTTCTTTGATCAATTGCAGTAAAACGAACGTACCGGTTAACGACGATTCTTCTTTCTTCAGGAAAGATGGCCTGTGCCCACCCGCCTCAAAACCAGAAGCAACGATCATATCTACACCCGCCGCTTCCAGCGCAATCGCTTCATCCAGTGTAGTAGCAGCACCCACCGTAGCAGTGCCCAGTTTACGGAACTGTTCCAGTATATCGGCCGAAGGAATACCAAATACAAAACTGAATACCGGTGGCCGCTGGTGCAGCAGTGCTTCTACCTGGTTTTCGAAACGGGATGTAAACGGGCCGGGCTTCTGTGGCAATGCTATACCCAGTTCATCAAAATAAGGTTTAAACAAAGCGCCTGCCCGCCTGAACTGCTCGTCAGACACAGTACCATCAGGTGTATCCGTATCCGACACCCACAGGTTAATATTATACGGCTTATTGGTAGCCGCTTTGATCTGATTGTCTATATTTATGATCTCCTGCGGTTCCAGTGTATACGCCCCATAACCACCCACTCCGCCTGCGTCAGATACCGCAGACACCAGCTGAACAGAAGACAGGTTGCCTCCGAAGGGGCCCTGCATAACAGGATAATCAATACCCAGCATTTCCGATACGCTTGTACGGTGCCACATAGTATTTAATTTTTTTGATTTATAGATTAAAGGTCGGAAGGAAAAACCGGTTCACTGTGTGATATGCCTCACATTTTACAACCTGCTCAGTGTTTCGCGGGATACACCCAGGTAAGCGGCTATTAGCTTTTTGGGCACCATGTTATACAATTCCGGGTACTGGTTCAGCAGTTCTTCGTAGCGGTGTTTCACATCATTATTCATAAAAGATAACAGCCGTTTCTGCGCCGCTACATATCCCCGGTTCGTACGCCAGCGGAAAAAATGTTCTACCGCGTGCAATTCACTACACAGCTTCTCCCGGTCGGCATTACTCAGCAACAGCACTTCCGCATCGGTAATACAATCCACGTTCACGGTCGCTTTTGTCTGGTTGTACAAGGCGCTGTAGTCAGACACCCACCAGGTAGGCATCGCAAACTGCAGGATAAACATCTTCAGGTCATCGTTGATAAAGAACGATTTTAAACAGCCGGATAATACGAAGTACTCCGTTGTTACCGCATCCCCCTCTGAAATAATCGCCTGCCCTTTCTTAAAGCTTTGCGGTTTGAAAAAGGAAAATACATAATCAAACTGTTCATCGGTAAGTGTAACCGTTTTGGCGATATGTGCTTTTAAAACCTCTTTGGCTGTTGATCCCATATGAGCTGTATTTCCGGAGTTTCCTTAAAGTTAAAGATTTCCGGCAATAACGCAGCAGCATCACTTGTCCTACTCCTCCACGTCTGTGAGCATCTTGTTAACGATCACCCAGCGCCCGTCGATGTTATGGAACGACAGTAAATCATAATAATTGAATTCGTACATCTTCAGGTTCACTTTGGCCACTGCTATCGAATTAATCACATCAACAGATATGATCGTTCCTTTAAAAGATCTCCCCGAATCCCTGGGGCTTTGGCGGTTTGCCACGCCATCGAGGTACTGTTCCAGCGTTTTGGCATAAGGCTTCCCTTTTATGTCGCCGAACAACAGTGCATCGGGATGGAATGCAGCGCCCAATACGCTGATATCACCTTCATAAATACCCCTGAAATAGCCGTGCTCCAACACCCGGGTAATGGCTGATGAATCCTGGTTATGCGTGTTCATGGTTAATCTGTTTTGTGCTTTCGCTGTAAGCAAAGCCGTTAATGATAAAATGAAAAGCCCTATCCTTCTCATCCTAATTCAGATGATGCCCCGCGCCCATACCACCGTCTACGCCGATGATCGCGCCGCTGATGAAATTACTTTTAGCAATGGTGTATACCATCTCTGCCACATCCGCTACTTCTCCCACACGATTAAGCAGGTGTAAACCCGCGCTCTGATCGGCCTCTTCGCCATGCATGGGCGTACGTATTATCCCTGGCGCTACGGTATTAACCCGGATGTTATATTTCCCGAATTCGGCGGCCAGTTGCAGGGTGAGGGCATGTATAGCGCCCTTAGAGGCGATGGGGGCAGATGAAGGTGCGCCGCCCAGCGCATGGTGTACCAGTGGTGTACCGATATTGATCACTACTCCCTGCTGCTGTTTGAGCATTTGCGGAAGAATTGCCTGTGTAGTGAAAAACGTACCCTTCAGGTTTGTTTTCAGGAAGCGGTCGAGGTAGGCCTCGTCCACTTCCAGGAAAGGTTTTGTTTCGTAGATACCGGCATTGTTCACCAGCACATCGGCCGACCCGAATTTCTCCAGCGCTACTGCCAGTAGCCGTTCGCCCGTACTTTTCTGACTTACATCCCCGGCCACCATGGCCAGGTTATCGCCTGCCCCCAGTTCCCGGTACACTAATTCCAGCTTTCCGGCAGTAGCGGAGTTGATCACTACATTATCACCCAGTGCCAGGAAGTGGCGGGCTACTTCTTTACCGATGCCCGATGAGGCGCCGGTTACGATGATCGTTTGCTTTTTCATGTTCTTATTTTTTATCTGCCGTAATACCTTTTTCCCTCAACACCGACACCTGTTCGCCTGCATATCCCCAGTCATCCAATTCTATTTCCTGGATTACCACATGGGTTAGATGCGGATCTTTGTTCAGCACATCGGTGATCACATCGGTAACACCTTTGATCAGTGCCTGTTTTTGCTCCCTGGTAACCCCTTCGCGGGTGACTTCTATTTTAACGTAAGGCATAGCTTTCGTTTTGTGCCAAAGCCCGTTATGCGGCTTTGGCGGTGATAGTAACGTTTAGTTCAAAATCATTGTAGATAAGGGTATCGCCCAAATCTTTGAAGAAATTGCCCGAGCGGAATTTTATACCGTATTTAGTACGGTCTACCAACACTTTGCCTGCGGCCGTCAATAAATCGCCACTTACCTGCGCAATCGCATCAAATGCAACCGGATGGGTGATCCCTTTAATCGTAAGGTCGCCCGTAATATGGTTACCCGATACTGCCGTGATTTCCAGCGTTGCTTCCGGATACTTTTCTGTAGAAAAAAAATCGTCGGAGGCGAGGTGACCTGCGAACTGCGCATTCGTAGCCGGATCGGTAACATCCAGGATGCTGATGGAGGCTACGTCGATAATAAATTTACCGCCGGTTATCTGCCCGTCATTTAAAATAATTTCGCCTTCTTTAATGTTGATGGTGCCATTATGTGCGCCGGTTACTTTTTTACCAACCCAGTCAATATTGCTCTGGGTACTTACGATTTGGAATGTTTGATTTTTCATGTTGTTTGTTTTTGATAACTCAAAATTCGCAAGTAATCGCGAGGTGGTTGCGTGATGCAGATCACATTTGAAATGGGCGGGTTATAATGTGATCCAGGTCACTTTTCAATTGATACGCTATTTATCCCGGTTCAACCACATCAGCCATTGCAGCACTGATAGCCGTGCCTAACTTGCGCACATTATTTACAGAAACAGTTAACACCTAAAAAGATTAAAATGAAACTTAACCCCAATTTGCTGCTGGCATCTTTGCTGGCTGTATTCTTATTGTCCTGCTCAAAAGAGAGCGATTCAAAACCGAGAGAAGAAAACGGCCCCATTAAAGGCGAAATACAGATCCGCGTAGATGGCGGCGCCTGGCAAAAACGCGTGGCCGGCCCCGCGGTAAAGTTCAGGGAAGGTTACTATGCTATCGCCGATCTCGACAGCGACGAAGTGGGCAGCTCGATCCTTATCCGTTGGATGGGCGGTATTGGCACACACGCTTACAAGGCTATCGGCGCTGCCGAGGGCACGCATGCACATTACCTGATTGATGACGGAAACAATTATGTGCCCTATTATGTAACCGAAACCGGTATGTACGTAAGTGGTGGTGGTGTTACCATTACCACTATGGGAGAAAAAGATGGATTTATTGAAGGCACTTTTTTAATGGACCCTGCCGGTTATGGCGATGCGCTGATGCAACAGGCGAAGATAGAGGGTAAGTTCAGGGTAAAAAAGGGATGGTAGGATAGGTGATTAGAAAAGGGCGCTTCATCACGAGGCGCCCTTTTCTATACGATGATATAGATGCAATACTATTTGAGCAACTTTGCCAGCTCCGCATGTAATTCCTCTCCACGCAAATTCTTACCAATGATCTTACCACTGGGATCGATCAGGTAGTTAGTAGGAATAGCCTTTACATCATACAACTTAGCCGATGCGGCACTAAAGCCCTTCAGCTCAGAAACCTGCGTCCAGGGCAAACCATCCTGCTGCACGGCACCCAGCCAGGCTCTTCTCGCTTTTTCATCATCCAGCGAAACACCCAGGATGGTGAAGTTTTTATCTTTATACTTATTGTACGCTACCAGCAGGTTAGGGTTTTCTGCACGGCAGGGACTGCACCACGACGCCCAGAAATCTACCAATACGTATCGGCCGCGGTAGTCCGATAGTTTAACGATGGCGCCGGTGGTATCTTTCTCCGAAAAATCCATGGCCATTTTGCCTATGCTGGCTTTTTTACCCGTTTCTATCCTTTCGGCCACGCTTTTACCGGTAGCAGTGGCCCTCAGGGCAGGCGACAACTTCATAAACCTGGCTGAAGCTGTATCCGCATTGAAGTTGTAGGCCAGCTCTATCTCGTTAAAAGCATTAAGCGCGATGTGAGAATTGGGATGAGAAGCGATGAATGCCCTTGAAACGCTGTCGTAGCCCCTCTGCGTTTCGCGCATGACCTTCCCCGCAGGTACCAACCATGAAGAATCCTTACGCTGTTCGGCCGTTAGGCCGTAATATACCTTCGTGAGTGAATCGGCACTTTTCTTATAAGGCTTCCTCAAGTTAGCCAATAGCTTACTTTCATCATTGGTAAGAGAGCCTTTCACCGTGGCGCGGTGAACAGAGTCTGGTGAAGTAACGGTGATGGCCGAGTTCTCTATATAGAACATCAAATGATCGATGTCGGCGTATTTTTTGATCTTAGCCGTATCGTGTTTAAGGACAAGTGTAGCCATTACCGGGTTATCCAGTTTACCGGTAAAAGAGAAACTTCCGTTCTTCAATAATACTGAGTCGGATACTTTTTCGCTGCCCTTGCTGTAACTAAGATACATCATGGCGGGCGCGCTCTTTTTACCTACCTTACCCCGAAGTGTAAAGTCTTTCTGTGCCATTGCGCCTAAAGGCAGGCTGCAGGCCAGTGCAAGAATCAATTTCGTTTTCATCTATGGTTGTTTTTTATTTAATAATTAAGGAACCAGTCCAATGCCGCTGATAAACACGGCATCGTAGGCATTGTTATACTTCACACAGGCCAGTGCGGTAAAACGCAGGTACCTGGCCTTAGTTTCGCCCAACTGGATCGTTTGCATATTGTTTACCACATTGCCGGCAAAGACACCTTTGCTGGTCCAGGTAGTGCCATCCATGCTGGTTTCAATCTGTATCGATGTTGGATAACCTCCCAGGGTAGGGTACCGTAAGGCAGTAGGCAAATAATAATTCAACGCAGTGAAAGTAAGCTCCTTGTTAAAGCTGATATTCACCCACTGAGGCATCGTTTGCTGGATATTACTGGCCCAATAAGTTGTTAAGTTATTATCATCCAGCAGTGTAGTAGGCGCGAATGTACCGTTCTGAGAAGAGAAAGCGGCAATCGTCCAGCCCAATTTATTGATCACGGCGGGTTTACCGGTTTTAAACACGAAGTACAATACGCGGTTCGTGGCTATCCCGTCTACATTACCATCTACCGATTGAATGACTACCGGCAATACGTAGGTACTATACTCGATCAGCTTCGTTTGCTGCCCGATATTGAGCTGCCCTTCTTCAGAAAGAGAAGTATCTTCTGCAATTTGCGCATCTGCCTTAAAAAAGAGATAACTGGTGGTGGGAAGTAACAGGGCACTACCAAACCGCGCACGATAATCGGCTATTTTGTTGGTATCTACTGCAAACTTTACCCAGTGTTTACCCCCTGAAGCGGTTTCGGTTAACACCGCTTTTAAACCAAGTACGATCGCTGAGTCTTTCAGGATAGAAAGCGGCATTACGATCGTATCCTGGCCGGCAGCCTGACTGAAAGCCACGCTGCCTTCCGGAAGCATCGCCGGGCTATCATCTTTGCTGCATGCCGCCACTAATACGAGGAGCGGCAAAATGATGGCTATATATATTCTACGCATGATTTTACTTTTTGTTGTTTAAGGATTCTGTTCCATACCCGGATTAAAGGAGATCGCCTGCAAAGGAATCTGCAGGGTGTACCGGTCGCTATGCGGCGGCAATGTAGCTACCACAGCACCCTGTGCATTATACCTGTTTACCGCAGGCATCCTGTTCTCTTTATCCAGGCGGCGCATATCGAACCAGCGGAGGGAGTTGAAGCCCAGCTCGTGGTATCTTTCCTTCAGCACTTCCTGTAATACCGTTTCCTGGTCGCCCGACTGAAAAGGTACATAAGTGGCTGTTGTAAAACGGTTTTTACGTACCTCATCTAGGTGCTGCAGTGCCAGCGTAAGGTCATTGCTGCGGGCAGCACATTCGGCGATGATCAGTTTCATTTCCTGTACGGAGGTACCCGTGTTTACATAAGTCAGCACCGGGGTGAGGTAATTAGGGATAAATAAAGTTGCTCCCCTTGTGACAAAAGTATACCCGTCCACATTGTAGAACATTTTTCTTACACGCTGGTCGTTGGTGGCAAAAGTGCGCATGTAATCCAGCGTTACATTAAAGTTGCCTAATATCATCCTGGCGTAAATAGCGTCTGAACGAACACTTAACATATCGGTTAAAGGCAGTGTGCCGTTAAGGTCGAACATCACCGCTTTGGTAGCACCCAGGGCCATTTCGGCATATCTCCTGGCATCTGTATAATTACGTGCGTAGAAATATACTCTTGACAGTACGCTGTATGCACCTGCTTTCGAGGCGCGGAAACGGTTAGCGCTGTTATCATCCGGCAGGTCGGGGATGGCAGCATTCAGATCATCGATCATATGTTTATACATCACCGCGATCGTACTTCTGTTTGGCACAGACTGCGAAACATCATTGGAGGTAACAAAAGGTACTGCAAGATCCTGGGCCACTGTGGCTGAATCGTATTGTTTGCCGTACAAGTTTACGAGGTAAAAGTACTCCAACGCCCGGCCCAGTAAAGCTTCGGCTTTCAGGCTTCTTTTCTGGCTGCCGGTGCCGCCGGTGGCATCGTCGATGCCGAGCAACACGGTGTTGTACAGGTTGATCTTACCGTAATGCTCGCCCCAGAAGTAAGGTACCGCGTTAACGTCTGTAGAAAACTGCGGGGCCCAGGTATACACCAATTCGGCGGCAGTGGTGGGCGGATTCGTAATACCTACTATGTCGATGTTATCACCTAAATAATTGGTAACGCCCTGTCCCGTTCCTGCCCCGTAAATGAGTGTTTCATCATTTAACCACTGGTCGTAATCCGCTACGGTAGACAGCAATCTTTTGCCCTTCGGCGTAATATCCAGGTATTTGTCGCACCCGGTAAAAACCAGGCAACAAAGCAGGAGCGTAATTATTTTATATTGATACAGTTTCACGTTGTTACAATTTAGAAGTTGGTGAATAAGGCAATCGTGTATGTAGGCGTTACATACGATTTCTGAAAGCCACCGGTAGCCATGCTGTAGTTATACTTATTGAAGCCCACCGTGTAAATATTAGAGGCCTGGCATTTCACTTCGAAATGACTGAAACCCGCGCGTTTGATAGCAGGGATGTCATCTAAACTGTAAGAAACCGTAAGGTCGCCCAGTGTGATGTAATCACCATTTACCACGTATTTATCCGCATAATTGTAAGCGTTATTAGAGTTCGCACTATTGTAAGCGGCAAGCCCCTGCACCTCAGTAGTCAGTTCATCCCCCTTCGTTTTCCAGTAAGTACCGGCGCCTTCCAGCGGCCTTGCCAGCGACGGATTGGCCCTTGGTACGCGAACTTTAAATCCACCATAGTAATTGATCATGCAGAACACGTAAAACTTCCCAAAATCCACACGGTTGCTTAAACCCGCATTGATAGTAGGAATAGAAGAACCCATATAATGCGTAAACCCGGAAGTATCGCTGGCCATCAGTTTGGTCATGGCGTTACCTGTCGTATTAATGTTGCTACGATAGTTCGTTCCCTTGCCATCCGATACCAGCGGATAACCGGCGGTATCAAGTCCCGCCCAGCGATAGGCAAACAATGCACCTACGGGATATCCTTTCACGAAGCCAAGCGCGTTTAATGTTTGTGGATTAAAATCGCCCCTCTGGTACACTTCCATCACCTTGCTGGTGTTGCGGGCCAATACAAGGCCGGTATTCCAGTTAAAATTTGGTTTAGCGATCCAGTCGGCGCGAAGTGCTACCTCTACCCCATTGTTGCGGATGTTTGCCTTGTTAATCAGGGAAGGACTGGCGCCAATCGTAGGATCGATCAGCGAGTTGCCTAACAGGTCGGTACTGTTCTTACGGTAGTAGTCCACGCTACCCGACACATTTCTGAAAAAGCTATAATCCACACCTACGTTGAAGTTGCTGGTTTGCTCCCAACGCAGGCTGCTGTTGGCGTAAGATATTTTCCTGAGTGAAGCGCTGGCTGGATTTGTATAAGGATTGATATATGCCTGTGCAATCACCTGCGGAAGCGACATTTTAGCTACGTTACCATTGAAGCCGTAAGCTGCGCGCAGTTTCATCTGCCTGATCCACACCACATCCTGCATAAATGCCTCGTTATGGATGTTCCATGCGGCGCCACCAGACCAAAGCGGTTTATACTTGTATTTCGGGTTGGTACCGAAAAGGTTCGACTGGTCTATACGGATACTTCCTGTCAGGGAGTATGTATTTTTGTAAGCGTACACCATATTGGCGTAGGCCGATAGGAAGCGGTCTTCTACATATTGCTGATCAAAGAAACTGGTATACATGTTCTGCAACGAGGCACCCATGTTAAATGTACCCCTGACAGTACCGTTGTTAATACCGGCAAAATCGATCGGCTGGTGCAACAGTGTGCCATCGTTATAACCGAAGTAGGAAGACATATTGCTTTCCTGGATCAGGTTGCGCACTTCCGCTCCCACTATACCATTGAAGGAATGTACACCGATCTTCTTATTATAATTTAACTGCGCACGCACAGTATAACCAGAAGTATTGGCATCACGCTGCCTTAGATAGCCGCCTCTCGGAACATTGTACTTCAGGCTGCCGTCTGTATTTCTCGCCACGTAAGCATTCACGTATCTCCTTGCATCAAAAGACAATTCGGATGCCAGGTGGTCTATGTCAGAACGGGAAGTTTCATAGATACCACCGAATTGCAAATCAAAGCCACCGCCAAGTCCGTAAACAAAATTAGCAGTGATACGATTGTTAACCGTATGCGTTTTATCGCTCACTTCGTTCGCCTCTATCAAAGGGTAATAAAGCAAATTATAAAGCCCCTGCGACACCAGCACATCGTTGTAAGTGGGTGTTAAACTTCCTGAATAGGTAACGGCATTAGGCTTGCCGTTTACATCCTGGAAACGCTCGAACGGGCTATACGTAGCAGCAACTGGTGTGGGAGCCGACTTCGCGAACCATTCCTGGTAGTCCGTAGTCAATTCCAGGGAAAGGCGTTGCGTGAATTTTAAAGTAGACCGGGCAGAAAGCAGGAACCGGCTGTTATCGTTCTTTATTTTTGCCAAACGATTGCCTGTATAGTTAGCCGTAATGTAGTACAACGCATTAGCATTACCCCCCGAAACATTAAAGTTGTAGCTATGCGCTATTTCAGGACGTTCGAATAACCTGCTGTAATCATCCAGGTTATCGTAGCTTTCAAGATTTGCCAATGCAGTGGATGCCTGTTCTGCAGTGATCATGTTAGCTGCCTGTTGCGCCAGTATCAGATATACGGGCGAACGCGACACCGTGCCGCCATTGCTTACACCCGTACCTAACTGGTTCCAGGTACCGGCGTTAATGCTTTGCGAATACAGGTTTTTCTGGTAACCCGCCACCACTGACGATGCATTATCTTCCCACCTGTAACGGTTGTAATTCTCTTTGGGTGTAACACCTACCGTAGACCTGAAAGTAAACTTTGGTCTACCAGCAGCAGCCTGTTTCCTTACAATCACAATAACACCGTTAGAGGCTCTTACGCCATACACGGTAGCTGCAGCTGCATCTTTCAGGATCGTTACAGACTCTATCTCATTCGGGTCCAGCATGTTCAGCGTCAGCTCTGTAGGATAACCATCAATTACGATCAGCGGACTTTCATTCGCCGACATAGTGGAGATACCACGGATATTGAACAATGGGCGACTATTTCCATCGCTGGTAAAGTTTACATTATTGTTGATCATCAAACCTGGTAACCTGTTCACCAGGCCGTCGAGGAAATTAGTGCTGATCCTGGATTCATATTCCTTAGTACCGATCTGCGAAACCGCGCCGGTGCTTTGCTCCGGACGGATGCGCTGGTAGCCGGTATTAACGGTTACCTCGTAGGCCGTGAGTGCCTTTACCGCCTGCCGCAACGTTACGTTTACCGTAGCGTTCAGGTTATCCAGTGTCAGCATCTGGCTTTCGAAACCTACAGACGAAAAGAATAACCGGTCGCCTTTCTGCATTTCCACGGCAATGGAGAATTCGCCTTTGGCGTCTGTAAGTGCTACCCCGATCGGCGAGTTACCCCTGGTTACGGTAATACTCACACCTGCCAGCACCCTGCCGGTAGAATCCGTTACGCGCCCCTTTACAGGTGGCAATGCAGCTGCCTCTTCCTCTTTTTTACCAGGCATCACCGGTTTATTACGGATAAAGATCGTTGTCCGCCTGATGGTGTAATCCAGCGGCTGCTCCGTAAACACATAATCCAGTAACGACTTTAAAGGCAAATCTCTCACAGAAAGGTTGAATGTTCCTGCATTTTTCAGATCAGCTTCATTGTAAAGCGCAGTATAGCCGGTCTGCTTTTCTATGGCAGCCAGCACATTCTCCAATTTTAAATTGGTGCCGGAAATGGTAACGGTTTGTGAATGTGTTTTTGCAGACACATGGCACATAAAACCAGTTAACAGGATGGCAATTAGTTTAACCTGCATTAGAACTTTCCTTTTAATTGCCGGATCACACTTGAAGATGGCTGCGATCCCAGATTTGGTTGATATCGGGAAGGGCTTGACAATAAATGCCCCTCCGTTACAAAAAGTGATTAATTTCATACTTTTGCAACAGTTTGGTTGAAATGATAAACAGATAATTCTTTCGCGAGATGCATTTGTTCGAGATCAGCCTAACCTGGCCGGCGGTAGTTCCAAGTACCTCCGGCTTTTTTTATGGCCGCTCTTCACGTTACTTCTTTTTCATGTCTGAGATTTTGCTTGATTTTAAAGTTGGCATTGTTATCATTGAATAATTAGTCTCCTGCCATCAAACTGGTAACGTACGCCGAGGTCGCCCAGGCCACCCAGCAGCTCCTGCAATGGCAGGTCGCGATCGGCTTTACCCCTGATCCTCATTTTTGGCGTACGCCCTTTGTATTCTACTTCTATATCGTACCAACGGGATAATTGCCTCATAAACTCTTCCAGCGAAGCACCCTCGAAATTGAACTTCCCATCTTTCCAGGATACTGCGCCCTGTATATTTACAGATCGCTCGATCGTAATATGCTGCTGCATGACTGCCTGCTGACCAGGCTGTAACTGTAGAAATTCCTCTCTTTTAGTTACCCGTACACTGCCATCCAGCAGCGTGGTGCGCACTACCGGCTCATCTGCATAAGCATTGATATTGAAGCTGGTACCCAATACTTCCACGGTAGCAGAATCTCCGATCACTACGCGGAAAGGCTGTTTTGCGGTCTTAGCCACTTCGAAATAAGCCTCGCCGGTGAGCTGTACTTTTCTTTCCGGTCCTTTAAAGGTGGTAGGGTAACGTAAGCTGGACGCGGCGTTCAGCCATACCCTGGTGCCATCCTCCAGCGTAAGCCTGAATTGGCGGGCCTTTGGCGTAGCAATGTTATTCCAGGCTACCTTACCGCTTTCGTGAGAGGATGCTTCGTAAGCCAGCTGCCCGTTTTGCAACATCACCCGCGCGCCTGACTGCGACGATACCAGTCCGTTACCCAAACTATCCAGCACTACTGTACTGCCATCTTCTAACGTCAGTACCGCGCCATCTTTGCCCGGTTCTATATTAACACCTGCCAGCTGCCCGGCAGGGGGCACAGCCATTTCATTGCCATCCCGATTCCAGACCATTAACCCTACCGCCACCAGTACTGCTACGGCGGCTGCCGCGAAATACCAGGTACGCATCGGACGTATAGAACGTTTTTTTGTTTCTACAGAAACGGTTTTATCTGTATCCATCACATCGCGCAACATGGCCTGCCAGGCCGAACTATGCGACGAAGGCGACTGTTGCGGCACATTCACACTATTTGTGCTGAAATAACTTTGTATATACGCGGTGAACCAGGACTCTGTATGCGCGTCCATAAGTTGCAGCAGTTCGTCATAATCACCAGCTGCGGCTTTTTTGGTCCGTACCAGTTCCAGCAATTGATCTGCTCTTTCGATAATTTCCCTGTTCAAGCGTTATTGTTTA